>JAJFHE010000033.1 GCA_021775755.1 Hyphomicrobiales bacterium | reverse complement strand
ACGGGCCGGAATGGCCCACCGCAGGCCGGGTGCTTTTGCCCTCCAGCAGCGTTGCGTACTGCTTACGGTACCTGTACCGCGGCGCAGTACGCGCCTTGCCGGAGGGTAAAATCATCCCGGTGAAACGGGTCAATAATTGCCGCCCTTGGTATGACGTGCGGCCCGCGCCTCTGGACGAATGCGCTTCCGATCTCTCACTGACGGAACTGAATGACTTGGAGATTGGTGCGCGCGAGTGCGCCCGGCCTAGCTGGCCGGGATGCGGGGCAAACTTGGTGTTCGCTGCAGGTGAATAACGCGCGCGTTCATGGAAGTTCTATAGGCGCGCGCCCTCGCGCAGTCAAGCGGGCCCCTCTTTGGCCGCCGATGTCTCGTGCTCTGTTCGACGTGCCGCTTTCACAGCATTGCTGAGACCTGGCGGGCGGTTTTTTCGCCACTCAGATAGGCGCCGCCGCACGTTGCGACGTATGGGCCGGCGACCGCTTCGCCAGCGAAGAAAAGCCGGTCACCAAGTTGCCGCGCGAGTTCGCCGCGCGCGGCGAATTTTCCGGGCCGTGGCGCCGCATAGGCCCCCATCGTCAGCGGATTGCTGGCCCAACGCGTAAAGTCGCCCTTCACGAAGTGCTTTGCGGCGTCGCTGCCGACCATTTGGACGACCTCACCCAGAGCGAAATCCACGGCAGCGTCCGTCCCGGCAGCGGAAAGGTTCCAGCCGAACTCGCCCCCGAGGAAGCCGATCATCATGTCGAATTCGAAGGGCCAGGTCAGGAAGAAGCAAGCCTCCGTCGGGAGGTCCTCAGAAACCCTGTACGTCAGCCATTCATTGGGGTTCAAGCCAAGCCGGTTTCCGTCAAATTGAAGTGCCGCTTTGGCCAGCAACCCCATCGGAACGTCGTGGATCGCCTGTTGCTTCCAGTCGGGCAGCACCGGGTCGAACGTAATCGCACCGGATCCAAGCACGCCTGTGGACACCGTCAAAATGCAGGCTTTGCCCCGGATCGTTCCGGCCGGCGTCTCAACCGACACACCGTTGCCACCCCAGGAAATGCGGGTTGCGGGAGTGTTGAGTTGAACCGGCAAGCCAGCGCCGAGGCGCGCAACAATTGCACCGAAGCCTTGCCTGACCATGTAGCTCGGGGTTGTCTCTGCCCCCTCGGCGTAATCTTTCGTCGACAAGTCCTTGAAATCCACGCCCATATCCATCGGGCCGACCCAGGTTTCACAGGCGCTCGAAAACGGCAGGTTCCGCGGCGTGACGGTCGATGCGGCAACGTCGATACCGTTCTCTCCAGCGCGGTTGAGCGCACCATTAACCGCGCTCCACGCATGCGAGTACTGAGCCCACTCATCGCTCGTTGCCCGGCGGTCACCAACGAACAGTTCCTCCCCTGCATTGCTGTGATTGTGGAGTTCAAACTGCCAGCGGTCCGCCATGGATTTGTAGGGATTGTCCCTTCCGGACGTTATCCAGGAACAGCCGTGATCGAACGGAACGCCGAACGTGGTGCTTTCGGTCCAGGCGCGCCCGCCGATACGGTCAGCCGCTTCCACGACAACTACCGATTTGCCGTCCTCAATCAGGGTTCGGGCCGCAGCAAGTCCTGCCGATCCCGCACCAACGACGATGACATCCGGGTTCGACGGCAGCTGGCTGTTCGCGACAGTCGGAAACGTCAGCCAGGAAGCGCCTGTTGCGAGAAATACTCTGCGATCGAATAGACGGGTTTGTAGCGTTCTCATTTGTCCGCAACCTGCAAGTTTCGGCTTAACCGAGTTCCAGTTCATAGTGTTCACGCTTGAACGGGACCGCGTCTGGGTCAACCTGCGTGTCCAGTTCGCGGGCATACCGGTGGCCTTCGTAAACGGCGGCGGCAATCATTGCGGGACCAAAACAGTCGCCAATCCGTTTGAGAGATTTGATCCCCGCCGCTGCAAGACTGCCTGGATCGTCGTTCAACGCATGATAGAGCGCATCGTCCGGCATTCGCATCGTCAGCATGACGAGGCTGCCGTCGCGCGAAACGGATTTTTCGATTGGTGATTGTATGAATTCCGCACTGCCATCGCCAACCGACGCCAGTAGGTGTCGCGGCAGGATTTCGATACCGAGTTCGACCATCCGGCGTTCGATATGGCCCTGTTCCAGCGAATTGTGCGTCCAGTCGGCAACGCAATACGCGGGTGTCGCAATTGTCACTTCGCGACCTTCGCCGCGCAGCAGTTCGGCAATCACACTGCCGAGATAGTAGTGATCGTCATCGAACACGATGACGGGTCCCTCAGGGCACTTCTTGCCGTCCATTATATCGTCCGGACTCAACACTCTCGACGGTTCGGCGCCTGGAACGGCGGCCAGATTATCACGGCCGGCACCGTCATGCCGCCACTTCGCACCGGTCGCGATTGCGACATGGTCGGCGCCGAACTCGAGCACCTGCTCCGCGGTAAGCGCACTTTCCAGGTAGACCTCGACATTGGCCATTTCCCTGATCTGCCCGAGCCGGTAATCGCGCACCCGCGCCCACGCCGCCAGCCCCGGCAACCGGCTTTCCCGGGCTACCCGCCCGCCCAGTTCGCTGCGCGCCTCGGCAAGTGTCACGCGGTAGCCACGCTGGCCAAGCGCCCGCGCCGCCTCCAGTCCCGAGGGGCCGGCCCCGACAATGAGGATGTGGGCATCGGACGCCTTCGGCGCGATGTTCTCCGCATGCCAGCCCTTTCGCCATTCCTCGCCCATCGTCGGGTTTTGCGTGCATCGGATCGGCGCGGACAGCATGTCCCAAGCGACGCAAATGTTGCAACCGATGCATTCACGGATGTCTTCGGGGCGGCCCTCCTCGATCTTTTTCGGCAGGAACGGGTCGGCAATCGAAGGCCGAGCGGCACCGATCAGATCCACAAGACCGCGGCGGATCGCCGACACCATGGTATCGGGCGAGGTGTAGCGGCCAACGGTGGCGACAGGCTTGGTGGTGACCTGTTTGACGAAGGCGATGTAGTCTTCCTGGTAGGCTTCCGGCGCAAAGCGCGAGGTCATGGAATCGTTCGACCAGTCGCTGACATTGACGTCCCACATGTCGGGCAACTCGGCCAGCATTTCGACAGCCTCGCGACCCTCATTGCCCCACTCCAGACCGTCCGCGCCCATCATTTCATCAACCGCGAACCGCACCACGACACCCATTGTGTCGCCAACCGCGTCTTTGGTTTCTTCTATCAGTTCGCGGAACAGGCGCAGCCGGTTCTCAAGGCTGCCGCCATATTCATCGCTGCGCTGATTTTGCCGCTTGGACAGAAAATACGTTGGAACGGTGCCATCGTGTCCGGAATAGACGACGACGATGTCGAACCCGGCGCGTTTTGAGCGCAACGCCGCATCTCGGTGCCAGCGGCGATAAGCACGGATGTCGCTAAGGTCCATGGCACGGGCCTGGATCGGATGATTGTAGACCGTTACCGGCCGGTGCATTGGGCCGATCGGCACTTCCCGGCTGTAAAGGTTCCCGACGGAGTGACCGTTATGGACCAGCTCTATGCCCGCAAGGCTGCCGTGTTCGTGTACGGCATCGACCATGCCGGCCAGATAGCGGATATCGCTATCGTCCCACATTCGGGTTTCGGTATAGGGCTGAATATCGCCTGAATGGTGGAAGTCGCATTGCTCGGTGCAGACGATACCCCAGCCGCCTTCGGCCTTTTGACCGCGCATGGCGATCATGCTGTCTGGAAACATTCGTCCCATGCCGTTGCAATGCGGCACTTGATAGAAACGGTTTGGCGTGGTGACCGGACCGATGCGGACCGGCTCGAACAGGACATCGTAACGCGGATCACGGCTCATTGGTGCCCACCGTTGCAGAGTTAAATTGAGGTGTGTTCGTCAGAAGCGGGAGAACCGGACTCACGCCCGGTTAAGCAGGACAACCGCCTCGTCGGACCAGGAAAGCCACACCGCACTATCCGCTCCCAAGGACTGGCCGTCTGACATATCGGATTCCTGGGCGGCCACGGCGATCGGCTTGTCGGTCCCGGCGACTGTCACATAAAAATGGCTGCGGTCGCCGAGGTAGGCGGCAGTTGAGATAACGCCCTGCACGGCATTGCCCTCGCCCGCCGGTCGATCCTTCGACAAGGTCAACTTCTCCGGCCGGACGGCGACGACGATGTTGGCGCCTTTGTGGGCGAACTCTGTCGCGCGGGCTTTGATCTGGCCAAGCCCCGCGGTATCGATGAGCGCCTGCCCGTCCGCCAAATCAGTTACGGAGGCATCGACGAAGTTCATCTGGCCGATAAAGTCGGCGACTTCGACACTGACCGGGCGATTGTATATTTCCTTGGGCGCAGCGATTTGAAGCACTTTGCCGCCTGACATTACGGCAACGCGGTCGGACAGGGTCATTGCCTCTTCCTGATCGTGCGTCACGAAGATGAAGGTGATGCCCAAAGATTGCTGCAGTGCCCGCAACTCAAGCTGCATTTCCTCTCGCAGCTTCTTGTCGAGTGCCCCCAAAGGCTCGTCGAGCAGCAGCACTTTGGGCCGCCGGATCAGCGCCCGTGCCAGGGCAACGCGCTGGCGCTGCCCGCCCGACAACTCGGTCGACTTGCGGTCGCCGAAGCCCTGCAACTTGACCATCTCAAGCGCTTCGTCGACGCGCCGGTTGCTTTCCGCCTTGTCGAGCTTTTCAGTGCGCAGGCCATATGCCGTGTTCCGCCTCACATCGAGGTGCGGAAAGATCGCGTAGTTCTGGAACACCATATTGGTCGGACGCTGGTGCGGCGGGACCCCTGTTATGGCGGCACCATCGATATAGATCTCGCCCATGGTCGGGGTCTCGAAGCCCGCGAGCATGCGCAACAGCGTGGTCTTGCCACACCCTGAAGCGCCGAGCAGGGAAAAGAACTCTCCGCCGCTGATATTGAACTCCACATTGTCGACAGCTGCCACGTCGCCGAAGTGCTTGGAGACTTTTTCAATTCGGATATAGGCGTCGTTGCCGTTCATTTGTTAATTTCCCAAACCTTGTGCTGCCGGATCATCGCGGCGCTGCAGCCACTGCGAGACGAAAACGACCACGAATGAGACCACGAGAATACAGGCGCCAAGAGCAAGAACGCTCGGCAGCTTCTGAGGAAACCTCAGTTGGCCGTATATGAAGATCGGCAGCGTCGGCTCCGTTCCAGCGAGGAAAAACGCCATGATGAATTCGTCGAAGGAAATCGTGAAGCAGAGCAGAAGACTGGCGATCACACCCGGCGCCACCAAGGGCAATGTCACGCGCCAGAAGGTCCACCAGACATTATCTCCAAGATCGGCTGAGGCCTCTTCCATCGATTTGTCGAAGCCCTCGAAACGGGCCATTAAAGTGGCCATGGAGAACGGTACGCAGATCAGGATATGGCCAAGCGTGACAGTGTAGAGCGACAGCGTAACGCCGATCCGCGACAGCAAGATCAACAGCGCCACTCCAAGGATGATGCCTGGAATCACCAGCGGCAGCATGATCACCGAAACCACCGGCTTCTCGCCCTTGATCCGGTACTTCGTCACCGCCTTGGCACCGAAAATGCCCAACATAGTAGCGATCGCGGATGAGGCCGCGCCGACCTTAAGGCTGTTGACCAACGCGGCATGCATCGGCTCATTGGTCAGCATCTGCTCGTACCAGGCCGTGGTGAAGCCCTTGATCGGAAATGCCACGTAGATGGCATCGTTGAACGAGAACAACGGGAGGAAGAGAACCGGAATGTACAAGAACGCGAGATAAAACAATGCGAAGAAATAGAGCGGCCGGTTGTGGCGCCTGATGTAGCCAACGTCGCTCATGAGATCCACTCCGCCAACTTGCGCGTCAGCCAGATGTAGACGACCGCGATGATCGTCAGAACGATCATCATCACGATGGCAAGAGTTGCACCCATCGGCCAGTTATTCACTTTGCCGAACTGCGCCTGGATCATATTGGCGATCATTATGCCGTCGGGACCGCCGACCAGAGCCGGCGTCACATAGTCGCCGACCGTTGGCACAAATATCAGCAGCATTGCCGCAATCACGCCCGGCAGCGAGAGCGGCAGCGTGACGCGCAAGAACCGTTGCACCGGTCCATCGCCAAGATCGGCCGCCGCTTCCAGCAGAGAGCGGTCAATTTTCTCCAGAGAGACATAGATCGGAAGAATTGCAAACGCCGCCCATGCGTGAACCAGCGTGATGACGACCGCGGTAGGGCTGTAGAGAAGAAATTCGAGCGGTTGATCGATAATTCCCAGAGACTTGAGGCCTGAATTGATCACGCCATTCCAGCCGAGAACGATCTTCCATGCGAAAATCCGCAGCAAATAGCTGGTCCAGAACGGCAGCGTCATCAAGATGATCCATAGCATCTTGCGCCGGTGCACATGAAAGGCGACGTAGTAGGCCATCGGGTAGGAGAGCAGAACCGTCACGATGGCACAGGTGCCCGATATCGCAAGGGAACGCATCAGCAAGGCTTCGTAGATCGGGCTGCTGATCGCAGAACCGTAGTTCGTCAGCGAAAATGAGATGTCGATATCGAAGCCGCGCTGCGTCCAAAAACTCATCGCCACCATAAGGGCGAAAGGCAGACACATGCCCAACAGCATGACGATAAGGGTCGGTGAGAGGAGTGCGTAACCCCGCAGCGACTCGCTGCGCATGAATATTACGCGGAGCCGGGCAGCCAGACTTCGGCGTGACTCTGGAACAGTTCCAGCTATTGCTGTGCTGTCACTCAACCCCATCTCCCTCCCTGCAGGCTCCATTCATACCGAAACGGAACCGCCAAGACCTAACGTTGGACACTATCGTGTCCTGCCCAACCGGTCCAGCGCGCCGGCAATCCCTTCATGGCGATCGATTGCGATCACGCATAAAGACACTGCACAGCGGCGCTGTTGCAACCCGTTGACTGGCTACAGCCGGATTTAGAACCCGGCCTTGATGTTTTCGAACTCCTGGTTCATCGCCGTTTCAAATTCCTGCGTCTGCGGAATCTGGAACTTGCCGGCACTCAGGATATCGCTTGGAGTGCTGCTCAGGCCGAGCGCGGTCAGTTCGTCATCGGTGAACTGAGCGAACGACTTGGCGTTGGAATGACCATATCCGTTTTCACCGATCAGCCACTTGCCGGTGTCGACACTCAGCATGGCGTCGATGACGTCGTGCGCGCGGTCGATGTGCGGAGCATCCTTATGGATCATAGCGCCGCAAACCCAGGTCAACGCACCTTCCTTCGGATTGGCGAACTTCACGGGAACACCCTCTCCCTTCAGCACTACCGGTGAGCTGTTCCAGGTCATGGCAGCGACGAGTTCGCCGGAGGCAAGGGCCTGTTCCAGGGTGGTCATGTCGTCGGTGTAGGTACGGATCAGCGGGCGCTGCTGGCGCAACGCTTCGGCGACTTTCTTGAAGCTTTCATCCGAGGCCATGGTTGTGAAGTCGACACCGGCGTAAATCGCAGCGCACCACCAGGAATCACCTGCCGAGGCGATCATGCCCATGCGGCCCTTGTGCTGTTCGTCCCAGAGCAAGCCCCAGGATTCTTCCTGGCCTTCCAGGTCGACAAGGTCGGTGCGGTAGGTGATGGACGTTTGTCCCCAATCGAACGGAACCATGTATGGCGAACCGTCGGCCATGTTGCCTTCAAGATTGTAAAGCTCCGGTACCACGTCTTCCCAGTTGGAGAGCTTGCTGGTGTCGACAGTCTGGAACAGACCGGTGGCGACCCAGCGCGGAATTGCCTGGTTGCACGGATGCGCAACGTCGACGACGTAGCCGGCGCGGATCTTGGTAAGCGCCTCTTCCGATCCACCAAATGTCGCAAAGTTCGGCGTCTCGCCGTGTTGTTCGATATAGGAGCCGAACATCTCGGGGACATCGTAGCCGCCCCAGGTGAAGTACGTGGCCTGATCGGCCGCGTCGGCGGAAGCGGATTTGCCCAGCATCGGCGTCATGACCATGCTGATACCAAGAGCGGACAATGATTTATTGAAATCACGCCTGCTCAGACGTCCCATGCGTAAATCGTCGATTTTATGTTTGATATTCATCGTTAGTTCCTCCCTGCGCGCGCTAATCTCATCCCGCGTTGCTGGACACCGCCAGCGACGGCATGAAAATCGTAACCTGACCGCTTTCTTAAAGCGAGTCCGGCCAGTTCTTCTTTTCAGTCACTAACTAACTGATCAGTCAAATCCTCAGCCGAATCCTGCCGGGTGTCAAGCTCATACCGGTTCACATTCGCAGACGCGGGGCGGCCACTTTTGTGGCGCCGCCGTCCTTTGGCGTACCGATTCCGGCGCCGGGAAAGGCAACGGTCCGTCGGACCAATATCAAACGCGGGAACTCAAGGCGCCGAACCCACGACAGCCTGCGGCACCGACGCGTGCATAACATCAGGCGCACGATACTTTGTGAGCGGAGAGGAGCGTATTTCGCGCTCCAGCTTTTCTCTGATGGCCCGGGCGAAATCCACATAGTCCATGGCGGATAGTACAAATGCGCCTTCGCCGCCGATCAAATAGTCCTTGAAGTAGCGCTCAAGAAGCGGCAGTTCGTTCATGATCGCCAGACCGTTGATGGTAATGCCGCGCTCCAGAACCTGCTTCCGCACAGTGCGCAAAGGTGCACCGTCGTTACTGCGGCCATCTCCTGAAAGATCGATTACCCGGCGAACTCCGTCGTAGCCGTTCGTGTCGAGCTCATGAAGTGCAATCTCAAGCGCATTTCCCAAAGCCGTATGACCACCGTCAATCAACCGGGGCATTGCCGCCAGCTGCCCGGCCAGCCACAGGGCATCTCCGTCACTTTGGACATGCGTCCAGTCCAGAGCGACCTGCTGGTTCTCTCCGTTCGCCCACTGGATGACGGAGATCGCGATGCCGCCGGCCGCGAGACGGATCGCTTCGCGGACCGGGTCGCTGGCGAACGCTGCGCCAAGGCCGCGTGCCTGCAACCGGAATTCATCCTGGTTTACGCTCGCCGACACATCGATCAGCAGCACGAGCTCAAGCCCGACGGTCCGCACCGCTTGCGATTTGGCAGGAGTTGCGGCACTCATAGACACAACGGACATGCCTATGATGCACGCAAACCTTACCGCCCTGAACCAATCAACCATGTACATGGCGATAGTCTATAGAGCTTATTCGCATTTCGGTAGATCGCAGGAGGTGTCCCGGCGATGCCTCGAAAGGGACTGATGTGACACGGCGTTTTGCCCTGATCGGATTGCCCGGCGCTGCATTGTTGCTGGCGGCTGCGGGGATCGCCTATTTTGTCTCCTCGCGGAATCCACCGGAAACGGCATCGCACGGCTCGGTTGCGGAAAGCCCGCTTCCGGCCAATCTGGATGTCGAAACATGCAGCAGTTGCGATGCCCGCCATCAACGCCTGCGCCGCCGGGATGGAGATCACGAGTAAAAACTCACGTTTGCGGCGGCCCGGCGCGGCGAAGCACGCCTGCCGGCGTGAAGTGCTCTGGAAAAACGATTGTCAGATGTTCGACCGCTGTCGCATACAGCGTTTCACGTGTCGTCGTTCCTGACTGAAACAACAGATGCAGCCATAGCCCCTCAAGCAACGCATCAAGGCCCTCGGCGACCCTGTCGGGGTCGTGTTCGTAGCCACCCTCCGCCACAAGCTCCCGGCAAAGGCCGCGCAACGTATCGCTGTGGATCAGGTCACGCTCACCGCAAATTTCCCGGTATATGGGGCGCGATTTCGCTTCTCCCCAAAACGCACACCAGGCAGCAATCTTTCGCCGGTTGCATACCTCTGCGTCGAAATCCGCGGCGACCAGCGCCCAAAGTCTCTCGGCCGGCGCAAGGCCGGCGCGCTCCAGCGCCTGGTGCCAGAATTCAGCGTACTCATCGGCCATAAATCGCAAAGTTTCGACCAGTAGTTTCCGCTTGCTGTCGAAGTGAAAGTTGACAATGCCGCGTGACAGTCCGGCACGCTCGGCAACATCTGCCAGCGTCAGGTCCGCGTAACCGCGCTTTGCAAGTTCATCGATGGTGGCGCGGATCAATTGCTCGCGGCGCACCGGCGCCGCCTGCCGCCGACGTGCTTTGGCCGGACCCGCCATATCGATTGCCGCCATATAAATACCCCGTGGACGCGGTGCGGCACCTTTGGCCGCACACCTGCACGATTACCGCTTAACGCTACAGGGGCTCCGGCACGGAGACAATCAACTTATTGAACCACCGTACAGTAGCAGATCCAACTTCGCGCCTTCACGGAAACGCGCACGCCACCTTACGTGGCAGCTTTAGAACGCCTATTGGATTTCTTCGCCGGGGCGCGCCGCCTCGCCGGTTTGGAGGTTGCATCATCGACCTCGTAAACGGTCAGCGCTTTCTTCTTGCCCTTCACCCTGATCGGCGCCAGCGCGTTCAGCCGGAAGGTTTTTTCCTCGGCAACATCGGCGTAGACGCTTTCGGAAATCAACGTCTGCTTGGGTGCCGCGCTGGAGCACAGCCTGGCGGCAACGTTCACGTGGTCGCCAAGCACGGTGTAGTCCATGCGCTGTGCCGACCCCATGGCGCCGACGACCACTTCACCCATGTCAACGCCGATGCCGATATCGAGTTCCGCCTTGGCATATTCCTTCCCGAGGTCGACCATGACCTTCTGGATGGCGAGCGAACACCCGACCGCGTCGCGCGCCATGCTGCGGCCGCGGAACACGGCCATGATCTGATCGCCGACGAACTTGTCGATATCGCCGTTGTGTTCGGTAACGAGATCAGCCTGGCGCTGGAAATAGTGGTTGAGAACATCGACCACCTGCTCCGGCGAACGCCCCTCTGAAAACGCCGTATAGCCACGGATATCGGCAAACAGTATGGCAACCTTCTGGCGTTCGCCGCCGAGTTGTACGCCGGCTTCTTCGGATTGCTGGATGGCCGCCATGGTGCCGCCCGAGACGAACTTCTGCAGCTGGAAGCGCTCGTTGAGCTGCACGATCATTTCATTGATGCGGCCGGCGAGATCACCGATTTCATCGCGGCTTGTGACATTGTTGACACGGGTCTGAAAGTTGCCTTTCGCAACCTCGATCGCCGCATTGCCGATGGACAGGATCGGACGGCTGATCCGCAGCGCAAAGAACACCGCTCCGGCAATGGCTATGGCGATGCCGACCCCGACCCACAATGCTAGGGAATTGAACATGAGCTCGACGGCGAGGTAGGCGTCACGTTCGTTTTTCTCAACAAGAATGGCCCAGTTGAACGTTCTGGGAAACGAGAACGATCCGAGCATGACGTCACCGCTTGGCCGCGCGTAAGGCTCAACGCTAATCATTCTCGAGCTGGAACTGAGGACCGCAAGGGCGCCGCCGACGATATTATAGGAAGACAGGTCGGTGCGCCCGGGGTCGAAGACCTGGCGCCCGTCGCCATCGACTACGGTTATCATGCCGGTCTGCTGGAAGGGATGGCTTTCGAGGTAGCCGCGCAGGCGCGACAGGTTGATGCGTGCCGACATGACAGCATCGGAACCGGCGAGTTTGGTCTGCATCGGCAATACGATGGTGGCGAGCCAATCGTCGGATTCCGCAACGTACTGAACGTTCTGAATACGGTCGAGCCCGGAATCGGCCTGAGCGAGTGCAAAGTCCTTGTCAACGCGCAGAACATCGAGCGGCTCATCGACGACGCCGCGCAAGCGCTCCACAAACGCATCCTGCGACACCATGAGCGGCAACGGCGCGCGCTCAAGCGTGATCTGCAACGCCACCACCTCCTGCAGATTGGCGATGCCTTGCGTGAGCAGCGAAATCTTTTCGCGAATGCCAAGATTCTCGTCATCAATCGCATTGCGGATGAGCAGCAGCGGCGCAAGCCAGGCACGCTCATAAATATCGTCGATTTCGCCGGTAATCTGCCGGGCGGTCGTTACAAGCTGCTCATTGGCGGAACTCTTCATCTCATCGCGTGCGATGCGAATCAGGTTCTGTCCGGCAATGAGCAGCGGAATGATGGCAATCAGCACCGAGAACAAGAGCAGCTTGTTGCGCAGATTTAGCCTGAACATGTGGTTTCGTGCTCCCGCCGCCGAGATCTATTGCCTCTGGCGCACGTTAATGAGTGCGTCATCGACAGCGCTGCCACAGGGCAGCCCTGAAGTATCGCTCACCGTAAGCCGCACCGGCAACTCACCGGCGGAGGCGAGTATATGTTTGAGGCGCTCACCGATGAGAACGGTTCCGTCACCGAGCTCCCAGAAGAAGTTAAGCGCGTCGCGGTCGGGATCGGCCGAGCCTGAACCATCGAGAAGCAATGCGTCGTTGGCGCCGCCCACCCAGACACTGCGGTCAGGCCCGGCATTGGCGACAGGCGGCGCGTTGACCACAACTGTCACTTCGTCCGTGGCGGCGTTGCAGCGTGCGCCGCTGTCATCGACAACCGTCAGCCGGGCCTCATAGGTTCCAGGCATCGAATAGACGTGATCGACTGCCGCCCCCTCGGCGGTTTCGCCATCGCCGAAATCCCAGATCCAGCGTGTCAGTGTGCCGTCCGTGTCGGAGGAGCCGGCGGATGTGAACGAGACCGGCGCACCAGGACACGCCATGCGATCCGGTCCAGCCGCGGCATGAGGGGGCTGGTTGACATGCAGGACGCGGGTGCCGTGACGGGTGCCTCGTGTCAGCTCCGACGCGTCGTCCACAAACACCGTGACATGATAGCGGCCGGGACGTTCGTATGAATGCTCAAGCGAGGAGCCGCTGCCGCCGGCACCGTCACCCAGAAGCCAGCTGACGGTTTGCGAGCCGTCTTCCGCCACAGCGGTTCGCCAGTTGACGCTTTCTGCGACACAGGCCGCAGCGGGTCCTTCGATGCGGGGGCCATCCGGCGCGCTGACCTGAACGCCGATTTCATCGACGGTGGCATTGTTTTCCAGATCCGTATTGTCGGTGACGCGCAGTGCCACCGTGTAGGACCCAGGTTCACGGTAGGTGTGGCGCACCTGCAGACCCGACGCGGTGTTGCCGTCGCCAAAGTCCCAGTCGTAGCGGCTGATGCCGCCGTCGGGATCATCGGATGCGGAGGCATCGAACTGCAGTTCTTCGTCCGCGACGGCAACCCTGTCTCGGCCGGCATCGGCAACGGGGGGTGCGTTGACGGTGATGAGATGGCTGGTTTCAACGATGCGGCAGGTCTCGACAGAGGCATCGCTTTGCAGCTTCATCACCACGGAATAGACACCCGGGGTGGTGTAAGTGTGCGTGACATTGACGCCGTCGGCCTGCGTGCCGTCGCCAAAATCCCAGCTCCAGCCGAGAAGTGTGCCGGTTGCAAAATTCGAACCGGCCGCATTGAAAGACACCTTAACGCCGACCGGCACCGCACCAGGGGCGGCAATCTGGGCAATCGGCGCGGCAATCACATTGACGAACACTTCATCGGTCGCGCTGTTGTGACACTGGCCGATCTGGTCGCCCTCGATAGACAGAAGGCCGCGGTACTGGCCGGGGCGCGTGTAGGTGTGCGTTGGCCGGTCGCCCGCGCCGCCCATGCCATCTCCAAAGTCCCACGAGAAGTAATTCACAACACCGTCGATATCAGTTGAGCGGGAGCCGTCAAAACGTACCGGAGAGTTGGAGCAGGCATCCAGATCGGGACCGGCCTCGGCAATCGGCGCCTGATCGACGCGCACGATGATGCGCTCCGAATGGCTGGCATTTGCAAGCCCCGAATCGTCCTGCACGGTAAGCGTCACCGGAAATATGCCGGCAGTTTCAAACGTCTTGGTGGGATTGACGATCGATGAAACCGAACCATCGCCGAATTCCCAGCGATAGCGCAGAACGCCGCCGTCCGGATCGGTTGAGTCGCTGCCGTCGAACACCAGCACATCGTTGGTGCAAGCGCGCCGGTTGTCGCCGGCGACCGCAAGCGGCGTGCGGTTAATGCGCACGGTCATCGCATCGCGGTGCGAGGAATTGCCCAGTCCGCTGCCGTCATCGACCGTGAGCACGACGGGAAACGATCCGCCGCCGTCATACGTATGAACCACGCGCGGACCGGTCGCCGTATTGCCTTCGCCAAAGTCCCACAGGAAGGTCAGGCCATCGCCATCCGCGTCGGCTGCATCGGAGCCGTCGAACACAACCGTCAGATCCGATGTCTCGATATCGCGGCCGGCTTCTGCAACCGGCTGGTGATTGATGAACATCGACACCGTATCCTGGGCAATGCCGTTGATCGCATCGCTGTCATCGATGACGGTCAGTTGCGCGGTGTAAGAACCGGGTTCGTCGAACGTGCGGCGTACCACGGCGCCGTCGACAGGTCCATCGAGATCGCTGAAATCCCATCGGAAAGCAACGATCTGGCCGTCGGTATCGAAAGAATTCGATCCAGTAAACACCACCTCGTCGCCCGGCGCGGCACGCATATTATGGCCGGCATCGGCCGTCGGCTCGGCATTGATGACGACTGTCGTTTCGGCGAAGTCGACAGCGCTTTCGTGATTGGTGTCGTCCTGCACCGACAGCCGCACATAATAGGTGCCGGGCTGATCGAAGGCGTGGAACACGGTCTGGCCGTCAGCCATCGTGCCGTCACGGAAGTTCCAGCTGTAAATGGCGACATTGCCGTCGGGGTCGAGCGACTGGTCGCCGCTGAACACAAGCTGCTCGCCCGGCGCACCGATCATATCGGGGCCGGCGTCCGCGATCGGCGCGGCATTGACCACAACCTGCATGGTGTCGCCTGCCTGCGCCGTAGAGGTGCCGGAATTGTCGGTGACCGTCAGTTTCACGGTATATTGTCCAGGATCGCGGTAGACATGCTCGGGCGTCGGACCGCTGCCGCGCTGGCCATCGCCGAACTCCCAGTCATAGCGAATGACCAACCCGTCGTCGTCGGTCGAGCCGCGGCCATCGAAGAGCACCACACCGATGGTGACATGGCGGTCGGCACCGGCTTCGGCGACCGGCGGCTCATTGACGACGACGGTCAGTGTGTCGTCGTCATGCTGGTTCTCCAGCCCTGAATCATCGCGCACCGAAAGACGCACTTCGTAGGTTCCAGATTGCGCATAGGCGTGAGCGAGCACCGGACCGGAAGCGCGCGTGCCATCGCCGAAGTCCCAGTCGAAGACAATGAGATTGCCGTCCGGATCGCCGGAGGCGGATCCATCGAGGGGAATGACCTCGCCAACCGCAGCGGTAACGTCGCGGCCGGCAAGAGAAACCGGTGACGCGTTCGGCTGATCGAGGACCGTGACCTTCAGCCGATCGCTGCTCAGGTCGTTGCCAAGGCCCGAATCATCGTGGATCGTCAACGTAACGTCATATGCTCCAGGGCGCGCATAGGCATATGCAGGCGATGGGCCCTTGGCCGCGGTGCCGTCGCCGAAGTCCCAGTTGTAGGAAACGATATTGCCGTCCGGATCGCCGGAGCCCGAGGCATCGAACCGAATGATTTCGCCGACGAGCGCCGTGACATCGTCACCCGCGGACGCAACCGGCGTGCTGTTCGGAGCATCGGTAACAACGACGCTCATGGTGTCGCTGGCTCTCGACGTGCGGGTTGTGGAATCGTCGGTAATTTTCAGGATTACCGTGTAACTTCCCGGCCACGCAAAGGAGTGTACCGGCGTCGCGCCGGTGCCGGTTCCGCCATCGCCGAAATCCCATTCATACGCAACGATGTTGCCGTCCGGGTCGTTCGACGCGGAGCCGTCGAATGTGAAGATGTCACCTGCCGCCACGGTGCGGTCCACGCCGGCGTCCGCCATGGGCTGCGCGTTGACGATGACGCGTGTGTGATCGGATGCGGCACTGTTGGCAACGCCGTGCGCATCGCGCACGGTCAGCTGGACACCGTACTCGCCCGCAGCCTCATATGTATGGCTCGGCGCTGCACCTTCGCCCGACGCTCCATCGCCGAAATCCCAGGCATAGCTGAGTTGGCCGCCGTCGTGATCCGCACTTGCGGTACCGTCAAACCGGACCACTTCGCCGATTGAGACGCGCTCTTCGCGGCCGGCCTCGGGCACCGGCTGAGCATTAACGCGCACGGTAAGCGTATCTGAGGCTTCGTTGTTCGAGACACCGGACTGATCGGTTACGCGCAGACGCACCGTATACTCGCCGGGCGCATCGAACGCATGCTGCACGATGGCACCTGCCGCCGAGGTGCCGTCTCCAAAGACCCAGGCATATGACGCGACGGACCCGTCCGGATCATGCGATGCGGTGCCGTCCAGCGTTACCACTTGCGCCGGTGCAACCAGAAGATCGCTGCCCGCAGCGGCCACGGGCGGCGCATTGACGACGACTGTTACGTCATCGGCTGCGCCGCTGTTTTCAACTCCGGCGTCATCGACCACATTGAGCTCGACACGGTACGTACCCGGCTGCGCATAACTGTGCGCGACGGCAATTTCACCGGACGTGCCGCCGTCGCCAAAGTCCCAGGCGTAGCTTGTCAGCGCGCCGTCATTGTCGGCGCTCGATGAAGCATCGAACGCGATCGTCCCGTCAACCGCCACATGATGGTCGGGACCGGCCGCGGCGGTCGGACGCTCGTTGATGACAATGTCGAGTTCGGTGGCTGCCCAGTTGCACGGATGCTCGGTTTCATCCTCGATGCGAAGCGCCACCCGATAGGTGCCGGGTGTCTCGAAGACGTGGTCAATCAAGTCGCCCCGCCGTTCCTCGCCACCCGGGAATGTCCAAATATACTCGGCAATCGGCACGCCGCGCGACGTTGACGCGGTTGCGTCGAACCTGACGGGCACGCCGCGCGCGGCAATCCGCGGCGCCGCAGCGCGGGCAACCGGCTGTTCCTTCACGAAGACGGAAAAGTTTTGCGCGCGGCCATCGGCAACAAGGCCGGACCCGTCCCGCACTTCGAGGCGCGCGCTGTACAGGCCGGGTTTTGAGTACGTGCGCGTAACGTCGCCGCCAAAGGCCGACAGGGCGTCGTGAAAGCGCCATGTATAGGTCAGTTCAATGCCGTCGCTGTCACCGTCACTGTCGGCGGTCCCGGCGGCGGAAAATGCCACCTGCGAACAGCTGAGCGGCGTTATGGCGTGCTGCGGGTCCGGCCGCCGGTTGGCGCGGAATGTCCGCGCCGGCAACTGCATCGGCAATGTGGCACCGTTTTGATCGGCAATGAAAATGGTGACGTCGTTCGGAATCTCACGGCCGCCCGCGATGGTAACCGCGGCCTCCGCGCCACGATCCCAGCGATTCAGGTTTATATCGCCGGAACTCCAGTTGCCCTGGCTCGAGGTTGGCACCCCGATTGAGCGGAAATGGGTAGTGAACGTCACATCACCGCCCGACGCATCGAAATGATGCAGGCTGAGCGCATCCGCCGTCTGTGGAATGGCAAGGCGGATCTCGGTCAGAACGTCATCGTCGGGCACGCGCAGCGTCGGCACAAAACTGCTCAGCGACGCGCCATCGACTGCCTCGTTGCCGTCGTTCGAGGCGCTGGCAAACACATCGAACAAATTTCCGTCGTCGCCGGACAGGCCCTCGACCTGAAGTCTGAAAACATAAGCGTCGCCGCGCAGTTCGCCCGACGCGGGATCGAGTTCGGCGAGTGTCACCCACTTGCCATCGTATCGCGGCTCGTCGCCGAAGGTGCGCTCCACCAGAAGCACGCCGCCGTCTTCGGCGGCCGCATCAGGGTTACGCGGGTTGGACGGCACGACATAAGCGCCCTCGCCGCCAAATACGGCAAAGCGGGTATTCGTATCGCCCTCGACCGGCCAGGAATTGCCGAAGATCGTATCGTGCAAACCGCCCGCGTCCGGGTCGAACAAGCGCACGAACACCGGGCCGCTGTCCTGCGGCACGGTCAGGTAAATTGTCTGGCGGTGATCGTGATCGCCTTCGACAGCCGAAGCATCGGCGCCATAGGTCACGAGCAAAGGCTCATCCTGTGCCGCTGCAACTCCAGACAAAGCGCCGGTCGCAATGCAGGCCGCGGCAAACAGGGCACGGGGGGAGACGAGTGATATAGGCATGATCACTGCTCCTCCGTCTGCGCGCCGCTCGACGGCAGGACCACAACGGTCAGGCTGTCGGCCGCGGTACCGATGAATTCTGAATCGTCCGTCACCGTCACCGTTACGCGATAAACGCCCTCGGCGAAGTAGGTGTATGCGGGCGACACTCCCCAACCCTTCGCGCCATCGCCGAACTCCCAGGCATAGGCAACGACATTGCCGTCCGGGTCGCGCGATGCGGAGGCATCGAATGTCACGATCTGGCCGACCTCCGCGGTGATGTCGGCGCCTATACGGGCGATCGGCGTATCGTTTTCAGGCACGACAACACGGACGCGCACCGTATCGGTCGCCGCGGCGTTGGGCTTGCCGGAATTGTCGTGCACGGTCAGTTCGACATCATAGTCGCCGGCCTGCAGAAACGTGTATTGCGCCACAACCGATGTCGCCTCGCCACCCGGTTCGAAATTCCAGTGATACGCGACGATATTGCCGTCGGGATCGGCGGAGGCGGATCCGTCGAAGGATACGATCTCTCCAACCGCTGCAATCATGTCAGCCCCGGCGGCGGCAACGGGCGGTGTGTTCGCTGCATCGCGCACGGTCACCGACATCTGATCGAAAGCGATGCCATTTGCAAGCTGAGAGCCGTCTTCCACGCGCAAGGCGACGTCGTATTTACCCGGCGCGAAATAGGCATGAGTGACAACGGCGCCGGACTTTTCCGAGCCATCGCCGAAGCGCCAGCGGTAAGACGCGATAGAGCCGTCGGGGTCGTGAGACCCGCGGGCATCGAACGTCATCACTTCGCCGGTGAAAGCACTTTGCGGTGCCTCGACTTCGGCAACCGGCGGCGCATTCACGACGACACGGGCAACATCGAGACCGGCGCGGTTCGACACCCCGGTTGCATCGTCCGCATTGAGGCGGACGTGATAGATGCCGGGAGCGGCGTAACTGTGCTCGACGACCGGGCCGTCGGTACGTGCGCCATCGCCGAGATCCCACGCAAATCCGAGCGCTTCGCCGTCGGGGTCGGCGCTGGCGCCGGCGTCAAGACGGAATATCTCGCCTGTTGCCACATGCAGGTCTTCGCCCGCGACGGCCACCGGCCTTGCATTGACACGCAGCAACCGCTCCGTGCCGTCGCCGTTGCAGGGGTGGTCGGCGGCGTCGACGACGCTCAATCCGATCGTGTGCGAACCAATGGTGCGGAACGCATGATTAATATAGGCGCCTTCATGCGTGCTGCCATCGCTCAGCCGCCAGGAAAACCGCGCGATGTCGTAACCGTCCGAGTAAGAGCGCGTGCCGTCGAGACGGACCGGTTCGCCTAGAGCGGCAATCAGGGGCGCCATGGCATGGGCGACGGGCGGCGCCTTGATGGTGATCTCGAAATTTTCCGCCCAGCCATTTCCGACAACACCGGACGCATCGATAACCTCAAGCCGGACAGGATGGGTCCCCACCGTGCCGAATGCGTGTGTCACGCTGCCGCCGGAGACGATCTTGCCGCCTGGAAAATACCACAGATAGGTCAGATCATCGCCGTTGGCGTCCTGTGCATCGCGCACATCGAAGTTGACGGCATGGCAGTCATTGGGGGTTGATGTGTAGCCCGCCGATGGCCGCGTGTTGCCGGGCCACCGCAAGGGCGGCACGTCCATCGGAACGAAACGGTTGTTCGATGTTGCAACGAATATCGTCACATCGTTGGGAAGTTCGTCGCCGCCCTGAATTGTCACCGCCGCAACGTTTCCGCGGTCGCGCTCCTCGATCGCGACCTTGGCATAGTCCCACACCCCCTGGCCGGAAGCGCGCAGCGGAACGGTGCGGAACTGCGTCGTGAACGTCATCGTGGCGAATGCGGCATCGAAGTTGAACACGGTGAGTTCATCGACTCCGTTCGGCACAATGAAGCGCAATTCGCTGAAGAGGTCGTCATCCAGCACGCGGAAGGTCGGGCGGAACGAGTACAACCGGGCGTCCGGAACATCGACATTTTCATCTTCGCTGGCGCTCGCCGCAACCGCATAGACATTGCCGTCGTCGCCGGCGGTACCCTCTACAACAAGCCGGAAGACACGGCGGTCGTGCACCAGGTCTCCTTGCGCGGGATCGAGGGTGGCGAGCGTAATCCAGGTACCGTCGACGGACCGGTTCCATGCAAATGTCCGCTCCGCGATCAGTTCACCACCTGGCGGCGGCACGGCATCGCGATTTTCGGGCATGGCAAAGGCGCCGGGTCCGGCAAAGACCGCAAACCGGGTCTTGCTGTCGTTCCAGGCGCCGTAGGCGGTGTCGAAGGTGCCGCCCGTGTCAGGATCGAACACTCTCAGATGGACGGGAGCGGCGTGGTCTTCGGGCACGCTCACAAAGATCACGAGGCGATGATCGTGATCGCCCTCAAGTGTCGCGGCGTCGCGACCGTAGGTTATGAGCAGGGGCTCTTCGGCCGCCAACGCCGGAAACCCGGCAGCGGCTCCCACGAAGAGTGCAGCCACGATTATTGTTCTTGTTATGTCACCTAGCACAATACCGTCCCTGATATTTACCCGTACGTTGCAATATTACGATTAAAACTCAAACACTTGACTGTTACCAGCGTGGTCCTGAAGCTCCACCCGGGCAAGCGCCGCGTCGCCGGCCGAGACAGCGGGAACTTCAACGCTGCCCTGATACCCCCGCATCGCCCGGTTGTAGCGCATATAGCCGGTGTAGGTCTGGCCGCCGGCGACAATGGAGAAAGGCGCGACCTTGACGAGACCGGAATCGTCCTCGGCGAAAACCTGAACGGTCAGCATCGTATTGTCGCCGCGCTCATTCGGTGTAATGACGTGGCGCACCAGTTCCGGCGGCGCGTTGTCAACGCGCGACACCCATTTCTCGATCTTCACATTGCCAACCGCGTCGGTCGCGACAAATTCCAGGAGGTTGGCGCCGGGACGCAGTTCCACCTCGACCGCGTAGGCCCCCTCGTTGACGGTAACGGCGTTGCCGTTGAGGGTCAGTGTTGCGCCGTCTTCGAGCGAGCCCTCAAGAACGAGCAGGCCCTCCGCCACAACACGGGGGACCGGCGCGGACAGCCCGACATTGGGCGGTGTCTTGTCGATGGTTGCCGAAAGCGCCTGTTCGGATGTGAGGCCGGACGGCGCAATGATCTGAAGGGCAAAGCTTTCGCTCTCCGCCTCCATGGGAACGTTGAGCGTAAACCTGCCGGCACCGTCGGCATAGGCTGTCGTGCGCAGATCGCCGGTTTCGGTGAGAACAACAAGCTGGGCGTTTTCAGCGGTCTCGCCGGCAAGCGACAACACGTTGTTTCCGGTGAGAAAATGATCGCGACCGGTTGCCGGGATATCGTCGTCGAAAAGCGCGGACAACTCGCGATCGGGCATGTAGACGAAGTTGAGTGTCTTGCTGGTTTCGTTGCCGGCCGGGTCGCGTGAAACGATGACGACGGCATTGTCTCCAACTTCGGGGGTCAGGGCATACGCATAAGCGCCCTGCGTATCGAGCTCGGCGGGCACGCCGTTTATCGTCACCGCGGCATCGGCTTCGCTTTCGCCCGTGACATCAATCGTGGCGTCGCGCAGAACATCGCCCTCAACGGGACTTTGGATGCGCAGGTACGGGGGATCGGTGTCAACGCGCACATCAAAGCGCCAGATCGCACTGCGCGCGCCGGGCAGGCCGGCTGAGTCGAGGGCCGCAATGCGCCAGTAGTACTGGCCGGGAGGAAAAGTCTCATCTTCAAATCCCGTATCGAACAAGCCCCAGCGGCTGTGCACCATCCGGCCAAAGCCTGGATCATGGGCCACTTCCAGCCAATAGCCCTGTGCGCGCGGGACGTCGTTCCATGTGAGCTTAATGGCGCCGGAGAAGTACACGCCGTCATCGTCGGGGCTCACAAGTGCGGGCTGCGGCAGCACGCTGGTGCTGTCGTCAGGCGTTTCTCCAGGCCTCACCACGGTGCCCTCGTTGCGGCCGAGCATGACGGTTTCGCCGTGCGCCTGCACCTCAACGGGTTTGTCGTCGTAGTTTGTGAAGCGGGCACCGTCTTCGCCGTGGCTCACCCAGAAGTTTCCAGAATCAATGCGGGCGTCGATTTCAGGTATATCGACCTGGAACTGCTGCCGGTTGCCGTCGCCTGCAAGCAACGCATAAAAATCACCCTCCACCAGAGACACCCGCGCCTCTTCGCGGTTGTTCAGGGGATCAACCCGCATGCGCTGAATGACGGCCTGCGAGTTGGCGTTTAAACGCAGACGGCTCGCGTCGCGGAAGGTGATCTGCGCGGTAGATCGCGACAGGGTGCGGACCTTTTCCTCCTCGATCAGGATGGAGTTGAGCGGCCGCTCGCCCCAGGTCAAATCGCGCGGCTGCTGGCCTTCGACATCACCCTGCCGGTCGGAGAGGCGGGCCTCGGCCGCCTGGTCACGGTTGGTCTCTGAAACATCTCTCGCCTCAACGGCGCTGACTTCCGATTGCTCCGCAAGCGACAGCGTTTCTTCCCAAACTCCTTCGCCGCGCCGGACCAGGGCATCGTCGCGATAGTCGATGGCCTGTTCGATTTGTACCGGGGCGAACAGCTGGGCACCGGCCTTGTTGGCTTCCTGGATCTTAACGAGTGCCCGGCGCAGTGCGCTGTCGGCTGCCGTGATCAGCGACACGGGAACCTGCAGCGACTGGCCCGGCCGCAGGTCGATGATGCTCGTCAAGCCGTTGGCGCGGAGAATTTCCGGCCACAGATCGCTGTCGCCGAGATACTGTTTCGCGATATCGCGGATGCTGCGTTCTTCAGTAAGCGTGACGGTGATATGGCCCTCGTCCTGGGCCTGCACGGCGGGCACAGCTAACACGCCGCCGCAGAATACCAATGCAGCAAAAGCAAACGCCCGCAGGCGCTGCGCCAAGCGCATTTCCGCCCTAGTGTGCACGTCCTGAGTTATCCCGCTCTACACTTATTGTTTTTTGTTGACGCTATAATGACTCAAGAGCGGTCGTCTGCAAAGGGTCTTGGTCGCGTGGGCACCCGCCTTCGCACTACATGGTTAAATGAAAAAACCCGTTTTATTTCAGCGCGTTGAGAACCCTGCACAATGCACGGCCCGCTCACACTCCGCCGGCTCTGGATGGGCGAATTCGTTCACGGTACAGAATTACAAGGCCACCGGAGACGATCATGCCGGCTCCGGCGATCACGCTCAGTGTGGGAACATGACCCCAAATGAGGAAGCCGAGTAGCGCCGCCCAGATCACTGCGGAGTACTTGAACGGCGAGACAACCGAGACATCGGCAACGCGGATCGCCTCAATCATAAGAAACAGCCCGCCGCTCAGACAGACGCCTGCCAGTGCCAGCAGCCCAAGAGGCTGCCAGCCGGGTGAAAGCCAGCCAAGCGGCGCAGTGAAAAGGCTGGCCGCGGTTACCGCGGTGAGGGACGTGAACAGGAGCGAAAGCGAAGTCTCGCGACCGATGACGCGGCGGATCGATATCTCCCGCAACGCATCGAGGAACGCCGCCAGCAAAGGCAGAAGAAACACCCAGGAGAACGTCGCGCCGCCCGGCTGCACGACGATCGCAGCGCCGACAAATCCGGCAATGACCGCGCCCCTTCGCCACCAACCGACACGCTCACCCAGCAACAAGGGGGCAAACGCGGTTACAAAGAGCGGGCTGGTGAACACCATCACCGAGGCGATCGCAAGCGGCATGAGCGACAGTGAAATGACAAACGCAAAAATCCCCGCGGTAAAGCACATGGCTGGAACCGCATGAGCTCTGGCACTTCCCCAAGCCAGCACCGATATGCCGCCGAAACGAGGCAGGACAGCGGCGATGCAGAACAGAGCAAACAGCCCGCGAATGAATATCGCTTCGCCCACTGGAAGAGCCTCAAGGGCCCACTTTGTAAGTGCATCGTTGATGGAGATCAGACCGATGCCGAGCACCATGAGCACGATACCGCGCCGCGGTGACTGACTGCGAAGGCGGGAAGACACTCCACCCACATTGTCCCTTTCTTTCACAGCGGCCCTGTCTGACCGGATGCTCTCAGTCTCCCACGGATACGGCCCAGGTCGTGGACTCATGAATAATCCGCTGCGAAGCAGTGGCACAGTCATCTTTTGGAAGCAAATCCGTAATACCAAGGGCGGCAGTTATTGACCCGTTTCACCGGGATGATTTTACCCTCCGGCAAGGCGCGTACTGCGCCGCGGTACAGGTACCGTAAGCTGTACGCAACGCTGCGGGAGGGCAAAAGCACCCGGCCTGCGGTGGGCCATTCCGGCCCGTCGACCACGTTGCGGGCCTTGTCCTATACACCGTATCGCACTGCGGCCCGCGCCTCGTCGAGCGAGCCGGAATGGCCCATGAAATGGGTCAATAACTGCCGCCCTTGGTATTACTTGTTTCCATGTCACCGGCCTGTCATGGTAACGCTTCATTGCTTGCGTGAGGGCGCAAGTAGGTGCAAAAGACGCCAAGCAGCAGCAGACAACGGAACATCATGTTCGACATTGGAACAAGTGCGCGCCGTCGCTCCGTCGGCGTCGATATAGACGGTGTTAAAGTAGGCGGCAACGCCCCGGTCGTCGTGCAGTCTATGACCAACACGGATACGGCGGATATCGATGCGACGGTTGTTCAGGTTGCGGCTCTCGCGCGTGCGGGTTCAGAGCTTGTACGGGTCACCGTCGACCGCGACGATGCCGCCGCAGCCGTGCCCCACATTCGCGAAAAGCTCGATGCAATGAGCGTCACGGTGCCACTGGTGGGCGATTTCCACTATATCGGCCACAAACTTCTCACCGACCATCCGGCCTGCGCGGAGGCGCTGCAGAAATACCGTATCAATCCAGGCAATGTGGGTTTCCGCGAAAAGCGCGACAAGCAGTTTGCGACGATGATCGAGCTGGCGGCGAAGTACGACCGGCCAGTTCGCATCGGCGTTAACTGGGGCAGCCTCGATCAGGAACTTCTGACGCGGCTGATGGATGAAAATGCACGGTCCGATGCGCCGTTGGATGCGCGTGCGGTGACGCATGAGGCAATTGTGCAGTCGGCTCTCATTTCGGCCGAACGGGCGGAAGAACTGGGCCTTGCGCGCGACCACATTATTCTCTCCGCCAAGGTCTCGAATGTGCAGGATCTGGTGACCGTCTACCGCATGCTCGGTTCGCGCTGCGACCATGCACTGCATCTCGGTCTCACCGAAGCCGGCATGGGCTCGAAGGGTATTGTCGCGTCAACCGCGGCGCTGTCGATTTTGATGCAGGAAGGCATTGGCGACACGATCCGTGTATCGCTGACACCGGAACCGGGCGGCGACCGGACGCAGGAGGTCGTCGTTGCGCAGGAGATTTTGCAGTCGATGGGGCTGCGCTCCTTCATGCCGATGGTGACGGCGTGTCCGGGATGCGGGCGCACGACATCGACGACGTTTCAGGAGCTGGCCAAAGACATTCAGTCGCACATCCGCATGCGGCTGCCGGCGTGGCGCGAACGCTATGACGGATTTGAGGATCTGCAGCTCGCGGTAATGGGGTGCATCGTCAATGGACCCGGGGAGAGCAAGCATTCCGATATCGGTATTTCGCTGCCCGGCACAGGCGAACAGCCGGCAGCACCGGTCTTTATCGATGGCAAGAAGGCCATGACCCTTCGCGGTCAAAATCTGGCTGAGCAGTTCAAGGACATTGTCGAGGACTACATCGAAAAGCGCTACGGCGAAGCGGGTAGCTGACAGTCCTCGTTCACGCTGGCGGTGACGGCGTCCCGCGGTCGGCGGACCGAAACCGTCTTCTTGCCAGCGCAGAATGAAAAATGACGCCGAGAATGCCGTGTCCGGCGCGCAGCACCCCGCCTACCGTTCCCGATATCTTGGACCGCCCGATGCGTCGACGGTAGCGCACTGGAACCTCGATGATGTCGAGGCCATGCTCAATGGCGCGGATCTGCATCTGTACGGTCCATCCATACTTGCGGTCTGTCATGGCAATCTTCTGCAGCGCGTCGTGGGAAATAGCCCGGTAGGGCCCAAGATCGGTATAGCTGTGCCGCCAGATCCGCTGGATAAGAAGTGTGGCGAGCCAGTTGCCGAAGCGTTGCTGCACGCTGAGCGCACGTAAAGACGGCTTGCGTAAGGTGCGTGTGCCGATCGTCAGATGCGCCGTGCCGCTTGCAATGGGCTCGACGAGTTCACCCATGTCTTCGGGGTAATCGCTGTTATCGGCGTCGATGAAGACGACGGTGTCGATATTGCGCAAGGCAGCGATGCCGCGCAGGCAGGCGCCTCCATAGCCGCGCTCCGGCTCGATCACGACAGTGGCACCAAGAGACGACGCGATTTCGTGTGTGCGGTCGCACGACCCGTTGTCCGCAACCACGATCTGGTCGACCCAGTCCGGAATTGCGGCAAGGACGCTGCCGATGGCGGCTTCCTCATCCAGGGCGGGGATGACCACGCCAACTCTCCGGCCAAGAAAGGCCATTGCCTGTCAGGCCTCATGTTTTAGTAGAGCACCGCTTTGTAGCGCTCGATCATTTCTTCCTGGGATTCGGGCGGGTCGTTCGAGCCGACCTGATCCTGGATCATTTTGTTCATGCTCGGCAGCTCGGAACGGTCGAGCCGCGCATCGGCGTCCCAAAGATGCGAGCGCATGATCGATTTTGCGCAGTGGAGATAGGCCTCGCGCACCTCAATTTTCATGACAGTGGCCGGTTGTCTCCCGGAAACCTCGAAATGACCCCGCAAATCATCATCGTCGTGGATCGCCGCGATCCCGTTGATGCGCAACGTTTCCTGGACGCCGGGGATCAGGAACAAAAGACCCACGGTCGGGTTTGCAAGAATGTTCTCAAGGCTGTCGAGCCGGTTGTTGCCCGGCCGGTCGGGCAGCGCAATGTGCTTGCTGTCCAGTACCGCGATAAAGCCCGGCCCATCGCCGCGCGGTGAAACGTCGGCGTCGCCAGCGGCTCCCTGTGTGCCGAGAATGCAGAATGGAGAGAGCGAGATGAAACGCGCACAGTGCTCGTCGATGTGATCCAGTACCTTGCGCTGCGCCCGCTCAACAGGTGCCTTGTAAAGCTCTCTCAGGCTCTCAACGCATGAAATCTTTGCCATTCAGTTCTTACGCTCCACCATGAAACGCGCGGCCTCGCGCAGGGTTTCAGCCTTGTCGCCGAACGGTGCCAATGCGTCGCAGGCTTCGGTTACGAGTTCGTTCGCCCGCGCCCGCGCGCCCTCAAGACCGAGGAGATCGATAAACGTTGCCTTGCCGGCTGCGGCGTCTTTCTGCGTGCGCTTGCCGAGTTCTTCCGCCGTGCTTTCGGCATCGAGCAGATCGTCGGCAACCTGAAAGGCAAGTCCGGTCCGGTCCGCAAATGTCGAGAGGGCCTGCCTGTCCGACGCAGGGGCTGCGGCGAGAATGGCGCCCGCTTCACAGGAGAAACGGAACAATGCGCCGGTTTTCAGGCCCTGGAGTGTGACGATCTGGTCGAGGTCGTGGGATTCCTGCTCTTCCGCTTCAAGATCCAGCATTTGTCCGCCGACCATGCCTTCGGTGCCCGCGGCCTGGGCAAGCGCTGTAACGAGTGTGCAGCGGACCGCCGGGTCGGGGTGCGTTGCCTCGGCACAGGCAATCTCGAATGCGATGGTCAAGAGCCCGTCGCCTGCGAGGATGGCGCGCGCTTCACCGAAGGCGATGTGGGTTGTGGGCCTGCCGCGGCGCAGATCATCATCGTCCATCGCCGGCAGGTCATCGTGTACGAGAGAATAGCAGTGAATGCATTCGATCGCGGCGCCGGCTCTCAGTGCCCGTGCGCGCGGTACATCGAAGAGGGCAGCGCTTTCGCACACGAAGAACGGACGTACGCGCTTTCCCTGGGCGATCGCGGAGTAACGCATCGCTTCCACGACATTTGGAGCTGCGGCAGTTTCGGTCGATAAAATGCCTGAAAGCAGCGTGTCGATATCTTCGGCGGTTGCACTCAGTTTAGATTTTAAACTCATGGCCCGGGTTTGCTCCGCAATGGCGTCTCGGTTCGCTGCCGGTCTTCAGATCGGCCGGTCATGCCGGCGGCAGCCATGCGGTTTTATGCACTTGCGCGTCGTTCATCAACACGCAAAGTGAAGCTTGTGATGTGCCACGGGTCTATGCCATGCAATCGGCATGTACTCGGACTACAATGACGGCGTGAGCGAACATCACGCAGATGCGCCGCGCGCTTCAAGGCGCTGGCAGCTGGTGCGCTATGCGCTGGTTGCATGCGCCGCCGTCCTGGCGCTACCGTTTATATTGAGCTTGGCCTTCGCCGTTTTGAACCCGCCGGTCTCTGCGTACATGCTGCTGCGGTCGGCTGGCGGGGCGGGCCGCGAGATGATGTGGCGCGATCTTTCCGAGATGTCGACGCATCTGGTGGAAGCCGCGGTAACATCGGAAGACGCGCGATTTTGCTCCCACAACGGCGTCGACTGGGTGGAACTTGAAAAAGTACTCGATGCGGCGCGCGAAGACGATGAGCGGCCCACCCGTGGCGCCAGCACGATCACCATGCAGACGGTCAAGAATCTCTTTTTATGGCCAGCGCAAAGCTATTTGCGCAAAGGCCTGGAAATTCCGCTGGCCTACTGGTTCGATCTGATCGTGCCGAAGCGCCGTATTCTGGAGATTTACCTCAATATCGTGGAGTGGGCGCCGGGCGTTTACGGCGCGGAAGCTGCGAGCCGCCATCATTTCGGGCGCGGCGCCGACAAGCTCACGCGCGAGCAGGCCTCGCTGCTTGCAGCAACGCTTCCCAATCCGATCGCGCGGCGCGCCGGCAAGCCCGGACGGACGACACTGCGGGTGGCGCGCTCGATCCGCCGCCGCATGGCCACCATTGGCCCCTACATTGCGTGCCTGCGGGCGCCGTAGTGATGCGCGAAAACTCTGCTGGATATTTCCGGCACAACCCGGTATAAGGCCGCGCTAATCAGGCTATTTGAGAATTTTCACGGGGCCAGCGCGATTGCGCGCGCGCCGAACAGATTGAAGGAGTTGCAGCCATGGCTGTGCCGATGAAAAAGGTCACCCGTTCCAAACGCGGGCATCGCCGTTCGGGCCACGCGTCTGAACAGGTGACCTATGTTGAGAACAAAGAGACCGGCGAGCTGCATCGCCCGCACCATGTCGATCTGAAAACCGGCATCTACCGTGGCCGGCAGATCCTGGAGCCCAAGGAAGAATTCTAGAGCTGCCAGAACGATCCGACAGGGATTTGCAGGCCGGCCATGCCGGCCTGTTTTTTTTGCGGCGGCTGTTGCCGCCGCATTGGCGGTGTATAGTGGAGCGGTCGCGCCCGCCCGCCATTTACGGAGTTCCCGGTTATGTTGTACTTCCCTTTGCTCATTCTTGCTCTGCTTGCCTATAACGGTCTCGTCTTTTTGACGGATGTCGGTTTGCGCAACGAGATCTTCACCCTCTCCATGGTTTCGGGCACGGCTTGGACATTCACTGTTTCGGACCTGATATTGCTGTTTGCGCTGGTCCTGCTGTTTTTTGAAGTTCTGAAGGCAACACGCACGGGCGCCGGCACAATTCTCGATCACATGCTGTCGACCCTGGTGTTCGTGGCGGCGCTCGTGGAGTTCATTCTGGTTGCAGAGGCGGCAACCTCGACCTTCTTTCTCATCGTCGTCATCTGTTTCGTTGACGTGGTCGCCGGCTATTCGGTGAGCATCCGGTCAGCGCGGCGCGACTTTGCCGTCGGCCATCAGGACAGCTTCCTGTGACATGCTGGATGCGGCGCTCGTAACCGGGATTGTCTCGGGGGTTGCCTGATTCGGCGCAATTGCGGTTCGGATATACACTTGCCGCTGTCACCGGTTGTTGTGTGACGGGGCGTCGGATGGAGCTCCCGTTTCGTCACAAAGGGCCGGTGCAAACTCGCGCTGCCTGAACCTGACGATCTGACGTCGGGTTCGACATATCGTCCGTCGCTCGCAGAACATCGAAAAAGCTGACGATAGATGATAAACCGGCTCTAGACCTGCATTTTCAGCCGGAGCAAGTCATGGCAGAATTTCCCGCGAAAGCTAAAGTGGTCATCGTCGGTCTGGGCGGTATTGTCGGAGCGTCGGTGGCCCATCACCTGATCGCGCGCGGCTGGGACGACATTGTGGGGATCGACACGTCCGCGGTACCGACGGATGTCGGCTCTACATCGCATGCGTCGGATTTCTGCTACACAACCGCCCACGATTTCCTGACCTGCTGGACAACTCTCTATTCCATCGACTTCTTTGAGAAGATGGGCAATTACGCCCGGGTTGGCGGTATGGAGGTGGCGCGCGTCGGCGATGACGAGCGTCTGGCGGAGCTTGAGCGCAAGGTTGCTTCCGGCAAAGCGTTCGGCACCCGCGTTTCGATGATCAGCGCCAAAGAAGCCAAGGAGAAGTTTCCGCTGCTCGAAGAGGACCTGATCCAGGGCGCCATGTGGGATCCCGATGCGGGGCTGGTCACGCCGCGCTCCCAGACCGTGGCGGGCAAGCTGGTTGACGAGGCAGAGCGAACCGGAAAGCTCAAGAGCTTCCCCAACACGCCGGCGACCGATCTTGTTATCGAAAACGGGCGTATCAGGGGCGTGGTCACCCATCGTGGCACAATCGAAGCAGACTACGTGATCGTCTGTGCCGGGCTATGGGGCCGCCTCATCGCGGCAATGGCGGGTGAGGATCTGCCGGTTATGCCGGTTGACCATCCACTGACATTCTTCGGGCCCTACACTGAATTCGAAGGCACCGGCAAGGACATCGGCTGGCCGCTAATGCGCGACCAGGGCAACTCGGCCTATATGCGCGATACCGGCGATCCGACAACGCCGGAAGGCGGTCAGATCGAATGGGGCTACTACGAGGAGAGCGAACCGCGGCTGTGCCATCCGCGCGACATTCTGGAGAAGGACCTGGCACGGCTTTCTCCCTCCCAGCGCGACCTCGATGTGGAACAGATCATGACGCCGCTCGAGCGCGCCATGGAACTTACACCGATCCTCGGCGAACTGGGCTTCAACGAGTCCCATTCCTTCAACGGGCTGCTTCAGGTCACCACGGATGGCGGACCGTCGATCGGCGAGTCGCAGAAGGTGCGCGGGCTCTGGTACGGGGTGGCGATCTGGGTCAAGGACGCGCCCGGCATGGCCAAGCTGCTGGTCGACTGGATGACCGACGGGCGCACGGAGATCGATCACAATTCGATCGATTATGCCCGTTTCTATCGCCATCAGACTTCAGAAAAGTACATCGAAGAGCGCTGCACTGAAACGGCGATGAAAATTTACAATCCGGCAGTTCACCCGCGCGAACCGTTTGCCGGCGGGCGCGGCGTGCGGCGCAGCCCGTTCTACGATCGTGAGGTCGAACTCGGCGGCCATTTCATGGAACTGGGTGGCTGGGAACGCGCGCATGGCTACGCGTCGAATGAGCACCTGCTGGAGAAATACGGGAATCAGGTGCCGGTGCGCGAAAACGAGTGGGACAACCGCCACTTCTGGCGTGTGTCGAATGCCGAGCATCTGGAAATGAGCGGGAATGTCGGCATGGTGAACCTGTCGCACTTCGCCATGTACGACATCACCGGTCCCGACCAGGAATTGTTGATGGAACATCTCTGTGCCGCGAAGGTCGGCGGGGAGAACACTGTCGGCAAGGGCATCTACACTCATTTCCTCGATGACGAAGGCATGGTGCGTGCGGATTTCACCGTATTCCGCATGGACGACCGCTACCGCTTCGTTGACGGCGCCGATGCAGGCAACCGCGACTTTTTGTACATGAAGCGGGTGGCGGAAGATCGCGGCTATGACGTTTCGATCGAGGACGTGTCGGAGGAGTTCACCACCATCGGCCTTTGGGGGCCGAATGCCCGTACAACACTGGAACTGGTCGCAGCCGATCCGCAAAGCCTCGCGCACGAGAATTTCCCGTTTGCGGCGATCCGGCAAATCGAGATCGCTGGAAAGTCCGTGACCGCATTCCGCATCTCCTATGTGGGGGAGCAGGGCTGGGAACTGCACATGAAGTTTGAAGACGGACTTGCGGTGTGGGACGCTTTGAGGGCGCTTGATGTCATGCCGTTCGGCGTCGAGACCTATGCCAATACGCGGCGAATGGAAAAGAGCCTGCGGCTCCAGAACGCCGATCTTCTGACTGAGTACAATCTCTATGAGGCCGATCTCGCCCGTCCGATAGTCAAAGAGGCCGAGTTCCGCGGCAAGGCGAAACACCTCGAGTACCGCGTACGCGAACATCAGCCGGCCATGCTGTGCACGCTGGTGATGACGGCCAATGTGGACAAGCAAGGCGTTGCCCGTTATCCGGTGGGCACGCTGCCGATCCTCGATCCGCAAAGCAAGGAAACCCTGGTCGACTCGCTCGGCCGCCTTTCCTATACGACATCCATCGCATTCGGCCCGACGATCGGCAAGAATATCGCGCTCGGCTATCTGCCCCGGGAGTACTGCGAGGAAGGCCGTGAGTTGCTGGTCGAGTATTTCGGCGAGCACTATCCGGTGCGGGTCGAGGGGATCGGCTACAAGCCGCTCTACGATCCGGAGAACCTCAAACCTCGCAGCTGACGGACTGAACAGCTCAGGGATTGCCGGAAGCTCCAACTCTTGCGAAGATCGGCGACGGACAAGGAGAGGATATTTGAAATCGCCTTTGCCAGAGTCGCTTTTGATCGATGGTGAAACCGCCTTCTGGAACGGGTTGACCGTACACGACACCGCGGCAATCGATCGCCTGACCGCTTGCCCATATTCGTCAGGCGACCATGTCCATCCGATCGAACCCTGGTCGGATACGTCCTTTCACGATGAGCCGGTTGTTTGGCAGAACCACGCCCGCACGGAGGCCTTCGTCAATGAGCGGTGCTTTGGCGATCTCGAGGTCGTCGACGCCACGAGCCTTAAGAGCCCTCGAACGATTGGTGAAGTGCGCTCGAAGTTCAGCGCTTCCTGGCCACCGGACCGGATCATTCGATTTCTCCTGCTCGCCGGTATTGTACGCACCTTCATTCACGTTGAGGCGAAGCTGCAGCGTTCGGAACGCACTGTCTCGGGGCAGGGCTATGCGGAAACCTACAATGGTGAGCACGTTTACTTCACCAACAGGGAAGTCCGGTCGCGCCTAGGGTTCACTCTGATTGTTTCGACAAAGGGAATGGTGAACATTCAACCCAAACAATCGTCCACAAAAGCCGCCGCGACCTCAAGATAGTGATCGATTTCAGCGTCTGCGTGGGCGAAGGACACGGACGGGCCGGCCGACGATATCGCTTCCCAGATGCCCCGGTTGGCCATGTAGATGCGGCGGGTGTCGACGAAGTCCGGGTCAAGCGAAGCGAGCGCGTCCTCGGCGGTGCGTGGCGACTTTGAGGACAGATGCCAGCCCGCGCGGCCGCCAATTCGTGGCGCCATCCAGTCAAGTCCATGGCCGGTGAAGATCTTCTCAAGGCCGGATTCAAGTTTGCTGCCCAGCAGAGCGGTGCGGTCGTAATCCTCCCGCCGCAGGCAATGTTCCAGTGCTGCCCGGGCGGTCGCGGTTGCAAGGGCGTTGCCAAAGGTGGTGCCGCCAAGCGCGACGCCGACAGGTGCTGCGACGTCGACATCGAGGTGGCGCTCCACGACATGCCCGATATCGCCGCTCATGCCGTAGACGGCAAAGGGCACGCCCGTGCCCATTCCCTTGCCGATGATCATTATATCGGGATCAAGTTCCCAGTGTGCGGTCAGGCCGCCATAGGCGAAATTATGGGTGTGTGCCTCATCGGCAATGAGCAGGCATCCGGCATCGTGGATGAGCCGGCGGGCGTCCTGCCAGAAGCCGTCATCGGGAAACACGAGGTTGCAGTTGGTCAGCATCGGCTCGGCGATGACGCAGGCAAATTCACCCGTGCGCAATTGGCGTTCCAGTTCCGGCAGGTCGTTGAAGGCGATGCAGTGGGCGGCGCTCCCGTCAGAAGAGTGCAGTCCCATGGCGCGCACCGGTTGTGCGTCATCCGCATCGCTCACGAGCGTTTCGCCGATGTGGCCGTGATAGCGGCCATGAAACATGAGAATGCGCTCGCGCCCGCTCGCCAGCCGGGCAATCCGTATCGCCTCCATGTTGGCGCTTGAAGCGGCACCTGAGAACTGCCAATAGGGCAGGCCGGTGCGTTCGGCCAGCAACTCACTTGCCGCGATTGCATCTTCGTCGGGCAACAGGAATGACAGGCCACTGCGCGCCCGCGCCGCGATGGCGTCAGCAACGGGCCCGCAGTTGAAGCCCAGCGAGCCGGCATAGTCGGATAGGTTCATGTCGAGATAGCGGTTGCCGTCGACATCCCCGAACCAGGCGCCGTCGCCGTCGGCGACCATGATCGGGGGATGGCGGTAGAGCCCTGCCATCCATTGCATGGGCACGCCGTGCGGCATGACACGTTTTGCGCGCTCATGCAGGGTTCGGGAAGCCGTGGTTCGCCTGCCGAACGCCTCGTCCTCGCGCACGCGGATATCCGCAAGGCGGTCTGAGCGAATTCCATAGGGTTTCATGTCGACACTCATCGGCTCATGGCTCTTCGTAGACAACGCGGTAGATGACATCGGCGAAATCGTCGGAAATATATATCGCGCCATCGCGGGCTTCAACGATATCGACCGGTCGGCCGATGACATCGTCATCGCGCTCAAACCCGGTGATGAATGGGGTCTCGGAGATTTTTCCCTCCTCTCCCCAAGTGAGGCGCACGATCTGGTAGCCGACCTTGACGGTGCTGTTCCAGGAGCCGTGCTGGGCAACGAGAGCGGCGCCGTTCAGTAATGTCGAATTTTGATGACGCAAGAAAGTGATGGAGAGCGGCGCGACGTGGGCCGCAAAATCATGCGCGGCCGGGGTCGATGGCTGCGCCTGCGCACCCGGCAGCTCGCCGTTGTCGGGGTCTGGAATATTGGCACCGTTGAAATACGGCCAGCCGTAGAATTTACCCCGCTCGATGCGGTTGAGTTCGTCGGGCGGCGTCACGTCGCCGAGCCAGTCGCGGCCATTGTCGACCCCGTAAAGGTCTCCGGTGCCGGGCTGCCAGTCGAAACCGACCGTGTTGCGCAGGCCCGAGGCGAAGAGCTCGCCAGGCTCTCCTTCCCGGAAGCGGATCATTGCTGCGTACCAGGGGTGTTCTTCCTCGCACGCGTTGCAGGTCGATCCGATAGTCACATAGAGATAGCCGTCGGGGCCGCGTTTGACGGTGCGCGTATAGTGCTGGCCGGGAGCGGGGAGCTCATCGAGTACAACGGTTTTGCCGGTAAGTGCGGGCGTTGCGGCATCGAAGTCAAAGCGGATGATCCGATGTTCCTCGCCGACAAAAAGAATGCCGCCTTCGAGCCAGACGCCGTGCGGCGATGAAAGGTCCGAAGCCAGCGTCACATTACCGTCGCTGCGGCCATCGCCATCGTTGTCGCGGCGCACGAGAACGATTTCGCCGGCATCGCGCGATGCAACGATGAGATCGCCGGCTCCGGTCAGTTGCATGAAGCGGGCATTGACGACACCGGACGCAAAGATGTTTATGGAAAACCCTTCCGGCAGTTCGATGCGGCCGCGCAGGAGCGGGTCTTGCGAACTGCCAAGGCCCGCGCCGAACAGCATGCCGCGCCAGGGAAGATTGACCGGCAGCCAAAGGGCCGCGATAACCATCGCCGCCACCACGGCGAGGCCGAGACCGGCAAGGATAGCGGCGATGGAGCGCGGGTTCATAATCACCCGCAGTCGGCCGTGAACCCGGCTGCTTCAATGCCCGCCCTGGCGCACGCCTCGTCGTTGTCGGAAGTGTCTCCGGTGACCCCGACCGCGCCGATGATCTCTCCGGACCGCGAGCGCACAAGAACGCCGCCCGGAACCGGGACCAATGCCCCGTCCGCAAGCGCGTTCACCGCTGTCAGAAAGTTTGGGCGCTCGTCAGCCGCCCGGTTGATGGCGCGCGATCCCATGCCCATGGCGAGCGCACCATAGGCTTTGCCGTGCGCAATCTGCGGACGCAGGATGCTGGTGCCGTCATGAGCCTGGAAGGCCTTGAGATGGCCGCCCGCATCGAGAACGGCGACAGCGAGCGGATTGAGGCCCAGTTCTTCGCCTTTTTTCAACGCGACGCGGATGATGGCATTGGCTTTCGTCAGTCTGATGAGGCTCATGGCTTGTCTCTCGTTAGATCACTGTTTGGCCACGTGGCGGGACACGCGATTGCGGACGGGCATGTTTTCTCATAAATCTTTGCCGCAATCCATGCGCCAGCAGAACGGTGTGGGGTTTTTCCGTATCCTGAGGAGCACATCTTCATGCGCAACTTCCAGCTTCCGGGCCGCTCGGCCGCCTTTGGTGTCAATGGCATGTGTGCAACGTCGTCACCTATGGCAGCGCTTACCGGCCTCGATATGCTGCGCAGCGGTGGCAATGCCGTCGACGCGGCGGTGACGGCAAGTGCCACGCTCCTGATTACAGAACCGCACATGACCGGCATTGGTGGCGATTGTTTTGCGCTTGTCGGCCGCGCGGACGGCACAGTCAGCGGCATAAACGGGTCGGGAAGATCGGCAAAGGCGGCGGACGAAGACTGGCTCGCCGGCAGTGGCCTTGACGAAATTGCCGAAGACAGCATCCACGCGATCACCGTGCCGGGCGCAGTCGATGCGTGGGACCGGCTGTTGCGCGATCACGGCACGATCACGCTGGCGGAGGCGCTGGCACCGGTCATCAAGATGGCTGAGGAAGGGGTCGCGGTTACGCCGCGCGTCGCGCACGACTGGGAAAAAAGTGTCGACATGCTCAAACGCGACGAAGGGGCAAGTCTGCACTATCTGGCTGCCGGCAGGGCACCGCGTGTCGGCGACAAATTCGCCTGCCCGGCGCTTGCAAATACCTTGCGCAAGATTGCGGACGGTGGCCGGGACGCATTTTATCATGGCGAAGTTGCCGAATCGATCGTCGCCTGCCTGTCGGCGAAGGGCAGTCTCTTGAGCGTTGAGGACTTTGCCGCGACGCGCGCCGACTACGTCACGCCGATATCGTCGACCTATCGGGGCCGGGAAGTCCTTGAGATACCGCCCAATGGCCAGGGCATAACCGCGCTTATCATGCTCAATATCCTGGAACGTCTCGATATGGGGGGGCTGGCGCCTGACAGCGTGCTGCGCCAGCATTACCAGATCGAGGCCGCGCGGCTTGCCTATGAACTGCGCGATCGCCATGTGGCGGATCCGGGACTGGCCGATGTGCCGGTGGACCACCTGTTGTCGGACAAGCTGGCGGACGGGCTTGCGGCCCGCATTGCTCCAAATCGTGCGATCGAAGATATTCCACAAGTTCTCGGGCCGAAATATTCCGATACGATCTATCTGACGGTTGTCGACAAGGATCGCACGGCGGTCTCCTTTATCAACTCGATTTACCATTCCTTCGGCTCCGGCGTCGCCGACCCGGTAACCGGCATCATGCTGCAGAACCGAGGTTCCTGCTTCGTTGCCGAGCCCGGTCACGCCAACTGCATCGGCCCTCGCAAACGGCCGATGCATACGATTATCCCGGCGATGGTGCGCGAGAACGGCCGGGTCGCCATGCCGTTCGGCGTTATGGGTGGCTCGTATCAGCCCATGGGACATGCTCAGGTCACGTTGAACATGGTGGACTACGGGATGGACATTCAGGAAGCTCTCGACGCGCCGCGCCTGTTCCCCGAACACGGCGTGGTCGGTGCGGAGGAGGGCATAGATGACACGATGATGGCGGCGTTGCGCGACATTGGCCATAAAATGGAACGGGTATCAGCACCGTTTGGCGGCGGCCAGGGTATCGTCATCGACTGGGAGAACGGTACACTCTCGGGCGGTTCGGACCCGCGCAAGGACGGGCTTGCGCTTGGTTACTGAAGCACTACTCAAATGCGCCGGGAAGTGACCGGCTGTCTGGCGTGCTCGGTGCGTGAGACGGTTTCCGCATAGGCGGCAAGAGCGGCCTCGGGAAACATGCGTGCCTTGCGTTTTTCAGATTTTGTAGCCAGCCGCTCCGCCAGGATCTGAGCCGTTACCACGCTTGCAAGGGCAAGGCGGTCGCCGTGTTGACCGCTGTTCGGCTCCACTACTCTTGGGGCGCCGCAGATGGCTAGAGCCTGGCCGGTTCCTGTGTTCCCATCCACTTTAGCAGCACCGCCGGCCCCCGTGTTTTGCTCGGCGCTGTCGCGTGCAGCGGCGCGACCGGCTTTTCTGACCGGTGCGATCCTGCGAGTTGTGCTGCGGTCGATACGCATGCTGCGATGCCTTATGTGCCAAAATGAACCCTGCAGAGGTACCGTTGCAATGAACCTGCCAATGGCTGGATGTTTTTGTTAACCCTATGCCCAATTTCCCCCTCGGTCGCGTCGAATTGATCTCGAAAGTGCCTGTTTCTGGCTGATCGGGGTTTCTTTTAGGCGTTTTTTTAAGACTTGAAACGTAGAGTTGCGACTTGGTTGGGAAGGCTCCGCCGGCCAGAACGGGGGCGGAGAATATAACGAAAACAGTAGAATAGATCGCAGGAGGCGTGGGTCGTGGGCGAGGAGTTGACCTTGTCGAGTGAACCGGTGGGGACCGGAACACCGAAAACGCGAGACGGTTATGACACCGTTGAAATCAGTAAGAATCTGCCGCTCGATGCGCGGGTTAAGGCAGCGGGAAGCGATGGATGGCTGCGCCAGGCGGTGCAGGCGGTTCATCAGGTTTTCTACGAATGGACCATAGAAACCGATGTCCTGCGCTGGAGCGGGAATGCCACCACTGCGCTTGGTATTCCCGACACAGAGGCGCTTGGCAGCGGGCGCGGCTACGCGTTCATCACCTGTCCGGAAAACATCGTAAGCCGATACGAGACGGTAACGGGTTCGGGCAGCGTCGATGAGGGCGAGGGAGTTCCCTTCACAATACAGTACCGCATTTTTCCCAAGGGCCGTAATGCATGCGAGCCAATTTGGGTGGAAGACACGGGCCGCTGGTTTGCCGGACGGGACGGCAAGCCGGCAAGCGTCTACGGCGTACTGAGCAATATCGAAGACCGTCACAATCGTGAGCAAGAGCTCAATTATTTAAGCCATTACGATACTCTGACGGGTCTGATGAACCGCGGGCGGCTGGCGGAGAGCCTCGCTGAATCGATCGAATGCGCTCAGCAGCACCGCATGCCATGTGCATTCGTGCTGGCAGCGGTCGATAATCTCGCAATGGTCAATGATGCCTATGGGTTCGATGTTGCGGATCAGGTGATCGCGGCTGTGAGCAAGCGACTGCGCTCGGCTTTGCGGACGGGCGATTCGATCGGCCGGTATGCAGGTAACAAGTTCGGGCTCATCCTCTCCAATTGCAGCGAGCAGGATGTGAAGGTTGCCGCCGACCGTTTGCTGCGCTCTGTGCGCGACACGGTCATCGAAACGGCGGCGGGGCCGGTGTCGGCAACGGTGTCGATCGGCTCGCTGGCGCTTCCGGCGGATGCGCGCGGCTGCGACGAGGCGATGGTGCGCGCAGAGGAAGCGCTCGATCAGGCCAAGTCCAAACATCGCGACAGCTATGTGGCCTACAAGCACTCCGGCAAACGCGAATCGATGCGTAAGCGCAACATCATGTTCGCCGACGAGATCATTTCCGCACTCAACAACCGGCGCCTTGCAATCGCGTTTCAGCCGATCGTCGATGCCCAGTCGGAACAGCCGGCGCTCTATGAATGTCTGTTGCGTCTGGTCAAGCCCGACAACGAAATCGTTTCCGCAGGCCACTTCATTCCCGTCGCGGAGCAACTCGGTCTGGTCAGACTTATCGATCACCGCGTGCTTGAACTCGCGCTGGATGCGCTGGCCGACCATCCCGCGGCGCGACTGTCGCTGAACATTTCCGGCATGACCGCAAACGATCCGCGCTGGCTCGCCAATCTGACCGCACATTTGGGCCTGCACCGCCCGATTGCCGAGCGGCTTACGGTGGAAATTACCGAAACCGTGGCACTGCAGGATCTTGAGGAGAGCACGCGTTTTATCAGCAAGCTTCGCGATCTAGGCTGCAAAGTGGCGATCGACGATTTCGGCGCGGGCTACACGTCGTTCCGAAACCTTAAGATGCTGGATGTCGATATGGTGAAGCTCGACGGAAGCTTCTGCGACCAGCTGTGCAAGAACAAGGACAATCAGTTCTTCGTGCGTACGCTTATCGATCTGGCGAAGAACTTCAAGCTGGAAACCGTGGCGGAGTGGGTTCAGGACCGGCAGGACGCCGAACTTCTGAGAAGCTTCGGGGTCGACTACCTGCAGGGTTTCCTGTACGGCGCAGCGGCAATGGACGCGCCCTGGGCCTCAGAACAGCCCGACAAGGATTCGAAGTTCGCCGCGCTCTAGAAAATTAAAACCTCGCGCTTCTCACGATCCCTTCGACAGCTTGTCCAGTTGCTTTTGCATGGCCTCAAGCTGGTTGCGCAGCAGGCCGAGTTCGTCACCCTTGCTGGACGTGTCGTCCTTGTCCGCAGCCTCGGGTGCCGATGGTGTTGCCTGTTGCGCCTCGTCTTCGCCGGCTCCAAACGGCGAAAACATGGACAGTGCTTTTTCAAAAACTGCGAGATTTGATTTCGCGTGCTCTTCCATGGCCTTGAACGGCGCTGCCCCCCAGGCATCGTTCATCTGCTGGCGCAGCCGTTCCTGTTCACGTGTCAGGGTCTCAAGGCTTACTTCGAGATAGCTTGGCACGAGGCCCTGCATGCTGTCGCCGTAGAAGCTGATCAGCTGGCGCAGGAACCCTACCGGCAGGAGGTTCTGGCCCTTGCTTTCTTCTTCGAAAATGATCTGCGTGAGGACCGAGCGCGTGATGTCTTCGCCGGACTTTGCATCGTAGACCAGAAACTCCTGGCCTTCCTTCACCATGATGGCAAGGTCCTCAAGCGTGACGTAGGTGCTTGTCGCCGTGTTGTAGAGACGCCGGTTTGCGTATTTCTTGATGGTGATCGGCTCGCGATCGTTGTCCTGTTTCGTGGCCACAGAGGTTCCCTTTCGTTCAGGACCGAGCCCGGCATTGCTATGCGGGGCCGTGTTTGAAGACATTTTTGCGTGTGCGAGATGATGAACGCAAGTGCGGAATCGAATTGGCGTAAATATTTTTCAGGACGCTTGCCGCGAACACTCGCCGCAAGGGTGGCGATATACGACTTATTGTGCATCGCAACATGACATTTAGCAGTTGCACAATAATGAGGTCGTGACTATGTTACCGGGGAGTGCAGGACCGTGGCCCGGTCATGTATGGTTCGGTTCAGGGTTTCAAGGGTCACGCGTGCCGGCTTGATCGGCAGTGCGCCGCAGTTCGCTGGCGCAGCATTTGTTTAGGGAGCAAAGCACATGTCAAATTCACAAGGCGATATCGTCATTGCCGCAGCGGCACGCACGCCGGTTGGGACTTTCAACGGTGCGCTGAGCACGGTTCCGGCGCATGACCTCGGCAAGGTTGCCATCGAGGCGGCCATGGACCGCGCGAAGATCGATCCGTCAGACGTCGACGAAGTCATTATGGGTCAGATCCTGACGGCAGGCCAGGGGCAAAACCCGGCCCGGCAGGCATCAATCAATTCCGGTATTCCGGTAGAAAGCCCGGCCTGGGGCGTCAATCAGCTGTGCGGCTCGGGCCTGCGCGCGGTGGCGCTCGGGTTTCAGCAGATCCGCAATGGCGACGCCGATGTCGTGGTGGCCGGCGGCCAGGAAAGCATGAGCCAGGCGCCGCATTGTTCGCATATGCGCAACGGCCAGAAGATGGGCAATTACGAAGTCACCGACACGATGATCAAGGACGGTCTGTGGGATGCCTTCAACGGCTATCACATGGGCAACACGGCAGAGAATGTTGCGCAGCAGTGGCAGATTACACGTGAGGTTCAGGACGAATTTGCGGTTGCCTCGCAGAACAAGGCTGAAGCTGCGCAGAAGGCCGGCAAGTTCAAGGAAGAAATTACGCCTGTTACGATTTCGACCCGCAAGGGCGACATTGTCGTCGAAGACGACGAGTATATCCGCCACGGTGCCACGATGGAGGGCATGCAGAAGCTGCGCCCGGCCTTTGCCAAGGACGGGTCGGTTACGGCAGCAAACGCTTCCGGTATCAATGACGGTGCGGCAGCGGTCGTGCTCATGAGCGCGGCAGAAGCTGAAAAGCGCGGCATTGAACCGCTGGCACGCGTGGTATCGTGGGCGCAGGCTGGTGTCGATCCTGCAATCATGGGAACCGGTCCCATCCCGGCGTCGAAAAAGGCACTTGAGAAGGCTGGCTGGAGCGTTGACGATCTCGATCTGGTTGAAGCCAACGAGGCGTTCGCCGCACAGGCCACCGCCGTCAACAAGGACATGGGCTGGAATACCGACAACGTCAATGTGAACGGTGGCGCGATCGCGCTCGGTCACCCGATCGGCGCGTCGGGCGCGAGGGTGCTGGTGACGCTGCTCCATGAAATGAAGCGACGTGACGCCAAAAAAGGTCTCGCGACGCTTTGCATCGGCGGTGGCATGGGCATCGCCATGTGCGTCGAACGCGACTGATTTCGGCTTCGGCCAGGTCAGGCGCGACTGAGTTCAGGGGTTTTCCGGGTTATTGTCCGAAGGGACAATTGACCCGGCGCGCAACACACAATTTGATGTTTGGGAGGTGCAGCGACGAGGTTCGCGGCGCTTGAAGGGATGGTTATGGCAAGAACAGCAGTGGTTACAGGTGGCACGCGCGGTATTGGCGCGGCGATCTCCAAGGGTTTGCAGGCGGCCGGTTTTACGGTTGCGGCAAACTATGCGGGCAATGACGAGGCGGCTGCCGCGTTCAAGAAAGAGACCGGAATTGCGGTCTACAAATGGGACGTTTCGAGTTTCCAGTCGTGCTCCGACGGGCTGGCTCAAATCGAGGCGGATCTTGGTCCTGTCGAAATTGTGGTCAACAACGCCGGCATTACCCGCGATGGCGTACTGCACCGCATGAGCGAAGAGCAATGGTCGGCGGTCATCCGGACCAACCTCGACAGCCTCTTCAATATGACGCGCCCGGTGATCGAGGGCATGCGCGAGCGCAATTTCGGGCGCATCGTCAACATTTCATCGATCAACGGCCAGAAGGGTCAGATGGGTCAGTCGAACTACTCCGCCGCCAAGGCCGGCGTCATCGGCTTTACCAAGGCGATGGCTCAGGAAGGTGCCCGCAAGGGCATTACGGTCAACTGCATCTGTCCCGGCTACATCAATACCGAAATGGTTGCCGCGGTGCCGGAAAAGGTGCTGGAAAGCATTGTTGCCGGCATCCCGGTGGGACGGCTTGGCGAGGCGGACGAGATCGCCGATGCGGTTGTCTATCTGGCGCGCGACGAAGCCGGTTTTGTTACCGGTTCGGTGCTTTCCATCAACGGCGGTCAGTACATGTCAGGTTGACGCGGGGCTCGTATCAGCCTCGCGGTCGCCAGTTCGGCGGCGCCAGCTAAGCCTGCGAATTCAAGGCCCGCCGACACGGTGCACCACACCAGTGTCCCGGCGCCGAGTGAGCGGGCCGATTGCCAGGCGCCGGGCTCGACGCATGACTGCTCTTAGGGTTTGCGTCACGCGTTGTCCTTGCGGCGGCGAACTTCGGCGAACACCTCGCCAAGCATGGCCTGGTCCATACGCAGTTCCTTCTGAACGCCGGGGCTTGCGGCGCGCAGGAACGGGTTGGTGCGCAGTTCGAGCTCAAGAGTGGTCGGCACAGTTGGCTCACCGCGTGAACGCTTGTCGGCGATATCGCTCGCACGCGCCACGAGATCTGCGTTGTCGGGCTCTATGGTGAGGGCGAAGTTGGCATTGGCCTGGGTGTATTCGTGGCCGCAGTAAACGGTCGTTTCCGGCGGCAGGGCCATCAGTTTCTGCAGGGAATCCCACATCTGTTCGTAGGTGCCTTCAAACACGCGCCCGCACCCCAGCGCGAACAGCGTGTCGCCGACGAACACAACCTCATCCTGAGCGAAATAATAGGCAATGTGGCCGAGCGTGTGGCCGGGGGTTTCGATAACCTGCGCGGCGTGGCCGCCAAACTCGTAAACTTCGCCATCGCCCACTTCGATATCGATGCCCGGAATCTTGCTTGCCTCCGGCCGCGGGCCGACGATAGTGCAGCCGGTCTTCCGCTTCAGCTCGACATTGCCGTCGGTGTGATCGCCATGGTGGTGGGTGTTCAGGATGTGCGTGAGCGTCCAGCCTTTTTCGCTAAGCGCGCGCTCTATCGGCCCCACCTCGGGCGTGTCGATCGATGCGGTCAGATTCTGTTCGGCGTCGTGAATTAGAACGCCGTAATTGTCGCTGAGGCAGGGGAACTGGTGGATTTCCAGAACGGACATGATGGCAAGTGCTCCTGAGCTGGGATTTTCCCGTTGAGGAGCGCTTTATACACGCCATCGCGCGTCAAGTGAAAAGGGTTGCCTAATTGAATGGCCCCTTCAGCCCGTGCTCTTCCATCAACGCCGCGTAGCGGTTTGAGTTGAGGATGAGATCGTCACCGTAACGTGCCAGCAGGTCGGCGCGTCGGTCAGGATCGTTGATCGCCGAAATGGCGCCCCAGATAGCCGCCATGCGCTCCGCGGTCTGGCGCAGATGTGCGATGGCATCGTCATTGCCGGCCGTTTCGGCGAGGCGGCCCGAGGTTACCCGGCCGACGCCGTCCACGGTGCGGGCACCGGCGTTCTCGTAAGCCTCCGGCAGATCGCCCTTCAGGTTCACGACACGCTTGTAACGGATGGCCGAGACGATTTGATCGACCGCCTGTTTGGCACCTTCGACACGGGAGAGGTGTTCCGTATCGGCGGCAGCGTGCGGCAGCAGCTCAAGCTTGCCGCGGTGGCCCGGTTCGATTTCAAGATAGGGCTTCATCGGGCCGGAAATTTCTCCCGACGCCTGATCGATGAAGATGTCGGCATCGATGCAGGCATAACGCACTTTGCCGCTGGCGAGCGCTGCATCCAGCGCCGCACAGTCAACAACCTCGCCGCGGTCGTAATTGACAACAACCGCGCCATCGTTGAGCGCATCGATGACGCTCTGACCGACAACGCCGGCATTTGCGAAAGTGCCGGTTGCCGGGTCCAGGGCGCCGAGCCCCGTATGCGGGCTGATCACATCGGCGCCTGTTGCGGCGTCTTCTGCGGTTGCGGCGAAGGTGAAGCCTTCCGATTCAACCCAGTCTTTGTGACGGGACCGGGCATGCACGGCAACGCGCATACCGAAGGCCTTTGCAAGTTTGGCGACTTCGCGGCCGATATTGCCGAAGCCGATAACCGCCATCTTTTTGCCCTCGAGCTTTTCGGTTGGAAACTCCCGCAGGTTCTTGCCGGTATCGAATGCACAATCGATGACGCGCTGGTGCAACGTGTCGACGGGCAGATCGGGCAGGACTTTCAACAAGGCCTTCATGGCCATTTGCGCAGTGGCACGGCTGTTGAAGCTCGGCGTGTTCATCAACGGCGCGGAACCGCCGTCGCCATTGCCGCCGCCCCAGGAGGCAGAGCCCATGTTGCCGGTGCCGGCGCCGATGCGCACACCGCCCTCGGCAAAGACCGATTCTTCGGGAAGGAACGTCGCCGCGGCGATGACGGCATCGTACTGGCCGCCGTCGGTCTGCGGCAGAAGCTCTTCGCGTGTGCTGAGGTCCGGCTGATAGAAAAAGTGGATCCGGCCCGCTTCAAGCGCACTTTCATCGCCGATCGGACCTTCGTGGAACACACCGCCGCCGTCTTCAATATAGGTGCGTATTTCGGAGTGGTCGGGCTCGCCGGCGGCGTCGAAACGCAGTCCGACAAGATCGGCGATGAGCACTTTGTAGGCGCGCGCCGGATCGTCCTTGCGCCCTGGCCCGTCAGAGGCGGCAGATTGCGACGGGAAGGTTTCCCCAAGTTCGGCAAGCACCTCTTCCAGGACGATGATTTTGGCCCGGTGGTAAGCGTATTGGAGATTGTTGAGCAGGGCTGTGATGTCATCGACCGGCCTGATGCCGCCGATCCAGGCACGATAGTCGCCCGGCGTTCCCGGAAACGCGTTCACGTAGCGCGCAACATCGAGGCCGCTCTCATAATCGCCATTGGGATGGGTTACGCCCTCATACGCCAGGACCTGCTTGGAGCGGGCAATGACGCGTGCATGCAGGTCGGCATCGGATATGCCGGCGTCATTGACCCTGAGCAGTGTCACCGCGGCGCCGCGGCGGTCCTCTTTGGCGACGCCCAGTTCGAACAGCGGATTGGCCGCGACCCAGTCGTTGATCGCCTGGCGGTTTGTCACGGAGCGCTTGTTCATCTCGTCGACGGAGCCGATCTTGCGCTCAACCCGCAGCAATCCGAAAGTTGTCTCCGCAAATGCAAGCGTTGAGTAGGTGTTGACAATACCACCCAGCATGCGCTCTTCGGCCGGATCGTATATCGGCCCCAGTGCTGTGCTGCTGCCGCCGCTCAAGGGGCGCTTGGCATCGAGCGGCACCGCCATCTTGAGCTGGCGCGGGATCGCCCAGGACGGGTTCTTCTGGTTGGCTTCGATCAGCTCAAGCGCCTGCGGTGTCATGGTCATGACGAAGTAGCCAGAAATGCCGCCAATGGCCTTCTGGAACGGCATGAACATGCAGCATTTGGCCGTGAACTGTGCGATGAGATCGCTTGACCATGGCATCGCGCCGAGCATCGACGTGCCGTCGATAACCGCGTGATGGTTTTCCGGGTCGCGGTCGATCCAGGCAATCAGGTTCTCGATGTCGCCATCCGTATACGTGGTGGCGCCGGTGGTTTCGTGACCAACGCCTACGAACAGTTTGACGCCCATCGCTTCCAACGCATCGGCGTCCGGGATTGTTCCTTCGTCGTCGGCGAAGTGAATGCGTGCCTCGTCGCCGTTTGCGGCAAAGCGCTGCATCTCGATGAGCTGCGCGCCCCAGGACTGGCGGAAAAAGCCGCCGACCTGCGCGGCTTCGGATTCCGGCGTTGGCGTGTCGACGAAGGCGTGCTGGCTTGCATCGTTCGCATTGACGAGATGCAGGACGCCGACCGTGAAGCCGCTGTGGCCGCCGCCAAGCCCGACCGCCATTTTGTTGGCCTTGGGGAAGCCGAAATAACGGTGGATCTCGCGCATCATGTCGAGAAGGATTTTGTCGGCCGGGTAGCCGCGGTGCATGGAGCGTCCGATCTCGGCCGTTGTGAACGGCCCGATGCTTTCGCCCTTGTCATTGACCTTGCGGTAGTTGGCTTCCAGCCACGCATCGAACTCAAGGCGGGTCAGGCGCGCATCCACCTCATCGGTGGTGAGATCGGTGATCGGGCCAACGCCGAAAAACGGATTGGATGTCCTTGCAGGAACTCCCCCGGCCGTTGCGGCAAGAGATGCTTCGCGCTGCGCCTTCAGGTCGTCGATGTTCGTCATGGCTTCGGTCCCCTCGCCAACTCGCTCAAGCATTGTCGCGCCCTCCCGGACTCCGAGCGTCACAGGCCGCGATGGCCCGTTCGCCCAACGATTAAGCGCGCAAAATATTCCCCTGAACGGCCGGGAGGTTTGGCAAATGCGGCGCAATTGGCCCCATATGCGTCTCCTGGCGCGTATGGGACGGGGTTTAACAGAGGAGGCGCGGGAAAATGGCGGGCGATTCCGCATTGTGGGATGAGGGGTCCCGACCGTTGCGCCGTTAAGAATTGAAGCACATTGTGCTTCATGACCATACGCCCCTGCAAAACGATCCCGATCGGCGCCGGCAGATGAAGTTCCGCTCAATCGGGTTGCTTCTGATTGCCGAGGTGGCGGCGATGGCTTTGTGGTTCGTTTCCGCCGCGATTCTTCCCGACATGCTGCGCGAGGTGGAGGTTTCGCCCTTCCGGCAGGCCGCCCTGTCGAGCGGCGTTCAGGCGGGCTTTGTGATTGGTGCGCTCACATCGGCGATCCTCGGGCTGGCCGACCGTTTCGATCCGCGCCGGGTGTTTGCCGCTTGCGCGATTGGCGCGGGCCTCGTCAATGCGGTTCTGCTGATTGCGGTGCCCGGCGGCATCGCGGCGATCGCCGCACGTGTCGCCACCGGCGCTCTGCTTGCCGGCGTCTATCCCGTCGGCATGAAGATCGTTGTCGGATGGGGGCGCGAGGATCGCGGGTTTCTGGTCGGCGCGCTGGTCGGTGCGCTGACGCTCGGCTCGGCGGCACCGCATCTCATTGCTCTCACCGGCGGTGCCGACTGGAAGTTCACGGTTGCGGTTGCGTCCATCGCCGCGGCAGCCGCGGGCGTGCTGTGCCTGGCGGTATCGCTCGGTCCCTATCACGGTGTTGCGGCAAAGTTCGATCCGCGCGTCATTACCGCGGCGTGGACGAACCGCCGCGTGCGGCTCGCCTATGCGGGATATCTCGGGCACATGTGGGAACTCTATGCGATGTGGGCGTGGATTGCCGTTGCGGCGGCGGCCTCCTACGGAGCAACGCTGCCGGAGCTCGAAGCGGAGCGCCTTGCCAAGATCACCGCCTTCACGGCCATCGGTGCCGGCGGTATCGCGTGTGCGCTGGCGGGCCGCGTCGCCGACAGGATCGGCAAGGCGGAGGTGACGATTATTGCCATGGCGCTCAGCGGGTCGGCGGCGGTTGCCGCGGCGGCGACGTTCGGCGGGCCGGTGTGGATCACATTCGCCGTCGTTGTCCTCTGGGGCGCCGCCATCGTTCCAGACAGCGCGCAGTTTTCAGCGCTTGTCGCCGATGCCTCACCGCCCGAGCAGGCGGGAAGCCTGATGACATTTCAGACCGCGCTCGGCTTCGCGCTCACCTTCGTCACCGTTCAGGTTACGCCGGTGTTTGCCTTGACCTTCGGCTGGCCGGCGGTGTTCGTCGCGCTGGCGTTTGGGCCGGCCTTCGGGATCGCCGCGATGGTAAGGCTCAGATCGATGGAGTAATGTCGTCGCCTCGGTGCTCGGTGGCCATGACAACGGCGGGCGGGAAGTGCATGATACCGCTCATAATGGCGGTGCAATCCGGCATGGAAACACGCGCGGGCGCAGTATGAGCAAGTTCAAAACGTTCTGGACGTCACACTATCGCGCCTTACCGCCGCTCGGGTACATGCTGCGGCTGGCGCTGCCAGATCTGTGGACCAGATTTCATGCTCTCCCCGAGGCCAAGCGTTATGCGGACACGGAAGCGGAACACCGCGAAATCGCAGCGCGCGCCCGCGCTCTTGGAAACGCAGTGCTCGGTGAGGGCAATCCGTGCTGGCTGGTATACACCACCTATGAAACGTCCGGCGACACCGTACAGATTGAGTACGGCAAGCTGCCCAGGCTCGCCCGCGCCTTGCGCTATGAGGAAGAAGACGCGGACGGCGACAGGGTTGTCTGGGACTTCTATGCGCAAACCCTGCCCTGGGCGTTCAAGAGCTTCGCCCCGCTGCTCGCCGCCATCGCCGATGACGAGGACCGCGCGGTGTGGGTGAATGCGGCAAGCGGTGCCGTGTTCGCGCCCTATGACGGCGGCTTCGATGTCATCTGTGCAAGCGAGGGTCAGCGCAAGCAGTTGCGGGAGCGGTTTGGCAAATGGCTGTCGCGGCATCGCGAGGGGTTGTAGCCGCGCCTATTGTCCGGCACTTCAGAACGATTTGCTAATGACCTCATAGAGCATGCCGGCGGCAACCAGTCCGAAGATTACGACAAACGCGTATTTCAGATAGAGCGTCGGCATGCGGCTGCCGACCCAGGTGCCGAAGACGCCGCCCATCATGACGGCGGGCACGGTGAAGATCACCAGATTGGCGACGGGCACGATGGCTTCCGGCCCGATATAGAGAAACCGGATCAGGTGGCCGATGGCGGCAACGAGCGCCGTGACGACGACGATGAAGACGCCGGTCGCGGTCGCCACCTTCGGGGGAATGTGGCTTTTCTCGACGAGAAAATAGGCGTTGAACGGGCCCTGGCCGATGGACACCAGCCCGATGAACATGGCGCCGATGGCGGTGATGATGCGGCCCTGGCGGATGTCAGGGCTTTTGTAGCGGGTCACATGGCCCCAGCGGTCGGTGATCTCGCGGTCTTTTTCTCCGTCCGGCACCGGGTCCGCGTGACGCTTTTCCCAAAGCGAGCGCAGGACTTCGAACGCCAGCAGAAACAACAGGACCGCCAGCACGCCTTTCAAAAGGAGCGGCGGCGAGACAAACGACAGAACCGTGCCGACAATGGCCAGCGGAACCGTCGCCAGCAGGATCGCCCGCCCCAGTTTGAAGTCGATCTGCTTGCGGTAGCTGTAGGCGGCAAGGCCGGAGGTAAAGCCGAACACTTCCGTAATCAGGCCGGTGCCGATCGATACATCCGTCGGCAGGCCGAGAAACAGAATAAAGATCGGCGCGAAAAATGCCGCGCCCTCGATGCCCGACGCCATCGCCGTGGTGGCGATGCAGAAGGCAATGAAGAATATGAACCAGTAGTCGCCGGTCAGCGACGCAATAATCTCGGTCAACGGCACGTGGTTCCCCCCAAAGTGGAACAATCTTCCGCCAGAACGTACGCCCCAGCGTCCCGCGTAACCCCCGCAAACGCAAACGGCCTTCCCGGTGTGTGAGACGGCGCGAGGTGCCGGATGCACGCGACCCGCCGGGCCGGTCTGGGCATTGCCCGTTACTACTCAATTGGTCATCACCGGGCCCTTCAGTCGTCATCACCGGGCTCGACCCGGTGATCTCCCGCACCCGCTCAGGCGTTCCGATGGAGATGCGCGGATCCCCCGATCAAGCCGGGGGCAGGCAAGCCCGCGCATGACGTTTTGGTGTAACGCGGCGGGAACAGGTCGCACGGGCGCGGTAGGGAGGGAAATCAGATGTTTGTGAGGAGGGTTGCCGCTTGATCCCACCCTGTTCCGAACGGCTCCTTCGCGGTAGACTGCGTGTGCGAATCCTCAACGAACCCGGCAACCTGCAGCGCACCCCATGGACGTCTACGATCTCCGCGAATTCTATGCCGACCCGTTGGGCGTGGTGGCACGCAAGCTGGTGTCGCACCGCATTCGCGTGCGCGTGAAGAACCTTAAGGGCCGGCGCGTCATGGGGCTTGGCTATGCGACGCCTTATTTCGACGGCTGGCGCGACGAAGCGCTTGCCGTTTACGGCTTCATGCCGGCGCAGCAAGGCGTTGTGCGCTGGCCGCGTACGGGCGGCAATCTGACGGCACTGGTCGACGAGGACGAACTGCCGCTGCCGGACAGTTCCATCGATGTGGCGCTTATCGTGCACGGGCTTGAGTTCACTAATCACCTGCAGCACACGCTGCGCGAGGTGTGGCGGGTGCTCGATCCGGGCGGGCGCGTCATCATTGTGGTGCCGAACCGGCGCGGGCTTTGGGCGCGGCGCGACACAACGCCATTCGGCCACGGGCGGCCGTTTTCGCGCGGCCAGCTCCGCAATATTCTGCGCGATGCGATGTTCGACCCGAGCGGCTGGTCGGCGGCGCTGTTCATGCCGCCCATCAACCGCGGGTTCCTGCGCCGCTCGGCGGCCGCGTGGGAGCGTATCGGGCTGTGGCTGTGGCCGGGATTTGCCGGTGTGCTGATCGTCGAGGCGACGAAACAGGTCTACGCGACGGTGCCGCAAAAAGGCCTGAAAAGGTTCGGCGGGCGGCTGCGTCCGGTGCTGGCGCCGAATACCGGTGCGGTCGCGCCCTCAAGCCGCAAAGACAGGCACGCGCGCCGGTAGATTTCTCAAGCGTTCCGGTTCGCCCCGGGGCCCAAGATTCGGGCCTCAGGAATCGGGGTTTGGGCCGGTCATGCACGACCGTGCTGTTCAGCCCCTGGATCCCGGGCCAGTCCCGGGATGTCGCGAAGATGCGCCGGGATGTTTTCGGGATGTATTGGCGCGGGACGCCTCTAGGCGCTTACCATGTAGAGGTAGATTGCCACCGGGACGGCCACAAAAGCGGCGATGAGACCCCATGTGACGAGCGCCTGATGCACGGGCGCGCGGCCGGGACCTGTTTCTGTCGTGGCACGTTCGGGGATGGTGGCTTCGCGCGGGTCGTTGGCCGGCTCATTGAGGCTTGCGACAATCCGGTCGGCGACATATTCGCGGCGGTGTTTCGATCTGGATAGCATAACCTGGGCCTCTCGATTACGATTGGACCTGACAGCTAATATAGTGAGTTTTCGGCCGATTTGAAGTCTGTGCAGACAGTCGGCGGCCGGTGCGGTAAGCCTGTTGCGGCCTTTGGTGCCGGCAATCTGGAGAATGTCCATGACGGATTCAATCGTAAAGGGCAGCTGCTTCTGCGAGGCAGTGGCGTTTGAAATCGAACTGCCGACGGTGTTTTGCGGCCACTGCCATTGTTCCATGTGCCGCAGGCCGCACGGCGCGAGTTTTGTGACCTGGACGGCGGTGCCGCCGGAGCGGTTGCGGATCACGCAAGGGGCCGGCGACATCGCGGTTTATCGAAGTTCGGAAAACGGCACGCGCCAGTTCTGCCGTATTTGCGGGAGCCAGCTGTTCTGCCAGACCGAGCTGGAGTTCATCGACGTTACGCTGGCATCGCTGCATGGTCCGATTGACCGCGACCCGGAGGCGCACTGGTATTACGACTCCCGCGCTGAATGGACGGAGGTCAACGACGACCTGCCGAAGCTTGGCGGCGAAGACGGTATGCAGGCTTTGGACGAGTGATGGCGCATGTTACCGCGACAGCAGCAGCACCGCCTGTTCGGCGAACAGGTTGGCGATGCGCAGGCCGCCGCCGAGTTTGACGCGCCGCCCGTGATGATTGAGCGCGATCTGTTTGCGCACGACGATGTTCTGCGCGGTGCACATTTCGACGAAATCCCTGACCGTGCAGAAATGGATGTTGGGTGTCTCGTACCAGTAGACCGGCAAGGTGTCGGTCATCGGCATTCGGCCTTGCACACCGACCTGGAAACGGATCTTCCAGTAGCCGAAATTCGGGAACGAAACGACGACGTGGCGGCCGATGCGCAATGCCTGGTGCAGGGTCGGCACCGGTTGTTTCATGGCCTGCACGGTCTGGCTCAAGATGACGTAGTCGAAAGCGCCGTCGGGATAGTAGGCGAGGTCGGTGTCGCCATCGCCCTGAACGACCGAGAGACCGCGTGCGACGCATCTGTTGACGCCGGACTGGGATATTTCGATGCCCCGTCCGTCGACATTGCGTTCTTCGGTGAGCAGCTTCAACAGGGCGCCGTCGCTGCACCCGACATCGAGTACGCGCGCGCCTTCCTCGATCATCTCCGCGATGACGAGAAAATCGACGCGGCTGCCGGTCGGGATTGGAGAGGCGAGGTCGTCCACTGAATAATCTCTGGTTTGCGTTACAGGCCGCAACGGTTGGCGGCGGCGTCGATAAAGCCGGTCATCACATCGAACATTTCCGGCATGTCGAGCAGGAAGCTGTCGTGGCCTTTATCGGATTCGATCTCAACGAAGCTTACATTGGCGGCAACCGCGTTGAGGGCGCGCACAACGTCACGATTTTCAGAAGTCGGGAACAGCCAGTCGCTGGTAAAGGAAACGACACAGACCCGGCTGTCGGCAGCCTGAAACGCGGCCCCGAGATTTTCACCGAAGTCGGCGGCGAGGTCGAAATAGTCCATGGCCCGCGTCAGGTAGAGATAGGCGTTGGCATCGAAGCGGTCGACGAAGGTCGAGCCCTGATAGCGCAGATAGCTTTCAATCTGAAAATCCGCGTCGAAACCGTAGGTCAGCTGCTCGCGATCCTGCAGGTTGCGGCCGAACTTGGTGTGGAGTGCCGCTTCCGACAGATAGGTGATGTGGGCTGCCATGCGCGCTACCGCAAGACCCGCGGAGGGGCTCGTCTGGTGGCGGGCGTAGTCGCCGCCGTGCCATTCCGGATCGGCCATGATCGCCTGGCGGCCAACCTCGTGAAAGGCAATATTCTGGGCGGAATGTTTGGCGGCCGCGGCAATCGGGATCGCCGAGTGTACGCGCTCGGGGTATTTGGCGAGCCACTCGAGCACCTGCATGCCGCCCATGGATCCACCGGTTACGCACAGAAGGCTTTCAATGCCCAGATGATCGACGAGCATCGCCTGGGCGCGCACCATGTCGGAGACCGTGATGACAGGGAACTTCAGCCCGTAGGGCTCGCCGGTCTCCGGATTGATCGAGGCAGGTCCGGTGGTGCCCATGCAGCCGCCCAGAACATTCGAGCAGATAACGAAGAAGCGGTCCGTATCGATCGGCTTGCCGGGGCCGACAACCATTTCCCACCAGCCGCCTTTGCCGGTGATCGGGTGCGTTGAGGCGACAAACTGATCGCCGGTTAGCGCATGGCAGATCAATATCGCGTTCGATTTGTCGGCATTGAGCGTGCCCACCGTCTCATAAGCGATGGTCAAAGGCTTCAGCTTCAGCCCGCAGTCGAGCTCAAGCGGCTGATCCTTGCCAAAGCGTGCGAAATTGCACGGCAGATCATCGAGATTGATCTCGGTGCCCGGTTCAGGTTTTTTCCTAGCTGTGCTCATTCATCCTGTGCCGTTACGCAGCACGCCAATTGTCCGGGTACGTGGCGCCGTCCGGTTGCGCTGATGGTCCGCGGTTCGCACGCCACCGGTTCGGTTCCGGCGGCGGCAGAGCGTAGATAGCTAGGGTGCGCCATTGCCCCATGTCAATGTTTTCTTTGATTTTAACAAGCCCGGGCCGTATGAATAGCCGGGCTTTCCGCAGGTTGTAAGGCAATTTGATAACGCCCTTGAAGCCGGGCGTCTTGGACAGTATTCCGCGATGGTAACCGACACTCAAAACTCTGCCGGGCTGGCCGCCGTGCGCGACAGGATCGATGCGCTAGACGATGACATCGAGCGCTTGCTGGGCGAGCGGTTTTCCCTCGTTGCGGAAGTCAAGGCGCTGAAAGGTCTCGACGCGGGTTCAGGCGCTGCGCCAGCCATGCGCCCGGCCCGCGAAGCGCGTATTCTCAAGCGCCTGCTCACCCAGAACGAGGGGCGTGTTCCGCCGGTGACGCTGATCGGCATCTGGTGTGAAATCATGGCGGCGGCGACGCAGCTGCAAAGCGTTTTGCGGGTGCACCGGCCGGAAAGTGCAAAGGCGCTTGCCTATCACGACCTGATACGCCGGCGCTTCGGTTCGCTGGCGCCTATTGTCGAGCAGCCGACGGTCGTCGATGTGGTCGATGCGGTCGCCAAAGGCAATTCCGATATCGGCGTGTTGCCTGCCGCACCGGATGCCTATGCGGCGCTGATCGAGCACGGCGGCGCGGATGTGCGCGTCATCGCGCAACTGCCGGTGTGGGCGGCGGGCAACGGCGAGCGGGCTTATGTCGCCGGCAAGGCACCGTTTGAAGCGTCGGGCGATGACACCACGCTGATCGCCGTGCGCGGTGACGCGGCGGTTCCCGGCGGCGTGGAGGGCACTGCCACACCCCACGGCGCCTGCGAGGCGGCGGGCGCGCAATGGCAGGTTTTGAGGCTTAAAGAATTTGTTGCCGCGGACGATGCCCGCCTTGCGGAAGGCGTGCGGCATCTCGGCGGTTTTCCCAATCCAATCGAGCTTGGAGACGTGACGTGAGTGAACAACATCCCCAGCCGCAACCGGGCATTCTCGGCATAGCGATGTATGTGCCGGGCAAGAGCAAGGGGCCGGAAGGCGTCACCCTGCACAAACTGTCGTCGAATGAGACGCCACTTGGCCCGTCCGATGCTGCCAAGTTGGCATACGGTGAGGTTTCGGAGACGCTTGAGTTCTATCCCGATGGCAGCGCCACGGATCTGCGCGCCGCGATTGCGGAACGCTATGGCTTAAGCGCTGAGCGGATCGTCTGCGGGGCGGGCTCCGATGAACTGCTGTCGCTTGTCGCACAGGCCTATCTCGGCCCGGGCGATGAGGCGATCTACACGACGCACGGGTTTCTCGTTTACCCGATTGCGATTGCCGCAAACGGTGCGACCGCGGTTGTTGCTGAAGAAGACGATCTCACCGCAAGCGTCGATGCGATCCTCGCCTGCGTCAGCCCGCGCACACGGGTCGTGTTTCTCGCCAATCCGAACAATCCGACCGGCACCTATGTGCCGATAGACGAGGTGCGCCGCCTGCATGCCGGGCTCGCAGCCGATGTGCTGCTGGTGCTGGACGCGGCCTATGCGGAATATGTGCGCCGCAACGACTATGAGGCGGGCATCGAGCTCGTGTCGCAGTTCGACAATGTCGTGATGATGCGTACGTTCTCCAAAATATTCGGTCTGGCGGCGCTTCGACTGGGGTGGATGTACGGGCCAGAACACGTGGTCGGTGTGCTGAACCGAATTCGCGGGCCGTTCAATGTCAATGCCGCTGCGATTGCCGCGGGCGTGGCCGCCATCAACGACCGGGCGCATGTGGAGAACTCCGTAGAGCACAATTCACACTGGCTTGGCTGGCTTGAAGGCGAGTTTGCACGGCTTGGCCTGAAGGTTACACCGAGCGTCGGCAACTTTCTGCTTGTCCACCTGCCCGATGAAGACGGCAAGCGGGCGAGCGAGGCGGATGCGTTTCTGGTAGAGCGTGGCTTCATCCTGCGCCGGCTCGACAATTACGGTCTGCCCAACGCGCTTCGAATGACGGTGGGCAGCGAGGCTGCGAACCGGGGCATGGTCGCCGCGCTTGGCGAATTCCTGGACCGGAAGGGCTGACACAGATGTCGACGCCAATGTTCCAACGGGTTGCCCTGATCGGGCTCGGACTGATTGCCTCCTCGATCAGCCATGTGATGCGCCGCGAAGGGCTCGCAGGCCACATTGCGGGCCATGCTCGCAGCTCTGAAACCCGCAAGACGGCGGCCGATATCGGCCTTGTCGACAGCATCCACGAAACGCCCGAAGAGGCGGTGCGCGGCGCTGACCTTGTCATTCTGTGTGTGCCGGTCGGCGCGTTCGGGCCGCTGGCGGCGCAGATTTCAGCGCATCTTGCCGAAGGCGCCATCCTCACGGACGTGGGCTCGGTCAAGGGTCACATCATAGAGCAGGTGACACCGCATGTGCCGGACGGCGTTCACTTCATTCCAGGCCATCCCGTCGCGGGCACCGAGCAAAGCGGGCCCGAGTCGGGGTTTGCGGAACTCTTCGACGGGCGCTGGTGCATTCTGACGCCGCTCAAAGGCGCCGACCAGGCGGCGGTAGCGAAACTTGAAGCCTTCTGGAAGGCATGTGGCAGCAGCGTCGACATCATGACGGCGGAACATCACGACCTGGTGCTTGCCGTGGTGAGCCACCTGCCGCACCTCATCGCCTACAATATCGTCGGCACGGCCGCCGACCTTGAAGAGGTGACAAAGTCCGAGGTGATCAAATACTCCGCCGCCGGATTTCGCGACTTCACGCGTATCGCCGCTTCCGATCCGGTGATGTGGCGCGATGTGTTCCTGACCAACAAGGAAGCTGTGCTGGAAATGCTCGGCCGGTTCAACGAGGACCTGACCGCATTGCAGCGGGCAATCCGCCGTGGCGAGGGCGATGCGCTCTTCGACTGGTTCACGCGGACCCGCGAAATCCGCCGTTCGATTATCGATGCGGGTCAGGACGAGGCGGTACCGGATTTCGGCCGCCGAGGCGATCCGACGGGATCGTCCTGATCGTTACTCGACCGGTTCGGCAATCGGCTTATCCTTATCGACAACGTGCACGGTCAACACTTTAAGCGGAGCGTCGCCGACAACGATGAAGCCGCCATGCGGCATGCCGCGCGGGAAATGTATAGTGGCGCCGGCGGGCACGGTGCTCGGCTCTTCTCCGGGAGCCTGGGTCGACCCGCCTTCAAGGATGTAAAGGAACTCATCGCCGTGGTGGATGTGGCGCGGCATGAAGGCGCCGGGCTGGGCGACGATCTCGGTCACGACAACGATCGTGTTGTCCGTGCCGGTGAGGTCGGTGCGGCGAAGCTCGGTGCGCTCGATGCCTTCCTGAGCCGATGCGGATGCGGCGATGAGCACAAACAGGGCTGCAGCGAGTGTGCTGATCGATGTCTTTATGGCGACCATGGGCTTTCTGCCTCTCCCTGGCGGTTAAAACAGAGGTGCAAGCGTCGTGATCTTGAAGGGGCCGAAATAGAAGCGGCCCTTCTTCAGGTCGGTGCGGATTTCAAGCGCCGGGTTCTCCGGATCGCCGACCGCTTTGGCAAGCACGATCATGATGGTCTCCGCTGCCGCTGCCTCTTCGCTGCCGACGATGCCTGCGTCCCTCAGGCGGGCCAGAAAGGCGTCGAAACCGCGCACCGCCGTTGTCAGGTCGCCGTTCAGGCGGCCTTCTTCGTCGATGCGAATTTCACCGGCCGAGCTGGTTGAAATGATGTTGCTGTCGAAGCGCAGCACATTGACCGTGAGCCTGCCATCGCTCTGCTGCCAGCGTCGGGCGGCGTCGGAGAAGCTTGCAAAGCTGCTGGTCGGCGCCTCTGTCAGATGTGCGTCGAACTGCAGTGTGGCGATGCGCAGGGTCTCCTCGCCAATACGCGCGAGGGCTGCCGGCTGCGAGGTGATTTCATCGAGGCGCGCGGCGATATCGATGGGTACCGCACCGGCCTGCGGCGCGGCGGCGGCGCGGGCGTGAATATTCACCCGTTGGGCGGCGAAGTCGAGAGCGTCGGTTTGCGGTGCGCCGATGAGTGTCAGATCAACTGTGCCGTTGATGTCTTCGGCAAGCACGGAAACCTGATCGGGACGCCAGTCCTGCAACACGATGCTGACGCGTACCGGCGCCGATGGTGTTTGAATGCTCAAATGGCCCGTGTTCGGCCCTTCCGCGGCAATCGTGATCGGGCCGGCGATCTCGGCGATGACGTGCCAGGGCCGGTAAGCCAGCGCCACGGCGGATAACGCGCCGGTGTCGATGGTTTTGACGCGGCCATCTCCGGCGAGGCCGAAGCGGGCGCTGGAACACTCAAGGGAAATGCGGAAGGGAAAACCGCCCCAGCTGGCGTCGCGGCAGTCGATTTCCCGGCCGGCGGTTTCGGCATCGGTTTGCGCCTGCGCGAATCTGAGCTTTGCATTCTCCGCCGCGATGTACCAAAAGAGCGACCAGCCGACGGCAATGACCAGCACTGCCGCGAGCGGTAAGGCGATCAGCCAGACTGGACGGGACTTCTGCATGTGCATCTTCTACCAGCTTTGCCGCGTTGAGGGTACAGGTTGGATCGACACAATGGAGCAATGCTGAGGAGCAAGGATGGCGCTGTGGGTCTTCGGGTACGGTTCGTTGATGTGGCGGCCGGGGTTTGAGTTCGAGGCGCGGTCGCGGGCGAGGATCCACGGGCTTCACCGCAGCCTTTGCATCTACTCCTATGTTCACCGTGGCACGGAGGAGCGCCCCGGGCTGGTGCTCGGCCTTGATCGCGGCGGCTCCTGTGTCGGCACGGCTTATCGCGTGGCGCAGGCGCGGCGCAAGGAAGTAATGGCCTATCTGCGCGCCCGCGAACTGCCGACGGCGGTTTACCTCGAGACGCGCAGGCGCATTCAGCTTTTGGAAGGCGAGGGCGGCGAGGTCGAAGCTGTCTGCTACATTGCCGACCGCACGCATGAGCAGTATGCGGGACGGCTTCCGATCGACACGCTGGCGGAGCTTGTTCTCAACGGACGCGGCAGTTCCGGCAAAAACCCCGAATATCTCCACAACACAGTCTGCCATCTCCACGAGGTGGGGATCGATGCGCGCGAACTGGCCGAGGTCAACCGGCGCGTCCGGGCGCGAATGTACGGCTAGAGCGGGAGGTTTAATGGACCGGCGCGATCGCTCCATGCGCGCTTGTCCTGAATTGAGCCCGGCTGCATAGTGAACGGGTCTTAGATGAAGTGAACCCGGAGCTTGCATATGTTCGTTTACACACTGGCCGATATCGAGGCGGCGGGCCGCGTCCGGTCGATAAGGGATGGGCTGGTTCAATCGGCGCGCTATCTCACCGCCGAACACGGTATGGGGTTCTCGTTGCATCTCAACCGCTCCCGGACGCTGGAGCCCGGTTCTCTTTGGTACAAGAACCACTGGGAAGCGAACTACATATTCTCAGGGCTGGTCGAAATCGCGGACCTGACGTCGGGAGATCTTGTAACCGTGCGGCCGGGCGAGGCCTATCAGGTCGGCCCGAAGGACCGCCACACATTCGCCGTGCCCGACGAAGCAAGCCATATCAGCGTTTTCTGCCCGGCGCTGCACGGCGATGAAGCGCATGACGAAGACGGCGCCTATGCGGCGAGTGGGCCGGTGCCGCCCAATGACGGGCGTATGTTCGTGCGCCGCACCGCCGAGTTGCGTGAGGAGGGGCGCGAGATTGTGGTGGCAAACGGCAAGGCGCGCAGCATCCGCATGATCACCGCACACGACCAGATGGGTTTCAGTTTGTCGGACGTTCGCCTGGACGCGGGGACCGAGGCGGAACTCTGGTACAAACACCACTGGGAAGCCAACTACATTATCGCCGGTAGCGGCCGGGTCGAAGACCGCACGACCGGCGAGGTCTGGGAGCTTGCGCCGCATTGTCTCTACTGCGTCGGCCCCGAAGACCGGCACCTGCTTACCGCCGGGACGAATCTGCATATTCTAAGTGTGTTCTGCCCGCCGCTTGCGGGTGATGAGCAGCACGACGCCGACGGCGCCCTCGCGCCGAGCGGGCCGGTGCCCCCGGGGCCGGTGCTGGTGCCACGGGGGCCGGACGCCTGACTGAGGCGCGTTCGCGCCCGGACAAGCGGGAAGACTTCAGACTTTTGAGAGATCGTGCGCGGCGCGCAGGTCTTCGATGACTTTTTCAATCGACTTGCGCGTCGACGCCAGAAGATGCACATGCACCTCGTCGACGCGCCCGTTGCCGGGCCAGGCGCGGCGGCCGTTGTCCATCCGGACCGCACTCGCGAATGCCGCGGCGCCTTCAATAGCAAGCGGCCGGCGGCTGCCGTCACGGGCCCTGCCGACGGCGAGATAAATCGCATCGTCGACTTTCGGGCAGCGGTCCGCGTCATAAACGTTGTGCACATATCGGCGCCCCGACTTGCCGCTCCAGATCTGGAAACGGTCGGAGACGGGCTCGTGCGACGGGCGTGTTTCAATGTTCTCAAGCATGAGAACAAAAATGGAACAAAACAGGCACATTGTCAAGGCGAACTTTGCAAAACCCTGACATCATGTGACACTGGGTGTGCCTTGGGAGATTTTCAGGAGGAACGGCCGTGAGCAAACCGCAAGTCACCTATCTGGACGCCCCGCATTCGGCGCAAGATGCCGTTGACGTGCTTAAGGAAGACGGCGCGGTCATTTTGCGCGGGCTGGTGGACGAGGCAGCCGTCGCGGTCATGATGGGCGAGCTCGATCCCTATCTGGAAGAACGCCCGAACAGCGAGGGCAGCTTTGTCGGCGCCCGCACAAAGCGGGTGCACGGGCTTTTGGGCAAGTCCGCCAAAGTCGGCGACCTGCTGCTCGACAAGACGCTGCTCGGCGTCATGGACGGTGTTCTGGGCCCGTGGTGCGAGTGCTATCAGATGTCGTCTTTGTCGCTGACATCCATCGGTCCCGGCCAGGAACCGCAGGAACTGCACCGTGACGACGCGCTCTATCCGATAGCCCATCCGCTGGAGCGCGAAAGCGAATGCACCGCGTTCTGGGCCTTGAGCGACTTCACCTTCGAGAACGGCGCAACGCGTGTCGTGCCGGGAAGTCATCGCTGGGACGACGAACGCTTGCCGAGAGAGGACGAAGTCGCCTACGCGGAAATGCCGAAGGGCTCGGTCTGCATTTTTCTCGGCTCCACTTATCACGGCGGCGGCCGCAATATCACAGGCGACGATTGGCGCATCGGCATGTACTCGGGCTACTGCCTGGGCTGGCTGCGCCAGGAACAGAACTTTTACCTGACGACACCGCCGGAAGTGGCGCGCACCCTGCCGGAGGAGCTGGCGCGGCTCATCGGCTACACGGTGCATCGTCCGTTTCTCGGCTGGGCGCAGGATATGCGCGATCCCTGGGAGGTCATCTCCGAAGGCTACAATGAGGGTGTGCCGAGCAGGGATCTGCTCGCCCCCGGAACTGAGCGTCTTAAGCAGGGGCCGGGCGTGAAGGTGGCTTGAGGGCGCTCACCTGAACCGTTCTAAGTCATGAACTCATAAATGGCGTGCGTTCTGCGCAGCTCCGTCTGGGAGGGCACCCTTTGAAAGCACTGCCATTGGCGATGTTCTGGTTGCTCGGGATTATCTGGGGCAGCAGCTTCATCTACATGAAAACGTCGTCCGAGCTCATCTCTCCGCTGCAAATCGTTTTGCTTAGAGTCTTGTTCGGTCTGGTGCCTGTCGCCCTCTACGCCTGTTACAAAAGTGCATTCAGCCGGGCTCACATCAAGCACGTTGGCCATTTCGCGGTCATGGCCGCGGTTGGCACGATCGCCTACTACTATGGGTTTGCCAAAGGTTCATCCCTGTTGCTGTCAGGTGTTGCCGGCGCCTTGAGCGGGCTGACGCCCATCCTGTCTTTTCTTCTTGCGCTGATGCTGCTCGATGATGAAAAGGCTACCGCTTACAGGGCATTGGGCATTGCAGTTGGGTTCCTTGGCGTTCTCCTGATCGCCCGCCCGCTCAGCGGCGACATCGCTGCCACGAACATTGAGGGCGTCCTGTATAACGTCATGGGTTCGCTGGGCGTTGGCGCCTCGTTCGTCTACGCCAAAAAGTACGTCATACCCCTCAACATACCCTTCTCCGCGCTGATCACGTATCAATTGGGACTGAGCCTGCTCGTTCTGTTTCTGATCACGGACCTGCAGGGAATCAGCGAAATCTGGAGCGACGCCTATATCGCCGCCGGCCTCGTTGTCGGGCTGGGCATACTGGGAACTGGACTGGCGTTTATCATCTACTACTACATCATCGAAAAACTGGGCGCCGTGTCCGCCTCATCCGTCGCCTACATCCCTCCCGTGGTTGCCTTGATAATCGGGGTGCTTCTGGTTGGCGAGGAAATCGATCCATGGGAGTATCTCGGAGCAGCGCTCATTCTGGCGGGAGTGGCACTGGTGAGCAGGAAGCCGGCAGGCAGCTAGCTGCACGCTGCACCTTCACATTAAATCGTCAAACGGGAGTGCCCGTCTTGTGGCAAGGCGCTGGACCTTCAGGCCGTCGCAGTCCCCGCCAACAATCAAATTTGTCATGCCCGTGCCTGACACGGGCATCTGCTGTTCACACGCTGGGTGAAAAGGAAACCCCGGACTGGTTGGATCTTTTTGACGTCATCGCTCGGTGAGCTGCGGGAGATGCGCGGGTCAAGCCCGCGCATGACGATTAAAGGCGTGAGGTGCAGGGAGATTTCGTAGTTGTACGATCCGAGGCTCAAAAGTGGAGGGCTCTGCGCTATCCAAATTCGTCATGCCCGTGCTTGACACAGGCATCTGGTGTCCGCACGCTGAACGTGTGAAATCACCCTGTGCCTACATCATGAGCAATCGCAAGGACGGCACTTTGTATGTCGGCGTGACGAGCGATCTTGTGAGACGCGTGCACGAGCACCGCAGCGGCCGGTGTGACGGTTTTACCCGGCGCTACAATCTGGCGCGGCTTGTTTATTTTGAACAGCATCAGGAAATGTCTCAGGCGATCCAGCGAGAGAAAAATGTCAAGCACTGGCCCCGGCTATGGAAAGTGGAGCTGATCGAAAAAGAAAACCCGGACTGGTTGGATCTTTTTGACGTCATCGCTCAGTGAGCGGCCGGAGATGCGCAGGTCAAGCCCGCGGATGACAATTCAATCTGTGCGTCGCAGGATGATTTCGTATTTTTTCTTCCCGGTTTTCGAGGGGTGGATGGTTGAACGCCATTCACCTTCGTCATGCGCGGGCTTGATCCGCGCATTTCCCCGCACCGAACCAGCCAATTGCAGCCTAGCTGCACTTCGAATAGCCGCAGGCGAGGCAGGTGTGGCAGCCTTCCTGGAAGATGAGCGAAGGGGAGTTGCACTTGGGGCAGAACTTGGCGCCGACGAGGGCCACTTCGGATGGCTTCTGTTCGGTGCCGGTCATTTCCACGATATGCGCTTCCGTTTCGCCGGGGCTGAGGAAGCCCGTGTCGATCATGTGGCGCTCGATGACCTCGCCGATGGCGGCAAGCAGGCTCGGCACGTAGCGGCCCTGCATCCACTGGCCGCCACGCGGATCGAACACCGCTTTCAGTTCCTCGACCACGAAGGAGACATCGCCGCCGCGGCGGAAGACAGCTGAGATCATGCGTGTCAGGGCGACGGTCCAGGCATAGTGCTCCATGTTCTTGGAGTTGATGAAGATCTCGAACGGCCGGCGGCGGTTGTCCTGAATGATATCGTTCAAGGTGACGTAGATGGCGTGGTCGGAATCCGGCCATTTGAGCTTGTAGGTGAAGCCCGGCAGCACCCGCTCGCGCTCCAGCGGCTGCTTCATATAGACGACGTCGCCGCCGTCCTCGCCGGGCAGCGGCGGTGCCTCTAGCGGCAGGCTGGTCTGGCCTTCAACGGGCGTCTGATCACTGTCCACGCTCAGCACCGAGCCGGTAATGTCGTTCGGCCGGTAAGTGGTGCAGCCCTTGAGGCCGGTCTCGTAGGCGAGCCGGTAGACGTCCTTGAAGGCCTCGAACGAAATCTCCTCCGGTACGTTGACGGTCTTTGAAATGGAACTGTCCACATGCGGCTGAAGCGCCGCCTGCATGACGATGTGGTGGCGCGGTTCAAGCTCCTGCGCGGTGACGAACGCATCGGTGAGGGGCGCGTCGGCACCGAACTTCCCGACATAGAGGCGGTAGGCGTGATCGCTCACCGTATCTGTCTTGTGGCTGCCGTCGGGCTGCAGGACCTTGCGGTTGTACTGATAAGAAAACACCGGCTCGATACCGCTTGAGACATTATCGGCAAAGAGCGAAATCGTGCCCGTCGGCGCAATCGACGTGACGAGCGCGTTGCGCATGCCGTATTCGGCGATGCGGGCGCGCAGGGCATCGTCGAGGGCGCGAATGTGCGGCGTCTCCAGATAGGCGCCAGCGTCGTAAAGCGGAAAGGCGCCCTTTTCCTCAGCCAGCGCGGCGCTTGCGCAATAGGCGGCATGTTCGATCGCCGCCATCCAGTCGCGTGCCAGCTCAGCCGCCGGCTCGGTGCCATAGCGTTTGCCGCACATGATGAGCGCGTCGGCGAGACCGGTGATCCCAAGTCCGATGCGCCGCTTGGCACGGGCCTCGGCGCGTTGCGCTTCGAGTGGATAGTTCGACGCCTCCACCACATTGTCCATCATGCGCACCGCGGTGGCGACAAGGTCGGCCAGTTCGGCGCCGTCGATGCGGGCATCTCCGGTAAAGGGGTTGCGCACCAGGCTTGCCAGATTGACCGACCCCAGAAGGCAGGCGCCGAAGGGCGGCAGGGGCTGCTCGCCGCAGGGGTTGGTGGCGCGGATCGTTTCGCAATAGCCCAGATTGTTCTGGTTGTTGACCCGGTCGATGAAGATGACGCCGGGCTCGGCATAATCGTAGGTCGCGCGCATGATGCGGTCCCACAGGCCGCGCGCCCTGACGGTGCGATAGCATTTTCCCTCGAACATCAACGGCCAGTCGTCGTCGCGGTTGACGGCTGTCATGAAGGCGTCGGAAACGAGCACCGACAGGTTGAACATGCGCAGGCGGTTCGGGTCGCGCTTGGCGTCGACGAACTCTTCGATGTCCGGGTGGTCACACGCCATTGTCGCCATCATGGCGCCGCGCCGCGAGCCCGCCGACATGATGGTGCGGCACATGCTGTCCCACACATCCATGAAGCTCAAAGGCCCCGACGCGTCGGCGCCGACGCCCCTGACCGCCGCACCCTTGGGGCGCAACGTTGAGAAATCGCAGCCGATGCCGCCGCCCTGCTGCATGGTGAGGGCGGAATCGCGAAGCCCCTCGAAGATGCCGGAGAGGTCGTCGGCGATGACGCCCATGACGAAGCAGTTGAAGAGCGTCACCTGGCGTCCGGTGCCGGCACCTGCGAGAATACGGCCCGCGGGCAAGAACCTGTAGCCGCGCATCGCCTCATGGAAGCGCTCCGCCCACTCCGCACGAACGTCGTTTGCTTCAGGCTCGGCAAGAGCCTCGGCAACACGGCGCCAGCTGTCATCGATCGTCGCGTCGACAGGCGTGCCGTCATCGCGCTTGAAGCGGTACTTCATGTCCCAGATTTCGTCCGAGATCGCACTTCTGGAGTTCAGGTCGGAAGCCGCCATGGCACGCGCTCAAATGGAATTGCCGCAAGGGGCTCGAACTATACGCCCGGCAGCGGGGGGCGGTCAATGTTCATGGTATGTTCGTTGGAGATACGGTTAACGGGGATAAGTATTTTGTGAGATTTTGCAGAGCGGGAGAGCAAAAGGGTTCGTCTGTTTCCGTCGAAGGCGCCGGGTAGTCTCCACTGATTACCCGACTATCCCAGGAACAGAACAATGCGGTGCGTTACCCGTCCTCGTAACGACTATGGCGAGGACATAGAGTCCGCCAGCCTGATTGACGAACATGGCTATGGCATTTGTTGCATGAAGGTTGCGGTTGGATTAGTCGAGCGTAATGATTGCGCCCGCGCCGGGTGGCAGATCATACGGTACGCCCAACATCGCAGCGCCCTCGGAATGGGTGGCCAGCTCAGCGGGCCAATACCACTTGTCGCCATTGCGGTAGTCAGTAATGGTCCGAAGCGTGCTGTCTCGTGAAGCCTTAACCAGCGTTATGATTGCTGCATCATCAAGGTTTTTCACTGGCTTGAATGTCTGTTCCATGTTGCTGACATCATGCCATATTTCCTCGGTCGGGTGTTGCCTGCTCGTCTAAACTTTTGACCACTCTGGAAGCCCAAACGCAAGGGCTGCACAAGCAAGAGCAATATACTTAGGTGCTCCGCGTCTTTTGTATTTAGTAATGGTATCGTTCGCCGTACCGAGCCGCCTTGCAGCTTCAAGTCCTGAGATATCCATGTGCACGATCCAGGCACTAAAGTCGTCGGCTGACATTTCGGTTATCATTTCTTACCCCCGTCCCGCCAGGCATCGATCAAACACCCGCTGTCGGTCGGATCACAAAGCCGCCCGTCGGTGGCGAGGTCGAGGCCCGGGTCTTCGCCGAGTTCGAGCAGCTTAAGCCGCACAAAGCCCGAGAGGTCGGTGCCATCGCCCTCGAGCGGCCAGTTGGGGGCGTCCTCTATCTCGTCCTTGCAGGCCCACACATCGTCGATCTCGGGGCAGAGGTCGAAGCCATGGCCGTCGCCGTTCGCCAGCACGAAGGAGACGGAGGCGAGCGACACGGTTTCCTGCGTCTCGGGCGTGATCTCAAGCAGCGAGCCGTCGGCGCGGCGCACCAGCAGCTCGGCAAGCTCCTGCTCGCCGTCCTCGACGGCAAAGCGCGCGGCAAGGCCGCTGACATGGCCCCAGGCGCCTTCGCCACGGGCCTGCAGCGCCTTTGTCATGGCGTGCCACAGGACGGCACCCTGCACCTCGCGTACGGCAAGCTTATTGGCGAAGGGGAACATTTCCTCCAGATGCTTGCGCGTGATCATGGTGCCGGCGGGCAGGTTGTAGTTAAGGCGGATACCGCCGGCGTTGAGAAAGGCAACCTCGGCACCGCCCGCCGCGCGCACCTCGTCGGCGACCCAGTCGCCGAAACCGGTCTCGAAGGAGCGGTTCATCAGCTCTTCCGTTTCAATCGGCGCATTGGTGCGGGCGATGCGCTGCGCAAGACACGCGCCGTTGGCGATCAGGCTGCGGCAGCTTGAAAGATCGTCGCCCTCGCGGCCGATACAGTCGGCGGTGCAGAAGCGCTCATCATGGCGCAGGGTCCACTGATCGGCGAGACGCTGGGCGAGCGGGTCGCGCGGGCTGTCGCCGGTGAGCATGACAAGCCCCGCATCGATGGAGACGCCGCCATCGGCGGATTTCGTCAGCCGCACGACCCAGGCGCTGACTGCATCCGCATCGGCCTTGAAGAGGCGGGGGCCGCGACTCGGCAGGGCCATGTTGATGTGGTCGTGACCACCGATGACGATGTCGGGTCGTTCGGCGCAGGCCATGTCGGCGGGTGCCAGGTCGCGGCCGTCCGGGCCGAAGCCGAGAAGCTGCAGGTCGGTCTGCCAGGTGAGATGAGTGAGGGCGACCACCGCGTCGGCGCCCTCGGCGCGCAGGGCTTTTACCTCGCGGCAGGAAACCTCCTGCGGGTCGGTGACGATGTCGGCATATTTGGAACGAGCCAGGGTGAGGCCGTACAGCCCGATGCGCAGGCCGCCGCTTTCGACGATGCGCGAGGAGATGAGGTTCGGTGCGCCGGCGATATGGCTCAGGCCTTCGCAGCGGGAGAAGTCGAGATTGCTGGCGATCCAGCGAAACTCGGACATCTCGACGAGCCGACCGAGCGGGCCCTGTTTGGTGCAGTGGGTGTCGTCGAACTCATGATTACCGAACGCCGCGAACATGCGCTCATCGATGGTGCCCCTAGTCGGAGAGCCGTCCATGACGTTCATCAGATCGACCATCTGCTCGCCCTTGTAGAGGCGGCCGAGAAAGGACGGTGCGAGGAAATCGCCGGCATGCAGGAACAAAAGGTCCGGGGCGTCCTGCTCCAGGCGTTTGCGCAGGGCACGGACGCGGGGCATGCCGCCGCTTGCGCCATCGTCGGCGCCGTTCAGGCGGTAGACGTCGTTTATGGCGAGGATCGTAGCCGTTCCGCCGGCGCTGACCGGCTCTGTTGCGTCGCCCGTCGATGAGAGCGCTGCGAGCGCAACGGCAAATACCAACGCTGCAACCGGAAACCGGTGGAGATAACTGGACGCGCTCTGCATGGGCCTGCCTCTCTGCTTGTTTGGCGTCTCACCCCGCTGAAGACGCAAGTATAGCGTGGTGCGGTGGCAGGCGTGAATGATGCGGATCAAATCCTCCGGCTGCCGAGAGCGTGATCTAAAGGAGGGCGTTGCAGGCCTCTTCCGTACGCTCTTCCAGAAGCTTTGCGAACTCGCGGGCCGGGAGTCCGGCCGGGATCGGCTCGAGTATCTGGACGACGATGGTGCCGGGGTGGCGCAGAAACTCACGGCGCGGCCAGTAGAGCCCGGAGTTCAGGGCAATCGGCAGGCACGGCACCTTGAGGCCTTTGTAGAGGGCGGCAATGCCGGACTTGTAGTCGGGCTCGGCGCCCGGTGCGCGGCGCGTGCCCTCGGGAAAAATGATCACCTGGCGGTTGTCGGCAAGCGCCGCCCTTGCATCGTCGATCAATGTGCGCAGGGCAGAGGGGCCGGCGTCACGGTCGACGCCAAGCATGCCGAACTTCATGGAAAACCAGCCGTGCACCGGAATGCGGAAGAGCTCGCGCTTCATGACCATAGTCGGATAGTCGAACAGCGACATGATGCCGAAGGTATCCCAGGCGGACTGATGCTTGGAGGCGACGAGGAGGGGACCTTCGGGAATGTTTTCCAGTCCGCGATATTCAACGTCGATGCCGGCAATGTGCTTCATGAGCCAGTTCGACGAGTTGCCCCAGGCCTGCAGCGCGCGCACAGACCACTTGCGCGGCGTCGCCAGGAAAAAGAATCCGAAAATCAGCCACGCGGCGAGGTTCGCGTAGAACAAGATGTTGAACAGGAGCGAGCGCAGAGTGAGCACGTGCCAGGTTCCGGAGCGGTTGGACGGGCGTTTCTTGCTGCTGGTCTAGCGGAAAATCGCGGTGGGCTCAAACGCGCAGGTCAGCCGGGTCCGCGAGCGCCATATTAGGTGACCCGCAGGAGGTGATTATGGTGCCGCAGATATGGTTCCGATGCGCGGTGATCGTGTTCGCCGCTGTTTGTCTTCCGTTGAAGGCCGCGGCGTGGGAGACCATCGACCCGGTTGCCGCCGGTTTCGAAGATGGTCTTGCCGCGACACTCGATGCGCGTTACGAGCGCGGCGATTTCACCAATCTGCATTCACTCGTCGTCGTGCGCTACGGCAAGCTCGTGCTTGAGCGCTACTACTCGGGAGCTGATGAGCGCTGGGGCTCGCCGATCGGCAATGTCAACTTTGATGCCGGCACTTTGCACGACCTGCGTTCCATTTCCAAAAGCATCACGAGCCTGCTCTACGGCATTGCGCTTGCCGACGGTCTTGTGCCGCCGCTCGATGCGCCGGTACTCGACAGTTTTCCGGGCTACGCCGACCTTGCGGCGGACGCCGGGCGCCGAGCCGTCACGGTGGCCCACATGCTGACAATGACACCCGGTCTCGCCTGGAACGAGGATGTTCCCTACAACAGCCTCGCGAATAGCGAGATCGCGATGGAGAACGCCTCTGACCGCTACCGCTACGTGCTCGGGCGGCCGCTCGTCACCGAACCCGGCACACAGTGGACCTATAGCGGCGGCACGACGGCGGTGCTTGGCCATCTCATCGAAAAGGGCACAGGTCGCGGCCTCCTCGAATATGCAAACGAGAAGCTGTTCGAGCCGCTCGGCATCGATGGCGCCGAATGGACGAGCGGCCTGAATGGCCGGGCCGCGGCGGCATCTGGGGTGCGTTTGCGGCCGCGCGACCTCGCGCGCATCGGCCAGATGATTGTTGATGGCGGTGGCGCCGGCGGCCGGCAGATCGTGCCCGCGCATTGGCTTGCCGCGTCGTTTGAGAAACACGCCAGCACCGGCGATGACAGCTACGGCTATCAATGGTGGCTCGGCGACATGTCGACGACGGGCAAATTGTGGATTGCCGGCATCGGCCTTGGCGGCCAGCGGCTGATCGTCGTGCCGAGCGAGCACATTGTCGTTGTCCTCACGGCGGGCAACTACAACAAGCCGGCGCAATGGCAGGTCCCCCGCGCCATCGTGACCGAAGTGCTGCTTCCAGCGATGCATCGCCACGAATAATTGCTGCCCTTGGTATAACGGTACGGCGTGTCGAAACGCCTCCCGCCTTTGCGGTCTTGATCTCTCTCAATGTTTTTTGGAGCCAGCTGGTTAGCATCGAAGGATGTAAACCGCGCTTGCGGCACACCCGCGAGCTGCACAAAAAACAGGTCCTGAAATGAACCATAAACATCGCAAAGTGCTTCATGCGCTGTTTGCGCATCCAACCAGTGCCAACCTATCCGTGAGGGATGTCGAGTCGGTGCTGAAAGAACTCGGCGGCGAACTGGAACAGCGCCACGGCGGCAGGTGGGGCGTGCATCTCAACGACCACTTCGCCGAGTTTTCGCACGGCGGACATTCCCTGCCTCCGGCACAGGTTCGGCGCATGCGCAAGTTCATTGAAGGTGCGGGCGTCGACCCGCAGAAGGACTATCCGCTCTGACGCTTGAAGTGTGCAACGGAAGGAAGCGCTCATGCACGCACACGACATCATGACAACGCCGGTGATCACGGCAACGCCCGACGCGGGTGTGCTCGATCTCGTCAAACTCATGATCGACAACAGGATTTCCGCCGTTCCCATCATCGGGGCGGACGGCCGCCTCGCCGGACTGGTCAGTGAAGGCGATCTGATCCGGCGCTCGGAAATCGGTGCGCGCGATTACAGTTCCTGGTGGCTTGCGGCAATTGGCGGTTCCATTTCGCTGGCAGAAGATTTCGTGAAGACCCAAGGCGCCAAGGCCTGGGAAATCATGACCGAGGACGTCGTCACGATTGCGCCCGATACACCGCTTGGCAAAATCGCCGAGACGCTTGAGCGCAAGAAGATCAAACGCGTACCGGTGGTGCGCGACGGTAAAGTCGTCGGAATCGTGAGCCGGGCAAACCTGCTGCAGGCGCTTGCCGCCCAACGCGAGAAGCTCATGCACGCGCCGTCTTCGGACGATCGCGACATTCGCACGCGGTTGATGGAAACACTCGACGGCGAGGCATGGGCGGACCTGGCACACATGAACGTGGTGGTGATCGACGGCGTTGTGCATTACTGGGGAGTTGTGCGATCGGCGGCACAGCGCGAGGCCATGCGCGTTGCGGCGGAGAATGTCGCCGGCGTCAAAGACATCGTCGACCACACGCATCTCAGCGTGACGCTAGTGAGCGTCTAGGGTCGAAAAAGAACGACCGCCATCGACAGCACCAACAGCACAGCCATGGCGGTGTTGAACACCGCAATCCTGTTGCCTTCCCCCAGCATGCGCCGCAGCGCCATACCCGATAACGCCCAGACGCTGATCGATGGCAGATTGACCGCGGCAAACAGCATGATCATCAAGATCAGACTTGGGAGGTAGTTCTGCGGGTCGGTATAGGAGACCGTCACGATGAGTGCGACGGCCCAGGCTTTCGGGTTCACCAGTTGAAACAGGGCGGCTTGCAGGAACGAGAATGGCCGTTCGATCTTCTCACCCCCTTCCGATCCCAGCGACCGGCTGCGCGCGATCTTCCAGGCGAGCCAGGAGACATAGGCGGCGCAGACGAGTTTCAGCAACGTGTAGATGAGCGGCGTAGTCGTGAGGATACCGCCGAGACCGATTCCGACACAGAACACCATCGTCAGGAAGCCGAGACTGATCCCGAGAACCAGGGGGATCGAGCGTGCGAAGCCGAAATTTGCACCGGATGCCAGCAACAGAAAATTGCCGGGGCCCGGCGAGATCGACATGACAAAGGCAAATCCCGCCAGAGCGAGCGCCGTTTCATATGACATGGTTGTGCTTTCAAGGAACGGAGGTCCCGGACCTTGACACTCCATGTCTGCCTGGTCATTCTTCAAAACACCTTATTTCTTATTCAATCGTCTCGAAGTTTGGCCTGAATGGATAATGTTGATATCTTGTCTGATGTTTTTACGACCCTGCGGCTTCAAAGCAGGCTCTACTTCGAAACCGATTTTCGCGGCGATTTCGCGGTTCAGATTCCGCGTGAGCGCCGTTTGATCCGCTTTCATCTTCTTCAGCGGGGAATGTGCTGGGTCCAGGTGCCGGGCGCCGAGCCTGCCAGGTTGGAGGAAGGCGATCTCGCCATTGTGCCGGACGGTACGGAGCAGGTGCTGTCAAAGAACCCGGAAACGCCATCCGTTGCGTTATCGCAGGTCATGCAGGAGGGAGAATTCAGCGGCGGTGTGCTTGCCTATGGCGAGGGCGACGGGCCGACCCGTCTCTTGTGCGGTTTTTGCCAATTCGACGAGGCGATCGATCACCCCGTCATCGCCAGCCTGCCGGCGTTGGTGGTCGTGCGCTCGGCCGATCTCGGGGCGGAACCGTGGGCCTTGACGAGCATCCGTCTGATGGCCCTCGAAGGCGACCTCAAGGGACAGGGCATGACGGGTATCCTCAGCCGATTGCTGGAGATCGTGTTCATGCAAACCGTGCGACGGATGACCGTTGCCGCCGGTGGCGCGGATGCGGGCTTCATGGCGGCTCTTGCAGACACGCACATGTCACGGGCGCTGCATGCCATGCATGCCGAGCCGCACATCGCCTGGACCGTCAAGGACCTCGCCCAGACAGCTGGCATGTCACGCGGGCGGTTTGCGCAAAAGTTCACGCGGGCCATTGGCGTTCCGCCGATCGACTACCTGACGACCTGGAGGCTTATGAAAGCAAGAGCGTTGCTGGTGAATTCCGGTCTCGATATGGCTGAAATTGCCCGGCGCTGCGGCTACAAATCCGTGCCCTCGTTTTCAAGGCGCTTCAAAACCGCGTTTGGTGTCGGCCCGGGCAGCTACCGGCGATCCCCTGATGCGCACACCTCATGAGGTCATGACCTAAAGCGTGTCGTGGAGGATGTGCATGATGGCGAGGCGTGCCGTGATCAGTGAAATCAGCGTTGCGACGAGCGGGATCAGCAGGAGCAGCAGATAATTGACGATCGAGAACCCGTAGGCGCCGGACGAGAACGAGTTGATTGCCTGGCCGACGCCGCCGGCGGGAGTGGACTCGCTCAACACGTTCAGCACGGTGAAAGTGATAGCTCCGGCGATTGCACCGATCAGCCCGCCGCGCAGCCCGAGGCGCAGAAAGTGCCGCTGCACCTGGACGGCGATGAAACTGTCTTCCGCGCCGACGAGATGCAGCACCTCGACAATGTGGCGGTTTGAGAACATGGCGGAGCGTGTCGCATAAACGATGATGGCGATTGTCGTGAAGGAAATCAGAATGAGAACGCTATAGCCGATGAGCCGCAAGGTGCCGGCCATGCGCACGAGCTGGTCCTGCCAGCGGCGGTGCGTGTCGAGTGTCGCGCCTAGAACTTCCGCCTCAAGCCGCGCCGACAGGGCATCAAGATCGGGCGGCGCGCCCCGGTCGATGCTGACCTCTATGAGGCGCGGTATCGGCAGTTCTTCCAGAAGACCGGTTTCGCCCAGCCAGGGTTCCAGAAGCTCCGCGGCATCGGAGAGCGACAGCGCGTCGACGGAGAGAATGCCGGGCGTTTCCTCCAGTATCGCCTGCGCCTTGAGGACTTCCGCCTCAACGTCCGCACCGCGCAACGGCCGCACCTGAACGGTTACTTGACGCGAAATATCCGACGTCCAGGTGTCGATGGCGTTGTTGATGAGGATCAGGGCACCAAGCGCCAGGCAGGCGAGGTAGCACATGATCGTCATGACAATGGTGAGCGTGTGGCCGGTGACGCCGGAATCCGGCATGATCTGCGCCGTGCGGCGGACGCGTGTGGAGGTGGGGGGAGTATCCGATCCCTCCAGAAGAGGCTTTTTGCGCGCGCGTGCCATCATGAGTGTATCGTCAGATCGCCTTTGCCGAGTTCAAGGCGCGGTGCGTCGAACTGGTCGAGAAGCTGAACGTCGTGGGTGGCGATCAAAATGGTCGTGCCGAGCTTGTTCAGCTCAATGAACAGCCGCATCAGCCGGGCGGCAAGAGCCGGGTCGACATTGCCGGTCGGCTCATCGGCCAGCAAGAGGTCGGGCTGGCCGACGACGGCGCGGGCAATGGCGGCACGTTGCTGTTCGCCGCCGGACAGAACCGCGGGCAGCGCGTTCATGCGGTCGCCGAGACCCACCCAGTCGAGCAGTTCTTCGACATCGTGGCTGTATTGCGCGCGTGACATGCGGCGCACGCGCAGCGGCATCGCAACATTCTCAAATGTCGTCATGTGGTCGAGCAGGCGGAAGTCCTGAAACACGACGCCGATCTGGCGGCGGATTGCGGGCAGCGCTGTGCGCGGCACAGTTGCGACATCCTGATCGAACAGGGAGATAAAGCCGCGGGTGGGCCGCAGCGCCAGAAACAGCAGCCGCAAAAGCGATGTTTTCCCCGCCCCGGACGCGCCCGTCAGAAAGTGCAGCGAGCCCGGTTTCAGGTGAAAACTGACGTCGCGCAGCACTTCCGGCCCCTGACCGTAACGCAAACCGACATTCTCAAAACGAACCACTGGTTGATATACTCCGTTGCAGAGGAGGCAATTCCTTAACCACCCTTTAACTCACGTGGCGCTTATCTAAGATTTCGTTAACCGGTTTGCGATTCGTCCCGCGCGCGCTGGGCGAATCACATACGTACCGCAGGCGCCGATGATAATCACCTGTCCAAACTGCGCAACACGCTACGAAGCTCCCGAAGCCTCGTTTTTGCCGAATGGCCGGCGCGTGAAGTGTTCCAGCTGCGCAAATGTGTGGCACGAGGGCCCCAAAACGCCCGACGATGAATCGGTCGGCGAGGAAACCACAGCGCCGCCGCATGATGTAGAACGCGAGGCGGCGCGGCTGGCCGCGGCATCGCGAAACGCATCGGTTCAGTTCGCCAACCAGCGTGCGGAGCGGCAGATCAACGTGCGCGGCTGGGCGACGCTTGCTGCCATGCTTGCTGTCGTCACGTTTGGCGCCTATTGGGCGCGGGTCGAGATCGTCCGCATGTTTCCTGCATCGGCGGGGCTTTATGCAAGGGCCGGTATGCCGGTCAACATACGCGGCCTTGAATTCGTGCAAATCAACTACGAGCGCGAATTCGAAAATGGCGTTCCCATCCTCACGGTGCAGGGTGCGGTAATGAACCCGACATCGGAGGTCCTGCAGGTGCCGAGGTTGCGGTTCGGCCTGTTTGACGAGGCGCGCCATGAGGTCTACCACTGGACGATGGCGGTTGGACGTGAGCCGCTTGGGCCGCGGGAAAGCGTAACCTTTTCGACCCGGCTGGCCGCACCGCCCGATGCGGCTCGGCAAATCCAGATCCGCTTTGCGGGCGAACTCAAATAGGAACGCTTTCCGGCATGGCAGATCAACGCATAGACACCCTGTTCGATGCCGAGCGCATCGCGGTCCGGGTTGACGAGATCGCAAAAGAGATTGCGCTGGCGAAATTTGAACGTCTGCTTGTTATCCCGGTCCTGAAAGGCAGCTTTGTGTTCGCCGCTGATCTTCTGCGCGCGCTGCACCACGCCGGTCTTGGGATCGAGGTCGATTTCCTGAGCCTGTCGAGCTATCGTGCCGGCACGGTTTCGTCGGGCCAGGTAACGATCGTGCGCGATGTGGAAACCGATGTTGCGGGGCGTGCTGTCATACTCGTCGACGACATTCTGGAATCAGGCCGCACACTTGCGTTTGCAAAAGATTTGATGGCGGCACGTGGTGCCGACCCGGTGCTGACCTGTGTGTTGCTCAACAAGCCTGAAAAGCGCGCAACCCAGATCGACGCCGATTTTACCGGCTTTGAATGTCCGGACCTGTTCGTGGTCGGCTACGGCATGGACATGGCTCACTCGTATCGCGAACTGCCGTTCGTCGGCGTGGTTATTGCCGATGATTGACGTTCGGGTCCGCGTGAGCGGCGCTGCAAACAAGAGGCCAATGTGATGGCGCGAATTCTTGTGGCGGAGGACGATCACTCGGTGCGCGAATTCGTGCGCCGCGCGCTTGAGCTTCAAGGCCATGATGTGGTTGTCGCCCATGACGGCGCCGAAGCGGTTGCGGCAATGGGGAGGGCGGAGGACTACGACCTTCTGCTCGCGGACATTAAAATGCCGGTGATGGACGGCATTGCGCTGGCGCTCAAGGCGGCGAGCCAAGCACCCGACATGCCGATCATTTTGATGACCGGTTTCGCCGATCAGCGCGAGCGGGCCTACGGGCTGGAAACGCTGATCCACGATGTCATCACCAAGCCCTTCACGCTAGATGAAGTGACAGCGACGGTGAGCGAGGCGCTCACGGTCTAAAACCGTTCCAGCAGACGATTGAGATAGTCGAGTTCGATGCGCGGGCGCATGCGTTCGCCGATGCGGTTCTGCAGTTCGCGCAGGATCTGGCGTGCGCGTTGTATTTCGATTTCCGATGGCACGCGCGTCGACAGTCCAAGTTCCGGCCCGGAGGAATGCAGCGGCCGGCCGAGCGGATCGCGGTTGGTGTCGTTGTCGCCGCGGCCATGGCGCCCGAGCGCGCCCTGCGAGCCGTTGCCCTGCATCATCTGCTGCGCCATGGTCTGGGCGCCTTCGCGCAACTGGTCGAGCGCCTCGCCCTGACTGCCGACGGCGCCGCGCTGGTCGTCGCGTCGCAATGCTTCGATGGCATCGCGCATCGCATCGCCGGCCTGATCAAGCGCGGTCGGACCGTCAACGCCGCGGCGCTGCAGGGAGTTCAGCATCTCTTCCAGTGACATGGCGAGGCCTTCCTGCAATTCGGCAAGCTCTTCCATATCCGAAAGCGCGCCGCCCCTGGAGCCAGGCTCGGCGCCGTTCGACTGCGGCGTCTGGAAGGTTTCGTCCATGAGATCCTGCTGCTCGCTCATCAACTGACCCAGTTGCTCAAGCAGGCGCGCCATCTCCGCGTCACGGCCGCTCAAGCCGCGCTGGTCACGTCCGGCCTGCATATTCTCCAGCATGTTCTGCAGCTGGGAGAGCATGTCCTGCGCGGCATCGTTGGCACCGGCGCGCGCAAGGTTCTCGATCGTGTCGAGCATCTTCTCCAGGTCCTGCGGGCTTACCTGAGTGGCATCTTCAGGGATCCGGTTGTCCGACCGTTGGCTGTCCTGCGCACGCTCGGCAAGGGCGCGCACGTAACGCTGCATGGCATCGCGCAGCTTCTCTACAAGCTGGGCGATTTCCTCGGGCGAGGCATCGCGCGCCAGCGCTTCTTGAAGCGCGCGCTGGGCTTCGCGAAGCTCGCGTTCGGCGACGGAGAGGTCGCCATCCTCAATGGCCAGCGCAAGTTCCCACAACAGGTCGATCGATTCATCGATGGAGCCTTCATCGTCGCGGCGCATGCGGTTTATGGCAAAGCGCATGCCGAGATAGATGCCGCTCGATGCAAACAGGTCGTCCGGATAATAGCCAAGCGCGGTAAGCGCCAGGACGACATTGCCGACAAGGTCCGGTTCGCGGATCAGGTGGCGGCGCTGCTCAATGACGGCGCGGGCCAGCGGCTGGGTGAATTCTCGCTGCGGCAAAGCGAACACATAAGGCACGCTGCGCGCGGCGTTGCCTGCCTGGTCCTCGGCAACGAGCGTCATTTCCACGACAAGGCCCGCCCAGGGATGCGCGGTGAGGTCCTGATAGACCATCTGTTCGGCCGAGCGCGGATTGATGGACGGCAGGGGCACGGGAAAGTCCGGCGGCGCGACACGCAGGAGGCCGGGATAGGAAATACCCATACCGCCTTCCTGTTCGTCGGACAGCTGAATATCGGCGCGCACCGACGAGACGCCGTAATCGTCGCTCGCCTTGTAGATAAAGCGCATAGCGCCATTGACCGTGCGTTCGACTTCGCCGTCGACCTCGATACGCGGCGGGGCGTCGGGGATAATATCGAACGACCAGCTCTCCAGCGTCTCTGCGCCGTTCTGAACGGTGACGGTGACGGGTTCCTTGAGGGCCGCGCGCAGCTCATGCACACCTGAGTCAAGCGCGGCAAGCGGCGGTGTTGCTGCTTCCGACGGTGCCGCTCCTTCGGCGGCAATCGGAGCGAACGACACAATTGGCGCTTCCGCACCGCTCAGGCGGATAACAATTTCGCTGCCTGTGGGCACCGGCACCCGGTCGCGCGCGGTCACCGACTGTATGGAATTCTGCCCACTCAGGAAAATGGGTGGCATGGAGGTGTATTCGGGTGGCTTTACCCAGGCATCGAGCCATACGGGAACGTTCGCGCGGTTGCCGGGTACGAAGGCATTGGTGACACGAGAGCTCCAGTCCGAGCCGGACCACGCAAAGGCGATCGCAAGGCAAAGCAAAAGAGCCGCGCGCAGGGCATAGGGGTCCTTGTTGCGGACATAGGATTTCGGCCACGCCGGGCGCAATTTGCGCAACGCCTGCATGAGGCGTTCGCGATGCCGCCGCCACAGACTTTGCGCATAGGGATCTTCTTTTGAGAGCGTCAACGTGTCCTGGTAGGAAGATGCCGGGCGATGGGGAACCGCCGACGTTGCCTCCAGATGGCGCAGGGCTTCGGTGTGCGAGGGCCACCTGATGAGGCGCGCGGGATAAAGCGCGACCGCGAGGGCAATGGCGAAGCCGGCGAGGACTGCAATGTGAAGGACTTGCGGCAGCAGCTCGAGCACGCCCGACAGGCCGGCAAGCGCAAACACGCCGGCAACCATCAGGCCATAGAAGCATTTCGGCCACAGCCGTTCCCAAAACAAGGCGAGCCGGGCTACAAGAACCTTGCGTTTCAGTGTCTGCATCATTGCGGTTCAGATTATCACACAAAAACGGCCGCGCACGTTACAACTTCGTGTGCGGTTTGTGTTGCCGATGTTGCTTTTCCGGCAGATTTCAGACGGTTTGCCAGTCGGCGTACCGGTCAAGGCCGATGAGATCCTCGTAGGTCAGGCGCGGGCGAACGATGGAATACTCACCCCCCTTGACCATCACTTCGGGAATGAGCAGCCGCGAATTGTAGGTGCCTGACTGCACCGCTCCGTAGGCACCGGCGGACATGATCGCAAGCAGCGCCCCGGGAGCCAGTTCGGGCAGGTGATAGTCGTGCGCGAGATAGTCTCCGGTCTCGCAGACAGGACCCACCACATCATAGGTTTTGGCTAGCGTCCGAGCCGCCGGTTCCGCAACGGGACGGATTTCGTGATAGGCGTCATAAAGGGTCGGGCGGATGAGGTCGTTCATCGCGGCATCGACAATGGCGAAGTTGCGGTCGTCCCCCTCTTTCACATGCAGAACCCGGGTTACGAGAATTCCGGCATTGCCGGCAATCATGCGGCCCGGTTCAAACCGCAGCTTGCAGTCCAGCGGTTCGAAGATGCGTTTGACGGTAGCCGCGTACTCGTCCGGATGAGGCGGCACGTCGTTGGTGCCGCGATAGGGAATGCCAAGTCCACCGCCCAGATCAACATGCTCGATGGCATGACCTTCGCCGCGCAGTTCCGCCACGAGATCGGCAATCAGCTGAAAGGCCTGCGCGAAGGGCTCAAGATCGGTGATCTGGCTGCCGATATGCATATCGATGCCGTGCACCGCAATGTTATCGAGCGCCGCGGCACGGGCATAAACCTGCTTTGCTTTCAGCCACGAGATGCCGAATTTGTCCTCCGCCTTGCCGGTTGAGATCTTGCGGTGGGTGCGGGCATCGACGTCCGGATTGATCCGTACCGACACCCTGGCTGTTTTACCGGTTTCTGCGGCCGTCTTGTTGAGGAGCTCAAGCTCTGATTCGGATTCGATGTTGAAGCACAGAATTTCTTCCGCCAGAGCCGCCGCCATTTCGCCCGCCGATTTGCCGACGCCGGAAAAGACGATCCGCTCGCCCGGAACACCGGCGGCACGGGCGCGCCGGAGTTCACCCTCGGAGACGATGTCCATGCCCGCCCCGAGATCGGCCAGGGTTTTCAGAACCGCCTGGTTGGAGTTTGCCTTGATGGAGTAGCAGATCAGGTGATCGGTGCCGTGAAAGGCATCGGTGAAAACGCGGTAGTGGCGTTCAAGCGTGGCCGTCGAATAACAGTAAAACGGCGTGCCGACATGCTCGGCAATGGCGCGCAGGTCGGCATCTTCCGCGTGAAGCGTGTCGTTGCGGTAGTTAAAGTGATGCATGATTTCCGAGAGGGTGTTCGGCTAGTCTATAAGCCAGTCCAGAAAGAAAGAGCGTTCTTCCAGCGGTTCGGCATCCGGTTTGGTTTCGACTGTACCGGCAACCGGCGCACCCACCGGCGCTACCGTGGCGGTTTCCGGCGGCGGCTCAAGCTTGCCGCGGCGCCCGCAGGCGGTAAGCCCAACGGCGGCGCAGACAATTACAAGCACAGTTAAACGACCCAGACGCAAGAGACCGGTTCCCTCAGTTCAAATGATACGACATGCATACCCCAATCTTGCCGCGATTTCCACGCTAAAGGCAAATGATGGCGCAAATGGGTTGCGCCCGCGTCGCGCGGCACATCAGACGATTTCACGCAGCGCCTCAATGTGACCGACGCCCATGCCGCAGCATCCGCCGATGACCTGAACGCCGCGCTCCAGCCAGCGCTTGCAGTGCAAGGCGTAGTCGGGTGCCGCAATCGTGTCGAAGACGCATTTCTGGCCGATCCACCTGGCAGAATGTGCGTAGACCCCGACCGGACCGTCCCAATGGTTCTGAACAACGTCGAGGCAGGCGTCGATGTATTCGACCTGCGTATGCATGATGCTGAGCAGCGGAATGTCGAAGCCCCTGATTGCGGCGAGCGCATCAATCATGGTATCGCCGTTCTCAAGGCACATGGCGCCGCTCTCGCCCGGCTCGCAGGACATGCCGACCCAAACCGGCAATTGCGCGGTCTGCGACGCCTCGAGCGTGACCATCATCCGGTCGATATCGACCATCATTTCCAGCATCAAATGGTCTGCTCCCGCGCTGGCCATGATCGCGGCCTGCTCCTCGATGCTGGTGCGCAATGCGCTTAGGGGTGGATGATTGCCCGTCCAGGACCAGTAGGAAATGCCGCCGGCCACGAGCACATCGGGTTTGCGCAGGCGCTCGCGTGCTTCACGGGCGATTTCGACGCCGCGCCGGTTGAGTGCTTCGAACCGGTCTTCAACACCGGCATCGCGCAAGGCGTGCCGCGATGTCGCAAAAGTGTTTGAAATGACGATCTCGGCGCCCGCGCGAACATAATCTTCGTGTACCGCCTGGAGGATGTCTGGATGGCTCAGGGCACCGCCGCCGTTCCAGGCATTGTCCAGTTGTGGTACGCCGCGGCGCTCGATTTCAGTGCCGGTGGCGCCGTCAATGAGGATCCGTTTGCCAGCGCCGATGCGCTGCATCAGTTTTTCGTAGCGGTTCATGGTGATCACCGTACCGCCGCTAGACCTTACGCAGATCGAGCCAGCGCCGCGCCTCGGTGCGGACGTTGTCTGGCGCGGTGCCGCCGAGGCTCTTGCGCGATGCGACGGAGTTGTCGACGCTCAGCACATCGAAGACATCTTTCGTGATGCGCAGCTCCACCGATTGCATCTGCTCAAGGGTCAACCCATCCAGCATGACATCGCCGCCTTCCGCCAACGCCACCAGCGATCCGGTAATATGGTGCGCTTCGCGGAACGGCAGACCCAGTTCGCGCACCAGCCAGTCGGCAAGGTCGGTTGCGGTTGAAAAGCCCTCGGCTGCCGCTTCGTGCATGCGGTCGGCATTCGGCTCCAGGTCGTCGACCATGCCGGTCATGGCGGCCAGACAAAGGGAAAGCGTGGAGAAGGCGTCGAACGTGAGTTCCTTGTCTTCCTGCATGTCCTTGGAATAGGTGAGGGGCAGACCTTTCATGACCGTCATCAAGCTGTTGAGCGCACCGATCACACGGCCGACCTTGCCGCGCACCAGTTCGGCGGCGTCCGGGTTGCGCTTTTGCGGCATGATCGAGGAGCCGGTCGTGAACTTGTCGGACAGCGACACGAAACGGAACTGCGCCGTTGCCCACAAAACAATCTCCTCCGCAAGGCGCGACAGATGCGTCGACGTGATGGCCGCCGCGGCGAGCGTTTCCAGCACGAAGTCGCGGTCGGCCACGGCATCGAGGGAATTTCGCGCCGGCCGGTCGAAACCGAGCTCCTTTGCCGTCATCTCCCGGTCAATTGGAAACGACGTGCCGGCAAGGGCTGCCGCGCCGAGCGGGCATTCGTTCATGCGCGCCCTGGCATCGAGAAACCGGGTGCGGTCGCGCTCGAGCATTTCAACATAGGCGAGGCAATGGTGGCCAAAGGTGACCGGCTGGGCGTTCTGGAGGTGCGTGAAGCCGGGCAGGATCGTGTCCGCATGGGCATCCGCCTTGCGCGCCAGCGCAGCCTGAAGGGTCGCGATCTGCTGTGCGAAGGTATCCACGGTGTCGCGCACATAGAGCCTGAAGTCGGTGGCCACCTGATCGTTGCGCGAACGGCCCGTGTGCAGCCGTCCGGCATCCGGCCCGATGAGCTCGGCGAGGCGCGATTCGATATTCATGTGAATGTCTTCGAGCGCCCGTGAGAAGGTGAAATCACCAGCCTCGATCTCTGACAGGATCGTGTCTAGACCGTGAAGGATCCGCTCGCCATTCTCCGCACTGATGATGCCGGTTGCGACGAGCATGCGGCAGTGGGCTTGCGAGCCGCGAATATCCTGCGCATATAAGCGTTGGTCGAAGGTGATGGAGGCATTGATTTCCTCCATGATCTCGCTGGGCCCGGTCTCGAACCGGCCGCCCCACATTTTGTTGCTCATGATGCTGCCTCATCGCAGTTCTAAAGTGGCTGTCAGGTAGACGCGGAAACGGAACATGTTCGTGGCGAACAGACCAAACAACCTTCGGATCACGCATAGCCTCGCGGTGTTCGCCGCGGCGGCCGCGTTCTGGCTTGCCGCCATATACGGGATTCAGGCCTCGGTTAGCAACGCGGTTGCCAACAAAGAGCGGTTTTCCATCGGCCATATGGCGGCTTTTGTCTTCAAGCCCGTGTGGAAACCTGCGGAAGGGTTCACGTTTGAAGACGCCAGCGGCACCGAGCGCACGATGGCCGACTGGCGCGGCCGCGTCGTGCTGCTCAATCTGTGGGCGACATGGTGCGCGCCGTGCCGGCGCGAAATGCCGGCGCTTGACCAGTTGCAGGCCGATCTTGGCGGCGATGACTTCGAGGTTGTGGCGCTGAGCGTCGACCGCAAAGGCGCGGAAGTGTCGCAAAAGTTCCTCGACGAGGTCGGGGCGTCGAATCTTGCGCTCTATATCGATGACACCTCGCGTGCCATGTTCGAGCTGCGCGCCCGGGGGCTGCCGGCAACGTTTCTGATCGATCGCGAAGGCCGCATTATCGGCCGGCTTATCGGTCCGACCGAGTGGGCCTCGGAAGATGCGGTGCGCCTCGTTGAGGGGGCGATCAACGGCGAAATTTTGCCGCCGGAAGAGTAAGCCTCAAAGTCAATACAAGTCCCGATCTGGGGGGCACGTGTTGCGGTTGGCGCTTTCTGGAGCGATGATGACGGCTTAACCCATGTAGCTCTGATATTTGGGGGATCCACGATGCACCTCTTACTGCGTACCGCGCTCGTCCGCTGTCTGGGCGCCTTGATGTCGGTCTGTTTCTCAGCCATGCAGCCGATTGGAGCGAGCCCGGCTTATGCCCAGGGTGGGGGCGCCGAGAGCGGCGGGGGTGTAACGCGCGGAACCGTGACCATTCCACGGGGTCAGGTGACCCGCCGGGACATGGAGCGGTATGCCGAAGAGGCGGAGCAGTATGATCAGGCGACCTTCCGCGTCGAAGGCGGAACCAGCGAGGACGACAGGCTCATCCGTCGCATGATCGGCCAGCGTCCCGACCTTGCGGCCCGATACATCAATCGTATCAGGCCGGGAGATGGCAGCCGAAGCGTCTCGAGAGAGAGGAAAATTGAGATTATCGACAATTTGCTTGAGGGGTTGATTGTCGATCATGCAGCGGCGCAGCAGTTTGGTAACGAGGGACTGGCGGACGATATCTGGCGCACCGTCACGTCGCTGCGGATGCGAAAAAGCGAGCTTGAGCGGGCCATTGAATACGCAGGACAGGAAGATGAAAGAAATGCGGATCTGGAGCGGCGCCGCGCTGAACGGCTTGCACGGGAACAGGAGCGGCGTGAGGCACGTGAAGCCCGTGAACGCGAGGCGAGGGAGCGAGAAGCGCGCGAACGTGAAGCCCGTGAACGCGAGGATCGCGACCGGGCGCGCACGCCCGGCTACGATTTCGGCCGGGAGTGGCTGGAAAATATCGAACGGTTCCTGAGAAATATTTTCGTGAATCCAGGGACCGTTCTGTCAGGGGTCTTAGCGCTTCTGCGTCCCTGAGAGGTTCGGGTGCGGCAGCAGCGGGCGAACAAGTTAATGGCGCCGATCTTCTGTATGGCCCGCTTCAACTTGGTGTGCACGTACAAAGGCCAACACGCCTTGTCGGTGTTGTCCGGCGAAGCAGTGGGACGTATGCTGTGCGCCACACTGATGGAGCGTGCGTCATGACCAGCCATGTCAAGCCGGCGGAGGGCTATAACGGCCTCACAACACTTGAGAAAACGCTTCCGAGCCACTTTTATTTCGATGCCGATCACTACGCGCGCGAGCTTCGTTCAATATGGAGCCATAACTGGATTTATCTGTGCCGCTCCGCCGATCTTGAGGGGCCGCGCAGCTACCGCACCTTCACCATCGGCACGCAGAACCTTGTGGTCCTGCGCGATGAGACCGGCGTTCTGCGAGCGTTCCACAACACCTGCCGCCACCGCGGTTCGGTATTGTGCAGGCAAGCGCAGGGCCGGCTCAAATCGGACCTTCTGACCTGCCCCTATCATGCTTGGTCCTATGCGCTGAACGGCGAACTCAAACGCACGCCGACGCTCAGTCCCATTGAAGGGTTCGACCGGGCAGATTATCCGCTTTACCCGGTCGCCTTGAAAGAATGGCGCGGGCTCTTGTTCGTCAACCTTGCAGGCGATGAAGCCGCATCGTCCGGCCCGGTTGCGGACAGGGGGTCCGACCGGCTCGACAACTGGCCGCTGGAAGATCTGGTGTCGGGTCACGTCTACGAGAAAACCGTGCGGTGCAACTGGAAGGTCTTTTGGGAAAATTTCAGCGAGTGTCTGCATTGTCCAGGCATACATCCCGAGCTTTGCGATGTTGTGCCGATTTACGGACGGTTGATCACCGGTGAGCGCGACGATCCGAATTTCGCGGCACACGCCGACAGCGATGATCCTGCCCTCAAGGGCGGTCTGCGCCGGGGCGCGCAGACCTGGTCGATGGACGGACTGGTCCACGGTGCAACGATCCCGGGCCTTTCGGAGGCCGAGCGTCACGCGGGCCATTCCTATGTCACAAGCCTGCCGTCGGTGTTCATTGTCGCCCATGTCGATTACGTGCGGGTGGTGCGGGTGCGCCCTCTCGGCCCGGAACTTACCGAACTCCACGCGGAGTGGCTGTTTCCCGCCGACACGCTGGAGCATCGCGATTTCGATCTTGAGAACGTGACGTCGTTTCCAACGCTTGTTCTCGATCAGGATGCGGAGGCCTGCGAGATGAACCAGCAGGGACTGCATTCGCGTGCCCATGCGCACGGCGTGCTGATGGCCGAAGAGCACTACATCAAGCAGTTCTATGACTGGTACTGGGCCGCCCTTGGCGCGTATGAGGCCGGTTGAGCCTTGCTCTCCTTCATCCTCGCCTCGTTCTTCCTGCTGATCACGCCCGGCCCCGGTGTCCTGACAACCGCGGGTGCGGGGTCTGCGTTCGGGTTCTCGGCCGGGCTTCGCTACATGGTCGGCGTGGTGCTCGGCTCGTTGATTGTTATGGCGGCGGTGGCGAGCGGGCTTGCAGCCTTTGTGCTGTCCTACCCGCCAGTGCGTTACATCCTGCTCGGGGGGTCGTTGCTCTATCTGCTCTATCTGGCGTGGCGCATAGCGACGACGGGGAGCGGCGTTGCCATCCGCGAAGCCGACCGGCCGCTCAGGTTCTGGAACGGGATCGCGCTGTCGGTGATAAATCCCAAGGCCTATGCGGTGATGACGACGCTGTTCAGCGGATTTCCGTTTTACCCGGACAGCGCACTTGTTGAAGGGCTGATCAAGGCGGCGGTCTTCGCGTCGATCTCGCTTCCGATCCACACGTTGTGGCTCTTTCTGGGCGTCACGCTGAAGCGCCTGGCGCTCGGCGCCGGGGTGAGCCGGGCCGTCAACATCGCGATGGCGGTATCGATGCTCGCCGTGGTCGCCCTGGCGCTTTACTCGAGCATTTGAGCTTCACTCAACACGCCATGAACACCGGTACCTCGGCGTGATAGAGCAGGTGCGATGTCGGGCCGCCGAAGATCATCTGACGCAGGCGGCTGTGGGTGTAGGCGCCCTTGACGATGAGATCGCTGCCCTGGGAGGCGGCTTCGGAAAGAATGGTTTCGCCGACGCTTCCAGCGCTTGCCGCCATGGACTTGCACTCAGCCGGGACGCCATGGGCCTTGAGGGTGTTGCACAGTTCTTCGCCCGACGGGCCCGGCACGGTGCCCCCTTCCACGGTGAGAACAGTGACCTTGTCCGCGGTCTCTATCAGCGGCATGGCGAACGACACCGCGCGCGCCGATTCGGTTGAGCAGTTCCACGCAATGAGGATTGATTTGCCGATTTGCGGCAGGGGCTTCGGCGGCGCGATGAGAACAGGGCGCCCACCCTCGAACAGAATGTTTTCCACCGTCGCAATGCGCGGTCCGTTGAGATCGGGATCTGGCCTTCCGATGATGGCCGCATCGTAAATGCGGCTGACGCTGCCCAGTTCCGCGTCCGTTATCACCCCTTCGCCGCTCCAGTTCCAGCCAAGGCCCGGCCCCGGCGTTTCGGCACGTGGCACGCCCGCACCGTTCATGTGATCGGCAAATGCCTTGCGCAGATCTTCAACCGGGGTCTGCTCGTCGATTTCCTGAGTGGTCACGACCATGCCCCCCATCGGCCCGACCACAACATAGGAAATGCCCAGGCCTATGCCCGCGACATGGCCATCGCAGGATTTTGCCATCAGCAGTGCGGTTTCAAGCGTTGGCGCAAGGTGATTGCCCAATTCAACCGGAACCAGGAATGTCTTGATCGCCATTACGTCGGTCCTTTCATAGCGGGAATCGAGGGTTCAAGGGTAACCGCTGGTGGATGAGATGCAAGTTCGTGCCCGGATAAACTCGCCGGTGGTCTAGCTTGCGGTTTCGACAACTGACCGGACTGCCGCGGTAAACTTGTCGGCGATCTCCTCAAGTTCCCCGTTGCTCGCGTTGTAGGGCGGGGCGAGGATCGCGGTGTCGCCGGCGATGCCATCGACGTTGCCGCTGCAGGGGTAACAGATGAGACCGCGTTCAAGCGCTTGCGATCCGATGGCGGTGTGAATGCCGCGTTCTTGTGGAAACGGCGCTTTGGTTGCCCGGTCGGCAACGAATTCGACACCGATAAAGTAACCCCGGCCGCGCACATCGCCAACCGCCTCGATAGCTGAAAGCCTGTCACGCAAGTGCTCGATAAACTCCGCGCCGCGGGCCTTTACCCGTGCGACAAGCCCATCCCGGTAGATGATTTCCTGCACCGCGACACCGGCGGCGCAGGCTGTCGTGTGGCCGGTGAAGGTGTGTCCGGTGAGAGGGCCGCCATGAACGTCATCGATGACCTGTTTCACCGCGTCGGTATAGAGCGCCGCGCCAAGCGGCTGGTAACCGCCGGCAAGGCCTTTGGCGACTGCCATAATGTCCGGCACCACGCCATCGTGTTCCAGGGCGCGCCAGGTGCCGCAACGGCCCGAGCCGCACATAACCTCGTCCGAAATCATCAAGATGCCATGCCGGTCGCAAATCTCGCGCATGCGTTTGGCGTAGCCGTCGGGCGCCGGAACAACACCGCCGGCGGCACCGACAACGGGCTCGAAAATGAATGCCGCGATCGTTTCCGCGCCCGCTTCGTCGATTGCGCTTTCGAACTCGTCGCCGAGGAAGCGGATGAGACCTTCTCCCGCCAGGTCTTCTTGCGTCAGATTTTCTGGCGGGCGGTAGGTGTTGGCGGGCGAGATGTGAATGGTGTCGAGCAGAGCGCCTTCAAAGGGTGCGCGGCGCTCGGTGAACTCAGAAACCGACAGGGCGCCCAGAGTGTTGCCGTGCCAGGAGCGGCGGCGTGCGATGAACCGGCGCTTCGATTTAGCGCCCGTGGCCGTGCAGTATTGCAAGGCAATCTTGAGACAGGATTCGACGGCTTCGGAACCGCCGGTGACATAGACCGCGTTGGGAAAATGCTCGTCCGTCAGTTTGGTGATGCGCGCGGTCATCTCTTCCAGTGGGTCGCTCGTAAAGAGATAGCGGTAGCCGTGCGCGATGCGGTCAAGTTGCGCGGTAATCGCGGCGTTGACCTCTTCATTGCCGTGGCCGAGACAAAACGCTGCCGGTCCGCCGGAGCCGTCGATATACTGTTTGCCGGTGGCGTCGTAGACGTAAGCGCCGCGCCCCCAAGCGATCTTGGGCAGGCCAGAGGCGGCGAAGTTCGACGAGGCGGAAGCGGCTTTGGCCATTGGAAGTGTCCTTTCTGGATGCGGCGTCGCGTTGTGGCTTGTCGGCGCACGCCGCACTGGTTTTGCCGTGAGATTACATTGCCCTCGAGCCCCTCCGGTAGCAACTCGCAGGCGCGCGGATGCTGCGGGAAACGCCGTTCGGTCATTGGACCACGCACGATTTTTTTGCTGTTCTAAATGGGATTTTGCTGCAAACTCAATGGCAATGGGTCAGTTGGACGACATCCTGGGGGCTGTCGATGCGGTTTATGACGCCGCGAGCGGCCACGTACCGTGGTCTAAACCGCTTGAGGATCTCGCCACGCTTCTGAACGGCGTTTTCTGCACACTTGAGATTGTCGACAAGACAACCGGTTCGTTGCGGTCTTACGCGTCATCGTCGGAGCCGGACATGGATGCGGACTATGTGCAGGCGTTTCACGCGGTCAATCCGCGGCTCAGAACCCCGCTGCTGCCGGGCCTCATCATCACAGACTACGACATCATGGACGAAGCGGAACTCGACCATGATCCGTTCTATGCGGAATTTCTGTCATCCTACGGCATGCGGTATTTCGCCGGTGCACCGCTGAAACACAATTCCCGCGAACTCGTCAGTTTTTCCGTGCAGCGCACTGCCGGGCAAGGCCATATGCAGAACGGCGAGCTTAAGGCGATCAAAACGCTCGTGCCTCATCTGCAGCGCGCGGCCGGTATCTGGGATCGCTTGACGGCGATGCAGAAAACCGTCGGCGATCTGAGCGAAGCGATGGACAGGCTTGCGGACGGAATTGTCCTGATGGATGCTTCGGGCAATTTGAGGCACGCAAATCTCGCGGCAAATCGTATATTTTCCGATGCCGACGGTCTCTCGTTCGACGGTGGCACCGTTCGCGCCGCGATGCCGGACGATCATGTAAATCTGCATCGGTTGATCGCAGAGGTGTCTTCGCCGGATCGACTCGAAACACACGGACCGGTGGAGTTCGCCATCAAAAGACCATCCGGGCTGCCGGCCTATGTGGTTATGGCGATGCCGTTTGTCCGCCGCGACCGTGAAGTTTGCGGCGGTGCGACGGTGTTGCTGCTTATTCGGGATCCGGCAAATGCGCCCGGCCCCGCCCAGGAGACCCTTGTCCAGGCTTTCGGATTGACGCCGGCGGAGGCCTTGTTGGCTCTGGCACTTGCCCGCGGTGCCACGCCGAGCGCCTATGCGTCGCTTGCCGGCGTCAAGGTTTCCACGGTGCGCAGTCAGTTGAGCGCCATTTTGCGGAAGCTGCGCATAGAGCGCCAGACCGATCTGGTCCGCGTTGTCGCTCGATTGTCCGGTTTGGAAGGGCCGCAACAGACGTGAGCGGAACTTGCCAAAAATTGAGAATTATCCCCGCCATCCTTCAAATGACGGATGACGGGTACGCGCCCGCAGGCAATCCTGTTCGAAGCTACCGTGGCCTGCGGCCCAGTCCAACGGCTCTTTAATCGGAGGTGAAAACCATGAGCGCACTGTTCTCCCGCTTCACTCTTGTCGCGTCGGTCGGCGTGGCCGTCTTACTGTGGCAGTTCGGTGCCGCATTGGAGCCCGGCAGGCTGGTGAGCTTTGAAATCGGCGCGGCATTTGCGCAGGGTGAAGGCGGCGATGGCGCCGATGGGCCGTCGGGGGCCGAGCCCAAGACCGTCAGAAAGGTCCGCCTGACGACTTTCCGGAATCTGACGCGGAATGAGCTGATCACCTTGAGAGAAACTCACTCGCGTGACGATACAGTCGTGGAGATTGAGAACTTCCCGCGGTGGGCGACAAGTTCTCTGCTGGATGTCGCAATCCGGGACAGACGTACCATCAGAAGAATTTTGCGCAGGCTGTCGCGGTTTTCAAGGGATAAGGAACGGCAAAAAATTCTCAAGGAGGAATTTCAGCGGCTGAAGACCCGGATCAGACTGTTCGACAGAGATGTTGCGGAGACGAAGCGGCAGATTTCGCAAGAGGAAGGACGCCTTCGGGACAACTCCGTTACGCGCACGGTGGTGCCGTCCGCACGCCTGAAAGCCCTGCAGGCGACGCTTTTGGATCAACAGGGCCGCGCCTTGTCGGCACGAGTTGTCCTGAGCTTTGTGGAGACCTGGTTCATCCATCCCGGTATGGGACGGCCATGAGGCACGTATTCGGTTGCACGGCGGTGCGCCGGGGGCCGGCGATGTTGTTCCGTGTGATGGCGCTCGCAACACTGGTCTTTCAAGGGCTCTCTTTGAGCGCACCTCAGCATGGGCCTGTTAACTTCATGGGCATCAACGTCGCTCACGCCCAAGGCGAAGGTGGTGATGGTGGCGAAGGTCCTTCCGCGCACGAGCCGAAAACCATCCTGCGGGTCACGGTGCCGGAGTTCTTGCGGCTGACCCGTAACGAGCTGCACCGGCTTGAGGAGAAGAACAACCGCGCGGACACGACAGTCTTCATCGAGGGCTTTCCGCAGTACGCGTCGGCGTCGTTGATCGAGGCGGGAGCGCGCGACCGGCGCACCATCCGCACCCTGTTGCGCAGGATGTCAACGGTGAGGAACGGGGAGTTGCGGGCAAGAATCCTGAAACGCACTTTGAAGCGCTATGATGCACGATATGATCTTCTCAACGGAGACGTCCAGCGCTTGAGTCAGGAGTTGGCGGACGAAGAATATAGGGCGCGGCGCGACCCGACAACGGAACGGACCCGGTCGGGACGCCCCCTATCGTCCAAGCTGACAGCGCTCAGGCAGGCGCTCGATGAGGCGCGGCTTCGCCGCGGCCGCGCCGGCATGGTTCAGTCGTTCCTTCGGGCCTGGAACAAAGATCCGGGTATGGGTCAGTAACAGGAAGTCCGGTTCGTCCTTGGTATTACGTGCTTACGCTCGAGCCTCCGCATTGAACCGGCCAATCGCCTCATCCCAGACCGGGACCATGGCCATCAGTCCGTCCCAGAACGCCGGGTCGCGCCGGATGTCGAAATCGGCAACCGAGACGCCTTGCTGCTCGACCCAGGTGTAATAGCCGAGATTGAACACGCGCTCGCGGTCGCGCTGGTTCATTTCCAGCATGTTGTCGGTGGTTGCGCCTGACATGTACCGGCCGAAGGCCTCAGCCGCCGACACTGCATCGAAGCCGTCGCCGTACACTTCAGCGGAGGTCTTGGCCAATTCCGTGCCGTACATTTCCGCGCCGTCCGTCGCCACGGTCAGCACCGCGTCGTCGGAGCCGAGGCCCATGTATTTGGCCATCTTGATGGCGCCGAGGACATTGGCGATCGATGAGAGGCCGAGATCGGCAAGCGCGGCGATCTGTTGCTGCGTCAAGCCTTTGCGGTTGGCGAGAAACTCGCGGCCGACGACGGTGTTGAATACGAGGTTGAGCGTGTCCGATGCGCGGTCCGACACGCCGACCACGAAATCCGAACTCATGACATTGTGAATGAACGGTACGTGCTTGTCGCCGATGCCCTGGATATTGTGCTCGCCGTAGCCGTTGTAGAGCAGGGTCGGGCACTCCAATGCCTCGACCACGGCGGTGGCGCTGCCGAGGCTCTGTTTCAGGTAATCGCCGGCGGCAAGTGTGCCGGACGAGCCCGAAGCGGAGACGAACGCACGGGCCTTCAAGGGGCCGCCGGCCTTCACGGACTGAAACACTCTTTCCATGGCCGGGCCGGTGACGGCGCGGTGCACGATGTAGTTTCCGAACTCGTTGAACTGGTTCAGGATTACGTTGTCCGGATCCTTCGACAGTTCGTGGCAGGCGTCGTAGATTTCCTTGACGTTGCTCTCCGTGCCAGGCGTGCGCATTATGTCGGCGGGATCGATGACCCAGTTTTCCAGCCATTCGAAGCGCTCGCGGCTCATGCCTTCGGGCAGCACAGCGACGCTTCGGCAGCCGAGAATGCGCGATATGGCAACGCCGCCGCGGCAATAGTTGCCGGTGGAGGGCCACACCGCACGGTGGCGCACCGGATCGAACAGCCCGGTGATAAGCCGCGGCACCAGACAGCCATAGGCGGCGAGCACCTTGTGCGTTCGGATCATCGGAAAGCGGGCGCCGATGGCGACAATGATTTTCGCGTCGACACCCGTCAGTTCGCTGGGCAGCACAATATGGGCGGGCGTTTCGGTAAGCCCGCGACGGTCGTCGGAGTTGTACCAGTGGACGCGAAACAGGTTGCGCGGGTCGGCGGTGTCGGGATCGACGGTCTCAAGACCATCGGTAATCGAGGCATCGAGTGTCGACGGGTCGGCGAGCTGGGAAATTGTTGGCAGGCGGATGTCTGTCTCGCGGAACCGCTCAAGGGTCCGGTCGTAAGCGTCGCGGTCGACGATCTCGCGTTCAAGTCCGATGGGCATGACGGGTCTTGCTCCCCAATCAGCGGTGTTCAAGGCAGGAAGGCGGTGCGTTCGCACACCGAGGAAACGAAACGCGTGTCAGCGCGTCGGCACCGGCTCATCGCCGCGATAGTCGTAGAAGCCGCGCTGCGTCTTGCGGCCGAGCCAGCCTGCTTCGACATATTTCACGAGCAGCGGGCACGGGCGGTATTTGGTATCGGCGAGGCCCTCGTAGAGCACCTGCATGATGTAGAGGCAGGTGTCGAGACCGATAAAGTCAGCGAGTTCAAGCGGGCCCATCGGGTGATTTGCGCCGAGCCGCATGGCGGTATCGATGGCAGCTACGCTGCCGACGCCTTCGTAGAGCGTGTAGACCGCCTCGTTGATCATCGGCAACAAAATGCGGTTGACCATAAAGGCCGGGAAGTCTTCCGACACGGCCACCGTCTTGTTCAGGTCGGCGACGAACGCCTTGGCGGTGGTGAAGGTATCGTCATCGGTGGCGATGCCGCGCACCAGTTCGACCAGTTCCATCACCGGAACCGGGTTCATGAAGTGGATCCCCATGAACTTTTCCGGCCGGTCTGTCGTTGCCGCGAGCCGGGTGATCGATATCGACGATGTGTTGGTTGCAACGAGTGCGTCTTCGGAGATCAGCGGACAGAGGTTCGCGTAGATTTCGCGTTTGACCGCCTCTTCCTCAACCGCCGATTCGATAACCAGTTCGCAATCGGCGAGGCCTTCGAGTGAGTTGGTGGGGATAATCCGGCCAAGCGCCGCGTCGCGGTCCTCTTCGGAGAGGCGGTCGGAGCGGACCTGGCGCGCCATATTGCCGTTAATCGTGGCAAGCCCGGCTTCGATACGGTCCTGGGAGATATCGTTCAGGCAGACGTCAAAGCCCGCCACTGCGCACACATGCGCGATACCGCTGCCCATCTGCCCCGCACCAATAACGCCAACTTTGCGTATCTTCATATTTCCGTTTCCCGCGCCAGGCGCGCGGGCTGTTCTCCGTGCGTCAATTCAAAAATGCCGGAACGCGTTCTGGCGCCGCGCTCCGGGCGGTCTTTATCCTGCGGTCAAAGCCCGGCTTTTTCAAGCTCCGCTTCCAATTCCGGCACCGCTTTGAAGAGATCAGCCACAAGGCCATAGTCGGCGACCTGGAAAATCGGTGCCTCCTCGTCCTTGTTGATGGCGACGATGACCTTGGAATCCTTCATGCCCGCGAGGTGCTGAATGGCGCCTGAAATGCCGACCGCGATATAAAGGTCCGGAGCCACGACCTTACCGGTCTGACCGACCTGATAGTCGTTCGGCACGAAGCCCGCATCGACCGCGGCACGGCTTGCACCGACGGCGGCGCCAAGTTTGTCGGCAACCTTTTCCAGCATGGCGAAATTCTCGCCCGACTGCATGCCGCGGCCGCCGGAAATGATGATCTTGGCCGAGGTCAGTTCCGGGCGTTCGGACTTCGACACATCTTCGCCGACATATTCAGAAAGGCCCGTGGGAGCCGGTGCGGCGATGTTTTCAATTGCTGCCGAGCCGCCTTCGCCAACGCCCTGAAAGCCCGCCGTGCGTACAGTGATGACCTTCTTGGCATCCGTCGACTGGACACGTTGGATGGCGTTGCCGGCGTAGATCGGGCGCTCAAACGTGTCGGCGCTTTCAATAGCCGTCACATCGGAAATTTGTGCCACGTCAAGGGTCGCTGCAATGCGCGGCAGGCAGTTCTTGCCGTTGGTGGTGGACGGTGCCACGAGCGCGTCGTAACCGTCCATCAACGGCACGATGAGGGCCGTCATGGCTTCCGCCATGGGACGCTCGAACTGTGCGTCGTCGCACACCAGAACCTTCGCGACGCCGTCAAGCTTTGCGGCTTCATCGGCAGCGCCCGAGCAGTTGTTGCCGGCAACGAGCACATGAATGTCGCCGCCAAGGCCCGCGGCCGCGGCAAGCGTCTTGTGGGTCGCGTCCTTGAGCGACGCGTTATCGTGTTCTGCGATGAGAAGTACGGACATCTAAAACACCCCCGCATCATTTTTGAGTTTGCTGACAAGTTCGGCAACGCTTTCAACGATGATGCCGGCATCGCGCTTCGGCGGCTCGGTCGTTGAGAGCACCGTGAGGCGCGGTGAGATGTCGACGCCGTAGTCTTCCGGCGTTTTCTCGTCGATCGGCTTTTTCTTCGCCTTCATGATGTTCGGCAGCGATGCATATCGCGGTTCGTTGAGGCGCAGGTCCGTCGTTGCAATGAACGGTGTCTTCAGCTTGATCGTCTGCAGGCCGCCATCGACCTCGCGCACGACTTCGGCCTGATCGCCATTCATCGTGATTTCGGAGGCGAAAGTACCCTGCGGCCAGCCGAGCAGTGCGGCGAGCATCTGACCGGTCTGATTGCAGTCGTCGTCGATCGCCTGCTTGCCGACGATGACCAGGCCCGGGCCTTCTTCCTCGACAATACCCTTGAGGATCTTGGCAACCGCGAGCGGTTCGGTCAGTTCGTCGGTCTTGACGAGAATGCCGCGGTCGGCGCCCATGGCAAGCGCGGTGCGGATCGTCTCCTGCGCCTGCTGCGGTCCAACCGAAACCGCGATCACTTCCGTGGCCGTGCCGGCTTCCTTCATGCGGATCGCTTCTTCGACGGAGATTTCGTCGAACGGGTTCATCGACATCTTGACGTTGTTCAATTCAACGCCGCTGCCATCCGCCTTGACGCGGATCTTGACGTTGTAATCAACAACGCGTTTTACGGGCACAATAACTTTCATCCGATCAGCCTCCTATCGCCGGGCCCGAGTGCGTTTGCGGGGCAGTTTTCCGGCGGCCGTTGCCAATGCTTGACTGCGTTTGTTTCGCTGAGTTCAGAACGCTTGGTCGCGCGCAATAATTCCCAAAAACCCTGCTCAACCAAGGTGGTTGATGCATGTGCGGCGGGACACTAATTCTCCCCCTTGGCGAAGTCAATCGCGCAAGGCTTACGCCTTTGGGCTGCGACGTTGGGTCTCAAGCGGGGGCAGCACCGGACCGCCGCGAGCGGAACACGAACACGAGCAACACACCGGCGATGAAACCACCGATATGAGCCCACCAGGCGACGGATTCACCGCCCTCAACGGCGGACCCCGTGGCGTAGGCGGAAAAGATCTGAAATCCGATCCACCCCGCCAACACCCACATGGCCGGCAGGCGCACCGGGATTCGCATGAACAGCAATACCCAGACCTGGGCCTTGGGATGCAGGACCAGGTAGGCGCCGAGCACGCCGGCGATGGCGCCACTGGCGCCGACGAGCGGCGTTTCAGACGACGGCGACCAGTAGATATGGGCGAGCGCTGCCGCGACGCCGCACAGGAGGTAAAACACCAGGAATCGCAGATGGCCCATGGAATCTTCGACATTGTCGCCGAACACCCACAGAAACAGCATGTTGCCGATGAGATGCATCCAGCCGCCATGCAGGAACATATAGGAGACGAGGGTGAGCTCCTCGGCGACCGGGACCGGCAGCTTGTAGACATTGCCGCCGTCGACGATTTCCGCCGGAATGACGCCGTAGGTTAGGATTTCGACGATCTCGCGCTGGTTGAAAATTTCAAAATGGAACGCAAGAAAGACCGCCACGTTGATGACTATTAGCGTGACCGTGACGATCTGAAACTGGATAACGACCAGAGGATTGGAGTCGTGAAGCGGCACGAACACGGTCTTGAGTCCCTCATGCATTCTCGCGGGCGGTGCGCCGGCTACAATACTGTAGGGCGCAGACAGATACTATCGGTTTGCGCCGGGCACCCAGAGCACGTCATCGGCGCCGTTATTGTTGGCGTGGCGGCTGGCGACGAAGAAAAAATCGGAGAGCCGGTTCAGATAGCGCAGCACCGGACCGCTTACCTGGTCGCCGCCTTGCGCGAGTTCCACCGCAAACCGCTCGGCGCGGCGCGACACGGTGCGGCAGACGTGTAAGTGCGCCGCCGCAGCGCTGCCGCCGGGCAGCACGAACGAGCGCAGCGGCGCGAGTTCGCCGTTCAATGTGTCGATCTCCGTTTCAAGGCGCGCCACCTGTGCATCGGTGACGCGCAGCGGCTCGTAACCCAGGTCCTCGCCGGTGTCGGGCGTGCAAAGGTCGGCGCCGAGATCGAAGAGATCGTTCTGGATGCGCTCCAGCATGGCGTCGAGGGCGGCAAGCTCCGCGCCTCCGGTGTGCTGGCGCGCCATGCCGACGGTGGCATTGGTTTCATCGACGGTGCCGTAGGCGGTAATGCGCAAGTGGAACTTCGGCAACCGCTCGCCGGTTCCGAGCGCGGTTGAGCCGTCATCGCCGGTCTTTGTGTAGATTTTGTTCAATACCACCATGGTGCGGTTTCCTCAGTCCGTTTCGGTTGCTGGCCCGATGCGTGCACATATTTCATGGCCGGTGCGGCGTTGACAACAGTGCAATGAAAGGTGCCGCAGGCCTTGCCTCAAATCAATTATATGCAAACGGATATGATTCAACGTTTGTTCACGATTTTCCTTCAAGCTTTGTTAAGTGAGATTTCAGTTTGTCGAAGGATGAGTACAGTGCGTAAATCACAAGTTCTATGGCTCTTGCTTGCGAGTGCCGCTGCTTCCGGCCTTGCCGCAACCACCGCCAATGCGGTCGATATGCCGCCTCCTCCGCCCCCGCCACCTGAGTACTATCCAACGTTCCATGACTGGAGCGGGCCTTATATCGGCGTCCTCGGTACGGTCGGATTTCTCGAAACCGACTATACGCCGATCCCCGGCCCCGATCCGGAACTGAACGGCGGTGGCGGCATGTTCGGCGCAATGGCCGGTTACAATTTCCAGATGGGCACGTTTGTCGGCGGTATCGAGGGCGACTTCAGCTACGGCCAGATCAATGCGCGAAACACACTGGACGGCGTGGGATACGACATAGGGTGGCTCGCAACCGTGCGCGGTCGCATCGGATACGCGGCGGACCGGACGCTCTATTATGCGACCGGCGGACTTGCCATTGCGGAAGGCGAGATGAAACTGCCGGCATTCGGAGAATCCGAAACAGAAACCCACTACGGGTTCGTCGTCGGTGCGGGTCTTGAACACGCGTTTCTCGACGATGTGAGCTTCAGGCTCGAGTATCTCTACGCCCAGCTCGATAAGCAGCGCTACAACTTCAGTGCCGGGGTTGTCGACACGGCTCTGGACGATTTGCATCTGGTCCGTGCGGGTGTCGCTTGGTATCTCAACCCGCACTATTGACGCTCTCAGACGCTTGAGCAATCAGCGAAACGCGCCGGTGGCATCCACACCGCCGGCGCGTTTAATTTTCTAAAGCCCGGGGATCCAGTCCCGCAGGGCCGAGCCGATTTCATCGGCACTGTCTTCCTGAACAAAATGGACGCCTTTAACGGTGATCTCCGTCTGGTTCGGCCAGGAGCGGCAGAATTCGCGCTGCCCGCCGATCAAAATGGCGGCCGGGTCCGCGTTGACGAAGAGTTTCGGCACGTCGCTTTCCGAGAGCCAGCGGCCATAGTCTTCAACGATCGCCACAACGTCCGCCGGCTCGCCGCCAAGCGGGATCTGGCGCGGCCATGTGAGTGTCGGGCGGCGGTCTTCGCCGGCGTTCGCGAACGGGCGGCGGTATTCCGCCATCTCTTCTTCGCTCAGCTTGCGCAGGATCGACCCCGGCAGCACGCGTTCCACGAACATGTTCTTCTCAAGAATCATGTCTTCACCGGCGGGTGAGCGGAAGCCCTCGAAGACCGGCCGTGCGGACTGGCTGAACTCGTCCCACTCCATCGGGCGCACGATGCCTTCCATGTAACAGATGCCGCGCACTCGATCGCGGTGGCGGTTGGCCCAGTCGAAGCCGAGCGCGGACCCCCAGTCGTGAACGACCAGCACCACAGGACCATCCGGCACGACCTGATCGAGCAGTCCGTCAAGATAATCCCGGTGCTCGACGAAGCGGTAACTTCCGGGTCCCCCCTCGGGGAGCTTGTCGGAATCGCCCATGCCGATGAGGTCGGGAGCGATGCAGCGTCCAAGACCGGCGACATGCGGGATCACGTTGCGCCACAGATAGGACGAGGCCGGGTTGCCGTGCAGGAAGACGATCGGATCGCCGGACCCTTGTTCCACATAGGCCATCCGGCGGCCATTGACGGTTACGAAATATTTGTCGATGGCGCTCATGGAAGGCTCCCGTTGGCTGGCCGCTATGCTCTGGTTCATGGACCCATGAATAGCGTGCAGGCGGGGCATGGCGTTAGTCAAATCTTCGTAAGTTCGTCTTACAGCTTGACTTTCCGGGCTCACAGGCCCATTTGAGCAACAGATTTTCTCGCGATCGCGCGGTTCGCCCCTAAAAGACGGGCGTTATTGTTTCGAGACTTTTTTTCCAAACCCATCCTGATCCAGGTGCGCGTGGATCAAGAACGAAGCGGCGGAAGCCGGCGGCGCCCTATTGTGCGTGGCCGCCTGCCGTAATAAGGACTATTTATCAGTGACCATATCTACATTTGCCGAACTCGGTCTTTCCGAGCGGCTGCTGCGTGCACTCAAGGATGCGCAGTATACAAAACCAACACCGATCCAGCAGCAGGCTATACCGATGCTGCTCGAGGGCGCCGATCTCCTTGGCATCGCCCAGACGGGCACCGGCAAGACGGCGGCTTTCGCGTTGCCACTGCTGCAAAATCTCGAAGAGGATGGCATCAAGTGCCGGCCGCGTTCGCCGCGTGCCCTGATTCTTGCGCCGACGCGTGAGCTTGCCCTGCAGATTTCCGACAGCATCAAGACCTATGGCCGCCACATGCGCCTGCGCCACTCGGTGGTTATGGGCGGGGTTTCACAAAAAGCCCAGGTCGATGCATTGCGCCGCGGCATTGACATTCTGGTAGCAACCCCCGGCCGGCTGCTCGATCTCATCAACCAGCGGCATGCCAATCTTGGCCAATGCGAGTACCTGATTCTCGATGAGGCGGACAGAATGTTCGACATGGGTTTCATTCGCGACGTGCGCAAGATTGCCTCGCAGCTGCCGGAAGAGCGCCAGACGCTCTTGTTCTCCGCGACAATGCCCGCCGAAGTGGCCAAACTTGCCGGTGAGATTCTGTACCAGCCCGAGCGTGTCGAAATCGCCGCAAGGACGGTGGCGGTGGAGAGTATCGAACAGCGTGTGCACCATCTCGACAAGACCGCCAAGCGCGGCCTTCTTGTGCAGCTTCTCGAGGCGCCGGATCTTTCCAGGGTGATTGTCTTCACGCGCACCAAGCGCGGTGCCGATCAGGTTGTGAAGCGCCTCTCGCAGCACGGCGTCAGTGCTCAGGCCCTGCATGGCAACAAGTCTCAAGGGGCCCGGCAAAAGGCACTTGAAAACTTCCGTAACGGACGTTCGCGGGTTCTGGTGGCGACCGACATTGCCTCGCGTGGCATCGACATCGACGATGTCTCTCACGTCATCAACTACGAACTGCCGAACGAGCCTGAAAGTTATGTGCACCGTATCGGGCGCACGGCGCGTGCCGGTGCTGAAGGAATTGCGATTTCGTTTTGCGACCTTTCAGAACGCCCGCATCTGCGCTCGATCGAGAAGCTGATCCGCCGGCAGCTCGATGTTATCGGAGAGGTGCCGGCCGAACCCGCGACGCCGGCACGCAAGAAATCCAAGGGTGCACCCAAACGCCCGGCGGCGAACACCAACAGGCGCCGCCGCAGGCCGCGCCGGCCCGACCGCCGCGCGGCTTAGAACTCAGCACGCCTGGTGGGCTACGCTCCCATCAGGCGATCGAGATACTCATCCGGCATTTCGCCGCTAAATGCGTGGAAGTCCCGCGCGAAGCTCTGCAGGTCGGGGAAGTCGAACCGGTCGATCAGCTGTTTCCAGGCAACGGGCGCGGCCGGATCGATATGTTTGACAAGTGCCTGCAGGCGGCAGATGCGGCTGAGATCCTCCGGTGAGACGCCGACGGCGCGCCTGAAGCCTTCGCTGACATGGTCGGGACTCAGGCCGAAACGTATGTAAGCTTCGATCAGGCTCAAGCGGCCCTGGGTCGCGACGATGTCAGCGTAGAGCGCCGGCAGCCAGGCCGGCATTCTGGGGACGCGGTCCTTGATCAGGAGGCGAACCAGTTCTTCGTGGGTTCCCTTCTCCGCGGCACGCGGCAGCAGCGCCTCGATGCCGGCAATCACATCTTCAGGCAACACGTCACGGGCATCGACCGTGCGCTCGCACAGCTGCTCCATGTCGGTGCCGAACAAACCGTGCATGCCAGGAGGCTCAAACACGATGCCGAGTACCTGGCTCTCGCCGCCAGCGGCATTATGAACCGGCGTCGTCTGAACGCCGTGCAGGAAGCTGTGCTCAAAGGACGGATTGTCGGCCGGTTGCACGGACTTGCCGACGCGGTACGGCGCACCGGTCATAAAGACTGCCGCTGCCAGACCGTTAGGCAGGATCTTGTCCTGCAAGTAGCCGGCCTCTCCGCGCGCATAAAACGTCTGCCGCAGCAGACCACGCACATGCGGCGGCGGCGTGAACGGCTGGAAGGTCGAAGTTTGGTCTGTTGACATATTGCTCTCCCATCGCCTCCGGGGTGTCACGGCTCGAATGCGGTGGATATTTCCCCCCCAGCTATGCCATTGTTGACTGTCTTAAGGAACTGCATTTCCGTTCAATTCAGCTCAGGGATGCCGCACTCCTTGAGAACTTGCGAAACCGGGGACGTGAGCAGCACAAAATTGCCAGAGCCGCTGCCTGAAGAGTTCGAAGGCCATATCGAACGGGCGAAAGCAGCGAACCGGGAGGGCCGCAATTCCGCCGCGTTCGACGGCTTTCGCTGCGCTTTTCGGTGCCTGGACAGAACGTCGCCCCGGCACCGCCAGCACGCTTCGGAGGTGTGCGTATACCTGGCCGACATCTATCTGGTTAGGGGACAGCGCGGGTTTGCCGCCTTTCTTGCCTGCACGGGGCTGCATAACCTGCCGGACGGGGATCTTTTTGCCTCCGCCAGATTGCGCGCCCACGGTGTGCTCGGCATCCATGCGTGGTACCGCAATGACCTTGCCGCGGCGAAGGTCATTTTCGAGCGCATGGCACAAGCGGCGGAGGATGCGGCGGACATACCGCGCACGCAAAAGGCGGATGCGTGGTCGAACCTCGGGCTCGCTCATCAGGCGCTCGATCGATGGCTCGACGCCGCCGAGGCGCAGCAGAAAGCGGAGAACCATGCCGTTGCGGGCGGTGACTCAAATCAGATTTTCTCCGTAAGGCTTCGGCTTTCCAACGCTCTGCAGGATGCCGGTCTGTCTGCCGCATCGCGTGCCCTGCTGGAGCAAATCGAACCGGGCGATGGTGACCCGGACAAACGTTTGCGCTGGCTGAACGCGTTCGCTTTACTGGAAGAAAGGTTCGGCACCTACAAAACCGCCTGCGATGCCTTTGACGAGGCGCAGGCCCTGTTCGACGATCTTACGCCTGTCGCCCAATCGACCATGGTCAACGTGCTTTCCAACTCCGCCCATTGCAAGCTCGCGCTTGGCCATGTCAATGAGGCGGAGGACCTGAGCGCGCGGTTGTGCGAAGTCGTCGTCGGCACGCAGGTACCCTATGCCTGCCGCAAGGGTGCCCTTGAACTGAATGCCGACATCGCGTGGCATGAGGGCCGGACACAAGATGCGGAAGAGTATCTGGCAGAGCTCGAACACCTGACCTGCAACGTTACCGGCAGCCGCAGCGACGACTATGTATCGGCCGTGTGCGACCGCGCACGGCTGATTTCGAATGCGGGCGAGCGCAAACGTGCCCTGGATCATCTCAAAGAGCTGATAGATGGCGGAACGGACGGGTTTGACGGCTTGAGCCTCGTGCCGGTGCTGACGCATCTGGGGAGTTGGGCGCTTCGCGAAGGCGATACCAGCCGGGCGGGAGAATGGCTCGGCGCGGCATTTGCCACCGAAGCGACGCGCGGTCAGGTGCAGCATCTTTATGAGCTCTATGCGGCGCTGGGAGCGTTGGCTGAAACGAACGGTGCGGCAAATGCCGCCGTGCTGTTCACAAAGCTGGCGCTGGAATTGGTTGCGGAAAAGCTCAGGCCCTTCAAGTCGAACCGCTTCGAGCTCGCCGCGCTTTCCGGACAAACATCGCAGACTGTCTCCATGCTGGTTTCCCAGCTGTTGGCCGCAAACCGGTTGGGGGAGGCCGGCCGCGCACAAAACCGGCACATGGCCCAACGCGCCACGGTGTTTGCCGCCAAAGGCATTGGCGACCTGAAATCGTTCGGCGGGGTTTCGCTGCGCGCCGACGAGGCGACCGTGACAGGCAGACTGAAGCAATTCTATGAGACAGCCCGGAAAGGGCGTGAGGCAAACGCCTTCCCGCGACTTGAAGCTTCCCCGCCCGATGCAACTGGCGTTTCGGCGGAGGAGGGCGACGCGGCGACACTATTGGTCGATATTTTGAGTGAGGCCTGGGTAGAGCAAGGTGAAACCGGCGCTGAACAATTCGAAGACACAGTTATTGAAGCCGCGCCGGATACACTTGTTTTGAAGTTCCTGCCGGGCCGCACGGCACTGGTTATCGAGTATGCGACATCGGAAGATCACGGCCATGTATTGAAAGAGATCGATGGGGCCGCCCTGCGATCCACGATTTTCGATCTGGTGGTGCGTGTAAGCGCCAAAGACGCGTTGTGGCGAGGGCCGGCGGGCGAACTCTACGACGTGCTCGTCAGGCCGGTTGAACATCTGGCCGCCGGCAAGACCCGTTTGCTGATCGCGGCGAACGGCCCGATCGCGTCTGTCCCGTTCGCATGTCTTAGCAGTGGCACGGCCTTGCTTGGCGACAGCCACGAAATCGCGTTATGGCCGGGTGTGGGGCGCGGCCGCGCTTCGGGTTTTGACCCGGGCGTGTGCCGTGCGTTGGCGGCCGGTTCCGATACCTATGCGCGGCTGCCGTCCCTTCCGCGCATCGGACGAGAGCTTGAAGCCGTGCAACGGAGGTTCGCCCGGACTACAGTGCTGCACAATGAGGGTCTGACGGAGGAGGCGCTCATTGATGCTCTCGCCATGGGTCCGGACGTCGTGCACCTTGCGGGTCATTTCAATCTTGTTCCAGAAGACATCGACAGATCGTGGTTTGCGCTTGGATCGGACAGGACTTTCGCCATTCACCGTTTAAGAGACGACCGCATCGATCTGGGTGCGGCGCGTCTCGTCTGGCTCTCGGCGTGCGACACCGGTGTCCAGGGTCACAGCCGGGCAGGACCGGAAAGCCTCGCGCAGCTTCTTGCCCGCAAGGGCGCGCGGACGGTCATCGCCTCGCTATGGCCCGTATCCGATACGAGCACGGTTCTTTTGGCCGAGCGTTTCTATGCCGCTCTCGATGCGACGGGACCGGCCGCGGCGCTGCGGCGGGCACAGTCCAGCCTTCGCGATGGTGTTGAGGGAGATCGTGCAGCGGTATCCGATCCGCCCGATCTTTCGCATCCTTATCACTGGGCGGGGTTCACCGTTTATTCCGCCTGAGTGGTGCGGTGATCAACATTGATCAATTGCACTTCTGCGGGCGATGTGAAAAACGAGCGGGAATGCAATCAGCCGTTGAAACAAGGTGCGGGGGAGTGTTGGACATGGGCCAGCCGGATAAGAAAGACACGCCGGATGGGGTCGAGGACTTCGGCAAGAAGATCAAGGTCCTTGAAGGTGTGATCGGTTATCAGTTTCCCGCGTCGTACTTCCGCAATACCCAGATTGCGCAGTGGCTCGGCATTTCGAGCCCGGAACTCAGCCGAAAATTCGCCGGACGCCGCCCGGTGCACAATCGTGAGCTGTCCATCCTGATCAAATGGTACGATCTTGCTCATGTCTTTGATTATTCCGTGTTTCTGAAGCCTCTGAAGGAATTCAAGGCGGCGCTGGCGGATGCCAAACTCGGCACTTATGGCATTGAGGCATCCGCCGGTGCGCGCCAGAAACTTCATGCGCGCGGCAAGAAGAACCAGTCAAGAATCACAATCGCCATTGCCGAAGACGAACGCCGCGATGGTGGCATGGGCCCCGATGACGATGGCGAAACCGATGACGGGCAGCTCACGTTCAAGGTCAGGGATCTGGTCTATGCGGAAATCCGAACGCCCAGTTCCGGCCAGCTTGTGGTTCTGAATGAACGGGTCGGAGACAAGATTTCCTGCCTCAAGCCATCGTCTTACTCGAGGCTGCTGCGTTCGGCCGAAAGCCCGCTGCGCATCCCCGACCCGGAGCTTTCAAATCATTTCCGCATTCGCGCGCCGACCGGCTCCTACCGCCTGATCGCGATCTGGACGAGCGCGAAGGTGGACCTTCCGTTTCCGTCTTTCGATTCCGAACTCAACAAGTTCTCACAGGTTTCCGATCATCTGCTGATCGAAATGAGCGACCGGGTCCTGCAGTGCGAGGAGGACGCGGAATGCGAAACGATGGTCATGTGTGCGGATTACTACGTCGGATGAGCGACTGCGCAAGGAAGGCGCGGGCCGCCTGGAAAACGAGAGGGCACAGGATATGAAGGTGAATTGGACTGTCGGATTTGCAGTCGCATTGTTTCTGATTTCGCTCACCGCGGGGCCGGATTCAGCGCGATCGGCCGATGTCCGGCCGTTGTACGATGTGGAGGGCAACTACTATTTTGCCTACAGGGAAGATATCGACAATGTGACCTATCTGGGCCAGCTCGATGTCTGCGTTTATCCCGGCTACACGCCGCCGTCCTTCTTTGCTGAAAAGGGAATACGTTTCGGCTACCGCTTCCGATTGGATTCGCTTGAGGAGTCGTTGGGGCATGCGCAAGCGGGTATTTGCCATGCGGCCATTGTTCCAACCGACGCTCCCGAGGACATGATCGCCAGATTTGCGGAAAGCATGTACTCCATGAAAGCGCACGATACGGTGGCCCAAAGCCAGGTGGAGCAGATTGCAGCCGAGCTTGTTGAATCTTGTGAGTACTACTCTCATGTCGACGTTGCCTATGACTGTGCCTGCCTTGCTCAAACATACAGGGACAACGTGGCCGCAGGTGTGGCGGTTGTGCACGACGCTAACCAATTGCACAATGAGGCGCATGATGGCGACGCCAACCCGGAGTGTTTCGATCGCGAAGGGTTGCGCGGGTTCGGAGAAGCGCAATGCCTGAATCGTGCATCGATATTTGATGTTCCAGACGATAAGGCGCCGGCGTTCTGCCGGTGCATCGGGCGGCGATTCTCGGAGAGCGATCTTCGCGGAGTTCCGATGATGAGAAGCAGTGGCGGAGATCACACAGCGTTAGTATCGGATCTCATGTTTGCTGCTACAGACGATGGTGGTTACTCGTGCCAGTAAGCTGCCTGGCAAACGTGTTCGACCGTGAGTTGCCGTCCGGGCGGCTCACAATCCAAACTAAACACGTGCTGCTCTGGTGCACAAAACGGGTTGTGGGCCAGACGGATGAAGTACAACTCAAAGGCGCGGCAACGCTCATATTATGCCGTGAGACAAGATGGGGGACACTTACATGAAACATCGGCATTCGCTTTTTATTGCCTTAATCCTGTGGCTCGTCGGGGCGCCGGGTCAGGCTTTGTCGCAGGAATTGCCGGGCAATGCCGCCCTAGTACAGCATCTCAGCAAGCAGCTTCCGGGTTACTGGAAAGTGGACGGCCTTGAAATCGTCGCGGAGGAAAAGTCCGGAGACGTGAGGACGCCGGTTTCGATCATCCGCTACGAGGCGACCGCCCACACGACCCTGCCGCTCTTCCTTGAAACCGGTCAGCGGGTCGACCCCTTCGCGCTCGTCGCGCCCAGTCTGGAGGCGGATACGCGAAGACGGCTTTTCGGAATCATGGAGCTGTCCTATTCCGCCGGCGTCTGGTCAGGCAGTGTGGAAATCGAAAATCCAGTCGGCGGCCTCGGCATGCCGGTGGACATGTTCTCCACCCCTGTGATTGTAGCCGGCTCGGATCGGCACAACCAGATCGCGGAAATGTTGCGCTCCGCCCACATGAGCGAACTCACCAACCAATTGGAAAACCACATTCAGGAACTGATGGTTTCTCACAAGGCGCGGCTCTCCGAAGTCGTGGCGGAGCATCGGCACGAACTTGAGCGGATGGAGGCCGAGCAGACAGAAAGGCTTGAGGCTTTGAGGTCAGGCTCGGCGCCGGAGCTGGAACGCTTGAAAGGCGAGATCGAAGTTGCCCGGCAGGAACTTGAGAAGGGCTTTCAGGAGGAGCTTGCCGAGCAGACCACGCTGCATGAAGGCCGGGTGGCGGATCTTCGCGCGCGGCAGGAAACGAATGTTTCAGAGTTTGAAACCCGGCTCGCGGACCTGGAGCGCGACCACAGTGAGAGACTTGCTGAAATCCGGGCGCGTCAGGCTGGCGAAATCAAAGAACTTGAGGTCGGCTTTGAAGCGCGGATCTCCAGCGTAAAGCAACAGATCGGCGAATCAAACGAGCTCATGGAGCTGCAGGAGCAACTGATCTCCGCGCTGGAGCAGCACGGGCGAAACTACGCGGCCATAACCGAATTGCGCCTTCAGGTAATGAGTGAGCGCAGCAATACCGTTCGGGCATATCTCGGGCGATGGACGGGTGTCGTGGTTTGCCGCAGGGAGCAGTGGCAGATAAGGTTCACAGCCGAGGCTGCGGAGGGTCAAAGCATTGCCGGAACGTTCAGCTACTCCGGCGGTACTTCCGGATCGGTTGCAGCGACGCTGAATATTCTCAGTGCGGACCTGACGCAAGCTGTGCCGGTTACACTGTTTACCGACACCAACGATGTATTTGACTACAGAGGCGAGATTGCGGAGGACGGTTACATTCGCGCGAAGGTTGACAACAATGATGGCTGCGAGCTCACATTGTCAAAGGACGGGTGACACCCGAACCGTCCGCTTGCGGCTGTAAACCCGGCAACTGCGGGGCTCTCCCGCTCACTCCGCGCCTTGCCACGGTTTGCCGTGGACCGTGTGACTGCGTTTGCTGTTTAAGCTCAGCGGGACAGCCTTTGGCAAGGGAGTGCAGCTCCCTGCGGCCGGTGCGCAACAAACGGCAATCCCGGTCAATTCGCCGAAGGTCCCTGCGCTGCTAGAACAGAATTGTCGCTCGTGAGATGGGGGCGATAACAGCAGCCAAGGAGATCAACATGGCGAACGGTGAAAGACAGGGACAGACAGACGGCCAGCAGGGCAAGCCGATGGCGCCCCAGGGCAACAAGTCCCACCAGGAGTACCAGAACTACCAGCAGGGCTGGAACAACGGTTCGAAGAAGTAACCTCCCCACGACGCCGGGCGGCGGCTGCAAAGCCGCCGCCTATCTGTTTCATCCGCGTGTTATGGCGACCGGCGGTCCGGGCTGAAACGACATTTGTCCGGACCGCCGAAGGCGAATGGGCTGTTGAGTGTCAAATCCGGGTTCACAATAAATAGCATCCGCAAAACAGGTCCGCGAGCATGTGCGAGACATACATAGACTCCCGTATCGCCGGCGCCAGTCATCAGACGGCTTCGTGGCTGGCGCTGGCCGACACGCCGTCGACCGCAACCGGCTGTGGTGGCACATCCGGCATGGCCAACTCCTCCGGCGATGCCAGTCCGCTGGGAATACTTGTGGTTGGCGCGGGTCTTCTTTTTTTCGCCGCCCAAATTCGTTGACAGCCGGAAAAATCCCACCCGAATTGCATCAAGTCCGCGGAAGAAAGGTCACATACTCCGCCAAACCAAAACAGACTTAGAAATAGGAATGGTCCATGCCGGTCTCTCGCTATGAAGAAACCCATCTGGGGGATGGCAGCCTAGATGTTAGAGGAAAACGAAAATGAAATTATTGCTGATGTTCGTCGCGCTCTTGGCTTCGGTCTTTGCCGCTCCGTTGATGGTATTTGGCAGCCCTATACAGGTAGCCTCGGAAACAGAACAATTGGCAGAGGTCAATCAAGCCGAGTGGCGTTATTTTAGCCCGTATAGTCATGTACTTCAAAGGCTTGACGAATATGGCGATTTGAATGGGTTCAAAATTTGTGTTCCCGAAGACTATGATTTCGAAAGAGAACGGATGGCGCATCCAGAATTGTCAGAGGCTGCAATTGGTACGAAAAACGGGCTCTCCGAACGGGTGATTTTAGTTTTGTCCGGCCTTTGTGACCTGGTCGCAGTGCCTTGGTACAAAATTGAAGATGAGGAGACGGCAAAGAATGTTTTGCAATATCTGGAGCGGGAGAGGTTCCACGAGATAGTTCTAAGCAGATAAGCCGAAGTACCGTTCTGGTGGGCCCCGTGCCTGCTCGCGTACATGTTTTGGTGCGTCGGGCGGGCATTGTGGCTTCGCCGTTCGGCCCGAACTGCTTGACCCAGCCGGTTGTCTTGCGGCGTTTGTTCGCATCCCCAAGCCCGACCCTCGATCATCCGCATGTGTGACGGAGCAGCACGACGGTTGTCTGCTGGAGCCCGAGCCAACAGTCTTTGGTGATGGAGTAGCATTCGCGGGTCCTTCGCCTCCCATCGCAGCCGCTCAAAACCGGTCAACGACGGTCAATTCGCCCTCACGCCATGTCCTGATAGAAAACCGTCGATGTTCGATGGTTCGACGCGACCGCGCACGGGTTCGAGCGGTGGTCTGGTCCAGCGTTCGGACAGGCTCCGTTGACGAAACTACCGGGACGAATTGGACGGTAACATGTGGCTTATCATCATACTGCTGGCGGTGATCGCGTTTGTTGTGTGTGGCGTTGCGTCTTCGCAAAGCGACAATGAGGAAGCGGCAAGGGCGTTGCAGGCGAAGGCTGCCGCGGCAAAGCGCCCGGAGGCACTTGCGCAGCTTCTGGCGGAAGAGTTTCCGGAATTTGCGGACGCGTTTACGTTTTCGCGCTGTGAACAGGCAATCCGCAAATGGGAAGGTTTGTGGAACTCAAAACAGGTGAAGGCGCACCTAACGCTGTTTGGAAAAAAATACAGGAGCGATGTCAGCCAGCGCGCGGTTGAGCGGATCTTTGCGGCAGAGATTGCGCCGAACATTTCCGACGCATACGAGGAATACTCGCACGAAAATCCTTCCGAATTTTTTGCCGGGTTTACCCGGGCGATGGTGTCGTCGCTGACCATATCGGGTTCGTGAGCGAAATGCGTTGTCTTCGCCAACCCTTGTGTAACGGAAGAGCCGGATCCGCTCCGCGCTTCCTCGGCCTGTGTTTCCCGTTGTGCTGGCGGTGCACCAGCTTCAACGTTTCCATGATTATCACCGCGCTTGTGGCCGGGGGCGAGCCGACATCGGCACATCTGGGTGTGGCGTGCGTTCTGGTCGCGCTGGGGGCTGTCGACGGCTACAGGTCCCGCTTCACGGCACATGGAACGAGTAATGCGAACAGGATCGCGTTTGGCGCCGCGGCCGGTGTCGGATGCGTCACGCTGGCGGCGGGCATAATATGAACTGTGGCGCCAGGCACCGGAGCTTCGGAAAAGGGATGTGCGGAAATGCCCATAAGGCCAAAATCCCAGATTGCAGTGGCGGCGGGTGCAGACTAAAAAGAGTAGTCTTCAGGGCCGGGCCCGCCGGTGACCGGCTGTGACGGTAAATCAGGGGGAGACCGGATCTATGGCGCTCGCACCATGCAGGGAATGCGGCAAGGAGGTTTCTTCGGAAGCGGAGACCTGTCCGCATTGCGGTATCAAGAAACCGGTGGTTCCGCCGATGCCGTTTCGCGGGTCGGCCTCCGGCGATGGCGGCGAGCCGGGCCAGGCGGCGCAATCCGGCGATGGCCCCGATGTTGAAAAGCCCGAAGTTGAAAAGATCGTCTCGAACGTTCTGAAAGTGGGCGGCGTTGTTTTGGTCGGCTGGCTGATCCTCAGCGGTAAATTCTCGGACATTATCGCGTCTTTCACGGCAAATGTGGTGGGAGCCTGTGAACTGCAGACACTCGAACTGAAGCCGGACGCGTTCCTTATTAATGGCGAGATGGATTTCGGTTACACCGCGATCGTTGTCATCAAGCAGGAGGGTCGCGCCGGCAACGCAACACTTGAAGTGACGCTGTCGAGTCCGGAGGGCGATTTCACGAAGCAACGAACGGTGCATCTCGTCGACGGCCAGCAGCAGACCATTTCGATCAAGTTTCCAGAGCCCACGATCAACTCCGACAACGCAACCGCCGAAGCCCGCTGCTCGACGTTTTGACGATGCCATGCGTGTTTGAAGAAGCGGCGCACCATGCTTGGTGCGGCCGCGCTCCAGCGAGGAACCCATGACGAAGTGGTACTATCAAAGAGGCGACAAGCAGCTCGGCCCCGTGGAAGAGCAACAGATCGGCGCGCTTGTCGAGACGGATGTGATCGGCGCCCACACTCTCGTCTGGAGCGAAGACCTCGACGAGTGGATGCCCGCCTACAAAACCGCATTGAAGGAGTTGCTGGGGGGTGAAGAAGTTGCGCCGCCCCCGTTGCCCGGGGATGCCGGGCGGCAGCAACAGCCGGCGCGTGCCGCATCGCAGCCGGCGCCCTCGGGCCAGACTGCCGAATACTCCAACAATACAGGTGTGTTCAAGGTCATGAGGATCGCGTTCTACATCGACGCCTTCTACTCCGCTCTGATTGGTATCTGGCTGATCGCTGCGCCGCTCGAGGACAAATACGGCATTTATGACCGGGCGTTTTCAGCTCCGCTCTACTGGATTGCTTCTATCGTGGCGGTCATCTCGTTTTCCGTGTTTATCGCCCGGACGAATGCGAACGCGTATTTCCGCACGGATGGCCGGCACGCTCTGCCCACCTGGCTTGTCGTCGTGCGATACTTCATTCCGGTCGTAAATCTCTGGATGCCCTATCGGGACCTGAAACGCATCGCGCAGGCCCTGCGGGTCCAAACCGGCAATCTGGCGGCCTACTGGTGGGCCGGCTTCGTCGTGTCCATGGTCACCGGCATCCTTGGTGAGATCTTGCTGAGCGATGCCGCGGGGACAAACGCATCACTCTCGACCACGATGTTCCTGATCGCCGTTTCGCCGATCGCATGGGCGGTGTCCGCCGTCATCGCCGTTCCGCTGATGAAGCGTCTGCTCGAGGTGCAGTCCCATGCGGTCTAACCCGGGGAACCGTTCGATGTTAGCTCATGCTTTTCGCTTCTTTTGCGGCTTGGTTGTGGCGCTCCATCTGTCCGTTGCCGACCGGCCTGCGCGTGCCGAGGCGCTGGAGCAGAATGCTCACGGGCGCGGCGCCTACGATTTCACTCAACGGATCGTTTTCAATGAGAACTACGACATCGTTATCGGAGCGGAAAAGGAAAAATTTGTCGTCTATTACGGGCTGATCGGATGCCCGCAATGCAGGAAGTTTATTGCCACTGAAATCGAGGAGTTTTACAGGCTTGTAAGCTCGCACGGCTTCGGCCTTATCGTTCGCCACTACCTAGAAACTCCGACGGATGCTGCGTCGGTTCTGCTTGCGAGCTGCGGCTCCCAAGCTATGTCCTGGCAAAAGGCACTGCGCTTTCTGGCCAAATTTGCAAACGGTGTCGCCGATACGCCCCGGTCATATGAGCAGGAAGTATGGGAGCCTCTCTTGTTCGAGACGTTTGAATCTGCTGGCGGGACGGCGGAACAGTATAACACGTGTATTCAAGATACCGCGCGTTATCAGTTTCTCCTGAAGAACACAGAGATCATTGGTCAATTGAACGAGATCGTTTGGACCGATGAGGAGGAGCGGCTGTTCGACAGCATGGGGCTAGTCCAGTATCCCCTGCCGCTTCCCTTCTACATTGTCGCGGAAAAAATCTCCGATGACGAACTGCAGGCTGTCAGGGTTCATTTCACCCGGAAACTGCTGATTGAACATATCACCGGTGGAAACTGACGCCACTTCAGGTCAGGGCAGTTTGTCCCACCGGCTTGCCAGCGCGGCGGTGAGGGGCCAAGTGTTACGCGAACCTTCAATCGGGGAAGTATCGTATGACGGAATTTACGCCTTTCGCCTCGCTTCTGGGCGGTGTTTTGATCGGCATTGCCGCGGTTATCCTGATGGCGGCCAATGGGCGGATTGCGGGTATCAGCGGCATTGTGAGCAGGTTGTTGCCGCCGGCGGATCGTGGCGATCTTTGGTCCAAGATCGCATTCGTCGTGGGCCTCGTTGCAGCGCCTGCGCTCTATGAAGAAATCTCAGGCCAGTTCATTGCGCAGACGGTTTCCTACAATCTTCCCCTGATGGCGGTTGCCGGCGGGCTTGTCGGCTTCGGTTCCGTTCGGGGGGCCGGATGCACAAGTGGTCACGGGGTGTGCGGTCTGGCGCGGTTGTCGTGGCGTTCGGCTGTGGCCACCGTCACGTTTATCGGCGTTGCCGGCATTACCGTCTATGTCATGCGCCATGTAATCTGGGGGACGATCTAATGCGTGTCCTTTCGGCCCTGATCGCCGGTCTTATGTTCGGCGTCGGCTTAGCGGTTTCCGGCATGAGCGATCCGGCAAAGGTTTTGAATTTTCTCGATATCGCCGGTACCTGGGATCCGAGCCTGGCGTTCGTCATGGGCGGCGCGGTGGCGGTGGCCTTCTTCGGCTTTCGCGTGCTGCGCGGGCGTTCCAAGCCACTCTTTGCGGAGAGCTTCGCGTGGCCAATGGCGCGCGATATCGACCGCCCGCTGCTAACCGGCGCGGCGCTTTTCGGGCTCGGGTGGGGGCTTGGCGGGTTTTGTCCCGGACCGGCGTTAGCGAGCCTGACATTGCTGGCGCATGGCACATTCGTCTTCGTTCCCGCCATGCTGCTTGGCATGTGGGGTGCGCGACGTTTGCGCGAGGGGCCGGCTCAAGGTTCGAGTTCGGTATCCCAGTAGAGATAGTCCTGCCAGCTGTCATGCAGATAGTTCGGCGGGAACATGCGCCCGTTGCGGTGCAGGTCGTGCACCGTCGGGCGCACCGGCATCTGGTGCGGCCACATGCGTATTTCGCGCGGGTGCTTGCCGCCCTTGCGCAGATTGCACGGCGAGCACGCAGTGACGACATTGTCCCAGGTGGTCTTGCCGCCGCGCGAGCGCGGGATCATGTGATCGAAGGTGAGGTCGTCACCGATGCCGCAATACTGGCAAGTGAACTTGTCGCGCAGGAACAGGTTGAACCGGGTAAAGGCCGGATAGCGCGCCGGCTTCACATAGGTCTTGAGCGACACGACGCTCGGCAGCTTGAGCTCGAGCGAGGGCGAGTGCACGATCTGATCGTAATGCGACACGATGTTGACACGGTCGAGAAACACCGCCTTGACCGCGTCCTGCCATGACCACAGCGACAAGGGATAGTAGCTCAACGGCCGGTAGTCGGCATTGAGCACCAATGCCGGACAGCTTTCCGGGGTTGTAAAGGCCATGGACACGCGAACGATCTCCTGCACAAGGGCGGCGCCGGTGATCCGTAACGCCGCGAAGACGTTACTATATCTGGTGTGACAGCTATGTGAAAGACCGAGCCGTTGCGGTCGTTTTCGGCGGCTGCGTCAGCCAAGCCTCCCGGCAAACGCATCGCGCAGAAACGTGCCGCCCATTAGCAGTCCCGTGGGGTCGATGCCGTGGCCGATGCCGGGCGAGGCATGCCAGCGTACCGAAAGCCCTGAATTGCCAAGCGCCTGCGCCGTCTGGAACAGCGCCTGCACGGGGATGACCTCATCGCCGTCGCCGTGCACGAGCAGCACCGGCGGTTTACCGGCAAGCTCCGCTTCGAGTTTTTCGGGGCCGGCAAGGATGCCCGAATAGCCGACGATCGCGGCAGGAGGCGCGGCGCGGCGCAGGCCCACATGCAACGACATCATAGTGCCCTGCGAGAAGCCGACGAGGCCGAGCGCGGACGCCTCAAGCCCCAACCCTGCAAGCTCGTGGTCGATGAACTCTTCCAGCGCCGGCGCGGCATGGCGCACACCGTCCCAGTATTCGTTCGGGTCGAGCTTGGTAATCGGAAACCACTGCCGGCCCATGGGTGCGCCGGCGCAGGGCTCGGGTGCGTGCGGGGAGACAAAGGCGGCATCGGGCAGGAACGCCTGCCACTCGCGGCCAAGCGAAATCAGATCGTTGCCGTCGGCGCCGAAGCCGTGCGCAAAAATTATCAGCTGTTTTGCAGCGCCGCCCGAGGCGGGGGCCAAGCGAGGGCCGTCGATCATGGATGCGCCTTTGCGAGTTGAGCGTGAGAGCGGAGTGATGAGCGGTGAGCGGTGCGGCGTCAAGCGCGAAATTACCGCCCCGCCCCGGGGGTCATCGTCCAGGCAAGTGCGTTGCGCCGGGCCGAGTGCAGCGTGATCGATTCAAAAGGATTTTCTTCCGACGGCTTACTCGGCAGCCACACGGATGGGCTGCCACACAAACGAGCCGGTTGGCAGTTCTTTGCCGCTGTTTGCGGTTTCGGCGGCGGGGAGATGGTCGGTGTTGGGCCAAAGACCCGTTTCCAGTGCGCGGGCGTACTCTTCCGGCAGGCCCGCGGCGCGGGTTTTCTGGGCGGTGGTTGCCGCGTCATATGAGATAGCATGCTGGGCGATCTCGATGCCGCTCCCATGTGGGCTGATCAGCGAGAACCAGGCGCGCCGGGTGGCGTCGTTCGCGGGCATGCCGAGTGCGCCTGAGTTGTGCCAAAGGCGGGTGCCGACGGGCCGTGTGAACGGGATGCCGGTATGCCCGGCAATCACACAGTCGGCGGCGGTCGCGGACATCTCCTGCTCGAACGCGGTTCCCGTAACCGATTCGAACATGAAGCGTGAAATGTCTGAAAACCCACCGTGGATCACATGGCATGAAACGCCGTTCATCTGAAACGTGATGTGATCGGGCAGGTCCGCCATCCAACCGCGCAATTCGGGCGTTGTCTGCGCATTGGCGCGGGCATACCACTTGGCGGAGAGGGCGTCGCACTGCGAACCCTCATCGAAGCCGCAGCCGCAATCGCCGGCGCTGGCCGCGAGCTGTTGCTCGACATTTCCCTTGATCGACGGAATAGCAAGATCGCGCAGCCGTGTGGCACAGGCGTGCGTGTCGGCACAGTATGCAGCGACGTCGCCGGTGTGCACCATGTCCGCGGCGGTAAGCCCGAGTTCGTGCGCAGTGTGCAGGAGTGCCCCAAGAGCTTCGAAGTTGCCGTAAATTCCGCCGAAAACCAGGAGCGGCTTTTCCCGTGGACCGAGGTCCGTGCCAAGAGGGGAACTCATGAGGTTTTGTGATCCTGATGGGGGTTCGTCACTTTAATGACGTAGCGGAACCGGCAATGCGCGGCAATGAGACAATATGTGCATGGCGGCTTCGCCACGATTTGCAGCAGGACTCAGCCATGCGGCTGGTCTTGTTTCAGGGCGTCCGCGCGCAATTCGCGGCCAAGCTCTATGGGTTCGCCATGCGGTGTCGCGCGCGCTGCACGGTCCCAGGCATCCTTGCGCTCGGCAATCTCCGCGGCCGCAAGAGTGCCCTTTGCCGCCACCAGCGTTTCGAGGGCGGCGAGCCATCGGAGATAATAGTTTTCCGCGGTATCGTCCGGCCCGGCGGCGGCGATCTCCGCGCCGAGCGTTTCGGCCCACTCGTTCCAGGTGAACAGTCCGCGCTCATGCAGTTTCACCGTCATCGCAAACGCCTGCGCCTCCCAGGGCTCGCGAAACACCGGGCCGTCTTCGTCACGCGGCAGCGATGCAATCTGCCGGCCCAACTGGTCAGATGTGTCATTCGGCATTGAGATAAGACTCCCAAAGATCGACGAAAACGGCATCGGAGCTACGGCCGTCAGGTCCCCAGAGTTCGCCGGCCTCGAAGCGCACCGAATAAAGCCACCGCGGGCATTCGCCGTCGCCGCGCGCGTTTGCGTCGGGAAACACATGGTGGCCGTGGATCCGTTCGACAATGCCTCTCTTGCCGCGAACATAGCGCGGCAGGCGGGTGTGGCCGGCCGGGTTCATGTTGATGGCGCGTACATGCGCGCCCTCTGCGAAGACAGGCTTTGAATTGGTCTCGCGCTCCGCCGGGCCGCCATGTGCCAGAACCTTCTGGACATCCGGCGCCATGAGAATGCGGGCAATCTTGCCGGCATTGTTCAGGCTCTTTCCGCCAGCGAGTTCTTCTTCGCTGACAAGGCCGCGCTCAAGCAGCAGGGTTTCAAGGCCACGCGCCCAAATGCGATAATAGCTGCTCGACAGGTACTCTGCCGGCGGCAGGGATTCGCGTGCATGACGCGATGCATCGATGTTCCACTGGCCGGTGAAGCCCATCGCGAGTGTCAGGGCGAAGGACTGTCTTTCCCATGCGGCATGAAACACGGGCTCGTCCGGTTCGGGTTCAACCGGTCCGAAGCCGTGCATGCCGCCCAGATCCTGGGCACCGTTCATGGTGTAATCTCCCCGTGCGCCGGTTCCAGATAAGGTTCCCACATGTCTATGCAAACACTGTCATCGGCGTGTGCGTCCCGTCCCCAAAGGGCGCTGGCTGCAAACTCCACGCAATACAGCCATTGCGGATCTTCGCCGTCGCCGCGCGCGCTTGTGTCGGGGAAAGGCTGGCAGCCATGGATGCGCGTGATGCGTCCTTTGGCGCCGCGCGCATATCGCGGCAGCCGGGTGTGTCCCCTCGGGTGAACGTTCCGCGCCCTGACCGCGTCGTCAACACAATAGATCGCTGGCGCGGCGGTGGTGCGATTGGGCTTTTCCGCGTCGTACACAAGGGCGCCGACCTGCTCGCGTGTAATGGCCGACATGCCGGCGACAGGCGGTGTGAGCGCACGCCCCTCGAGCAGCTCTGCCTCGGTGATCATGGCGTGTCTGAGGAGCAGGCGCTGCATTGCCGAGAGCCAGACTTCATAATACCTCAGAGCCAGATATTCAGACGGCGGCCGATCCTCGCAGGCGTGACGATCCTCATCTATGCTCCATGGCCCCGGTGTCACCGACATCAAGGCGAACGCACGCCGTTCCCAATCTGCGTGAAACACCGGCTCGCCGGCCTCGCGTACTACGGGTCCGAACCCGTGCATGCCGCCCATGTCGTGAATGCCGTTCATTCCGCTGCCGCCGCGGCGGCCTGATCGGGTGTCAACGACAGTCCGGTGCCGATCATGGCGTCACGGGTGACGAGGGCGGCAAGGTCTTCCTCGCTCCACCCCTCGGTGCCGTCGGGGCGCATTGGCAGCACGAGGTAGCGGACTTCGGCTGTTGAGTCCCAGACGCGGACAGCGGTTCCATCGGGGAGGGACACGCCGAAATCGGCAAGCACGCCGCGCGGGTCGGAAACGGCGCGGGAGCGGTAGGGCGGTGACTTGTACCAGACCGGCGGCAGCCCGAGCACTGGCCAGGGATAACAAGAGCACAACGTGCACACGACCATGTTGTGAGTATCCGGCGTATTCTCGACGACAACCATGTGTTCGCCCTGCCGGCCGGTGAAATCCAGTTCGGCGATTGCCGCCGTGGCGTCATCCATCAGCCGGGCATAATAATCCGGATCGCTCCATGCCTTGGCGACGACCGCGGCGCCGTTGCGCGGCCCGACCTTGTGCTCGTAGATGTCGATCAGGGCGTCGAGGGCTTCCGGTTCGACATAGCCTTTCTCGACAAGCAGCGATTCCAGCGCGCGCACGCGCAGCGCCGTATCGGAAAGGGCTGAGCCTTCGTCATGATCGTGGGAATGGTCATGTGCCATGATGTGGAACTCTCGCTGACGTGCAATTGAATTTGCAATGTTACCACTGCATCTTAGAGGAATGCCACAGCGGCGAGCCCGGATTGCAAAATTGTGAGCGGTTGCGGCGCGCCAACAACGGGAGGGCGGAAGCCATGAGCGATGTGCGATTGCAGGATATAGAGGCCTGCGTCTTTGATGCCTACGGCACCTTGTTCAACGTGCACGCACCGGTCGCACAAATGGCATCGCGTATCGGCGAGAATGCGGATGACCTGTCGAAATTGTGGCGCCAGAAACAGCTTGAGTACACTTGGCTGCGCAGTCTGATGGGCGCGCATGCGGACTTCTGGCAGGTCACGGGCGAGGCACTTGATTATGCCCTCGCCTTCTTCGGCATTGACGATGCCGCCCTGCGGGAAGATCTGATGAAGCTCTATTTCGCACTCGACACCTATGACGACGCGCGCACGGCGCTGACGGTTCTCAAGGATGGCGGCATGCAGACGGGCATCCTGTCGAACGGCAGTCCCAAGATGCTCGGCGGTGCGGTGGATTCCGGCGAGCTCGGCGCGCTTCTCGACCACGTGATTTCTATCGAGGAGGTCGGGATCTACAAACCGGACGGGCGCGTCTACGCGCGGGCCGTTGAGCGCATGGGCGTTGCCTCGGCACCCAACATCTGTTTCGTCTCCGCCAACACCTGGGACGCGCAGGCGGGAGCGAATTTCGGATTTCAAGTGGCGCGCATCAACCGATTTGGCCTGCGCGATGACAATATACCCGGCCGGCCGCTGGCGCTGCTCGACAGCCTGACCGATCTTCCCGCGATCGTCGGACTTTAGGCGGAAACAGCTTGAGCCGGCTCTACGCCGCCCCGGGCCCGCGCAGTGGCGCGCGTCCGCGCCGCGTCGCCAAAGGCCTCGAACATCTGCAGGGATTGCGGATTGTCCATAACCTTGTACTCAGGGTGCCACTGGACGCCGAGTGCAAAGTCCTCCGCCTTCTTCACCGACACCGCTTCGATTGTGCCATCGGAAGCGGTGGCTTCGACCTGCAGCGGTGCCGCAAGGCGGGCGATGGCCTGGCGGTGCAGCGAATTCACTTCAATTTCCTTGGCATCGAGAATCTGCGCGAGCACGCCGCCCGGCGCCAGCGTGATCTTGTGCTGCGGGCCATAACGGACGTCCGGGTTTTCGCTGTCGACTTCCCGGTGATCGAGTTTGCCGGGCACGGTTTGCACTTCCGACTGCAAGGTTCCGCCAAGCGCGACGTTCAATTCCTGAATGCCACGGCAGATGCAGAACATCGGGATGGCGTGGTCAAGGGTGATGCGGATGAGGTCGAGCGATGTGGCATCGCGGGATTCGTCATAGGGTTCGGCGGCGGGCGTTGGTGCCGTGCCATAGCGCATCGGGTGCACGTTCGAGATTGATCCGGTGATCACTATTGCGTCAAGTGAGGCGATCAGCTGCGGCAGCCTGATCAGCGATCCCAGCGCTGGAATGATGACGGGCGTTGCCTGGCAGGCCTCTGCCACGGCGCGCACGTATTTGTCGCCAACGCCGTGAAACGGCAGCTTTGCATGGGTAAACGCATCCGCGGGCAGGCCGATGAGAGGCGTTGGTTCGGCTTGTGTTTTGGTCATGTGCTGCATCTGTCCCTAGCTGCGTCACTGCGCGAAGAGATACTGCATACCGGATCACAAATCCATCTCGATCTGCATGGAAACCGGCGCTTACTGCTTCGCCGCCGGACCGGAAAAATTCATGTGCAACAATCCGTAACGTGGGAAACGCACTGTTCCAACGGCGGCTACCTGCTTAATGGTTGTGCTTGTCATTTGATGCTTCATGGTCTTTAAATGACAGCCATGTTGAATGCCGGCTTTGTGAGCATGCACTAACGACGCTGTTCCATATGCCGGGCGATCAACGATTTCGCTGCACGTGCAACGCGCTGTGCGAAAATAAGAAACCTTGAGGGAGACACAAAATATGGATCGTCGTAAATTCATCAAAAATGCGGGTCTTGCGACCGGTGCAGCGGCTGCGACCACGCTGGCCGCTCCGGCAATCGCGCAAGAACGCGTTGAAATGGTCATGGTTTCGACCTGGCCGCGCGACTTCCCGGGTCTTGGAACCGGTGCGCAGCGTCTTGCCCAGAACCTTTCGGACATGAGCGACGGCCGCATTCAGGTCGAGTATTTCGCCGCCGGCGAGCGCGTCGGTGCATTCGACTCGTTCGACGAAGTGGCGTCGGGCAACGCGCAGGCCTATCACGCTGCCGACTACTACTGGAAGGGCAAGCACCTTGGCTGGGGCTACTTCACAGCCGTGCCGTTCGGCCTCACCTATGACGAAATCAACGCCTGGATCCACTTCGGTGGCGGACAGGAATTGTGGGATGAGCTGGCCGGTGAATTCGGCCTCAAGTGCCTCGCTGCCGGCAACACCGGCGTGCAGATGGGCGGCTGGTTCAACAAGGAAATCAACTCACCCGACGACCTCAAGGGTCTGAAGATGCGTATTCCGGGCCTCGGCGGCGACGTCATGGCCAAGCTTGGCGCATCGCCGGTATCGCTGCCGGGCGGCCAGATTTACGAAAACCTCGTGTCCGGCGCGATCGACGCGACCGAGTGGGTCGGCCCGTGGAACGACAGCTTCATGAAGTTCTATGAAGCTGCCAAGTACTACTACTATCCGGGCATGCACGAGCCGGGCTCGATGCTCGCATTCGGCATGAACGCGTCCTGGTGGGGCGGTCTGTCGAAGACCGACCAGGCACTGATCAACGCCGCCGCGTCGCAGGAGAACGATCTGATGATGGCGGAATACAACGCCAAGTCGGGTGCTGCGCTCAAGGATCTGGTCGAAAACCAGGGCGTCCAGCTGCGCGAGTTCAACGACGACGTTTATGATGCGTTCTTCGAAGCTTCCGAAGAAGTCTTCGAAACCGTGCGCGATCACAGTGAACTGGCCCATCGTATCGACGACAGCTTCCGTGCCGCGCGTACCGATCTTGGTGCCTGGTCGAAGCTTACGATTCAGTCGTACATCGCCCAGCGCAACCGCGTGCTCGGCGTCTGACGTCACCACGACACTCGAACAGGGGAAGCGGAGCAAGTTGCTCCGCTTCCCGACTTCTGAACACAGGAAACACGGGCGAGGGGCCGGTGGTTCCAGGAACCAGTGGTGACAATGACACCGTCGTATGAAGAGATCGCGACGGGTGCGCATGAGGGTGCGGCGCCTGCGCAGGGGGAACAAGCGACGAATGGGCCGGGCAAGGTATTCGTGCTGCGTGCCCTCGGGCTTTCCACGGTGGGAGCCGCCCTGTTCTTCATTTTCAACAATTATCTGAATTTCTGGCAGGACTGGCCGGGCATTCCGCAGCTCTTTGCACACCATGAGCTGCTTGGGCTCGGGCCGCTGCGTACGCCGCTTGAGGTTGGTGACGTTACGAAGGGGTGGATTCAGTTCCTTCTCTACTTCGTCGTCATTGGGCTGAGTGTCTTGCTGGTTCAGCGGTCACCCGATCGCGGCCTGCGCGAGGATGCGGAGCGTCTGACGGCGTTTTCCGCCTATATTGCGCGCGGTGCGTTCTGGAGTGTGCTGTTCATCGGACTCGCCGACATGGCGATTTCGTTCCTCCGGGTTGAGGAACTGTTGGCCGGTATAGTCGGTGAGGATCTTGCGCAGGACCTGGGCCGCTCGACATTCCGCGGCACCTATGTCCACTATCCGCTTATTCTCGTGTCGTTCATTGTCGCCGCTTTCACACGCACACTGGGCTTTGTCTGGCTTGCGTTTTTTATTGTTATTGCCGAGCTGCAGATCGTAATCGCACGGTTCGTATTCTCTTATGAACAGGCGTTCATGGCTGATCTGGTGCGGTTCTGGTATGGCGCGCTGTTCCTGTTTGCCAGTGCTTATACGCTGATAACCGAAGGTCATGTTCGGGTCGACATCCTCTACACCAGCTTCACCCGGCGCGGGAAAGCGCTTACCAACTTCTTCGGTTCGCTGATCCTCGGTATCCCGCTGTGCTGGATAATCCTGACGCGCGGTATGTGGGGCAAGACCAACGTCATCAATGGGCCGCTCCTCAATTTCGAAGTGACGCAGAGCGGTTTCGGACTATTCGTAAAATACTTTATGGCGGGATTCCTGGTGATCTACGCCCTGACCATGCTGATCCAATTCGTGAGCTATTGCCTGAGCAGCGCCGCCGACCTGCTAGGCGAGCCGGATCTGGACGAGGGGTCGGGAGACGAGGCATCAACCGCGCCTGAAACGGCGGAAGTGTAGGCCCATGGAACTCCTGTTTCTTGCAATCCTTATCGTGACCATGGTGGCTGCCCTGGGGTCGGGCTATCCGGTGGCTTTCGCGTTGCCGGGTGCGGCGATCGTGACCATTCTGCTGGCCGCCATCGCCGGCCTCATCTTCGGCGGCGAAATGGGCGCCTTTTTTGCGCAAGGCGATCCCATTCAGTGGCTCAATGCCGGGGTGACGAATTTCCGAGGCGTTTACTGGGAGCCTGAGCGAGATACTTTGATTGCGATCCCGCTGTTTGTCTTCATGGGCATCATGCTGGAGCGCTCCAAGATCGCCGAAGATCTGCTGATGACGATGGCACAGCTTTTCGGTCCGGTTCCCGGCGGCCTCGGTATTTCCGTCGTATTTGTCGGCGCGCTGCTTGCGGCAACGACCGGCATTGTGGGCGCGACCGTCATAGCGATGGGGCTGATCTCGCTCCCGGTGATGCTGCGCAACAACTATTCGCAGTCGCTCGCAACCGGCACGATCGCGGCGTCCGGAACACTGGGCCAGATCATTCCGCCGTCGATCGTTCTGATCATTCTGGCCGACCAGCTTTCGAGCGCAACCGATCAGGCGCTCACCATTCGCGCGGCGGAATTCAAGGCTCTTACCGGCAACACGTCGCTGCCGGTTGAACTCGGCCTGACGTCGACGAGTGCGGGCGATATGTTCCTCGGCGCTTTCCTGCCCGGCATGGTACTGGTCGGGATCTATATGGCCTATATCCTGGTGCTTGCGCTTTTGCGGCCGAAGCTTGCGCCGCCAGTGCCCTACAAAGGCAAGTACGATACGAAATTCGCGTTGCGCGTTTTCGTCGTGCTGGTGCCGCCTCTAACCCTCATCGTTGCGGTTCTGGGGTCAATCATCGCTGGTATCGCAACCGTGAACCAGGCCGGTGCCATCGGTGCGGTGGGCGCGATGATCATGGCGGGCTACCGGCTTAAGGAGGGTAAGCCCCGGCAGTATTGGCCGGCCATTCTGGCGGTCGGTTCGGTGGTCGCGATCATTCTGCTTTTGAACACCTACACGATCAATGTGAAGAATATTGCAACCGCTGAAGACAGCTTTGCCGTCACGCTGGCGGCCATTGCGGTGACGGTTTTGCTGATTTCGGTGTTCTGGAGTGCGTGGCGTGCCTACAGGGCCGAAAACACCTTGATGTGGGTGATGGTCGAGACCGCCAAGACGAGTTCTTTAGTGTTCATCATCCTGCTCGGCGCGGCGATGCTGACCGCGGCATTTCGCGCGTTCGGCGGCGAAGAACTGGTTCGCGACTTCCTGACCGGTCTGCCGGGCGGGTTCATGGGCAAGTTCATCGTTGTCATGGCGGTGATCTTTCTTCTCGGCTTCTTCCTGGATTTCATTGAAATCGCGGTTGTGGTCGTGCCGATCATTGCGCCAATCCTGCTTGCCGATCCTTCCGCAAATGTCACCGCCGTTTGGCTGGGCGTGATGATCGGTGTGAACATCCAGACGTCGTTCCTGACGCCACCGTTCGGTTTTGCGCTGTTCTATCTTCGAGGCGTGGCACCACCAAATGTGACGACGATCGCCATGTACAAGGGCGTTGTGCCCTTCATCATTCTTCAGCTCATGGGGCTTGCTGTGGTCGGCATGTATCCAAGCCTCGTGAACTACCTGCCGAATCGCGTCTATCTAACGTCCGATACTGCGCCACCACCGCAAAACCCGCGGCTCCAGCTCTGCCTCGAAGATCAGCTATTCGTCGCCTATGATGAGCGGGCCGACGAACTGCGTACCAGTATCGATCGGTTTGCGACCCTCGATCTTTCCTCGTTGCCCGATGAGCACCGCGGCAATCTGGAAACCGGCATCGAACGCGCGCGCGCCACATTCGACCGCGTCGCGGGGGTGCGGGAGGCGGAGGCCAGGCTTGCAGAGTTCGTGCCCGGTTACCGCGAACTGCATGGCAATGTGCGCAATATCCAACGCGATGCCATCCGCAGCTCGTCGGACATCGAAAAGCTGGAACGCCGCAGACGGCGCCTTTCCGGCGACGATGCATCGACCGAAGAGCAACTGGCCGATATGGACGCGCAGATCGCCTCCCTCAAAGCGCATGTCGAACAGATCGAGGCGCAAGTCCCCGCCAACTGGGAGAGCGAGCGTGCGGCCTATCTGGAACTTGAAAAGGCGTTGGAGAAGGCACGGCGCGATTACCGCCGGAATGTCGACGACGCGTATGAACCCGTCGAGGTGCTCGGCAATCTGCTTGACGGCGCCGAGGCCCTGGGCGGTATGAGAGATGATATCGCGGGCCTTTCATCGGTGATAGCCGCCGAGGCGTCGGAGCCGGCGATGGAAACCATCAAGGCGGTTCAGGATCTGTTGCGCACGGTTGAAGGTACGAGCGCCATCAATGCGAAGCTTTCCAAGGCACGGCGCAAGATGAAGGGCGACGAGCCGGACCGCGAGGCGTCCGCCGGGTTCCTTGCCGAAGCGCTTGAGCTCTACGATGCCGAAGTCGTGTGGCGGCAACAGGCATCGAGCGGCATAGGCACCGGCCTTGCCACATATGAAGCGTCGATCAGCGACACCATTGGCGTCAGGCTGCAGGAGCGTCTGGACATCGATCGGGCGACCGATGTTGCGGCATGCCTGTCGCATCACCGCGACCTGTCGCTCAGCTTCTGAGGCTTAACCGCCCGGCGCCCGGCTTGTAATATGTGTGCACGCTGTGCCACATGGGCGTTGCCATGAATTCCCTGCGCAAAGCGTCCGACACTATCGACCGTGTGAACCGCGGGGTTGCGCACGGTGTCGCCTGGCTCGTCCTCATCGTTGCCCTCGGTCAGTTCGGCGTCATGGTGTTGAGGCACGTGTTCGATACCGGGTTTGTCTGGCAACAGATCAATCTTCGCTACATCAACGGTGTCTTCTGCATCATGGGACTGGCGTATGCGCTGCTGCTCGACCGGCATGTCCGGGTCGACATCTTCTACCGTTCGGCCGGTGAACGGGCGCGGGCGGCAATCGACATCTGTGCGGCGGTCGTTTTCATCGCGCCTTTGAGCGTGCTGCTGTTCGCCGGTTCGCGGGGCTATGTCCTGGGATCGTGGGCGGTGCTCGAAGGCACCAGCGAAGGGGCGGGCGTGCCGCTCGTATTTCTCTACAAGACGGCAATCTGGATTGCCGCGCTGGCGCTGTTTTTGCAAGCTGTTTCGATGGCGACTTCCGCCGCGCGGCGGTTCTCGGGTCCGCGTTAGGCCATGCAACTGGCGGAGTTCATTTGTCTGTTAATGCTGACGGGCGTTGTCGCCCTGTTGATGACCGGGATCCCCGTGGCTTTCGTGCTTGCGGGCACGGCGCTTGGATTTGCGCTTGCGGGCAATGCGATGGGTGTGTTCGACCTCACCCTTCTCGGGGCGTTCCCGCAGCGCGTCTTCGCAACCATGTCGGCTGAGATCTGGATCGCCGTGCCGCTGTTCATTCTTATGGGCGTTGCGCTGGAGCGCTCGCGCACCGCGCGCGATTTGCTAGAAGCGATGGGCGGGCTGTTTGGGCGCTTTCCAGGCGGCATGGCCTATGCGGTCAGCATTGTCGGCATGCTCATGGCCGCATCGACCGGCATCGTCGGGGCAACGGTTGTCACCATGGGGCTCCTGGCGCTGCCGGTGATGTTGAAGCGCGGCTATGGCGCTGCCTTTTCCTGTGGGTCGATTGCGGCCTGCGGAACTCTGGGGCAGATCATTCCGCCGTCCATTATTCTTGTGCTGCTCGCCGATCAACTCTCCATCGCCTATCAGACCGCGCAGTTCGATCTCGGTATTTCGGCGCCGGAAACCATCACTGTGAAAGAGCTGTTTGCGGGCGCGCTCGTTCCCGGTCTGATGCTGGTTGCGCTCTACATCGGGTTCCAGATTTTCTACGCAAGACTGCGCCCCGACCGCGCGCCGCCAATGCGCGAGGCGGCTGAGCGCGCGTCCTTCGGTCAATTATGCCGCGTGCTGTTCGCACCGGTGTTTTTGATTGTTGCGGTACTGGGTTCGATTCTCTCGGGCATTGCACCTGCCGTTGAAGCATCAAGCGTTGGCGCGGTCGGCGCGCTGATGCTCGCAGGGCATAAGGTTGCAGCGCGCGGCCGGGCGGCGATCACAATTGGCCTGCTGGCCTGGCTCGTTCTTTTCGTGCTCGCCATCGCCTTCGATCTGCGCGAAGCCCGGGCCGGGGGCGGCGCATTCGTTGTCGTGCGCTCGGCGGTGGCGTTCATCCTGACAGGCCTCGGTGTTGCCGGGCTTGCCGTGGCGCTGCGGGCGCTCTTTTCCGCACCCGGCAGCGAGGGCGGCGGGAGGTTGTTGCCGGAGATCATCCGCGCCACGCTGGTGCTTTCGGCGATGATCTTCGCCATCGTGATCGGCGCTTCGCTGTTTGCGTTGGTGCTGCGCGGCTTTGGCGGCGATCACATGATCGAGCGTTTCCTGAGCGATTTGCCGGGGGGGCCGGCGGGCGCGCTTCTCACGGTAATGGCCGTGATGTTCGTTATGGGATTCTTTCTAGATTTTCTCGAGATCATGTTCATCGTCGTGCCGGTCGTGGCGCCGGTGCTGTTGCAAATGCCACCCGAAGCCGGTTTTACGATTACGCCGGTCTGGCTCGGGGTACTGTTTGCGCTCAATCTGCAGACGTCGTTTCTGACGCCGCCGTTCGGGTTTGCCCTGTTCTACCTGCGCGGTGTGGCGCCGCCGGATGTGCGCACCACCGATATCTATAAAGGGGTGGCGCCGTTCGTCGCGCTGCAGCTGGTGGCACTTGCCATCGTTTGGTTCATCCCGCACCTTGCGACCTGGTTGCCGGAGGCGCTTTATGGTTTGTGACCGCGTTTTTGTACATCAGGAAGGGTTCCCCGAGTGAGTGAGATAAAATCACCTTCCGATCTTTTCGACATCGCCGGGCGGACGGCGCTGGTGACCGGCGCTTCGAGCGGTCTTGGCCGCAGGTTCGCCCGTGTCCTCGCCGCGCATGGCGCGCGCGTCGTGGTTGCGGCACGGCGTCTTGAGCGCTTGGAAGAGCTTGTGAAAGAGATCGAGGCCGACGGCGGGACCGCCTTGCCAGTGGCGCTGGATGTCGCACAAACCTCGCAAATCGAGGATGCGTTCAACACTGCCGAGAACGCGTTCGGCACCGTTACCATTGTGATCAACAATGCAGGACTTGCAGTGCAGAAATCCGTGCTGGATATGACCGCAGACGACTGGCGCAAAACCATGGATGTCAATCTCGATGCAGTTTGGCACGTTGCGCAGGAGGCCGCGCGCCGCATGACAGAGGCCGAGACCGGCGGCAGTATTGTCAACATTGCATCGCTGCTGGGGTTGCGCGTAACCCGCGCGCTCAGCGCCTATTCGGCGTCCAAGGCAGCCGTTATTCAACTGACCAAGGCAATGGCGCTTGAACTGGCGCGGCATCGCATCCGCGTCAATGCGATCGCGCCGGGTTACATATTGACGGAGATGAACGAGGCATTTTTTGAATCGCCCCAGGCCGAACCCTTCATCCGCATGATTCCGCAACGCCGTGTTGCCGACCCATCCGAACTGGACGGTATCGTGCTGTTGCTCGCCTCAGAGGCTTCAAGTTTCATGACCGGCTCGGTGATTACGGTTGATGGCGGTCATGGCCTTGGAGTCTGAACCGCGAGAGTTGTGAAAGGAACATCATGGATTTCAATCTGCCGCCTGAAATCGACGCCCTGCGCCTCAGGGTGCGCGAATTCATTGCCGAGGAAGTTGTGCCGCTTGAAGCGGACCGCGCCAATTACAACGAATACGACAACATCAAGCTGAGTGTATTGGCAACGATGCGTGCGAAAGCGCGCGCGGCGGGTCTGTGGGCGCCGCAGATGCCGAAGGAGCGTGGCGGCATGGGATTGCGGGTCATCGGCTGGGCGGCGCTTTATGAAGAAGCCAACCGCTCCATATTCGGGCCTGTGTGCATCAACTGCCAGGCGCCGGACGATGGCAATATGAGCGTGCTCAACAAGATCCTGCCAAGCGAGTCCATGAAGGACAAGTGGCTGCAACCAATCATCGACGGCGATGTGCGTTCATCGTTTGTGATGACCGAACCTCACCCGGGATCGGGTTCCGACCCCGGTGGCATGATGCTGACCAAGGCGGAACGCAAGGGCGATGGCTGGGTTGTTCATGGCAACAAGTGGTTCATCTCCGGCGCTGAAGTGGCGAGCCATTTTATCTTGATGGCGCGCACTTCGGATGATCCGCGCCGGGGTCTGAGTACATTTTTGTACCACAAGGACGATCCCGGCTGGCGCATCACGCGGCGCATCGCGAATATGGGCCCCGACGAGCACGGCGGCGTCTGCGAGGTTGAATTCGACGGACTGGAGATCCCCGACGAACACCGGCTTCTGGAAGAGGGCGACGGTTTGCGCATCACTCAAATGCGGCTCGGGCCGGCGCGGCTGACACATTGCATGCGCTGGCTTGGTCTTGCCAAGCGCTGCCTTGAGATCGCCAATGACTACATATCGGAACGTGAATCCTTCGGCATCAAACTGGCCGACAGGGAGTCGGTGCAGATGATGCTGGGGGACGTTTCCAAGGACATCCACATCGGCCGTCTTCTCACCATGAATGCGGCATGGAAGATCGACCAGGGCGACTATGCGCGCAAAGAGGTGTCGATGGCGAAGATTCACGTTGCCGATACGATCCACAAGGCCTGCGATACGGCGATCCAGCTGTGCGGAGCAAAGGGCTATTCTCAGGACACCGTACTTGAGTGGATTTATCGATATGCCCGTTGCGCCAGGCTGGTGGACGGGGCGTCGGAAGTCCACAAAATGGTGCTGTCGCGGGCCTACCGGAAAGAGGGCCTCGATTTCTGGCGCTGGGGCGTTTAGCGCGCCGGCAAATGTGAACGGTTATTCCACGTGATGGACTGGCGCCGGGCGCGCCGGTGGCATACCTTCGATGCCGCATAACGGCTGTGCCCGCGGGGAGTTGAGTTGACTTAGGACGTTATTATATGTCAATATTGCTTACCTATTAGGGCAAGACCCCCGGCGGCCTGGCCGGGTGGCAGTTTCGGGAAGACATGCCATGACGCTCGCTGATGTGAGCCTTTCGGACCGATACGACCTGACCAAGAAAAAAGTACTGCTTTCGGGGACCCAGGCGATCGTCCGCCTGACCATGATGCAGCGCACACGCGACAAGGGCGAGGGCCTGAATACGGCGGGCTATGTGTCGGGCTATCGCGGTTCGCCACTCGGCGGGCTTGATCAGCAGTTCGCACGCTCCAAGGCGGCGCTTGAGCCCTACAATGTGAAGTTTCAGCCGGGCCTCAACGAGGATATGGCGGCAACCGCGCTTTGGGGGACGCAGCAGGCCGAGATGCGCGGCGAAGGCAAACATGACGGCGTGTTCGGCATCTGGTACGGCAAGGGCCCGGGCGTTGACCGTTGCGGTGATATTTTCCGCCATGCCAACATGGCCGGCAGTTCAAAGAATGGCGGCGTACTGGTCCTCATGGGCGACGACCACACGGCGGAATCCTCCACGGTGCCGCATCAAAGCGAGTTTATTCTTGTCGACGTGATGATGCCGATCCTCAATCCGGCCGGCGTTCAGGAACTCCTCGACTACGGCATCTACGGTTGGGCGCTGTCGCGCTATAGCGGCTGCTGGGTCGGCCTCAAATGCATGAAGGACACGGTTGAGTCGACAACCGTGGCGGATGCGGATCCGAACCGCATCAAGATCAATCTTCCGGGCGATTTCGACATGCCCGAGGGCGGCCTCAATATCCGGCCCTGGGACGACCGGCACGAGCAGGAAGAGCGCATTCACGAACAAAAGCGCTTTGCCGCCGTCGCCTTTGCCCGCGCCAACAACCTCGACCGCATCGTGTTCGGGGGCGGGCGGGCGCCGAAAATCGGCATCGTGTCGACGGGCAAGAGCTACCTCGATGTGCGCGAGGCGCTTGACGAGCTTGGCATCGACGAAGTGCGCGCCTCGAAACTCGGCATCCGGCTTTTGAAGATCGGCATGGTGTGGCCCCTCGATCCGGAAATAATCGCCAAGTTCGCGCGCGGTCTCGACATGATCATTGTCGTGGAAGAAAAGCGCTCGCTGATCGAAACGCAAGTGCGCGAGCAACTATATGGCACCGCCAAGGCTCCGGCGATCATCGGCAAGAAGGATGAGGACGGTCACAACCTGTTTCCGGCCAAGGGCGCTCTCGATCCCAATCAGATCGCCATCGCGCTGGCCAGCCGGATTTTGCCGCGCCAGCCCGATGAACGCATCGCGCAGGAACTTGAACGGCTCGAAACGGCGGAAGGCAACGTGCGCAATACGCCCGATGTGGCCTCGCGCATTCCCTATTTCTGTGCCGGTTGTCCGCATAACAGCTCGACCACGATCCCCGACGGCGCGCGCGCCTATGCGGGCATCGGATGCCACTGGATGGTTCAGTACATTCCAGAACGCAATACCGAGGGCGCCACTCATATGGGCGGCGAGGGCGCCAATTGGATCGGCGAGGCGCCGTTCTCGACGCGTGAGCACATATTCCAGAATCTCGGCGATGGCACCTACAATCACTCAGGCATCATGGCGCTCAGAGCCTGCGTGGCGGCGAATGTGAACGTCACCTACAAGATCCTTTACAACGATGCCGTGGCCATGACCGGCGGCCAGCCGCATGAGGGCTCGCTGACCGTGCCGATGATTGCCCGGCAGGTCGCGGCGGAAGGCGCAAAGCGCGTTGTCGTGGTGAGCGATGAGCCGGACAAATATGCACCCAGCGCCGGCTTCCCGCAGTTCACCACGTTCTATCATCGTGACGAGCTTGAGAAAGTGCAGGAAGAGCTGCAGGAAATTGCCGGGGTCACGGTCCTCATCTACGACCAGACCTGTGCAGCGGAAAAGCGGCGGCGGCGCAAGCGCGGCCTGTTTCCCGATCCGCCCAAGCGCGTTTTCATCAATGAGCTCGTTTGCGAGGGTTGCGGAGACTGCGGCGTCAAATCGAACTGCGTCGCCGTGGTGCCGTCGGAAACCGAATTCGGCCGCAAGCGGCGTATCGATCAATCCGTATGCAACAAGGATTACTCCTGCGTAAACGGGTTCTGTCCGAGCTTCGTTACGGTGCATGGCGGTGAACTGGCGCTTGGCCAGGCGGCGCAGAAGAAGGCGCTTCCGCAAGTTGAGTTCGCGGATTTGCCGGAGCCGGAACAACCGGCCCTTGAGCGTCCCTACGGCATTTTGATCACCGGCATCGGCGGCACCGGGGTCGTCACGCTCGGCCAGATCATCGGCATGGCGGCGCATCTGGAAGGCAAGGGCGCCGGCATGATCGACATGGCGGGACTGTCGCAGAAGAACGGCTCGGTGGTGACGCACATGAAGATCGGTGCGAAACCGGAAGACATCCAGACGATCCGGCTGGCAGCGGGCGACTCGGACCTTGTGCTCGGCTGCGATCTTGTGACCACGGGCGCGGAGAAAAACCTCAGCACGTTCCGGCCCGGCCATACCCGCGTGGTTGTCAACAGTCACGAGCAGATGACGGCGCAGTTCACGCGCGATGCGGATTTCAGCCTGCCAACGGAGCGTTTGCGGATCGCCATCGAAGCGCGGGCACGGCGCAAGAATGTCGAGCTGGTCGACGCACACCGTCTGGCAACGGCGCTGCTTGGAGATTCGATCGGATCCAATCTGTTCATCGTCGGCTTTGCATCGCAGCGCGGCTTGCTGCCGGTGAGTGCGCACGCGATCGAGCGGGCGATTGAGCTCAATGGTGTCGCGGTTGCGATGAACCGTGAAGCTTTCACCTGGGGGCGCCGGGCGGCCGCCGACCTTGCGAGCGTTGAAGCAATCGTTGCCCCGGATGAAGACGTGGCCGTCCCCGATGATGGGGAAGGCGATGACTTTGCTTCTTTCGTCGAGCGCCGTGTGGCGTTTCTGACCGGCTACCAGAACGCCGCCTATGGAGAGCGCTACCGCTCGCTGGTCGATAAGGTTGCACAGGCCGAGACGGCTGTTGCGCCCGGGCAAACGGGGCTCTCGGAAGCGGTGGCGCGCTACTATTTCAAGCTGCTCGCCTACAAGGACGAGTACGAAGTCGCACGGCTCTATACGGATGGCAGTTTTGTGCGCTCCGTTGCCCAACAGTTCAGCGGGAATTACAGACTGAAACTGCATCTTGCGCCGCCGCTGCTCGGGCGCCGCGATCTAGACAGTGGCGAACCGAAGAAGACGGAGTTCGGTGCCTGGATACTCGGTGCGTTCCGGCTGCTTGCGCCGCTTAAGGTCCTGCGCGGCACGGCATTCGATCCGTTCGGCTACACGGCGGAGCGGCGCATGGAGCGAGGGCTTATTGGCGAATATGAAGCGACGGTCAAGCGGCTGCTTACATCGTTGAGCAAGAGTAACCTCGAGGTCGCAGTGGAGATCGCCAGCATTCCCGAGCACATAAGGGGTTATGGTCACGTCAAGGCTCGGCATCTCGATGAGGCGCGGCAGAAGGAACGTGAGCTTTTTGAACAGTTTAAGGCTGCTTCGTCCAAGCGCCGTGCCGCTGCGTGATAATCTTGCGGCGCGCTGCCCCGCGGCCCGGGACCGAACAGCGACGGCGCACCCGATCCGTGCACATCACAACCGCTTGAGTACATCCAAGTGACAGCTATACTCTCGTTGCCGGGAGTGATAGAAAACGCAGTCCCCATCAAGGAGGGTTTGATGGGGGGTGACGGTTACGATACAAAAAATGGCAAGTACCGCTTGAAAGCGTAACGCGACATAAGCTATGAAGCGCAGCTGACTTAAGCGAAACGACCGCTTGCCGATAACAGGAGGGAGGCGACAGGTGGGCACGGATCACACGCCCGCGGCATCCACGGAAGATACCTTTCCGAAGCTGTTGCTGCGCAATGCAAAGATTTACGCCAATCGCCCTGCCATGCGGGAGAAAGACCTTGGCATCTGGCAGACATGGACCTGGTCGCAAGTCCTCGATGAGGTAAGAGCCTGCGCCATCGGCCTGCAGCGGCTCGGCGTCAAGCCCGGCGTCAAGGTCGCCATTGTTGGCGACAACAGGCCGAGGCTTTACTGGACAGTCGCCATTGCGCAAAGCATTGGCGCCATCCCTGTACCGGTCTATCAGGACTCCGTTGCCGAAGAGATGGGCTACGTGCTCGAACACGCCGAGGTAACGGTTGTCGTGGCGGAGGATCAGGAGCAAGTCGATAAAGTCCTTCAGATCCGGGAAGACAATGACAAGCTCGCTCTTATTTTGTACGACGATCCGCGCGGTCTCGAAGAATACACGGTAAAGGGACTGCACTCGTTCGAGGATGTGCAGGAGATTGGCCGCAAGGCGCTTGCGGGTTCTCCCGATGTCGAAACGAAATGGCTCGATGGCATTGCAAAGGGCAAAGGCACCGACACTTCGGTCATGCTCTATACGTCCGGCACGACCGGCCGCCCCAAGGGGGTCGTGTTATCCGCTGACAATATCCTGATCTCGGCGCGCAACGCCTGTAAGTTCGAAGGCCTCAACGAAACAGACGAGATTATCGCCTATCTGCCGATGGCATGGGTTGGCGATCACATCTTCTCATTCGGCCAGTCTTACACGGCCGGCTTCTGTGTGGCCTGTCCGGAAAGCCCCGAGACGATCATTCAGGATCTGCGTGAGATCGGCCCGACCTATTACTTTGCGCCACCAGGTGTCTTTGAAAATGTTCTCACCACGGTGATGATCCGGATGGAGGACGCCAGTCCGCTCAAGCAGAAGATGTTCAAGTATTTTCTCGGCGTGGCGGAACGCGTCGGCGAGCCCATTCTCAACGGCGAGAAGGTGTCCTTCAAGGACCGCGTGCTCTATGCCATTGGACGTTTCCTGGTTTATGGACCGCTGCTCAACAATCTCGGCTTCTCGCGCGTTAAGATCGGCTACACGGCAGGCGAAGCGATTGGGCCGGAGATGTTCCGCTTCTATCGTTCGCTCGGTATGAACCTCAAGCAGCTTTACGGCCAGACCGAAGCGAGTGTCTTTGTAACGATCCAGCCGGACGGTGAGATCCGCTCCGATACGGTCGGACCTCCGGGCCCCGATGTCGAGCTCAAGATCGCCGATAGCGGCGAAGTGCTCTACCGCTCGCCGGGTGTGTTTGTGGAGTACTACAAAAACGCCAAGGCGACGAAAGAGACCAAGACCAAGGACGGCTGGGTGCACACCGGCGACGTCGGATTTATCGACGGCATGGGTCACTTGCGTATCATCGACCGGGCCAAGGATGTTGGGCATCTCAACGATGGCACCTTGTTCCCGCCGAAATATATCGAAAACAAGCTCAAGTTCTTCCCCAACATTAAGGAAGCCGTGGCGTTCGGTCACGACAGGGACTTCTCCACTGCCTTCATCAACATTGACCTTGATGCAGTGGGCAACTGGGCGGAGCGCAACAACGTATCCTACGGGAGCTATCAGGAGCTGGCAGCACACCCGGATGTCTATTCGATGATCCAGGAAAATATCGAGAAGGTGAACAAAGATCTCGCTGGGGAGCCGGATGTAGCCGGCGGGCAGATCAAGCGCTTCTTGATACTGCACAAAGAGCTCGACCCCGATGACGGTGAAATCACTCGTACGCGAAAGGTGCGCCGCTCAACGGTTAATGAACGCTACAAGCCTCTCATTGATGCGCTCTATGATGAAAAGAAGGAACGGCAGCACATCAGCACCGAAGTGACCTTCGAGGACGGCCGCAAGGGCAAGCTTGACGCCGAGGTCGAGATCAGGAGCGTGGAAACCTTCCCGGTCGAACAGGCGGCCCTGCAAGAGGCGGCCGAATGAGCGCGGCTGAGGCGGTCGAGGCCAATGGTGCCCAGGAGAAAATTCTCAATATAGAGAACGTGTCGCTGTCATTCGGCGGCGTCAAGGCAATCCGCGACGTGAGTTTCGACGTGATGAAGGGCGAAATCCGCGCCATCATCGGGCCGAACGGTGCCGGCAAGACGTCGATGCTTAACGTCATCAACGGATTTTACCACCCCCAGGAAGGTTCCATCACCTACAAGGGCGAAACGCGGCAGGACATGCGGCCCTATATCGCCGCTTCCCAGGGTATCGCGCGGACGTTTCAGAACGTGGCGCTGTTTCGCGGCATGTCGACACTCGACAACATCATGACCGGCCGCTCACTCAAGATGAACTCGAACCTGTTTTGGCATTTGTGGCGCTGGGGTCCGGCAGAGAACGAAGAACTAGACCACCGCGAATTCGTCGAGCACATCATCGGGTTCCTCGAGATCGAAGCAATCCGCAAGACACCGGTCGGGCGTTTGCCGTACGGACTGCAAAAGCGCGTCGAACTTGGCCGGGCGCTGGCGATGGAGCCGGATCTTCTGCTGCTCGATGAGCCGATGGCGGGGATGAACCTTGAAGAAAAAGAAGACATGTCGCGCTTCGTTCTCGATGTGAGCGCTCAGTTCGGCACGACAATTGCGCTGATCGAACACGACATGGGGGTCGTGATGGATCTGTCGGACCGCGTGGTTGTGCTCGACTACGGTCAGAAGATTGCCGATGGCACGCCGGATGAGGTGAGAAAAGATCAAAATGTGATCGACGCCTATCTCGGCGAAACGCACTGATGGGTGGGGACGCGTAATGGAATTGCTTTACGGTATTTTCGTCGATCCCTTCGTGCAGATGTGGGAGTTTCCGGACCTGCTTGTACAGGTCTTGTGGGAAGGTTTCGTATCGGGGACGCTCTACGCGCTGATTGCGCTGGGTTTCGTGCTGATCTTCAAGGCCTCGGGCGTGTTCAACTTCGCGCAGGGCATCATGGTGGTGTTCGGCGCCTTGTCCCTGGTCGGCCTATATGCCTTCGGTGTCCCGGCCTATCTGGCACTCATTCTGTCAATCGCCATCATGGGCGTTCTGGCCTATTCGGTCGAACGCGTCGTGCTCAGACCGCTCGTCAACCAGGAGCCGATCATCCTTTTTATGGCAACGATCGGCCTCAACTACTTCCTCATCGGTCTTGGTGAAATGATCTTTGGCGGCGAGCCGAAGACGATGATCACCGAAGAACTCGGACTACCGAAAGGTGCCTGGGATTTTGAGATGCTGGGTGGGTTTGTCAGCATTCAGCGTATCGACGCGGCGGCTGCGATCATCGCCGGCATTCTGGTCGGCGGCCTTGCGATATTCTTCAACAAGACCCGTATCGGCCGCGCGTTGCGGGCGGTTGCCGACGATCACCAGGCTGCGCTATCGGTCGGCATTTCGTTAAACCAGATCTGGCGCATCGTGTGGTTTGCGGCCGGTATCGTGGCGCTTGCGACGGGCATCATGTGGGGTGCGCGTTCGGATGTGAGTTTTGCGCTTTCGATCGTCGCCCTGAAGGCGCTGCCGGTGCTGATCCTCGGCGGGTTCACGTCGATCCCGGGCGCCATTATCGGCGGCCTGATTATCGGTTTCAGCGAGAAGCTGGCTGAATTTTACTGGGGTCCGCTGGTTGGCGGCAGCATCGAAAGCTGGTTCCCCTATTTCCTTGCACTGATCTTCCTGTGGTTCAGGCCTCAAGGCCTGTTCGGCGAGAAGATCATCGATCGCGTTTAGGAGCGCCGCGTCATGTTGTATCGCGAAGCAGGTCAGTTCAAGACCAATTACCGCGCCGATCAAGCGGTGTTCCCGATCCGTCAGGATTTTATCGGCATCGCCGCGCTTCTGGCGGTGCTGTTCCTTGTCGTGCCGTTTACGTTCAACGACTACTGGCTCAACGCCATCATGATCCCGACAATGATCTTCGCGTTGGCGGCGATCGGCCTTAACATCCTGACCGGTTACGCCGGCCAATTGTCATTGGGTACTGGCGGTTTCATGGGGGTCGGTGCCTATGCGTGCTACAAGCTCGTAACCATCTTCCCCGAAGTGAACGTGCTCATCCATATCCTGTTGTCGGGATTTTTTGCCGCCGGTGTCGGCTTCCTCTTCGGGCTGCCGAGTCTGCGTATCAAAGGCTTCTACCTGGCCGTTGCGACGCTTGCCTCGCAGTTCTTCCTTGAATGGGCCTTCGGGCGTGTCGCGTGGCTCTACAACTACAACCCTTCCGGCGCCATCGAGGTTCCAAACCAGTATCTGTTCGGCGTTGCAATCGCCGGCGCACCGGCTAGTTCTGTCACGCGCTACATCATTGTGCTGACCATCGTTGTTGCGCTGGCGCTGATTGCATCAAATTTGGTGCGCGGCCGTTTCGGACGGGCATGGATGGCGGTTCGCGACATGGACATCGCCGCGGAACTGATAGGCATCAGACTGTTGCCCACCAAGCTGCTGGCATTTTCGATCAGCTCCTACTATGCCGGCGTCGCCGGTGCGCTGATGGTCTTCATGTGGCTCGGCGCGGCGGAGGTCGAAAGCTTCGACATCAACCATTCGTTCCTCATCTTGTTCATGGTGATCATTGGCGGGCTTGGAAGTATCCTCGGTTCGTTCCTTGGCGCGGCGTTCATCTGGAACCTGCCTATTTTACTGCGCGCCATGCCGAAGTACTTCGGCGCCGACATCAATGCGGCAACAGTTGAGCATGTCCAGTTCATGATTGTCGGCGGATTGATCATCTTCTTTCTTATCGTTGAGCCGAACGGGCTGGCACGATTGTGGTCGATCGCGAAGGAAAAATTACGGCGCTGGCCGTTCCCCTACTAGCGGGGAAGGCGGGCGCGTTTAGGAGTTAAACCTTTTTGGGATTTTACCATTTCGGAGTGGGGTGATACGATTTCACCATAGCGGGCTGACTGCCCGCCATAGACACCGGAAATGGTGAATAAATCCGGCAAATCGCGTGTCGCGAGGACCGGGCATAAAGCAAGAAAGTGGAGGATTACCCATGAGCTTGAAGAAACTGGCCTTAGGCGTAGCAGCTGCTGCGATGCTCGGAAGCGGGCTTCTGGCATCTGCAACCCCGGCCCAGGCGGAAGACAGTGTCTATATCCCGCTGCTGACCTACCGTACCGGCCCGTTCGCCGGTAGCGGCACGCCGATCGCAGATGGTCTGCACGACTATCTCACCATGCTCAACGAGCGTGACGGCGGCATCGGCGGTGCGACACTGATCGTTGAAGAATGCGAAACCGGTTACAACGCCCAGAAGGGTGTGGAATGCTACGAAAGCACCAAGGGCAACCACAATGGTGCGGTCGTTTACAACCCGTTTTCGACCGGCATTACGCTGCAGCTGATCCCGAAGGCACCGATCGACCAGATTCCGATCCTGTCGATGGGTTATGGCCTGTCGGCAACGGCGGTCGGCGCCACGTTCCCGTGGACATTTAATGCTCCTGCGACTTACTGGAGCCAGATGTCCGCGATCATCAAGTACATCGATACCCAGGATGGCGGTGTTTCCGGCAAGAAGATCGGTTTCATCTATCTTGACGTCGGTTACGGCCGTGAGCCGATTCCGCTTCTTGAACAGCTCGCAGTCGACATGGGCTTCGAGGTCATGCTGGTTCCCGTCGGCGTGAAGGAAATGCAGAGCCAGTCGTCGCATTGGCTGCAGGTCCGCCGCGAAAAGCCCGACTGGATGATCATGTGGGGCTGGGGTGCAATGAACCCGACAGCCATCAAGGAAGCCGCCAAGATCCGCTATCCGATGGATCACTTCATCGGCGTGTGGTGGTCGGGCGGAAACGTTGACCTGAACCCGGCTGGCGAAGATGGAACCGGCTACATGTCGGCCAACTTCCATGCCACGGGCACGGACTTTCCGGCGATCCAGGACATCCTGACCCATGTCGTAAACAAAGGCATGAGCCAGGCGAGCGCTGATACGGTTGGTGACAACTACTACAACCGTGGCATGATGAATTCGGTGCTTATCGCCGAAGCCATCCATACCGCTCAGACGATCACCGGCAATGTGTCGATCTCAGGTGCTGACATGCGTGTTGGTCTTGAGAATCTGAACCTGTCGGAAGAGCGTCTTGCCGAACTCGGCCTGGCCGGTTTCACCAATGCTATCCGGGTGACGTGTGAAGATCATGCCGGTGCGCATCCGATCTACCTCCAGCAGTGGACGGGTTCGGGTTGGAATGCTGTGTCCGACTGGTTTACCCCGATGCGTGACCGGGTGCGTCCTCTGCTCGAAGCTGCGGCGGTCGAATATACCGCTGACAAGCCCGACTGGCAGACGCAGACCTGTAACTAAGACGTCGAACTAAATTGTTCGATTAAACAACGGAGTAACCCGGTGAGCGACAACGGTCAGACACCAGTTCTGAGAATCAACAACATCGAGGCGATCTACGATCACGTTATCCTCGTGTTGAAGGGCGTGTCGCTTGAAGTCCCCGAGAAAGGCATCGTAGCCATTCTCGGGGCGAACGGGGCCGGCAAGACAACAACCCTTAAGGCTATATCCAATCTGCTCCATGCAGAGCGCGGTGAGGTAACCAAGGGGTCCATCGAATTCAAGGGCGAGCGCATCGAGAAGCTCAATCCAAACGAGCTTGTGCGCCGCGGCTGCATTCAGGTCATGGAAGGCCGCCATTGTATTGAACATCTCACGGTCGAGGAAAACCTGCTGACCGGCGCGTTCACGCGCAAGGACGGCCGCGGTGCCATCTCCGCGGACATCGAACTGGTTTACACATATTTTCCGCGCCTCAAGGAGCGCCGCACCTCGCTTGCCGGTTACATTTCCGGCGGCGAACAGCAGATGTGCGCGATTGGGCGGGCGCTGATGTCGCGACCCGACATGATTTTGCTCGATGAACCTTCCATGGGTCTAGCGCCGCAGCTTGTGGAAGAGATCTTCGAGATCGTGAAGCGGCTGAACGAGCAGGAAGAAGTGAGTTTCCTGCTTGCCGAACAGAATACCAATGTGGCTCTCAAGTATGCCAAGTACGGCTACATCCTGGAAAACGGCCGGGTCGTCATGGATGGCGATGCCGCCGCGTTGCGTGAGAACGAGGACGTAAAAGAGTTCTATCTCGGCATTGCCGGCGATAACCGCAAATCGTTCAAGGAAGTCAAACACTACAAGCGGCGCAAACGCTGGCTGGCTTGACGAACCGCGGCCGCAACGCCCTGTAACCACTCAAAGATCCGGTAACGGACGTGCGGAGGTCGCCAATGACGGACACCCATTTCGATAAACTTGAAACGCGCGATCCGCAGGAACGCGAAGCGGAACTGTTCGGCGCGCTGACGGGCCAGATCCGGCATGCCATGGACAAGGCGCCGGGCTGGGCTTCGCATCTGGCAGGGGTCGATCCTGACGCTATAAGTTCGCGCGAGGCACTCGCCGCCCTGCCGGTCTTTCACAAGGCAGAACTCATGGCGCGGCAACATGAAAATCCGCCGTTCGGCGGGTTTGCAGCCTGTGCGCCGGGCGACGCGGGCAGGCTGTTCATGTCGCCGGGTCCGATTTTCGAGCCGCAGGGCGACGTCAGCGATCCCTGGCGCGGTGCGCGGGCACTCCATGCGGCCGGATTCCGCAAGGGCGACATCGTGCACAACACCCTTGCCTATCATCTGACGCCCGGCGGGTTCATCATGGATACGGCTGCCGTTGCCATGGGCTGCGCCGTGATCCCGGCCGGCGTTGGCAATACCGAATTGCAGGTCGACGTCATCGAGCGCCTGCGCCCCAACGCCTATACCGGCACGCCTGACTTTCTGAAGATCCTGCTCGACAAGGCGGTGGAACTTGGCAAGGACGCGTCTTCGATTACGAAGGCGCTGACCGGCGGCGCTGCGCTGCCGGCAAGTCTGCGCGAGGAACTGAAGGGGCGGGGCATTGCCGCGCTGCAGAGTTATGCGACGGCCGATGTCGGCCTGATCGCCTACGAAACCGCGGCGCTTGAAGGCATGACGGTGGATGAGGGCGTTATCGTCGAGATCGTCAAGCCGGGTACCGGCGAACCGGTGGCTGAAGGCGATGTCGGCGAGGTTGTGGTGACGACTTTCTCCAAATCCTATCCGATGATCCGCTTCGGCACGGGCGATCTCTCCGCCGTGTTGCCGGGGCCGAGCCCGTGCGGGCGCACCAACATGCGCATCAAGGGCTGGATGGGCCGCGCCGACCAGCGCACCAAGGTCAAGGGCATGTTCATCGACCCCGCACAGATTAACGAGATCGCCAAACGGCACCCGGAGCTCGGCCGTCTGCGGCTTGTGGTCGGCCGCGAGAACGAGCAGGACGTTATGGTCCTGAAAGCGGAATCCGGCGTGGCGGACGGTGGTCTGAACGCGGCAGTGGCTGAAAGCATTCAGGCGGTCTGCAAGGTGCGCGGCGCGGTGGAGATCGTGTCCGAAGGCGCGCTGCCGAACGACGGCAAGGTCATCTCGGACGAGCGCGACTACTCCTGACCTGCATGCTCTCCGACACCCATTGATGCATCAATGAGTGTCGACAAGCGACCGGTGCTTTCACAAGTGCTTTTCCAGAAACTCCAGAGTGCGCTGCCAGGCGTCTTCGGCCGCGTCCCGGTCGTAGTTCGCTCCCGTCTCGTTGGCGAAAGAGTGCCCTGCATTGGGGTAGATGAAGATCCGATGGTCGCCGCTATGCGTGGCGAGATTGGCCTCGAACGTGCGCACGTTGTCGACCTTGATTGCGCGGTCCGCCTCTCCGAAATGCCCGAGAATGCGGGCGCGCATTTTCGACAGATCATCGCTCGGATTGAAAAAACCGTAATAGATGACGCTGGCGCGCGTGCCGAGATTGTTGAGCGCCATCTTGTAGGACCAGCCGCCACCGAAGCACCAACCTGTTGAGGCGAGGCGGTCGGGGTCCACCCGGGGCTGGCTTTTCAGATAGTCAACGGCGGCGCCAAGATTGGCAAACGCCACGTCGCTGGCACGGCTGACACCGCCGGCAAGTTCGCGCGCCCGGTCCCGGGTTGTCGCGACCTCGCCGCCGTAAAGATCGATTGCCAATGCCACATAACCCGCTTCCGCGAAGCGGCGGGCAACTCCCTTGATCTGATCGTTGAGACCCCACCATTCGTGGATCAGAATGATGGCCGGCGCGTTCGTGGCATTTTCAGGATACGCCATATAGCCAGTGCTGACGCCGTCGCCCGAATAGTCCACGTTCTGGGCTGAAATACCAGCTTCCGCGCGCGTGCCGACCGTGGTTGCGATCTGTACTGCAAACATCACCGCAAACAATGCCGCAAGCTTCCCGTTGAGCTTAATGGTTCTCTGCATCGGTGGCCTCTCGGTGTGTTGTTTCAAGCAGCTGAGAGTTTATCAGGTCCTTGCGGCGAATGGCCTCATATATGCGTTATCATGCAGTAACAAGCTGAATTATTGAGACAATTCCCTTCAGTTAAGAATAATTTGCAATTGCATGAAGGATTCCCATCTTTATAATGCTTCCAAACTGCAACAGACTGCCGCTAGGCGGTTCAGCCACGGGATTTGTGTGAATGACCGAGTATGTACTTGCTGCAGGCCGGCGTCTCTTCGGACCGCAGGACCTGCAGTTGTCAAGCATGGGTTGGCGCCTTGCGGCTGTTCTCGTGCTGGTACTGCTTCTGTCCATTTCACCGGATCTGCGCGACCTGACGATGTCGGCCATGGCCGATGCCTATCTTCAGGTGACGGTGTTCGTCGCCGGTACCCTGGCAATCGTCTACGGGCTGGAAAACCTTCTGCGGGGCGATATCGGCCGGTTCCTCGACCGGTCCGGTCCCTTTCAGGCACCGCTTGCCTCATTTCTCGGCGCATTGCCCGGTTGCGGCGGGGCGATCATCGTCGTGACACAGTACACCCGGGGCTACGTGTCCTTCGGCAGTGTTGTCGCCGTGCTCGTCGCAACGATGGGAGATGCGGCCTTCCTGCTGCTGGCGCGCGAGCCGATGACGGGGCTTGCAATATTCGCTCTCGGTTTCGTCGTGGGCTCGCTGTCGGGCTGGATTGTCGACATGATCCACGGCGCCGGTTTCATGCGCGCGGATGCGGTGGCCGCGCGGGCGCTTGCCGAAGCCGGGGAGGCTTCTCCCGCGCACCCGCCACATGCAAGTCTTGCTTCCTTTCTGAACAAATTCAGCACGCTCTGGATTGTATTGCTCGTACCAGGCATCGTGCTCGGCCTGTTTATCGCCTTTCAGGTTGATACGGACGCCTTCTTTGGCGCATTTGGCCTTCATGAACCCACCATGTGGTTCGGTTTTCTTGCCGCCGCTATGTGTTTCCTGATGTGGGTGTTCTCGCCGGGTGGCAATACCCACTCCGGCAGCCAGAGCTTTTCCATCGGCCAGCAACCGACCTGGCGGCGCATCATCAAAGACACCAACTTCATCACCACCTGGGTGATCTTAGGGTTTCTTGTCTATGAGATAGGCACCCACCTTGCCGGCTCCGGCATCGAAAACTTCTTCCATGTCTGGGCGCCGTTCGTGCCGCTTATGGGGGTTGTCGTCGGCTTCCTGCCTGGATGCGGGCCGCAGATCGTGGTGACGACACTTTATCTCTCGGGCCTTGTGCCGCTGTCAGCCCAGATCGGCAATTCGATCAGCAACGATGGCGACGCCCTGTTCCCCGCGATTGCGCTGGCACCGAGGGCCGCGGTCGTGGCAACGCTTTATTCCGCCGTGCCGGCACTGATCTTCGCCTATGCCTACTACCTCCTGTTTGAGTGAGCGCGGCTGGACTTTGCCGCGATTTCGCGGTTGATTGTCGCCAGAACGCTAATCCGCAGGAGCCTCCACCTTGACAGAGCGCGACCACCGGCCATCCGGTCATCCAAACCTGCCGGAGCGGCGTATCGGTGTGCTGATCGTCAATCTGGGAACACCCGACGCCACCGACTACTGGTCGATGCGGCGCTATCTCAAGGAGTTTCTGAGCGACCCGCGGGTTATCGAAGCGCCCCGCTACATCTGGTGGCCATTGCTGAACGGCGTCATTCTCACGACGCGGCCGAAGCGAAGCGGTGCGGCTTATGATGAAATATGGAACCGGGACCTCGACGAATCGCCGTTGCGGACCACCACCCGCTCACAATCTGAAAAACTTGCGCGAAAACTCGCTCAGGCGCATCCGCAGATCGAGGTCGACTGGGCCATGCGGTATGGCAAGCCGCCGATCGCTGAAGGGCTGGAGGCGTTGCGAAGCAAAGGCTGCGAACGCATTCTGATATTTCCGCTTTATCCACAATACAGCGCCGCGACCACCGCCACCGTCATGGACAAGGCCTTTGACGCCCTGAAGACCATGCGCTGGCAACCGGCCATTCGAGGTGCGCCGCCCTATCATGACGAGAGGACGTACATTCTCGCCCTCGCCGCCACCATGCGCGAGCATTTTGAAACACTTGCGTGGGCCCCTGACACGATCGTCGCGTCCTTTCACGGGCTTCCCCAGGAGTTCTGCGACAAGGGCGACCCCTATTATTGCCATTGCCAGAAAACCGGCCGCCTCATGCGTGAAACACTAGGGTTTGGGGAGGACGAGTTCCTTGTGACGTTTCAGTCCCGGGTCGGGCGGGCGGAATGGCTTAAGCCCTATACGGATGTCACGATCGCCGAACTGGCCAAATCGGGTGTGCACAATCTGGCGGTCGTCACGCCGGGTTTTGCGGCGGACTGTGTCGAAACCCTGGAAGAGATCGCCCTGCAGGCGGCGCAGACCTTTTATGAAAACGGTGGCGAGAATTTCACGCTCATACCGTGTCTCAACGACACGGATGCCTCAATCGACATGATGGCTCACATCGTCGACCGGGAACTCCAGGGCTGGATTTGATTCTTGCAGCTTCTCGTTTGCCCGACCGGCGGGTGAGAGAATCGGTTTAAGCTCACGCACCAGTAAAACCGGAGTGTGAGGAGCGGCCCATGCTTGAAAACCTAATGATCTTCGAAGGCGTCAGCCTGTTTGTCCTTATCCTGCTGGCACTGTTCATCATCCTGCTGTTTCAGTCGGTTAAAATCGTGCCTCAGGGGTTCAACTACACTGTTGAACGGCTTGGCAGATACACACGTACCCTCACGCCGGGGCTGAACATTATCATCCCGTTCGTCGACCGCATCGGATCGAAGATGAACATGATGGAACAGGTCATGGAAGTGCCGAGCCAGGAGGTGATTACGCGCGACAACGCCATGATAACGGCGGATGGCGTTGCGTTTTATCAGGTGCTCGATGCGGCTCAGGCGACCTATGAGGTCAATCACCTTGAAATCGCCGTGCTCAATCTGACGATGACGAATACACGAACGGTAATGGGCAGCATGGATCTCGACGAACTGCTGTCCCAGCGCGACGAGATCAATCAGCGGCTGTTAGCGGTTGTCGACAAGGCGACCTCGCCGTGGGGCATCAAGGTGACACGCATCGAGATCAAGGACATCAATCCACCGCGCGACCTGGTCGAGGCGATGGCGCGTCAGATGAAGGCCGAGCGTGAAAAGCGCGCCGTCGTGCTCGAGGCTGAGGGCGAACGCCAGGCGGCCATCCTCAAGGCGGAAGGCGAAAAACAGGCCGTTGTGCTGGCGGCTGAAGGTCAGCGCGAAGCTGCGTTCCGCGAGGCGGAAGCACGCGAACGCGAGGCTGAGGCTGAAGGCAAGGCAACCACGATGGTCAGCGATGCCATTGCCAATGGCTCTATGCAGGCGGTGAACTATTTTGTCGCCAACAAGTACATTGAGGCCTTGCAAGCGCTTGCGGCGTCGCCAAATCAGAAAGTACTGATGCTTCCTGTGGAAGCTGCGTCGGTGATCGGGTCGATTGGCGGGATCGCGGAGATTGCCCGCGAGGCGCTCGGCAATGGAGACGATGGCGCGGCCGGGCGCCCGGGACGTGGCGGCCGAACGCCGAATACGGGATCGTGATCGAGAAGCCGGGTGCTGATCGCGCACGGCCGTGACGAGAGGTTTGGAGACCGGACAATATGGAAGAGCTGCTTTCGGCGATGGGGGGGTGGACCTGGTGGATCGTTGCGGCGGTGCTGTTTGCGCTCGAACTGCTCGCTCCCGGCGTGTTCTTTTTGTGGCTGGGGATCGCGGCCATTCTGGTTGGCGCCGCGGAACTTGTGATCGACCTGCCGTGGCAGGGGGAAATCGCTGCATTCGCGATTTTGTCGATCATCTCGCTTTTCGCCTCGCGTTTCCTGTTTACCGGCAAGGGCGCGCAGAGCGATCAGCCGAATCTCAACCGCCGCATGCTGAACCATGTGGGGGAAAGCTTTGTGCTGAAAAAGGCGATCCGTAACGGTGTGGGCTCAGTCCGCATTGACGACACAATCTGGGAGGTGCGTGGTCCAGATGCCGAAGAGGGAACACGCGTCCGCGTGACCGGCGTCGATGGCCGCCGGTTCACGGTTGAAACGCAAGAGTAACCTATTCCTGCGGCTGCACAGTGCGGCCGGCACCGAACAGATCGCCGTCGGGGTTGAGCGGCGGATCTTCATGCAGGATCAGGATGGAGATGCGTCTGTTGGCGGCAAGAAACGTGTCGTCGGGGAACAGCGGTTCGGTGTCAGCCTTGCCGACAACCGAGGCAATCTGGTCCGACGGCAAACCCGTCTCACCGAGAATGCGGCGCGCCATATTGGCCCGGTCCGCGGTCAGTTCCCATAGCCCGTAACCGTCAGCGCGATAGAGCCGCGTAGCATCACTGTGGCCGGTAATGCGCACCCGGTTGGGCATCTGCGCGAGCACCGGCGCCATCTTCTCCAGAAGCGCGCGCATGTGCGTGTAGGGCTCAGCCGTTCCGGGATGGAACATGGCACGCCCGTCCTGATCGATCAGTTGCACATTCAGACCATCAGGTGTTTCCTCAACGATGATGTTGGTGGAAAGCTCAAGTATTTCAGGCAGTTCCTGCCAGGCCTGGCGCAGAGATGCCGCCGCCAGCGCGAAACTGCGCGGCTGGTCGATGGCGGCCTGTTCGTAGTCGTGCGTATTGGCCTCCGAACCCTGGCGTGTGTTCTGGTCGTGGCTGATGTCGGCGAAGTCGGTGTCGTTGGGGCGCTCGATCTGAGCCAGCTGCTTGACGAAGTCGCGCACCGGCACACCTTCGATTTCGATCATGCCGGCTTTGATCATGGTCTGTTTGACGCCGAAAGCCTCTCGCATCGAACCGGCGACAATCTGCAGCTTCTCCTTGTCCTGGATGGAGAACGAGATGATCAGCACGAAAAAGCAGACGAGCAGGGACATCAGATCGGCGAACGTGACGATCCACTCCGGTGCGCCCTCCTGGATAACGGGTCCTTTGCCCTTCGCCATGGTTTAATCCGAGTTCCGTTTACGGAGAGGCGCCTCAGGCGGCCTCTACGAGCTCCAGCCGCTGCTTCTCGGGCAGGTAGGCAACGAGCATTTCCTTGATGATGTCCGGGCTCTTGTTCTCACGGATCTGCATGATGCCGTCGATCGCGAGCGTCAGGTTGACACTTTGGACCTTGAATTTGGCGTCGAGCTTGTCGGCGATCGGCAGGCAGATCAGGTTGGCGATCAGCGCGCCGTACAGCGTGGTCAAAAGCGCGATCGCCATGGACGGCCCGATGGTTGAGGGGTCGTCCATGGTGCTCAGCATCTGCACCAGTCCGACCAGAGTGCCGATCATGCCGAATGCGGGCGCGCTGTCGCCAAGCGCTTTGAAGAACCGTTTGCCCTCTTCAAGCCGCTCGAGCATCAGGTCGCGTTCGCGCTCAAGAGACTCAAAAATGAAGGAAGCCTCGTAACCATCGGCGATGTACTGCACGCCTTTCGACAAAAAATCGTCTTCGATCTCAACGCTTTCCAGACCGAGCGGGCCGTTCTTGCGGATGATGTCGGCAAGGCTGGCGACTTCGTCGATGAGCTCGCGCGGGTTCGACTTTTTCTGAGTAAACGCAAGTTTGCCGCCGATGCTCAGTGAAGACATAACACCCGACAGGGGGAACCGCAGGACAGTCGCGGCGATGGAGCCGCCGATCACGATGAGCATCGAGGGGACGTTCACGAAGGTCATGAAACTGCCGCCCATGAAAATCGCGGCGCAGACGATTGCTGCCCCGAGCACGATCCCGATAATAGTAGCCAGATCCATTACAGACCCCCTGGGAGCATTGCTCGCCCCGTTGAAATCCTCATCTGCGGCCCACTAGGGCACGCTGTCAGAGACGAAATTATCAAGGGAAATCTAAATAATAGCTAACTGGAATGCGTTGAACCGGGTGGATGATGTTATCGGAATTTTATAGTTAATAGATCATTACGTAATTTATATTCAAAAGTACACGTTTACATTTATTCAGTATTTCGTATTAATAATATATTCTAGTGAATATATTGGTTAAAATCGAGTAAACCATCTCTGATCTACTTGACGATGCCTGTCTTTGGGTCCTGGATCCACTCGTCAATTTCGGCTGATGCTTCCGTGCCGACGTCAAGAAAGAGTTTGGTTCTGCGGTAAAGGAAGTCTTCGGCGCATTTGACGTCCTCGACCTGCATTGCGTACTCAAGCTCTGCATGGAGGACGCCGCCCACGGTTGCGGTATTCGCTCCGTCTTTGACGCGGACGTGATCGAGAAGTGTCTGTGCGTGACTGCCATAGGTGTGGGTCCAGCGAGTGACCGGCAGGCCGGGATGAGCACGCGCCGTATGCTCGCACCATCGCGCGAGTTCTTCTGCGTTGAGTTCGCCACCATGCAGCGGCGACGCCGCCGTCCACGAGCCGCCAATGTTTGCGCCGAGAATCTTCAGGCGCTTCATGACCTTGTCGGCAAGTGCACGGTGGGTTGTGAGCTTGCCGCCGTAGATTGAGACGAGGGCGCCGGTGCCGGCACGCGAGACAAGCAGTTGCGAGTCCCGCGTTACCTTGCTTGGGTCCTTGGCACCGTCATCGACAAGCGGGCGCACGCCCGACCAGGTCCAGACCACGTCCTGTGCCGCGGCCGGTGCGCCTGGATGATCGAAATAGCGGTTATAGGCTTCCAGAAGATAGTCGCGCTCGGCAATCGAGCAGGCAGCGTCTTCCGGATTACCGTCGTGTGGGGCATCGGTTGTGCCGACGACGAGATAGCGCCCGTTCTGCCAGGGAATGGTGAAAACGACGCGGCCGTCGGGGTTCTGCAGCGTGAAGGCCGTGGTGTCGGAGGGTTGCGGCATGGCGATTACGATGTGGCTGCCGCGCACCAGGCGCAACTGGCGGCGTGGCGGTGTGGACGATACCTTATCGAGCACCTTGTTTGTCCACGGCCCGGCCGCATTGACGACGAAGCGGGCCATAGCATCCCGAGTGTGCCCGTCTTGCAGATACGATACCGCATAGCCGTTTTCAGTCGGCGAGATGGCTGTCACCTCGCGGCGGTTGGCGACATCCGCACCACGTGCGCGCGCATCGAGCAGGGTTTCCAGAACAAGCCGGGCATCGTCGGCCCAACAGTCGGGATAGTGCAGAACGCTCGTCAGGCCCTCTTTGCGGAGACGCGGAAGCGCATCGGTTTCATCGCGTGACAGTCGCCCGCTCCATTCGATGCGGCGGCGGCCGGCAAGGAGATCGTAGAGCAGGAGCCCGGCGCGCACGATGAAGGAGGGCCGCGAGCGCCCGTACGTCAGGGGCACGAGAAACCGCATGGGCGTTACGAGATGTGGCGCCATTTCAAGCAGTGCGGCGCGTTCGTGCAGTGATTCCCTGACCAGCGGGAACTCGCGGTGTTCGAGATAGCGCAGCCCGCCATGGATTAGCTTGGAGGATGCAGAGGACGTGGCGCTGCCATAGTCGTTTTTTTCCGCCAGCATGACCTTGAGTCCACGACCCGCGGCGTCACGCGCAACGGCGGCGCCATTGATGCCGCCGCCGACAATGAACAGGTCGACTTCCTGTGTCATGGGTGCCAATTGTCCGGTGTTTCCGTTGCCCGCTTGTACCGTGCCGTGCGTGCACGTGCACTACACAACTTATTAACCATGAATCTCTAGTTTTTCTCCCGTGTTCCGCTGTTCAGTTTGCCGGGCCGTTGTACCGGAATGTTGTGCGGATCAGGTGTGTGAGTTTGCGTTGAAAGCGCGTGTTTATAATGAGTCTGTATCGATTCGTGGCAGTGGTCTCAGCCGCTTTGGGTCTTGCGTACGGCATGCAGGGCGCTGCCCGGGCACAGCAGGTTACGCCTGCGCCCGTTACGGATGATGCGTACCAGCCCGGAGGGGTCGGGGCTGGTGCGTTCATCGCCTATCCGTCCGTGGAAACGGGCCTAGAGATCACCGATAACGTATTCGCCGCCAACACCGGCCGGGTCAGCGATGTTGGCTATTTCGTCGCGCCGGAATTGCGTGTCGAAAGCGACTGGGCGCGGCATCAGACACGATTTGAAGTGTCGTCGCGGCATCTGTTTTTCTTCGGCAATCCAAGTGAAGACGAAACCCGGGTCAATGTCGTGCTTGGCACGCGGCTTGACCTTTTCTCGCGCACCACCGTTGAAACGGAAGCTTCCTACACACTCGATCAGGAAGGCCGCGGTGAAGTCGACGTTCCAGGTGCCGCCGCCGAGCCGCCTAACGAACACAGCATTGCGACACTCGGCGCCATCGAGCACCAGTTCAACCGTGTGACTGCGCGCGCGGAAGGCACCTTCGATTACAATCTCGTTGAAGATGTCGATCTCGTCGGCGGCGGAGTGCAGAGCAATGCCGACCGCAACTACTATGAAGCTGGCGGCGAGCTGCGTCTTGGCTACGACATCTCGCCGAGGCTGCAGCCGTTTGTGGCGGCAGGCTTTTCGGCGCGGCGTCACGAGCAGGAAATCGACGACAACGGATTTGCCCGCGATTCGGACGGCTACAACGCACGCGCCGGCGTGCGGGTCGAAGTGAGCCCTCTGATTACCGGCGAAGCCTCGGTCGGCTACGAAGTCCGCGAGTTTGAAGACGCCGCACTCTCCGATATCGAGGGTGTCACCGTCGATGCCGATCTGACGTGGCGGCCGACACCCCTGACGACGGTCAATTTTCGTGCCTCCTCGGGCGTCGAGGAAACCGCGACAACGGGCTCTTCCGGTGCGCTCACCTATAGTTTCGGCATTGGCGTCGATCACGAGTTGCGCCGGCATTTCCTGTTTGGGGCGGATTTCGATTATTCAGTGCGGGACTTCGAGGGCATTGCCCTCAGCGAAGAAACCTGGGCATTCGCGGCCGGGCTGACCTATCAGCTCAACCGGCAGTTCGCGGTCAGAGCGGGCTATTCATACACTTTTTTCGACAGCTCCATCGCCGGCAGCGATTATGAGATCAACTCCGTGCACCTTGGGCTGCTGTGGCAGGAATAGCCCAAATTCACGAAGTTTGGTCTTTGAGAATATCCTGAAGCGCGGAGAGGAAGTTCGGCCCGATGTCTTCGCGGCCGAGGGCGAATGCGACATTTGCCGTGAGGAAGCCTATCTTGTCGCCGCAGTCGTAGGAGCGGCCCTCGAAGCGGCAGCCGAAGAAGTCCTGGCTTTCCATCAGCGAAATCATCGCATCGGTGATCTGGATTTCGCCACCGGAGCCTGGATCCTGCGATGACAGAACATCGAAAATCTCGGGCTGCAGGATGTAGCGGCCAAGGATCATGAGATTGGAGGGCGCTTCGTCGGCGGTCGGCTTTTCGACCATGCCGGTAATGCGGAAGGCGCTATCAAGTTCCTCGCCGACGCCAACGATGCCGTAATTGTGGATGCGCTCGCGCGGCACTTCCTCAACGGCAATGATGTTGCCGCCATGGGCATTGTAGACATCCATCATCTGGGCAAGGCAGCCGCGTTCTGCGTGAACCAGAACGTCCGGCAGAAGCAGGGCGAAAGGCTCGCCGCCGACCAGGTCGCGGGCGCACCACACGGCGTGGCCGAGCCCAAGAGGTTCCTGCTGGCGGGTGAAACTCGTCTGACCGGCGCCCGGCAGGTCCGCCTGAAGCAACGTCAGTTCCTTGATTTTCCCGCGCTGGCGAAGAGTTTCTTCCAGTTCGTACTGCTTGTCGAAATGGTCTTCGATAACGCCCTTGTTGCGGCCGGTCACGAAGATGAAATGCTCAATGCCCGCTTCGCGTGCCTCGTCGACGACGATCTGGATGGCGGGACGGTCGACCACCGTCAGCATCTCCTTCGGCATCGCCTTGGTGGCGGGAAGAAACCGCGTGCCCAAACCCGCCACCGGGAACACAGCTTTCTTGATCTGACGGCCCATCGTCGCCCTCCTCAACCCGATTTCCGCATGAATGAGGAGATCATTACGAGTTTTCAAGGATTTTCCGTTAACGTCCCAACCAACAATGAGCGGCAGGCGTGGAATTTTCGCTTCCTGCCCGAAACTACACAGGTAAAGTGGGCGTTATGGCTGTACTCGTTTCAGGTGGTGCCGGTTACATCGGTTCTCATATGGTGCTCGAACTGCTCGGTGCGGGCGAGAATGTCGTTGTCATCGATAATCTCTCGACCGGCTTCCGCTGGGCGGTGCCGCAGGAAGTCGAGTTTGTCGAAGGCGACATTGGCGATCAGGCGCTGGTGGAAAATGTGCTGCGCGCAAACAACGTCGACGCCGTCATCCATTTTGCCGGCTCCATCGTGGTGCCTGATTCGGTGAGCGACCCGCTTGGGTACTACGAAAACAACACCGTCAAATCGCGCGCGCTTGTCGAAAGCTGCATCAATCAGGGGGTCGGACGGTTCATTTTCTCGTCTACGGCTGCCGTTTACGGCATGGCGGAAACGTCGCCGGTTCTCGAAGACGTCGCGCTCGATCCGATCTCGCCCTACGGCTCTTCCAAACTGATGACGGAGTGGATGCTGCGCGATGCGGCCTTCGCGCATGACTTCAACTATGTGGCGCTGCGCTACTTCAATGTTGCCGGCGGCGATCCTGACGGGCGCACCGGACAGTCGACGCCGCGCGCGACCCATCTCATCAAGGTCGCCTGCCAGGCAGCGCTCGGGCAGCGTGACCATCTTGATGTCTTCGGGCGCGACTACGATACGCCCGACGGCACATGCGTGCGCGATTACATTCACGTCTCCGATCTTGCCCGAGCGCATCTTTTGGCGCTCGAATTTTTGCGCGCCGGTGGTGAAAGCAATGTCTTCAATTGCGGTTACGGCCACGGGGCATCGGTTCTCGATGTGATCAAGTCCGTTGAAAGAGCCTGCGGGCACGCTCTCGATGTGCGCGATGCACCGCGCCGTGCAGGCGATCCGCCATCTCTGGTGGCGGGCGCTGACAGGATCCGCGAGGCGCTTCACTGGGCGCCGCAACACGACAATCTCGATGAAATCGTCACTCATGCGCTGAGTTGGGAACGCCGGCTGATCGACTTGCAGGCCCGCGACAAGGCCAGTTGATCCCTGCCTCGGCGGTTTTGTTCACCGAAAGCTTACCAATTACACCCAGGATTCGTGCACCAGGCGCTTGTCACGAGCGCCTGATTTGCTAGACATTTGGGGAATGGCGCAGAGGCCATGCCGGGGATTGTGATTGGAAATGTCCGCTTTGCTGATCCGTATCGTGTTTGTATTTGTTCTCGCCGCGACGGGATGTGTACTTGCGCCGGCCGCGAAGGCTGAGCGTGAGCCATCGTCCGGCGACCGCTTTGCGCGCTTTGTTGAACAGTTGTGGCCGCAAGCGCGCAGCGCGGGCGTTTCCCGCACGACCTTCGACAAGGCGTTTGTCGGTGTAACGCCTGATCCGCGCATTGTGCGGTCCGAAAGCAGTCAGCCGGAATTCGTACGGCCCATCTGGGACTACCTCGATCGTGCCGTCTCACGCCTGCGTATCCGCCAGGGCAAAGCGAAGATTCGCGCGAACTCTTCCCGGTTGCGCGAAATCGGCCGGCGTTTCGACGTCAGCTACTATTATCTCGTCGCCATCTGGGGCATGGAGACGAGCTACGGCCGCAACCGTGGCAGCCAGAACGTCATCCGCTCGCTGGCAAGTCTGGCGTATAGCGGCAGGCGGTCTGATTTCGGGCGCGAGCAATTGATCGCGGCGCTCAAGATTCTTGAAAACGGAGACGTCACGCCAGCGCGCATGGTCGGATCATGGGCGGGCGCCATGGGCCACACCCAGTTCATTCCGACAACTTACGAAGAGCATGCCGTCGATTTTACCGGCGATGGGCAGCGCGACATCTGGCGCAGCATGAGCGATGCGCTTGCCTCGACCGCGAATTACCTCGCCGCGTCCGGTTGGAACAATGACGTGCGTTGGGGCTATGAGGTGAAGCTGCCGGACGGGTTTGACTTTTCAGAGTCGGGCCTCGCCACTCAGATGCTGACCGCCGAATGGGTGGCGCTCGGTGTCAAGCGCATGGATGGGGCAAGTTTTCCCGATTGGGCAACGGAAGGCTCAATTATCGTACCGGCAGGCGCTGAAGGGCCGGCCTTTATAGTGTTTGCCAATTTCCGCGCCATCCTGCGGTACAACAACTCCGTCTCCTACGCACTTGCCGTGAGCCTGCTTGCCGACCGGTTACGGGGCCGGCCAAGTGTGCAGGCGGCGTGGCCGCGTTCAGACCGGCCGCTGTCCAGCGATCAGAAGCGCGAACTCCAGAAGTTGCTCGCCAGCCGTGGCTACACGATCGGCGAAATCGACGGTCGCATCGGTCCCAAGACCGTTACGGCACTGCGTGCCTTCCAGCAGCGTGCCGGGCTCGTCCCCGATGGCTACCCGAGCGCGCGTGTACTCGACCGCTTGCGGCAAGGCGGTTGAGGTTTGCGCTCATAATTTTATGAGGGCTCTTCCAGGGCAGTGCTTATCAGGCGCTGGAAGTGATCGATGTTCTGGTCGAAATAGGGTGAGAAGCAGCCTCCGTCGTAACCGTTGACCTCAAAGGCCGACTGCAGGGTTTCGATGATTTCGATGTCTTCGTTGTTGAATTCCAGAAATCGGCTCACCGCGGCTTCGCGCACGCTTTCAAGTTCCGGAGCGGTCGCAGCGTCTCCCACAAAGAAAACGTTGATGCGTTCGCGGCACCTTCCAGGTCCCATGGGCTCAACGATAATCGCGCGTAGATTATCGTTGAACACGGTGATCAGGAGATTGGGAGCAAGACACAGTGCCTCGGTCTTTTGCATCAGTTCAGGTGCCAGTCCGGGGAACGGCGGCAGCTTGCCTGCCGCGGCATCATCTGGCGCGTAGTGGTCGTTGCCCTCGCCGAAAAACAGTCCGTCATGGCGGATGAAATAGTGATCCTGCATGGCAGAGTAGCTGTTCAGTCCTTTGTGGACGGCCGGCAGGTGGTAGAAGTCGATGAAGTTTTCAACGGCGAGCTTCCAGTTGCAGGCGACGTGGTAAGTACGACTCGCGCCGCGTTGCAGCGTAGAGAAATCGTAAGCGCTCCAGCGCTCGTTCAAGGGGGCGATGAAGTCGTCGAACGGAACCGCGTTTTCGTCCAGGTTGACGAACACAAGCCGGTGCCAGATGGCGGACCTCACAGGCTTCAGTCCTGGCACGGTGGAACTATCGCCATCGGGCTGATGCTCACCGACGCCGCCGAAATGCGGCGCGCGCTTCAATGATCCGTCCAACTCGTAGGCCCAGGCGTGATAGGGGCACACCAGTCTCTTCAGTCCACTCGCCGGCTCCTTGAGGATCGGATGGCCGCGGTGGCGGCAATAATTGTTGTGAACGTGCACCTCACCGTTTTCGTCACGCACAAGCAGCAAATCGCGTCCCGCCACGAGAACTGGCCGCGCATCGCCCGGAGCGGGTACGTCGTCCAGAGTGCCTATGCACGTCCATGTGCGGGCGAAGAGTTTGCGCTGTTCGCGTTCGTACCAGTCGGCCCCGGTGTAGGCGGACGCGGGCAGGCCCTGAAGAGGGAGCTGTTCCGAACTGGCATCCGTTGACTGTGGAACGGCGGTCATGAGGCTTCCTCGATCCTGCGGCACGGGGGGTGGTAATTCCAGGACGAAGCGTAGCCTCTTCAACGCGGCCGCAAAACAGTTGTCGCGCCGCACTTGCGTGAAATTTTTTGCACATGCCCCATCGTTTCCGCCATTACCGCGAAAGCGGAGCAGGCACGGGAAGGAGCGTCAATTCAGGAGAACAGGCAGTTCGATCGGGCCGCGGAAACCGAAACCGCGCCAGCGTACCGCGTGCGGGTCGGGGAGTTCCATGCCTGGAAAGCTATCAAACAGCAGCGGCAGTATGATCTGACCGACGAACCGGCGAGAGATATGCGCGCCCAGGCAGTGGTGCGGCCCGCTGCCAAAGGCCTGATGCGGTTTCTTCACCCGGAACGCGTCGAAACGTTCAGGCCGGTCGAACAGCTCTTCATCGTGATTTGCTGAGGCCTGCACAGTCATGACGACATCTCCTTTCGGGATAAAGTGGCCGCGGATCTCCGTGTCCGCCATGACCAGGCGTGAACTCGTTTGTATTGGTGCGACCCACCGCACGCCTTCTTCGAAAGCGTCGCCCCAGTTGTTTGCGCGCTTGATCTCGTCCAATTGATCCGGATTGGTGAGCAGCCCGTAAATCATGGTCAGCAAGGCGTCTCTTGGCTCATTGATGCCGCCGCCAATGGCGATTTTGATATTGGCAATGATCTGGCTCATCGGAAGCGGATCGTCAGCCGCGAGCATGACGGACAGGGCGGACTGCTCCTCTCTGTCCCCCGGATTATGAGCATGTGCTTCGATACAGGTGTCTATTTCCGCGTTTGCGGTATCTGAGCGCTCAAACGGCCCGGGCTGCCAGCCAAAGTTTCCGGCTCCGTCGATCAATATCTGGGACCAGCGCTGCATGTCCTCGTCTGTTGCATGCGGAATTCCCATCAGGTGAGCGAGAAAACATGCTGCAAGAGGTCCGGCAAGCAGCGGATACAGATCGACGATCTCTCCGCGCGGTAACTGGCCAACATATTGCTCGGCGAGCTCCAGATACTTCGGAGCCCAGACCGTTTTCAAGTTCTTCGGCGAAAACGCAGGCGTCATTGCCTGGCGCTCCCGCATATGATCCGCACCGTCCTTGCGCATCAGCGTGTGCGCCTTGAAGGCGCGTTCCATAGGAGTGCCCGGATCGTTTGAGCTGAACAGCTCGGGATTGTCTTTCACGGCCCTTGTATCTTCTGCTTTGGTCAGCAAGGTTCGGCCAACGGATGTTACCCGCAATACCGGCGCATCGGATCTCAAGCGCCGGTAAACCGGATAAGGGTCCAGCGTCAATTGATCGATTGTAATCGTTTCGTCGATTGGAGCCTTGTTCATCCGGCGATCCCCATATGTGCGGTGGTCATGCTGCCTGGATGTCTTAATGCTCGGCAAATCATTAGACAATCCGATGGTATTAATTGCTGAAATCAATTAAATTGATACTTGTGCTTTGCAATCATCAGACTCGAACCGCTCACATACAGGAAACGCAGATAATGGAAGTCAACCCGTTGGCCACAGACTTTGCAGCGCTTCGCACACTTCGGCTGGTGTTCGACCACGGCTCGTTCTCGGTGGCGGCGGAGGTGCTGGACGTCAATCAGTCCAACGTGAGCTATACGATTGACCGGTTGCGCAAGGCGTTCCGGGATCCGCTGTTCGTGCGGCAGGGCGGCGGGATCGCCGCCACTGATCGGTGCCGGGAGATCGTCGACGTGTCGGTTCAGATTCTGGAGCAATTTGAATCCATCGCGGATCCGGTGGTGTTTGATCCCTCGACCACGAAAGAGACATTTACAATCGCCTGCAACTACTATGAGCGGCAGACGATTATACCCTTGCTCGTGCGAGAACTGCGGCGGCGTGCGCCTGGCGTGGCGCTTGAACTTGTGATGTCTTCGGCCAAGGGAACGGCAATGTTGAAACGGGCCGAAGCGGACATGCTGATCGGACCGATCAGGCCCGACGAGAACGGGCTTTTTTGTCGCCGGCTGATGAGCGAACACTATGTGTGCGTTATGGACCGGAGCAATCCTCTTTCATCGGGTGAGTTGTCGCTAGAGGCTTACGTCGGCGCCAATCATGCCGTGGTTACCTATGGAGGTAACTGGCGTTCGGGGTATCTGACCCAACTTGACGCACAGGGCTTGCAGCTCAATCGGACTTTGTCACTGCCAAGCCCCGCAAACCTGCAAGAAGTTGTAGCGGGCACCGACCTCGTTGCGACCGTGCCGAGCCGAATTGCTCTGTCCTATGGCGAGGATGTCCATGTCTGCGTGTGTCCCTGCGCGGCACCGTTCGAAATCGACCTGATATGGACCTCTCGCACACATCACTCTACGAAGCACAAATGGCTGCGCGATCTGATTGCGGACAAGGTCGTGAAGGAACAAATCATCGGGCGTGAAGCGGAGATAACCACTGATTGATACGCCGCGGTCCGCAGGCATCCCGCCCGTTATGCGGCCGGCGCGGCTGGCGCCCTTGTGTGCGCCGCAAAATCGCCACCCGGGATCCGCAGAATGACAGTGGCGGTGACATTGACGGCGTTCCACGCTAGATAATCGGTGTCGCACCTGTGCAAGCTATGGAATGAAGGCTTATCGTCTAGATGATGAATTGGTTCTGGACCCTGCTCGTGTGCATCTGCCTGGTAGCGCTCGCTGCCATGCTGCCGGAACAGTCTGCGCTGGCGCAGGATACCTCGGCGGAGCCAGCGGTGGCGGCGGAAGAGCCGGCCGGGCAGCCAGTACGGAACCGGTTCGGCAGTTACATTCGCCGGTCGCAGGAGCAGTTCAACGTCTTCATTTTCGGCGACCGGATTTCCGAAGGACTGGCCGCCGGCCTCAAGCGCTACGTGCATGGCAATGACCGGTACCGCATCTTGCCGCGCGGCAAGGCGGGGACGGGACTTGCGCGGCCGGACCGCTATGACTGGCACGCCGCAATCGGACGCATCCTTGAACGCCAGCGCGTCGATATTGCGATTATCCTCGTCGGTTCGAACGACACGGGCAGCGTGTCGACGCCGGCGGGCCGCTACAATCTCGGGTCGGATCTGTGGCGTCAGGCCTACGTACAATATGTCGACCGCATACTCGACCAGCTGCGTGCCGCGGGCACCGCTGTTTACTGGGTCGAGCTGCCGCCCATGGCGCGTGCCGATTACGACCGTGCGGTGCGTCAGGTTACCGAAGTGCAGCGTGAGCGGGTCAACACCGCACAAATGCGGTTCATTCCCGTGCGCGAGACGTTTTCGAACCCCGACGGGTCCTATACCGACCGCGGGCTCGATGTGAACGGCGAAGAGCATCGGCTGCGCACCCGTGATGGCGTCCGCTTCCTGCGGCGCGGTAATGACAAGGTGGCGAAGATCGTTATGGCCGTTGTCGAGCGCGACGTCGAAGCCGCCGAAACCGGCGGCCTCAGCGAGCTTGAGCCGGTGGTTGTCGGCGAGGGTACGGCGGCGGCACCGGCGGAAGTCACAGAGGTGCGCTCAACAGTCGCCTCGGTTCCGATATTCGGGCAGGTCAGCGAATCTGGCGCCGCACTCAGAGTGGATCTTGGACCGGAGATCACCCTCGTGCGCACTGAACCCGGCGGCGACGGTTCGACGGGCCTAAACGCAACGGTACGCGGTCAGGGCGCGCAAACGGTTACCGTTTCCGGGCTTGGCACAGGCCGCTACGCACCGGCGGTTGTTCCTGGAACGGTAGCGGCGGGTGTCCTGCTGGACGGAAACGTGGTTGAGTCGCGACCTGGGCGCGCGGATGATTTCTCCTGGCCGCGGCAGTAGCCTCAACCTCCAGCTTTCTTGAATTTGCATGGTTTCGCGGCGCCCGCCAGAATGTTCGTGTTGGGCATGCGAGGTTCTCTCATGGACGAGATAGAAAATGCCGCTTTCGTTTCTGTCGGGCGCGCCAGCGGATTTGCCGGCCTGGCTATCTTCTGCCTCATGTTCGGGTTGAGCTTCGAGCCGGTACTGGCCGCGCGCGCCGGTGGCGTTTTATGCCTGCTTATGACGGCTGTCCTCGGCTACTGCGCTTTGCGGGCGCGCACACGGCCTTACAAACGCACCGAAACATGGATCATCCTCGCCAAGGCCGCCCGACCGCCCGCAGAGGTCGCGCAACGGGTCATCGGCGAAATCCTGCGCGAGGTCTACTTATGGTTCGCACAGCGCACGATTGTCATCTCCATCGTGCTGCTCGCCGCATCGGTGGTGCTTCAGCTGGTCGGATTCGGCTGAATCAAGAGCAATACCACCCGGTCATCGGGGTAGATCGGATGATCCCATGAGATAGGCGTCGACCGCATGGGCGGCCTGGCGCCCCTCGCGGATTGCCCACACAACCAGAGACTGGCCGCGGCGGATGTCGCCGGCGGCAAACACCTTCTCCCGCGACGTCTGGTAGTCAAGCTCGTTAGCGCTGACATTGCCGCGTGCATCGAGGTCGAGGCCAAGATCGGTGATCATGCCTTCGTGTACGGGATGCACGAAGCCCATGGCCAGCAGCACGAGATCGGCTTTCAACGTAAATGCGGAGCCTTCGATCTCCTCGAATTTTTCATCGACCTTGATGCAATGCGCCCTGGTCACGTGTCCGACTTTGCCTTCAAGGTGTGTCGTCATCACCGAAAAGCCGCGTTCAGCGCCTTCCGCCTGGCTGGAAGACGTGCGCATCTTCAAGGGCCAGTGCGGCCAGGTCAGCGCCTTGTTTTCGTGCTCCGGCGGCAGCGGCATGATTTCAAGTTGCGTGACGGACAGAGCGCCCTGGCGAAAGGATGTGCCGATGCAATCAGATCCGGTGTCGCCGCCGCCGACGACAACCACATGCTTGCCGCCGGCAAGGATATGTTCCACATCGCCCAGCGGTTCGTCGCCGTTGCGGCGGTTCTGCTGCGGCAGGAACTCCATGGCGTAGTGCACACCTTCAAGGTCGCGGCCGTCGATCGGCAGATCACGGGGATGTTCGGAACCGCCCGCCAGCAGCACTGCATCGTGTTCTGCTCCCAGATCCGCAACGGTTTTGTCGACGCCGACATGGACGTTGCAATGGATTACGACGCCTTCGGATTCCATCTGCCGCATACGCCGGTCAATGAGGTGCTTTTCCATCTTGAAGTCGGGAATGCCGTAGCGCAGAAGACCGCCCGGTTTGGCGTTCTTTTCAAACAGATTGACATCGTGACCGGCGCGGGCCAGCTGCTGTGCGGCAGCAAGTCCGGCCGGGCCCGAGCCGACAACGGCAACTTTTCTGCCCGACCGGGTGGCGTTGATTTCAGGAGAGAGCCAGCCCTCCTCCCAGGCGCGGTCGACGATGGCGCACTCGATGGTTTTGATGGTTACCGGGTTTTCGTCGATATTGAGAGTGCATGCGGCCTCGCAGGGCGCGGGGCAAATACGGCCTGTAAACTCCGGGAAGTTATTCGTCGAATGCAGGTTGTCCGATGCCTGACGCCAGTCCTGACGGTAGACGAGGTCGTTCCAGTCGGGGATCTGGTTATTCACCGGGCAGCCGCTGTGGCAATAGGGGATGCCGCAATCCATGCAGCGCGCCGCCTGGCGCTCAACGTCGCGCTGTTCCAGCGGGATCATGAATTCGCGAAAGTTGCGAAGTCGGTCGGAGGCGGGCTTGTAGCGGCGCTCCTGCCGGTCGATTTCGAGGAAACCGGTGATCTTGCCCATGTTTACTTGCCCCCGCTGATGCCGATAGCCATATCGCCGGTGGCTCCCGCTTGCTCCATTTCCAAGAGCGCGCGCCGGTATTCGACGGGCATGACCTTGACGAATCTGGGCAGATACTCGTCCCAGTTCTCCAGGATTTTCCTAGCCTGGGTTGAGGCAGTGTAGCGGCTGTGATTTTCGACTAGCTGGAACAAGCGCTCCGCGTCATGGCGCGTCATGTCCTTGCCGATGTCAACGAGACCGTGGCTTTCAAGGTCATCGCTTTGGTGGCCGATACGCTCAAGGGTTTCAGCTTCCGCGACGACCGGTTCGAGGTCGACCATAGCAAGATTGCACCGCCGCTCGAAATCACCGGCCTCGTCGAGTACATAGGCGACGCCGCCGCTCATGCCGGCCGCGAAATTGCGCCCGGTATGACCGATGACGACGACAATCCCTCCGGTCATGTACTCGCAGCCGTGATCGCCGGTGCCCTCGACGACCGCAATCGCACCGGAGTTGCGCACGGCGAACCGCTCGCCCGCAACGCCGCGGAAATAGCATTCACCGGAAATCGCGCCATAGAGCACAGTGTTGCCGACAATAATGCTTTCTTCTGGAACGATGCCGCTGTCGTCCGGCGGCCTGATGACGAGCCGTCCACCGGACAGGCCCTTGCCGACGTAGTCGTTAGCTTCGCCGACAAGATCGAGTGTCACTCCGTGAGCGAGAAAGGCGCCGAAGCTCTGGCCGGCCGTGCCCTCCAGCGAAACGCAGATTGTGTCGTCCGGCAGGCCAGCGTGGCCGTGGCGCTTTGCAACTTCGCCCGACAGCATCGTGCCGGCGCTGCGGTCGGTGTTCTTGATGGGCAGCGACAGCTTGACGGGCTTTGCGTTTTCCAGTGCAGCTTCCGCTTCGGCGATCAGCGTGCGGTCGAGAATGTCGTCGATCGGATGGCTCTGGCGCTCGCAGTTGTAAATCGCAACGTCGGCGCCGACGTCGGGCTTGTGGAAGATGCTGGCGAATTCGAGGCCCTGTGCTTTCCAGTGACCGATGGCGTTGCGCTTGTCGAGGCAGTCGGTCTGGCCGATCATTTCATCGAATGTTGCAAAACCGAGTGCCGCCATATACTCGCGCACCTCTTCGGCGACGAAGAAGAAGTAGTTGACGATGTGCTCGGGCAGACCGGAAAATTTCTTGCGCAACTCCGGGTCCTGCGTGGCGACGCCGACGGGGCAGGTGTTGAGGTGGCATTTGCGCATCATGATGCAACCCGCCGCAATCAGCGGCGCGGTGGCAAATCCCATCTCGTCGGCGCCGAGCAGCGCGCCCACAACAACATCGCGCCCGGTGCGCACGCCGCCATCTACCTGAACGGCGATGCGGCCGCGCAGGTTGTTCATCACCAGCGTCTGCTGGGTTTCCGCAAGCCCCACTTCCCAGGGGCTGCCGGCGTGCTTTATGGAGGTCAGGGGGCTGGCGCCGGTGCCGCCCTCGAAGCCCGAGATGGTGACGTGATCGGCGCGCGCCTTGGCAACGCCCGCGGCAACCGTGCCGACGCCTACCTCGGATACGAGTTTGACGGATATATCGGCTGCCGGATTAACATTCTTCAGATCGAAAATCAGCTGCGCCAGATCCTCGATGGAATAGATGTCGTGGTGCGGTGGCGGCGAGATGAGGCCGACACCCGGCGTCGAATAGCGCACCTTGGCGATGGTCGCATCGACCTTGTGGCCGGGCAGCTGGCCGCCTTCACCGGGCTTTGCTCCCTGCGCCATCTTTATCTGGATCATATCGGCGTTGATGAGGTATTCCGCCGTCACGCCGAACCTGCCGGAGGCGACCTGTTTGATCGCGGAGCGCATGGAATCGCCGTTCGGCAGCGGCTCGAAACGGTCCGGCTCCTCGCCGCCTTCGCCGGTATTGGACTTGCCGCCCATGCGGTTCATGGCGATGGCGAGCGTTGTGTGCGCTTCGCGGCTGATCGAGCCGAACGACATGGCGCCGGTGGAAAACCGCTTAACGATGGCTTTCGCCGGCTCGACTTCTTCCAGAGGGATCGCCTTGCGGCCCATCTCTTCGGCGGTGCGCAGTTCGAACAAACCGCGCAGGGTCATCAGCTGTTCGCTTTGTTCATTGATCTGTGCGGCGAAGGAACGGTACTTGTCCTGACTGTTGCCGCGTACCGCGTGCTGCAGATCGGCAACCGATGTGGGTGACCACATGTGCTGTTCACCGCGCAGGCGGAAAGCGTACTCCCCGCCGACATCGAGGGCGGATTTGTAGAGCGGCGAGCCACCAAAGGCCGAATTGTGGCGCCGGATCGTCTCTTCGGCGATCTCCTGCAGCCCGATACCTTCAACCTGGGTGTTGGTGCCGAAAAAGTATTTCTCGACAAAGTCGCTGCGCAGCCCCACGGCGTCGAAGATCTGGGCGCCGCAATAGGACTGATAGGTCGAAATGCCCATTTTGGACATGACCTTCAAAATACCTTTGTTGACCGCCTTGATGAAGCGCTTGGTAACCTCCGCCTTGCTCATGGATTCCTCGAGCAGAGGCAGCATGTCTTCAAGCGTTTCGAAGGCGAGGTAGGGATTGATGGCTTCGGCGCCATATCCTGCAAGAACGCAGAACTGGTGTATTTCGCGCGCTTCACCGGTTTCGACGACGAGGCCGACGGACGTGCGAAGGCCGGCGCGAATGAGGTGGTGGTGCACGGCGGATGTTGCAAGGAGCGAGGGGATCGGAACCCGCTCTGAACCGCACATGCGGTCTGACAGAATGATGATGTTGTAACCGTTGCGCACCGACGTCACAGCACGCTCGCACAACTGATCAAGTGCAGTCTGCATGTTATCCGCGCCCTTGTCGGCGCGGTAGGTGATATCGAATGTGACCGTGTGGAACGGATTGTCCCAGATGTCGCCGATGGCGCGGATCTTTTCCAGGTCCTCATTGGTGAGGATCGGCTGCGGCACTTCAAGGCGCATATGGGTCGAGGTGCCCTCAAGGTCGAGCAGGTTGGGGCGTGGCCCGATGAAGGACACAAGCGACATTACGAGTTCCTCGCGGATCGGATCGATCGGCGGGTTCGTCACCTGTGCAAAGAGCTGCTTGAAATAGGTGTGCAGGAGTTTCGGTTTCGACGACAGCGCGGATATGGGCGTGTCGGTGCCCATGGAGCCGATCGCCTCCTGACCGGTCTGTGCCATCGGCGTCATCAGGAACTTGATATCTTCCTGCGTGTAGCCAAAGGCCTGCTGGCGGTGAAGGAGACTGGTGTTGGAACGGGTCGCGGAAATGGCCACATCCGGCAGATCGCGTAACAGGACCTGGGTGCGGTCGAGCCAGTTTTGATAGGGCAGGGCGGTCGCGAGCTGTTCTTTCAGTTCGTTGTCGGAAACGATGCGCTTTTCTTCCAGATCGATCAGCAGCATCTTGCCCGGTTGCAGGCGCCACTTCTGGACGATGCGCTTTTCCTCGATCGGCAATACGCCCATTTCCGATGCCAGCATGACGACGCCGTCATCGGTCACCAGATATCGTGCCGGTCTCAGGCCGTTGCGGTCGAGCGTTGCGCCAATCTGCTTGCCGTCGGTGAAGGCGATCGCGGCAGGACCGTCCCAGGGCTCCATGATGGCGGCGTGGTATTCGTAAAACGTCCGCCGATTCTCATCCATCAACGGGTTGCCGTGCCAGGCCTCCGGGATGAGCATCATCATGGCATGCGGCAGCGAGTAACCGCCCTGATAGAGCAGTTCCAGGGCGTTGTCGAAACAGGCAGAATCGCTCTGGCCCTCATACGAAATCGGCCACAGCTTGCCCATGTCCTCGCCATAGACGTTTGAGCTCATGTTGGCGTGGCGTGCATTCATCCAGTTCATGTTGCCGCGCAAGGTGTTGATTTCACCGTTGTGGCAGGTGAAGCGGAAGGGATGCGCGAGGCTCCAGGACGGGAAGGTGTTGGTTGAGAAGCGCTGGTGAACGAGGGCCAGCGCCGATACAAAGCGCTTGTCGGCGAGGTCTAGATAATAGCGCGACAGGTTCGGCGCCAGCACCATGCCCTTATAGACAATGGTTCGGGCGGAGCAGCCGACGACGTAGTATTCGGCAAAATCTATGTCGTCGCGGGCCAGCACGCGGTTTGAGACGAGCTTGCGCACGACATAGAGCTTACGCTCGAAATCATCGACATTCTCGAACTTCTCACCCCCACCGATGAATGCCTGGCGGTGCACGGGCTCGGTCGCTAACACCGTCTGGCCGAGCACGGAATTATCGACCGGCACGTCGCGCCACCCGATGATGCTCAAGCCTTCTTCCTCGACCGCAGCCTTGAGCTCTTCCTCGGTTTTGGCGCGCGCCACATCGTCGGTCGGGAGGAACATGTAGCAAACGCCATAATGCCCAGGTTGCGGCAGTTCGAACCCGAGCCTTGCGGCGTCTTCGGCGAAAAGCTGGTGTGGCAACTGCACCATCAAACCGCAACCGTCGCCGGCGAGCGGGTCGGCGCCGACAGCACCGCGGTGCTCAAGATTGGCGAGGATTGCGATGCCGTCTTCAACGATGCCGCGGCTCGCGACGTTGTGAATATTGACGACAAAGCCGATGCCGCAGGCATCATGTTCGCGGCGCGGATCGTAAAGGCCCTGCACGTGAGGCAGACCTGAGGATGGCACAGGCATGAATGCTCTCGAGCCGCCCGCCGAAGCATCGTTCCCGCTGTTGTTTTCTTGCCGCCGCGTCATATCGTTCATGCAGTCCCTTGTTCGCCGTTCAAGCGCCCAGCAAAACAGGCGCGAATGTTGCCGGTTTCAGCCGCACCGGTTGCTGCTCGTGCGGCCGATCCGGTCGGATCCGTCGCGCGCGGCTGCCATCGGTTCTGGCCGAGAGGCGGCGTCAACATCTGCAATGGAAACCTCAAAGCGTGATGATCGCCCGATTTCGGTTCCCTGCGATGGTCTGTGGCCCGTGTTTTCCACACGATTCAGCGCCGCTCTTACCGGCATCCCCATATCGTCCGCAATAGACACAGGAGCATCATTTGCGGGATTATGCCGGCGAGAAAGGACAATAGTCCTGTCCTTTCCGGCTTCAAGATGCCAGATTTGCACCTAGGGCACAAGTTCGACGAATGGTCCGTTGATTGATCTGGGCAATGCGCCGCAGGGCCGATAGGTTACGCGATCTCAGGTGTTTGGGGTGTGTTGAACGTATGACCAAAACCATTGCCGAGTACGGCTCCTGGGGCGCGGGTATCGGCGCTGATCTGGTGGCCGGCCAGTCTCTGCGCTTCGGTCTGGTGCAGACTGTAGGTGGACGGATCTTCTGGAGCGAAATGCGGCCGTCCGAACAGGGCCGGTCGGTGATCGTGGAGCGCGCGGAAGATGGCAACCTTGCGGACTTGACGCCGGCGCCTTACTCCGCCCGCTCAAGGGTTCACGAATATGGCGGTGGTGAGTTTCTCGCAACTGCGCGAGGTGTGTTTTTCGTCAACGCGGCTGATCAAGATCTTTATGTCGTAAAGAACGGCGGGCCTCCGCGACGCATTACGGATGAGCCGGCGATGCGGTTTGCCGACATGACCTACGATCGCGCCCGCGACCGGCTGATTGCCGTTGCAGAACGCCACACTGAAGGCGAACAGCATTCGTCCCCGGAAAACTATCTGGTTACGGTCAAACTGGATGAGTCGGATTTTGGTGCGGTGTCGAAACTGGCCGGGGGCGCCGACTTCTATGCCTATCCGCGTATCGACGGCACTGGCGGCCGTCTGTGCTGGATAGAATGGATGCTGCCGTGGATGCCCTGGGAAGACGCGCGGCTCGTGGTCGCCGAGCTCGATGGTGCGGGTGAAATTTCTTCCTCCGACCGTGCCGCCGGGGGCGCAGGCGATCACGTTTTCCAACCGCAATGGGCTGACGACGGCCGCTTGTATTTCGTGCTCGACAATACCGGCTGGAGCAATATCTTCCGCCTGGACGACGGAAAGGTAAGATGCGTGGCAAAGCGCGATGCGGAGTTTGGGCGTCCGTTATGGGGCCTTGGCGCGTCGAGTTATGCGGTCGAGCGCGGGGGCACGCTGATCGCCGCCTGCATCGAGGAGGGTGCCTACAAATTGGTGCGCATTTCCCCGGATACCGGCGCGTGCGAGGAAATCGAAACGCCATTGCGCCAGATCGACGGCATTTGCACGACGGATCGCGGTGTTGCGGCGGTGGCGGCGGGAGACGAGCTTGCGCCCGCGATTGTGCATATTGGGCGTGGTGAGAAAGCGCCGGCCGCACCTGAGATCCTGCGCCGCGGGCTTGACGCGGACCTGGAGTCGGGCAGCGTTTCTGCGGGACAGCTCATCACGCTTGAGCGCGGAGAGGGTATTTGCGTGAGCGCCCTTTACTACGCCCCGGCCAATGCACGCTTTGCGGGGCCTTCAGATGCTGCTCCCCCGGTCATAGTCGGCGCCCATGGCGGGCCGACGGGCATGGCGGACCGTGGTTTGAAACTTAAGATCCAGTACTGGACGAGCCGTGGCTTCGGCTATCTCGATGTCGACTACCGGGGAAGCTCCGGTTATGGCCGGGCCTACCGCAATGCACTGAACGGCCAGTGGGGTCTGCACGACGTGGACGATGTGGTCGATATGGCGGCGCGCCTCGTTGAACTTGAGCTTGCGGACCCGGACCGGCTGCTCATTTCGGGCGGCAGCGCGGGTGGTTTTACGGTGTTGTGTGCGCTGACGTTCCGCGATGTGTTTGCCGCGGGCGCGTCCTACTATGGCATTGGCGATCTTCAAAAACTGCTCGATCTGACGCACAAGTTCGAGGCCGGTTACATCTACAATCTGACGGGCACATCGCCGGGGAACACCGAACGGGTGTTCGCGGCGCGTTCGCCGCTCTTTCATGCAGAGCAAATATCGCGGCCGGTCATCCTGTTTCAGGGGCTTGAAGACAATGTCGTGCCACCGAACCAGTCACGCGACATGGTCGACACCTTGAAACGGCAGGGCGTGCCCGTCGCCTACCTTGAGTTTGAGGGAGAAGGTCACGGATTCCGCCAGGCCGACACGGTTGTGCGCGCGCTGACAAGCGAATATGCATTCTACGCCCGTGTTCTGGGGCTTACCCCTGTTGATGTGCTGCCCCGGGTGAAAATTTTCAACGAAGAGGAAATACCGTGAATTTCGCCAGTGACAACGTATATGGCGTGTCGGCGCAGGTAATGGATGCTCTGCGTGAATCCAATGAAGGGCCAAGCGGCACTTACGGAGGCGACGCCCATACCAAGCGTGCCGAAACCATGATCGATGACGTCTTCGAAACCGGCGTCTCGACTTTTCTGGTGACGACGGGCACCGCGGCAAATGCGCTTTCGCTGGCTGCCATCACACCGTCTTACCGCGCAGTGCTGTGCCATCACGAGGCGCATGTTCACGTGGACGAATGCGGGTCCATTGAGTTTCAGACTGGCGGTTCAAAAGTGCTTGTGCTTGAGGGAGACGACGCCAAGATCGATATCCCGGCGCTGGAGCGAACGTTCGGCGAAGTCGGCCAGCGGATGCCGCATCAAATCGGCGCTGCATCGTTAAGCCTTACCCAGGCGAGCGAGTTCGGGACGGTCTATTCACTCGATGAAATTGCCGCGATCTGCGATCTCGCGCACGCTTACGGGCTGAAGGTCCATATGGACGGTGCACGATTTGCGAACGCGCTGGTGGCGCTTGGCTGTACGGCGGCGGAAATGACGTGGAAGGCCGGTGTTGACGTTCTCAGTTTCGGGGCCACCAAGAACGGCGCCATGGCGCTCGATGCGGCACTGTTTTTTGATGCCGTCGATGCCGAGAGCTTTCCGTTCCGCCGGCTGCGCAGCGGTCAGTTATGGTCCAAGGGTCGTTTTCTCGGCGCGCAGATGTGCGGGTATCTGGAAAACGGTCTCTGGCTCGACAATGCCCGCCAGGCGAACGCCATGGCGGCGAAGCTGTCTGAGGGGCTGGTAGAGATCGGCGGCGTGAGACTTTCCTGCCCGTGTCAGGCCAATGAGATGTTTCCGGTCCTTCCGCGCGCCATGCATGAACGGCTGCAGGCGTCCGGCGCCGTCTATTACGAATGGCCGGGCGCCGGGCCGAAGGGGCCGGGACTTGTCGGCGGGGATGAAGTGCTGGCGCGGCTCATCACGTCGTTTGAGGCAACGGACGAACAAGTGGGCGCGTTTCTGGCGCTTGCCCGCGATGCGGCTCAGTAGGCGGTCCCGCGGCCGGCAATGAAGAAGGGCGCCCTCACAGGAGAGCGCCCCTTTACGTCATGATGAGTGTTCTGCGTCGTCAGATCAGGCGGCCTTTTTGCCTTCGATCTGCTTTTTCTTGGGCTTGCCGTTGCCGATCGCGATGCTGCGCGGCTTCATGGCTTCGGGAAGTTCGCGCTTCAGATCGATGTGCAGCAGGCCGTTTTCCAGGCTGGCGCCGGTCACTTCAACGAAGTCGGCGAGCTGGAAGCGGCGCTCAAAGCTGCGGGACGCGATGCCCTGATGCAGAAGCTGGCGTGCGCCTTCCTTGGTCGTATCGGCGCGCTGACCGGTAACGCTCAACGTGTTCTCTTTGGCCTCAATGGAGATGTCGTCTTCACCAAATCCGGCGACGGCCATGGTGATGCGGTACTCGTTTTCATCGAGGCGCTCGATATTGTACGGCGGATAGGTCGGCGACGCCGATTCCGTATTCGCCGCTGAGTCGAGCAATGAGAATAGACGGTCGAACCCGACGGTTGACCTGTAAAGGGGGGAAAGATCGAACATGTGACATATCCTCCTTGGAAGCGACATGTGATATGAGCCCGCCGTATTGGCCGGGCAGTTGGTCTAGGCGCGAACCCTCTAACAGGCGTCCGCACCCGTTATATGGGCGTCACGGGGAGTTGTTTCAAGAGTGTGATAGACTGGCCTGCAATCGAGTAAGATTGAAACAATTGAAAACAATTCGGCAGCTGAAATTTTGTAAATCGTCCCCATATATGGATGAACAGAACGAAAGTTGCGCGCCCATGGGTGCATCGAGGCAAGCGGATTGGCTGCCGCCGCGCCGGCCCCCGAGGGGCGAAATGAGATCGGCTTACGAACTTTTCAGGAGGAGAGAGACCATGATCAAGCAAGCAGCTACAATCGTTGGAGCCGTGATGGCGGCGACCGTTGCATTCGCACCCGCGCCGTCACAGGCAGATGCGACCCTTCAGTTCCATTTCGGCGTCAACCCCGGATTTGGCCACGGCAACAGCGGTGGACATTACCGCGACCGCCTGTCCTGTCGTGAGGTGAGAAGCATTCTGCGGCACGACTACGGCTTCCGGCGCATCCGCGTCATCGATTGCCTGGGCGACAGCTACAAATTCTACGCGCGCCGCTCCGGGGCCCGCTACAAGGTAAAAGTCAACGCCTGGACGGGTGAGGTTACGCGGGTACGCCGCGTTTCGTAATACCGCTCGGTAGGTGCCGTCTCCGTACGGCACCGTCAGGACGCACAAGGCCCGGCTGCATCGCAGCCGGGCTTTTTTGTCAGGTATCCGCCGGGATACGCGCGCGCATTTCGATGAACGGCAAATGAACGATGCCTTCCGATTGGGTTCAGGTGGTGTGCTTTAGGGTTTTCTCACATTGAACACGAGGCCTAGCCCAACCCTAGCCCACTCCCCGGAGGAGATCACCATGTTGAAAAAATCCCTTATCGCAGCCGGCGCCATCGCCGTTTCGCTCGCCGCCTTTCAACCCACAACCGCATCCGCCGGTTCCGATGTCAGCTTCTACTTTGGCTTCGGCAACGGTGCCTACGGCTTCAACGTCGGCCACGGTGGATACGGCTCCTACAATGGCAACAACGGATATGGCTCCTCCGGTGGCAACCAGGGATACGGAAACCAGGGTTACGGTAATCAAGGTTACGGTAATCAGGGATACGGAAACCAAGGGTATGGAAATCAGAATCACCGTCTGAGCTGCCGCGAGGCGCGCCGTAACCTGCGCCATGAATACGGTTTCCGGCGCATTCGCCCGATTGATTGCGAAGGCCGCCGATATACCTTCCGCGCCCGTCGCGACGGCTGCGTATGGCGCATCAAGGTCGACGCCTATACCGGTGAAATTCTGCGCATGCGCCAGCTCTAACAAACACTGCTTCCAAACTTCTCTCGCTCAAGAAGGCCCGGGCACTGCCGCTCCGGGCCTTCGCATGTTGCGGCGCCGCCTTTAAGAATGCCGCCGATAGAACGCAACTGCGTTTGGGGGCAGAGGGGTGCGGCCCCTTGCAAGGTCTGCGATTTTTTCAGCCATCATGATTGTCGGAATGTTGATGTTGGCTGATACGACGCTGGGCATGATCGAGGCGTCAACGATGCGCAGCCCGGTAAGACCGTGCACGAGGCCCTCGCCGTCCACGACCGCCAGGTCATCCTGGCCCATCTTGCAGGTGCAGCTTGGATGGTGAGAGGTTTCGGCCTTCGCTCGCCCGAACGCATCAAGGCCGGCGTCGCTCGTGATGTCGGCACCCGGTGCGATTTCAGACCCGCGAAAGCCGTCAAAGGCCGCCTGTGTCGCGAACTCGCGGGTTATGCGCACCGCGTCGCGGATTTCCTGGCGGTCGTCCGCGTCGCGCAGATGGTTGAAGCGGATGCGGGGCGGCGCGAAGGGGTCGGCCGAGGCCAAACGGACCCAACCCCGGCTGCGCGGGCGCATCTGGCTGATGTGGAACTGAAATCCGTGTCCCTCGATCTTTTCCGTGCCGTCATAGCTGATGGCGATAGGAGCGAAATGGTGCTGCATATTGGGAAGGGCGGCATCATCGCGTGTGCAAAAAAAAGTGCCGGTTTCCCAGATGTTCGAGGCGCCGATACCTTGCTTGAACAAAAGCCATTTCAGGCCGGTCGACAGTTTGCCGGCCGGCGTCGTCGCGGAATAAAACGAGACCGGCTTCAGACAATGAAACTGCACGAGATAGTCCAAGTGATCCTGAAGGTTCTCGCCCACACCCGGCAGATGGTGGCGCAGCGCGATACCGTGTTCCTCCAGCTCCGCGCGCGGGCCGATGCCTGAGAGTTTCAGAAGTTGGGGCGTGTTGATCGCTCCTCCGGACAGGATCACTTCGACATCGGCGAAGGCCTGTTTCACCTGTCCGTTCTGGACAAATTCAACGCCCGTGGCCTTCAAACCGTCGAACAGAATGCGCGTCACCCGGGCGCGTGCCCGCAAGTCGATACGCCCCGATGCGCGGGCTGGATGCAGATAGGCGACGGAAGCGCTGCACCGCCTGCCGTTGCGTGTTGACCGTTCCATGCGGAACACGCCCTCCTGGCGGTAGCCGTTCACGTCCTCGGTATAAGCGTGCCCTGCCTGTTGTCCGGCCTCGAGAAAGGCCTGGAACAGCGGATTTCCGCATTCGGGGATGGTTGCCTTGACCGGGCCGTCGCCGCCGCGAAAATCGTTCGACCCGTGGTCGCTTGTTTCAAGCTTGCGGAAGTACGGCAGGCAGTGGGCGAAGGACCAGTCCTCAAGCCCGGATAAACGGGACCAGCCGTCATAGTCCAGAGGATTGCCGCGCAGATAGACCATGCCGTTGATCGATGAGGATCCGCCGACAACCCGCCCGCGCGGATAGTAGACTTTGCGGTCGCCCAGGTAGGGCTCCGGCTCGCTGTAGTAAGCCCAGTTGTATCGCGCGCTTTCCAGCGGGACCGCCAGCGCGGCTGGCATTCGTAACTCATATAGACTGCGGTCCATCGGTCCGGCTTCAAGCACGAGGATGCGGTTGCCGCTGTCCTCGCTCAACCGGCTGGCCAACACCGAACCGGCAGAACCAGACCCGATAACGATGTGACTGAAGCTCTCGCTCATTGGCCGTTCACCCGGTTATCAGCACTTGCGATGGCTGTCCTTGTTACAACAGCCAGATCAGCCGAAACCGGCTTTGCGGACGGTACCGTGCGACCCGCAATTTGGTAAAGCGAAACGATCAAGGGAGCGCGCAAGAAAAAGAGTTGTGCAGGGTGGTAAACGATTTCCACCGGCGGCTGGCTCGGTTCGAATATTATCGTCTAAATATTTGATAATGATAAGAAAAATTAGTTCTTTGGCGAATTTCATGGTCGTGAATCTGAACTGAAAATGAACGCGCGCTTCCAGTTGGGTTCAGAGTCAGGGCGCTACATAGTTTGCATGCTGAACACCCAGACCCATATCTCGAACAACCAAAAACCCGACAGGAGGAAACAGTCATGATGAAGAAATCAATGCTTGCAGCCGGCGCCATCGCCGTTTCCCTGGTGGCCTTCCAGCCCACGACCGCGTCCGCCGGTGCGGATGTGAACTTTTACTTCGGATTTGGCGGCGGCTCTCACGGTGCACATGGCGGCCATGGCGGATGGGGCGGCGGCCACGGCGGCGGATGGGGTAACCATCGCCTGACGTGCCGCGAAGCACGCCGCAATCTTCGTCACAGTTATGGTTTCCGCCGTATTCGTGCGATCGAATGCAACGGCCGCCGCTACACCTTCCGCGCGCGACGCGGTGGACGGGTATGGCGCGTCAAAGTGAATGCCTTCACCGGCGACGTTATCCGCATGCGTCCGATTTAAGGATTGCACATCTGAGCCGCGGATTTGCCGTGTGCCTCAGGCTGACAAAAAGGCCCGGAACATATGTGTTCCGGGCTTTTTCTTGGTTACGCCGCCGGCGACAGGCTCGACGCCGCGCCGCAGAGACAGCATCCGTGCGAACACAATGGAGCTGTTTGATTGAATTTTTTTTCGAAAGATCTTTGCTGCCTTCATCGAACGGCGAAATGAAGGCGTTCTGGATATCTCGTAACTCGTTGGTTTTACGTGATAAAACAATGTGTCATCCGCTTCGCCGTGTTTCGAACGTGAACGGCAAATGAACGCTCGGTTCCGGTTGGGTTCAGGGGCGCCCCGCTAAAGTGTTCCCACACTGAAGCAAACGCCAATGCCCAACAGGAGGAAACAGTTATGTTGAAGAAATCAATGATCGCAGCCGGCGCCATCGCCGTTTCTCTGGTGGCCTTCCAGCCCACGACCGCATCCGCCGGTACCGATGTAAACTTTTACTTCGGCTTTGGCGGCGGCAATCACGGTTCGCACGGTGGCCACGGTGGCCACGGTGGCGGCTGGGGCGGCGGCTGGGGCGGCAACCATGGTGGCGGATGGGGCAACCATCGCCTGACATGCCGTGAAGCACGCCGCAACCTGCGCCACAGCTATGGCTTCCGCCGCATTCGTGCCATCGAATGCAATGGCCGCCGCTACACCTTCCGCGCCCGCCGCGGTGGTCATGTGTGGCGCGTCAAAGTCAACGCCTTTACGGGCGAAGTCATCCGCATGCGGCCCCTCTAAGCGCTGTACGGACCCCCGCGCCCTTCGCTGGGCGCACTCTCTCTCCACAAAGGCCCGGAACAGGCGTGTTCCGGGTCTTTGTTGTAACAGGAGGGGGTTAGCGGGCAAAACCGTTGCGTCGGGAGCGGCCTGGAGCATGGCCGCTTGCCGAGGCCGCCACTCAAGCCTTATAACCGGAACACTTTACGAGGCTCGCCACATAGGCCGGGAACACCTTCAGGTGCCGTTTGGGTGGTGACAATTGCAGGCCATGGCGGCCGTTACGGATTGCGGCACGGGAAATGAACGATCAGGACGCTCCGGCTCTTTTTGGAACACTGAGGAACCCGATCCCGGAAGATGCCGAGCCGGGCTGGCTTTTCACGGGCGATGGCGTGCAGCTGCGCTATGCAAGGTTCGGTGCAAAGTCGCTGCCGGTGCAGGGAACGGTATGCATTTTTCCCGGCCGCGGCGAATTCATCGAAAAATATTTCGAAACCGTCGAAGACCTGCGCCAACGCAATTTTTCCGTTGCGGTGCTGGAATGGCGCGGTCAGGGGTTGTCGGACCGGCCGCTGCGCAAGCGCGCCAAGGGACACGTCAATCATTTTTCCGCTTATGAGGACGATCTCGTGTCGTTCATGGACAAGATCGTGCTGCCCGATTGTCCGCCGCCCTACTACGCTATCGCCCATTCCATGGGAGGCAACATCGTTTTGCGCGCGCTTGCCAGACGAACCTGGTTTTCGCGCGTCGTGACGACAAGCCCGATGGTGCGGCTGATGCCGCGGGCGGTGCCGTGGACACTTGTGCGCGGGTTGATCGAATTCGCCTCGCTGATCGGATTGCAGTCATTCTTCGTGCCCGGAGGCACGAGCCGCCCCATGGAGCTTTCTTCGTTCGCCAGCAATCTCCTGACGTCCGATCCCGAGCGTCTTGAACGCAATGCGGAAATTCTGCGCAAGGAGGCATCGCTCGGACTCGGGTCGCCGACTGTCGGCTGGCTGGCGGCGGCGTTTCAGGCAATGGCGGAACTCAGAAGAATGCAGTTTCCAAGACCGCTCAAGGCGCCGGTGCTGATGCTGGCGGCCGGTCGGGACAAAATCGTCTCGGCCAAGGCCATCCACATACTGGGACTAGACATGCCGACGGCGCGCGAGGTCACGATCGATGGCGCGAGGCATGAAATCCTGCAGGAACGCGATGAATTGCGCGAGCAGTTCTGGGCGGCATTCGATGCTTTCGTGCCGGGCGTTCCGGCATCGCCTCAGCCGGCAAGAAGGTCGAGCACCGTTTCGTGAAGCGCGGCATTTGCGGTGGCGACGATCGTGCCGCCATTGACCGGCGAGCCGCCGTCCCAAGTGGTGACGATGCCGCCGGCATTCTCGATTATCGGAACCAGCGCCACGATATCATAGTCATCGAGACCTGGATCGGTAACGATGTCGATCTGGCCGGCAGCCAGCAGGCAGTAGAAGTAGGAATCGCCGCCGTAGCGTGAAAGCGTGACGCGCTCTCGCAGGGCGTGAAATCTCGCCGATGCCCACGGGTCGTGGAAGTTGTGCGGATCGGACGTTGCGAGTACCGCATCTTCAAGGCGCGTCAGCTCGCGGGTTTGGAGCCTGCGTGCACCAAGCGGTCCCTGAACGTAGGATCCTTGCGGTGTGCCGACAAAACGCTCGCCGATAAAAGGCTGATCCATGACGCCTATCCTTGGGGCCCCACGGTCGAGAAGCCCGATGAGTGTTGCCCATACGGGAATGCCCACGATGAACGCCTTGGTGCCGTCTATCGGATCAAGCACCCAGGTGAGAGGCGATGAACCGGCATAGTCGTCCATTTCCTCGCCGCGCACGGAGTGTTCTGGATGATGGGCCGCGATATGATCGCGAATGGCACGCTCCGCGGCGCGGTCGGCCGCTGTCACCGGATCGAACTGCGCCTTCCTGCTTTTGTTGTCGATGGCGATGTTGGTGCGGAACATGGGCACAGTTTCGCGCGCTGCGATATCTGCCAGCTCTTCTGCGAATTCGACCAGTTCGGCAAGCTCATCGGAGGCGAAAGAAGTCATCGGGGTCACGTCACTCTACGGCGCTGGCGGTCTGGAGAAAGTAGTGTTCCTGTTAAACGGGATTATCGCTTGGCGGACAACAAAAATGTCGATGCTAAAATTTGGCCTGATAACGACCACAGGTGATACCGTTACTGATTTGGCCCAAGGGTTCGCAGGTTCATGCTTTTTTCAGCGCCAGACAGAGATACCCTGCGTTCGCATTACGACCGCTTGGGGGCGGAGCAGGACCGGGAGGCGTGGTATGAAGAGCCTGCCTATGACGACCTGATCGCCGGTGCGGCATTTGCTGATGCGCGTGTGGTGGTTGAAATCGGATGCGGCACCGGGCGGTTTGCCACCCGACTTTTGTCGCACCACCTCGCACCCGATGGCCGGTATGTGGGGTGCGATCTGAGTGTCATCATGGCGCATCTGGCACGCGATGCCGTGAAAGCTTGGCCCGGACGGGCGCAAGTGATGGTCGCGGACGCCGCCGCGAGCCTGCCCTTTGCATCGGCGAGTGCAGACCGGGTGGTGGCGGGGTTTGTACTCGATCTTTTCACGCGCGTTGAAGCCGACCGTGTGCTGAGTGAAGCGCGCCGCGTTCTGCGGCCCGGCGGATTGATCTGTGCGGCAAGCCTTGCGCCGGGCAGTTCGGCGGCGCAGAGACTGCGCGCCTGGGGCTGGCGGGCGGTTCACGCGGTCGCGCCGCTGCGTGTCGGCGGCTGCCGTCCGGTACAACTGCCCGATCTGTTAGGGACGGACTGGGAAACCAATGTTTATGTGCGGCGCAACATAAAAAATTGTGCAATTGCGAGCATTATTGCAAAGGCGGTTTGAATTCGCGCCACGAAATTTCCGTGATGTCAAAATTATGTCGTGTAATGTCAACTATTTAGATAAGTGTTGCCTGATCGCAACAGGATCTTCGGGAATTCCGGAATTTCCCCGGCCGCCCCTTGATTTTTGTGCGATGCAATGTCATATAGGAAATATGCGAAGTGAGGCTATGTCCTCACGCCTCGCTGCCCTTCCTGGGCGTTTCCTCCCTAGACTTGGGCCGTGTCACATATGTGGTACGGCCCCTTTTTTCTTGGCCCTCAACCGTTTTCCGTTGATATGGAAACGAGAGCTACTCGGCTGCCGCCTGGCGCCCGCCAAACAGATGCGGCAGGGTTTCAAGCAGGCTTGAGACCAGCGCCTGCACATCCTCAATCAGCCGATAGAACCCACCATGTTTGGCGAGGGCATCTTCGTCCATATAAAGTGAGCGGTTGACTTCGAGCTGAAGCGCATGCACGGCACGTGACGGCTGGCCGTAGAACTGAGTGATGTATCCACCCGCATAAGGCCGGTTGCGCGATACCGAATAGCCGAGGTCGCGCAGGCGTTGTTCGACGAAATCGACGATGGCGCCTGAACAGGCGCTGCCGTAGCGGTCGCCGAGGATAAAGTCCGGGCGGCTGGAGCCGTCGGTGGAGCTGTTCGGTACCGTTGACGGCATGGAGTGGCAGTCGACAAGAACAACGGCGCCAAAAACATTTCGGGCGCGCTGCAGGAGTTCGCGCAGACGCGCATGATAGGGCTTGTGCAGCGTGCGAATACGGGCGTCGGCTTCGGCGAAGGTAAGGCGCTCCGTGTATATTTCCTCGGTGTCGGAAACGACGCGCGCAATCGTGCCAAGCCCGCCGGCAACGCGCACCGAGCCGGTGTTGACATAGTCGGGCAGCGGATCTGCGAACATAACGGGGTCTAGTTCGTAGGGCTCGCGGTTCACATCGAGAAAGGCGCGCGGAAAATGGGCACGTAGCAGAGGCACACCAAAATCGACCGAATCGAGGAAAATCTCATCGACGAAACAATCTTCCGATTTGCGTAGCCGGTGCGGGTCGAGGCGGGAGCGTTCGATGAAGGCGTCCGGATACACGCGTCCGCTGTGGGGTGAAGAGAAAACCAGAGGCGCGCGCAACATATCGGGTTCAACGACCTCAAACGGCGGATCGAACCACTCTGCGATGGATTCCGCTGCCCCCCTGCCGCCGTCGCTCATGCGCACTTTTCCCGGTCGATCCCGATTGGGTCATTCGTTAGTGACCTGCATCAAGACAAGCATGGCGTGCGGCTGCTTGCAAGAGGCGAGGCATGCCTATCAAGAGTTTTGATATGGCCATCGCGGGGCGCGCTATATTTGGTCGCTTTCACCGGGTATTTACTTTGAGAATCTAGTATCACCGGCGTTATACCGGGGTGCAGTGTTGTGCCGGGACAAGACCGAAGGACACAAGAGGCGGATGGCAAAGATTCTTCTTGCCGAAGACGACCACGATATGCGGCGTTTTCTGGCGAAAGCTCTCGAAAAAGCAGGGCATGAGGTGACGGCCTATGAGGATGGCCTGCAGGCCTACGAGCAGGTCAAACAGGAAACCTTCGAGCTTCTCCTGACCGATATCGTGATGCCGGAAATGGATGGTATCGAGCTGGCGCGGCGTGCCGCCGAACTCGATCCGGCGCTGCGCATTATGTTTATTACGGGCTTTGCCGCCGTGGCACTCAATCCGGACAACCACGCGCCGAAGGATGCCAAAATCCTCTCCAAGCCGTTCCACCTGCGCGAGCTCGTGCAGGAGGTTGAGCGGATGATGGCGGCGTAGTCGCGACTTGGCCCAGGCAGCCCGCTTTCCTCACTTGCGCCGCCCTTCCATTCTGGATATAGGAAGGGTCCGACAAGTGGCCGGGCGTGTAGCTCAGTGGGAGAGCACTACGTTGACATCGTAGGGGTCACTGGTTCAATCCCAGTCACGCCCACCATTTTCGGTTTCACGCAAATTTCGCTTCGCTCAACCGCTCCAACGGGGCGCGCTTTCGCGCGGGCGTCCGCTTGGCCGCCGGATTGCGGTTCGAGGGCTCCCCTCGCACCTCCACCGATTTCGGTTTCACGCAAGTTTCGCTTCGCTTAACCGCCCCAACGGGGCGCGCTTTCGCGTGGGCGTCCGCTTGGCCGCCATGGCGCCGGGTCGAGGGTTCTCCTCTAACCGCAAGCATTGTTCAGAGATATTGCGCGCAGAATGGTCCAGCGCGCAAAGGCGCGCTGAACGGTTCCGTCTGGCGGTGAATGGTTTCTTTAGCGCCGGTTCCAGAAGTCTTCGGCGTCGAGCTGATAGGCGGGGCTGTCCTGCAGCGGATTGATGAGCTCGTCCGGTGTGGTTGCGACCGGGATCGCGACCGGTGCCCGGCGCACGATAGTGCCATTGCCGGAGGCGTCCGGAATTATCACCAGCGGCGCACCGGTTTCATAGGCGATGGTCAAAGGGCCGTTGCCGATGAGGGGAAGCGGTGCGGGAATAGCGGCCGGCGCGGGAGCTGTCACAAGCGCGCCTTTTTCAGTTGTATCGGGTGTCTGCGGTGCGTGACGCATTACCGCTGCATCAACGGCCTCGAGGTCAATATCGCCGGGGCGTAACTGCAGGTCGCCTAGTCCGTCGCGCGCAACAACGGTGGCGCTTACCGGGAACGGCAGCTGATCGGCCTTGCCGGAGGTGTTGATTGTCTGGGTAGAGGCGGATGCGGTCGGCGTGCCGCCCAGTTCCATCAGCGCGCCGCCAACCACTGTGCCACCGGTGAGGAGCGCCGCGATGGCTGCAAAAAGCATAAGTTTGCTTTGAATGGGTCCAAGCATTTGCACAACTCTTTTTGTTTCAGGCGCAGAAACGGCACACAACGCCGTCTCCTTGCGGCTGCCCCGCCAGCTCGTTCACATTGATATGGGGAAGAATTCGCCAGTTTCAATGCTGTCCCGGCGCATAGATGAGCCGCAGAGTATGGCAAGTCTAAGGCAATCGCACAGACGCTGTGCCAAGTGTTGCGGAAAATGGTTACTCAATTAAGTCGAAATCGCCGCCCAGCACCTTGTCGATGCGCCCGGTGCGCCAGCCCTTCACTGCGTCGCGGACAAGCGGCGATGGGGATTCGCGGTAGCGGCGCACGATCTTGCGGCCGGCGCTTGCCGGTATCTCAAGTGCTGCCTTTGCGTGTTTGCGCTGCGCCTCGGCATCCGATCCCGGCGGTTCTGAGGGCTGTTCGACGACGATAACGCGTGCGGTGACCTTTTCGGCCTTGGCGCTGCGTTCAGCCGGTTCGCGTTCGAGCACATGGAGACCGGATTCGTCCTTTAAAAGCCAGTTCGCGCCAAAGCCCGAAACGGCCATGATGAAACCGCCCTTCGCCGCTTTGCCTGCACCATGCTGTTGCAGCACCTTGAATTGCATACGGCGCTTTCGAGCCCACTCCAGATACATTTGCGACAGGCGGCGTGCAAATGCCTCTGCATCGCCTGCGGCACCGCCCTGCCGCACGGCCTCGACCAGCAGGTAGGCATCGCGCGGCCGTTTCGATGTGAGGTCTTCGCAGGCGGTTTCGATGAGAAACAACGACTGGGCAAGCGATCTTACAAGATCGGCCGGGTAGGCATCGCGTTTCGGGCGCCCGCCGCCGGCGATGCGCCGCATCAAAGAGCCGGCGCGCCTTGTCGCCGCTTCGATGCGGTCGATCGTTTCCACCGCGCCCAGAATGTCGAATCGCTCGGGCGAAGACCAGAAATCCGGCAGTTGCATAAGCGCCATGTTGGCTTGTTTTTCCGCGTGCCAGGCATCGCTGCTAATGGCCTTTTCGAGTTTTCCGTAGCGCTTGTGCAGCGCCGTCATTTCCGCCCGCTTGCCCTCGCCGCCAAGAATGATCGAGCGTGGCGTCAGCGTGTCCTTGGCCGTCTCGCTCACCGCCGGCGCCTCGTCCGTTGCCGGGGCGGCGTCAGGGTCGACGAAATCCACCTTGAGTGCATTGTCGCCACGGGTGACGAACAGGAACTGGTCGCCCTCGGGCACCTGCCGGTTGACGATGGTCTGGGCCAGAGGCGCCAGGAGATGGCGGTCTATGGCGCGTTTGAGAGGCCGTGCGCCGAGGTCCGGCGTGAAACCCTGATCGAGCAGGAATTCGATTGCCGCCTCATCCCACTCAACCGCCCAGGACCGCGAGCGCAGGCCCCGGCGGTTGAAGGCGAGATCGAGTTCTTTTTGCAGAATGTCGCGCATGACGTCGCGGCTCAGGGGACGGAACACGACGACACGGTCAAGCCGGTTGATGAACTCGCGGCGGAAGACGTTCTCGATCTCGCGGGTAACCGTTGCCGGGTCGAACGCCTCCTTTGTGCCGGAAAAGCCGATCGGCGCATCGGTCGGGATGGCGGCGCCCAGATTGGAGGTGAGAATAACGATGGCATGGCGGAAATCCGCTGTCCGTCCACGCCGGTCGGTGAGGCGACCATCGTCGAACACTTGCAGGAACAGATCCCAGATGCGCGGGTGCGCTTTTTCGAATTCGTCCAGCAGCACCACCGAGAACGGCTGCTCCTGAATGCGCTCGGTAAGGGCGCCGCTTTGCGATTCTTCCGTACCGGTCAGCCGTTCGAGGCTTTCGGCCGTCTGCAGCTCCGACATGTCGAGGCGGATCATGCGATCGGGCGAGCCGAAGAGCCATTCGGCGAGCGTTTTGGCAATCTCCGTCTTGCCGGTGCCCGTGGGACCGGCGAACAGGAAGACGCCCGCGGGCCGGGTCGGGTCGGTGACGCCCGCCTTTATCATGGCGACACGCTCAACCAGACAGGAAGCTGCCTCGTCCTGGCCGATGACGTGGCTATGGAAGTGGCTTTTCAGCCCGTCAAGATCGAGCGCCAGACTGTCGTCGAGCATAACCGCGGAAAGCCCGGTCAGCTCGATTAGCGTGTCGAACAGATCCTCCTTGGTGATGGCAATCTTGCGCGCCCCCGATTTGCCGCGTGCAAGACGCTGCCGGGTGAGGCGCAGGAGGCGCATGATGTTGCCGGGCGCTGCCGTTTCGCCGAGGAAGTGGTGCGCAAGGTGCCACGCTTCATTGACGGTCTGCGGTTCGGTCGCCGTCGCATACCGTTTGATCCAGCCGGCCGCGATTTCACGCGCCGGCTCCGCTTCCAAGGCGTCGATGCGGGCGATCTGAAAGATGCTTGAAATGCGCGGATTGGCCTGAATGAGCTGGTCGTAGGCGGCGCGCGACAATTCAGCGACAATTCTAAGGCTGCCGCTTTCGATGTGCGGCAACAGCGTATCGAGAGCGCTGACCGTGCTGTAGCGATGGCGGCCGGAAAACGCGAGAGCCTCAAAGCCCGGCACATGCCAGAGCACCTTGTTATGGCTTTGCAGGGTTTCGATAACGCGCCGCAGGCGGCCTTCGAACTCGCCGAGATAAACCTGGCCGGCAATGAGTTCGGTGTGACCGGCGACGAAAATCGTCCAGCCCTTGCCCGCCATGCGTTCGGCGAGGCTGGTGATCGCTGCGGATTTTCCAACCCCTGCATCACCGATAATCAGAATCGACTTGGCGGGTGTTGCAAGCAGTGCGGCCTGTGACCGCTCAAGCAGGCCGGTGAGCGCATCGTGGGCAATGAGGTCACCACCGGTCTTTTGACGTTGGGAACTCCACACCTGACCGACGGAACGCAGGTACTCCACGTCAACCTCGTTATTGCCTTCCGTGACGGAGCGCGATGCAAGTTCTTCGCGCATGGCGGTGGTGTCGAAGGATTTGAGGGCGGCGAGAAATTCCCGGAGCGTGTCCGTGTTGTCCTTGTCGAGCCGGACCAGCGCGCCACCGAAGGCCGGTGCTTCACCGCCCTCTACACGGCGTTCGATAAGGCTTTCAAGCCGCGCCTTGGTCTGGTCGTTCCAAAGCTGGTCGGATGCTTCGACGAGCAGGCGGCCGATGAGAGGGTCGCTCGGCGGTGTGCTTTCCGCGAGATACTTTATGGCGAGCTGGAATGGCCAGCCATACAGCCCGGCCAGAGCACGCAACATGCGTTCGCGCGTATCGGTGCTGTCATGCGCGCGCGCCACTGCTTCGATGGCCATACAGCCAATCATGTGATTGTCGCCGCTGATATAGGCAAAGAGGTCGTCGACGGAAAACTCATCTGCGCTCAGGCGGGCGACACCGCGCCCGAATTGCTCATGTTTGACGAGTTCGCCGGAGTGGGCGGCGATTTCGGAGAATTCGCTGAGTTGCGCGGCGATGGTGTAAATCTTTTGCAGGCGCGCGTCGGAGAAATCCAATGTGGCTTTTGCCGCGCCAAGGGTGATGCGGTCGAAGAGGCTCCAAACGAATCGCACGAACCAGATGGCGGCAATAATTAACAAAATGCCGACGATGATTTCCATGACGTAATGCTTCCTGGCGTGCTACGCGTGCTGGTGGACGGCTATACGATTGTTGGAGAAGAGCACGATCCGGCGTCCGGTGCGAGTGCCAGTTGGCGATGTGACGAATCGTTGTAGGACCCGAATCGCCCGACATGGGGAGAACCGGTTACGATGGTCATCAGGTGTGCCAGCGCGAGCACGACGATAAGGGCGCAGACGAAAAGAAGCGGCGTTGTGGGGACGAGGCTCGGATTGCCCGGTTCTCTGGGCCGGTACTCCATCCAGATCATAAGACCCGCCCCCACGGCCGAAATGACGAGTACCGTAAGCGTAATGAAAAGATCCAGGGTCATTCAGTTAATCTTGGTGCTTTTGGCTTGGTGCTTCTGGCTTGGCAATTTTGGCGCGGGTTTCCGGCAGTCCGCGAGAGCTGGCAAATCCGGTGGGCTGGAGTTGACACATGGGTTGTGCGCACGTATGTTCCGCGCCGAATTTCCGCGTGCAAATGTTGGCGCCGCGACAGTCACAGGTTATAGCGATGAAAATCCGAAATTCCATCAAGTCCTTGGCAAAAAGGCACCGGGACAACCGGGTGGTTCGCAGGCGTGGCCGCATCTATGTGATCAACAAAACCAACCGCCGCTTCAAGGCGCGTCAGGGTTGATTGCGCCTCGGCGCCCGCACGTATCTCCATATCGATGACCTAAAGGTGAAGCCTGTGGCTTTGACCGACGTTCTCATGCGCATTATCGTGGGCGCATGAAGGCTTCAACGGATATCATGAAATGGCACCCGGGCTGCCTGCGCGCCGCGTTTATGGGGTTTGCCGCGGTCCTGTTCGTGGCCAGCGCCCTGCCGGGACTGGGTTCAGACCGCGTGATCAACGTGCAGGCTGCTGGGACCCCGAACAATCTGACAGGTGAAGAGTTTCGCAAGCGCCAGAATGCTCTTCTCGACCCGCTGTTCGCACGGTTGAGAGCGGCCGAGGACGAGCGCAGCGCACAGTTGCTTGAACAGGCGGTGTGGCAGATCTGGCTGCGCTCGGGAAGCGAAACCGTTGACCTTCTCATGCAGCAGTCGATCAAAGCCCTGAACGCGCAGCAGCCGTCTGAGGCGCTAAGGGTCCTTGATGCGATCGTTCAGTTGGCGCCAGCCTACGCGGAAGGCTGGAACAAGCGCGCAACGGTGCTCTACCTGCTGTCGCGGTTTGACGAATCAATGCACGACATCAGCCGTGTCCTGGAGCTTGAACCTCGTCACTTCGGTGCCCTGAGCGGCATCGGGCTGATCAGGCGCTCACTGGGCGACAATGAAGACGCGCTGGCCGCCTACCGCCGGGCGCTTGAAATCCATCCTTACCTGAGCGGCGCGCGCCAGGCCATTGAAGAGCTAAAAAAAGAAGTCGAGGGCCAAGGCATCTAATCCGATCTAGAGATCGGCGATATCTGAACTTTCTTCCTGACCGACATAGGCGACGCGGAGCATGTTTGTGGCGCCGGGCGTGCCGAGCGGCACGCCGGCAGTGATGATGATCCTTTGTCCCTTGTCGGCAAGGTTTTCGCTGAACGCGATGCGGCAGGCGCGGTTGACCATGTCGTCGAAGCCGGTTGCGTCTTCGGTCAACACGCAGTGCAAACCCCAGACAAGTGCCAGGCGGCGCCCGGTTGAGGCAATCGGCGTCAGTGCCACGATCGGGAGCATCGGGCGTTCGCGCGCAGCGCGCAGGCCGGTGGTGCCCGACGATGTGTAACAGACGATCGCCGCCAGATTGAGGGTTTCGGCAACTGTTCTGGCGGCGGCCGAGATCGCATCGGCGCTCGTCGCCTCGGGTTCGGCACGCTGCGAGTGGATAATCTGGGAGTAAAGTGGTTCCTGTTCGATCTGCCGCGCGATCCGGTCCATGGTGAGCACAGCGTCATCGGGATAGTCTCCAACGGCCGATTCAGCGGAAAGCATGACGGCGTCCGCACCCTCGAACACGGCGGTGGAAACATCCGATACTTCCGCCCGCGTCGGGATGGGCGAATGGATCATCGACTCCAGCATCTGCGTCGCCACGACCACCGGCTTTCCGGCGTGCCGCGCCGCCCGGATAATCTGCTTTTGGCGGCCAGGCACCTGTTCAAGCGGGAGTTCGACGCCAAGGTCACCGCGCGCTACCATCAGCCCGTCGACGAGCTCAAGAATTTCGTCGAGATATTCAAGTGCCGACGGCTTCTCAATCTTGGCGATCAGCGCGGCGCGCCGGCGCGAGTACTTGCGCGCTTCCGCCACGTCTTCGGGCCGCTGCACGAACGAGAGGCCGATCCAGTCGACACCCAGATTGCAGGCATATTCCAGATCGGAACGGTCTTTCTCGGTGAGTGAGGCGAGCGGAATGACCGTGTCGGGTAGGTTGACGCCCTTGCGGGAGGTGAGTTCCCCGCCGACTTCGACCTTCGTGCGGATCAGTTCGCTGGAGCGGTCCATGACGCGCAGCTTGATGCGTCCATCATCAAGCAGCAGCGTGTCGTCAGGTGATACGGATGCAAAAATTTCCGGATGTGGCAGTTCTACCTGACGCTTGTCCGAAGTCTCGCCCGCCACCAGGTCGAACACCTGCCCCTCGACAAGCGTGATGCCAACGCCCTCGACCTCGCCAATGCGGAATTTGGGACCCTGAAGGTCGCAGAGAATGCCGATGGGGTGAGAGTATTTTTCTTCGATGGCGCGAATTATGCCGTGCAGTTCGCTCAGACCCTCATGCGATGTGTGGCTCATGTTGATGCGGAACACGTCGGTGCCGCAGTTAAACAGCCGCTCCACCATTTCGGAGGAAGATGTGGCAGGGCCGAGTGTTGCTACGATTTTGACCCTGCGATTGCGTTTCACTGATTCTGCCCCTGGGTACTTGATCCCGAAAGCTGAACCGTCCAATCTGCTTCTTCGCCCGTATCGACCTCAAAGAAGCCCTGTTTGTCGTAGCCGCGTTCTGCGCAGTTCGCGATGCCGCGGATTACGAAAAGGGTATCCTGGGTGCAAAGGACGGCCTTACCGCCCCAGGTGCCGGCGTGATCGTAGTCGACCGCGTAGATATAGTAGTAGCGTGCAATAAGATCGCCCTTCAGAAGGGTCTTGCACGAGTTCGGATTGATGTTCCACCAGCCTTCGCTGACCCAACTGCGGGCATCGTTGTAGCCAAGAGCAACGCCGACGCGGCTTCCCGTGTTGTTGCACAGCTTGAAGTCCGCTGTGGCGGGACGGGTGTCAAACATCAGTACCGCCGCCAGGGCGGCAATCGTCAGTGTGAGCCGAAACATCGTTTCTCCATTAGATTCGGACGGTTTGGTCAAAATAGCATGGCTGCATTGACGATCCAGTGATTTTTCCCGTCGGCATGCGGCAGCCGGCATCAGTTCACCGATTAAAGGTAACGGCGAGCTTGATCTTGCGCACAGGAGTATGAAAAAATGGCGTCATCAAGGCTGCCCTGTCAGCTGACTGACGCAGGACCTGCCTCATAATAATTGAACTTGCGGGCGCGCTACCGTGTACCCCATGCTGGATGTTTGTTGCATGCTCAATACGCCAGACGCCGTTGCCCAAGCTGAGCCGCGCCTATTGCCGGGGGCCGATCACGAGGCCTACGAGGTGATCGAGGGGGCGATTGAAAGCGGTCTTTTGCTGATTTGCGATCACGCATCGAACGCCATTCCGGCTGAATTCGACAATCTCGGCCTCGGCGCCGCGCAACGCTCGCGGCATATCGCCTATGACATCGGGGCGGGCGAGGTGACGCGCAAGCTCGCGGCCGCGCTTGGCGTGCCGGCCGTGATGTCGCGGTATTCCAGACTGCTGATCGACCCGAACAGAGGCGACGACGACCCGACGCGGGTGCTGCGGATATCTGATGGTACCGTGGTTCCGGGGAACGCGAAAATCACGCCCGCCGAAATCGAGGCCCGCGTGATGCGCTTTTATGAGCCCTATGACAGCGCGATTGCCGCGGCGATTGCACATTATCTGGATGCTGGCGTTGTCCCGGCGCTGCTGTCCATCCACAGCTTTACTCCCGCCTGGAAGGAAATCCACAGGCCGTGGCATTCCGGCGTTCTGTTCGACCGGGACAGGCGGTTTGCCGATCTGTTGATCGATGCGCTGGCCTCAGAACCCGGGCACATCGTGGGAGCGAACGAGCCCTACAGCGGTGAGCTTGACGGCGACACCATGAACCGGCACGGCACACGGTGTGGCCTGCCACACGGGCTGCTTGAAATCCGCCAGGACCTCATTTCCACCGATAACGGGATTGAGGAGTGGACGGAACGGCTGACGCGGCTGCTGCCGGCGATTGTCGAACGCGGTGAGTTGCACCGAATTGCGAGCGAGCAGACGGCATGAGACACGAACAGGCAAAGAGGATCCCGACCCATGGATGACAAAACCCGGACCGAACTGGAGGCAGCCGCATTCCGGCGGCTCGTCGACCACATGCGCGCGCGCGCGGATGTACAGAACATCGATCTCATGACGCTTGCCGGTTTTTGCCGCAACTGTCTCTCGAACTGGTACCAGGAAGCAGCTGAAGAGCGCGGACTTGAGATGACGAAAGACGAGGCGCGCACCACCGTCTACGGCATGGCGTATGACGAGTGGAAGGGCAAGCATCAGACCGAGGCGACGCCGGAGCAGATGGAAGCTTACGAGGCGTCCAAGCCGCATTGAGCGGGCGATCGGGTCCTTGCCCGAAATACCTTGCGGATATCGCTGAAAAGACGGTGGCGTTGGAGCCTGCGCCTTTTTAGTGTGACGGCGAGCATACTATCGCGACAGTGATTGAAATCAAATCGCCGCCGGGTCCGCATGCACCACGGATGTGACCTGCGGCGCACAGGGGAGGTTTTCGGCCATGGAGGCATCGACCGGCATCGCACAGGCGCAACTGCGCAGCGTGGTGGAACGCATTGAGCGGCTTGAGGAAGAAAAGGCCACGCTCGCCGCCGATATCAAGGAAGTCTATGCGGAAGCCAAGGCGAACGGGTTCGACACCAAGATCCTGCGCAAAGTGGTGCGAATGCGAAAAGTTGACCGGGTGGAGCGCGAAGAAGAAGAAGCGCTGATCGACCTCTACCTGCATGCGCTGGGTATGGCCGGAGTCGTGCCGGAAGCGCAGGCGGACAGCGGAGACGGCTGACGCCGCCTCACTATCTCAACAGATCAGGTTTGTACCAGAAGGTGCTTACTGAAGAGCGACCGACAGCGGCACCTCTGCGGAGGCGTCGCCGGGAGCCTGCAGGGCGTCATCGATGCCCATGACGATATTCGGCTGTTCGAGGTCGGGCGGTGTCGTGTCATTACCGCCGATCAGATCGATGATTGTCTCAGGCCGATCCAGCATGCCGCCCTTATCGTCGACCGTCGGCACAGGCTGGGCGTGCTGCGACATGAGCAGGGCGCCCTTGCCATCGCGGTTCACAACCTGGCTGGCCAGACGCTGCAGCTCGGTGGCGGTCAGCTGACGCAACGGCGTTGCGGCTGGCTGAACATTTGCGAGCAGCAGTGGTTCATCGCCGGGCCCGTCGTCATAGGATCCGCGCATCGTCACGACCTGCTGTGCATCAGGCATCTGGTAGGCGACGTTCTGGGTCAGGCTAGCTGCCGGTTGTTCGCGGCGCATAATGGCGAGCGGAAAGAATATCAGACTGCGCCCGGCCTGTGCCTGCGGAACGGTGCCGGCATCGGGTACCACCGGATTGAAAGTAACACCACCTTGCGGCGCCAGGGCCGGTGCTGAGGTTTCGGGCGTGGGGGCGAGGCTGGCGGTCACGACCTGTGGTGCCGGCGCGGCGGCCGGTGCGGGTTGAGGAGCCGGCTCGGCGCTTGCGACCATGACGGGCTTGTCGAGGGGCAGCGGGAAGCTGCGCTCTTCAATCGGCACGCCATCGGGGCGCAGCGGGTTCGCCTGAGGCCTTGCCATCTCCCGGTCCTGCCCGTTGCTGTTCTGGGCGAGGTAGACCGGCGTGCGTTCTTCGCTTGGCTGTTGTTGGCGCGGGCGCTCACGATGCTCGCGGAAAATTCGGGCAACCTGTGTCTGGCTCATGCGCGGCCAGTGACGCACCCGGCCCGTATCCACGTGGACAAAGCCGTTTGTGCCGGAGCGCGGATAGTAGCCGACGCCGCCGACCTCACGAACCAGGGCGCTGTTGCGCAGCCGATCAAGCGGTACGCCGGGGAAATAGACGTCTGCCGCCTGTCCCTTGATATGCATGCTCCGGCGGGCCACGCGGCGGCCGGCACGGCGCAGCATGTTATTGGTTTCCTGCGAACGGTAGCCGGAGATCAGCTGGATCGGCTCGCGCGCATCGAGCTCCTGGGTCAGTTCCCAGATCAGGTCGATAAGTTCCGGATCCATCCGGGTTTCGACGTTGCGGCGCCAATCGCGCATGAAGCGGTTCAGTTCGGCCATCGCGGAGGGAATGTAGCGGCCATCACGCTTGTACGTGATGGTGATGTTTTCCTTCGTGTGCGTGTTGTAGAAGGAAAGCGACCGCTCTTCGCCGGCGATTGCGGGCTGGAGAGAGATTGAGGCGCTGAGCGCGAGTGCCGCAATTGCAGCGAGCGCGCACAGAATCAAGCCGCGCGTTTTGTGACGCACGGGCTTTGGCATTTTGACCGTCTGCATATTACGCAAGGGCATCCCAGTACTCACCCTGCAGCGCTTTCTGCGCTGCCAACGTCCCCAATCATAGGTTCTTCCCACCATTCCGGATGCGATGGATTAGAGTACCATCTGCATCATACGCAGGAGGACGCTGAATTACCAACCAATAGGATGTAGCAAACCACACCCCGATTGCGGCAATCTCAGCGCACTATGATTAATGATCGATTAAATACGTCTATTTCAAGGCTAGGCGATTATCGCCAAGCGCGGCGCGAAGCTGAATGTCACGCCCATAAATGTCTTCAAAAATCGCCAGACCGTCCTGGTCCGCCCATGCTGTGAAGTAGGTGAGGTGCACGCCGATCTTGCGGGAGAGATTTACCCGCCGATTTGCGCCATTTGCGACGGCTGCCTGGATGCGCTCCGGGCTCCAGCCTTCAAATCCCAAAATGATGTCGGCGAACTTGTTGGCATGCTGCACGCGCACGCAACCATGGCTGAACGTTCTGACGTCGCGTGAAAAAAGATGCCGGGACGGCGTGTCGTGCAGGTAGATCGAGTGCTGATTCGGAAACATGAACTTCATGTAGCCAAGCGCATTCGAGCTGCCTGGCGGCTGCCGGAAACTGTAGGGCATGGTGCTCGGCGTGTAGTTGTCCCAGTCAATGGAGCTGGACGAAACACGACCGTTCGGCCCGAACACTTCAAAACCGCGGGCGTCGAGATAAGACGCGTTCTGCAGAAGCTGGGGCAGCATTTCCTTTGTGGCGATGGAGCGCGGCACATTCCAGTAGGGATTGAGCTCCACATACTCCATTTCGTCGGAGAACATGGAAGTCTGGTGCTGGCGCTTGCCGACGATGACGCGAGCCTGATGGATGATCTCGCCATCGTCGTAGAGCCGCAGCCGGAAAGCCGGCTGGTTGACGATAACGTGACGCGATCCGAGTTCGCTTGGAAGCCAGCGGGCACGTTCCAGATTGAGCGTTACCAGCTCAAGGCGCCGGGCGATGGAATCGGAGTTCATTGCATGTGTGGTCGCGGGGCCGACGACGCCGTCCGCGGAAAGGCCCTGGCGTTTCTGAAACGCCTTAACGGCGGCCACAACAGCTGGCGAGAATACGTCCGACAGCGCTCCGGCAGTGGCATCCGGATCTGCGTATTGAACATCTTCAAGCACACCGAGCGCCTGCAGCTTGCGTTGAATGAACGGCACGCGCGCGTCCGTCTCGCCGGCTTTCAGAAGCCCACCGGCGGGTACGGTAATTTCAAGCCTGTTCTGCGGCAGCGCCTGCAATTCGGCCAGTTGCGCGCGCAACGCGCCATAAATGGCATTCGTCGGGTGAAGTCCGGCGAGATAGGCGCCCGGCCGCACAGTGCGGATGAGGCGCGTCAGGGCCTCGGCAGGATCGACGACTTCGGGATGAACATCGATGTATTTGCCAAAACGCGACGGCACGATACGCCCACCCGTTGCGTGCTGGGCGTATTTAAGCGCAACGACGGTGAGTTCAACTTCAAGGCGCGCCAGTTCGAGCGCTGAACCGCTTGCCGGGGCGTCGCCATCGAAGCCGGCGAGCGAGCCGGGTAAATATTCCGATGGCCGCAATCCTTCAACCGCCGCCTGGCCGAGTTTCTTCAGAAGCCGCCTCGCGCGGTCGCTGAGGCCGAATTCGCCGACCCAGATCGGCGCGAAGCCCCGGGCTTCATAGGCCGCGAGGATGGGCGCGCGGTGGCTCGGGTGGACACGCAAGACGGGTGCGGTTCCCTCGGTCAGGTGATAGCGGATCGTTGCCGCAAGCCCATCGCTCGGCATTTCGGCCTGCAATGTCGTGTCGGCCAGAGCGACGAGTTGATCGGGCTGATAGACGGGCGGGGTGTATTCCGTAACCGTTTGCGGCAAGTTGACCGCATCGCGGTTCGTGCCACGGTGTTCGTCGCGTTGCTCCTGGCGCACCTGCCAATTGGGCTGCCCGAAGGGATCGCCCATGTCGCCGCCCTTTGAAAGGGCCGCGTTTGTCGCCAGCACCGAAACCGCGGCCATAAGGGCCACGCGCGCAAAATTCCTTGACCGAATCACCTTCAGGTCTCCCCTTGCATATCACTGCATAACTAAGTGCAATTTCGTTGCGTTGTCCATTGCCGCGCGGCGAACCGCGGCGGTTTCTCACGCGACTGTTACATTTTCGCCTCAAGGCCCAAATCGCGCACCTTGCGGTAGAGCGTGGACCTCCCGATGCCAAGCTTGCGCGCCACTTCGGACATATGGCCGCGATAGCGCTGAAGGGCGAGACGGATCATGTCCGATTCAATCTCTTCCAGGCGCCTTACATGGCCGCCATCGGTCATTGCCGGGATGCCAAGCGCGGAGCCGTCGGAAATGCTGGATGCGGTTCCAACGGTCGGGATTTCGGCTCCGATCAGGGCGGCGCTGCCTTCGCATACCGGTAGCGGATCAGGCGCGCTTTGCGGTGCCTCGGGGACAGCTACGTCATAGCCCTCGACCTGGGCTGCGATCTGCGGAAACTCCGCCAGAGTGAGCTCATCGCCGTCGCACAGGACGACGGCGCGGAACACCGCGTTTTCAAGCTGACGCACGTTGCCCGGCCAGCCATAGGCCTGCAGCAGACCCAGCGCGTCGGACGTGACGCCGGAAATCTTGCGGCCCTCTTCGGCCGCGAAACGCACGATGAAGTGGTCAACCAGGCCGGAGATGTCTTCCGGGCGGTCGCGCAAGGGCGGCACCAGAACGGGAAACACATTGAGGCGGTAGTAGAGATCTTCACGGAATTCGCCGTTCTTGACCATTTGAATTAGGTCGCGGTTGGTCGCGGAAATCAGCCGGACGTCGACATTGAGCGGGCGCTTGGCGCCGATCGGGTCGACTTCGCCCTCCTGGACCGCGCGCAACAGTTTGACCTGGATGTCGAGCGGCAATTCGCCGACTTCGTCGAGGAACAGCGTGCCGCCACTGGCCTCGACGAATTTGCCGTTGTGTTTGGCGGATGCGCCGGTGAAGGAGCCCTTCTCATGGCCGAACAGAATGCTTTCGACGAGGTTTTCAGGAATAGCGCCGCAGTTGACGGAAACGAAAGGCCGGCCGGCACGCTCGCTCTCGCCCTGAATGGCGCGGGCAATCATCTCCTTGCCGACGCCGCTTTCTCCCTCGATCAGCACGGGAATGTTGGATTGTGCGGCGCGCTGCCCAAGACGGGTGACATTGGCCATTGCCGGCGATGCCAGAACCAGTTCGTCGAATGTCAGTTCGCCTTCTACCTTGCGCTTGATGCGGGTGATCTCGCCGGCCAGGGCATTGACTTTCAAAGCGTTCTGAACGGAGACCTTGAGGCGTTCCGGGCTTACCGGCTTGACGACAAAATCGTCGGCGCCGGCACGCATGGCCTTGACCACCGTGTCGATGCTGCCCTGCGCGGTCTGGACGATGACGGGGATGCGCTCGCAGTGCGGCGGCAGCGCTTCGAGAACCTCGATGCCGCCCAGATCGGGCATGACGAGATCCAGGATAATTACGGATATGTCCTTGCCCTGAGGGCCATTAAGCGTGTCGAGCGCGGCGTTTCCGCCATCGGCGCTGAGCGGCTGATAGCCGAAGCGGCGGACCATTTCTTCAAGGATTCGGCGCTGGGCGGGATCGTCGTCGACAATAAGAACAGAACGCGACATGGACACTAACTCTCGCTATTCAACCAACAGGACTTCATTTGAGTTTGCGGCGTGCCACGAAGTTCAACGCGCACCAGTCGCAAGGGTGGCCCATTTTGGCGCACAACCGTAAAGACCGGCTTAAGATGTGTGCACCCGCCCGGCATTCCAGGAAATTTGAAACCCTGGGGGGTTGATGTCGGATCGCCACTGGCTGATATAGGTCCGGCTGCGCGGGATCAAGGCAGCGGGCAATGCGCAGCGACGCGAAAACGAACGGGACCGGACGGCGAGATGACGACACAGAGCGATCTTCACACAAGCACACAGGAACAAGATCTCGGGCAATTGCCGGAGTGGGATCTGGCGGACCTTTATCCGTCCATGGAGGGGAGCGAGGTCGAAGCCGATCTGAAGCGCGCGGAGGAGGAAACGGTTGCATTTGCAGCGCGGCACGAGGGCAAGCTCGAACAGCTTTTGAAATCGGACGATGGCGGCAAGGCTCTGGCGGCGGCGATCGGCGATTACGAAGAGTTGCAGGAACTCTATGGCCGGCTGTACTCGTTTGCGGGTCTTCTGCATGCGGGCGATATGAGCGATGCGGCGCGCTCGAAGTTTTATGCAGATGTGCGCGACCGCCTGACCGCGGCCAGCACACACGGGCTGTTCTTCGAGCTTGAACTCAACCGGCTTGACGATGGCCATTTGGAGCGGGCCATGTCGGCGCGCGAACTTGCACACTACCAGCCGTGGCTTGCGGACCTGCGTAAAGAACGCCCCTACCAGCTTGATGAGCGGACGGAAAAACTGTTTCTGGAAAAATCCGTGAGTGGCGCCAGCGCGTGGAACCGGCTGTTTGACGAAACAATTTCGGGGCTGACATTCGACGTCGATGGCGAGGAACTGGGCATTGAGCGCACGCTCAATCTGCTGCAGGACAAGGATGGGGCGCGGCGCAAACTCGGTGCCGATGCGTTGTCGTCGACATTCGGCGTGCACCTGCGCACGTTTGCACTGATCACCAACACGCTTGCCAAGGACAAGGAAATCTCCGACCGCTGGCGCGGATTTGAGGACATCGCCGATCAGCGCCATCTCGCCAACCGTGTCGAACGCCCGGTCGTCGACGCACTGGAAAGCGCCGTGCGCGATGCCTATCCGCGTTTGTCGCACCGCTATTACGCGTTGAAGGCAAAATGGCTCGGCTACGACGTGCTTGATCACTGGGACCGCAACGCGCCGCTGCCGCAGGAAGAAACGGCGAGCGTTCCCTGGGACAAGGCGCGCCACACGGTGCTGGAAGCCTATGGCGGGTTCCATCCGCACATGGCGACGCTTGCTGCCCGGTTTTTCGACAATGCCTGGATCGACGCACCGGTGCGGCCCGGCAAGGCGCCCGGTGCATTTTCGCATTCGACGGTGCCTGCGGTGCACCCTTACGTGCTGGTGAACTACCAAGGACGCACCCGCGATGTGATGACGCTCGCGCACGAGCTTGGCCATGGTGTGCATCAGATCCTTGCCGCGCCGCAGGGCGCCTTGATGGCGCCGACGCCGCTGACACTCGCCGAAACAGCAAGCGTCTTCGGCGAGATGCTGACCTTTCGCTCGCTCTTGGCGGCAACCGAAGACGCGGCCGCGCGCAAGGTGCTAATCGCGTCCAAGGTCGAGGACATGCTCAACACGGTGGTGCGGCAGATCGCGTTCTATACGTTTGAGCGCCGGGTGCACACCGAGCGCCGCGAGGGCGAACTGACGAGCGAACGGCTTGGCGAAATATGGCTCGACATCCAGCGAGAAAGTCTCGGGCCTGCCATCCGGCTGGGCGAGGGCTATGAAAATTTCTGGTGCTACATCCCGCATTTCATCCATTCGCCGTTCTACGTCTACGCGTATGCGTTCGGCGACTGTCTGGTGAATTCGCTCTACGCGGTTTACGAAAACGCCGACGAAGGTTTTGCGGAGAAATATTTCGACATGCTGAGCGCGGGTGGCTCAAAACATCACTCTGAACTGCTCGCACCGTTCGGGCTCGATGCCTCCGATGCCGGCTTCTGGTCCATGGGGCTCAAGGTCATCGAGGGGATGATCGACGAACTGGAGGGGCTTTGAGAAATATTGCGCGCGCCCGCGGGTCGTGTAGGGCAGTCCATATGTTTGGGTCGTGGTTATCTGGTTGACTAGTGAACGGGCTTGGAAATGGCTCGAAACCGAAACCGCAATTTGCGGTTAAAGTAATCTCTTCGTCATGGTAGCCTTTTAGGCCAAGGGAACACTTCTTCCGGGGGGAAAGGGAGGATCCCATGCTGCGCAAATTCCTGGCTATCGTGGTGTTCGTGCTTTGGGCATTTGCAGGATCAACGAACGCCGACGCGGAATACAGCCAAGAAATATATGAGATACAACAAGGTCTCCTGTCATTCGGCTATGATCCGGGACCTGCCGATGGTCATTGCGGGCCGCGAACTGAAGCTGCGGCAAGGGAATTTGCGCGAGACAAGGGGGTGTCCGGCGCAGACTTTAGTTGCGAAACGCACCCGGGGCTTATCAAACTTTTCCGCCTTCAGGTTTTGCTTGCGGGCCTTCGCGGATTTCAAAGACCAACCGAGGAAGAGAGTCGGCAAGCACGCGATGCAGCGACACTTCTGGGCAAAATTCAAATCCAACTTGCAAATCTGGGCCACTACTCCGGACCCGTAACGGATGCTTGGGACGAAAACACAGAGACCGCCACGTTGCTCTTCGCAGAACAGTGGAATGTGGATCTTGCTGAAATTTTCACTTTTGAAGGCCGCAACGATGATGTCCTGCTTCAAGTGCTGAAGCAGTATGATGGGCGGAGCAGCCCAGACAACCAGCCAACGGACGACGGAAGCTCAGACGGACTTCCGCTCAGCGTGGTTGCCCAAATCGGGCACGGTGTCCAAATCAGTTCCGTGGCTCTCACCATGGATGGCCAGTATGCGATCACGAGCAGTGGTGACGGGCGTGGCAGCCTCTGGGAACTTTCAACCGGTCACCTGTTACGCACGTATTACGGGAGCAGTGGCTCAGTGCGCCCGGTAGCTGTTTCGCCAAATGGCCGGACATTCGCAACCGGTGGTTTTGGTGGCCGAATCCAGATTGTAGAAATTTTTTCCGGAAACGTTGTTCGTGAGTTAGTGGGCAACCAGGGAGACATTAATGCACTGGCCTACTCGCCTGATGGCCGATTTATCGTGTCCGGATCCGCGCACGGAGAGTTGGTGCTCTGGCACATTCAGTCTGGCGCAATGCTGCGAAAACACCAAAAGTCCGGATTGCCGTTCTACTCTTTAGCGTTTGCTCCTGAGGGAACAATGTTTGTGTCCAGTGATAAGTTCGCAGTCAGGTTGTGGAGCATACATGCTCAACGCGAAGAACTTACCTACATGTATGGAGATAACAATGCTGCACGGGCCATCGCCGCATCACCTGATGGCTCATACGTCGCCGCAGCAACCACAAATGGCGAAGTAAGAGTTTGGAACAGGTCAGGCGGTTCCCAGCTCCATGAAATTGCAGCTCACAATGGCGAAGCGCTTGCTGTTGCATTTTCGCCCGACGGCCAAACCATCGTGACGGGCGGAGAGGACGGGACTGTAAAGCTGTGGGACACAATTTCAGGCCACCTCGCGCGTACGATTGAAGGACATGGACAATCTATCATGTCCGCAGTGTTTTCAAAGAATGGCGACGCTATTTTGACGGTCGGCGGTGACCCGACCGTCAAGCTCTGGGATGTGGAGACGGGACTGCTGCTTCGCGAGATGGGGACGTCCCTCAGCGCACTAAATGTTATCGACTACGCGCCCGATGGCAAACTTATCGCTACAGGGGGAACTGACGGCAGTTTGAGACTCTGGAACCCTGTGACTGGCCGGTTGGTCCGCAACATTGGAGCGCACGGGGACGAGGTGGGTGGTCTTCGATTTTCCAATACCGGACAGTTTCTCTTGAGCAGCAGTGGCCGTACAATTGGGCTCTGGGATGTGAAAACGGGCGAGCGTCGGTTAACGATCGAAGCAGGCGCGGCGGGATACGACACCGTCAGGATCTCACCAAATGGCCAATTCGCTGCGTCCGCCGCAAGTGATGGAAAAGTGAGGCTTTGGAGCATGGCCACGGGAGCGGCGCTTCGATCCCTTTCCGGCCACGACGGCTTTGTGTCATCAGTGGAAATTTCGCCTGATAGTCGGCTCATCGTGACCGGAGGGGGCAACAATAGTAGTTTCGGCATTTGGGAAGCTTCGTCCGGCAGACTGCTGCGAATGATTGAAACCGCGCATCAGCTTGAAGAGCGGCGGTTCAGTTTTATCTGGTCAGTTGCGTTCACACCAGACGGCGCGAACATCGTCTCAAGCGGGACAGATGGGAGAGTAAAACTGTGGGACGTGAGGTCGGGTGCGCTGCAAATGACGATCGGCATCGATCCGAGCAATCTTGGTGGGCGGGTCGCGATTTCACCGAATGGCGATTCGATTGTTGCCACTTCCATCGACGGCGTGAGGAGATGGGATCTCACCACTGGGAGTGAGTTGACCAGCTATCCCAATCTGCCTGTATCGGGCATCAGTGTTTCGTTTGCACCGGATGGCGGGCAATTCGCAACTTCGGGCTTGGACGGCGTCCTTCGTATTGTAGATGTGGACACTGGCAACTTGATAGCACGGCTCGCGCTGAACAACGCCGGCGGAACGTTGACGTTAACGCGTGACGGGTTTTTTGAAAGTCACGACTTTGACAATTCCATGCTGCTGATTACCAAGGGTTTTGAGACATATGACATCAACCAGTTCTACCAGGCGCTATACCGCCCCGACCTTATCCGCGACGCGCTTGCGGGAGACCCGCAGGGGCGGGTGGCGGCAGCGGCGGCGGAACTCAACCTTGGCGCGCTGATAGACAGCGGCAACGCGCCCCGGCTTGAGATCATTACACCTGAGTCGAAAAGCCGGGCGGAGTCGGAGCGGATCGACGTCGATGCGCGCATCGTAGAACGCGGCGGAGGCGTCGGGCGGGTCGAGTGGAGGATCAATGGCACAACTGTCGGCCTTGAGATGGAGCGCGGTTTGGCGCGGATCGAAAACGGCGAACCTGTTCAGCAACAGGTATTGGATATCAGCCGTTCCATCGTGCTCGAACCCGGCGACAATGTGATTGAAGTTGTGGCCTACAATGCAGCCAATCTCATTGCATCAGAGCCCATGTCTGTCACTGTTACCTGGGATGGTGTGTCGGGTGTGACGCCGCCGGAGCTGCACGTCCTCACCGTTGGTGTGAACGACTATTGGGACGGGCGTCTGAGGCTGAATTATGCCGTTCCCGACGCGGAAGCTCTGGCCAGAGCCTTCACCGAAGCGGCGCCGGGCCTTTATGCGCAAACGCACGTCCACGAGTTGCTCAACGAAGAGGTTACCCTCCAGAACCTGAATGCGGTGTTTGAGGGGTTGTCCCGAACCGTGCGTTCTGGCGACGTGTTCCTTTTCTTCGTCGCCGGTCACGGCAAGACCGTAGACGGTCGCTATTATTTCCTGCCGCATGACTTTCGGTTTAAAGACGCAGGTTCAATCGTCGAGCACGGTATCAACCAGGACCAGTGGCAGGCGTGGTTTGCATCGTTGCCGGCCCGCAAGTCGCTGCTCATGTACGATACATGTGAGAGCGGCTCTCTTACCGGAGATCAGATCCAACGTGGCCTTGCCATGATTACAGCCGTTGACAAACTCTCCCATGCCGTGGGCCGCACCATCCTCGTGGCGGCCACGGACGATGCGCCAGCGTTGGAAGGTTATCGAGGCCATGGCGTGTTTTCTTACGCTCTTCTGGAGGCGATGGGCCTTGCGGACACAAACGGCAATGGCCGTATCGAAGTTACAGAGCTTGCGGCACATCTCGACGAGCGGGTGCCGGACATCTCGAGCGAGGCGTTTGGCTATCGACAGGTTCCGCAGATGCGCATAGTCGGCAACAACTTCCCCATCGGCGCGCGTTATGCTGCCCTAACTGCCGGGACGGACGAACGCTCGGAAATTCCTGCCAATCCCACGCATGTGGTAATCGAAAAAGCGAAGGTCTTCACCGATGCCGAGCGCGGGAGGCATTTCGTATCCGAACTCGCGCCTGGCTCACTTGTAACAGTTCTGGACGATGAGGACGGTTGGGCTTTGATTGCCCGCAATGGTGAAGTTATCGGTTATGTGGCAAGCGAGGATCTAGCGAGAATTCAGTAACCGGCATCCGGCAATCAACATTCTCTTCCGAATTTGTCATACCACTGCAACCGGCGGTTCCGGCTGCCTGTTGTTGGCTTTTACTGGTCCTACGGCCTGCTCAGGAATGTTCGCGGCACAAACTCGCCAATTAACCGACGTCCTCGGGCCGGACAGAACAGGGCCGGCACCCCGTTGGGGCTGCCGGCCTTGTTGCCCTTGCGGGCGTGCCCCCGGAGTAATCCGGGCGGGAGATTCAATGGGCGTTGATCAGTCCCTTCTCGCGCAACTCGTCCTGGATATCGTCTGATGCCCAGATGGCGGCGTAGTTGACGGCGAACCAGTTGCCGAAACGGCGAACCGCGTGCGGCATGATCGTGAGCATTTCCTGCGCCATGACGCCGACATAGATCTGATCGCTCCACAGGTACCTGTAGCGGTAAACGCCGAGACCGTTCGACAACCGGGCAAGCAGGGTCACATCGCGTTTCAAGCGCTCGTCGGACGAGAAGAACAGCTGTTCTCCAAGTGTGCGTAATCCGCTTTCATTAGCAATCGGTTTGCCCATGAGGTTACCCGTCGCGGTGTGCAGGCTCGGTGCGTCGAAGCGGTTGATGTCCGCGTAGGAGCGGTTGGGAGGCGCGCCGAGATAATAGGAGAAGAAGAAACCCCAGTAGAGGGTTTCCTCGTCGAATTTGGTAAAGTCGTTTTTCACCTCGGTTTCGGAGTAAGCGACGTGCGAACCGATGGAAAACGGCGAACCGGGAATGCGGTACGAGATCGCACCGCCGAAATACCAGTATTCCATCTCCGTCTTGAATCCGGGGCTCTGGTCGCCTTCGAGGTAGTTGTAGCCGAAATCCCAGCCAAGCATCAGGTCGTGGGTCGGAAACTTGGTGGCGCCGACCTGGAAGAAGTAGCCGTCGGTGTCGTCGTTGCTGTCGATGCCGCCGACGCGGAAATCGAGACTGTAGTCCCAGGGCAGGTCCGTATAGAGCCGTGCGACGGCGCCATAGTTGGTGAAGCGCGCCTCTTCCTGCCTGTTCTGACTCACGAAAAACCCGAAAAGGCCATGCGGCTTGAGGACGTAGAGCGCGGCTTCGCCGCCGGCGGCGAATATCCCCTGGTCGCCGCTGTTGATGACCGGGTCTTCCGCTTCCGTGCTACGCGAGTAGCCGGAAAGCTGCAGGTTAACCGAGGGGCTTACACCGTCGAAGGAACGCCATGCGTCGAGAAAGCCCAGTCTGACGCGCAGACTTTTGGAGCCGTAGAACTCTTCGATGTCGCTGTCGAATCTCTGGGCACTGTCGAGCTCGACATTGCCGCCGCCATATCCAGCATAGCCATAGAGCGTCCAGACGTTCATGGTGTTGAACGCGTCACGGCGGTGGGCGGTGCCTTCATCGTCGAAAATGAACAGGGAATCGCCATCCAGGAAAAAGAAGGCCTCGGCCGGCGTTGACAAGCCGCCCGCCAGGATGGTTCCCCCCAATAGCGCAACAGACAGGTGTTTCAGTCCCCGCATTCGACCCCTCTCCCCTAGTGCCTCTCGCCGCCGACTCGACGCGGCAAAAAGAATTAATGAAAAGTTAACAGCGGAAAATGTGACGTGTCGATAAGCAGCGCACACCAATTGCGTGCAATCGGATGCGAATGCGGTGATGCATGGCAAATATTGCTTCACTTGTTCGTGAGGTGAAGTCTTTGGGAACGACCAAGAGTGAGGAAACCGGCGCAACATGTCGCGGCTGGGCGGCTTGAGACGTTGCACGCTTTGTTATATTCATCTTGTCCGGGTAACCAATCGAATACAGGGCAAGAGGCAGCAACGATGGCTGAAGAGGGCACGGTCGTTCACGACTACAAACCGCATCAGGAGACCTACGGGGTCTTCATCAAGCTGACCATCGCCACGATACTGGCGTGCGGCTTTGTGCTTGTCGGCCTGATGGCGGTGGCATTTGCGGATTCATTTGCGCTTCTGGTTGGCGGCGGCGGCATCGCCGTCGGGCTAATTTGCGTCGCCATCACGCTGATGACGGGCGGTCGCAACTGGCTTCCCGCCACCGGGCTGTGGGTGCTGTATTTTCTCCTGACCGTAACACTCGTCTAGGTTTTCATCATGAAGATCGCCGTTCCGGCCGAAACGGAGGCGGGGGAATCTCGCGTTGCCGCGAGCCCCGATACCGTAAAGAAGTTTGCCGCGCTTGGCTGCAAGGTCGCGGTGCAAAGCGGTGCGGGTACGGGATCGAACATATCCGATGCCGAGTACAAGGAGGCGGGGGCCAAGATCGAAAACTCCGCGTCCGCGACGCTCAAGTCCGCCGATATCGTGCTCAAGGTGCGCCGGCCATCCGCGGGTGAGCTGCGCAATATCAAAAAGGGCGCGATGGTTCTGGCCGTCATGAACCCTTACGGCGATGCCGCGGGTATTAAGCCGTTCGCGTCAAAGGGCGTAAATGCGTTTGCCATGGAACTGATGCCGCGAATTACGCGTGCGCAGTCGATGGACGTTTTGTCGTCGCAGTCGAACCTTGCCGGCTACAAGTCGGTGATCGATGCGGCGGCGCAATTCAACCGAGCGTTTCCGATGATGATGACGGCGGCGGGAACGGTTCCGCCGGCACGGGTATTCGTCATGGGTGCAGGCGTTGCAGGGCTGCAGGCAATCGCCACCGCGCGGCGGCTGGGAGCGATTGTCAGCGCCACAGATGTGCGCCGCGCTGCCGGTGAGCAGGTTGCGAGCCTCGGCGCGAAGTTCGTCATGGTCGAGGCCGAAGAGGACGCTGAAACCGCGGCAGGCTATGCCCGCGAAATGAGCGAAGACTACAAGATCAAGCAGGCGGAGCTGGTGGCCGACACGATCCGGCAACAGGACATTGTGATTTGTACCGCGCTTATTCCAGGACGTCCGGCGCCGACGCTGGTGACGCAGGAAATGGTTGAGACCATGAAACTGGGCTCGGTAATCGTCGATCTTGCGGTCGAGCGCGGCGGCAACTGTCCGCTGTCAAAGCTCGGCAAAACGGTAACCCATGCGGGTGTGACCATCATGGGGCAAGCCAATCTGGCGGGCGACCTCGCGGGCAACGCATCGCAGCTTTATGCAAAGAACCTTTTTAACTTCCTTGAAACAATGATCGATGCGGAGAGCGGCAAGCTCGCGATCGACTGGGAAGATGAAATCATTGTCGGCACGGCGCTGACGCGGGATGGCGCGATGATCCATCCGGTGCTGGACTGATAGGAGGCGCTGACATGGGAGCACTTTCCGCACAAGAGGCGGCGGAACAGGCGCAGGTCGCCGCGGAACAGGCGGTGCAGGCCGCCGAAACCGCGCGAGCCTTTGCCGATGCGGCTGCGGCCGCGGCCGAGGCCACTTCTCAAGCTGTTGGAATCGGCGGTGGCATCGATCCATTCGTGTTTCGTTTCGCGATCTTCGTACTGGCGATTTTCGTTGGCTACTACGTGGTCTGGAGCGTGACGCCGGCGCTGCACACACCCTTGATGTCGGTCACCAACGCGATCAGCTCGGTGATCGTCGTCGGTGCGCTGCTTGCGGTTGGGGTGGAGGTGGCGGAAGGCCTCGGCACGTGGGCGCGGGTTCTGGGCTTCAGTGCCCTGGTGCTTGCCTCGGTCAACATATTTGGCGGATTTCTGGTGACGCAGCGCATGCTCGCCATGTACCGCAAGAAGACCTGAGGGCGGGCGCATGATGACACCCAATACAGTTGCGCTGCTCTATCTCGTTTCAGGCGTGCTTTTTATCCTCGCTCTGCGCGGCCTGTCGTCGCCGGAGAGTTCGCGGCGCGGCAATTTTTTCGGCATGCTCGGCATGGCAATCGCCATCGGTACGACGCTGAGCGTCATTTCGCCGGAAGATTCAGCCACCTGGATATTCATTCTGGCAGGTATCGGCATTGGCGGTCTGGCCGGTGCGATCATCGCCCGGCGCATCGCAATGACGGCGATGCCGCAGCTCGTTGCGGCGTTTCACTCGCTGGTCGGCCTGGCTGCCGTACTGGTTGCCGCCGCGGCACTTTATGCGCCGCAAGCATTTGGTCTCGGCGACGTCGGCCAGATCAAGATGGCGAGCCTCATCGAAATGTCGCTCGGCGCGGCGATCGGTGCGATCACCTTTACCGGCTCGGTGGTTGCCTTCACCAAGCTTCAGGGACTGGTGTCCGGCGCCCCCGTTGTATTTCCGGGCCAGCATTTCTTCAATCTCGTGCTTGGGCTTGGGCTTGTTGCGCTGATGTTCTGGTTCTGCACCAGCGAAAGCTATCTCGCATTCTGGGCACTTTGTGCGATGGCGCTGGTGATCGGCGTTCTAATCATCATTCCGATCGGCGGCGCCGACATGCCGGTGGTCGTCTCCATGCTCAACTCCTATTCCGGTTGGGCGGCAGCGGGCATCGGCTTCACGCTCGGCAATACGGCGCTCATCATCACCGGCGCGCTTGTCGGCTCGTCGGGTGCGATCCTCTCCTACATTATGTGCAAGGCGATGAACCGTTCGTTCTTCAGCGTCATTCTCGGTGGCTTCGGCGGCGAAGTGGCGGCGGGCGCGAGCGGCGAAGTCGAGACACGGCCGGTCAAAAAGGGCAGTGCCGACGATGCCGCCTTCATCATGAAGAACGCCGGCTCCGTGATCATCGTTCCGGGATACGGCATGGCCGTCGCCCAGGCCCAGCACGCGCTGCGCGAGATGGCGGACGAACTGAAGTCGCAAGGCGTCAAAGTAACCTATGCGATCCACCCGGTCGCGGGCCGCATGCCGGGCCACATGAACGTGCTGCTGGCGGAAGCAAACGTTCCCTACGATGAAGTCTTCGAACTGGAAGACATCAACTCGGAGTTTCCGCAGGCCGATGTCGCATTTGTCATCGGCGCCAACGACGTCACCAATCCGGCCGCCAAGACCGACCCGCAAAGCCCGATTTTCGGGATGCCGGTGCTCGACGTCGAAAACGCAACGACCGTACTGTTCGTCAAGCGCGGCATGGGGTCGGGTTATGCCGGCGTCGAAAACGAGCTGTTCTTCCGCGACAACACAATGATGCTGTTCTCCGACGCCAAGAAGATGGTCGAAGGCATCGTCAAATCGCTCTGATCCCCGATGCTGATAGGCGTCTAGATCGGGAATCCCAAGGCATGGACAAACTTTAGCCACGCGTGCCGCCAACCGCCCTTTTCGTCCGCTGTGTCCAGGGCATACAGCGTAATCTTCGACCCGAGCCAGCGAAACGGTTCCGGCGGGATCCGGTTTGGCATGGTGGTGGCAAAGTCCAGCTTTAGTTCCGGCAGATCAAGATGGTCGAGCTTGGCCAGCCCTATTTTGGCGCCGAATCGGCTCGTCGATACGCCAAACCCGGAGTAGCCTCCCGCCCAGATGACCCTGCCGCCGTGGTAGTTCTGAAAATGAACTGCCATTCTTGTGGTCAACGCGATCGGGCCGCTCCAGGCGTGGCTGAAGCGTATGTCTTCCAGCTGTGGAAACGTTTTGTGAAACGCGCCGGCCAGCCGATGATACGGGGCAACCAGGCGATCGCCTTTCGGGTCCGTATCTCCGTCGTAGTAGTATGACAGGCGGCCGCCGAAAGTGATGCGGTTGTCCTTGGTCATGCGGGTGTAATTCAACTGAGTTCGTGTGTCGTATACTCCCTGCCGGTTTTGCCAACCGATTCTTTCCAGCTGCTCACGGTTTAAGGGCTCGGTGGCGATGATACGATCGCGGATCCCGACCACGCGGCGCTTGATGTGCTTGTGGCCCGCCGCGTATGCATTGGTGCACAGCAGGACCTTTGGCGTTGTTATGTCGCCATCATGTGTCTTGACGACAAGATGGTCTCCCCTGTCGTCAATTGCCTCCATTGGCGTCATTTCGTGAAGGCGTACGCCAAGTTTGAGTGCCGTTGATTTAAGTCCCCAGGCCAGCATGGCCGGGTGGACCGTTCCACTGAGCTTTTTATTCCATGCCGCACCTGAGTACAGCGGCGAGTTCACCTGGGCCTGCACCTGTTTCTTGTCCAGCAATTCGACGTCATGACCGTACTGCTTGTGCAGTTTGTACTCTTCCACGATTTCAGGAATGCGCTTGTCGCCGATGGCGACAGTCAGCTCGCCGCCCCAGGTTTGCTGTGCATCGATCTTGTGACGCTCAAGGGTATCCAGAAAACCGGCCATGTTGTCCTGACCCAGCCGTTCGAGCTCGTGAATGTCGTCGGGAAAGATCCGGGCTGCGTTCTGCAACCCGTGCATAAGCGAGGTGGAAACGATGGCACCCGGCCGCCCCGATGCGCCATAAGCAACCTTGCCGGCTTCGATCAGCACGACATCGCGCACCGGATCGGCTTCCTTGGCCAGAATTGCCGCCCACAGGCCGGTGAACCCACCGCCGACGATCAGGAGATCGGCACGCGTGCGCCCGATCAGCTGCGGTTCTACCGGCGGCGCCGATTTGCTGTCGAGCCACAAGGGGAACAGCGTGACGTCTCGCAATGCCCTTTGTGCAAATTCCATTGGCGGTCCCCAAAACGTTGCGTGCGTGGTTTGCCAAAGCGTCTGCGCGCCGAAGCTGCGGACCCGGTGGCCGACGAGGCGGCCATACCCGATACCCGGGGCTCAAACCCGATGCCCGGGGCTCAAACCTGCCGGACACATAGCGCCGGGGAGGCCTCAATTAAATCACAGCTTGCAATTTCGTACATTTGTACGTCTCAATGTGTGAATGAAGTTGTCCGGATCCGACATTCACCTTCTGCGTATATTCGATTCCGTTGTACGTTGCGGTGGCTTTTCCGCCGCCCAGGCCGAGCTCAACCTGAGCCAACCGACAATATCAAACCACATCACGTCTTTGGAAAAGCGGCTTGGCGTTCAATTGTGCCAGCGCGGCCGCCGAGGATTTCTGATCACCGAAAAAGGGCGGATGGTGCATGAGACCTCGCTCAAACTGCTGACGGCGCTGGACGACTACTCGGATCAGTTTTCCGACCTCAAGGGCAAGCTGGTCGGCAAGCTGCGGGTGGCCACGGTCGACTGCATCTCGACCGATCCGAAACTCAAGCTGCCGGAGGCGTTGGCGCGCTTCACGGAACAGGCAGGCGCGGTCGACCTGGAGCTGTCGCTGGAGCGCCCGCAAGACCTGCAAAGCAAGGTTTTCGATGGCAGTCTGCATGTCGGTATCGGGAGTTTCGAGCACCGGATTTACGGCCTTGAGTATGAGGAACTCTACACGGAGAGGCACTCTCTTTATTGTGGCCGGGGCCATCCTCTTTTCGAAACCGATGAGGCCGAATTGACGCTTGATATTGTGAATGCGTTTCCGACCGTGCACCGCGGGTACTGGAGCAAAAGAGTACAACGGGAGATGCAGGGAGAAACCGCGGACACCACGGTTTGGCAGATCGAGGCACAGCTCCTGCTCGTGCTCAGTGGCCGGTTTCTCGGGCTTCTGCCCGATCACTACGCGGGTAGCTACATGCAGGCCGGATTGCTTCAAAACCTCCTTCCCGAGGAAACCCTTTATGAATGCGACTTCCAGATGGTGACCAAACAGGGCCGTAAGACCCAGGTGGTTTCGGCGTTCATGCTCGAGATCAGAAAGGCGTTCTTCGAGTGAAAACGGGCATTTGATTTTGCAAATGTAAGCGTTCGCGGTGCGGCATTTACCGCAACCGGTCCGGCGAATAGCCTGTCCTCGACTGAGGATGCGACAGGCATGGTGATGGACGCGGAACAAAAACTGAAACTCAATGAACCGCTCGGTGGCAATGCGATGCCGCGATTTGGCGGGCCGGCGACCATGATGCGCCTTCCAACACAGGACACAGCTGAGGGACTTGATGCCTGTTTTGTCGGTGTGCCCCTCGATATCGGGGCTTCGAACCGTGCAGGCACCCGCCATGGACCGCGTGCTATCCGGGCGGAAAGCTGCATGTTGCGGCCCTACAATATGGCGACGGGGGCGGCGCCGTTCGACCGGCTGCAGGTGGCGGATATCGGCGACATTGCCATCAATACTTTCAACCTCAAGGCAACGGTCGACATCATTGCCGCAGCCTATGGCGGCATCCTCGCCCATGACGCGATACCGCTGACGCTCGGCGGCGATCATACGCTGACCTATCCCGTTCTGCGTGCGATTGCCGAAAAGCACGGGCCCGTCGCCCTCATTCATGTCGATGCCCATGCAGACACAAACGATGAAATGTTCGGCGAGAAGATCGCGCACGGAACGCCGTTCCGCCGCGCCGTGGAAGACGGTCTCTTGATCAATGACAAAGTGTTTCAGATCGGGCTGCGCGGAACCGGCTATTCCCAGTACGATTTCGACTGGGGCCGCGAGCAGGGTTTCGAGGTCATTCCGGCGGATGCGTGCTGGAACAAATCCCTTGAGCCGATGATGCGCGATATACGCACCCGAACCGGCGATGCGCCGGTGTACCTGACATTCGATATCGACAGCCTCGACCCGGCCTTCGCGCCTGGCACCGGGACCGTCGAAATCGGCGGTTTGACGACCTGGCAGGCCCTTGAAATCGTGCGGGGATGTGCGGGCCTCAATCTCGTCGGGGGAGATCTGGTCGAAGTATCCCCACCCTATGACCCCAGCGGCAACACAGCCTTAATCGGCGCCAATCTGCTATACGAAATGCTGTGTGTTTTACCTGGCGTCGGATCCAAATGACATGCAACGAAGGAGTACTCAGATGAAAATGCAATCCTCAAGGCGCAGGTTTCTTGCGACCACCGGGGCCGTGGCGGGTGTCGCGGCACTTGGCATGCCGGCCATCGTTCGCGCTGCCGACCGCAAGATCAAGGTTGGAACCTACGGTGGCTACTTCGAAGGCGCGTTCAAGGAGTTCATCTATCCCGATTTTACAGCGGCGACAGGCATCGAGGTTGAGTCCATCGGTGTGCCGACGGGCGAAACATGGCTTGTTCAGATCAAGAATGCGGCTCGTGCAAAGAAGGCTCCCGCCGACGTATCCATGATGGCCGGCGTTCCCCGCTTGCGTGGCGATGCGCAGGGGCTGTTCCGCTACTTCGATGAATCCAAGCTGCCAAATCTGTCGAACCTTTCCGACAGCTTTCAAAGCCGCAACGCGAGCGGCCAGCTGTATGGGTGCGGGGCGGTGTCCTGGTACATCACGCTCTGCTCCAACACTGCGGAAATTCCCGAAGCACCGACCAGTTGGGCCGAGATCTGGGATCCCCGGAACGCTGACCGTCTTGGTCTGCTGGCGCTGCCGTCAAACTCTTACCTCCTCGAAATCACCGCAAAAACTTTCTTTGGCGGCACGGATCTCCTGGACACCAAAGAGGGCATTGAGCAGGCGTTCGAAAAGCTGCAGGAAGTTACGCCGAATGTGCGCCTTTGGTACAAGGACGAAGGCGCATTCCAGCAGGCGCTGCAGGACGGGGAAATCCCCATGGGCCAGTACTATCACGATGTGACCGGTCTGGCGGCAGCGGAAGGCTTCCCGGTGCGCTCGACGTTCCCGAAGGAAGGCGGCGTTGTCGACTCAGGTTATTGGGTTGTTCCTCAGCACGCCGAGCCGGTCGAGGAAGCGCACGTTTTCATTGACTACATCTGCCAGCCCGCGGTGCAGGCGTCCCTGTCGCGCAACGTGGGTACGGCGCCGGTCGTCGATCGGGCGATGACCGACCTTACCGATGATGAATTTGCTGCCGTATCGAGCGACATCGAACCGATCGTGCCAAAATATCAGATCTATATGGATCATGCGGACTGGATCACGGACCGCTGGAATGAAATGATCTCCGGATCGTGACACAAGACTAATGTGTCTGATTTTGCAGGAATGCCGCCGGTAGCCGATGCAGTTCGGCTACCGGCTGGAAACTACGAGGAGGCAAGGCCGTGCAGGGCTTGATTATCGACGATGTAACCAAACGCTACGGGCCGGTGACCGCCGTCGAAAATGTGAGCCTTGGTTTTGATTCGGGAAAGATGGTTTGTTTTCTCGGACCATCGGGATGCGGAAAGACGACATTGCTGCGCATGATTGCGGGTCTCGATCTTCCTACAAACGGGCGGATATCGTTCGACGGCGCCGACATGACCAGCGTGCCTCCGCACAAACGCGATATCGGCATGGTTTTTCAATCCTTTGCGCTGTTTCCGCATCTGAGTGTCGGCGAGAACATCGCATACGGGATGCGCATTCGCGGGGCGTCAAAGGCGGAATGTGCGGAACGTACAAAAGAGTTGCTTGAGCTGATTCACTTGCCCGGCGTCGAAGACCGCAGAATTTCACAACTGTCGGGCGGCCAGCGCCAACGCGTTGCGATTGCCCGGGCGCTGGCGCTTGATCCGAAGATCTTCCTGCTCGACGAACCGATGTCGGCGCTGGATGCAAACTTGCGCGAATCCATGCAGATCGAGCTGCGCCTGCTGCAACAAAGGCTCGGCATCACCACCATCGTAGTGACCCACGACCAGACCGAAGCAATGACCATGGCCGATGAAATCGTCGTCATGGGACATGCCAATGTGCACCAGGTGGGTGAGCCGCAGGACATTTACAAGAATCCGGTGAACCGGTTTGTCGCGGACTTCATCGGCACCAGTAACCTGTTGCCCGCGAAAATGGTTGCGCCCGACCAGATCGAACTCCACGGCGAAACGTTGAAAATAGCAACGAATACCGGCGACTTCGCCGCCGGCACGGAAGTTTTGCTTCTGAACCGGCCGGAAGAAGTGATGGTGCGCAATAGGGGTCAAAAGAAGCCATCCAACTCGATACCCGGCACGGTTTCGTTCGTGCGCGATATCGGGGCAACGATCGAGATTCTCGTCGACTGTCAGGGCCAGGAAGTCATATCCATGCTGACGCCGAAGGATTCGCCAAACGTTGAGGCGGGGATGGAGGTTTATGTCGAAATGCCGGTTGAGGCATGTTCCGTCCTGGCCGTGTGAGGGGTGAGATGAGCGACCAACCTTCATCGGCAAGCTTCGGGCGCCTGCTCACGCTTGTGCCGCCTTCCATTGCCATTGGGCTTTTCTTTGTCATTCCGTTTTCGCTGATCGTGCTGTCGAGTGTTGCGCATCAACTGCAGAGCGGTGATTTCGTATTCGGCTTCGATACCGCCCACTATGAAAGATTCTTCACCTCGATCTTTATTGGACGGGCTGTCTACTCCGCCATCTTGTCCTTTTCGATCGCCGTCATCAGTTTGTTGATCGCGTTTCCGTTCACCTACGTCCTGACCGGATTTTCCAAGCGCACGCGCACCATCTGGCTGGTCTACATACTCGCGCAGCTATCGCTATCTGAGGTGCTCATCGCGTTCAGTTGGCAGATACTGTTCTCGCGCACCGCAGGCATCACCAATCTGGCGGTCTGGCTGGGGGTGCTCGACAAACCCTTTTCACTGGCACCATCGGCTCTGGCGGTTTTGGTGGGGCTCGTCTATCTCGCACTGCCGTTCGCCGTTCTGCTGCTGTTTCCCGCGCTCAGCCGGCTCGACCGTAGCCTGATCGAAGCGTCGCAGACATTGGGGGCCTCGCCGGTGCGCACGTTCTTCACGGTTGTGCTTCCGGTTTCCCGCCCGGCGCTTATCTCCGGCGGCGTTACGGTGTTTGTGCTGACGCTGGGAGCCATCATTGTGCCGCAGGTGCTGGGCCGGCCCGGCCACTGGACCCTGTCAGTGCTGATTACCGATCAGGCGATCTACAACTCCAACATGCCGTTCGCTTCCGCGCTTGCCGTCATTCTCCTGTTGATGAGTGGCGCGGTGATCGGCGTTGTTGGCTGGCTCAATCGGGGGAGCGGCAAATGAACGTTGTGCGCAATGCCTATCTGGCGCTCGTGGCGCTGTTTCTGGTCGGTCCGATCATTGTTATTTCTTCGGTGTCGTTCAACTCGAGGAACTTTCTCTCCTTCCCGCCCAAAGGGTTTTCCTTCCGCTGGTTTGTTGAGATCTTTGCAAACGAGGAATGGTTTTCGGCGCTGACCAACAGTGTGGTTATCGCCTTCAGCGCGTCATTGCTGGCCGTCGCCGTTGCCCTGCCCGTGGCCTATGCCGCCTGGCGTTACGGCATCCGCTACGCCAAAGTCTTGCTCAGCCTCGGCATAGCACCGTTCATTCTGCCGCCGGTCATCATGGCGCTTGCCTTCCTGTTGTTCTTCACTACCACGGGCATGTATGGCTGGTTCGTCAGCGTTGTCATCTCGCACACGATGTTCCTGCTGGCGCTGCCCCTGGTGACGATTTCGCTTGGGCTTGAAAGCATCGACCGCAACCTTATCGAAGCAAGCCATACGCTCGGCGCGGACGACCGCACGGTGTTCAGGACAATTATTCTGCCCATGGCGCTGCCGTACGCAATTGCGGGATTTGCGTTTTGCTTCGTGCTCAGCCTTAACGAATACATCATTGCGCTCATGACCGTCGGGTTCACCTACGAAACTCTGCCGATCAAGATTTTCAATGCGATCCGATACGGTTACACCCCGGTGATTGCGTCGATTGCCGTCCTGTTTCTGGTCGTCAATGTCGTAATTTTCGGTCTTATTGCAATTTTCGGAAATCTTCCGCGCATGCTGGGCGCGCTGGAGGAGTGACGCTGCCCGGTAAACGGGCGACACCACCGGTCACTCCGGCAGCCCCGCCTTGCGCAGACACTCACGGAACTGCTCCATCTCCGCAGCGTCCTTCAGGGGCAAGCGGTCAAGTTGCGATACCGCGGCGTCGGGTAACGCTTCGCGACAGCTGTTGACCGCTGCTGTGGCCTCGGTCTCGCGGCCCGCCTGCATGTGGGCGGCTACAAGAAGGAAGTGGCCGAAGTACCACCTTGGCATGCGGTGTACCGCCTTGCCCGCCCATTCGGCCGCGGTGTCGTAGCGCCCGGCCAGATAGTGTGCCAACCCGGTTCCGGTAAAGCGGAAGAAAATGCTCGGGTCGCGCGGATTGGAACGGATCGCGATTTCCTGGTTGGCGATCGCCTCGTCGACGCGTCCAACGAGGCTTAAAGCTGTTCCAAGACTGCCGTATGCGAGCGAGCAATTCGGGTTCAACTCGACCGCCCGCTCAAGAGCGGCGATGGACTCTTCGTGCCTGGCGAGAGGCATGCAACTTATACCGAGAGCCCAGTGTGCATACTCGTTGCGGTCGTCGAGCAACGTTGCACGGCGCGACAGTTCGCGGGCGGACGTAGCCGCTGCGAGGCGGTCGTCGGCATATCCCAGTATTGCCTTGTGATGACGGATGAGGGCGAGAACCAGATTGGCTTCCGCGCTGTCGGGATCGTGTGCAAGCGCCTGACCGAGCAGGGCTTCGGCGGTATCAAAACTTTCCGGTGTGAAATCGTAGAGGAGGTGCCAACCGCGCATCGTCAACTCCCACACCGTCAAGTCGGGGCGCGTAGTGCGCCCGGCCGGTTCGCTCGCGGTGAGATGTACCCGCGTCTGAATTGAAGCAACAACGTTTCGGGTGATCTCGTCCTGCAGATCAAAGACGTCGGCGAGTTGGCCGTCATAGCGTTCCGACCAGACGTGACCGCCGGTCGTGCCGTCGATCAACTGCGCGGTCACTCTTATCCGCTCGCCGGCTCTGCGGACGCTGCCCTCTAGCACGTATCTGACACCCAGGTCGTCGGCGACGCGTTTCACATCGACGTTTTCGCCTTTGTAAGTAAAGGTCGTGTTGCGAGCGATGATGAAGAGCCAGGGCGAGCGTGAAAGCGCGGTTATGATGTCGTCCGTAATACCGTCGGAGAAATACTCCTGCTCGGGATCGTTGGACATGTTTTCAAAGGCGAGCACGGCTATGGAGGGCTTGTCGGGAAGCGGCGTCGGCGGGCCGCTTTGGCTTACGGAAAACCGCTGGCTGTCTTCGAGAAGTTTGTGGAGTTCCAGCTTCGTCGACACCCCAAGCTTGCGGTATACGGTCGACAGATGCGTGCGGACCGTGGACGGTGCGATGCAGAGTCTGTCGGCAATCTGATGGTAGCTTTCCCCGCCCGAGAACGCCTCCGCGATCTCTAGCTCTCTGGAGCTCAACTGCTCAATCTGCGACGTGGGCTTGTTCAAGTTTAACTCCAGGAGCCGTTCGGCGTTCCAGGCCGCAGGGCCGTGTTCAGCGCGAACGCCATTTCAAAAAATACTACAATTGACGGTATGAAAACACAGTAGGTGGCGGATTTTCGTCACGCGAGGCCGGTGCGGCGAACCTTGGGGTGATGGCTCTCCCTGGTAAGGGTGGATTAGCGGAATTGATTCCGCCTGGCGCTGCGTTTGGGAATGTCGTTCAAACAGCTGCCCGACCCTATTACTAGTGCCCGACCTTTGAGCGCAATTCACTCATCATGCGTGCGTTTTCCAGGGCGATTGCGCTCTGGTCCGCGAACATCTGCGCAAGCTGCAGGGTCTTTTCATCGAAGGGGCGCAGTTGCTGGCGGTAGATAGTGAACGCACCGATCAGGCGCTTTCCGGCCGTCATCGGAACGGCTGTGAAAGAGCGTGCACCGCCTAAATCTATTGTTGCCTGTCTTAACGGATCGCCGGTTCGGGAAACTTCTTCAGCCCGCACGTCAACGATGTTCACGACGTTACGGCTGGCTGCCATGCGGCCAAGGCCGGTTTGGGGGCCGGCACGAAACTCGCCCTGCTCGGCAAACCAGTCCTGAAAGGCCTGCGGAATGCCTCTGGAGTACGTGGCCGTGAACGTGTCGCGCGGCCGGGGTTCAAGGAGGATACCGAACTCAGCGTCACAGAGTTCGAGCGTGTAACCGAGCAGCGATGCGATGACTTCCGAGATGTTGCCCTCGGAGCTGCTGATAATCCGAAGGACCTCGCTGAGCGCGCGCTCGCGGCTGATGGCTTCCTCCAGGCTGAGTGCCAGTTCTGAAATTATCGCGGCCTGGTCGGTTTGAGATCTTTGTAGCGGGCCTTCCCCCTCCAGCAACCTGTGCAGCTCGAGTTTCGAGGACACTTCGAGCTTGCGGTAAATCGCCGTCAGATGCGTGCGCACCGTGGACGGTGCAATGAACAGCTGCTCGGCGATCCGGTGGTAGTTATCTCCGCCCGCATAGGCGCGGGCGATCTCGAGCTCCCTCGGACTAAGGCGATCCTCGTGCAACGACAGCTCCCCTCTAAGCGGCGGCCTGTTCAACAGGCAATACTGCAAATGCAGTAGGCCAAATACTGCAGATGGCACAGGCAAAATACAGCATGTGGCCGATACCGCTACTACCAGGTGCGGGCTAGCCTCCGTTTCGGACTAACGACGTATACAGCGAAACCAATCAATGGAGGACCGAACGATGACCGTTTCCGAAACCGCGCGAGAGTTTTTCGAAGCCTGCGAAACGGGCAAGGGGTGGGACGTCTGCAAGGCGTGGTGCCATGACGGCGCAACCTTTTCCTGTCAGGCCGATGCGCTTGCGGACGTCGGCAGCCTCGATGGTTACACCGAATGGATGAAGGGGCTGCTCGGCCCGGTTCCCGACGGTCATTATGAGCTGAAGGCCTTCGCGAGCGACGAGGAACGCGGCGCGGTTGTCGCGGCCGGTATCTTCCACGGCACCAACAGCGGCGATGGCGGGCCCAATCCGCCGACGGGCAAGACGGTCGCGACAGACTACGTCTATGTCATGCAATTCGATGGCTCGAAAATCCGCCACATGACAAAGATCTGGAACGATGTCCCGGCGTTGCGCGCGCTTGGATGGGCGTGACCGGAACCCCTAAAGGCCGGTCATTCGGCGAGTGTCGGCGAGGCGGATAGTGAAATGAGATGGCGGATCGTTGCGATGTTGTTTGCCGTGCGCATCGGCCTCGGATTCCAGTTCCAGACCCTGGGGTCGGTGAGCAACGATCTCGTCGTCGCGTTCGGACTCGACTATGCCGACATCGGTTTGCTCGTGGGTATGTTCATGGCGCCGGGGTTGTTTCTTGCAATCCCGGCCGGGTTTTTCGGCGGATACTGCTCCGACCGTGCATGGAGCAGTCTGGGAATGCTGTTGCTGGCGCTCGGCGGCTTGATGTCGGGACTGGCCGGCGATCCGTGGCTGATTGGCTTCGGCCGTGCGGTGAGCGGTGCAGGTTTTCTGCTTTCCACACTCTATTTCACCAAGATGACAGCGGACTGGTTCTCCGGCAAGGAGATGGCGACCGCAATGAGTATCCTGGTCATGAGCTGGCCGCTCGGCATCGCGGTAGGACAAATCGGACACGAATGGATCGTCGAAACGGTCGGCTGGCGATGGACATTCTTTGCCGCGTCAATTTATTGCGCGGCAGGTGCTGTGGCCCTGTTCGTTCTTTATCGTGCGCCTCCTGAACTTGTGGGCTCCCGCCCAGTCGCGATGTCCCGGTTGAGCCGCCGGGAACTGCATCTGACGCTCATTGCGGCTTTGGTCTGGGGCGTGTTCAATGCCGGCTACGTCGTGTACCTGACCTTTGGTCCTGTGATGCTGGAAGCGGACGGCCTGGGGCCGATCGAGGCCGCCACCGTCATCAGCCTCGGCAGCTGGGTTATGATCGTCTCCGGTACTGCCTGCGGTCTTGTATCGGATCGGACCGCGCGGCCAAACCTTATCCTCGCGGTCTGCATGATCTGTGCAATGATCTCGCTCGCCTTGCTGGCGGTAAGTGGCGCCGGTGTCGCGGCAAGTCTCGCCTTCGGCCTGATCGGTATGGCGCCGGCGGGCGTGATCATGGCGCTGACCGGTGAGGCCATGAGCCCCGAACGGCGCGCCTTCGGCATGGGTGTATTCCTTTCCGTCTATTTTCTGATCAACGCAATTGTTCCTCCCATCGCCGGATGGCTCAATGACACGTCGGGCGATCCGTTCATGCCCATCATTTTTGGCATTGTGCTTTTCGGGCTGGTGATCGTCACCAACGCGTGGTTCCGACTGGCACAGCGGAAAGATATGTCATCGTCTTCTTCTGCCGCTGCGCGCGATTTTGAACGCCTCGCTTAAGGGGCCGGCGAGGCATGCGTGCATGCCGAAGCTTGAACACAGGCCGGAGATCGTAAAGTCATGTTGGAGTTCGAGAACGCGTGCGGCGGCGTTGGCCTCTTCGGCCCGACCGAGCTTTGCGTCATCCATGCGCCAGTTCGTCCGTTGGGTTTAAGAGACCGGCATCATCAGGATCACCAACCACCGGTTTTCAGCCAACTTTGTTGAGCGAGTCGCTTTCGCCGTCTGCTCCCTTGGAGTGAGGGCCTTTTTTGGCTGATTTGCCGGGCACCACGCCGGATACACGGTTGATCTCACCCATCAGTTCCGTCTGATCGATCGGTTTCGAAACATATCCACTCATGCCGAGTGCGAGATAGTTCTCCCGGTCACCGCTCATCGCATCGGCAGTGAGGGCGATCACTGGAACGTCGCTCCACGTTTCGCCGCTCGCACGAATGCGGGCGAACGTCTCGGGACCGTCAATATCGGGCATGTGCATGTCGAGAAGGACGAGATCGAACGGATTGGCCCCCAGGAGATCCAGTGCCGCCTGCCCGCCATCTGCCTCGGTCACGTCGACCTGGTAGGGTTCGAGGAACAGGCGCACGATCATCAGGTTCAATGGTCGGTCATCGACGATCAAAACTTTCAGCTGCGGGCAGTCTGCGGAAACCCGTAAGCTGTCGGTCGGGTTCGACGTCAATTCAACGGGCCTGTCAGCATCACGCCGAACGGCGTCCAGTCGGAATGTCAACGTGAACTCTGAACCGCGTCCGAGCTCGCTTTGAACGACGAGGTTCCCTCCCATCAGCTGGGAAAGCTTGCGCGATATCGATAGTCCCAGCCCTGTGCCACCGAAGTCGCGGGACGTGGATCGTTCGGCCTGGGCAAATGGCTGGAATATTTTCTCAAGAACGTCGCCGCTCATGCCGATGCCGGTATCGGAGACGCAGATCGTTACCTGTTGGCAATCTTGTTCAATGGTTTTACTGGTCACTTCAACTCGGATTTCACCGGCTTCGGTGAACTTGATTGCGTTGGACAACAGGTTGGAGATGCATTGGCGCACCCGCAGCGGGTCGAACATGGAGAGGTCAGGTACCGAATTCGCTACGTCAACGGTGAGCTCCAGACCTTTTTCGGCAGCAAGCGGGTTCCACAGTCTCTTCATACCTCTCATGACATGGGCCAGATCTCCCTCGCTCGGGGCGATCTCAACCCGTCCGGCTTCAATCTTCGACAGATCAAGGACATCGTTGACGACAGCCAGCAGGGATTTTCCGGAGTCAAGAATGGCTCCAACCTGTTCGGCCTGATGCTCCGGCAGTCTGCTCGACGACAAAACCTGCGCCATGCCGAGAATGCCGTTCAACGGCGTGCGAATTTCATGGCTCATAGTGGCAAGAAACACGGATTTTGCTTCATTGGCCGCATGGGCGCTCTGTTGAGCCGAATGCAGTTCGATCTCCACCTGCTTGCGCTCGGTAATGTCCTGCACGGTGCCGAACATGCCAATGGGCTTTCCGGCCGCATCGAACGCCGGTTCGCCGATTTCGAGCAAAACCCTTTCTTCTCCGTCAGGGCGCACAATCCGATATTCGGTTTCGTAGCCATCGCCGACTACATCGGGACTGCCGAATGTTTCTTCCACTGGCTCACGATCGGATGGATGTACGAACGCAAGGTAGTCCTCATCTGAGATTTGAAGTTCATCTTCCGATATGCCAAAAATTTCGGCCATGCCCTGAGATGGCGTGAGTTGTTTTGAGCCAAGGTCCCATTCCCAGTGCCCCAACTTGGCGACCTTTTGTGCGCGGTCCAGATGGGACAGGACTTTGCGTTGAGCGTCCTGGGCACGATTGCGCTCGGTGACATCCTGGATCATGGCAACGAAGACCGGCGGCGTATCGGCGTGAGAGAGCTGCAACCGCACCTCCGCCTCATACCGTGAGCCGTCTTTTCGGCGGGGTCTCGCCGAACACACGATGTGATCCTTTTCGCCGCTGCGGAGCGGCACCAGCAGCTCTTCGAAGCCCTCCTTGGTGAGGCCTGGTGTGATGTCGAGCGGCGTCAGCCGGTGCAGTTCATCGATCGAGTAACCGAGATTTCTCAGTGCGCCTTGGTTGACTTGTACGAAATGCAGATCCTTTTTGTCGAAGAAGTAGACCTCGTCGTGGGAAGCCTCGACAATTCGGCCCAAACGTACGCTCAGATCTTCCGCACGTTTGCGATCGGTGATGTCTTCGACGACCTCGATAACGCGGCCCCAGGTGTCCTGATAGCCCTCTGGCACCCAGCGCACGATGCGAATGAAAATTTCCGTGCCATCGAGAGCGATCTCAGGGCACTCCATTACATGGCGGGAGTTGCCACTCTCCAATGCTTCGATGGCGATCGGCAAATCATCCCAGATCGTGTTGTCTGAGAAATCATCCAGGCTTTTCCACAGGGTTTCACGATCGGGAGCACGATAGACGTCGACGGTCGCCTTGTTGAAGTCGATGACATCGATGCCGTTGATGAGCTCGTCAACAACGTCCGGCCGGGCTTGAAGATAGCTGCGCAGATCCTCAACCCCGCTCTTGCGCAAACTGTCGACCCGAGCCTTCGTCGCCGACCAGTCAAGTTCCCAGATCGACACGCCGGCCTCGTCGAACAGGCTGCGGTAGCGGGTTTCGGTGTTTCTCAGTTCTGCTTCGACGCGAGCGTGGGCATGTTGTTTCGCTTCCAACTCGCTGATGCGCGCCTTGAGCGCTTCAACTTCAGTGGTCGGATCGCGGTCGTGCGAACCACTGTTGCATTGGCGTGCAATGTCTTTCAGGGACATTTTGCTCTCGAAGTAGGCGTTAAATCGTTCGTTCACGTATCAATAAACGAAAACGGTAAACGCATTGTTGCCCGTCAGACATGCATCATTCACCGCGGGAGAACAGCGTTTGAGAGAGGAGCAGTATCGCCGCACGCACTGTTTTGGCGTAGATTCGGGAGGACAATCTGGGTTTTCGAAAAACGGGCTGTCACGCCCCAGACCTTCTCAGACTTACTCCGGTAGCCCCGCCAATTCGGGCGCCTCGCTTAAGGGTCCGGTGACCGAAGGCTGCATGTCGAAACTCGTGCACAAGCCCGAGATGGTAAAGTCCGGCTGAAGTTCGAGGACACGCGCGGCGGCGGCCTTTGCCTCGTCAAGTCGGCGAAGATTTGCGTTGGCCGCCGCAAGAGCAAATTGCGCGGAACTCCAATAGGGGTTTGACTGAAACGTTTGGTGGGCAGCTTGCGGTGCCGCCTCATGAGCGCCGCTTTGAATACGGCTGATGGTGATGGCGCGCGCTGGAATCCATCACTATGACCGGCGCTGGCGCGCGGCCGGTCTCCACTCACGCATAGCCGAGCGGCAGTTCGGTCGTCTGTTTGATTTCCTCCATGACGAAGCTGGCACTGACATCGGACAGCTCGACCTTGTCGATGATGCGCTGATAGAGCGCGTCATAGGCTTTCATGTTGGGCACGACGGCCTGCAGCAGGTAGTCGGTCTCACCGCTTGTACGGTAAATGGCGGTGATTTCGGGGATGTCGCGCACCGCTGACTTGAAGTTTGAAAGCCAGTCCACGTCATGACGGTTCGTGCGCACGGCCATGAACACGGTAAGGCTCAGATTGAGCGCTTCGCGGTCCAGCAGAGCGACGCGGCCTTTAATGACGCCGCGCTCTTCCAGTTGCCGGATGCGGTTCCAGCAGGCGTTGCGCGACAGGTGCACGGTCTCTGAAAGGGTGTTGAGGCTGGCGCTCGAATCACGCTGCAGGAGTTTCAGTAATCTGCGATCTGTATCGTCCATATTCCAATCAGTGACGAATATTTTCGAATTATTTCCCACAATAGTGGCATTCGGCGGCAAACAAAAGGACCTTTTTCGATGCGCCTAGGGATAGCATCAAAGCGTCAACACCTTGCAGCACGGCAAAAGGAATATCCCATGGCAAATTCGATCAAAGATCTGTTCCAGGAACACCCGGCATCGGTCGATGAAACCTATGGGGAGCATTTTGCGTTTGCGCTCGGTGCGTCCTTCAGCCTGTTTCGGGCAGCCGGAGCCGCACTGGTACACGCGCTGTTTCCGTTTCTGTGCGTGAAAACGGCAAGCGATACGATTATCCGCATGCATGACGACATGACCGAGCGGCGCCGCCATGCGGCCGCCAACGCACAAGGCGATCTTTCCCGCGCCTAACGCCAGGATTCTAAACCGCTTCACCATCCTCATCGTGACAGGCGAATCAGCCTATTCTCCGTGATCTGGCTACAACCACGCACGGACGAAGAGCATGGACACGAACTACGCCGCCATGGCGGAGAAATTTGCAGATCTCGGCTTTGAATATCTGATTACATTCGGTTCCGCCATCGCCGTGCTGCTGATCGGGTTGATCATGGCGGGCCTCGCGCAGCGCTGGATCCGCGTTGCGCTCGGGCGGGTGCGCGGGCTTGACGACACGGTGCGCCTGTTCATCGCGCGCGCCGCCAAATACGTCATCATGATCCTGGTTTTCGTTGCGGTGCTGGCGCAATTTGGCGTGCAGACGACAAGCATCATCGCAGCGCTCGGTGCCGCGGGCCTTGCCATCGGCCTCGCGTTGCAGGGCACGCTTGCCAACATTGCAGCCGGCATCATGCTGCTGGTTCTGCGGCCCTTCAATGTCGGCGACTATGTCGACGCGGGTGGCGTCGGCGGCACGGTCGAGGTGATCGGCCTCTTCGTCACGCAGCTCAGAACCGCCGACGGTGTCTTCATCATGGCACCGAACAACCAGCTCTGGAATTCCGTCATTACCAACTATTCGCGCAACAACACGCGGCGCATGGAGCTGGTTGTCGGCATCGGGTACGGGGACGACATCGACAAGGCGCTCAAGACGCTGCTCGATCTGGTCAATGCGGATGAGCGTGTGCTGAAAGATCCCGATCCGGTTGCCGTCGTCAAGTCGCTCGACGACAGCGCCGTTTCCGTCGCCGTGAGGGCGTGGACGCGGACCGACGACTTCTGGGGCCTCACCTTCGACATGACGAAACACGCCAAGGAAAACTTCGACAAGGCGGGGCTGTCCATTCCCTTCCCGCAGAGCGATGTGCATATGTATGAAATGAAATCCGGCTGAGTTGCAATTTTGGATAACGGCCCATGGCCCGGCGGTGGCGCATGATCGTAAACGGGATCGTCTTCGTTGTGGTGATCTATGCGCTGGTTGGGGCCGGCGCCTATCTGATGCAGCGCCGGCTCATGTATTTTCCAGATACAAGGCGGGTGGCGCCTCAGGAAATGGGGCTTTCGGGCGTTGAGGAAGTGATCCTCGAGCGGCCCGACGGGGCACGACTGGTCAGCTGGTTTGCCGCGCCCGAACCCGGCCGTGCGACAGTGCTCTATTTTCACGGCAATGCAGGATCCGTCGCGACACGGGCCGCCAGGGTTCTGTACTTCACCAGCCGGGGATACGGCATTCTGTTTCCGGACTACCGCGGCTATGGCGGCAGCACCGGCTCGCCGAGCGAGGCCGCACTTGTGGCGGATGGAGAGGCGGCACTCGATGCGCTGGTGGCGCGCGGCATCGCGGAGGAGACGGTAGTGCTATTTGGCGAGTCGCTCGGCTCGGGGATTGCTGTTCCGATTGCGGCGCGGCGCGATGTGGGCGCCGTGATCCTCGAGGCGCCGTTCACCTCGGCCACCGATATCGCGGCGGCGGCCTATCCGTTTCTGCCGGTACGCTGGCTGCTCAAGGACCGCTATGAATCGATACGCCTCATCGGTGACGTGGATGCACCGCTCCTGATCGCACATGGCACCCAGGACCGGATCATTCCAGTGGCCCATGGCCGGGCGCTTTTCGAAGCCGCAAACGAGCCGAAAGAGTTTCTGGAACTGCCCAGTGCCGGTCACAACGATCTCGACGGGCCGGAACTTCGAGCGCGCGTCGAAGCATTCATCGCCCGCTCGCTGGCGTCCGAATAGCAAAAAGCCCCGGAGGGGAGGCCGGGGCTTTTGAAAGTCTTGGGGGTATTCAACTTGGGTCTTGAATAAGGGGAGTACTGATTTGCGTCTCAGTACTGAATATGGGCCGAGGTGTGAAAAGTTCAAGCCGGCGCCCAATATTTTTTTGAAATAAATATCGCAGCCACGCAAAAAACCACGCCTGCCCTATGCAAACGTGGCATCGATTGGTCAGTAAGAAGCTGAAGTCAGCGTGTCAGCGCCGTCCGCCTGGGGCCAGGCCTTCGCGCTGAGCGCGTTTGCGCGCAAGCTTGCGGGCGCGGCGCACTGCTTCCGCTTTTTCGCGGGCGCGCTTTTCCGACGGTTTTTCGTAGTGATTACGAAGCTTCATCTCGCGGAAAATACCTTCCCGCTGCATCTTCTTTTTCAGCGCCTTGAGCGCTTGATCGACATTGTTGTCACGAACCAGTACCTGCACGAGGGGTTCACTCCTTCCAGGCGGTGCTATCAAATAATGATTATTGGCCTTGCGGCCCGGGGCATGAGTTGATGCAACACATCCCCCTCCCGGCCGCGTAGACGGCGGGAAAATCTGCCCTGCTGTAACAAAACCGTGTCGCCTTGTCCATCTCAGAACGCAAATAGGCTGCAAATTGTTTGGCCGGCACTTGCCGGGCCAACCTGCTCAGCGCGGGCATGGAATGCGTGCTATTGGTGCATTTGTGAGCGGGGATATCGCGGACGACGCCATGAAAAAACTGCACCTTCACATCAAGAACAACCGGGCCGGGGAGGAAGTGTTCCGATCCACGCCGGCGCTTTACCGGTCGGCCGCGCGCCGCCATCCAGACATTGCCAAGCATATCCGTGTCACGATCGACTGGGACCTGGACAATTTCGATGATGCCATGGCGACCGCGGACTTGCTGGTGACCTGGGACTTTCCGAAATCCGTCATCGCCGAGCGGGCGCCAAACTTGAAAAACGTCCACATCATCGGGGCAGGCGTTGAGCATCTGGCACCGTTTGACTGGCTGCCGCGAGGGCTGACGGTAACAAACAATTCCGGTGTGCACGCCGACAAGGCGGAAGACTATGCCCGTATGGCTCTTGCCATGTTGAATAACAACATGCCGAAATATGTCAGCGATCAGCGCCACAAAAAGTGGGCACCGGTGTTTGCAACCGAGATTGCCGGCAAGACGCTGGCGGTGGTCGGTCTGGGTGCAATGGGCACCGCCGTTGCCCGGGCGGGAAAGAGCCTCGGGCTGAAAGTGACCGGTGTTCGCCGTTGCGGTCGGCCGACCCGTGTTGTGCGCGATGTTTATCCCCCCGGCAAGCTGCGTCAGGTCTTGAAGCGAGCCGACTTCGTCGCCGTGACTGCGCCGTTGACGGAGGAAACGGAACACCTGCTGGACGGTGCGATGCTTGACCACATGAAGTCTGGCGCCGGGCTGATCAATATGGGCCGCGGGCCGGTGATCGATCACGCAGCGCTTGCGGCGCGCCTGCGCAGCGGCCATCTGGGCGGCGCCATTCTCGATGTGCATGATCTGGAGCCGATCCCCGAATCCGCCGCCATCTGGTCTGTCCCGAACCTCATTCTGACACCGCATGTGTCGTCGGACGACGATGTGACCTATGTGCCGCGCACGCTGGATCTGGTGTTTGAGAATATCGGACGGCTGCTTGGTGGCAGACGTTTGCGCAACCGGGTCGATCCTGCACTGGGGTATTGAGGCGGCAGTAGAAAACCGGCTGCCGTTCTCACGAACCCTTCCTGCCCGTGAACGTCGCGCCGATGGCGGCGGTCATCACTGCCGCCGCGGCGATCAGGCCGCGGGTTTCGATGGTGTCCGCAAGCAGTGCCGCACCGATCATCATGGCGACGACGGGCTCAATGGAGAGCACGATGCCGTAGTTGCGCGGCGGCATGGTTTTCAGAGCTTCGTACTCAAGCACGGTTGGTATCGTCGTCGACAGAAGGGCAACCGCCAGCACGATGAAAAGCGTGGCGGGGGCAATCGCGAAAACCTCCGTGCTGAACGCGGCGAGCGGCGCAAGAAAGATGGCGGCACAGATCATGCCCAGCGACAGACCGGTGCCGCCGGGGAATATGCGCCCGGCGCGGCGGCTCAGGAGAATGAAACTGGCCCAGGCGCATCCCGTTATGCCGGCGAAAAGAACGCCGAGAGGGTCGAGTTCGCCGCCGAACTTAGGCGCCAGCAAGGCGATGCCAAGGGCCGCCAGTGCAGTCCACAGAAAGTCGACTGGACGGCGTGAGGTAAACACAGCGACCCCGAGTGGACCGAGAAATTCTATGGTGACCGCGATGCCGAGCGGTATGCGGGCAATGGCGTGGAAGAAGCAGAGATATTGTACTGCCATGACGGCGCCGAAGAGCACGATGAGGCCGGCATGTTTTCGCAAGGTCTCATCGAATGCCGGCCGTGCCGCGATGGTCACCAGAATAGCGCCGAAGGCGACGCGCAGGAACACCGTGCCGCTCGGTCCAAGAGTTGAAAACAGACCGATCGCGAGGACCGAGCCGAGCTGAACGGACAAGATCGCGAGCAATAGAAGGCCGGTTGGAGGGACGGTCCCAAGAACCCGCGAGAGAGCCTGCGTAACGGATTTCCAGTCAGGCGGTTTGGGTGAGCCTGTCTGGGTGATGGCCGTTTCGGGGAGCTTGCGGTCGGGTGCAGTTGCTGTGGGCTCCATATCCGCAACTGTAGTTGTCCGACGCCTATCCGCCAAGGGGAGACAGGCGGTTGACGTGACCCATCTTGCGGCCGAGCCGTGTTTCGCCTTTGCCGTATAGGTGGATGGCGGTGCCCGGTTCCGACGCGAGTTTTTGCCAGGCGTCGATGTCCGAGCCCAGAAGGTTTTGCATGACGGCGTTGTGGTGACGCTCGGGCGAACCAAGCGGCCAGCCCGCGACAGCCCGGATGTGTTGCTCGAACTGATCGACACCGCAGGCATCCATCGTCCAGTGACCAGAGTTGTGGACGCGCGGGGCCAGTTCATTGACGTAAAGCTCGCCACCATTGGCGCCGATGAAGAACAGCTCCACGCCCATGACGCCGACATAATCGAGCCGGTTGACGATGTTTTCCGCGATCGCGCGCGCATCGGCGGCGAGTGCATCGGAAATGCCCGCGGGAACCTCGCTGCGTGCCAGGATGTGATTTTCATGCACGTTGCGGGCCGGATCGTAGCAGGCGGTCGTGCCATCGAGCCCGCGTGCAATGATAATGGAAAGTTCAGCATCGAAGGGCACGAGCGCCTCCAGAATGGCCGGGGCTTCGCCGACACTCCGCCGGGCGTCGGCAATGCCGCTATCGCCGTGCAACTGGGTTTGCCCCTTGCCGTCATAGCCGAAGCGCCGCGTTTTCAAGATTGCGGGCAGGCCGATCCTGGCCGCTGCGGTCTCAAGGTCCTGAAGCGTTGCGACGGCGGCGAAACGGGCGGTGCGGATGCCGGCATCATTGAGAAACGTTTTCTCCACGACCCGGTCCTGGCAAACTTCCAGGGCGCGGGCGGAAGGGCGCACCGGGACATGGCGTGCCAGAGTTTCCGCGGCATCGCGGGGTACGTTTTCGAATTCGTAGGTGACCACATCGATTGAGCGCGCAAAAAGCTCAAGCGCCGACGTGTCGTCATATTCGGCGTAAGTAATGGCATCGGATACCTGGGCTGCCGGGGTATCGCCCTCAGGGGCATAGATGTGGCATTTGAGGCCAAGCCGTGCCGCCGCGAGTGCCAGCATTCGGCCAAGCTGTCCGCCGCCGAGAATGCCGATCGTGCCGCCGGGAGGCAGCGCGGATTTGGAAGACGGAGCGCTCATGTGCCGGAAGGGGCGTCGGCAACCGCGTCGGTCTGGCTTGCGCGCCAGGCTTTGAGGCGCGTATCGAGGTCCGTGTCGCCGAGAGCGAGAACCGATGCGGCAAGCAATGCGGCATTGACGGCGCCGGCACGGCCGATGGCAAGTGTGCCGACGGGGACGCCCGCCGGCATTTGCACAATCGAAAGCAGGCTGTCCTTGCCGCTCAACGCGTTCGACTGGATGGGGACGCCGAAAACGGGAAGCGTGGTGAGGGAAGCGGTCATGCCGGGCAGATGGGCGGCGCCTCCGGCGCCCGCAACAATCACTTTCAGTCCCCGGTTCTGGGCACTCTTTGCATAGTCGTAAAGGCGGTCAGGCGTGCGGTGCGCAGACACGATACGCGTCTCAAAGGCGACGCCAAGCGCATCGAGAGTGTCGGCGGTATGGCGCATGGTTTCCCAGTCGGACTGGCTGCCCATGATTACGCCGACGAGTGGTGTCGCGCTCGATGTCGTCATCTCAAGCTCCTGCGCGGAAGCGGTACACAATGCCGCTTCGGAAGCGCCTACCGATAGCCGATGCGGAAGGGTTCGTCCATGCTCACATCTGCGAAGTTACGCGCTCCGCTATCGATACGATGCGGGTCATTTCGCGCAGCACGGGTTTTTCAATGAGCTTGCCATCGACAACGACGAGTCCGGTGTCCGCGGCATTAAACGCCTGCAGGATCTTTCGTGCCTGGGCGACTTCAGTTTCCCCGGGCGTGAAGACGCCATTCAGGATTGCAATCTGCTTTGGATGGATCGAGCCCTTGCCGCAGAAACCAAGATCGCGGGCGAGCCGGGCCTCGCGCTCCATGCCCGGCAGGTCTTCAAGGTCCAGATAGGGCACGTCGATGGCGTCTATGCCGGCGCTCGCCGCGGCATGAACGACGCGCGAGCGGGCATAAAGCAGCGGCTCCCAGGCGTTTTTGCAGCCAAGCTCGGCGGCCATGTCGACGCCGCCGAAGAACAGGGCGTCGATGCGTTTGCTGGCGCGGGCGATGTCATGCGCTGCTTCAAGCCCCGCATTCGTTTCAATGATGATGTGCAGGCGCGTATCGTGGCCGCGTTCGGTAAGAACATCATCGAGCCAGACAACCTCATCGGGCGTCATGACCTTGGGCATCATGATGGCGGGAGGCGGCGTGCCGGTTGCAAGCAACGCCTGCACATCGGCCAGTCCGAACGCCGTTCTAAGACAATTGATGCGCACTATCCTCTCAACGCCGTCGTCTGCCTGAGGCGTTTCAAACAGCGCCAGGGCGTGGCTGCGTGCAGCGTCCTTGTCTTTCGGCGCGATGCCGTCTTCCAGTTCGACACAGACAATATCGGCGCCGGAGGCGAGAGCTTTCGGAAACATGTCCGGCTTCAGTCCCGGCGAGAATATGAAGCTGCGGCGCGGACGCACCGCTCGTTGAGGCAAGGTGTTCATGGAGTTCCTGTCAGGTGCCGCGTTCAGGCGCGCATCTCGGTCCTGTCGGTGCCGGAATAAAGCGCCGCGACGAGCCGCTGCGTGGCATCGGCGTGAACCGCAAGGGACGCTTCATCCAGATCCGATTTGGGGTCGGGGAGCAAATCGAAATGACCGTTGTCGTCGACGCCGCGCACCAGCATTGCCGTATCGCGTATCTTGGTTTGGCGAACCGTTGTGGGGATGTAGCGGATGGCCAAACCGATACGGCGGTTTCCGGTCAGATTGGGATGCGATCCGTGCGTCAGGAGTACGTGGTGCAACGAGAACTCGCCCGCCCCTAGCGGCACGTCGGTTGTCTGGCTCTCATCAACGTTGACGGTGATTTCCTGGCCGCGGGTGAGCAGGTTCTTTTCGTGGAACGTGTCTTGGTGCTCGATCGGGCCGTCGCGGTGACTGCCGGCGAGAAACTTCATCGCACCACTTTCGATCGGGGCATCGGAAAGCGCCAGCCATGCAGTAATGATCTGGTCGTGCGGCTCGAGGCCCCAGTAGGTTGCGTCCTGGTGCCAGGAAACGAAGCCGCCGTCTTGCGGTTCCTTGATGAAGAAGTTCGTTACCCAGCACAAGATGTTCGGCCCGATGACCTCCTCGACCGCATCGAGGATCGCTGGATGACGCACAAGCTCGTTTGCCCAGGTGAAGATCAGATGCATCTGGTGGCGCCTGTTGGACTGCAGCGGGCCGTCGTGCCTCGCCTCGTGCGCTTCCAGCTTCGCAACATAGCCCGCCGCTTCATCGGAGCTCATTGCGCGCAAAGGGAAGTAGTAGCCGTCCCGTGCGTAGTTTTCACTGATTTGCGACGCCGCAGTCCGTGTCATCTTGCGCTTCCCCGCTGGTGCACCCGGGGTTCATATTGTCCTGTCCTGCGCGGCCCGGCAAGCGTCAACGCGCCGCCGCCACCGGCCAAGGTTTGCGGCAGACATGCCAAGTTACTACTTTCGCGATATACTCCTTGGTGATTCGGTCGTAGCCGGTCCAAACTCGCAGGACCCGGGAAGATACATGAAGATCGGAGAAACCCAGCCGGTAACCGGTGCAGTAGCGCCGCGGGAGCATGCTGCCCGCGACGGTGTTCCCGCGCCTGAGCGCGCCGGCACGGCGCCGCGCGATACCGCATCCGTAATGGGTATACCGGCTGAGGAACTGTCGCCTCAGGTGCGCTCGGCGGTAATGACGCTGATGGGCGAGGTTGACCGTCTGAAGCGCGATCTCGAACAGAGCCGCAAGCGCTTGCGTGAAATGGAAGACGTGGCGGATCAGGATCCCCTGGTGCCCATGTTGAACCGGCGCGCGTTTGAGCGCGAGCTCGCCCGCACGCAATCCTACACCAAGCGCTACGGAGCCAAGGCGAGCCTGGTATTCATCGATCTGGACGGCTTCAAAGAGGTCAATGACGTTTATGGCCATGCGGCCGGCGACGCGGTACTGAAACGTGTGGCGCTGCTGCTGATCGAAAACGTGCGCCAGTCGGATGTGGTCGGCCGTCTGGGCGGCGACGAGTTCGGGCTAATACTCATGCAGACCGGCGTGGAGATGGCGGAGCAGAAAGCGGCCTCCCTGCTTGAGGTCCTGGCCGGCACACCGGTTGAGTTCGAAGGCGCCGAGTTATCTATGTCGGCATCGGCGGGTACGTCATCCGTCGACGAGACTCCGGACATCGCAACCGCGCTCGCACGCGCCGATCTTGCGATGTATGAGCACAAGGCGAAAAACGGCGGCTGATTCGCCCCGCAATCCTGGTCGGCTAAGCGATAATGCCGATCACTTAAGCGATAATATCTGGCAGCAGCCGGTCTTCCACCTGCTGCATTTCATCCTTCAGCATAAGTTTCTGTTTTTTCAGGCGGCGCAGTTGGAGCTGGTCCCCGATACCTGACACCTCAAGGCTTGCAATCGCACCATCGAGATCGCGGTGCTGCTGCCTGAGCTCCTCCAGGCGGCCGCGCAATTCATCTTTGTCGATGTCGGCCATGAAATATCCTCGCGCATGTTCAAGCATGCGAGGCCAAGTGTCGCTGGAAATTACGTCGACATCAAGTGTCTGCCCGGTTTGCATCGGGGGTTGCCGGTTTCAGGTAACAGTTTGTCCACGATCAGGGGCCCGGCGCGTCGACAAACTGTCATCGTTGTGTCAAACTTGGCTATGTAGCCCACGGACAAATGGAGGACGATGCTCATGTCGACAGATGCGCATCTTGCGGAATTGACTGAACAGCATCATGCGTTGGAAGCAGCGATCGAAGAAGAAATGAAATTGGGGACGTCAGACAGTCTCCGGATTTCGGATCTCAAGCGTCAGAAGCTTCGCATCAAGGACGAGATTGCTAATCTCGAAAACACCGACGAGCAGGTCGCCTGACAGACGTCAGGATAAGCAGAATCAAGTAGGCCGCGCGCCCTTCCGGGGCGGCGCGGTCTTTTTTTCGCGTCTTGCCGATGATGGCAGTGTCAGGTGCCTGATGCGATGGTGCGCAGTTTGAACTTCTGAATCTTGCCTGTTGAGGTCTTCGGAAGCTCTGCAAAAACGACATGGCGCGGACATTTGAAACGCGCAAGATTGGCGCGGGCGAATTCGATTAATTCCTCCGCGGTTGCCTCCGTTCCCGGCTTCAGCTCGACAAAGGCACAAGGCGTTTCGCCCCATTTGTCATCGGGCTTGGCCACGACCGCAACGGCCTGAACCGCAGGATGCTTGTAGAGTGTGTCCTCGACTTCGATCGACGAAATGTTTTCGCCGCCGGAAATGATGATGTCCTTGGAGCGGTCCTTTAGCTGAATATAGCCATCGGCATGCCAGACGCCGAGATCGCCGGTGTGGAACCAGCCGCCGCCAAACGCCTCCTTCGTTGCGGAAGGGTTCTTGAGATAGCCCTTCATGACGATGTTGCCGCGCAGCATCACCTCGCCGATGGTTTCGCCATCGCGGGGCACAGGCTGCATGGTTTCGGGATCACAGATGGCGATGTCCTCAAGCGACGGCGTGGTGACGCCCTGACGTGCCTTGAACGATGCGCGCTCGTCCGGTGGCAGTTCGTCCCATTCAGCGCGCCATTCGTTGACGACCGCCGGTCCATAGCTTTCGGTGAGGCCGTAAACGTGCACGACATCGAAGCCGGCATCGGCCATTCCCGCCAGCACCGCTTCGGGCGGCGGTGCAGCGGCGGTGACGAAGCGGACGCGATGTGACAGCTCGCACCGCTCATCGGCCGGTGCGTTGAGTATCGTCGACATGACAATCGGCGCGCCGCACAGATGCGAAACCTTGTGATCGGCAAGCGCTTTGTATATGGCGTCGGCACGCACCCAGCGCAGGCACACATGCGTGCCCGCGACCATGGACAGGGTCCAGGGATAGCACCAGCCGTTGCAGTGGAACATTGGCAGGGTCCACAGATAGACGGGATGCCGGCCAAGTTCGACCGAAACCGTGTTGGTTTGCCCCATAAGGTAGGCGCCGCGGTGGTGATAGACGACGCCCTTGGGGTTGCCGGTCGTGCCGGATGTGTAATTGAGCGAAATCGACTGCCATTCATCGTCAGGCAACGACCAGGCGTAATTTTCGTCGCCTCCGGCGATGAAGTCTTCGTACTCGATGTCGCCCAGATGCTCACCGGTCTGCGGAAACTGCGGATCGTCATAGTCGATGACAAGTGGCGATGCCTCGCACAGGCTCAACGCCTCCTTCACTGCCGGGGCGAATTCGCGGTCGGTGATCAGCACCTTCGCCTCGGCATGATCGAGAATGAAGGCGAGCGCCGCGGCGTCGAGGCGCGTGTTGAGACTGTTGAGGATCCCGCCGGTCATTGGCACGCCATAGTGCGCCTCGAGCATTGGCGGCGTGTTTGAAAGCATGACCGATACGGTATCGCCCTTGCCGATGCCGTATGCGGCGAGCGCCGAGGCAAGCCGCCTGGAGCGCTTGTAAAATTCCGCATAATCGATGCGCTGACTGCCGTGGATGATGGCGCAATGATCGGGAAAGACTTTTGCGGCACGGTCCAGAAATGTCAGTGGCGACAACGGCTGGTAGTTCGCGGCCGTCTTGTCGAGGTCGGTTTCGTAGGGATTTGCGGTCATGATCTGCGCCTGGCATCTGGAGGGCGTTAAGGTTGCGGCGCTCAAATAAGCAAATGAACGCGCCGTACGCAACGCATTGCGAACCAAACGGGTTTACTGCGTGACCGGGCTTGTGGCTGCCGCGATGGCAACGTTCTCTTGTGATTGCGAACGTGTCCGCAGTTTCCGGCGCCATGCTGACGCAACTGCAAGCACGGTCAGGGCAATTCCCGCGCCGACGATCACATCGATCAGGTGATGCCCGCCTTCCGGCAATGTGGAGACGATGACCACTGTATTCAAAGCGATAGCAGGAATGAACAGCCATCGCATTTCGCGTAGCGACCAGGCCGTAATGATGGCCAGGCAGGTGTGGAATGACGGGAATGTTACCAGTCCTTCCGCAGTTGCCAGATCGAGATGCCGGAGGGACCCGTCGCGCAACCCGTTGAAGTGCTCGTAGTGCCACATGCCGGCTTCGGGGTTGAGATTTGCAAATGCTTCCGGCGCGGGCATGTAAAAGGCATATGCGCCAGCAGCCGGAAAAAGGCCTGCCAGCACAATGACGACGGAGACGGTAACCAGGAAAAGCGAAAGAAATTCGTTGAGATGGGCGAGCCGCCCAGTTGCGGAAAGTATCACCACTACCGCCAGCATCTGAAATGTCGAGCTGTGATAGGCGAGTATCAGGATCTTGCCGATCAACGGGTGGTCATTGGTCCATGCAAGAAACGCCGGCCAATCGAAACCCATGGCCCGGTCTACCGAAGCATATGTGGAATCGAGAAGCGGGAAATTGAGGCTTGTCGTCAGATAGCTGAATGTTGCGATGGCGTTCGGCAGGACAATCAGAAACAACAGCGATGTGCACAAGCCGCTGATCTGCGGTATGGGACGGAGCAAAGTGTAGAACACTGCCACGGCCGCGAGAATTGCTGCCACAATGGCAATTGCGCTCCCGCCAGTGAAGTTTACTGAAAATCCGGAAATGACGATCCAAACGAAATCGACAGCGCAGATTCCCCCCAAGGCCAGCCACAAAAGGGGCGAGGGAAGAACCGGGATTGAATTTGTGCTCATTGACTTGCCGCCTGCCGTCCGCCGCGTTGTTCCGGCTTTCGTGCCAGCAAATCACAAAGTCGTTTGAAAACCGTAAAGTCTTTGCCGCTGGTAGATATGGCCGTCACAATCCTTGATGACAGCCGCGAAGCGTTGCAAAGTGCGCCCGCTGCGCGCCGGAGCCGGTGCCGGCGGTAAAGTTCTTGAGGGGAAAGATATGAAGCTCGCCAACAAGGTTGCCATTGTCACGGGCGCCGCGAATGGAATCGGACTGGCCTGCGCGCGCCGAATGGCGCAGGACGGCGCAAAGGTCGTGCTTGCCGATGTTGAAGAAACAGCGGGCGCCAAGGCGGCCGAGGAGGTCAAGGAAGCGGGAACCGAGGCGATGTTCATTGCCTGCGACGTGGGCGAACGGCTTGATGTCCGCAACATGGTTGCCGAGACGGTCGATGCTTTTGGCAGTGTCGATATCCTGGTCAACAATGCCGGTATTATTCACTCAGCGGAGTTTCTCGATATTTCGGAAGAGGATTTTGACCGCGTCCTGCGCGTCAATCTCAAAGGCGTGTTTCTCGTCGGACAAGCCGTGGCGCGTCAGATGGTCGAACAGGTCGGCGAGGGCCGCGCGCCCGGGGCGATCATCAACATGTCGTCGGTAAACGCGGTCTTTGCCATCCCCAATCAAGTGCCGTATTCGGTGTCGAAGGGCGGGGTCAATCAGCTCACCAAGGTTATGGCGCTGTCGCTGGCACCGCACGGCATTCGCGTAAACGCCATCGGACCCGGCAGCATCAACACCGAGCTTTTGAAGAATGTCATGACGGACGATGAGGCGCGGCGCAAGATCATGTCGCGCACGCCACTCGGGCGGCTCGGGGAACCGGATGAAATCGGCGCCGTGGCGTCGTTCCTGGCCTCCGACGATGCCAGCTACATCTCCGGCCAGACAATTTATCCCGATGGTGGCCGGCTTCCGCTCAATTACACGGTGCCTGTCGCAGACTAAGCGCCTTCACGCCTTGTCGTCGGCATCCTCTTCGGTTTCATCGAGCTTCAGGTCCTGAAGTTTGGCAAAGACGGAATCGACATCGTAAGTCTCGTCTTCGGCTTCCTCGGGCGCGCTTTCGGTTTGCGCCGCGGCATTGGTATCCGTCGCAAAGGCGGCTTCTGCTTCCTGCGCGCGGGTCGGTTCCCCAGCAGCAGCTGCTGCGGAGGCCGCCATGGATTCGGCGGTCAGCAGCGTGGAATGTCCGCTCTGCGGTTCTTCCGCTGCAACCTCTTCCGCCACGGTTTCAGCCGTGGGAAGCAGGGTGCCGGCCTTGCGCGCTTCCTTCTCGAGTTTTTCGCGCTCGCGCGCGGCCTTGTCGGCGGCCTTCTGAACCGCTTTGTCGAGATCGGTCTGCGAACACAGTCCAAGCGTCACAGGATCTTTCGGCGTGATGTTTGCGGAATTCCAGTGTGTGCGGTCGCGAATCGCCTGGATCGTCGGCTTGGTTGTGCCGACCAGCTTCATGACCTGCGAATCGGTAAGCTCGGGGTGATTGCGCAGCAACCAGGAAATCGCGTCGGGACGATCCTGGCGCCGTGACACCGGCGTGTAGCGTGGGCCCCGCTTGGTGGTGACGACAGGGATTTCGACCTTGCTTTCCGCTACTTTCATGCGGTAAGCGGCGTCGGCCTGCGCATTTTCCAACTCGTCGCGATTCAACTGGCCGTTGGCAAGCGGGTCCATGCCGCGGATGCCCTGAGCGACATCACCATCGGCGATGCCTTTGACCTCAAGCTCGTGAAGCTGACAGAAATCGGCAATCTGCTCGAATGTCAGGGATGTGTTGTCGACAAGCCAGACGGCTGTCGCCTTGGGCATAAGGGGCGCTTGAGCCATAGATTCATAACCTCCAGACCACCGGGCCCTCGAAGGGCCACGAGTCCCGTAATCACCGCGATTTAACTGGGAATGCCGTCTGTATATGTCGAAATGCGGCGTCTGCAAATGACTTTCTTGCTCACGCGGTGAGAATGATCTTGCCGATGTGCTTGCTGGTTTCCATTCGTGCATGGGCGGCGGCGGCATCGGCAAGCGCAAACGTACTGTCGATGACGGGCTTGAACGCACCATCGTTGAGCAGTGGCCAGACCTTTTCCTCGAGCTCGCGCGCGATAACGGCTTTGTCGGCGACGGACCGGGCGCGCAGCGTGGAGCCTGTGAGCGTCAGGCGCTTCAGCATCATCGGCATAAAATTGACCTCCGCCGTTGAGCCGTTGAGGAAGGCGATGCTGACGACGCGGCCGTCGGGCGCGGCGGCCTTGAGGTTGCGCTCAATGTAATCGCCGCCGACCATATCAAGGATGACATTGGCACCGCGGGCGGGAGCTTCCGCCTTGATCACGTCAACATAATCCTCCTCCAGATAGTTGATCGCACGGTCGGCACCGAGCTTCACGCAGGCGTCGCACTTTTCCTGTGAGCCTGCGGTCGCAAAAACCGTGGCGCCGAAAGCCTTGGCGAGCATGATCGCGGTTGTGCCGATACCGCTCGAGCCGCCATGGATGAGAAGCGTTTCGCCGCTTTGCAGGCGGCCGCGCTGGAAGACGTTGGTCCACACGGTGAAGAAGGTTTCCGGTAGTCCGGCGGCTTCCGGCATGGAGAATCCGTGCGGGACGGGCAGGGCATTGTCTTCCGCGGCAATGCAATATTCCGCATAGCCGCCGCCTGGAACGAGCGCGCACACGCGATCGCCCTCGTTGTAGCGGCTGGTGCCGCGGCCTGCCACGGCAACCGTTCCGGCAATCTCAAGGCCCGGGGTTTCAGGCGCGCCGGGCGGTGGCGGGTAAAGTCCCATGCGTTGCAGCACGTCGGGGCGGTTGACGCCCGCGGCCTCGACCTTGATGAGCAACTCGCCTTCTTCCGGATAGGGGCGCCGCATGGTGTGCGCCTGCAACACCTCCGCATTGCCGGGGGCGGTAATCTCGATTGCGGTCATTTCATCGGGCAGGTCTGCGGGCATCTGGTTTCTCTCATTGCGTGCTGTCTGGCCCGGATGCTTCGCCAGCTCCCGGTGCCGCTTATGTAGAACATTTCAGAACGAGATGGGAGTGTTTGGAGGCGAATTCATGGCTTTGCTGCTGGGTCGCCGCAACAATTTGCAGATGCTGGCGGATCACTTATGATCGCGCGCTGGATTACGGCTGAACGAGTGGAGGACGGTGATGGCGAACAATGAAGACGACGGCGCCAAACGGAAAGCTGACATCGTTATCGGTGAAGACCTTGATAAACTCTCAGTCGACGAACTTGAAGAGCGAATCGGAATTCTCGAAGTGGAAATTGCCAGGTTACGTGTCGCGATCGACACTAAACAGGACGTCAAGAGCGCCGCCGATACCTTTTTCCGTAACTAGAACTCCTTTGATGAGTTCGGATTCACTTTGGTGGATCAAATCAGTCCGCCGGCAACGTTGCGCCGCTTGCCCGATGCCCCGCAACGCGCTGCGCACCGCGCCTTACCGGTCGAACTGATTTGATCCATCAAAGTGAATCCGAACTCATCAAAGGGGTTCTAGGTCATGAACTTACGTTTACGCAAGGTAGTTGATAAACAGCTCATTTGTCGCGTTGTGGGACATTCTTGACGTGAGCGTTTGCAAAAAAGAAACCGTGTTAAGTATGCGGTTAACCTTTTGTTAGTGAGTTTTCCTTATCTTAACCATGCGTAATCCAGTCATCTGGATTTTCTGAGTGGCTCCTGTCCACTCTGTTTGACGCCTCCCTGTTATACCTTGGAGCCGCGCCCCCCGCGGCTCCTTTTTTCTGTCCAGCACCCATTTTTCATTGTGTTTCGAACCGTTAAGCACGACGGTGGAATGTCGCTGCGTGCGTCTGTGCCTTGTGTATATTTGGCATTCTTCTTGCGCTTGGTGAGGTATGGCGCCAGCCACCGAACCCATAACACGGCGTTGATCTGCCGTGGCATTTGTGGTGCACTTGGAGTTCGGACCGGACTGGAAGCGTTAAATGTGAGCAAGTGGTCGAGTGAGTGATGTCAGAGTCAAAAAACAGAAATGAAACTGTCCACCAAGACGTAACTGTGGATTTCGGTTCGAGATTTGCCGAATCCGAACTTTTCAGTGAAATTTTCCAGGATGGCATGGGACTGGTGGAGCTCACCGCGTCCTATCTCGACGGGCCCGGGCGGCAGGAAAGCCGGGCGCTCGGCCGCAATGCCGCAATGGCTTATGCGACGGAGAGCATGCGGCTTACCACGCGCCTCATGCAGCTCGCCTCGTGGCTGCTTTTGCAGCGCGCGGTAAAAGACGGTGAAATGACGCCGAAAGAAGCGCAGGACGAGAAATACCGCATCAACCTGGCTGAAGCCTCCGATGCTGCGCGTGCCGATGTCAGCGAGGAACTGCCGGCGTCTTTGAACGATCTCATCACGCGCTCTCAGCGTCTATTCGAGAGGATCAAGCATCTCGACGAGATGTTGAACAGCTGTGCTCCAGCCGATGCGCCCCAGAATCCGGTCTCCGACCAGATGTCCATTCTGCACGCCGCGTTCGGCCCGAACGGCGGCGGGCGCTGAGCCCGAATGCAAAAACGCCGCCGGTCGTTCTGACAGGCGGCGCTGTATTCCGGTGAGAGGTTGTCTGACCTTTGGTCAGCCCAGAAAACCTTCGAATTTCTTCTTGAACTTGGAAACCCGGCCGCCGCGGTCGATCAGGTGCTGTCCGCCGCCGGTCCAGGCCGGATGCGTCGCCGGATCGATGTCGAGCGTCATGGTTTCGCCTTCCGCGCCCCAGGTCGAGCGGGTCTCGAACTCGGTGCCGTCCGTCATCACCACCTTGATGGTGTGATAGTCGGGATGGGTTTCCTTTTTCATGGCCGGTCCTTCGTGTCCTGCAAGCCCGTGCCGCGTATCGTCAGCCGTGCGGGCGAATGGTTTGGCGCAGGATATACGCAAGGCTGGCGGATGATGCAAGAGGAACGATGTTCGCATCGTAAACCAAGCTGACTCTGCTATAAGCGGGCGGAGAATTACCGATGGCGATGATCTGGCGAAAAGGACGCTTGCGTGGCTGACACGAGTATTGAAACAAATCCCACACGCGAGGGAGCCGGAGGGGGTTCGGGAGAGGCGCCCGGCGGCCGTGGCCGGATGGCGCGCCTCGGGCCGCTTGCGAGCATTGTTCCGTTTCTGCGCCCTTATCGCGGCCGTGTGACCGCGGCACTTGTCGCGCTCATTATCGCGGCGGGGGCGACGCTGGCGGTTCCGCTCGCCGTGCGGCGCATGATCGATAACGGGTTCAGTCAGGAAAACGTCGCCTTCATCGACCAGTATTTCGGCATGATGATCCTCGTCGCCCTGATACTTGCGGTGGCAAGCTCGGCACGGTTTTATTTCGTCACATGGATCGGTGAGCGCGTTGTCGCGGATCTGCGGATCGCAGTGTTTCGGAAACTGACTGACCTGAGCGCGGAGTTTTACGAAACCACGCGGACAGGCGAGGTTCTGTCGAGGCTTACCGCCGATACGACGCAGATCAAGGAAACATTCGGGTCGTCGGTTTCGATCGCGCTGAGAAACCTGGTCCTGCTCATCGGCGCGGTCACCATGATGGTGATCACCAGCATTAAGTTGAGCGGACTGGTCCTGCTGGCACTGCCGTTCATCGTCCTGCCGCTCGTCGTGTTCGGCCGCTGGGTAAGGCGGCTGTCACGGCGCGCGCAGGATTCGCTTGCCGATACGGCGGCATTCGCGACCGAACGCCTGACTGCCATCCAGACGGTGCAGGCGTTCGTGCGTCAGACCGCCGACGTGATGCGTTTCGGTGTGGCGGCGGAAGAGGCGTTCGATACGGCGCGCCAGCGCACGGGTGCACGGGCGCTGCTGACCGCATGCATCATCTTCGTCACGTTTGCGAGCGTAGTGGGAGTTTTGTGGTACGGCGCGCGCGATGTGCTGGATGGGCGGATTTCGCCGGGCGAGCTCTCGCAGTTCGTGCTTTACGCCGCGTTCGCTGCCGGCGCTATGGGAGCACTGAGCGAAATCTGGGGCCAACTTCAGTCGGCCGCCGGCGCTTCGGAACGGCTTGCGGAACTGCTGGCGACGGAGCCGGCCATTGCCGTGCCGGAAAACCCGGTCGACCTGCCCGAGCCGCCGCTTGGCGAAATCGTGTTCGACACTGTCGTGTTTCACTATCCCTCGCGCCCGGACAGCCCGGCGCTGAACGGCTTTTCGCTCAAAGTGCGCCAGGGCGAGACCATTGCCATCGTGGGGCCGTCCGGGGCGGGAAAAACGACGCTCTTCAACCTCCTTCTCAGGTTCTACAATCTGACGTCAGGGAGCATTTCCGTTGACGGCGTCGACACTGCGCAGGCTGATCCGGACGCAGTGCGACTGCGATGCTCGATCGTGCCGCAGGATTCGGTAATTTTTTCCGAAACGGCACGCGACAATATCCGCTATGGCCGGCCGGATGCGGAGGACGCCGCCGTTACCAGGGCTGCCGAGGCAGCACTTGCGGACGGTTTTATCCGCGACCTGCCGCTTGGTTATGACACAGTGTTCGGAGAACGCGGCGTTACGCTTTCGGGCGGTCAGCGCCAGCGCATATCCGTTGCGCGGGCACTGTTGAAGGATGCGCCCATCCTGCTCCTTGACGAGGCAACGAGTGCGCTCGATGCGGAGTCGGAGCGCAAGGTGCAAACCGCGCTCGATCATCTGATGGAGGGGCGCACCACGCTCGTCATCGCGCACCGTCTTGCAACCGTGCGCAACGCCGACCGCATTGTCGTGCTGGACGGCGGCAAGGTAGCGGCGGAAGGAACGCACGACGATCTCATGCGCGAAGACGGGCTTTATGCGCGCCTGGCGGAATTGCAGTTCGCCAATGATTAGAACCCTCTAACGCTCCGTCAGCTTGAGCTCGATACGGCGGTTGCGGCGTTTGGCGTCTTCGGTGTCTGAAGGGTCAAGTGGCTGGAATTCCGCAAAGCCCGCGGCGACTACCCGGGTTGGCGGCACCTGATTGGACATCAGGAAGCGCACCACCGAAATTGCGCGCGCGGTGGAAAGTTCCCAGTTGGAGGGGAACGGGGCGGTACGGATCGGGTCGGAATCGGTATGGCCATCGACCCGCAGCACCCAGTTGATTTCCGGGGGAATGATCGATTCAAGCTCAAGCAGGGCGAGCGCCAGTTGTGTCAGTTCGCCCTGACCCTGCTCATTGAGCGTGGCCTCGCCCTTGGCGAAGAACACCTCCGCCTGAAATACGAACCGGTCGCCGACGATTTCGATGTCGGAGCGCTCCGACAGCACTTCGCGCAACTTGCCGAAGAATTCGGAGCGGTAGCGGGCAAGCTGCTGTACGCGTTGCGCCAGCGCCGCGTTGAGACGCCGGCCAAGATCGGCGATTTGAGCCTGGTTTTGCTCCTCGGACGCTTCGGAGGAGTCGAGCGCCTCCTGAAGGGCGGCAAGCTGGCGGCGCAAGGCGGAGATCTGTTGATTGAGGAGTTCAACCTGCGCCAGCGCCTGATCGCGAATGACGCGTTCTTCGTCGAGTTCCCCTTCCAGGGCGCTGATGCGCCCGCCGGCAGCCGATGCCTCGCCGCGTTCGCTCTCGATCAGGCCCTGAAGCCGGACAATTTCAGCATCGGAATCGGTGAGGCTGTCGGTCAAGCCGGCAAGCGTTGATTCAAGCTCGGCGGTATTCGACTTTTCCAGCGCCAGAAGTTCCGATAACCCGGCGATTTGCGAACGCAACCTGCCAAGCACGGTATCCTGACCGGAGATATCCCGTGCCAGCAGAAACTGTACGATCATGAAGATCGACAACAGAAAGATGATGACCAGCAACAGCGTCGCCATGGCATCGACAAAGCCGGGCCAGTAGAGCGAGTCCTGCTGCCGTGATCGGCGCGCCAGCGCGGGCATGGATCAACTATCCCCTTTCTTCGCGCGCGATCTTGAGGGCCGCGGGGCCGGGGCGCTCTGGACTTCGATCAGCTTCTGCAGCGCATCCTTCATTTCCGTCTGCTGGTCGGCTTGCGACTGGGCCCACTCGCGAACCACTTTCTGTTCGTCGCGCATTTGTTTGACAAGGCCGTGTACGGCGTCCGCAAGCAGTTCGATGGATTCCATATCGGAAGTCGCATCGCCCTCACCCCCCAGATTGTCGTGCAGGGTCTGGTCTATCTGCTCGATATTCTGCTGCATTTCCCGCAGGTCCATGCGCAAGTGATGCGGGATGGAACCCATGCCGTCATCGGCGCCGATATCGGTAACGGAGGAGAGCCAGTCTTCCAGATCGTTGTAAAACCGGTTTTGCGCCTGGCTTGCCTGGAGATCGAGAAAGCCCAGGACCAGAGAGCCGGCGAGGCCGAACAGCGATGATGAAAACGCCGTGCCCATGCCTTGCAGCGGCGCCTGGAGGCCGTTTTTCAGTTCCTCGAACACGACGCCGCTTTCCGTCTGCGAAATGTCCAGCGAACGGATCGTGCTGCCGACCGCGGTTACCGTTTCAAGCAGACCCCAGAAAGTGCCGAGCAGGCCGAGAAAGATCAGAAGACCGATCATGTAGCGGGAAATGTCGCGAGCCTCATCGAGCCGGCTGGCAAGGGAATCGAGCAGGGAGCGCATCGACTGTGTCGACAAGAGCATTCTGCCCTGGCGGTCGCGGAGCAGCGTCGACATGGGTCCGAGCAGCACCGGCGTATGGGGGATTTCAAGGCCCGGGTCGGCGATGCGGAAACTGTTGACCCAGTTGACTTCCGGAAACAGCCGGAAGATCTGGCGGAACGCATAGGCAATGCCCAGCACAAGAACGCCGACGATCAGGCCGTTCAATGCCGGATTGGCGAGAAATGCCCGCTGTATCGGCATATAGAGTATCGCGATGATAAAGGCGGCGAGGATCAAAAAGATGATCATTCGCGCGAAATACAGTCTTGGTGATGTGAGGACAGTTTGCTCTGGTTCGGTCACCATTATCGCAGTCCATTTGCCGCATCCGGACGAGAATCAAAGATTACCCGATTGTCGCGCAAACTGCACACGATTGGTATGGGTTGTCCGGCTTGCGCGTGATACGTCCGGGAAGCTGCAGCTTGCACTGAAATTTGTCGAAACGATGCCAGACCCGCCGGCGCGATCAGGCAACCGGCTCTTTGGCGGCATTGCGGAGCTCGCGTTCAAGCAAATCATAGAGCGTTGTGTTGGCGGCAAGCACGTTGCCGGTTTCTGCGACGTTGGCCTTCCTGTCGAGGTCGCCGGCCATGCCGCCGGCTTCGCGCACCAGAAGCAAGCCGGCTGCGGTATCCCAGATATGCAGCCCGCGTTCCCAAAAGCCATCGAAGCGGCCGGTCGCGACCCATGCGAGATCGAGCGCGGCGGCTCCGGTGCGGCGGATGCCGGCGACTTTTGACTGCACAGCTGTGAGTTCGCGCGCAAACAGTGTTGCATCGCCGTGGGCGAGGTGGGGGATGCCGCAACAGACAACGGAGTCTGCCAGATGTTCGCGTGCGGCGACACGCATGCGCCGGTCGTTGAAGAACGCGCCCTGACCCTTCTCGGCGGCGAAAAGCTCGTCCGATATCGGGTTGTAAACCAGCCCGGCGATGACTTCTCCGCCGCGTTCCAGCGCAATCGAAATGGCAAACAGCGGGATGCCGTGAAGAAAATTCGTTGTGCCGTCGAGTGGATCGATAATCCACCGGTGCGTGGCGTCCCGGCCCGGGCGGGAGCCGGCTTCCTCGAGCAAAAATCCATAGCCCGGGCGCACGCGTTCGAGCTCTTCAACCAGAGTCGCCTCCGCTTTGCGGTCGGCGGCGGAGACGAAGTCGGCCGGCCCCTTGCGCGACACCTGGAGGTTTTCAACTTCGCCGAAGTCGCGCTGCAGGCCGCGCGCGGCCTTGCGCGCCGCACCGAACATTACATTGAGGATCGCAGATCGGGCCATTTCAGGGAAGCTTCCGGTGAGAGTGCGCGTGCGCGTTGCTAGTCGGCACGGCGGACATAGGTTACTTCATTGGTGTCGACGATGATTTTCTCGCCTGTCGTGACAAACGGCGGCACCATGACCCTCACACCGTTTTCAAGGATCGCCGGCTTGTAGGACGATGATGCCGTCTGTCCTTTGATTGTGGGTTCGGTTTCCGTCACCTCAAGGGTCACATGCTCGGGCAGGGATATGCCGAGCGGTTTGCCTTCGTAGCTCTCCACCGTGACTTTCATGCCGTCCTGCAGAAACTGTGCGCGTTCGCCGACAAATTCGGATGCCAGTTCTATTTGCTCGTAGGATTCAGTGTCCATGAAGGTGAGCATGTCGGCCTCGGCGAACAGGAACTGGTAGTCCTTCTGTTCGAGGCGGATGCGTTCCACGGTTTCCGACGAGCGGAACCGTTCGTTGAGCTTTGTGCCATCAACCAGGTTTTTCAATTCAACCTGGGCATAGGCACCGCCCTTGCCGGGTTTCACATGATTGGTTTTTACGGCGACCCAGAGGCCGCCCTTGTGGGACAGCACGTTTCCGTGCCGGATTTCGTTGCCATTGATCTTCATTGCGGTCTCTGTTCGGGTTGGCGCGGCCGGCTCGATGCGATTGCGGCGCGCGGTTTTCACGCGCGGTATGTCTGGCCGCGCACCGGTATGTCAAGTGTGAAGCGACATAGCGCTCCAGTTTGCGGACTAGTTCTCCGCCGCCTGAGCGGCAAACTGAGTGCGCCAGGCATTGACGCGCTCGTCCGCCGATTGACGCTGTTCAGGCGTCAGAGTTTCCAGGAACTCATCGAGATTATCGTCGACGCGGCCGCCTTCGCGCGCCAGGATATGCCATTTGGCGGCTTCGACCGGATCTGTCTGAACCGCGACACCGGCGCGGTAAAGCCGTGCCATGCGGTTCTGCGCAACGACATTGCCTTTTTCCGCTGCGAAGAGCAGCCAGCGCGCACCAAGCTGTTCGTTTTTTTGTACGCCCTGGCCACGAAACACCATGAAGCCGTAATCGAGAGCCGCGTCGGAGAGACCCTGCTGGGCCGCCAGACCGATCCAGTGCGCGGAGGTCACCTGATTTTCCTCAACGCCCTTGCCCTGGGCGTACAGTACGCCGAGATTGTATTGCGCTTCGGCGAAGCCCTGCTCGGCGGAACGCGCAAGCCATTCGTGGGTCTTTTCCCAGTTCGGCTGGCGGCCGTCGGCGCCGGCATAAATCAGGGCCAGGTTGAATTGCGCAACCGCGTGGTTCTTTTCCGCAGCGCGGGTAAAAAACTCAATGGCGCGGGCAAGATCAGCTTCGCCAGAGCTGCCGTCGAGATAGAGCAGAGCGAGCTCGAAATCGGCGCCTGCGTGCCCCTGGCCCGATGCGGTTTCATACCACCTTATCGCTTCTTGCTTGTTGCGGGCGACGCCGCGGCCTTGCGCATACAATGAGCCCAGCATGGTCTGGGCGCGGGCGTCGCCGGCGTTGGCAGCATCGTGGGCAAGCCTGAAGGCCGTGTCGTAGTCGCGGGCGACATAGGCTTCGAATGCACCGTCATAGTTGGCGGATGCGGGCGGTACTGTACCGCAGAAGACAAGCACCGCGGTCAGCAGTGCGGCAAACAGAAGCTTCAGCCGGCTACTGTGTTGCATCGATTTGCGTATTGTAACGCCGGACGGTTTCAGATGCGCGATCAGCCGATGACCACATGGCGTCGGGTGGCCGGATAAAATCCGCGCCCGCAGCGATGGTGGGCGCGATGTCCGCGCATTCAACGGGATCGAAGCCGACGCAAGGAACCTCAAACAGCTGTGACCACCAGGTCAACGGATTGACTGTCTCGCCGCCGGGCACCGATCCGACTTCGAGCTGTGTCGTCTGATCGAAGGCAATGTAGTCGACGCCGAGCTCGCCAAGCTCCATGGCCGCATGCCGCGACCCATTCGACAGGGCGCCCACCACGCGGTCGGAGCCCAAAAGCGTGCGGGCTGCCGAATAAGCATCCGCGCTTGCGGCAATGTGCACGCCATCGGCGCCACTGTTGGCGGCAAGCTCGGCGTCGCCCTCAACGATAATCGCGACATTGTGATCGTAGCCGCTCGGCATGATCGAGGCGATGAGATCGAGCGTTGCCTCCGCTGTGTCGGTGAAACGCAGCAGCAGCGAGGCGACGTCGCCCGCCGCCGCCGCGGCTTCGAAGACCGCGGGGAACGTGGCAGGGTCCGGGTTAGGCGGACTCACAAGAAATAGCCTTGAACGGCCGTTCGTCATCGTTCGTTTCCTGCCCATGGCTGGCGTTTTGCACAGGCTGCTAACGCATGTATTTGGCAATTTATTGACGGCGCCTCCGGCGCCGCCTGATTATTGTTCGCCGCCGCCGTGCTGCGACGGTTGCCAGGTTGATATTCCCGTCAGGCAGCCTGTTCGAGCTGCGCCGACCAGGAGCCGGTTGCCGCGAGCCCGTTCATACGGGCGCGGTGTGCGAATGCCGATTGCGCGGAAGCTACGTTTTCCGTCTTGCCTTGCCATGCCTTAAGCGGTGCCGCCTGAAGGGCGCGGCCGTAGGAGAAGCTCAATCGCCACGGCAGATCGTACATGGCGTTCATGGCGGAGAGATGCGCGGTTGCATCCTCGTCGGACTGACCGCCGGAGAGGAAACAGATGCCCGGTACCGCGGCGGGAACGCAGCGCTTAAGAACCGACACAGTACGCTCGGCGACCTCATCGACGCCTGCCTGCCGGCCGCATTCGGTGCCGGACAGAATCATGTTGGGTTTGAGAATTGTGCCTTCAAGCTCAACACGCTGGTCGTAAAGATCCGCGTAGACGGTTTCCAGAACCTCCTGGGTCACCTCATAGCAGCGCTCGATCGTATGCGGACCGTCCATCAGGACTTCCGGCTCGACGATCGGCACAATTCCGTTTTCCTGCGACAGCGCCGCATATCGGGCGAGGGCGTGGGCGTTGGCGGAAATGCAGGTGCGGCTGGGAATACCGTCGGCAATGGTGATGACGGCGCGCCACTTGGCGAACCGTGCGCCAAGCGCGTGATACTCGCGGAACCGCTCGCGCAAACCATCGAGCCCCTCGGTCACCTTTTCACCGGGGCAGCCGGCCAGATCCTTGGCGCCGGCATCCACCTTGATGCCGGGAATGGAGCCCGCTGCACTTATGATTTCTGCCAGCGGCGTGCCATCGGCACCGTTCTGGCGCAGTGTCTCGTCAAACAGGATGACACCGGAAATGTGGTCGCGCATCGCGTCGGTACATCTGAACAGCATTTCGCGATAGTCGCGGCGGTTGTCTTCGGTGGAGTCCACGCCAATGGTATCGAATCGCTTTTTGATGGTGCCTGAGCTTTCATCGGCTGCGAGAATGCCCTTTCCCTGCGCCACCATGGCTTGCGCGATGTCTTGAAGTTTGTCGGTCATCTAACCCGCCTCATGTCTTCGTCGTCGTGTGGTTGTAGCTCATGCTGCCTGTTGCAGTATTTCTACGCCAGGAAGGGCCTTGCCTTCCAGCCATTCGAGAAAAGCCCCGCCAGCTGTGGATATATAGGAAAAATCCTCGCTGGCACCTGCATTTGCGAGCGCCGCTACCGTGTCGCCCCCACCTGCGACCGTTAGCAGCCGACCGCTTCGGGTCAGATTTGCGGCGCACCGGGCGGCGCGATTCGTTGCTGCATCGAAAGGATCGATCTCGAACGCGCCCAGCGGACCGTTCCAGACAAGGGTTTTCGATGCTTCGAAAATGCTCTCGATTTTAGCTCCCGTAGCGGGGCCGGTGTCGAGGATCATTTCGTCGTCCATAACCTCGTCAACGGATGCCGTGCGCCATTTTGCGCCCGCTTTGAACTCGTGCGCAACAACAACATCGTGCGGCAGAAGGATGCGGCAGCTATTGCGGGCGGCCTCTTCAAGGATGCCGCGGGCGGTGTCCAGCAGATCATGCTCGCACAAGGACTTACCGACGCCCGTGCCCTGCGCGGCGAGAAATGTGTTGGCCATACCGCCGCCGATGATCAGTGTGTCGACCTTGGCACTCAGAGATCCGAGCAGATCGAGCTTCGTGGAAATCTTGGCGCCGCCGACGACTGCTGTAACCGGGTGTTCGGGATCGCCGAGCGCGCGGCCGAGAGCATCCAGCTCGGTCTGCATGGCGCGGCCCGCATAAGAAGGCAGGCGGTGTGCAATGCCTTCGGTCGAAGCGTGTGCGCGGTGCGCGGTGGAGAACGCATCATTGACGAAGGCATCGCCGAGGCTCGCCAGATGCGATACAAACTCCGCGTCGTTGGCCTCTTCGCCGGCGTGAAAGCGCGTATTTTCCATTAGCAAGATTGTGCCTGGATCTGCTTTGGCAACCGCCTCCGCAGCAGCACCGTCGCTCCAGTCGGTGGCGACGAAGGTCACAGGTCTGCCCAGCACGTCTGAAAGGGCGCCCACCACCTGCGCCAGCGACATATCCGGCACAACCCTCCCTTCGGGTCGCGCAAAATGCGACAGCAACACAACCACCGCTCCTGCGTCGGCGAGCTCTTGCACCGTCGGCGCCAAGCGCTCCATGCGCGTGAGGTCGGAAACCTTACCCCCGCTCACCGGCACGTTGAGATCGGCGCGCACAAGCACGCGCTGGCCCGGTGCGTCCAGGTCATCGAGTGTCCGGTATGCGGTCACGTCGCCATTCCTTCTACGAGGAGTGCTGCTCTAGAGTCCGCCCAGATGGACAGCGGTATCGCTCATGCGGTTGGAGAAGCCCCATTCGTTGTCATACCAGCTGACGATGCGGACCAACCCGCCATCGACAATCTGGGTCTGTGTCAAATCGAATGTCGATGAGGCCGCACGGTGATTGAAGTCGCTCGATACGAGCTCAAGCGAGTTTACGTCAACGATGCCGCTCAAGGGGCCGGTGGCCGCTGCGCTCATCGCATCGTTGACCTGCTCGACCGTTACCGGCTTGCCGGGCACGAAAACGAGATCGACGAGCGAAACATTCGGCGTCGGCACGCGGATCGAGGTGCCATCGAGCTTGCCGGCGAGTTCGGGAAGAACGAGTCCGATCGCCCGGGCGGCACCAGTGGAGGTCGGGATCATGTTGAGAGCGGCGGCGCGGGCGCGGCGGCTGTCGGAATGCTCGGTGTCAACGAGACGCTGGTCGCCGGTATAAGCATGGATGGTCGTCATGAAACCGCGTTCGATGCCGCACAGATCGTGCAGTATCTTGGCGACAGGTGCCAGGCAATTGGTGGTGCACGATGCGTTGGACACAACCGTGTGGCTGGCTTCGAGCTGATCGTGGTTGACGCCGTATACAACGGTCAGATCCGCGCCTGTGGCGGGAGCCGATACGAGAACCCGCTTGGCGCCGGCATCGAGATGGGCGGACGCCTTTTCCTTGCTGGCGAAAACACCGGTACATTCGAGCGCCACGTCAATGCCAAGATCGCCCCATGGCAGGTCCGCCGGATTGCGTTCTGAGTAGCAGTTGATCTTGCCGTAGCCGATGTCGATACCATTGTCGGCGACGGTGACCGTGCCATCGAACGGTCCGTGAACGGTGTCGTGCTGCAAGAGATAGCCCGACATTTCGAACGAGGTCAGGTCGTTGATCGCGACAACCTCGATGTCGTTGCGTTTCGATTCCGCAATGGCGCGCAGGATGTGGCGGCCAATGCGGCCAAATCCGTTGATTGCGACGCGAACAGCCATACTGTTTCTCCTTCTTGTAAACCTGTCGAATTCTCAAACCCGGGCGTTTGCGGCCCGCTCGGACCTGCCACCCCAAATGTGCCGTGGCCGCCCGGATGCGCTCCAGGGCAAATGGCTCATTCCTGCCCGGAAATTCGTTCAAGATGTTCCGAGGCAGCCGTGGCGACTGCCTTGGCAGTGATGCCGAAGTGCTTGTAGAGATCGGCCGCCGGAGCGCTTGCGCCAAAGCCGGTCATGCCGATGAAGTGCCCGTCCGGGCCGATGAACCGGTTCCATCCCATGCCGATCGCGGCTTCGACCGCAATGCGCACGGGCGCATCGCCGATAATGTCTTCGCGGTAGGCGTCGGGCTGTTTGTCGAAGAGTTCAAAACACGGTACCGACACAACCCGCGTCGGATGGCCGGCTTCTTCAAGGCGGGCTTTTGCCTCCATCGCGATCTCAACTTCAGAGCCCGATGCAAATACCGTGACTTCGGCATCGCCGCCGCTTGCCGCCGCAAGCTCGTAAGCTCCGCGCGCGCACAGGTTCTCCTCGGAGAATTCGGTGCGCGCCGCGGGAAGTTTTTGGCGTGTAAGCGCCAACACGCTCGGTGTTTCAGCCGATGCCAGCGCGAGCTGCCAGCATTCCGCCGTCTCGGTAGCGTCAGCCGGGCGGAACACCTGAAGATTGGGAATGGCGCGCAGAGCCGCCAGATGCTCGACCGGCTGGTGCGTCGGCCCGTCTTCGCCAAGCCCAATTGAATCGTGTGTCATCACATGGATGACCCGTTGCTCCATGAGTGCCGACAGGCGCATGGCCGGGCGGGCATAGTCGGAGAACACAAGGAAGGTGCCGCTGTAGGGGATCACACCGCCATGCAGCGCCATGCCGTTCATGGCCGCGGCCATTGCGTGTTCGCGCACGCCGTAATGGATAAAGCGGCCTGAAAAGTCATCCGCCGAAATGGCGGCCATGTCAGCGGAGCGGGTGTTGTTGGAGCCGGTCAGATCAGCCGAGCCGCCGATCGTTTCGGGCACGATCGCATTAATGACATCGAGCACGTTCTGCGATGCGGAGCGGGTGGCAAGGGCGGGCTTGTCTTCGGCGAGTTGACGCTTGAAGGCGGTGAAGGCCGCATTGAGGCCGCCGGGAAGCTCGCCGGCAAGGCGGCGTTCGAATTCCGTACGGTCGCCGTTTTCCATGGCCTCGTGGCGTTCTTCCCAGGCCTTGCGTTTCTTGCACCCGCGCACGCCGGCAATGCGCCACGCGTCGCGTATATCGGCGGGTATATCGAACGGCTCCGCGGTCCAGCCAAGTTCCTTGCGGGCAGCTGCGATTTCGTCGTCGCCAAGCGGTGCGCCATGCGTGCTCGACGTGCCCTGTTTGTTCGGCGCGCCGTAGCCAATAACGGTCTTGCATGCAATGAGGCTTGGCTTGTCCGATTTGCGCGCGGCGGATATGGCCGCCTCTATGGCCTGCGGATCATGACCGTCAACGCGTTCCGCCGCCCAGCCGGCCGCTTCGAAGCGGCGCACCTGATCGCCGCTTTCGGCGAGCGACAAAGGCCCGTCGATTGAAATGTCGTTGTCGTCGAAGAGGACGATCAGCTTGTTCAGATTGAGATGGCCGGCAAGCGATATCGCCTCGTGCGAAATGCCTTCCATGAGGTCGCCGTCGCCGGCGATCACGAATGTGTGGTGATCGATCACCGTATCGCCGAAGCGGGCATTCATCAGGCGCTCTGCCAATGCCATGCCAACGGCGGTGGAAATGCCCTGGCCGAGCGGCCCGGTCGTTGTCTCTATGCCGGCGGCGACGCCGTATTCGGGGTGACCCGCCGTCTTGGAGCCAAGCTGGCGAAAATTCTTCAACTCAGCGATCGTGAAATCTTCACAGCCGAGCAGATGCAGGCATGCATAGAGCAGCATCGAGCCATGACCCGCCGACAATACGAATCGGTCGCGGTCAGGCCACTCGGGCCTCGTCGGGTCGAATTTCAAAAACTTTGTGAACAGAACCGTCGCGACATCGGCCATGCCCATGGGCATGCCGGGATGGCCGGAGTTCGCATTCTGCACGGCATCCATGGCGAGAACGCGTATGGCGTCGGCCATTTTTTTGTGCTTTGCGAGATCAGCGGCGGTCTGCGTGTCTGCCGCTTCCTCCTGTGCGGTGGAAACCGCGGGCTTGGCTGGGGTCATTGCTGGTTGGGTCTCGATTTGAACGCGGCCACAAATACCACTTGCCCCTTGCGTGTCAATGGGTGCACCCGCGAAGCGGGGTTCACGAGAGCGTGCGGCTATTTCGCGCACAGGCCCTGCAATTGGGCGCTCTCGACCGGTTGACGGGCGGACGGGGCCGCGCCTAATCTCACAGCCGCTCGCAAATCAAGACTTGAAACATAACGGTTGTGAGCTTCAAACTGGGGTAGGGACGACTCTAGGGAATGGTAGCGGTGGATCGGAAATGTCAGAGGACAAAGATGTCGAACAGGCCCTGACGCGCCTCGATAAGGCCTTGGATTCGTTCGAAGCTGCGGCGGTGCGCGCTGCACATGGCAACAAACTGCATGGCAACCTGCAAGGGGAAGTGGATGTTCTCAGAGAAGATCGCTCAAGGCTTGCCGATGAACTTGATGCGGTAAAGTCAAACGCGCGCCAGCTGGGCGACCTGAACGAACAAGTGTCGGCGAGGCTCGACGGAGTTATGCACAACATCCGTGCATTGCTCGGCGGGGTCTGACAGCCAAACCGCGTTCGCGGCGCCATTTGTCACACAGAAGAATGAAGGGAGAGAGGCCAGCCACATGCCTCAGGTCATAGTTCACGTTAATGAACGGCCCTACAATATGGTGTGCGACGAAGGGGAGGAAGAGCATCTCATCGAGTTGACTTCGATGATCGATGCGGAAGTCGTCAAACTCAAACGTACTTTCGGACAGGTCGGCGACAGCCGGCTGCTGTTGATGGCCGCACTCGTTGTTGCCGACAAACTGTCCGAGGCGTCCAGCAGGATTGAAACCCTCGAAGCCGATATCGAAGGCCAGAAAGATGCCCGCAACGCCGCGGTCGAGCGCATGCGCGGGCTGGAGCATGCGCTGGTTGAAAAGGTGACTTCGACGGCGGAACGCATCGAGCACATCACCGAGGAGATGAACTCCGCGGCCAAGTGATACCAAGGGCAGAAATTATTGACGCATATTGTGGGTCAGATTTTGCTGCCCTTGGAATGATTGTTGGTCTGGATTATTTGCCGGACCCGGCATACAACACGCCCAGCGAAGCTGCCCGGCGCGACAGGAGACTGTATCCCCGGGGCCTTACCGATCCTTACGGGAGCTGACCCTGACTGGACCCGTGGGTTCAGTCACTCGGCGCCCACCTACACTCGTAGGCGCCCGGGATCGAATTTCTCCACCGGCTGCGGCGGCTTCGCGTCCTGATCAACACGCCCTCACGCGAGGTTCCGCATATGACCACGGACACGGTCAAGAAGACCTTGCGCAAACAGGCACGTGCGGCACGCGCCGATGCGTTTGCGGCGTTCGGCGGTGCGGCGCGGGGAAACCTGCGCAGTGGCGGTCTGGCGTTCCTCGGACAGCGGACGCCGGGCACGGTGTCGGGGTTTTATCCCTATCAGAAGGAAATCGATACAACCGGTCTTCTGGAACGGCTGGCGGAAGAGGGCTGGATTACCGCGCTGCCGGTTGTGCTTGCACCGGCGACGCCGCTTGAGTTTCGTGCGTGGCGGCCCGGCGAGCCGCTGGTTCCGGACACCTGGGATATACCGATCCCGACCGAGGGCGCAAAGCGCGTGACACCCGATGTGCTGCTTGTGCCCCTGCTCGCATTCGACCGTGCGGGCTACAGGCTGGGCTACGGCGGCGGCTTTTATGATCGCACGCTGCAGCACCTGAGACGGCGAGGTCCGGTGACCGCGGTGGGCGTTGCGTTCTCGGCGCAGGAAGTGGAAAGCGTGGCGCGTGACGCGCATGATGAACCGCTGGACTGGATGCTTACCGAAAAGGGGCCGTTCCGGTGTATGGCGGGGGCCGAACGTATGGAAGGCGGGAGTGTATGCGACTGATTTTTCTGGGCGACGTGGTCGGACGGCCGGGCCGCACCGCGGTCACCACCTATTTGCCGCAGCTCAAAGAGCGCTATGACCCGGACTTCGTGGTCGTCAACGGCGAAAATGCCGCCGGCGGGTTTGGTATTACCGAGTCAATCTTCAAAGATTTCGTGCAGGCGGGGGCGGATGTGGTGACACTCGGCAACCACGCGTGGGATCAAAAAGAGGCACTCGACTTTATCACCGCTCAGCCGGCGCTGCTGCGTCCGATCAATTACCCCCGAAGCACGCCTGGCAAGGGAGCGCATGTGTTCAGCGCGCGAAACGGCATGCGTGTTCAGGTCATCAACGCCATGGCGCGCGTCTTCATGGACCCGCTCGACGACCCGTTCGCCATGGTCGACCGCCAGGTCGGGACCTGCGCGCTGAAGTCTGACTGCGATGTGACGCTGGTCGACTTTCATGGCGAGGCGACATCCGAAAAGCAGGCGATGGGCTATTTTCTCGATGGCCGCGTCAGTGTCGTTGTCGGAACCCACACCCATGTGCCGACCTGCGACCACCGGGTGCTGCCGGGCGGCACGGCCTATGTGAGCGATGCGGGTATGTGCGGCGACTATGATTCGGTGCTCGGCATGGACCGCGCGGAACCGATCTCGCGTTTCGTGCGGCGCATCAACAGCCAGCGCCTGCAGCCGTCGGCAGGCGAGGGAACCGCGTGCGGCATCGCTGTCGAGATCGACGATCAGACAGGGCTGGCCGCCAGGATCGGATTGATCCGCATGGGTGGCGCTTTGGAACCGCAGATGCCGGATTTCTGGTGATGGGAGCTCAGGCTTCCTGAAGCGCACCTTTGGCCGCTGCGGCGGATTTTACGGCAGCTTCGACATCATAGGCCTCGACCTCCAGTGACAGACCGTCAAGCAGCTGCAGAGCGCTTTCCAGGTGCCGGGCCGAATCTTCGCAGTCGTCCTGAATGAGCTTGTCGTAGCTCTCCATTAGCGCGGAGTAGGCATTGTTGCAGCTGGCGGTGATAGATTGCGCGAAATCGACAACCTCGCGTGAGCATGTATTCGATCTCGCAAGCCGCTGGATCTGCTGCAGCACCGAGATGCTTGCCGTTGATGTCAGGTGGTCGACCGTCCAGTCGAGGCGGTCCAGCGTGTCGTCGGTCGTTCGGGTGTCCGGCATACTCATTTACTCACTTTTTACAAGGCCTGATCGCACCAGCATCGCCGAGCAGCCTTAATGCTGAATTAACCGTGCGGAAGAGAGATGCGGCCCCTATGGATTTTCGCAATGCCCGGGCCTATAAGGGGCAAACGAGGCCGGGGCGGGCGTATGTGCAAGCGTCTGCCGGGCAGAGAAATTTCCGGAGGATGAGGCTGGATGGCTGGCCACTCACAATTCAAGAACATCATGTACCGCAAGGGCGCGCAGGACAAAAAGCGCTCCAAGATGTTTTCAAAGCTTTCGCGCGAAATTACCATCGCCGCCAAGGTCGGCGGATCGGATATTGATTCGAATCCAAGGCTGCGGCTGGCAATCCAGAACGCGCGCGGCCAGAACATGCCGAAGGACAATATCGAGCGCGCCATCAAAAAGTCCGAAGCCGGCGATGCGGACACCTATGAAGAGGTGCGCTACGAAGGCTACGGGCCCGGCGGCGTCGCGGTGATTGTCGAGGCGCTGACCGACAACCGCAACCGAACCGCAAGTGCGGTGCGCTCAACGTTTTCAAAACACGGCGGCAACCTTGGTGAAACCGGATCGGTTTCCTTTAGCTTCGACCGGGTCGGCGAGATTGTGTTCCAGGGCGGTGCAGGCGATGCGGATACGGTGTTCGAAGCCGCCATTGAGGTGGGTGCGGAGGATGTGCAGTCCGATGAAAGCGGGCACATCATATCCTGCGCGTTCGAAGATCTCGGGGATGTTTCCAACGGCCTTGAGAAGGCGCTGGGTGCGCCCGAATCGGTCAATGCCGTGTGGCGGCCTCAGACCATGACGCCGGTCGATGAGGACAAAGCGGCGACGCTCATGAAGCTCATTTCGTTGCTTGAAGACGATGACGATGTGCAAAGTGTCTATGCCAACTTCGAAGTGTCGGAAGATGTGCTGGCGAAACTGACCGCCGCCTGACGCGAAACCGGCACCGGGAGCCGCCGCACCACATGTCCACCAGGATACGCCTCATCGGGATCGATCCCGGCCTGCGCCGGACGGGATGGGGCGTGATCGACTGCCAGGGCACGTCGATTAGCTATGTGGCCGACGGAACCCTGTCCTCCGATGCGGATCTCTCGCTGGCCGAACGCCTGGTGCAGCTCCATGAGGGTTTGTGCGCGGTGATCGATGCACAGATGCCGGACGAGGCGGCGGTCGAGCAGACTTTCGTCAACAAGGATGCTACCGCGACGCTCAAGCTTGGCCAGGCGCGCGGCATTGCGCTGCTGGTGCCGGCGCGCGCCGGGCTGAAGGTTGCCGAATACGCGCCCAATCTCATCAAGAAATCGGTGGTCGGTTCGGGCCATGCGGACAAGCGCCAGATCCATGCGATGGTGACGACGCTGCTGCCGAGATGTTCGCCTGACAGCGCCGACAGCGCCGACGCCCTTGCTGTCGCAATTACCCATGCACACCACCGCGAACACACGAGCCTGATACGGGCGCTGGGGAGCGCCGCGCCATGATCGGCAAGCTCAAGGGCCTCGTCGATTCTTATGGCGATGACTGGGTGATCATCGACGTCGGCGGCGTCGGCTACCACGTGCAGTGTTCAGGTCACACGCTTTCGGGTCTTCCAAGTCCCGGCGAAGGCCTGATGCTGGCGATCGAAACCTATGTGCGCGAAGACCAGATCCGCCTGTTCGGATTTGCCACGGACGCAGAGCGCGACTGGTTCCGCATTCTGCTCACGGTGCAAGGCGTCGGCACGCGCGTTGCGCTGGCGATCCTGTCGACGCTACGCCCGAGCGAGCTCATGAACGCCGTCGCCCTGCAGGACAAGGCGCAGGTGTCGCGCGCGCCGGGCGTCGGTCCGAAGGTGGCACAGCGCATCGTCTCGGAACTTAAAGACAAGGTGCCTTCGATGGGCGCCATGGACCCGTCTCTCGCCGTGGTTCAGGGCAGCCTGGAGTCGGCAGCGGCAACGCCTGTGGCCGACGCGGTCTCCGCACTGGTCAATCTCGGCTATCAGCAGACCCACGCCGGTGCCGCGGTGGCGCGGGCGATGAAGTCGCTGGGCGACGACGCACCGGCTGAAACCCTGATCCGCGATGCCCTGAAGGAGCTGGCCAGATGAACGAGCGGCTGGTCGACCGGGTTGAGGCGGAAGACGATGCCGATACATCATTGCGGCCTCTGGCGCTCGATGAATTTATCGGTCAGGAGCGCGCCCGCGCCAACCTGCGGGTCTTTATCGAAGCGGCGCGCTCGCGCGGCGAGGCGCTCGACCACGTGCTCTTTGCCGGCCCGCCGGGGCTTGGCAAGACGACGCTGGCGCAGATCGTTGCGCGCGAACTGGGTGTCGGTTTCCGCGCCACCTCTGGTCCGGTCATCGCCAAGGCCGGCGATCTTGCCGCCATTCTCACCAATCTCGACGACCGCGATGTGCTGTTTATCGACGAGATCCACAGGCTCAATCCGGCGGTTGAGGAAATCCTCTATCCGGCCATGGAGGACTTCCAGCTCGACCTCATCATCGGCGAGGGGCCGGCGGCGCGATCGGTGCGCATCGATCTGGCGCGATTCACGCTGGTTGGGGCAACGACCCGCACCGGGCTTTTGACAACGCCGCTGCGCGATCGTTTCGGCATACCGGTGCGCCTCAATTTTTATGACGAGAAAGACCTCGTCACCATCGTCGAGCGCGGTGCGCGGGTCCTGAGCGTTGCGATGTCGAACGACGGTGCGCGCGAGATCGCCCGGCGCTCGCGTGGCACACCACGCATTGCCGGCAGGCTGCTGCGCCGGGTGCGCGATTTCGCCGCCGTCGAGGGCGCCGACCTCATCGACCAACAAGTTGCCGACCGGGCGCTCGGCAATCTCGAGGTTGATGCGCGCGGTCTCGATGCGCTCGATCACAGATATCTGAAATGCATTGCCGTCAATTTCGGCGGCGGACCTGTCGGCATCGAAACCATTGCCGCCTCCCTGTCCGAGCCGCGCGATGCCATCGAGGAAATCATCGAGCCCTATCTCATTCAGCAGGGTTTCGTGAACCGCACGCCGCGCGGCCGCGTTCTCACAGGCGGTGCGTTCGCACATCTCGGGCTTGCAACGCCTGGCGGGTTTGCCGCCGCTCAGGTCGAGCTTTTCGAAGACGGCGGCGATGACTGACGCACCGCGCTGGCCCGACCTTGCCGGCCGGCTCGAAGAGGGCGGCCATGTGTTGCCCGTGCGCGTTTATTACGAAGACACCGACTTCTCCGGCATGGTCTATCACGCCAACTATCTGAAATTCTGCGAGCGCGGCCGCTCCGACTTCCTGCGGCTGCTCGGCGTCCACCACAAGGACCTCGCGGCCCCTGAGGACCCGGCGGAGCAAACCGGCTTCACCGTGACACGCATGGAAAGCCTGTTCCGTGCTCCCGCCCGCATCGACGACGTGGTCGAGGTGCGCACAAGGTTTCTCTCCGCCAGAGGCGCCCGGTTCGACCTGAACCAGCGTGTCGAGCGCGACGGCGACGTGCTGTTCGAAGCTACCCTCACCGCCGCGCTGATTGATGGATACGGGAGACCGAAACGTTTTCCGCGCGATATCCTGAAGCGGTTTGAAAAGTATCTTGGGTAAGCGGGTATTCGTGACGGAGAGAGGTGTTTGATATCCTTCCCTGCGTCATGCGCGTGCTTGACACGCGCATCTGCAGCAACGCCGTTTCGTATGTCATACGATCGCAGATCGCCGCAGACGTAACTACCCGCTAGGCTTCAAATTGGGTTTCGAGATTAGGGTTGTCGCAATCTCCGTAACATTGTCGACCGGCGTGTTGGTGACGCGGAATTCGACTTAGTCGGTGGCAAGTGCCGCGACGATCTCATCGAAACTTTCCTTGTCGAAGGGTTTTGCACGGAGGTCAAGTGCATCGGCACACCCGCCATAGAATCTCGCCACGCGGAGATTGTAGCAGTAAAGTCCGCCAAAGGTTGCCAGCAGGAACAGCAGGAGGACGGCAGGCGGAACTGTTTCTGCCAGAGTCTGCCACCAGACCTGTTCCTCCGTCCGATCCATGATCTTTTCGTAGGCATCGGCGCACGCGGTGACGTCGGCAGCTACAGCGCTGTCTGGTGCGCATTCGTCCACATAGGCCTGGTATTCCCTGAGGCGCAGGCGGAGCGAAAGCGTGCCAAGATCGGCGTCGGCAATGTCGTTGCGCGCTTGCATAATATCCTTTTGCGCGCGATCCCGCTCGGCGACAATGGCCGACAATTTCTCCGACTCCAACGCTTGTTTTTCATGAGTGGGCAGCGTGTCATAGATGGCACGCAATTTACTGTCTGTTTCCGCGAGAGAGATTGCGTGGGAAAATCGCGAGGTGTAGTCGATCACGTTGCCGGCCACGCCGAGGATCACTGCTTCGCCCCGCGGTCCGAATTGGAGGGCGATGAAGTATGCCGAGACACCCTCGATCGGGCGCAGTGTCCATTCCGTTTCGCCGCGCGCGCGTAAGGATGGTGCTTCTCTGTCCGACGATCACCGCCTCTCCCTGCGGCCCGAAGCGGGTGTCGTAAAGGGCTGCCGATGCATCTTCGACCGGGCGAGGTGTCCAGCTCGTCTCGCCGGGTGCACGCGTGAGGATGGTGCCGTTGTCCCCGACGATCACCGCTTCTCCCTGGGGTCCGAAGCGGATTTCGTAAAGGTCTGCCGTGATCCTCTCGACCGGGCGTGGTGTCCAGCTCGTTTCGCCGGGTGCGCGTGTGAGTATGGTGCCGTTGTACCCGACGATCACCGCCTCTCCATGGGGCCCGAAGCCGGTGCCGGAGAGGATTTCCGTGACCCCCTCGACCGGGCGCGGTGTCCAGCTCGTTCCGCCGGGTGCGCGCGTGAGTATGGTGCCGTTCCACCCGACGATCACCGCCTCTCCTTGGGGTCCGAAGCCGATAGCGGAGAGGAGTTCCGTGACCCCCTCGACCGGGCGCGGTGTCCAGATTATTCCGCCGCGTGCTCGCGTGAGTATGGTGCCGTCCCACCCGACGATCACCGCTTCTCCCTGCGGCCCGATACCGATGTCGGCGAGGGGTGCCGAGATGCCAGGTAGCTTGACTGCGACGAAGATCTTACCGACACGTTCGGCGATATTGTCGCGCAGCAAATCGCGGCGGCGGTCAAGCAAGTCGAGATCGCGCTGCTTCAGCTCAATGATTCGCTCGTGTGTCTGCCGCTCAATCTCGTTTTGGTTCTGAAGAATCGGGATGTAGAAACAAAAAATCAGTCCGGCGACCGCGACAATGAGTAACATGCCAAATACCCAGCGCGCACGATGGACGTAGACCTGTGCTCTTGGGCGCAACTGAAATACGACGGACCGGAGAGGGCTTTCCCTAGCGTCCCATTTTTGCATTTCCTGATGCAGCGCGGGCCTTGCGCCGCTGCCACCAGGCGGACGCCAGATAGGCGTCTGTCGTCGGATTGTTGCCCCCGGCCATCGCTCCCCCGGTGCGTTGTTGCCGAACACAGGCATTTTACACGGATTTTGCCGGATACAACTCACATGATAGAGAGCGCTGGAGTTTCCCGTGCCGTCGAGTATCCCGGAGCGGCGGATCGCGTGCTTGTGGGGAGCCGCAGGGCTACCCTGTCACTTCCGCCGCATCGAGTTTCCTGATGCGTCCTTCGATCTTCGGCCAGTTTGTCTGGCGAGCGCGCCTCAGGTCGTAGGAGGTTTGAAGGTTCAGCCACATTTCGGCGGTGGTGCCGAAAAACGCGCCCAGACGCAAGGCCGTGTCGGCGGTGATCGCGCGGGTTCCCTTGACGATGCCGGAAACACGGCTTTTGGGAACATCGATATCGCGGGCGATCTTTTCCTGGCTTACGCCGAGGGGTCTCAGGAATTCTTCAAGCAGAATTTCGCCCGGTGCAATCGGATCAAGTCTTTCCGGCATGGGCTCTCCTTTCCTGATCAATGATAATCGACAATTTCAGCCTCCCAGGCATCGCCGTCCTGCCATCGAAAGCAAATGCGCCACTGCCGATTGATACGTATGCTGTGCTGCCCCTTGCGCTTGCCGGTGAGAATTTCGAGCCGGTTGCCGGGCGGAACGCGCAGATCATCAAGCGAGGTTGCGGCATCCAGGAGTAGCAGCTTTCGGCGCGCTGGGCGTTCGAAGCTCAAAAATCGTTTCACCGCCTTGTCGTAAAACAAACGTTCGGTGTCTTTGGCTGCGAAACTTCTGATCACAACTCAATATTGTATTCCGCCTTAGGGGTTCTGTCAAACAGAACTTGCAATTTCCCCACCCCCTGACTCTCCGCCCGATCCGCGCTACACTGTTTGCCTGTCTCCGGAACCAAAGGCGGGAGAGGGCTTATGGCACGGGTTGTCATGCTTATCCTCGGCGTCGCATTTCTGCTGTTTGCGGGTGTGCCGGCGCCGGTATTTGCGGATTATACGGATGACTGCGTCAAGGGGCGCGGGGAGACGAAGATTGCGGGCTGTACGCGCGCCATCGAGTCCGGGCGCTGGAGCGGCGCCAATCTCGCCTGGGCCTATAACAACCGCGGCAACGCCTACAAAAACACGCGGCAGTATGACAACGCGATCGCCGATTACACCAAGGCCATTCGGCTCGATCCGTCCTACGTCTTTGGCTATAACGGGCGCGGCAATGCGCTGCTCGCCATGGGCGAATACGACCGCGCCATTGCCGACTACAATCAGGCACTAAGCCTCGATCCGAACTACGCCTATGCCTACAACGGGCGGGGCAACGCGTTCAAGAAGAAGCGGCAATACGATCTTGCCATTGCCGACTATACGCAATCGATCCGCCTCGATCCCGATTATCCGACGGCCTACAACGGACGCGGCAACACCTATCGCGACAAGGGCATGAACGCGGAGGCGATCGCCGACTACAACCAGGCCATCCGGCTCAATCCGCGATACCATCAGGCTCTCAACGGACGCGCCAACGCCTATCTCGATCTCGGCGAGGTTGATCGCGCAATTGCCGACTACGATGCAGCGATCGAGGCCAGCCCGAGCTTCCACTATGCCTACAACGGCCGCGGAAACGCGTGGCGGCGCAAGGGCGACAACGATCGCGCTATTGCAGATTACAATGAAGCGATCCGTCACAGCCCGGGGTATTCTCTCGCCTATAACGGGCGCGGCAACGCCTATCTCGATGAGGGCGATCTCGACCGCGCGATTGCCGACTACAACGATGCCATCCGGCTCAACCCGACCTTGTATCATCCCTATAACGGGCGCGGCATTGCCTATCGCCGCCGCGGCGATCTTGACCGTGCCATCACCGATTATACGGAAGCCTTGCGGCTCAATCCGAACTACGTCCATGCCTATAACGGGCGCGCCAATGCGTATTACGACAAGCAGCTCTATGACCGCGCGATTACGAACTACTCGGAGGCCATCCGGCGTGATGCGGGTAACGCGCTGGCATTTAACGGGCGTGGCAACTCGCACAAGGCGCTCGGTCAATACGACCGTGCGTTGAGCGACTACAGCGAAGCTGCGCGGCTGAACCCTTCCTCGCAGCGCTACCGGAACAATGCCGCATCCGTCGAAGGTCTCGCCGGTCAATCCGTAACGCCAACGCCTGATGTCATTCCCACAGGCGATATCGGCCGCCGGGTGGCGCTCGTCATTGGCAACTCCGCCTATGCCAATGCACCGCGCTTACGCAACCCTGAAAGCGATGCGCGCGCGGTTGCCGATGTGCTGAGGCAGGTCGGGTTTGCAAGCGTAACCCTGAAGCTCGACCTTGGCCGCGATGCGCTCATCGATGCCTTGCGGGCGTTCTCCGACGAGGCCTCGACGGCGGACTGGGCGATCGTCTATTTCGCCGGCCACGGTCTGGAGATCGACGGGCGCAACTACCTGATCCCGGTGGATGCCAGGCTGCAGCGCGACAGCCATGTGCGCTTCGAGGCGCTTGAACTCGATGACTTTCTCGGCGCCATGGGCGGCGCCAAAACGCTAAGGCTGGCGATCCTCGATGCCTGCCGCAACAACCCGTTCGCCAACCGCATGCAGGTGGCATCGACGCGCTCGCTTGGGCGCGGTCTCGGCCGGGTGGAGCCGGGGGCGGGAACGCTTGTCGCCTATGCGGCACGGCACGGCCAATTGGCGCAGGACGGAGACGGCGCCAACAGTCCCTACGCGACCGCGCTCCTGAAGCACTTGAGATCGGAAAACCTTGAACTCGGCCTGATGTTCCGTCAGGTGCGCGACACGGTCGTGCAGCTCACCGGGCAGGCGCAGGAGCCCTTCACCTACGGCTCCCTGTCAGGCGAGCCGCTCTACTTCGTGCCGCGGGGAAATTGAAGACCCTTGCCTTGCTGGTTGCACGCGCGGGCTGGAACCATCCGGTTGAGGTTCAATCGGACTGCACGAGTTCCATCAGGCTGGCCATTTTATCGGTTTCAGAGCCTACTCCGGCGCCTCTGACACCTTGCGCCGCGCCCTCGCGCGCTTCAGCGCTTTTGTTCTGCGACAGCTTCCAGGTGCCCTGAATGTCATCGACCTGCATTGCGAGCGGGACGATCTGCCTTTGCATCTTCGTGTAGATATCCCGATTCATTTTGCTGATCTTCCACGGAGCCTTGGGCGCCAGCCGGCTTTCCATGGCGGCCGACAGCCGCTCCAGGACCCCGTGCAGCTTTTCATCGTCGAGGCGTGAAAGCGTGCCGCGCAGGTGTACCGCGACGTAGTTCCAGGTCGGGACTTGATTTTCAACGCCATACCAGTCCGGCGAGATATATGCATCGCCGTCCGACACCGCGATGACCGCCGCGACGGGTTCTTGAAGTAGCCGCACAATCGGATTGGAGCGCACCAGATGCGCCTCGAGACTGGCGCCATCTTCGGAGAGCTGAAATGGAACGTGGCTGATCAACGGCCCGTCTTGCGCATTGACGGCCAGAACGCCAAAGCTCCGTTCTCGGGCGAATTCGATGTTTCTGTTTTCGCTTGTTTTTCGGAACGCTGGATTTGGATGCATTCTCTTTCATTCCCTTGCTGGCGGCTCACGAGGCCGTTCGCCGATTTTGCTGCCCCGCTACCGCCCTAACCGATGCCCAGTTGCCCAAGCTTGCGCACAAAACCCTCCGGCGTGTTCAACGTGTGCAGATACGTGCCGTTGGCACGGCGGTAGGAGATGAGGCCGCCGCCGGACAATTCGGTGACGATGACGATATCGCGGCAGGCGGGCACGTTATACTCGCGCAGCGCCGGGATTTCACCCACCAGATCAACAGGGGTCATGCCAGGTTCGCGGCGGCTCAGCTTGTAACGCCCGGGGCAATTTGGAATTTGCCGCCAGGTTTCATTTCGCCACAGGTCGTCAAGCGTTGTCATTGTCCCTTCGCTTCCTTCAGCACTGCGGCTGACGCTGATCTATGACAGCCGAACGCAATACGGCCTCGTTGCGGCGGTATCGGCGATGGCCTATGGGGCGTCCTTTCTTGTCTTCGCAATCGCGGCGTTGCCATGCCTGTCACGACGCGGCTGAATGCAATCGATTGCCGCGGTGCAGGCGGGGATGGTGCCTCAATCAGCTTACCGGTTGCCGGCGGCCAGCAAGATCTTCTCGACGAACTGCCAGATATTGCCGTCAGGGCACGGCGGAGCGCAGCGGGCGAATAATGAATATCCGCTTCATATTTCGGAAAGAGATCGAAGCCCGGTTTGGTGCTTTGATGGCGTTTGAAAGCAGTTTGTTTGTAGTGTCTGAAGAGGAAGAAGAACAGGGCCAATCCGGCGCAAGCCACGACAACCGCAAAGATCCACGAGTCCATGTCGCCCCTTATGACCGTTCATCGAAGTCTAGCTTCGCGTCGAACGCGACTAAACCTTAAACGCTGGTGCTGACGGTAACGTGATGGCTGACCCAAAGCCCATTTGATGAAATCCAGGCTTGTGTCTCACGGCGTTTGCGTGACGGGCGGGTTGCCGAATTGTTCGAGCACCCAGCCTGCAAAGGCACGGCTTGCCGGGGTTTCGGCGTGGCGGGCCGGCGGGATCAGGTGATAACCATCGGCCATATCGATTGCGTGCTCGAACGGGCGCACGAGAACGCCGCGCGCAATGAGGTCGCCTGAAAGCGTCTCATGCGCCATAGCGAACCCGGCCGACGCGGCGGCTGCGTTGAGCGTGATTACGAAGGTAGAAGCGAGATTGATCATCTTGTCTTTCGGCAGACGCTCGCCCTGATCGGCTAGCCATGCCTCCCAGTTCGCCAGAATGCCGCTGCAGTCAAACAAGGTGGTGTCACTCCAACTGATGTCTTCGCGCGCAAGCTTCGGGCTGCAAACCGGAAACGAGGTGTCGTTGTTGAGGCGGTGTGACACGACCCCCGTTCCAAGACTGCGGCCAAAGCGAATTTCGACTTCGGCCTCGGGCGCGGTGCGTTCAGGGTCCCAGATCGGCGTCACCAGATTGAGGGTCAGCCAGGGGTGTTTGGCAAGGAGATCCGGCAGCCGCGGGGCGAGCCAGAATGTCGACCACGCCAAATTGCTCTGAACCGTCAGGATGCGGCCGCGGTCCGACCCGGTGAGCGCGCGGGTTCCTGCTGTCAAAGTGGCGAAGGCATCCTGCACGATGGGTAGATAGTTGAAACCGTCTTCCGTCAGCAACAATGCGCGCGGGCGGCGGATGAACAGGGCGCGCCCGAGAAAATGCTCCAGGTTTTTGATGTGCTGGGAGACCGCCGACTGGGTCATGTTCAGCTCGTGGGCGGCGCCGGTAAATGACAGATGGCGGGCGGAGGCCTCGAACGCGCGTAACCAGTTGAGGGGCGGCAGGGCTTTCCCGCGCATGATCTCTCTCCAAAAGGAAGCTATAAGTGTAGCTAATGTATAGATTCTTTTTTTTCGTTTGTGGAGGCCTCCCGTGCATGTCAATTTCGGCCCGGACTGTACGGTGAGGGAACCCCGATGACAGGATTTGTGGCCACGAATGCCGCATCGAGCGGCGTCAAAATCGACAAGAAGCAGCTGAAAGCGATTGCCCGCCGGAGCGACCGGCCGGGGATTGTCTATCTGGTGCAATGGGGCTTGAGCCTTGGCGCGACGGCCACGCTTGTGTGGCTTGCACTAGATACCTGGTGGCTGTGGCCGGCGATGTTTCTTCACGGTGTGTTTTTGACTGTGCCGAGCTATTCGTTCAGTCACGAAACGGCGCATGGCACGGCGTTTCGGACGCGCTGGCTCAATGAAGTGGTGTTCTGGCTGACATCGCTGCTCTATATGGAAGAACCGCTCCGGCGCCGCTACACGCACACCAACCATCACACCTACACCTGGCACACGAACAAGGACAGCCAGATGCCGTTCGATACGCCGATGGACTTCAAAGGCTGGCTTATTGAGGTATCGGGACTGGCGCTATTGCGGTTTCATGCTAGCCATTTGCCGAAGTTGGCCTGTGGCCGTTACTCCGACGTCGTGCGGTCGGTGACGCCTGAAAGCGAGCTTGCGAAAATGACGCGCAATGCGCGGATTTTTCTTGCCGTTTATGGCGCGATTGCCGGGCTGATCATTGCGGACGTCACCTGGCCCTTGTGGTTTTTGGTCCTGCCACGTCTCCTTGGCGGGCCGGTAATGATGTTGTTCACGCTTATCCAGCATGTGGAGATGCAAGAAGATTCGCCCTCCATTTTGGAAAGCACCCGCTCGTTCAAAACGACGTGGCTTGGCCGGTTCCTCTACATGAACATGAACAATCACGTAGAGCACCACCTCTACCCGCAGGTTCCATTCTACGGACTTGAAGCGTTAGGTGAAGCGGTTGCCGATCAGTTGCCGGACCCGGACCCGGGCGTTATTCGCACCAATGTTGAAGTGCTGTCCGTAGTTATCCGCCGCTCGCTTGGCATGAGCACGAAAGCCGCGACGATCCGTCAGGCGCCGCACATGATCACCGAAGGCGGGTTTGAGCGTGTTGCCCAACGGTCGGTGCGTTGACCGTCAATTGAGGCTGTCCAGGGGGGGGCTTGAGCCATGAGCGAATGGGTACGTGTGTGTGCTGCAGATGACATCGACGACGAGGATCTCATCCGCTTCGATCATGACGACCGGACATACGCCGTCTACAGGACCGAAAAAGGATATTTCGCGACCGATGGATTGTGCACCCACGAAGACCAGCATCTGGAAGAGGGGTTGGTCACGGGGATGGTCATCGAATGTCCGCTGCATGGTGGGCGTTTCGACATCCCAAGCGGCAAGGCGCTGTCTGCGCCCGTCTGCCTCGATCTCAAGACTTATGCGGTCAGGCTTGAGGGCGATCAGTTGTACATCGAACTGTGACGCTTGCCCGATCCGTACCATTTCGATAACGCTCAGTGGGTTGGGTTCAGATCGTACATGTGGTCAAAGAGCGTCTCACAGCGCTGGAAGCCGAGCTCAAGGGGCTCCGCCGGGGTTATTCGCCGACGCGGTAAATTTCGCTCTCCGTACCGAGATAACCGTTCCACGCGAACCAGTAGGCGATATGCCCGGGAATGCGGGCAAGCGTGGTGCCGTCCGGCCCTACGAGTGCTTCCTCGCCGATGCGCCAGCTTGCCCCATCGCTTGCAAGGCTGCGAGGATCTTCCGTTGCCGAAAACTCCCGGTCTCCACGGTCGTAGGCGCGCACGGTTCGCGTTGCGGCGTCACCGATAAGCACCACCGGGCGCGCGCCCACGCGGTCATTAATGATCGCGCCGCCGGCAAACGCGGAGATTGGCCAGGCTTTCGACGCAGCGACATTGCGGATACCGAACACGTAACTCTTTTGCTTGAAAAGAGTTTCGTCAACCACGGTGGGAAACATCAGGTCCGGGCTTGCGAAGTAATCGCGGTAGACCACGCCTGAGCCATAGTTGCGCCGGTGGCCGGTCTCATGAGAGAGGACGCGGGTATCTGGATGTGCGGTGTACCAGTTTGCCCAACTGGTGATGGCGACGGGCCGTATTTTGAGTTCGATGGTGCTGCCGACGAGTGGTCCCGATACCGGGCGGCCGGTGAACTGGTTCCACAGACTGTTCGTTTCGCGGTCGAACATCAGCTTGTTTGAGCGATAAAGAAGTCCGGATGAGCCGAATACAAACGGTTCGGCACGGCCCTCTACTTCCGTTTCGAATAATATTCCCGAACCGCATAATGTGCAGTAGGCAAGCACCACCGGAACACCGCCGATAGTCTCGTTGAACATTTCGTGCCAGCCCATGATGCGCAACGGATAGGCACGGGTATCGCCGTTTATCTCAACGCCAAACACCAGGTCTTCGTCCTGTAGATAGGATGCCTGGGGGCCGGAAATCAGTTCCGGATTGTCCAATGACGGAATGCCGTCAACCCTGACACCGCCCCACGTGACTTCGGTGAAATCGATCCGCATCTCTTCAAGGGTCTCGGCATCGGGAAAGAAGCGCTGGAACTCAGGATCAATGCGTTGGAAAAGTTCCAGTTTGATGTCGGCATAGCTTGAGTGTGGCGCCGGTTCGGAATGTTGTTCCTGCCATACCATCCAGTCGAACCAGTTGCCGGCGGCGTGGCCGGTGAGCGCGGCGAGCGAAGCTGTGAGTTCGGATGTGCCGTTATCCCTGTAACGCAGGGCGAGTATCATGATAGCCGTCACGTCGGTTTGGCCACGTGCATTCAAGGCTGCCAAAGATGTTTGAAATTCCAGCGGTGATCCGAAGAGCAGATTTCGGCTGTGGTTTGCAATGGCAGCCTCACTGTCGGCGGCGGAAGCCTGCGAGGGTGCGAAGGCGATTGTGGCGGCGATCAGCAACGCCGTGAAAAGTTCACGGAACTGAATGGAGGCAAAGTGCACGGCTTGAATACCTTTGGATTGCGACAGTGGGTCCGACCGTAGATGGATCAGGGCGCATCCCGATGCAAGGCGGCTCACCAAGTCGTGCGTAGACGTGAGTTCGGTTGAGAGTAGCGACATGGCTGCTTGATAAAGGCGGCGATGACGACGTCGTTGAGGGGCGCATATCCCCTGACGTCCGGCCTCACGCTGCCAGCGATTTCATGTGCTTCGTAACCAATCGTTAACGTTCAGTGGGTTGTCATCAGGCGGAACATGTGATCAACAGAGCCTGCGGCGGCGCCGGGACGTGAATCGTCTGCGGGCATTGGGGTAAATGCCCTAGTTTCAACACACTCTGGCGGCTCATATGCGCCGAATTTACTGGTGCGTGTACGGGTTTTGAGTGTGGTACGCGAGGCGCCGGGTGTTGGTATCTCGAGTCAGATCAGTAACCGGACAATCTCTAGCGAAGAGACATTATGCTCGCCTTAGTAATACCCGCCCAGCTTGCGGCCGGGGTGCCCGACGCGGCTGCGGTCGACATCTCGCTGTTTTCGCTGTTTCTGCAGGCGCACATCGTCGTCAAGATCGTTGTCGTCGGCCTTGTGATGTCGTCGATATGGACCTGGGCAATCATTTTCGAAAAACTGTTCGCGTTCCGGCGCATGCGACGCGCCGCCGACAAGTTCGAACAGCAGTTTTGGTCCGGCCAATCGCTGGAAGAGCTTTATCTGGCGCTCGGGCCTAATACCAATCACGCGCTGTCGTCGCTGTTCATGGCGGCAATGCGCGAATGGAAGCGCAGCCAGGACAGCGCCGCGCGGAGCGGTTTTGCCGGCCTGCAGATGCGTATCCAGAAGGTCATGGATGTCACCATTCAAAAGGAGATGGGGCGGCTGGAGCGTCGCCTCCTGTTTCTTGCAACCGTCGGTGCCACAGCGCCGTTCATCGGCCTGTTCGGAACCGTGTGGGGAATCATGACCAGCTTTCAGGCCATCGCGGTCAGCGAAAACACCAACCTTGCCGTGGTCGCGCCGGGTATCGCGGAAGCACTGTTCGCCACCGCGCTTGGGCTGCTTGCGGCCATTCCGGCGGTGATATTCTACAACAAGTTCTCCACGGACCTGACGCGGCACGGCGCGCGTATGGACAACTTTGCCGACGAATTTATCGCCATAGTGTCGCGGCAACTCGACGAACGGGGATAGACCATGGGCATGTCGATGCCGGGATCTGACATGGGCGGCGGGCGCCGCCGACGGCGGAGTTATGTGCCGATGGCGGAGATCAACGTCACGCCGTTCGTCGACGTCATGCTGGTGCTGCTCATCGTGTTCATGATCGCCGCGCCGCTGCTGACTGTTGGCGTGCCGATCGAACTGCCGGAGACGCAGGCCAATCCGCTGCAGGGCGACAAGGAGCCGCTGACCATTACGGTAGACACGCAAGGCCGCGTGTTCCTGCAGGAAACAGAGATAGAAATCGACAAAATTGTGCCGAAATTACTTGCGATCAGTGAGAACGGCTATGATCAACGGATCTATGTGCGTGGCGACAGGCGGGTCGACTACGGTACTGTGATGAAGGTTATGGGAACGATCAGCGCGGCCGGATTCAATCGTATCGGTCTGGTGACCGATCTCGAAAATACCGAGTAGACAAAGAATGTCCTGATGGAATTTTGATGCGTTGGAGCCTGTCAGTATCGGTTTTTGTGCATTCAGCGCTGCTTCTGTCGGCGGCCCTGGCGCTGCCCGATCCTGAAGAGTTCGAGCTGACCGGCGAAGAGTCGGTGCCCGTCGACATTCTGACGATCGAGGATTTCAACCGGCTGCGCGCCAGCACTGACGAGGTGCCGCCGGAAGAGCTGCCCGAACCGGTTGAGGAGGCCGAGCCGCTGCCGCCGGAGCCGGAGCCGTCCGAGCCCGAGGAAGTTGCAGCACTGCCGGAGCCGGAAGCGCCAACGCCGCCACCGGAACCTGAGCTTGTGCCCGAAGCCGTTCCAGAGCCTGAACCGGAGGCACCGGCAGAGGAACAGATCTCCTATCCGCTGCCACCGGCCAAGCCGGAGCCGCCGCCCCGGCGCCCGGATCCTGAGCCTGACCGGTTCGATCCGGACAACATTGCAGCGCTGCTCGACAAGCTGCCGGAAGAAAACGAGCCGGCACCGGTAGAGCAGCCGGAGGAAACCGGCCAGCCCGATTACAGTCAGACGCCGACACCGGTTGGCACGGACGCGGTGGTGAGTGCGGATGAACGTGGCGCGTTGATCCGGCAGATCGAGAAGTGCTGGAGCCCGCCGATCGGGGTCTCCGGTGCGGAATCTCTGCTCGTCAGGCTGAAGATCTATCTGCACCAGGATGGCCGGCTCGACGGGGCGCCGGAATTCCTCAACACCAGTTCCAACGCGCAGTTCCGTGCCGCGGCCGAAGCGGCACGCCGGGCTGTCATTCGGTGCCAACCTTATGATATGCCTGCGGAGAAATTCGGAGCGTGGCGCGAAATCATCATCAATTTCGACCCGAGCAAGATGTTTCGTAGCTAGGGCTAATGCGGATCAAGGATGAGGCAATGAGGTCAATGTCGACACAGTTGGGAGGTGCCGGAAAGGCGCTGCTGGCAACTCTCGTGCTGGCGGTATCTCTCGTGCTCGCGGGGCCTTACAAGGCCTACGCGCTGATCGAGATCGATATTACGCGCGGTAATGTCGAGCCTTTGCCGGTCGCGGTGGCGGATTTTCTCGGCGGCGACGACCGCGAGCGCCAGTTTGCAACCGACATTGTCGGTGTCATCACCAACAACCTCGCAAGATCGGGGTTGTTCAAGCCGATTGCACGCGAAGCGTTCATCGAGCGGATTACCGACTTTAACGCCCAACCCCGGTTCGGCGACTGGCGCATCATCAATGCGCAGGCACTTGTCACGGGCCGGGTGTCCCTGCAAAGCGATGGCCGCATCAAGGCGGAGTTCCGCTTGTGGGATGTGCTCTCGCAACAGCAGATGACCGGTTTTCAGTTCTTCACGACACCGCGCAACTGGCGCCGCATCGGGCATCTGATCTCTGATGCCATTTACGAGCGGCTAACCGGGGAGTCCGGCTATTTCGATTCGCGCGTCGTGTTCATCGAAGAATCCGGACCCAAGGATCAGCGCATCAAGCGGCTGGTCATGATGGATCAGGACGGAGCCAATTTCAGGCGCCTGACCAACGGCGAAAACCTCGTGCTGACGCCGCGCTTCAATCCGCGCGCTCAGGAGATCGCCTATATGTCCTATGCGGGCGGCCAGGCGCGCGTCTACATCTACAATATAGAGACCGGCCAGCGTCAGATCGTCGGCGACTTTCCGGGCATGACGTTTGCACCGCGTTTTTCGCCGGACGGCCGGCAGGTCATCATGTCGCTGCAGCAGGGCGGCAATGCCAACATCTATACAATGGATCTGCAGACGCGGCGCACCCAGCGCCTTACCAATACGCCGGCAATCGATACGTCACCTTCCTATGCGCCCGACAGCTCAATGGTGACCTTCACCTCGGACCGCAGCGGCAACCAGCAGATCTACGTGATGAGCTCGGACGGTTCGAACCAGCGGCGTATCAGCTTTGGTGAAGGGCGGTATTCTACGCCCGTGTGGTCGCCGCGCGGCGATCTCATCGCCTTCACCAAGTTGTCGCGCGGCAAGTTTCTTATCGGTGTCATGCGTCCCGACGGTTCTGGTGAGAGAATATTAACCGAGGGTTATCACAATGAGGGGCCTACTTGGGCACCGAACGGTCGGGTGCTGATATTTTTTCGGGAAAGTCGCGGCGAGCGCGGTGGGCCGAACCTCTTTTCAGTAGACCTGACCGGGTACAATGAGCGGCAAATTCAGACACCGAACTTTGCGTCTGACCCCGCTTGGTCGCCCTTGATGAACTAAGCGTGGCACAGTAAGTTGGGTAATACACAGTGACGGCTAGATAAATCAGTACAATTTGCGCGTATTTACGGGAATTCTGATCACTGTGACAGAATGCCCTAGGATTGCGCACTTCAGGTGTCTGATTTCTATACTAGATAGCGAAGATCGCTGTGAAAGGAGTATGAGTGCATGATTCGTCTAACGGCTCTTCGTGCGGTAGTGGTGGGGCTTGCGCTAGTGGCGCTGGTGGCATGTGAATCGACGAATACGGAGCAACCCGGGGCCGTAAATGCGGAACCGGCGACACCTGGTTCGGAGCGGGATTTCATCGTCAATGTCGGCGATCGCGTGTTTTTCCTGACCGACACGGCAACCTTGACGGATGCGGCGCGCGAAACGCTGCGGCGGCAGGCGGCCTGGTTGAAGCTGTATCCGAATGTGCGCATTCAGGTCGAAGGCCATGCCGATGAACGCGGCACGCGGGAATACAATATCGCGCTGTCCGCACGGCGGGGAAACACCACGAAGGCGTTCCTCGTCAGCCAGGGCATCAATCCGGCGCGCGTCGATACAATTTCCTACGGCAAGGAACGCCCGGTGGCGCTCTGCGATGCGGAATCGTGCTGGTCGCAGAACCGGCGGTCCGTGACGCTCCTTACATCCGGCGCGCAGTCCTGATCTGAAAATCGGGCAGAACCGAAGTGTTTCGCGGCAACCGAACGTTGCCGTGCCCTCAGGCTTGCCTCAGTTCTGACCGGATTTGCCGCTATGCGATGACGCGCGCCGTGGCTGTTCGGAACGGCTCATTCGGGATATAGTGCCGACCGGGAGGTCGGGGCTGCGAACCATTCGGTGGCCTGACACGAGCTTGGTGTGAGATGATTGCCGGTGCGGGAGACTATCTGAGATGATTTTTAAATGCCGCGTGCCCTGGCGCGCGCCTGTGCTGGCGGTGTCGTGCGCTGCGCTGTTGTGGAGCGGCGGCGTGAGCCTCGCACAAAGCAATACGGAATGGGATTCTCTTTACGATCGCATTATCCGGCTTGAGCATCGTTTGCGCGGCATTGAGCAGGGCGGTGGCGGAACGGTTTATCAGCAGCCCGCGCCGGCGCCGGCCTACGGGTCCGATCCCGCAACGGCTGCCGGACTGTCGCTGCGCATCGACCGGGTCGAAGGGGAACTGCGCAACCTTCTGGGCCAGGTGCAGCAGCTGAATTTCCAAATGCAGCAGCTGAGCGAGCAGCTTCGCCGGTTTTCCGAGGACGCGGAATTCCGCTTTCAGGAGCTTGAAAGCCGGGTACGGGACGGCCGGTCCGGCAATGCGGCACCGCCTGCGAGCAACGACAACGGTACGCAGGTTGCGGGTCTGAACGATGCGCTGTCGCCCTATGGCGACCTCTCCGTCCTCAATCAGTATCCAGGAATTGACGACGGCGCGGGCGGTTCCGGGCCGGTCAATCTCAACAATGCCACCGGCACACAGGTTCTCGGAACGCTTCCCCTGTCGGAACTGCAGCCGAGCCAGCCTTCGCCCTCGGCACTGCCTGAGCCGGTTGAAGCACAGCCCCTCGATGGCAGCGTGCCCTCGCAGCAGGCGGCTCTCGGCAACGCCGCCACGAGCGGTGCGGATGCGCTTTATCAGCAGTCCTACGACGACCTCCTGCGCCGGCGCTTTGAGAGTGCGCAGTCGGGCTTCGAACAATTCCTGCAAAGCTACCGCACCCATCAGCTTGCCGGCAACGCGCAGTACTGGCTTGGCGAGGCGCACTATGCGCGTGGCGATTATCGCGCGGCCGCCGCGGCATTCCTTATCGGCTACCGGGATTTTCATTCCAGCGCGAAGGCACCCGACAGCCTGTTGAAGCTCGCTATGTCGCTGAAAAATCTCGGACAGAAGCAGCAGGCCTGCGCGAGTTTCGCTCAGGTGCAGCAGGAATTTCCGAACGCCTCGGAAACCATCCGTAGCCTTGCGGTGCGGGAACGCCGCCGTGCCGGCTGCTGACACGGCTCAGGGGCTAGGAACGCCGCGCGATCTGGCGCGCCGGTTTGAGGCGCTCACCAGTGCTCCCCATATTGCGCTTGCAGTTTCCGGCGGCTCGGACAGCCTTGCCTTGTTGCATCTGGTGCAGGACTGGCGTGTAACGCTTGGGTCCGAGGCGCCGGAGGTAAGCGTGCTGACGGTGGATCACCGTCTGCGGGAGGGTTCGGGCGACGAGGCAGAGGCTGTTGCGGCCGCGTGTGCGGCGCTCGACATGCGCCACGAAACGCTCGCCTGGCGCGGAGACAAACCCGAAGCCGGCCTCCCGGAAAAGGCCCGGGAGGCGCGTTACGGGCTAATGACCGACTGGTGCGTGGCGCATGGTGCGACGCATCTTGGCGTGGCGCATACCCAGGACGATCAGGCCGAAACGGTGATCATGCGTCTGGCGCGCGGCAGCGGACTTGACGGGTTGAGCGGTATGGCTCCGGTATCGTTGCGCGCAGGCATCTCGCTGGTGCGGCCACTGCTCGATCTGCAACGACACGCACTACGCGATTATCTCGGTGCGCGCGGGGTGATGTGGATCGATGACCCAAGCAATGAGGACCCGCAGTTTGAGCGCATCCGGGTGCGCAAAGCCGCGCCTGAGCTGAGTGCTCTCGGCTTGAGTACGGACAGTCTGGCGCTTACCGCGGCACGATTGCGCAGGGTGCGCGCCGCGATCGACGATGCGGTGGCACGCGCGATGGCGACCTGCGTCGAGGTCGATCCCGCCGGCGTCTTTGCAATTCTTCGTACTCCCTGGCTCGACCAGCCGGAAGAAATCAGGTTGCGCCTGTTGAGCGGTTGTCTGCGGGCGGGGGGAGGATCGGACACGCACCTGAGTGCGGCCGGGCTCGAACGCACGGCCGGGACGCTGAGTGAAGATGAGGGGTGGAAAGGCACCTTTGGCGGATGTCACATCGTGTCTGGAGGCGGCGAGATCATCCTGGTGCGCGAAGCCGGTCGCATGAGCCGCAGCGGCGATGCGGTTGTGCCTGGAACATCGCAGCTGTGGGATGGCAGATTTCGCGTCAAAGTGGACTGTTCCGGCACGTCAGCGGCCCCTGACGGTAAATTCTGCGTGCGTGCGCTGATGGACGACGGCTGGGCCGAGGTCCGAAAATCCGGGCTCAGTTGCCCCAAAACCTACCGCGAAGGCCTGGTGTCCCTTTGGCACCTCGACCGGCTGATCGCAGTGCCCCACCTTGGATACAGGGATGCGGATGCGAACACTCACGTTAAATTTTCGGCAGATTTCTGCAATTTTCCGCTGGTTGAGGGCGCAAAGGTCGTTGATCGTCTCGGCGCCATTTAAGAGTGCCGTACATGGTCAGGGCCGCCTGCCCATGGCTGCGGTGAGTTAATGCAAAATTTGTCTCCGGCTGCTATATGTGCGGCGATCTGGCATGCCACTTGCTTTTCCTGAGCCAGATGACTCAGTTAGCCTTGGCAAAACGGGATGTGAGTCCTATTTTATGAGTCACCTTCAGAGGTTTTCCCGTGCGTCGGCCTTCGTCTCGGGCGAAGCGGCCAGCGCGCGAGTTTCAGTGCGAAAGGACCGCGCGTGAATAATTTTCGGAACTTTGCCGTATGGGTCATCATTGCTTTGTTGCTGGTGGCTCTGTTCAACCTGTTCCAGGGCCCCGCCCAACGCGGTCCCGCAAACGATGAAATCAGCTTTTCCAAGCTCCTGACGGAAGTCGAGCGCGGCAATATCCGAGATGTCACGATCTCGGGAGAAACGGTCACCGGTCACTTTATGGACGACCGGACGTTCCACACATTTGTGCCGCAGGATGCCAATCTCGTGGAGCGCCTGCATCAGAAGGGCGTGACGATCGCGGCGCAGCCGGAAAGCGACGACGTGCCGTCGCTGCTCGGAGTGCTGATCTCGTGGTTCCCGATGCTGCTGCTGATCGGGGTGTGGATCTTCTTCATGCGCCAGATGCAGTCGGGCGGCGGCAAGGCCATGGGTTTCGGCAAGTCCAAGGCCAAACTTCTCACCGAGCGGCACGGAAGGGTAACCTTTGACGACGTCGCCGGCATTGACGAGGCCAAGGAGGATGTTGAGGAAATCGTTGAATTCCTCAAGGATCCGCACAAGTTCCAGCGTCTTGGCGGGCGTATCCCGAAAGGTGCGCTTCTCGTCGGACCGCCGGGCACGGGTAAAACGCTGCTGGCGCGCGCTATTGCCGGCGAAGCCAATGTTCCGTTCTTCACGATCTCCGGTTCCGATTTCGTCGAGATGTTTGTCGGCGTCGGTGCGAGCCGGGTGCGCGATATGTTCGAGCAGGCGAAGAAGAACGCACCCTGCATTATCTTCATCGACGAAATCGATGCGGTTGGCCGCCACCGCGGTGCCGGTCTTGGCGGCGGTAACGACGAGCGCGAGCAAACGCTCAATCAGCTGCTTGTCGAGATGGACGGTTTCGAGGCCAATGAAGGCGTCATCCTCATTGCCGCGACAAACCGGCCGGACGTGCTTGACCCGGCGCTCCTGCGTCCGGGACGCTTCGACCGTCAGGTTGTCGTGCCGAACCCGGACATCATGGGCCGCGAAAAAATCCTCAGGGTGCATATGCGCAAAGTTCCGCTAGCGCCCGATGTCGAGCCGAAGGTTATTGCGCGCGGCACGCCCGGGTTCTCCGGCGCCGACCTCGCAAATCTGGTGAACGAAGCCGCGCTTCTTGCGGCACGGCGTTCGAAGCGTCTAGTGATGCAACAGGATTTCGAGGACGCCAAGGACAAGGTGCTCATGGGCGCCGAACGACGTTCGCTGGTGATGAGCGAGGAAGAGAAGAAGCTGACGGCCTATCATGAAGGCGGCCACGCTCTGATTGCGCTCAATCTCGAAGCGTCCGATCCGGTGCACAAGGCGACAATCATCCCGCGCGGCCGTGCACTCGGCATGGTCATGCGGCTTCCCGAACGCGATCACCTTTCGGTGACGCGCGCCAAGATGAAAGCCGACATCGCGGTTGCCATGGGCGGCCGTGTTGCGGAAGAGCTGATCTTCGGCGAGGAAAAGGTCACTTCCGGCGCATCGTCCGACATCAAGATGGCGACCACTCTGGCGCGCGCCATGGTCACCCAGTACGGCATGAGCGACAAGCTTGGGCCCCTGGCTTACGGCGATAACGAGGAGGAAGTGTTCCTCGGCCATTCGGTGACGCGCACGCAGAATCTTTCAGAAGAAACGCAGAAGCTGGTCGACAGCGAAATTCACATGCTTGTCGATGAAGGCTATCAGCTGGCCACCAATCTCTTGAAAAAGAACAAGGCCGACCTGCACACCGTCGCGAACGGTTTGCTTGAGTATGAAACGCTGACCGGCGATGAGATCAAGGGTCTGCTTGAGGGCCGCGAGCCGGTTCGCGATTCGGGTGACGATACGCCGAGCGAAACCGGGCCGGCAGTGCCGGTGACGGGCAATGCATCGCGCAGTGAAGACGACAAAGATGCCGGTGACATGGAGCCGCAACCGCAAACGTGAACGGTTGCACTTGCATTTGCGCTTGAGACACACTCGGGCCGGATCCTGATGGGTCCGGCCCGATTTCTTTGCACAGATTCTTAGGGCACAAGTTTTTCATGACGACACAGGCTTACTTGCGCCCGACCGGGCTGCTCCAGGGGCCGGATGCGCAAGATGCGGTCGCCCAGGGCCTCGCAGGCGCGCTTGCCGGGGGCGCGGTTGCGTTTACGCAGGCAGAACTCATCGAGCGCACGGGAGCACAAACCCTTCGTACGCGCCACGCCTATGCCGATCTCGCGGCGTCTTCTGAGGGCCACCTAGAAGCGTGTCTGTCGAGCCTGACGGCGCCCCGGCATGGTCTGCGCGATGCCGGTCTGCCTGCGGTGTCGGTCATGGGAGTTGTCAACGTCACACCGGACAGCTTTTCCGATGGCGGTGAGTTTTCCGACACGCAGCGCGCCGTGGCGCAAGGGCTGGCGTTAGCGGAAAACGGTGCTGATATTCTCGACATCGGCGGCGAGTCCACGCGTCCCGGCGCCGACGCGGTGTCGGAGGCGAGCGAGCTTGAACGGGTTTTGCCGGTAATAGAGGGGGTGCGCGGGTGCGGCGTTCCCATATCGATCGACACGCGCAAGTCCGGTGTCATGCGCCGCGCCGTCGATGCGGGCGCGGCAATCGTCAACGACATCACCGCGCTGCGTTTCGATGTGCAAGCGATGGCAACCGTGCGTGAACTCGGCAAACCGGTCATTCTCATGCATTCGGCCGGCGATCCGAAGGTCATGCAGGACAATCCGACGTATGACGACGTGGTTCTCGATGTCTACGACGCCCTGGCCGAACGCATTGCGGTGTGCGAGGCCGCGGGCATCGATCGTGCGCGGATTATCGCCGATCCGGGCATCGGCTTCGGCAAGACATTCGTGCACAATCATGAGCTGTTGCGCTCACTGGCGATCTTCCACGGGCTCGGTGTGCCGCTGCTTCTGGGGGTGTCGCGCAAAGCGTTCATCGGCAGGCTGACAGGCGAAAAAGCCGCCGGCAAACGGGTCGTTGGATCGGTGGCGGCAGCACTCACGGGTCTCATGCAGGGGGTTCAGATCCTGCGTGTGCACGATGTCGACGAGACAGTACAGGCGGTGCGCACGTGGCGCGGCATATTTGGGGACACCGCTTGAGATTTAACGATATTTTTTCGTGAATGTCCTAAACTGGGGTCAATTCCGGCATATCAAACACGATCAACAACGGTGAGTGAGCACACGTGCGCAAGTATTTTGGAACCGATGGAATACGCGGCAAGGCCAATACCTGGCCGATGACGCCCGATGTCGCCATGCGTGTCGGCATGGCGGCGGGCACGGTGTTTACGCGCGGCGATCACCCGCATCGTGTTGTTATCGGCAAGGATACGCGGCTGTCGGGTTACATGATCGAATCGGCCCTTGTGTCCGGTTTTACCTCGGTGGGCATGAATGTGTTCCAGTTCGGGCCGCTGCCGACGCCTGCGGTTGCCATGCTGACGCGCTCCTTGCGCGCTGATCTCGGCGTCATGATTTCGGCCTCGCATAACGAATACGGCGATAACGGCATCAAGCTGTTCGGGCCGGACGGTTACAAGCTTTCCGATGAGGTGGAACTCAGTATCGAGCGGCTCGTCGATGCCGATATTTCCACCGTGCTCGCCGATGCGGACCATATTGGGCGGGCCAAACGTATCGAGGATGCGCAAGCGCGCTACATCGAGTTCGCGAAGCGGACATTTCCCCGGCAGCTGCGGCTTGAAGGTTTGCGGATCGTTGTCGATTGCGCAAACGGCGCCGCCTATCGGGTTGCCCCCATGGCACTGTGGGAACTCGGCGCGGAAGTGATCTCAATCGGCGTTGAGCCCGACGGTTTCAACATCAATGCCAAGTGCGGCTCCACTTACCCGGAAAGAATGTGCGAGAAGGTGCGTGAAGTGCGTGCCGATATCGGCATAGCTCTGGATGGCGATGCTGACCGCGTGATCATTGCCGATGAGAACGGCGAAATTGTCGATGGCGACCAGGTCATGGCGCTTATCGCGCAGGCGTGGCACGAGGAAAGCCGGCTGTCGGCCTCCGGCGTAGTTGCCACGGTGATGTCCAATCTCGGACTTGAGCGCTATCTGAAGTCCATAGGTCTGACGCTTGAACGAACACAGGTCGGCGACCGTTATGTCGTGGAACATATGCGCCAGCACGGTTACAACGTCGGCGGCGAGCAGTCGGGGCACATCGTTTTGAGCGATTTCTCGACAACCGGAGACGGGCTCGTCGCGGCGCTGCAAATCCTCGGTGTCGTGGCGTCGCGGGACAAGCCGGTATCGCATTTATGCAAGCTGTTTGAACCGCTGCCGCAGATCCTCAGGAACGTGCGCTACAAGCAGGGCAAGCCACTTGACGAAAAAGCGGTTCGCGATGCCATCGCGGAAGGTACGTCACGTCTAGGCGAAAGCGGCAGGCTGGTCATCCGCCCGTCTGGCACCGAGCCGGTCATCCGGGTGATGGCGGAAGGCGACGATGAGGGGCTGGTGAAGTCCGTCGTCGGCGATATCGTTTCCGCGCTCGAAGACGTCGCAGCCTGAAACGGTCTAGCCGGCAGTTCCAACTCGAACGTGGCGATAAAGCCGCTGACTGACAGCAATACCTGTCAGTACCAGCGCACAGCCGCCGATGGTCGTGAGCGTAATAACTTCGTCTAGCCACACGGCGCCAAGTACGACAGCGTAAATCGGTATCATGTAGTTGCAGGTCGCCGTAAATGTCGCGCCGGCACGCGTCAGGCTGCGGTAGAGCGCGAGCGAGGCGATTGCGGTTGGAAAGACGCCGAGTGCAGCAAGCGCCAGCAGGGAGCGCACCGAGGCGTCGGCAAGCGCCGAAGGTGCCGTCCAGAGGCATAGGGGCAATGCAATCACCGCGCCCAGAAGCATGGTCGCGGTGGCAAGCTCGAGTGTGCCGACGCTCGGCATGAGACGGGTCGTGGCTGCATGCGAGCCGTAGAACAGCGTTGAGGCGATGATCGCGGCCTGGCCCCAGAACGCCATGCCCTGAGCCTCGAAATTCACCAGGTTTTGCGGGCCGATGAGGATGATGACGCCGGTAAACCCAAGGCCAAACCCAATCGCTTTTGGACGTGTCATCCGTTCGTCGGGCAGCAGAAAATGCGCGAATACGAGGATAACCAGCGGCACGAACGCCATAAGCACGCCGGCCAGCCCGGATGCGATTTGCTTGGTGCCCCATGCCATCAGAACGAACGGCACGATCGTACCGGCGAGCGTAAGCCACAATACCCAGCCCCAATGCTTAAACACGTGGGCGAGACCCCGGCCGCGCACAATGACCAGCGGCAACAGCACCGCTGCGGCGACACTCAGGCGCCCAGCGGCGACCCAGCTTGCGGGGATCGTCTCAACCGCGATCTTGGTGATGGCGAAAGATGAGCCCCAGCACACCACTAGAACGAGCAGCAACAGCCAGTCTGTAAGAGTTCGCTGGCCGTGCAGTCCGACCGGTGCCGGTGCGCTCAAAGTTCACGCTCGAGGGCGTCAAACAAACGGTCGACATCCTCGTCGCTGTTGTAGAGATGCGGCGTGACACGCATGGAGTCGCCGCGAACGCTTATATAGATCTGCTGTTTCGCCAGGCTTTCCGGCAGGCGCGCGGGAATGCCGTCCGGCGCACGCAGTCCCAGAAAATGCCCGGCCCGGCTGGCAGCCGGCGCCGATGACAGGCCAAGCCGTGTGGCTCGTTTCGCAATGGCCGCGGTGCGGACGCTCAGAGTTTCCGCAATATTCTCAACACCCCAGTCGAGAAGCTGCGTCAGCGCCGCATGGGCGATCGGCATGAGCTGGAACGATGAGCGCTCGCCCATATCGAAGCGCAGGGCACCGTCCTGATAGCCATCGACGTAATCGACAAGTCCGCCAAAATTTTCCGAGCCGCGGCGGGCGATCCAGTTGTGCTCAAGCGGTGCGCCGCCGTGCCATTTGGGATCGATATACATGAAGCCCAGCGAGTACGGGCCTAGCAGCCACTTGTAACAGGCGCAAACAAGGAAATCGGGCCGCACGTCGGCGACATCGAAGGGCAGGGCGCCGCCTGACTGGGTGATATCGACAACGAGCGCGGCACCAACGGTTCGCGCCGCCGCACCGACCGCAACCAGATCGATCAATGCACCATCGGTCCAGTGGTTGTGAGGCAAGGCAACGATGGCGGTGTTCTCGTCGATCGCCTCGAGAATCGCAGCGGTCCAGTCGGGACCGGCGTTGGATTGCTCGGCCTGCGATTTTGCAACGGTTCTCATCCGCGCGCCGGCTTCGCGGGCCTTTTCGCGCCACACATAAACGTGAGAGGGGAACTGGTCTTCCAGGACGATGATTTCCTGGTCTTCGCGCACGGGCAGGTTTTTCGCGGCAACCGCGGTGCCGTAGGAGACCGACGGCAGGATGGAAATGCTGCCCGCATCGGCATTGACAAGCTGGCCAAAGAGTTCCCTGCACGACCAGGACTGCGAGAAGAAGTCCGGCGGTGTAATGGTCCACGGGTGCACCTTGCGCTGGATGCCGCCCTCGCCCGCCTGTGCCGCCGATGTCATCAGGGGCGAGATACAGGCGCAATTCAGGTAGGCGACATCGTCTGGAATATCGAAAATATGGCGTTGACTGGGAATCACGGGTTCTGGTGCTTTTCTTGTGGTTGAACAGGGCGATTTACGATCGTTGCCGGGCGCGCGGAGAGCCTATCCGCACGATGGGAATCTGTCTTGCGCTATTTGTTCGAATGCGTTGGATTTTACCGAAAATGGCAATAGTTTGGTTACCTTAAGCCCTTCTTAATCTGTTTCATCGATAACAGAATGTGAATCCGAGACTTCCATTTGTGGAGTGGATGATTATAGCTGTGTGGCTGTTTGATTTCAGGAAGAATCGGTGCGTGACGTCTTTACGAGTTGTTAAATTTACTTACTCGTTTGGTAACGTCCAAGGTTGTTGTGTTTGTGGTTTGCTTGAGTAAATGGAGTTGTCTCAATGAAAATTCGCAAGAACCTGTTGTTGGGCAGTGCCGTCACGGTGTTGCTGAGCGCTGGTCAAGCTTTCGGGGCCGATATTCCTCCGCCGCCCCCGCCCCCTGAACTGCCGCCCCAGGATTCGTGCTTCTATGCGCGCGTTGACGGCGGCTATTCGTTCCATGAACGCCCCGACATTTACAAGAACGGCGCCGCGCCGTGGGGCGCTGGCAACGAGGCGACAGATGAGGAACTCGACGATACATGGTTCATCGAGGGCGGTCTGGGTTGCCGCGTTTGGGAATCGGTGCGCATCGACGGTACCATCGGTTATCGCGACGGCGCCGGCATGGAAGAAGCCTTTGGCGGTCTCGATGCGGAATTGTCGTCGATTTACGGTTTCGTCAACCTCTACTGGGACATCTTCACCTGGGGACGGGTGACGCCTTATGTCGGCGGCGGTGTCGGCTTCGCGCATCATGAAGTTGACGACGTGAACCTTCCGGCCGGCCTTACGGACGGCGAGAATACGGATTTTGCCTGGAACGTTCAGGCGGGTATCGCGGTTGATCTGACGCACAATGTGGCGCTCGATATCGGTTACCGCTATGCCGACCTTGGCGACGCCGAAACCGGCGGCGGCGGCACGACGATGTTTGTCGACGATATCGTCACGCACGATATCCGCGTCGGTCTGCGGTTCAATTTCCAGGACTGGTAATTACCGGTTTAGGGACGACGACGAAAACGCCCCGCACCGGGTTCCTGTGCGGGGTTTTTCTATTTTGACATATAACGCGTTGATAATGCTTCCTAAAATTCCTATGCGTCATTCTGGCGGTTGACTTGGGTCCTGATCTTTCCTAGATCCGCAAGTGGGACACCCCTCCCCAACGAGGGGCGACTATCTGTGAGGGTAGAGGAAAATGACTGACCTGCCTGTTCCGGCCGTGCGGCCGGCTAATCCCCATTTTTCATCCGGGCCGTGCCCGAAAATTCCCGGCTGGAGCGCCGACCGGCTGAGCCGTGCGCTCACCGGCCGCTCGCACCGTTCCAAGGAAGGCAAGGCGCGGCTGAAGCGGGCCATCGATCTCACCCGCGACGTGCTGCGCGTTCCCGACGATCATCTCATCGCGATTGTTCCCGCATCGGATACGGGCGCTGTGGAATTGGCCCTGTGGTCGATGCTCGGCGCGCGCGGCATCGACATGTTGGCCTGGGAGAGCTTCGGCCGCGGCTGGGTCAGCGACGTAATCAAACAGCTTCGCCTTGAAGACGTACGCATCCTGCAATCGGACTATGGCAGTCTGCCTGATCTTGGCGAAGCCGATTTTGCCCGTGACGTGGTTTTCACCTGGAACGGCACGACATCGGGTGCGCGTGTGCCCAACGCGGACTGGATCGCCGCGGACCGCGAAGGGCTGACGATTTGCGATGCGACATCTGCGGTGTTTGCGCAAGCCCTCGACTGGTACAAGCTCGATGTCGTCACCTACTCCTGGCAGAAGGTGCTCGGCGGTGAAGCGGCGCATGGTATGCTTGTACTGTCGCCGCGTGCCGTGGAGCGGCTTGAAACCTACGAGCCGGCGTGGCCTCTGCCTAAGATTTTCCGCCTCACCAAGAACGGCGAGCTGAACCGCGCGATATTCGATGGCGCAACCATCAACACGCCTTCGATGCTGTGCGTCGAAGACTATCTGCTGGCGCTTGAGTGGGCGCAGGCGACAGGCGGTCTCGACGCGCTGATCGCGCGTGCCGATGCCAATGCCGCGATTGTCGATGCCTGGGTGGAGAACACCGCGTGGATTGCTCATCTGACGGCAGATCCGAAAGTCCGCTCAAACACATCCGTGTGTCTGCAATTCGCGGACCGGGATGTCGCCTCCCTCTCGCTCGACGCGCAGCGAAGCTTTGCCAAGACGCTTGTCGGAAAGCTTGAGGCGGCCGGCGCCGCATACGATATCGGCGCCTATCGAGATGCGCCGCCGGGTTTGCGCATCTGGTGCGGCGCGACCGTGGAGGCCGGCGACGTCGCCTGTCTTACAGACTGGCTCGACTGGGCATTTGACGCCTGCCGCGCCGATCTCGCCGCCGCGTAATACTCTGGCACCGCCCGTTTCACCTGCACATTTCCCATTCGTGAGGACCCCCCCATGACACCTCGTGTTTTGATTGCCGACAAACTGTCCGACCGCGCCGCCGCCATTTTCGAAGAACGCGGCGTTGAAGCCGTAACCAAAACCGGCCTCGACCGGGACGGTCTGATTGACATCATCAACGACTTCGACGGACTGGCGGTGCGCTCGGCGAGCAAGGTGACGGAGAAAGTCGTCGACGCGGCGTCGCGCCTCAAGGTCATCGGACGTGCCGGGATCGGCGTCGACAATATCGATGTCGGAGCCGCCACCGCCAAGGGCATCATCGTCATGAACACGCCGTTCGGCAATTCGATCACCACGGCGGAACATGCGATATCGCTGATGCTGGCGCTGGCAAGGCGCATTCCCGCAGCTGACCGTTCGACGCATGAAGGCAAATGGGAAAAATCGAAATTCATGGGTGTGGAGATCTACTCCAAGACGCTCGGCATTATCGGTTGCGGCAACATCGGTTCGATCGTCGCCGAACGCGCCATCGGCCTGCGTATGCGGGTTATCGCGTACGACCCGTTCCTCTCCGTTGAGCGGGCACTTGAGCTTGGCGTTGAGAAGGTCGATCTCGATGAATTGCTGCGGCGCGCCGATTTCATTTCGCTGCATACGCCGATGACCGACAAGACCCGCGGCATACTCAACGGCGATACACTCGCGGCGACCAAGCCCGGCGTTCGTATCGTCAATTGCGCGCGCGGCGGTCTGATCGTCGAAGAAGCCCTCAAAGATGCGCTCGATGGTGGCCATGTGGCCGGCGCGGCGCTCGATGTCTTCGAAACCGAGCCTGCACGGGAGCATATTCTGTTCGGCCATGAGAACGTCATCTGCACGCCGCATCTGGGCGCTGCGACGCAGGAGGCGCAGGAAAACGTTGCGGTTCAGGTGGCCGAGCAAATGTCCGACTATCTGCTTACCGGCGCGGTGAGCAACGCGCTCAACATGCCCTCGATATCGGCTGAAGAGGCGCCGCGGCTCAAGCCCTTTGTGGCGCTTGCCGAGCAGCTTGGGTCGTTTGCCGGCCAGTTGACCGAAAGCAGCATGACCGGTGTCACCATCGAGTATGCGGGCCAGGTCGGAGAGTTGAACCGTGCCGCCCTCACGTCGGCGCTTCTTGCCGGGCTTTTCCGGCCGATACTGACGGAGATCAACATGGTCAACGCACCGGTGGTGGCGCGCGAACGCGGTCTGGCCGTCGATGAGCTGACGCGGGGCAAGCGCGGCGCCTACGATACCTACATTCGCCTTACCGTGAAGACCGAACGGCAGGAACGCTCCGTCGCGGGCACCGTGTTTTCCGACAGCAAGCCGCGCATAATCCAGGTCAAGGGCATCGACATGGAAGCGGGGCTCGCGCCGCACATGCTGTATGTCACGAATGAGGACAAGCCGGGTTTTATCGGGGCGCTCGGCACAACCCTTGGCGATGCCGGCGTCAACATCGCGACATTCCATCTCGGACGCCAGGAAGAAGGCGGCGACGCTATCGCTCTGGTCGAGGTCGACAATGCGGTACCGTCGGAAGTGCTCGACGCGGTGCGCGCCCTGCCGCATGTTCAACAGGCCAAACCGCTGGCGTTCTGATCGAAGGAGTCATACCAAATGCAGCAATTATTGACCAATTTCACCGGGATGATTTTACCCTCCGGCAAGGCGCGTACTGCGCCACGGCACAGGTGCCGTAAGCAGTACGCAACGCTGCTGGAGGGCAAAAGCACCCGGCCTGCGGTGGGCCGATCCGGCTCGTCGCCCGCGTTGCGGGCCTTGTCCGATACACCGCATCGCACTGCGGCCCGCGTCTCGCCGAGCGAGCCGGAACGGCCCATGAAATGGGCCAATAATTGCTGCACTTGGTATTAGTCATGCTTTTGGATGTCCGTACCTATTGCTGCCGGCCCGGCACGATCAATGCGCATCTGGCGCTTTATGGCGAATATGGCAAGGGGCCGCAGACGCGGCACCTGGGCGAGCCGCTTGCCTATCTCAAGACCGAGACCGGCAACGTCAACGAATTCATGCACATCTGGGTGTTCCAAAACGCCGGCGACCGAGAAGCGCGGCGCGCGGCCATGTGGCAGGACCGCGAATGGCTCGATTATATCCGCCGCAGCGCGGAGCTTGGCGCCCTGGCCAGTCAGAACAACCGGTTGATGACGCCGGTGGAGTTCTTTGACCTGAAGCGTTGAGCGTTCAGTCGTCCGGCAGGTAGCGTCGACGCTCCTCGTCCATCATCTCCTTGTACTCCGGCATGTCCGCGGGAACCGGGGCGGGCTCCGGACGCGAGAGTGTCACGCCGCCGATCTTCAACTGCTTGAAGCCGAGATAGTAGGGCTTCCAGAGTTTGAGGGTGATCGGCACGGTTATGTTCAATAGGAATGCCGTGAACATCAGGGTGTAGAACTGGGTGGTGTCGATGATCTTGTGCTGCACGAAGGCGATGTTGATGACGATGAAGGCGAGCTCTGCCCGGCCCAGCATTCCGAGCCCGATCATGACCCCTTCGTGGTTCTTGTAGCCGCCTGTGTAGCGGGCCGCCAAGCTTGCGGACGTTACCTGGAAGACGACGACAATCAGATAGAGAACAATGACCGCGGGCAGAGCCTGCATCACGACTTCCATGTCGAAGACGAGTTTGCCGCCAAGATTGACGAAGAATATCGGTCCGAAAATCGTGAATGACAGATGCTCGATAACATGGCGGGCGGCGTCAAACTGGTCGTCGTGCTCTTCCTCTTCAACGACTTCGCCGTCCTCGTTCTTGTAGCGGTGGACTTTCGTATGAACGAAGTAGTCCGCGTGCAGGAACAGGCCGGCGAAATAGGCGCCGATGGCGGGATGGAAGCCAAGTTCAAATGCGATAACGCCGATCAGCATGGCAATGAACAGCATGATCAAAGGCGTGAACTCGCCTCGGTGAACCATGAGAAAGCGCCGTGCGCCGAAAGACGCCATGGCGCGCGACACCTTGTGGTCGAGCTTTTGATAGAGTGTCGGGTTATCGGGCAGTTCCCGGGGCGATTGTTCCGGGAAGGCGATCAGTCCCACGAACAGCGTTATTCCGAAGAATATGAACACCTTGGCAACGATCCAGGCAATGCTGCCGAGGCTTACGGCCTCCGCACCGTCTCCGGCATTCGAAACCAAAATGATGGGAATGAGGATTGCCACGCCGACAAGTGACAGCACATCGTCGATAACCGCTGCCGTCATGATGCCGGTAGCGGCCGTCGACCGGTGCATCAGGTCGCCGCGCAGGCTCATCATGGTGAGGCTGACCGCCGTTGCGGTCATGGTCAGGCCCCACAACATGGCGGAGTTGTGCGTGTAACCGAACATGCTCGCGGTGCCGTAGCCGGCAATGAACGGGAACGCCGCGCCGATCAGAGCGATGCCGATGCTACGTTTCAGTCCTTGCGAAAAGCGCCCGAGGTCCTCTTCCAGTCCCAGCGCGAACATGATGAAGACGATGCCCCATTCGCCGATTGTTTCCAGAAATTCATTGTGCTCGGGCAAGAACCCCATGTTCGTGAGAACCGCGCCGGCGACGATGAGCCACAGGACGTCGACCGTGCCGGTCTTCTTGCTGATGAGTTTGGCGATGAGGACGACAGCGAAAATGATCGCGGAATATTCCCAGATCGAAAATTCGGATTCGTGGTGCATGCTGGCGCGCTTTCCACTTGGAATTGAAGGCGAAAATTAGCTCACGCACAAATAATTGATACATCTCAATTGTTATCTGATTCGCGCCTGTTTCCGGACCGTTTCATGCACCGGTACCGTCAGGCGCCTTTCGGAGAGAGGCTCGCGCGAAAGGTTTCGAACATGGCGTTTCGAAGCTTTGCAAAGCCGGGCTCGGTGCCAAGTTGTCCGGACAGTTGCAGAACGATAAGGCCATGCAGGCCCGCCCAGTACAGGCGCCCGATTATTTCAGCGTCTCCGGCGAGCGTCCCTTGCCGGATGTTCTGCTTGATGTGCTCCGTCATCGTCCGCCGGGCGCGCTCGACGGCCATGTCCAGCTCTGGATAGCGTCCGCGCTCGACCGGGGCCAGATCGAACATCAAGCGGTAGAGCTGCGGGTGAGCAAAGGCAAACTCAACATAGGCGTCGCCGACGCGGGCAGAGAAGTCTTCAGGATCGGCGGGTACCGGCGAAGGCGCCTCGAGCGCCTCCGAGAATCTTGTGAATGCCCTGGTGCGCACAGCGGCGATGATGCCTTCCTTGTCGCGAAAATAGCGGTACGGCAACATCTGGCTGCAATTCATCTCCGTGGCCAGCGCGCGCAGTGTGAGGCCGGGGAGCCCGTCTTTTGCCAGTATCCGCTCGGCGGCCGCAACGATGCGGTCCTTGAGTTCATCGACTTCCTGTTGGGTAAGCGTTTTTGGCATGGGCTCCCTCAGCTCGATACCTGGTGGTCGGGTATTGATTCGCTCAATGTAGTTTACAATATAAATTTATGCTGTAAATTATACGTCCTTTCAATGTGTAATCTCAAATGCAATCGGTGCCTCAATGACATATGAGTTCTTCAAGGCCGTGCATCTGCTCGGTGTCATTCTGTTTCTCGGCAATATCATCGTCACCGCTATCTGGAAGATGTTTGCTGACCGTACGCAAGAGCCAAAGGTTGTCGCATTCTCCCAGCGGCTCGTTTCCATGACGGATTTTGTGTTTACCGCCAGTGGCATCGTGCTCATACAGATTGGTGCACATGGAATGGCGAGTGCTGGCGGGTTCGACCTGTACGGAGAATCGTGGCTTGTGTGGGGGCAGGGCATGTTCATCGCATCGGGTGTGATCTGGGTTTTGATCCTGATCCCGGTGCAAACGAAACTGCATCGGCTAGCGCGGACATTCGCCGATGGCAGCCCAATCCCCGAGAGATACTTCCGGCTCAACCGCCATTGGTATATTTGGGGTGTTATCGCAACAGTTCTGCCGCTCGTTAACCTCTACTGGATGGTCTACAAGCCGTGAGCGGCGTTATGCGGGCGTAATCATCCCGACGCCGGCGCCGGTGGCGTCAAGAATTATGGCGACGCGGCCAACGCCTGGAATGTCGAAGGGCTCGCGGACGATCTCGCCGCCGGAAGCCTTTGCGGTTGCGGCGCGGGCGTCGACATCATCGACGGCGATATGGGAAAACCAGTGTGGTCCCGCACCGTCCAGCGCTACACCGGTGAGCGGCATGATGCCGCCAACCGGCTTGCCGTTCGACATGCAGACCCAGTAGGTCATCTCGCCCATGGGAAATGCGTCATAGGTCCATCCGAGCGTTTCAGCGTAAAACACCTTTGCCGCTTCGACCTCATCGGTCATCAGTTCATTCCAGTGGAACTCGCCATGACTGGCCATTTTCATATCCTCCCGGTTCGGTCTCTAGTTCAGCAATCATATTGCCGCCTGATTCTATTCATTTTGCGACGCGCTGGGAAATTGCCCTGTACGCAGCTGCCGCTTTTGAATCGCGAAACGTTGGTGTAAACAAAGCTGCAAGCCCCGGTGCGCCTGCGCCGGGGCTTCTTTTTGAATTGGGGCGCATGGGGAGTGTTACATGGCGAACGTCGTCGTGGTCGGATCGCAGTGGGGCGATGAGGGCAAGGGCAAGATCGTCGACTGGCTGTCGGAACGCGCCGATGTCGTGGTGCGGTTCCAGGGCGGCCACAATGCCGGCCACACGCTTGTCATCGACGGGGTGACTTACAAACTGTCGCTGCTGCCCTCGGGGATTGTGCGGCCCGGCAAGCTTTCCGTGATCGGCAACGGCGTGGTGGTGGATCCCTGGGCACTGGCCGATGAGATCGACCGGCTCGGCGGACAGGGCGTGGAGGTGACGCGCGACAATCTGCGTATTGCCGAGAATGCGATCCTGATCCTGCCCCTGCACCGTGAGCTCGATGCGATCCGTGAGGCGGCGGCGGGTGCCGGTAAGATCGGCACCACGAAACGGGGAATCGGCCCGGCCTATGAAGACAAGGCGGGACGGCGCGCTATCCGTGTCATGGATCTGCAGAACCCCAAAACACTGCCGGCCAAGATCGAACGGCTGTTGACGCATCACAACGCTCTACGCCGCGGCCTCGGCGAAGCGGAGATATCGGCATCGGAACTGAACGACCAACTCGCCGCCATCGCGCCGCGCATGCTGGCATACATGGATGTGGTGTGGGACCTGCTCGACCAGAAGCGCCGCGCCGGCGAGCGCATTCTGTTCGAGGGCGCGCAAGGCACGATGCTCGATATCGATCACGGCACCTATCCGTTCGTTACGTCGTCCAACACCGTTGCCGCACAGGCGGCGACCGGCAGCGGTATCGGACCGGGCGCCATCGATTATGTGCTCGGTATCACCAAGGCCTATACGACGCGCGTCGGGTCGGGGCCGTTTCCCACCGAACTTGAAGACGAGATCGGACAGCGGCTCGGCGAACGAGGCCATGAGTTCGGCACCGTTACCGGGCGCCAGCGCCGTTGCGGCTGGTTCGATGCGGTGTTGGTGCGTCAGGCGATCAAGACGAGCGGCATCAACGGTATTGCGCTCACCAAGCTCGACATTCTGGATGGCTTCGAGGAACTCAAGGTGTGCATCGGCTACAGGCTCGATGGCGAGGTGATCGATCACCTGCCGTCGGCGCAAGGGGCACAGGCGCGGGTGGAGCCGATTTACGAGACGCTTGAGGGCTGGCCGCAGTCAACGGCGGGTGCGCGCACCTGGGCGGAACTGCCGGCGCAGGCGGTCAAATACGTTCGCCATGTGGAGGAGCTCATCGAGGCACCAGTGGCGCTACTCTCCACCTCGCCGGAGCGCGACGACACCATCCTCATGAAGGATCCGTTCGAAGACTAGGGTCAGGACTCATTAAATTCATCCATTCTGCGCCGGTGGATTTGACTGCGGAGAAGGCGGGTAGGCGCCGAATACCGTCCGGTTTTCAAGCCTGCCCAACGCGCTCAGGAGGCAAATCCACCGCGCCCGTAGGGTTTGGTCAGGAGGGTTCGCCTGCAGGCAAACAATGCTCGATAAGGCGGAAAGCCTTATCTTGCGCTTGTTTTCCAGCATTCGAACCCTCCTGACCAAACAGAATTGCATGAATTTAATGGGTCCTGACCCTAGGGTTCCGACCCAAGCCATCGCAGAGCATGATCTCTACCCAAACGGGAGATGACGCCATATCATGTTCCCACATGTGACGGGACGCACTGTGGGATTATTTGCATGAGAGGGCTGCGCCGGAGCCTTTATGTTTTGCTGTTCGTGCTGCTGACGGTGCTGACGCAGGTGGGCGGCGTGGTGCTTTTGGTGTCGACGCTTCTGGTCTGGTCGCTCGTCTCCAACCGTCAACTGTCCGGCTGGCGCGCCTTTCCGGTGCACTTTTTCATCTTCATTGCCATCTACGCTGCCGGCTTTGTTGTGCTGGCGCCGATCATGGCGCAGTGGAGCGGCCGGGTTGCGCTGCAATGCATCCCCACGCAGGCGCAGCCCTACGGCGCCTATACGCCGCTTCTGTGCCTCATGAACCGGCAGTATGTGCGCCCTGAATTGCGCGATGCAGTGGAGGCCATGGCACAGGACCTGGCCGAACAGCACCCGGGCACCGTCACCGCCTATCTCGATGCGAACTTTCCGCTGCTCGATGGCTTTCCCCTGCTGCCCCATCAAAGTCATAAGGACGGGCGCAAAATCGACCTTGCCTATTTTTTCCAGGACGCAAACGGAACCTACAAACCGATGCGCACGCCCTCGCCGATCGGCTATTGGGGCTTTGTGCAGCCTTCGCCAGATGCGGAGCTTCCATGCGCGAACGGGCAGCCGGCATTCACGCTGCGCTGGGATCTCGATTGGCTCCAGCGTTACTGGAAACCTCTGCAGCTCGACGATGCGCGCACCGCTTCGATGTTGCAGTGGCTGGTGGAAAGCGGCCGCGACCACGCTGTTTCGGAAATCCTGATCGAGCCGCATATGGCAACGCGCCTTGGAGTGTTTTCCGAAATCATCGGATTTGCCGGCTGCAATTCAGCGCGCCATGACGATCACATCCATGTCGGATGGGGAGAGGTCGAACAGAGCGGCATGTGAAGCTGCACGGGCTGACAATACGGTTCGTCTCGCTTTGAACCCGCAAACTTTCAGCGTGCCAACCAAACCTATTGAAGCGACTTCAGCAATTCTTCGCTTGTCGCATCCAGCGCGTCCACCGGCTCGAGATTGTGCTGTTCGCGAAGCGCGTTGAGGGCGGCAAGCGTCTTGCGGCCCCAGGCGCCGTCGAGTGGGCCAGGGTCCAGCCCTTGCGCCTTCAGAATGGTCTGGGCCTGCAAAACGGTTAGCGGTGCCCGCAGCTGCAGTTCCTCGGTGAAATGGGAGCGGAAAAACTCGACCATCCGGACCCGGCTGTCACGTGTTGCGGTGCGGTTGTAGCCGACAAGATGGCCGAGATATCTCTGGAGGCCGATATTGAGGTCGAACGAATGGGCCGCGCCGGGGTAAATCTTGTAGCGGTACTCCGCCCCGCGCACCGTGTCGGAAGCGCAGCCCGCGGGCGGTGTCCAGTCGTCCCGGTCGCCGCCGAAAACATAAAGCGGCGAGATCAGCTCAAGCTTTGAAATCGCCGCGGTCAAGGTGCCGCACCAGGGGTAGTAGGCAGCCATTGCCCGAAATGTCGGGACGCCGTCTCTGACGGCTCGCTCACCGTGCAGCACGCGCACGTTCTTGTGCGCCATAATGACGGCAACGCTGCCGCCATTGCTTTGGCCCATCAGGAACATGTTGTCGGGATCGACGTCGTCGCGGGCGCGCAGAAAGTCCACGGCATCCAATGCGTCAACCTGACGGTAGGCTCTCGCATCGCTCAGGCGGTCGGAAGTGCGGCAGACCCAGCCGCCGGAATTGCGCCGCGGCCCGAAGCTGTCCAGATTGAGAGCAACGAAGCCGTTCTGCGCGAGATACCGTGCATGCGTGCGCAGCGCCTTGTGAACCGATGATTGCCAGCCGCCGCAGCCGTGCATGAGTATGACGGCGGGGAACGGCCCGGTGCCGCTGGGTCTGAACAATTCACCGCGAAGCGTTACCGTCCGGCCATTGTATTTTTCGCTCGCCTGAAACCGCACGGTTTCAAATGACAAGGCCGGGTCGGAGTAGGCGAGGACCGCCAGCACCGACAATACTGAGAAAGAAAGCCATCTCCACATCGCCATAGTTCGCTCTCCTCAAAACGGCACGTCGATCCGGGCCGATCCGCCGTAGCTGACGTACTCTCCAGACCCGAGGCCGGTGATGTTGCTCTCGATGGCAAGGTTGAAGCCCTGAAGGGCGGCATCGATGCCGGTCGAGACGCGCGCCGATGCGACGTCGCCGAGATCGGGCAGGCCCGAGCCCGGCGCATTGCCCCGGTTGGAGAAGTCATAAACGAAGTAGCCCGCAAACCAAGGCGTCAGCGTGCCGCGATCGACATGGATGGTGCGCCCGACCCGTGGGCCGGCGGTAAGCCGCCCGGCCTCGATGGTGGTTGAGGAGTGCGCTGTCGCGGCGCTGTCGACATAGCTTTCCTGCTTCTCCGTTGCATAGGTGAAGCCGACGGAAGGCTCGAAGATGTAGTTCCCATGCTCCCATTTGCCGGTGAGATTGGCGGCGAATGTATAACGGTCCGCATCGAAGTCGCCCGTCGTGACGCCGGAGCGGTTGTCATAGTCGGATCGCGTATAGGCAAACAGCGCATCGAAGACGAGGTGTTCGGATATCTGGACCCCGATATAGGGCCCGACGGAAAAACCTTCCGCATTGAAGTCGCCGCTGACACCTGCAAGGGAGATATCGAAGTCGGCGTTGTTGTATCCGCCAAGCACGCCGATCAGGAAACTGTCGGTGATCTTGTAGTCGGCGCCCGCCATGATATCGGCGGTCAGTCCGTCGAAACTTGAGCCGTCGCCGTCGAAATAGTTCACCTCGCCCCTCAGCCAGAAATTGAACAAGGGTCCGATGCCCCGCACCGTCACGGGATCGGTATCGGCGGCGGGTGTGATGACGGTTCTGGCTTCGTCCGCATTCATCACAAGGTCGCGCTGCTCACGTGCGATGTCGCGGCGGCGGTCGGAAAGCCACTGCTGCATGCCCGAGGACTGCACATAGAAACTTGTCGGCGAGAGCGTCATCACACCGCCGCCATTGAACCTGCCATTGACGTTGCCGCTCACCCCGTCGGAGAGACCCTGCGCCGTCTGGTTCATGCCCAGCGGTGTGAAGCTGTCCTGCTGGTCATCGAGAGAGGTGGGTTCCGCCGGGGTTCCGCACTGGTAGCTGAGCAAAAAAGTGGTCGTGCCTCCGGATTTGATCCTACTGGTGTTTATGAGTAATGAAGCCCCGCTGGTATTGGTCTGGGGCCCACTCGTCCGTGATTCATTGAATGCAAAATTGTCTTCGTCGAAGAATGGGGTTGACCCACTCCCAGTGTTGAACCGGGCCTGTATGGATGGGCTGGGTGTGCTGGTTCCAGTGTACTGGGCCATCACGGTGATTACGTCGCCGGGTTCAAACCCGGAAATGTTTATTTTGGATCTATGAGGGATGGTATCCGTACGGCTGTTGAGGGCAATGCAGGCGGCGGAAAAGGCGGCGGCCTCGTCCGGCGCCAGGCTGGTCGCCAGGGCAGTTGCCGAAAGCGCCAGCAGGGCGGCTTTGGCCAGAATGCCCGCTGACCGCGGGTCTTGTGTGCGCAACATAAAACCTTCCCCTCAGCGCGCTCGTTGCGCTGTTCTGCAAGCCTTGCCGCTCTTGAATTCATTCGAACAGGCAGACGGTATTGCGCCAGGATCTATTTGGAAACTCTAACTATTTCAACATATGGGAAAGTTTAACCAAAAATTGGTTTTCCCTGTCACGGACGTATATTTTTCAATCACAAATAGTTGTTCAAACTATTCTTTCAGTATGCGGTATATTATTTTGCGAAATCGCCATCCCCGCGCTCCTTCACACAACGGAAATGCCCACGGACAGCTGCTTGCCTGGCATTCGCGGCCGGGATAGACAGGCCGGATGACAGGGCAATCACGCCAGCAACAGCGCCTTTACCGGCGAAAACTGCGGAAACACCACAAGGCGCTGCTGAGTGGCGGCATGGCGCCGACCGGGACGCGCGAACTGGCGCACAGTCTGGCGCTCCTGTTTCGCGACTGCATCGAAAACGGCGAGGAAGGTCGCGGAATCATAGACGCGGCGCGGCTCGCCTATAAGCTCTACGACCTGAGCGCCGATCGGCATCCGCCACCGGATCCGCTGTCGTGCAAGGCCGGATGCAGCTACTGCTGCCATTCCTTCGTCGCTGTCACCGCGCCCGAGGCCTTTCTGCTTGCAGAGCGGTTTTCCGAGCACGTGCGAGACGAAGGCGCAATGTCCGTCGATGAATTTCTGAAGCGGGCGCGCCCACTGGCCGGGATGGGTCCCACCGCACGCTATGACAATGAGTTGCTGCCGTGCCCGTTTCTGGTTGACGACAAATGCAGTGTTTACGAAGTCCGGCCCGTCGTGTGCCGCAAGACGTGCTCCTACTCCGTTCAGGCCTGCATCGATGGTTTCAACAAGGTGGGCGGGGGCACGGTTCCCCAGGACACCGCCAGGCAGACATTCGGCGAGGGCTGTTCAATCACCCTGACCGCCGCGCTGCGCTCGCTCGGATTTCCCTGGGCCAGTTACGAAATGAGCGAGGCTGTAAGTGTGATCTTGAGAACTGAAGATGCGCTGCACCGTTGGACACAGGGAGAAGACATTCTCGCCGAAGTGCAGTCGAATGTCGCCGTTCCGGCACAGTTGAAAACTGCGATCGCTGAATTTTCAGACGCCATATCGTGACCGGTGTGCGGCGGTCTCGACGTCGTATCGATCGATACCGAAAATTGCCTGGGCCTATCGGCCGGCGGTTTCCGGCTTCGGATCCCGAAAAAAGAATGCAAGGGGCAAAGCCACAAGTGCGATGATCGCAGCAGCAAGAAAGCTGTCGGCGTAGGCGATCATCTCCGCTTGCCGCGCTACTTCGCGCTGCAGGGCCGCCAGGCCTTCAAGATTGTTCAGATCCCATGTCTCTGGTAACGCGAGCAGGCGGAAGCGTTCATTGAAGGGATTGATATGTGCGCCAACAACACTGTGTGCGACCTGGCCCATACGCGTGAGCACGGCAACGATGGCGGCGATGCCGATGGTCGCACCGCTGAACAGCACCGTGTAATAGATGGCGAGCCCCTCGGTTTTGTATTCCTGTTTCAGCGTTGAGAAGGTCAGCACGTTGATGGCGATGAAGACGGCGCCGCCGCCGACGCCTTGTGCAATATTGACCCAAACGATCTCCGCAGTACTCACGTCCGCCGTCCATTCGGCCATGGCCATGCCTGAAACGAAGGTCAGAGCGAAGCCCGCGACCATCACGTATCTCGGCCGCAGATAAGCGTCATAGCGGGCCAGCAGGATTGACACGACGACGAGGCCGATGCCGCGCGGAGCGAGGAGCAGGCCTGCGTCAAGAACCGGGTAGCCCGCCATTTGTTCAAGCATCAGCGGAAGCACCACGAGGGGCAGTGTGGCAATCGCGCCGTTGGCGATGGCGGCAATGAGGCCGAGACTGAAATTTCGGTCGCGAAACAGGGCGGGGCGGAAAAAAGGCCTCTCGGTGGTCAGCGAGTGCACGATGAACATATAGAGCGCCAGGATGCTCAGCCCGCATTCCAACACGATTTCCGTTGACGCAAACCAGTCGAGCCGCTCCCCCCGCGTCAGCAGGATCTGGAACGATGTTACGGCCACCATTATCGCGGCAAAGCCGAAAACGTCGAGGCGCACATCGTCATGCGGCTCGTCCTTCGGCAGGACGGTCGAGGCAATGATGAAGGCGATAATCGCGAGCGGGATGTTCAGATAAAAAACCCACGGCCAGCTCATGAATTCGACAACCACGCCACCGACAACAGGCCCCATGATGGCGCCACCGATGGTGCCTATGGTCCAGACCGCGGTGCCGGCGCCGTGGCGCTCGGGGGGATAGGCGCTTACCGTTATCGCCTGACCGAGGGGGAGCAGGGCGGCGCCGAAGACGCCTTGCGTCAGGCGCCAGGCAACTTCTTCAAAAAGCGTCGTTGCCGCGCCGCACATGAAAAGGCTTATGCCAAAGCCGACGATGGAGACGAGATAGACGCGCTTGGTGCCGAAGCGCGCGGCGAGCCAGCCAGAGCATGCCATGGTCACTACTGTGCCCATGATGAAGGATGTCATCACCCATGAGATCTGATCCGGGGTTGCGGAAAACGCGCCCTGCATATGTGGCAGGGCGACCCCGGCAATTGACCAGGTGAACTCATAGACCGAGCTGCCGCCCATGCCCGCGAGAATGATCAGAATGCGGCGCGTTCCCGTCGGCAGCGCGGATGCTTCAGCGTTGACGCTAGCCGCCGTCATCGGTACTTGCGAAAACCATGTCGATGAACGTATCGACATAGCGGGCCTGGCGGGTATCGATTTCGATTGTTGCGGTCATGCCGGCGCGCAGAACCGGCATTCCCGGAGTTGGTGCGATGCGTAACTTGACCGGGATGCGCTGCACCACCTTCACCCAGTTGCCGGTAGCGTTCTGGGCGGGGAGGAGAGTGAACTCCGCACCGGTTGCCGGTGAGATGCTTTCAACGGTGCCGTGCCAGACTTCGCCCGGATAGCTGTCGATTTCGATTGTTGCTTGCTGGCCTGCCGCCACATTTGTGAGGTGGACTTCCTTGAGATTGGCTTCGATCCACGGTTCGGTTGTGGTGATCAGGGGGAACACGGTGTCGCTCGCCTCGATCTGTTCTCCGACCTCGAGGGTGACGTTGCCGAGATGGCCAGCCGAGGGCGCGCGGACTTTTGTGCGGGTAACGTCGAGGGCAGCCTGATCGCGCGTGACAAGGGCGCGGACATAGTTGGGGTGCTCGTCGACCGGGAGATCGGGGCGGCCGCCGAGATCGGCAATGACCATGAGCATGCTTTGTTCAAGCGAGCCGACCCTTTGCCGTGCGGTTTCGAGATCATGTTCTGCCGATTCCAGTTGAGCCTGAGCGCTGTGGCCATCCTCGGCCAATTTGCGGCGGCGCTCGAACTCCAGCGTCAAATAGCGGATACGCTCATGGGCGATGCGAATATCAACCTCGCTTTGCTGGTAGCGGGCGCGATGCGACGCGATCTGCTGGCGGACGATCGACAGTTCAGCTTCCGCCGCCGCAAGCTTCAGGAGAAACGGTTCAGGATCGATCTCGAACAGGATCTGGTTTGCTTCGACGAACTCGTTGTCGTCAACGAGAACACTTGAAACCCGGCCATCGATCTCTGAACTGATGGCGACGATGTCGGCACGAACATAGGCGTTTTCTGTCGAAACGTAGCGGCCGCCAAGGCCATAGACATAGGCGCCGCCCAGCACAGCCAGAACCGGAATCGCGTAGAGCAACACGGCTCGAAGTTTTCTGCGGACGATGGCAGACATTACCCAGCCATTCTCCCGGGAGGGCCGCCGGGGCACCCGGCGCGCGATGCGCAAAACTGTTTCATGTAAGTTCTATGCCGAACTAGGAACAATCCAGCTTCCCACCTTTGAAATGAAGGCGACAAGTGATTTAATTTGAGGCTATGGATTAGGTGAATTCATGTATAACAGTGTTATGAGCCGTAACCTGCCATCGCCTGTGTCGCTACGCGCCTTTGAGGCTGCGGCGCGGAACCTGAGCTTCACGTTGGCGGCACAGGAACTGTTCGTAACGCAGTCGGCTGTATCGCATCAGGTCAAGGCACTGGAGTCAGATCTCGGTATTCGCCTGTTCCTGCGGCTGACCCGCCAGCTTCGCCTCACCGAAGCGGGCGAGCGCTTGCAGGCAGTGCTGAGGGAAAGCTTCGACCGGGTTGAGCAAACCGTCAACGAGATCCGTGCCGGTGGCGGTACTTTGCCTTTGCGGGTCGGCTTGACGTCCTATTTTGCGGCGCGCTGGCTGACGCGCCGGATCGGCCGGTTTTCCGCCCGCTTTCCCGATATCGCGATGCACCTGCAACTGACCAACGAGGAGATTGACTTCAACCGCATGGATCTGGATATCGCGGTGGCCTGGGGGCACGGCGACTGGCCGGGTCTTGTAAGTGAACTCCTCATCCCGAGCCGGATCATCGCGGTGTGCAGTCCACGGTTTCTGGATGAACACCCACACCTGCGCGAGATCCAAGACCTCGAGAACCATACTTTGTTGCACGAGAGCGATCATCGTCTTTGGCGCTCCTGGCTCAATGCCGTCGGCGCGCAGGATCTGAACCTTGGATCAGGCGTTACGATGAACGATCCCAATGTGGTGCATCAAGCCGCTGTCGAGGGGCAGGGCGTGGCGCTGGGCGCTGAAGCACTGCTGGAAGACGAGATTTCCCAGGGGACGCTGGTTCGTCTCTTTGCGCGCTCTGTTGAACTTGAGGGCGCCTACCATCTGGTGCATCCACCTGAGGCGCGGGCTCGGATGAACATTAAGACGTTCTGCGACTGGGTTTTGACGGAGGCCCATGACGCGGTTGTACGGCCGCGCCGGAAACCCGGAACACCCACGTAAGTCGACGGTCGCGACCCCTAATTATCGCGAAGCACGCGAAGTTCTAGAGTCTGATCCAGACGGCATCCTCGACGTTTTTGATCAGGCCGGGTTTCGGTTGCGGGATTTTTCCGCTGGCGACGCCGGCAATGATCTTCCGCCTCATTTTCTCCAGCGATCCCATGTCGTCATGATACGACACCATGATGAGTTGGCCGGCCGGGCCGCCAAACCTGCCGTTCAGAGAAACATCCAGCCCATAGGTTTTCTTCAGGGCGCGAATGCGCCTCTTCACGAATTTCATGGTGTCGTCCAGATGGCCGGAATTCGGAGTAACCGTTCTTGTGAATACGACTGTCATTGAGTTCCTCCCTGTTTGCAGGACCGATTTAGCCTTGCACACCTTTTTCGAATGCGATGATCTTCGCTCGATGGCAAAGTTTACGGGTGCTCCGTCCAGGCATCTCTTGATCAGGATCAATTGGCAGTTCGCCGGCGGCTGGAGATTGGCAATGTGCTCATCGAGCGCGAGTGTAAACCGGCCGAGTTGTTGGAACGTTGGTGCGAACGCGCCCTCGCCGCGGTTGACAGGGTGCCGCAGAGGGCTTGTGCGCGGTGCGCCGGCGCCCAACATTTGTGGTAGGGTTTGCCGGTCTCTCTTTCCGTGCGCAAAGGCCGTTTATGGAAAAGAAGCATCAGTTCAATTTCTGGTATCTCGTCGCCGCCGTTGCGGCGGTGATGATGTTCCAGAGTTGGCTCATCTCGACGCGCACCGTCGAGCAGGTGAGCTACAGCCGCTTTCTGGAACTCCTGCGCGGTGGTCAGATCGAGCAGGTGGTGGTTTTGGAAAACTCGTTGCGCGGCGATCTCGCGACGCCGATCGATGGCAAGGAGATCATCGTTACCAACCGCGTCGACCCGGAGTTCGCCCGGGAGCTCGAAGACGCGGGCGTCAGCTTTTCCGGTGAAAGGGAAAACACGCTTATCCGCGATATCCTGTCGTGGGTCGTGCCGGTGATGATCTTTTTCGGCCTGTGGATGTTCTTCTTCCGCCGCATTGCCGAGCGTCAGGGCATGGGCGGTTTCATGAATGTCGGCAAGAGCAAGGCGAAGGTCTATGTCGAGCGCGAGACCGGCGTCACCTTCGACGATGTGGCGGGTGTCGATGAGGCCAAGATGGAACTGCAGGAGGTCGTGTCCTTCCTGCAGGACCAGGAAACATACGGCAGGCTCGGCGCGCGCATCCCCAAGGGCATTATGCTGGTCGGACCGCCGGGTACCGGCAAGACGCTGCTGGCGCGCGCTGTCGCCGGCGAGGCGGGTGTGCCGTTCTTTTCGATATCGGGCTCCGAATTCGTTGAAATGTTCGTCGGTGTAGGCGCGGCGCGGGTGCGCGATCTTTTCGAGCAGGCGCGCAAGGCGGCGCCCTGCATCATTTTCATCGACGAGCTCGACGCGCTTGGCAAGGCACGCGGGCCCGGCACGTTCGGCGGCGGGCACGATGAAAAGGAGCAGACGCTCAATCAGCTATTGTCCGAACTTGACGGGTTCGATCCGCGCGGCGGTATCGTGCTGCTTGCGGCGACCAACCGGCCGGAGATCCTCGATCCGGCGCTGACCCGTGCCGGCCGGTTCGACCGGCAGGTGGTGGTCGATCGTCCGGACAAAGTTGGCCGCGCCGCCATCTTGCGCGTACATATGAAAAAGGTGGAACTCGCTGCCGATGCAGATCCTGAAAAGATCGCCGGTCTGACGCCGGGCTTCACCGGTGCCGATCTTGCCAATCTCGTCAACGAGGCGGCGATCGTGGCGACCCGGCGTGACGGTGAGGAAGTGACCCTTCAGGACTTTACCCGCGCGGTGGAGCGCATTGTTGCGGGCGCCGAGAAGAAGAGCCGACTATTGAACGAGCATGAGCGCGAGGTCGTCGCCTATCACGAGATGGGCCACGCGCTGGTTGCTGCCAACCTCGCGGGCTCCGATCCGGTGCACAAGGTGTCCATCATTCCGCGCTCCATCGGAGCGCTCGGCTACACTTTGCAGCGCCCGACCGAGGACCGTTTCCTGATCACGACGCAGGAGTTGAAAAACCGCATGACGGTGTTGCTTGCGGGCCGCGCGGCGGAAGATCTGACTTTCGGTGAAATATCGACCGGCGCGGCGGACGATCTCGACAAGGCAAGCGACATCGCGCGGCAGATGGTGATGCGGTTCGGCATGTCGAAAGAACTCGGCCAGGTGGTCTACGATCCGCAACGCCAGCGTTATCTCGGCGAGCAGGGGATCATGGCGACACCGCGCGAGTTTTCAGAAGCCACCGCGAAGGACATCGATCTGGCCCTGCGCCGGCTTCTCGATGAAGCTTATGCGAGTGCCAAAGAACTGCTCAAAAAGCACGCTGGCAACCTCGATGCGGGTGCGCGGATGCTGCTCGAGCGCGAAACAATAACGCCTGACGATTTCCCGGCATTGAAGCCTCAGGGTGAAGCGGCGTCCCCGGCCGCGGCGGAGTAATCGGGGCCCGCCTGTTGACAAAATTGCCGCACGGGCGTACTCACCCGCCCGCTATGAACACGATCCGCCACAGCGCCCGACTATCGGGCACCGCCACACGCTCGCCGCTCGGCCTGAGCTGACGGTTTCCGCACGCCCTGTGAACGGGCGCCGGCCGGATCCATTCTTCCTCAGAGTTTTTTTCCTCGCGGCGTGCTGTAAATCTCCGCGCGCGTAGGCCAATCGGTAGAGTCGCCCGTTTCAGAAGCGGGATGTTGGAGGTTCGAGTCCTCCCGCGCGCACCATTGTTTTTCTCACGACGTTCGCTTCGCTCAGGTCTCCGAAGGGGCGGGCAAAGCCCGGCGGGCAGTCGCCCTTGCGGCCACGTTGTGGCCGGGGCGGGTATCGAAAAGTGTCCCCTTGTTTGTTTCCGGCATTCGCTTCGCTCAGGTCTCGAAGGGGGCGGGACAAGCTCAGCGGGGAGTCGCCCTTGCGGCCACGTTGCGGCCGGGGCGGGTATCGAAGAGTGTTCCCTTGTTTGCTTCCGGCATTCGCTTCGCTCAGGTCTCCGAGGGGGCGGGACAAGCTCAGCGGGGAGTCGCCCTTGCGGCCACGTTGCGGCCCGGTCGGGTATCGAAGAGTGTCCCCTTGTTTGCTTCCGACATTCGCTTTGCTCAGGCCTCCGAGGGGGCGGGCAAAGCCCGGCGGGCGGTCGCCGTCGCGGTCACGTTGCGGCCGGAACCTTCTTATGCGAGGGGTTTCGAACTTCAGCCTGCAATCAAATTGATGTGTGGCTCTGCTCAAAAGGAGGGCGAGCGTATAGGCTGTGGCGATGGGAGCAGCTCTTCGAAGAGTTTCTAGCCGGTGGGCGGCGGTTCTTGCGGCTGCCGTGTGCCTGTTGGCCGCGGTGCAAGCTGCGGAGGCGGGTTCGCTGTCGCGTAACCTTGAGATCCGCGAACTGGCGCGCGTTGGGCCGTGGCCCGTCGTCTCGCGCCTGATCGCCTATCGCGGGCGGGTGTGGTTTGCGAATTCGGTCAAGGGCGTGAACCACAACTCCGCGGAAATCTGGAGTGTCGATGCCGAGACCGGCGAACTGCGCCACGAGCGCCATCTGTTCTCACAGGACGTTGGCAAGCCGGTCGTCCACAACGGTCTGCTCTACTGGCCTCACGAAGACAGCCGCGCTTCTTTGGGATGGGGCGCTGTTACCGTCACCAATGGCGAGGACTGGCGCGACCTTCAAGTGCCGAGCGCAACGATATTTCATGTGCACGGGATAGGTTCGCGGCGCGGCGGCCTGCTGGCGGCGACGTCTGCGTGGCGCGCCGGATTTCAGGCGAGCGACGATGGCGGCCTTACATGGCGGCAGGTCTATGACCATGAAACGCCGGAGGGCCGTGTCAGCCGCATGCCGGTGCTGGAATTTCACGGCGAGCGGGTCTACGGCTGGCTGCGCGACTGGGGGTATGACCGGCTGGTCTACTGGGAAGAGGGCGGCGAGCCGCGCGATGTGCCCGACTGGCATCAGGGGCCGCGGATCTGGGGCCTTACGACCCATTATGACGTTGCCTACTGGATTGGTCGCGACACCAATATCGGCGATGCGGTCTGGCGCGCCCGCAACCTGGCGGCGCGGCGCATGCACACGCCACGTGTCGACTGGCGGCCTGTCGATCTCGTCAGCACCGGCGACTGGCTGTGGGCGGCGGTGCGCGAAAAGGGCGGCGGGCGGCTGTGGTGGTCGCGCTCCGGCGAAACCTGGGTGCCCGGGCGGCTCTTTGCGGGCGGCCGTCCGATGTCCACGATGGCGCATGAGGGCGCCGTCTTCATCGGCGGGACCGCAGGTGAGAATGAAGGTGTGCTGTGGGGCAGCCTTGGCAGGCTGGGCGAGGTGCCTGAAGCGCCTCCTCAGCTGCCGGAACGCCCGACTATGCCCGTCGACGTGGCCCGTATCGCCGAGCTGGAAGCATCGATCGGCGCCGCGCTTGCCGTTCCCGAAAATTACAGCAATCACGGCCGCGATGTGCTGCGTGCACCGGTCTTTGAGCTGGCGAAGATGGGCACGCCAGGCGGCGTGGCTCTGGCGCGGCTTTTGTCCAGTGATATGCCCGGCGCCGATATCGGCATGATCGGTGGACAAATGATGGTGCCGATGTCCGACCTTGGCCGCTGGATCGTGCTCTGGGGCATGGGCGTCGCGGGCGCGGGCCATGTGCCGCAAGAATTGCTGGAACACCCCTGGAACGTGCCGCCGCATCGCTCGGAAAAGTATTTTGATCCCTTGCCCATAGCGCTGTGGACAATCTCGCAAACCGGCCAGAACGACGACTCGACCCTTGCCGCACTGATGGCCCGGCTTGAGCACGGCGATGATCCGCTTTGGCTCAAGGGCGACATTGCGGGGGCACTGAGTGCGGTCACGGGCAAACGCTTCGCCTATGACGTCGATGCCTGGCGGGCATGGTGGAAAGAGCGATAGCGCCAGAACGGGTTCACGCGGAGGCGGGAACCGGTTTGCGGGTGAACCCCGGCAGCAGCCATGCGGTGGCGAATATGATGACGCCGCCGCCCGCGAGCACCGTGAACAGGCGCTCAAATCCGCCGGCCTCGTGCATGACGGAGATCATCGGCACCGCGAGCGAGCCGACGCCGAGGGAGAGCACGTATTCCAGCGCAAACGCGCGGGCGCGCCACTCGGATGGCACGTACCGTGCCATGAGCCAGCCGGTGATCGGCAGGGCGCCGAAAATGACCAGCAGAAGTGGAATGGCGTAAGCCATGGTGACGGTGCCGACGGCGCCCGCGACCGCGATCAGGAAGACCATCTGGCAAGCGAGCACGACGAGCAGGATTGGTTTGGCGCCGAAGCGGTCGAGCAGTCGTCCGACGGGAAGCTGGGCAAAAGCGGCAATGGCGAAAACGAGCGAGGCGGCAAGGCCGATCTCGGAGAGTTCGGTGGCAATGCTGGCGAGGCGTTCTTCGAAGAGTTTCGGCAGGGACACGGTGACGCCATTGAAAATCAGACCGCCGAAAAGCGCTGACACCGCAATCAGGCTGAAAACGCGCAAGCGTTCGTTTGCCGATGCGGGCAGCAGCGCGACGCGGCGGCGCTCATGATGTGCGGCGTCGCGCCCTGCTCTTCTGAGTGCCAGGAGATAAGTGATGCCGACAGCGAATGAGAAAAGGCCGGGCACGATGAACGCGCTGCGCCAGCTGATCCAGTCGGTGAGGAGCCCCGTCGCGATGGCGGCGCCCGCAAGCCCCATGTTGCCCCACACACCATTGACCGCCAGCGCGTGTCCCGGGCGGTCCGTCGCCTCCGTGACCATGGCAAGGCCGACGGGGTGAAAAATCGCCGCAAAAAGGCCGAGTGCTGCCATGCCGGCCATCAACGACAGGGGGCTTTGTGCAAAGCCGGTGGCAATGGAGGCAAGCCCAATGCCGACGAAGAACACCGCGATCATGCCGGACCGGCTCCAGCGGTCGCCAAGCCAGCCGGCGGGCAGTGTGCCGAGCGCGAAGGCGGCAAACGCCGGCGTACCATAGGCCAGCGCATCGCCATAGGTGAGGCCCCACTCGACAAGCAGGGCGATTACCGCGGTCGGGAAAATCAGCAGGAAAAAATGGTCGAGAAAATGCGCCATGTTCAAGAAATGCAGAGTGAGGCGAGGCGACATCGTTGAGAGATCCGGTGAATGGCTGCTGATTTTTGCAGCATAGATGAATTCGACATTGCAATCTGTCGGGAAGATGCCTCATTATACCGTTAAAGTGACAAACGGACGCGGTTCGATGCATGTAGAGGGTCTGGCACGCGACGATCCAAAGGGATTTCTAATCGCACCGCATGCGCACGACCAACATCAGATCGTGCATGCGGCGCGCGGTGTCATGCGCGTTACGACGGAAAGCGGGGCCTGGGTGGTGCCGCCGGGGCGGGCGTTGTGGATGCCGCGGCGCATGGTGCATTGGATCCGCTGCGCGACGGCGGTCTCCATGCGCACGCTCTATATTTCCGGCGATGCGCCGGGATTTCCCGATGCCTGTGCCGTGTGGCCGGTCTCCGGCCTGTTGCGTGAGCTGATCCTGAAACTCGTGGATGGTGCTCCACCGCACGCGCGCCCGGCAATGATTGAGCTTTTGCTGCACGAGATCGCCGGGATCGATGTTGCACCTTTGTGGCTGCCGGAACCAAGAGATGCACGGCTGCGGCGTATTGCCGATGCGCTTGAGGCCAATCCGGCGGACGGGCGCACTCTGGCGCAGTGGTCGCAAACCGTTGGCGCGACGCCGCGCACGCTGATCCGGCTGTTTGCAAAAGAAACCGGCATGGGCTTCCGCGAATGGCGGCGGCAGCTGAGAGTGCTGCATGCGCTGGAGCGTCTCGCCGACAAGGAACCGGTCACTTCCGTGGCACTGGCGCTCGGCTACGCGACGCCCAGCGCCTTCATCGAAGCATTCCGCGAAGTGCTCGGCGTTACACCGGCACGCTATTTCGGGTGAAGCTTGAGGGCGGTCGGGGACCGGAACGGCATCACGGGCGCACCAGTACCACGGTTATGTTATCGCGGCCGCCGCCCTCGTTGGCGCGGGCGATGAGAGCGTCAGCGGCTGTATCAAGGTCGCCGCCCGTGCTCTGAACCAGGTGGGCTGTTTCGTCCAGGGTGACGAGATCGCTCAGCCCGTCGGAGCAAAGAAGGATCGTATCACCGGCTGAAAGGGGCACGGTGCCGGTGTCAGGTTCGAATTCGCCTTCGAGGCCGACGGCCTGCAGGAGGGTGGAGTGTTCCCATTCCGAAATACGGGCGGGATGTTCGCCGTCGTCGCGCATCTTTTGCGCCAGCGTGTGGTCGCGGGTGATCTGGGCGGTGCTGCCGGTGGCATGAACAACGTAGGCGCGGCTGTCGCCTGCGTGCGCGAAATTCAGCCGGCCCTGTGAGACGGCGACGGCGGTAAGCGTCGTTCCCATGGCGGCGGTACCCAAGCGGTCCGCGTTCTCCGCCAGCACGCGGGCGTGAGCCTCCAGGAGCGCCTGCCTCAAGGCGACGGTCTCGACGGCCCCCCCGGGGTCCGCTGCACGTTCGACAAAGGCGCGTGCGGTGTCCACGGCCAACCGGCTTGCGATTTCGCCGTCATCGTGGCCTCCGAGACCGTCGGCGATGATGAAGAGGCCGATATCGGGCGCACAGGAATACGCATCTTCGTTGTTTGAACGGACCCGTCCGACGTCTGATCTTGCGGTGTGGTGCATCGTTGTTCGAGGGTGGCGATTGTCCGGGCGAATTGGAAGGCCAATAGCTTTAGAATTCAATTTACTTAAGGGTGTATATATAATATATTACACGTTAAGTGAGAGTTGTCACATTCGATCACGGAGATGAACATGCTATCAGGTGTCATTGCCGAGGCCATTCGCACGGCGTGGTCGAACTTGCGGGAAATTGCCATTCTGTCCGTTTTTCCGTTTGTTATCTGGACACTCGCATTCGCGGTCCTCTACTCGCCCTATGGTGACGATATTACCAGAATCTCCGAGGCTGATACGGCTGTGGCGGACAGTGTCTACTTTGGGGTGAGCCTTCTTCTCAGTTCGTGGCTCATGGTGCGGCTTCACCGCGGGTGCCTGGCAGGTGAGGTATCGAGTGTTGCGGGGTCGTCATCGCATCTCGCACCTGCGGTACGAATGGTGGCCTACACTATCGCAATCTTCCTAGTGGTTATCGTTCCAATGATTCTCTTTGTTCTTGTTGCCGGTTCAATTGTCGGTACCGGGCAGGCGTTCTGGGTGTTGTTTTTTATCGCCCTGCTCGTGGCCTGGGTTGTAATGGTCCGCCTGTATGTGGCGTTTCCGGCGATTTCATTGGGGGAACGTCCAGGTGTGTTTGCCGGATGGGCACTCAGCCGCGACAACACCGTGGCACTGTTTTTCAATTTTCTAGGCTTCTCGATCATTTGTGGGCTGGTCCTGGGGGCGGCTTTGGTCGCGGTAATGTTCGTATGGATTTACTTTCAACCGGAAACAGGGAGCATGCTTCCGGGCGGCGACCTTGTCTTTTTCGCCGCCATTCTGGCTCTGGCAAATGTTGCGGGTTATGCGCTGGTCGCCGTCTTCCTCGCCGTCGCCTATGCGCGGTTGAGCGGCCGGGAGCGGCCGATGGAAATTCACTAAGGCGTCAATCCTTTCAACCGCTCCACTTCCGCCTCAAGCTCCGCAATACGTTGTGTCAGTTTGGCGGTGGCGGCTTTCACATCTTCTTCCGAATAGCGCGCGGTGATGTATTTGCGGCAGTTGAGGTCCCAGGCCTCGAGGGTGAACTTCAATGCACGTTCGGTCGCCAGCGGCAGGCCTTCGTCGAAGACGCGCGCGGCGAACTCCGCGTCCTTGTCGACAATCTCCGCGCGGCCCCAGATCTTGACGCGCTGGGCGGTGGCATAGTCCATCATGAAGAGAAAGGCGTGGGGGTTCTCCGACAGGTTGCCGGCGGTGATGAGCTGCTGGTTGCCGGGATACTCGGCAAAGCCCAGCGTGTGGGCATCAAGCACCTTGATGAACCCCTTCGGGCCGCCGCGATGCTGGATATACGGCCGGCCGCCGGCGCTTGCGGTTGCGAGGTAGACTGAATCTCGCGTTGCGATGAACTTCGCGAGGTCTTCGGAAATCTCAGGAACGCGCCCGTGGTCTTCAACAAAGCGGCAGGCATCGCGCGTGCCAAATCGCTCCTGTGCAGCCTTGACGGCGTCGGTGAAGGCAATGTCGGTCATGGCGCTCATGGGGGCTGCTCCATCTCTCCGCAATAGAAAAGGCGCACGGCAGTATACCTGCCGGGCGCCTTGAACGAATTCCAAACCGGTTATTCGGCGGCTTGTGCGGCCTTGTGGTCGATCACTTCGCCGCGTGCGGGATAGCCGCGGTCGACAACGAATTTTGCGGCGTTCAGAACATCGCCGAATGCCGGGCGGGCGAACGGCATGGTTTGTACGGAAGCGAAGTAGATTGTGCCGTCGGGGCGAACCAGAAACAGGCCGGGCTCGGCGAACAGCGCGGGCTCTTCTATGCCCGCCGATGTCTTGCCGATGCCTTCGGAAATATATAGGCCCCACTCGCGCGCCTTGTCGAGATCAAGGCCGTAGCCGACGGTGAGGTTGTCGAGACCCCAATCCGCCTTGGCGGTCGCGGCGCGATCCTGGCTGTCACTCGACAGGGCGATGATGTTTATGCCGGCGGCGGCGAAGTCATCGGCCTTGCGGTTGAGGTCGCCAAGATAGCCCTTGCAGATTGGGCAATGCAGGCCGCGGTAGACCACAACCATGGTGAAGTTCTCCGGTGTCTGGCCGGCAAGGGTCCAGGGTGCGCCGTCGATCGTTTGAACGGTCAGGGCGGGCGCTGTCTGGCGCGGGAAGACGGGCGAAATTTGGGACATTGTTGCTCTCCAAGCTTGGACGAAAGATAGGTTGCCCTACCATAAAGGGCGTGTTCGGCCTTATAGAAGGCCGCTCACGGCAACGTGACATTCGAATTGTGCCACTGTGCGGGAAAGGGTGTCAGGCAGGTACGCTTTCGGCCATTTTTTGCGCGTCGCGTTTCACGGCTTTCTGGATTTTCTCAAACGCACGCACTTCGATCTGGCGGATACGCTCACGCGATACGCCGAATTCCTGCGATAGTTCCTCCAGTGTCGAACTGTCTTCACTGAGGCGGCGGGCTTCGAATATACGGCGCTCGCGCTCGTTCAGTTTGGCGAGCGCGCGGCCGAGCATTTCACGGCGGGAGGTGAGCTCTTCTGAATTGGCGAGCTTGGTTTCCTGGCTTTCACTATCGTCGACGAGCCAGTCCTGCCATTCGCCTTCCGCGTCCTGACGCAGCGGCGCGTTGAGCGACGTGTCGCCGCCAAGGCGCCTGTTCATGGAAATGACGTCCTCTTCCGTCACGCCAAGGCGTGTGGCGATTTCAGACACCTGATCGGGCCGCAGATCGCCATCGTCGATCGCCTGTATCTGGCCCTTTACCTTGCGCAGATTGAAGAAAAGCTTCTTCTGGTTCGCCGTGGTACCCATTTTAACGAGGCTCCACGAGCGCAGGATGAACTCCTGGATCGAGGCGCGGATCCACCACATGGCGTAAGTCGCAAGCCGGAAGCCCTTTTCCGGATCGAAGCGTTTCACCGCCTGCATGAGGCCGACATTGCCTTCAGAAATGATTTCGCCCACGGGAAGGCCATAACCGCGGTAGCCCATGGCGATTTTCGCCACGAGACGCAGATGGCTTGTCACCAGCTGATGGGCGGCTTCCGAATCCTCGTGTTCACGCCAGCTGCGCGCCAGCATGTATTCCTGATTCGGTTCCAGCATCGGAAAACGCCGGATTTCCTGAAGATAGCGGCTCAGGCCGCCTTCACTTGAAATTGTGGGCAGTTTGCCTGCCATGTTGTGTCGACCCTCTTGGTTGTCATTTCGCGAGTGCCGTGGCGCGGAACTCAGCGCACACGTCACCCTGCCGCCCAACGGGCAGCTTTTGTGTATATAGGCATCCCTTGTGAAGGTTTTAAGACCCTGACGGCACTTGGGTGGCGCTGTTTATGGGATCCGGCGCAAATGTATTTGACGCAGCGCGAGAGCGCAATGTCATTGTTACGGAAACGAAAAATCGTCACTTTTCGGCCCAAATGATGGCGAAACTGGTAGTCTTCACACTGACGATCGGGATGCAGCACCCGGAGCGGAGGACGAATGCGATGATCCAGACAACCAGAAACAACCCGAATGCGAGAACGCGCCCGAAGTTTGCCGGTGCGGGCATGTGCGTGGGCGTAGCGATTGCGGCGATTGCCGGTATGCTGGGCGTTGCAGGCTCGGCGGATGAAGCGCGCTCGGCAACAAGCGCCTTCGATGCCGTTCAGGAGAACCCCGTTGCAAAGGCGAGGCCGGGCCCGAAACTTGCCGAATCCTGCACCATCGATGCGGTTCCGAACTCGAACGGCAGCGGCGGCGGGTTCGGCTTTACCGGGCCGGCGCATTTTCACGAAGACGGTCGCATGACGTGCCACCGCGCCAAGCTGACCTTGCGCTTCAAGGGCGGGTTTTCCAGCATCAGGGTGCGCAGCTGTTCGGGCTCGCGCTATGTGTTTTCCGCCGTGCGCGGGGGCGCGCGCAAGACCGTCACGTTCAATCCCTATTCGGGGCAGGTCGTCAGCGTTCGCTAGCCGGTTTTGAGGGCCGTGAGCAAAGCCTGAATATCTACCGGCAGCGGGCTTTCAAACTTGAGCGCCTCGGCGCTTACCGGGTGTTCGAAGCCAAGCTTGTAGGCGTGCAGCGCCTGGCGCTTCAGCACGGCAAGTGCCGAGGCCGCGTCTTCGGTCAGATTGCGCGCGCTTGCGGCAAAGCCCGAGCCGTAGGTGGCATCGCCCAGAGCCGGGTGGCCGATATGCGCCATATGGGCGCGGATCTGGTGCGTGCGGCCGGTTTCCAATCGGCACTCGACCAGGCTGGCGAGGGTCTTGTTGCCTTCACCGCCAAAGCTCGAAAGCACCTTGTAGTGGGTTACGGCATGTTTGCCGCCCCGCGTCGAGACGGCCATCTTCTGGCGGTTCGTCGCCTTGCGCTCAAGCGCGGCGTCAATGGTTCCGCTCTTGCGGTCAAGCCCACCCCACACAAGCGCCAGATAGGCGCGCTCCAGCCGTCCGTCGCGGCCATGCGCGGCGAACTGGTCGGAGAGGCCCTGATGCGCACGGTCGTTCTTGGCGACGACCAGAAGCCCGGTCGTGTCCTTGTCGAGCCGGTGCACAATGCCCGGCCGCCTGACGCCGCCGATGCCTGAAAGGCTGTCGCCGCAATGGGCGATCAGCGCGTTGACGAGGGTGCCGGTCCAGTTGCCGGCGGCCGGATGAATGACGAGACCGGCCGGCTTGTCGATGACGATGAGGTCCGCGTCCTCGAAGACGATATCGAGAGGAATGCTTTCCGGTTGCGGAATGGCGGGCTCGGGCGCGGGCACGACGACAGCGATTTCCTGATCCGGCGCGATGCGGAAATTCGGCTCAATGACAACTGCGCCATTGATGTTGACGCGTCCGGCCTTTACCAGTTCCTTGAAGCGTGAGCGGGAGATGTCGTCGAAGCGTAGGGACAACACGCGGTCGAGGCGGTCACCGGCTTCTGCTTCGGAAGCAACAAATGTGCGATGCTGGTCGGTCATGATTGAACAGGAAAACTCCCCAAACGCCCCGTCTCACTCAGAAGACGGATCTGAACAGCAAGGGCCGTTCAGCGAACGCGGTGTGAAAATCTTGAAAATTGCCGTTATCGTGATGGCGTTCATGCTCGTGTTCGGCTTTATCGCCATCATCTTTACCATTGCCTACCGCGCCGTCCAAATGGGCGAGGAGAGCACTGTCGCACCGACCGCGTCGTCTGAACCGCGTATTGCGCCGGAGCAAGCGTTTTCAGGCCTTGATGTCGATGTGGCGCCGCGCACAAGCGTCGGCCAGATCGAACTCGATGGCGACCGCATGGCGGTGCACACGAGCGGGCCGGGGGGCCAGGAAATCATCATCATCGATCTTCGCACCGGCGAACTTCTCGGCCGCGTCAAGCTCGTGGAGACACCGGACGCTGGCCAGTAGGCGGGCGGTTCTGCTTGATATGCGCGCGCGCGGCGCGGTATAGCTCAACGGTCCCTTGGGCCCCCATCGTCTAGCGGCCTAGGACGCCGGCCTCTCACGCCGGAAACAGGGGTTCGATTCCCCTTGGGGGCGCCAAAGGGTTTTGCGCTGTATGCCATTAAGGCTTTGTAATTATTAACATAATCTCTCTCGCGAGATGCCGTGTATTACGGCGGGTAGTCAATTCCCGTTTTTTGTGTAACAATTTGTGTAACAGTTTGTGTAACAAAAACGGGGAGGGCGGGCGTGTCGGAGGAGGACCGCTATCTCGTCCGGCGTGGCGAATGGTGGCATTACGTGCGCCGGGTGCCGGCCGAATACGAGCATGTCGACCGCCGCGGCATGGTACGCCAGACGCTCAAGACACAGTCGATCGAGGCGGCGCGGATGAAGCGCGACGTGTTCGAGCAGGCGGACAATCAATACTGGTCGTCGCTGGTGTCGGGCGATCACGACCGCGCCAAGGCGCGCTATCAGGCCGCTGTGTTGCGCGCCCGCGCCCTTAACCTCTCCTACCAGCCGGTCTCGCAGATCGCCGCGGACGCGCCGCTGACGGCGCTTCTCGACCGTGTCGAGCAGCTGCCCGGCAAACCGGCGCGCGCCGAGGCGGAGGCGGTGCTCGGCACGGCGCCGCGTCCGGCGGTGAAACTCAGCCAGGCGCTCGAGATCTATTTCGACGAAATCGCGATCGAGGAACGGCGCCAGAAGTCGGCCGGGCAATGGCGCAAGTTCAAGAACGCCAAGCGCCACGGCATCGGCGATTTTATCGCGCTCGAGGGCGACCTGGTCATGAGCGAGATCACGCGCGATCATGCGCTCGCCTTCCACAAGTGGTATGTCGGCCGCCTGATGCCGGCGGATGGCTCCAAGGGCATCGCCAGCGCCACGGCAAAGCGCGGCTTCGGCAATGTGCGCAAGCTCTATGGCGACTTCTACCGGCACGTTGGCGAGCGCGACCGGGTGAACCCGTTTCGCGACCTGGCGTTCTCCGGCGCCCAGGAGAGCGACGTGCCGCCGTTCCCGGTGGAGTGGATTGTCGAGAAGATCATCGCGCCTGGCGCGCTCGCCGGGCTGAACGAGGAGGCGCGGCACATCGTTTACGCCATGGTCGAGACCGGGTGCCGGCCGTCGGAAATCGCGAATCTCACCGAAACAACGATCGTGCTCGATGGCGAGGTGCCGCATATCCGCATCCGCCCCGACGGCCGCGAGGTCAAGACGCGATCGTCACGGCGCGATATTCCCCTTGTCGGTGTGTCGCTCGAGGCGTTGCGCCGCGCGCCCGGCGGCTTCCCGCGCTACCGCGACAACGAGGGCACGCTGTCGGCGCTCTTGTCGAAATTCTTCCGCAACAACGGATTGCTGCCGACGCCGGCGCACCGGCCCTATTCGCTGCGCCACGCGTTCGAGGACCGCATGAAAGAGGGCGGGCTCGACTATGAGCTGCGCTGTCATCTGATGGGGCATGCCACCGACCGCCCGGACTATGGCGAGGGCGGCGGGCTGGCGTGGCGGCGCGATCAGCTTATGAAGATCACGCTACCATTCGATAGTTGCACCTTTTAGAAGCACTGCGGTTTACTTTTGGGGTTTGCAGTCCCCCTGTTTTCAGGGGCACGCGCTAAACACAGTGCAGTTCTGCCGCCGCCAATTTATCCTGCGGCAAGCTACAGCTGCGTTCGCCCTCGCTTCAAGCCGATCATCGGCCCACCTCGTTGCCCACGCCCCTCGGGAACCGATGCCTATACCAACACACTTTCTGTTGTGTGCTCCAACCACTCTACAACGAGCATAATGCACCCTACATCTTAATAGGGCGGTTCGTTTTGCCGTCGCACAACGGCGACTCCGAGCGGTTATCTTAACTGCCCTCCATCTCCCGGAATAATATCGCTTCTTTCCTATTGCCACGGCCACGCATATTTGGGCGGCATACGCTGTAGTTGGCAGTGGCGAGAAATTTGCCGAAGAAAAGGTAATCGTTATAAAGGCCAACACTGCCAAATTGTATTTCGACGCTTTCATATTAGGCCTCGGTGCTGGAGTCCAACCTTAACAATAATGTAGTTAATTCGTTTCAGACATAATATTCATGAATCGGTGCTCGCAAACCAGTAACTCTCCGAATGCTTGTTCATCAGTCCAAGTGTCAATCGGGTAAGATAAGCCAAGCATATTATGCCGATGATACGAGTTCGTATCTGTACACGTTTTCGTGAGTTGAATTGTACAAAATATACATAGACTATCAATTTGCATACACAGTGTGGAATTATCTTACTTAGTCGGAGTCTTATGTCGACGTAGAATCAACCATATATTGGTTGATTACTGTGACGCCGCTTGCGGCGAGTTGCCACTACGGAGAAGATGTTGTCACTATGGAGAAGATAATGACCAAATTAGCTATCGCCGTGCTTGCAGTAATTGGATTTGGGTTTGGACAATCAATAATCGGGTCGAGTGAAGCTGAGGCAGGGCCAAAAAGATGTTGCTTGACGGGCACAAAGCCCTGTTACGAGGCGTGCAACAAAGACGAAAGAGTACTGCAGGTTCAGTTGGATCGCCGTCAGGTAATGATCGTTCGCCGCGACACCAACTAAACTGGACGGACTTCCTGCGTCTCACTCGTTTCGGGGCGTCTCGTGATCATCGACCAAACATCAAACCAGCTGTTTCCCGTTCTGGGATCCAAACTATCGGGGTGTGATTATGCGCCTGCTGTTTGTCCATTTTGCCGTTGCGATGTTTTTGCTTGTGCCGCTTTCGTCTATTGCCTCGGATTTGGTGAATCCGGACCGATCAATTCCCAGAGAGGCGGATGATGTGCGGCCATTACGTGTTGCCGCGGAGTCGTGTGCAAGTTGTCAGAATCGGGCGTTTTCCAATTCAAGAAGTTGCAGCATTCTGTGTGACACCCGTTCTACAACAGAGGCGCGGCACCAGTGCAGGGTGCTGTGCAACGAGAGACTAAGAGCTCAACTGGCGCAATGTCGAAAATTCAACGGCTGCTAACTCAATTGATCTAACGTCGGTCGATCTATGGCGAGGGCGGCGGGCTGGCGTGGCGGCGCGATCAGCTTATGAAGATTGCTTTGCCGGTGCCGGCCGGGCTTTTCCCGCGCGCCTGAGGGCGCGCTCGCGGGCCGAGGTGCGCGCGAGCAGGGCGTCGCGTTCGTTCTCGAGGCGCTCGTATATGGGCAAGGCCTCGTCGCCGTAAGACGCGATGCACCAGGCGACCTTGTCCAGGGCGCTCTCGATGCGGTCGACGGTTATGGTCGTGCGGCGGGGCATGGCTACCGGGTCGGATCCCATTTGATGAGCTTGCCGGTGAAGAGGCCGGCGCCGTGTGTGGTGTGCCAGAAACGCGCCATCTGGGTCAGTGCGGTTATCGAGGGGTCGGAGCCGGGGCCGGGTTGAAACCCGTCGGCGGCCGCAAAGGCCTCCATGTCGGCCGGGTCGACGAGGACGCCGTCAATCCGGATGCCGGCGATCTGAATCACTATCACGCCGGCGACGTCGATCTCGATGTCGTGCACGGCGGTGCACACGGGGTCGGGAATGAGCTTGCGGCAGTGCCTCGATCGCATGCCGGTGTAAAGCTGGATGCGTTCGCCGGGCCGCGCGTGGCGCTTGCGGTCGGCGCGGATGGTCTGGCGCTTGGTGCGCGCGACGACGTCATACTCGAACCGGGCTTTGAAGTTGTAGGCGACCATGATCCGGTTTCCCTGTCAGGTGTCGTCGTCCAGCACGGCGGTGACGATATCATCATCGACAACCGACGCGACGATGCGGCGGGCGAGTTCGTTGGGAGAAATCTTGCGCGCGAGCGCATGGGGCCTGAGGGCCTCGAGCACATCGACTGGCATGACGACCGTGCGGCCGTAGATCTCGCTCTTGCGCGGGCGCCGCTTGCGGGCGCCCGAGTGGCGCAGGGCGGCGACGGTGCCCGTGGTGATGCCGATGCGGTCGGCAATGGTGCGTGCCGGCACACCCTTCGCCGTGAGCGCCATGACGGCTTCGGTGCGCGTTGCATAGCCAAGCGTTGGTATAGGCGTGGGCATCGTCGGGTACTCCTTTACTCCTCGGCTGTGGGGGGCGGGAACGCGAATCCTGGTGAAGGCCAGTAGGTTTGGCCATGTTTTGGCCTCGCACGTCTGTGATCTCCGCCGTGGTGGCATTGCAATGCGGCAACACTCAACCTGTGGTACACTTTGGGGCGGCTCGAGGAATCCGAGCCGCCCCGTGCCCTCCTCGACCTGATCGAGAAATCTCCAAGGAGGACAAGAAGAAATGGATGGCGATCTGTTGAGCGCCGCAGGAAACGATCGTTCTGGAAAGGAGCCCCGCAATGAGCCGGATAAACCCGACCTCGGCCGCAAGGGTGGACGACAGGGAACGCGTCGCCCCCCAAACAACCCGGCACCGGTGCGACCAGACCCGAGCGAGTAGTTCGGCGTGCGTTGCCCGCACTCTCTTCGCAACGCCATTCACCGCAATGTCGCGCACCCAATTGAAAGTGAGCGACTCTTTGGAGAACCAAATTCATGAAAGGTGAAACATGGCACGCAAGCTCAAAGCCGCCGAAGCCAAGGACGCTGCCGGAAACGTTGGAGGAAAAAGCAAAGCCGAGAAGAGGCCGGCCACCTCTAACCCCAGCTCCCGTGCGGCCCGACAAGGGCGGGGAGCCGGACGACTGATGGCGCCGTCGGCTCTGGATTTGAAGGATCTGATTTTCACGCTGCGCGCGAATTCCGCATACCACTCTGCGCGTCGAGGGTTCCTCGATCGCTGTCACAGGTTCTTGATGTTCGTCGTCGTGTTTGTGGGGTCTGCCGCTTTTTCTGGACTTGTCGCTGACTATGAGTACGCAAAGTACGTGTTTGCACTGCCTGCATTTGCGGGATTGCTTGACCTTGTTTTTGATTTTATGGGTAACGCCCGTGACCATGAGAACTTCTATCGACGCTGCATGACATTGCTCGCCGATGTGGATAGCTCCGAGGCCACCGCCGAGAAATTCTCGGATTGGAAACATCGTCTGGGAATGATTCACGCAGATGAGCCACCAGCGTATCGCGCGTTGTTTGGTCTGGTCTGGGTTGAAGCATGCATTCATTACGATCGGCGAGACCTTATGATCAGCGTGCCTTGGCATCACAGATTGTTGCGCAACATCTGGCCCTTCGACGGCGCCGACTATTGGAACAGCCGGAAGTCTGCTTGATCTGGTCATGCCGCTTTCTCCGTGGCGTTCGCCTCGAACCAGTCATCGACCGCGTCGCGGGACCAGCGGCGGCGGGCGCCGCGGTAGGCGGACGGCAGCGGGGCGGGGAAGCCCTGGGCGTCGCGGTAGCGCCGCCAGTTGCGGGCGAACCAGTTGCGGCCCTTGCCGAAGCGCGCCGCGATCTGCGGCGAGGTGCAGGTCGCGGTCATGGTGCGTCTCCGTGTTTTCGATCCCTCCGCGCCACAGTTTCCCGGGCGACTTGGCGCCGGCAGCGGCGGATGGCGTTGTTGATGTGGCGGCGGGCGGTGAGAAGTGCGGCGAGCGCGCGGCGCGGGCGGCCCATGGTCATGTGTATCGCGCCGTCGAAGATCGAATAAATGGCCGGCAGGGACGTGACCGGCGGCAGGTCGGGAATAGATGTTTCACGGGTGATTGTTTCACGCGGAACAATGCGACTTGAAGGGTTGTCGCTCGCGGCATCGGCTTTGCCGCGCCTGCGCGGGCGCGTGCCGTCGGCACGACGGCCGGTCGGCCTTGCCTCGCTCTGCTCGGTCGGCGTGCTTATGCGGTTGGCGGAGGGCGCGGTCGCGCTTGCCTCGCTTTGCTCGGTGGGCGTGTTTATGCGGCCGAGGCTTTCGCTTGCGGCGATGCCGTGTCGGCGGGCCTCGTGGCGCTTGCGGCCCATCAGGCCGCCGCGTCCTGCGACGCCATGGCGGCGATGCGGGGGTCCTGCGCGGTGGCGCGGGCGAAGGCTGCGGCGCGGTGTTCGTACATCTGCGCGCGGGTGAGGCCGAGCTGTTCGAAATCGGCCTCCGTCACGGTGCCGGACGCCGCCCAGCGCTGGACGATGGTCTGCGCCATGAGGTCGATCATGGTGTCGGTTTTCATCCGCACCGCGCCGATGCGCACGAGGCTCACGCGCCGCGGCGCGGCCGCGTCGATGGCGCGGGCCCGCGCCCGGGCGGCGGGGGGAATGTGCCCGTCGGTTGAAAGTTCGAGGAGGTGTTCGGCTGAGAGCATGGCAACAATCCGTTTGATGAGAATTGCCAAAAATAAACAATATGTTTGATTCTGCGTCAACCCAAAAACAACAAACTGTTTGATTTAGATGTTTGATAACGAGGTTTGAGTTACATGGCAATTGGGTGATTCGCCTTCACACGCTCACGCGGCGCGTGTAAGCTGACAGCTTAAAAACGCTGGATTGCCGGGGCTGGCGATGCGATTGTTCCTTTTGTTCATAGGATTGGTGTCCGTATGCGGAGCGCTCGTCGGGTGCAAGTCCGTCGAGCAGGCGCTGCAGGAGGATCCCGGGAATACGGTGATCGAGCCGATAGCCGCGTACCGGGCACGGATCACGGTCGAGGATGATGCGCTCGGTCAGAATCATGTGTTCAGTACCCAGAACGGGTTCCGCCGCACGAACTTCATTATGTTTTCACCCGAGAGCGATGCGTTCCTGCGCGGGTTCGTAGCCAAGGCGGACGGAACGAAATCGTTTCAGGTGTACGTCGTCATGGCTCAAACGAGCGGCTGGATGTACCCGCAAGGCGGCGAGTTCGGAAACCCGCCCACAACCGTCCGCGCGCAGCGCCTGCATGACGACAAGTACTGCTCGCGGAACATCTGCACATTCAGAGAGCACGCTGCATTCACGGTCCCGGAGGGAGAGTTGCGGCGTGCGGTTGCTCCGAATTCGCCGGAGCGCGCGAACGGGCAATGGCTGTTCAGAGTGCGGAACAACAGCGGTACGCATTATAACGATTTTCTGCCGTTGAATGAAATTGAGGCGTTGTTACAGACTGTCGATGCCGCTTCTGCAACCAGGCAGTAACTGGCGATGTTGGAATAGTTATGAGCGGAGTAAGAATGCATGACTAGGGATTTCACGATAGATCAGCTTTTGGAGCTCGAAGCACGTATGCTTCCAGGGGCGAGCCTGGAGCGTTATCCTTGGATTCCAGAAGACGGAGGGGCAGCGGTTGCTGCTTGGGTGACGGCGTTTGCTTCCGTCGTTGAACTGTTTCGCAAAGTTACAGATCGTGACGGTGATGTGGTTGATCAAATCGATCAGATCAGCCAGGAGATTCGGCAAATCAAAGATACGCTTCTGAACATTGAGAGGTTCCTAGGCGGGTTCCCTCAGCTGCTTGATCGGGCTTTGGAACGGAGCTTTGTCAACTTCGTTTCGCAAAGATTACACGGCCTGATGGAAATGTATCTGGAACTAAAAAAAGGGATTGAGCTCGGCGGTGATATTACACCTGAAATAGAACAGCAGCTCACGAGTATTTATCACGATCTGAGATCGGAAACGCGGACGATAACGGGGTATGGAGTCCCCGCCGGTACACTGGTTGGCCTGGCATATAATGTAGAAGACGATTGCGCTGCTCTCCTTAATGTAGGTGCGACATTCAGAAAGTCAGCGTTAGAGACAATTGACAGTTTCTTCACCCAAGTGTTGCAGGGAGCGGACGGAAGAAGCGGTTATCACTCGATTGCGGTACAACTATCTCAATTGGTGACTTTTCGTGCTAAGTTGGACGAATACTTGAACACTCTAGATCACGTATTTTCCGGCGCAACTGCATCCTGGACATCAAGCCCGCCGATTTATGTGAACAGCAGTTCATCGGGCAATCAAATTTGTACTCTTTACAGAGTTACCAAATACAACTCAAAAATCGTAGGCAACCGTAAGATTGGATACTCATACGAGGAAACTTCCAGAGATGAGACATTTACGACATGTGTATACGATGATAGCGGCGGTGGCCGCGGAGGTGATCGTTTTCGTACGGAATATAACGAGCTCTCATACTTCGACGGAGAAAGGGGTTTTGCGTTTAGGCCGCCTTCAAGTCTGCCACTGGGGCACGAGAGCACAAGGTATGCGAACTCAATAATTACGAAATACAATGAAGTTCAGTCGTCGATCGCTGGTCTGGAGAAATTGCAGAAATCGTATGCCAAAATTCAAACCGGTGTTCGGAATAAGATAGCGTCAATTCCGTGACGCCTTAAAGGTCCACAATCACCTTGACGACGCGGCCGACGATATCGAACTCGCCGTCGGGGAATATGGTCTCGTGTTCCTGATTGGTTGACCGGGGTTCCAGTCTCGGTGGATCCTCGCGCCAGCGTTTGAAGGTGGCCTGGTCGTTCATTCGGAACACATAGTCTTTTCCAGGCCGTAGATCCCTATCCGTAAAGTCAACTATGATGATCGAGCCTTCGGGCGCGAGCAGGTTCATGCTGTCGCCGTCCACGGTCAGCGCGATGTGGTTGGTGTGCTTCAACCCGGCCACCGCAATCATCGGGGTGCCCTCCGGCGGATACGGATCGACCGTATCGGCGAAGGTACCAGCCTGTACCCATGATACGTGAGCAACGTTATTGTCGGTCGCTTCAAAAAGTTCGCCGGGCGTGCATTCGAAAGCTTTCGCCAGCTTCTTAATCCAAGGATCACTGAGCCGGCGGTCGCCCCGCTCGAGGTTCCCAACCTGCTGGTTCGTTGTGTTCATCAGTTCGGCCAGTTGCTGCTGCGACCAGCTGCGCTGTTTGCGCAATTCCTTGATGCGATTTGGGGCGGGTTCGTTCATGCCCGCAGAATACAACATATTGTTGGCGCATGTTTACAAACAAATTGGTTGAAAGAAATCAAACAATATGTTTGATTTCGGATCATGAGATTAGCGGCGCACCTGAAATCCACGGATACAAGCTTCTCCGACTTTGCGGCACGTGTGGGCCGAACGCCGGAAGCTGTACGGCTTTGGGCTAAAGGCAAACGCATGCCAGGCACTGCCGATGTCGTGAAAATCGAGCAGGTAACGGTCGGGGCGGTGACGGTCGTCGATCATCACAACGCCTGTGTCGAACATCTTGGTCTTGAAGGTCGGGAACCAAAGAAGGGTTCGCATGACACCACCATGGCCGCATCGTGCGCGCCCGTCACGGTGAACGCACATGGCTAAATCAACGCAGCGACAGCGCAAAGGAAGACAGTATGGATCTCGAACTCGTGGACTGGATTCTGATTGCCGTTTGCGTGGTGAATGCCGTCAACACCGCTGTGACCATTTGGGGGCGCGGAACCAGACTCGATTAGCTGAACAGCGGCTGAACCGCTGTTGCCGGGCGGGTCCACCGGGATGCACGAGTTTCAATCTGTTCTGCCTCGATGATGTAACGAATCTCAAATCGCAATACGTGCTCGCCCAGCGTGCCAAAGGGAGTGTGATCGAGAAACCCAACTTGCGCAGTCGGCAAAGTTGTTTTCGGGGGCGCAACAAGATCGCACTCAAGCGCATTGTCCGGAGCGTAGACTTCGTTGAGCTGGTCAATGTAACCGCCACCGCCCCCGTCAGGCCGGAGCTCGCCGATCGGAATGAGGTGCCATTCGGTTACAGGGTTTTCGAGTTTTACCGAAACCACTCGAAGCACATGGTCGCTCCGGTTGTCGCCGGCGACCATCACAGAGTGGCGATTGTCGGCCTCGGAATGGCGGTGGAGCTCAAGCCGTACCGTCGGTCTTTCCTTGGCTCGGCGTCTGAAGTAATCCCGAACGCTTGTCGCCGTGTTGATGACGCTCAACACCAAGGCGCCGCCAGCAATCACCAATGTCCAGTTGATGGCCATGGCAAGACCGTATCACCGCCCTCCGATTCTCAACAACCTGACGTTGCCGGAGGTGCGCATGGCTAAATCAACCCAACAGATTATATGCGACGCCGGAAGAGAGGGACCACAGCATGTACGATCAGGCAATAAGCGCGACCTTGAAAATCATATCGATCGAATTGGGGGCAATTATCGGAGTGCTGATCGTCATATTGTACGCCCTGTCGCACCGCGATTGAGAACATCGTACGCGGATGGCAGGCGCGCCTCGGCCTTAATCAACAGAGCAGGGGTTTCGCCGGTCGATTTGCGGGCGCCACTCTGTCTCTCGCGGGCCCCTCAACCGAAAATGGAACCGGAACACGAAGCGTTTCGCGGTACGGGCGGGTGCGCCTACGGGCAGCCAGATCGCGCCAACGGTGAAGCGGTGGCTCATCTCGGGTCCGATGTGTTCGTTCATCTCGACAACGCTGCGGCCGGGAACCAAAGGTTCTTGATACTCGCGTGTGTTCGGGCTGGCTGGCGGGGCGCGCCAAACCTCGCCCAAGTAGTGAAGCATCGCGCCGTCCGGCGAAACGAGTTCGAAGGATGGAAATTCGATCGCATGGGGCGTTGTGTTCTTCACGTCAACATTGACCAGGATGAACTGTTCGGCACCCGGGACGATCTCGAGGATGACGTCGAGGATAGCCTTAGGTGCGGTGCGGGCGCGCCACGACTTATAGAGGCCAAAGAGTGTAGCACCAATGGCAAACACCGCGGTGACAATGCTCAGAATCGTTTCCAACACCGTGAGATTAGCGAGCCACTCCATTCCGCAACCGTAGCAGCGCATTTCGATTCTCAACAACTCAGCACTGGGGCACGCCCGTATGGCTAAATCAACCTTCAAGGCGCGCCCGGCGGGCTCGATCGAACTGGCGGCGGAAATGCTCATCAACCTTGTGGGCGGTCTGAGTGCGGCGGCGAACGTGCCGGGCTGCCGGGTCGGGCGTCAGGCGCTGTTCACGTATACCGACCGCGACGAGTATTCCGACCGGCACATGCCGGTCGATGTGGTCCGCGTGCTCGAGCGCGAGGCCGGCGACCCGGTCGTGACGCGCTATCTCGCGGCGGAGGCGGGCCATGTGCTGTGGCGCGTCGACCTGCCGGAGGACCTGCAGGAACTTTCCGCGCAGGTGGCCAAGGTCGGCAAGGAAGTGTCCGACGTGTTCGCCGAACTGGCCGCCGATCTCGCCGACGGCAAGATGACCGCGCGCGAGGCCGGGCGCGCCGTCAACGAGATCGACGAGGCGATCGAGGCGCTCGCCACGCTGCGTGCGGCCTGCGCGGAGAAGCGCGATGGCGGCGGGGAGGGGCGTGATGGTGAGTGAGACACCAAATGAACTGGAACAGCTGCAACGATCAGAGTTTACCGACCTTGTCGAACAGGCGACTCAGATACGCAGGAAGTTCGCGACACACGAGACTAACATTGAGGCCGCTGTCACGACGTCGATTCTTTACCTCGACGTGGCCGCCGTTCTGGTGATGAGCGTAGCCGTCGCCTGCGGAGAGCGGCGCGACGTGGCGCGCGACGGGTTCCTCGAGACCGCGAAAACAAGATTCGAGAAGTGCATGCTCAGCTGCGCCGAGAACGAAGGCGGCATGCAATGAGCGGGAAGGGGTTTGATATCGCTTACGGCAGTTCGGGCAAGGGCCCGAACGCCACTGCGGGGGCGGCCCAAGGGCCGGCTGCCCACAAAAACGAAGAGTGGCGCGCTTGCCGTCCTGCGGACGGAACGGTTAGCAAAACGACATCGTCGGTTTCGATGCGGCGGGCCGGGTCGAAGGTCGAAATACGGCGCTTCGACGCGGTGGCGCTGGTGCTCGACGGCGAGCCGGGGCGGGCGGTGTACGACACCTACCTTGCGCTGCCAGCTTCGACGCGCGGGCTCTATGCCGAAGGTTTCCTGCACGCCGCCGACATGGCGTGCGCCACGGCGGAAATCTCCATGGCATTCGTGCGCGATCCTTCGGACACGCAGGCCGCCGAGGCGGAGCTGTTCGTGCGCATCGGCGGCCACGACCGCGTTTATCCGCTGGAACGCGCAAGCGTCGGCGCTTGGCTGTCGGTGCTCGGCGCGCGCGCGGCGCAGCTGCTGAAAGTGCGGGGAGGCGCGTGATGGGCACGGTGATCGCGCAGGGGGGATATTTTGTTGTCGCTCACGGCAGTGCCGCAAGCGGCACGCCTCCGCGGGGGCGGGCTGACGCCCGGCGCGCGGTCGCGCTTGCCGCCCCTCGCGGGGCGGAGGAGCGCGCACATGGAACCGAGCGAAGCGAGGCAAGGGCAAGCGCCCGTCGTGCCGAAGGCACGCGCCCGCGCAGGCGCGGCGGAGCCGCTGCCGGGAGCGAGAAAGACGGATGACCAAAACACCCTTCCAGAAACTGATGGCGACGGCCTGGGTCGTGTCGATGACCAAGGGGCCGGTCAAGCCGGACACCGAAATGCGGTTGCGGCGGCATATGGCCGCCATGCGCACGCAAGGCCGGAAGCTTGCAGCGCACGAGCGTGCGCTTGTGCTCGGTGTCGATCTGGCGTTTGAAAATCGCCTGAACGACACCTCGCGCAAGTTGCTCGGGACACTCGTGGAGCTGGCTTCCGAGACCACGCGCGAACCTCCACCAAAAGCGCATGCGCACTGGTACGAGGAGGGCCAGTACCAGTGAAACCGCGCAACAAATCGACCGCCGTTGTGGCCAGCCGGGCGATGCCGCCGGATGCGCTGGACTATTTTCCGACACACCCGTGGGCCACACGGGCGCTGTTTGAGCATGTGCTCCACGACAAGGGGCGCAGCCTGCGCGCGGCGTCGGTGTGGGAACCGGCGTGCGGCCAGGGGCACATGGGCGAGGTCCTGAAAGGCCGTGTCGGCAATGTCATCTTGTCCGACTGTTTCGACTACGGCGTCTTTGCGGAGGTTGCGGATTTCCTGTGGCCGGTGACGCGGTACGAGTGCGACTGGATCATCACCAATCCACCGTTCCGGCTCGCCCAGGAGTTTATCGAAAAGGCACTGACGATCGCGCGCGTCGGCGTGGCGATGCTGGTGCGGCTGCAGTTCGTCGAGGGGCAGGGGCGGTTCAACGACCTGTTTTCGAAGACGCCGCCGACCGTCATCGCGCAGTTCGCCGAGCGCGTGTCGCTGGTGCCCGGGTGCCTCGACCCGAAAGCCAATTTGCCGACGGCCTATTGCTGGATGGTGTGGGGGCCCGACCACGGTATCGGCTGCGCCACGCGCTTCGTCTGGATCCCGCCGTGCCGCGATGAGCTGACACAGCCGGGCGACTACGTATCCATCCTGCCCGGCGCCGAGGTGCCGGCACCGCTGTTCGAGGGGGACGCGGCGTGAAAATGACAGGCTCACGACCGTCCAAAAAAGTGCCATTGACCGTCATCACAATCGCGCAGTGTCAAACGGTTCCAGTCAGACTGTGCAAACTCGCCGCGCGCTCGCAGAATGTCTGGAGGTACGGATTCATTCGAAGTCTGTTCATAGATATTCCGCTCGAGCTGTTCGTCATAGATTGTCCTGCAAATGATTCCGTTGAAGGCAAGGTCACTCTGTTGCGATCCTCCATCGCCACCGGCCATTTGCATTTGATACCTATAACGGACAACGGGTTCGACACTCGAAATCGAGATCGATCGGTCCAGCAATGGCAGTACGCAACCATCCTGCGCGTCATCACTATTCCCACCTTCTATCTCCTCCCGAGTGTTCGAAAGATATACATTCATAAACGAGACGTGGGCGTCGTCGAATGCGGTCGGTCTAAAGACAGAATTTGCGAAGTCCGGGTCAATCGTCGTGAAGCAAACTTTGAAGAATTCAGCTGCCTCCAGCTTGGCACCAGTGAGGCCTGTGTTGTCGAAAACGATGCTTTCGAGTCCTATTGCCGAAAACTTCACTCCGCTCATATCAGCGTACAGAAAGCTCGTGTGTCGAACCTTAACGTCAATGAAGCTTGCTCCGTTGAGTTGCGAGCGGGAAAAGAGCGCGAAACTGAGGTCCACGTTCCGAAACATGACATCGTCGAGATTGGCATCGGTAAAGTCCGCTCCAGACAAATCAACGTTGGAGATCGTAACTGGACCTCCCATGTTGACACTGCTGAGATCTATGTTCGCGAGGCTAACGCCCTTGGACACCAAATACTCCAAGGCCATACTCTTTCCGCCTTCCCCCGCCGATCTCGTTGCAAGCAACTGCCAGTGACGGGCAATGCGCTCCTCGCGCCGATCCCAGAGATCGATAACGAAAGCGGTCAACGCAGCAAGTACGGCTGCGAAGCCGATCACCTCAAACGCGATAAAGAGCCAAGATTCGCGAACTCTTTTGGCGGTCCACCTTGCCATCGATATGCTCCCGTTGTTGCAGCGAAGTGTGCGGCCCCACTACGTCAATTGCAAGTGAGGGCGGCACTGCCGGACGTAGTGGCGCATCTTTGGCCGACGTCCCGATATTCGCCGAACGAGAACAGAACAACACGGCCGGCGCCAGCGCACGGCGAGACACACGGCCGGACACTGGCGGGCGGGGGGGATCGCACGTCAAGGCAGCAAATCGTCGACGATGCAGCCGAGGGCGTCGGCGAGGGCCTTGAGGGTCGTGGCCTTGCCGTCGATCTCGCCGCGCTCGATCTGGCTGATGGTCGCCTGGCGGACGCCGGCGGCATCGCCCAGTTCAACCTGGGTCATCTCGCGGTACTCGCGCCACAGCCGCAGCGGCCGGCTTTCGCCGGTGATAAGTCGGCGCACGAATACGGCGGGCAGGGCCTCGCGGTCCTCGTCGGCCATGGCCGTATCGAACAGGGCATCGTCGCTCTCGGAATTGACATTTGCAGCGGTAGTGAAAACGTTAGCTCTTCTTGTAACGTCGCTCGCCATCACCTCAACAAACAGTTCGCGAGGCACGGCAATGTAGTCCCTGCCGGCGATCGTGATTTCGATTGTCTCAGGTTCGGTGTTGGTCGTGTCGTCAACCGTGGCCAAGAACTCTTTCCAATGGTCCACTACATTTTCCTGTTTAGCCGCCGCTTTCTTTCTGACCATCTTCATTACTCCTCTTTAGTAAGCGCTCCCGCGCTGACGTACCCGAAGGACAATCACAGTGTCGTCGGAATCCGCGAAGATGACGCGCCAGTCGCCGACGCGGAGACGGTAACCGTCGCGGCCGCGCAACGCCTTGACGTTGTTCGCCTGCGCGGCGGGGTCTTCTGCGTATTGGTCGATCTTGTCCATGACGCGCTGGCTTTCGTTGCGCGGCATGCGTCGCAAGTCCCGCATCGCCTGTTTCGTATAGTCAACCCGCTTGCCCATGTATTCTATATAGGAAAAGCGTATATCGTTTCAAGGGGTAATATTCGGAATACGTATATTTGTTTGGAGGCAAAGCCATGAACATTGGCGAACGCGACCAGGAATTTCAGAAGGCGATGATGAACGCAGGTTATGCGGCGACGTCGGGGCCGAATGTGGCGCGCATGGTGCAGCCGGTAACGCTGCGCCCGGGCGATGTGCATGTCGGCGACGCGGAGGACACGCGGGCACCGGTCGGGCTGGACCTTCCCAAATTGCTTGACGGCCGTCTGCTGATTCAGGGTGCCTCGGGCGCCGGAAAGTCGTGGACCCTGCGGCGCCTGCTCGAGCAAACGAGCGGGGAGATCCAGCAGATCGTGCTTGATCCGGAGGGCGAATTCGCCGGCATTGCCGAGACGTTCGGACATCAGCTGATCGCCGCGCACCGGCTCGATATCGCCGCGATCGCAACGGTCGCCGCGCGTGTGCGGAAACACAGGCTGTCGATCATCGTGGACCTGTCGGACCAGGACCGGGAAGGCCAGATGAAGACTGTCGCGGCGATGTTGCGGGCGCTGGTCGATGCGCCGCGTGACGACTGGCACCCGGTCATGGTGGCGATCGACGAGGCGCATTTGTTCGCGCCGTATGGCGGGCAATCTCCCGCGCCGATGTCGGTGCGCAAGGAAGCGATCGGTGCGGTTACGGACCTGATGAGCCGCGGCCGCAAGCGTGGGCTGACGGGAGTGCTTGCGACGCAGCGCCTGGCGCGCCTGGCAAAGTCGGTCGCGTCGGAGGTGCACAACTTCATGGTCGGGCTCAATACGCTCGACCTGGATATCCGCCGCGCGGCGGAAACCATCGGATGGGACGCGTCGCGTGCCTTCGACCGGCTGCCGATGCTCGCACCGGGCGACTTCGTGTCGATCGGGCCGGCATTCTCGCGCTCGCCGGCGATCCTGCGGGTTGGGCCGGTCGCAACGCACCATGTCGGCGCGGCGCCGGAATTGGCCGCGCCGGCGGTGCTCGATCCTCGCGAGGCGGCAAAAATCCTCGACATCGATGCGCTCGAGGAAGCCTCGGGCGAAAGCGCCGCGGTGGCGGACAAAAATGCCGACGTGGCGCGGGCCCGGGCTGTGCGCGACTTTATTCGCGCCGGCGCTTTTCCCGCTGCAGGCGCCATATGGGGCGCGCTGGTGCCGCTCTATCCGGAGGGCGCAAGGGTTGCCGATCTCGCCGGCCATCTGTCCATCGACAGCACCGACGTGGCCGCCGGTCTGGCGATGCTGGACCGGATCAATGCGGTCGAGTTTTCAGGTGAGGGCGCCGACAGGGCGGTGCGCATCGAAAGGGGGATGGCAACGTGAACGCGCTGGCGCCCGTATCGTTCAAGAAAGGCTGGGAGCACGAGCCGCGACTCTCAAAACCCTATGTGCCGGGCAAGCACCACAAAAGGTTCTGGACCGAGGCCGAGTGCGAGATCGTCAGACAGTACTTTCCCGAGGGCGGGGCGAGCGCGTGTCTGCTGCATCTGCCGGATCATCGCACAACAACGGCCGTCTACGCGCTCGCGCATAAACTCGGCGTCAAGAAGACCGGCAGTAAGCGCGGCAAGAAAGTAGTTGTACCGGCCGATTTCGACGACACGCTGCGGGCGGAATGGGCGCAGCTGAACGGAAAGAAAAAGGGCGAGGTGGCCGCGTTGGCCGACCGGTTCGGCGTGCCGCGTTGGTGGCTGTCAAACCGGGCCCGCAAGCTCGGCCTGACCGTGGCGCACAAGAAAGAACCGAACTGGACCGAGGCGGAGAATGCCCTGATGAAACGGGCGCCGCTGCATGATCCGGACAAGGCGGCGGAAATGTTCCGCGAGCACGGGTTCACGCGCACGCCGACCGCGATCGTCGTGCGGGCGAAACGCCTGGGGCTGTCTCGGCGGGCGACGCGCGAGACACTGTCGGCGCGCGCCGCCGCGCGGATCCTCGGTATCGACGACAAGGGAATCACGGCGGCGTGCATCTCCGGAGATCTAAAGGCCGGCCGGCGCGGCTCGAAGCGACTGGCGCAGCAGGGCGGCGACGCCTGGGCGATCACGCGGGCGGATCTCCGGGCCTATGTGCTGGACAACATCGAATGTGTCGATTTGCGCAAGGTCGACAAGGTCGAATTTGTGTTCCTGATCGCTACCGACTGGGCCGCGCAGGAGGGCGACGGCGGGGGATGAGCGCGGCGGAGATCGAGCGGTGGGAAGGAATGTGGTGCGGCCTATTCGTCCAGGCCGGGATCTGTAACCGGGATCATGTTCGAGAGCCATTCCTCAAGGTCTTCGCGCGAAACGCTGTGCAACTGCGCTACCTCGCCAACATATTCTGCCGGCAGGAACACGGTTGCCGGGTCTTCTGCCCGGCATGTTTTCAGGAGGTGGGCGTTTTCGTCGATGAACACGGAGTACAGGGCGATAATCGCCGACTCCATATTAAATCTGTTCAGCAGTTTCAGAAGCTCGGGCGGCATGGATCTCGCATCGGACGCATTTGGCGAGTTTTCAAGGTACTCCGTAATTTTCTCGCCGAGGTCTTGGGTGTGCGTGGTGCGCTCTGCCGCGTAGTAGCAGGCCCCAGCGACGCGTATCTGAGAAACATACACACCGTCGGGCACGGTAGTCGGTTTCAAAAACTCAACATCAAACTCGCCAGGCGTGTAGTTAGCGCCGGCGCGCCAATCGGCGACAGCTTTAAGCAGAGCATTCCTGACGTAAGTGTGGTGTTTCAACTTCCGGGCATAGGCAAGAAGGGTCTTCGCGGTCGACAGGTTGTGCATCAAGTACCCGCGCTCGCGACTTTCCCGCGCCTGCTGCTGACTCTGTTTGATTTGTGCGACTGCCGCCGAATAGACGAGCAAACCGGTAGCGACCGCGAGCAAACCGGTGAGCATCGTCTGATAGCGGTGCAGCCAGTACTCAAGCGGTTCGGCGCTGTTCATCGCGGCGGCGGCGATGATCGCTGCAATGATCAGTGTAAAGGCGAATGTCGCCGCTATGATCCTGCCCCAGTTCATGGGCCGCATCATCCGCGAAACCTGCCGCCCTTGCAAGCGCAGGTGGCGGCATGACCGGGCGCACCGACAATGACGACCGGGTCGCCGAGGCGCGGCGGGTGAGCGTTATCCACGAAGTGGAGCGGCGCGGCATCAAGCTGCGGCGCTCGGGATCTGAGATGGTGGGGCCGTGCCCGGTGTGCGGCGGCACCGACCGGTTTTCCGTCAACGCGCGCAAGAACGTCTGGCACTGCCGCAAGGGCGGCGGCGGCGGCGATGCGATCGCGCTGGTCGAATATCTCGACGCCTGCGACTTTCTTTCCGCCGTGGAAACGCTGGCGGGCGCGGCGCCGGCACCGGACGCGACGCGGCGCAAGCGCCACCACACGCCGCCGGCGGCGAACGATGCGGATAACCCCTGGCGCCGGCGCGAGATCGGCCGGGCGCGGGAGATATGGGACGGGGCGCGGGAGTTTTCGGTCGCGCAAGCCTATCTGAAGTGGCGCGGGGTCAAGCCGCTGCCGGGCGGCCGGGTTCGCGGCACCGGCGAGCTGGCCTATTACGCGCGCCTCGGCGAGCCGGCGAAGTTCGCGCGCATCTATGCCGGACCCGCCATGGTGGCGGCGATCGGCGACGGGGCCGGGCGGTTCATCGGCTGTCATATCACCTGGATCGATCCGCGCATCCTGATCGAGGGGTTTAAGGGGCCAAGCTCGGGCAAGGCGGAAATCTGGAATCCGGAGACCGGCGAGCAGGAGCCGTCGAAGAAGGTGCGCGGGTCGGCGCGCGGCGGCCATATCCGGCTCGGCGGGGCCTTGGTGCCGAAACGGCTGGTGATCGGCGAGGGGATCGAAACGACGCTGACCGTCGCCGGCGCGCTGCTGGCCGAGGAGGACGCGCAGCTGCTCGATCAGTGCGCGTTCTGGGCGGCGGTGTCGCTCGGCAACCTCGGCGGCAAGGCGCTCGCCACGGTGCGGCACCCGACGCTCAAGCGGCTCGACAAACTGGGGCGGGCGCGGCCGGTGAACGTGCCCGGGCCCTATCCGCTGATGGACGCGGAGGCGCCGCAGCTGATGCCGCCCGACAGCGCCGTCGATGTCCTGACGCTCGGCGACGGCGACAGCGACCGCTTTACCGGCGAGATGGCGCATGCGCGCGCGGCGGCCCGGTGGGCGCGGCCGGGGCGGTGCGTGAACACGGCCTGGGCGCCGGACGATAGCGATTTCAACGACCTTGTGAAAGGCGCGGGGCCATGAGCGAGAACACCCAGGACCCGCGCGCGCGCATCCTCGCCAGCATCGCCGCGGCGTCCGCGCCGGTCGCGCCCGACGTGCCGGCACCGGAGCCCGCGCGCGCCGCACCCCGCACCCCTGCTTCCGATAAGGAAGATCCGAAAACCTCCCAAACGGGAGCTTCGGGCACTCGCGGTTCCGAAAAAGGGGGCGGCGGCGGGAAGGGCGATGGCGAAACACCCGAGGGAGAAACATCTGGGGCTGAAACCTGGGATCTCGACTGCGCGCGGCTGCCGCTGACCGATCTCGGCAACGCGCAGCGCTTCGTATTGCGGCACGGCGATGCCTTCCTCTATTGCGCCGAATGGGGCTGGCTCGCGTGGGACGGGCGGCGCTGGAGCCGCGAGCGGGCGGACGGACTGTTCGCCCGGGCCGTGCACGCGACCGTGCTGGCGATCCGCAAGGAGGCCATGGCCTTCGCGGAGAGCGGCGATGACTGGATGTTCGACGACAAGAAGAAGCTGTTCTGGTCGGACAAGATTTACGGATGGGGCCTCACCAGCCAGGGCGCCAGCCACATCAACTGCATCGAACGGCTGGTGCGCTGCGACCTTGAGGCGAGTGTAGACGATTTTGATGCGGACGCGTGGACGTTCAACGTGCTGAACGGGACGCTCCGGTTCAAGGTCGACCCTGACGGCGGCGATACGGTGCGGTTTTCCAAACACGACCGGGCCGACCGCATCACCAAACTGGCGCCGGTGGCTTTCGACCGGGACGCGGAGTGTCCCGGGTACGACGCGTTCCTGGCGCAGATGCAGCCCGACCCGCAGATGCGGCGGCACCTGCACTGTTGGGGCGGCGTCTCGATCACCGGCGACGTCTCGATCCACAAAATGGCGTTCTGGTACGGCAAGGGGCGCAACGGCAAGTCGACCCTGTTGAGCGCCTGGCACCATGTCGGCGGCGACTACGGGGCGATGATCCCGGTGGAAAGTTTCCTCGACCAGGGCCGCCAGCGCCAGGGCGGCGCGCCGACGCCGGACCTAGCCGCGCTCGCCGGCAAACGCATGCTGATGACGTCGGAGCCGGAGCGGGGCGCCAAGCTCGCCGAAGGGCTTATCAAGACGGCAACGGGCGAGGAACGGCTGCGGGTGCGCGAGCTGAACCTGCCGTATTTCGACCTGCGCATTCAGTTCACGCTGACCATGTTCGGCAACTACAAGCCGCGCATCGACGGCACCGATGACGGCATTTGGAGCCGCCTCGTGCTGGTGCCCTGGCTGAAACGCGTCGGCAAGGCCGATATCGACCGGGAACTGCCGGCGCGGCTCAAGACGGAAGGGTCGGGGATCTTGAACCGGCTGCTCGATGGCGTGCGCGACTTTCTCGACAACGGGCTGGTGTTGCCGCAGGAGGTCGAGGACGCGACGTCGGATTTCCGCGCCGAGAGCGATCCGCTCGGCCGGTTCCTCGAGGTCTGTACCGAATACGAGGACGGTGCGCGCGTGCAGTCGACGGAGCTTTACCGGGTGTTCGTTGCATGGTGCCGGGCGAACGGCGAGCGTGAGTGGAAAATACAGGGCTTCGGGCGGGCGCTTGGTGAGCGCGGTTATCGCTCGCGCAAGTCGGATGTGTCGTGGTGGTTCGATATCAAGCTAACGCGGCATGTGTGGGATTTCATCGAAAACTGGGAGGCGGAGCCGCGGTTCTGGAAGCCGAAAGAGCGGCCTCCCGCCGGTGTGGAGGACGGCTGATGCGGCATTTTCCGGGCGGTTTGTCTCCCGGCTCGCCTTCGTATCTCCCGGTGAATTCGCCTTTGAAATCAAGGGCCACGGGAGGATTGCGCGTGTTGGGAGGTTTTTGTGCGGTAACCCTCATATGCGCATGCGGGTGCGCGCATGAAAGGTTATGCATATTACCTCCCAAGTCTCCCAAATGCTCCCAAGAGCATTGATATCGTTGGATAAATTCTAAATGCGAGGCGGTTATGAACGGGATGATGGCGGTTATGGCGGGCGATGACGAGGAATACGCGGGCGTGGCGCCACACGGCGGGCCGGAACGGGCGGTGGCGACGCATTTGCGGCTTGTGGCGGAGCGGGCGGAGGCGCGGGTGAACGCGCGGGCCAGGGCCGAGGACTGGGGCCCGGCGGGCGGCGGCGCGGGGCGGGCGCTGGACGGGGTCCCGGTGTGGTATGCGCTCTCGGTCACGGCGCAAAAGGAGTTCGCGGCGCGGGACATTCTGGAGCGGCGCGGGTTCACGGTGTTTTTGCCGCTGCGCAAGAAGTGGTGCCGGGTGAGCCGGGTGAGCGCGCGCAAGGTCGAGCGCGAGTTCGCGCTGCTGCCGGGCTATCTGTTCATCGGCTTCGACGCCGGGGCGGTGCCCTGGCTCGCCGTGCTGCAGCGGCGGTTTGTGAACGGCGTCGTCGGCATTGACGGGGTGCCGCAGAGCGTGGAGGCGCGGGCCATGGTGCGGCTGATGATGCAGTATTCGCAGGCGCGGTTTGTCGAGCGTCTTGACAAAAAGCCGGAAGCGGGCGACCGCTGCGAGGTGGTTTCGGGGGCGCTCGAGACACATTTTGTCACGGTGAAAAAGGTCAAGGGAAATATGGCCGAAACGGTCGTTCGGCTGTTCGGATCGGACAGGGTTGTGCCGATGCCGCTTGAAATTCTCAAAATTGCCGATTAGCGTTTTGTCACTGATTCGAAACGGACGATCCTCGATCCGACGCCAGCCGCCCAAAGTAACAGTTGGGTGATTGTGGGGCGCGGAGGACCCGGGCCCAGAGCCGCCAACGGCTCGCTAGACGGCTTATGGAGAGATGCGTCCGGAGTTCTGAGCACCGACAATCTCCGCCCCTAATCGCAGGTTGCGCTTGCAAGCGTTGACTCCGCGAGGCTAGAATCCGCGCCATGCTGCAGATCCTTATCGACCCTAAGAGACCGGGCAGTGACCGGGGCGACGACACAGACACACCAGACGAGGCCGGCACTGGCGACGATGGCGGCGGGGACGGCGGGGTTCACATTCCGCCCGAACGCCTCGGCGGCCATGACGGGCCGGCCATCGCCGATGATCTGAGCTTCGACATTTCCGACAGCCTTGACTGGCCGCCGCCGGATGACGAGGGCGACAGTACGGACGCGGGCGACGGCGAGGCCTGACGCCAACTCAGTATTCGCTTGGCAACCTACACCTTTTCATCATAACATGGTGTTGTGAACAAGTAACAACGGGGCAATGGAATGAGCAATACAAATAATTTCGGTGATAGTGTTGGGTTTTTCGTCAGGAATGCTGACGGTGAGAACAGCTTGACAGTTCATGATGGTGATGATCTGGAATTTGAGTTCATGTGTTTGGGGCCAGATAATTTCCGGGTCGAGCGAGACAAGCGTGATGATGCGGAAACTGTACATCCAATGCAAAAGTACTCAACCAAGGCAAAAAAGCTTAGGGTTATTTTGGCATCGGGAGGAAGCTATTCTGCTGGCCTTTACAAGCGTAGAACTTAGACACAACTAGTCACGGCAGATAGCGTGATGATGTCAACCTGTATCGCACTTGAGTGCAGTAGAAGGCGTGACTTCCTGTATAGCCGAAGGCTGAGGTCACTCCTGTTGTTCAGAGTGATGTTGCTCCTTGCACCATCAACTCAAAGACATCCAATTGAGCCCGCATAATGAGCGCCAACGTGATCAGCGTCGCAATCATGACAAACGGCGTCATGCTGTAGGTAAGACGTCTTGAGCGAGCAGGTCGTAGTGATGACCATGGCAACTAACGCGAACATGACGACACCGGCGGCGAGCGCTGATGCCGGCTGCACGCCGTAACGGATTGCCCTGATGTGGGCATGGTGAGTTGCGTATCTGCATAAACCGATCTTGAGGACCTGTCCTCCCAGACAGGGTGTTTCCTTCCCTTAGTTGACTTGAGCGGCCGCCGGTCCAATCGCCGGCAGCCGCTCCCCTTTTTGTGAGAGATGCCGGAAGCAATCCCGACATACAGGCCTGTACATCTCGGCACCCGCCGCGCCCGGCGGCGCGAGCACGATGCAAGGCGAGGGTCGGCCAGGTCCCGCGGTTACAACACGCGGTGGGAGAAGTCGCGAAAGGTCTACCTGGCAGAGCATCCGTTGTGCGTGTGCTGTGAGGTGCATGGCCGCGTGACACCGGCCACCGTGGTTGATCACGTCATTCCGCACCAAGGCGACATGGTTCTCTTTTGGGATCCCGACAACCGCCAAGGCCTGTGCGAGGACTGTCACAACGGCGAGAAAGCACACCTTGAGCACCTTTGGGCAAAGGGAAACATCGACGCCAGCCAACTACGGTTTGGCGCTGTCGTCTGATGTTCCCGCCGGATGGGAGGGGGGGCCAGAATGTCTACAACCCTCGTTCCCCGGACCGGCGGGGTAGTCAAATTAATTCGGGCGCGAGTTTTTCGCGGTTTTTTTTTATAGGTGGTGAGAAAATGGGACGGCGAGGGCCGAAACCGGAACCGGCGAGCGTGAAGCAGGCGAAGGGCAACCCGTCGCGGCGGCCGATCGGGAAAGACCCGGCGCCGGTGGCGCCCGTAGCTTCCGGAAAAGTCTCGCCGCCGACGTGGCTGAAGAAGGGCGGTTTGCGCGTGTGGAAGCGTCTCGCGCCGCGGCTCGAGGCAATGAAATTGCTGGGCGCTGCCGATGCCGAGACCTTCGCCCGCTACTGCCGCAACTTCGCCAGGTGGATCGAGGTCAACGAATACCTCGATAGTCAGGGTTCGACCGTCTACGAAACCGAGACCGGATACGAGCGCGTGCGTGCCGCGATGACCGTGAGCGTTCGCTTGGAGCCTATTCTCGAAAGGATCGAGGACCGTTTCGGTCTAAATCCGTCCGAGCGCCAGCGCATATTCGCGGCCCGGGCTGCGACCGCATCGCCGGATCTGTTCGGGCCCGCGAAACCGGACGCACCGACAACCGCACCCGCCGCGACAAAAGGCGATGAACACGGCTCGCCGGTCGGCTTTCTAAACTAACCGATGGCGGTCAAGTGCGGACCGGCAGCGGGCCGCCGCCGGTCGCGGCCGCCAGGCGTTGGCGCGGCGGCGAAGTGGTGCAAGGCTCGCGACCGGTGGGAAGAGGGTGAGTTCTGGTTCGATGAAGAGGCGGCCGACAAGGCGGTCGCGTTCTTCCCGAAATACTGCTGTTTCACCAAGGGCGAATGGGCCGGCAAGCCGTTCGTGCTTGAAGACTGGCAGGAATCGAGAATCGTCCGGCCGTTGTTCGGCTGGAAGCGCGCGGACGGAACGAGGCGGTACCGCCGTTGCTACGTCTGGGTGCCGCGCAAGAATGGCAAGACCGAGCTGGCCGCGGGTATCGCGCTGCTCGTGCTCCTGGGTGATGCCGAGCCAGGCGGCGAGATTTACTCGATCGCCAGCATCCAAGAACAGGCGCAACTGGTGTTCGACCAGGCCGCCACGATGGTCGCTCAATCGGACGAGCTGGGCGATCATCTGCACTGCTTCAAGACGTCGATTTACAGCCCGGCACTGAATGCGAGTTTCAAGCCGCTCAGTGGGAAGGCGGAAGGCAAACACGGGTATAACGCGAGCGGGTTGATCGGCGACGAGATCCACGAGTGGACATCGGGCGATCTCTACCAGTTCATCCACGACAGCTCGGACGCCAGACGGCAACCGCTTGAGTTCCTGATTTCGACCGCCGGCAAGAAGGGCACCTACGGGGAGGAAGTCTACGACGAGTGCCTCAAGATCCTCGACGGCACGATCGACGATCCGGAGACGCTGGTTGTCATCTTCGCGGCCGATCCCGATGACGACTGGCAGGATGAGTCGACTTGGGGCAAGGCAAATCCGAACCTCAATGTATCGAAGAAGCTCGACGCGATGCGCGCCAATGCCAGGCGCGCCCGGCAGCTTCCGAGGCTGGAGAACCATTTCAAGAACTACCACCTGAACCTCTGGACCGAGCAGGCGGTCAGGTGGCTTCCGATCGATGCGATCGATGACGATGGGCGGCGCTACGGATGGGATCATTGCGCGGGCCCGATCGAGTACAAGAAACTTGAGGAGCACTTACTCCATAAGCGTTGTTTCGGCGGCCTTGATCTGTCGTCAACAACAGACCTTTCGGCGCTCGTGTGGTGGTTTCCTGTGCAGGATGGCCTTGAAGTACCGGCAGTGTTGGCGCGGTTCTTCAAGCCGGAAGCCTTGATTAAGGTTCATTCGAAACGGGACAAGCTGCCCTATGACCGTTGGGTCAGTGAGGGCGCTCTGATGGCGACGCCTGGCAACGTGATCGACTATGCGTTTATCCAGGAGCAGATCTATTTGGACGCTGAACGCTACCGCATAGCTCATGTAGGCGACAGCATTCGCAGCGCTAACATCGGTGGGCTCGCGATCGACCGGTGGAACGCGACCGAAACGGCGGTGAAGTTGCAGCAGGAAGGCTTACCGGTCGTGCTGTTCGGTCAAGGCTTTGCGTCAATGTCGGCGCCAGCGAAAGAGCTTGAGCGTCTGGTCATCGACAACGGACTGCATCACGGGGGGCACCCGATCCTCAAGCGGCATGTTCAGGTTGTGGCAGTCGAGACGGATCCGGCAGACAACATCAAGCCTGCGAAGAACAAATCTACCGAACGCATCGACGGGGTTGTGTCGCTCACAATGGCGATCGGTATTGCCGCCAAGGATGAGGGTGAGGGCGAGCGCTCATTCTGGGAAACGGCCTCTCGCAACTAAAGGATCGATATGGCGAACTGGGTACAGCGCGCCGCCGGGCGGATGTTCGGGGGGATCAAAGGGGCGTCGATCACGACTTCGTTTGATTTGTTAAGGGCGACATTCGGCACGCGGGAGTCGTCGTCGGGAACCTCCGTTACGGTGCAGACGGCCCTTGAAGTTTCAACCGTCCTGGCTTGCTGCCGTGTGCTGGCAAATGGTGTATCTCAGGTTCCGTTCAGAGTGTTCCAGGATGACGGCGACGGTCGCCGTCTGGCCCGAGACCATCCGCTTTACCATCCGCTTTATCGCAGGCCGAACCCATGGCAGACCAGCTACGAGTTTCGAGAAACTGTGATGTTCCACTTGGTGTTGCTTGGCAATGCCTTCGTGTTCGTCAACAGGGTCGGTTCCGATCGTGAGGTCCGTGAGCTGATACCGATCGAGCCGTCAAAGGTGGCGGTTAAACAGCTAGACGACATGCGCCTCGAGTACAAAGTCAGGGGCGATAGTGGGCGCGAGCAGACGTTTGGTCAGGATGCGATCTGGCACTTGCGCGGCCCGTCGTGGAATTCATGGATGGGGCTCGACGCCACGCGGATCGCAAGGAATGCAATTGGCCTGACGATGGCGCTCGAGGAGACGCACGCGAGCTTTCACAAGAACGGTGCAAAGACATCCGGCCTCTTCTCCGTTGATGAGAAGCTCGGGCAGGAACGCTACGACCAGCTGCGCGAATGGATCGAGCAGGAGTTCATCGGCAGCAGCGCATTCCGACCGATGATCCTGGACATGGGCGGCAAGTACACGCCGTTCACGATGACGGGCGTCGATGCGCAACATCTTGAAACCCGCAAGCATCAGATCGAGGAGATCTGCCGGCAGTTCGGCGTGCTGCCGATCATGGTGGCGCACGCGGACAAAACCGCGACCTATGCCAGTGCCGAACAGATGTTTCTCGCGCATGTCATCCACACTCTGGCGCCCTGGTACGAGAGGATCGAGCAGAGTGCCGACGTGAACCTGCTTAGTCCGCAAGAACGTGCTGACGGCTTTTACACGAAGTTCACGCCGAACGCGCTGATGCGCGGGGCCGCCAAGGATCGCGCGGAGTTCTATGCGAAGGCGCTTGGCTCCGGCGGGTCGAAAGGCTGGATGAGCCAGAACGAGGTTCGCAGTTTTGAGGACCTGGACAAATCGGACGATCCGCGTGCCGACGAACTGGCGCAATCGATCGTATCCACCACAACCGATGTCGACACCGACGAGGAGCCGCCAGAATGACGCATGACCGGCTGTACAGGACGCTTGAGGTCAAGTTCTCCGAAGATGCCGCGGTCGGTGAGTTTACCGGCTATGGCGCCGTGTTCGGCAACGTCGACCAGCATGGCGACGTAATCGTCAAAGGTGCGTTCAAGGAAACGCTGCGCGAGTGGAAGAAACAGAAGCGCATGCCGCCGATGCTTGTGCAGCATGGCGGTTTCGGGCTCGGCGATATGGATGGCCTGGCGATCGGCAAATGGTCGTCGATGGTCGAGGACGATACCGGCTTGCTGGTCGAGGGAAAGCTTATCAACCTGGACACCGAACGCGGCCGCACCATTCACGGTGCCCTGCGCGAAGGCGTGCTTGACGGATTGTCGATCGGCTTCCGCGCCAAGGAGTTCTCACTCGGCACAAAACCCGACGAGCCGCGCCGCACGCTCAAGAAGATCGACCTGGTCGAACTGTCGGTCGTGCAGATGCCGGCCAACGGCGAGGCGCGGATCCAGTCGGTGAAGTCGGCCGACGACATCAAGACAATACGTGAATTCGAGGATTTCCTGCGGGATGCAGGCGGTTACTCGCGTGCCGCTGCGAAGGCGATCGCCTCGCACGGCTTCAAGGCAACGGAACCTCCGGGCGAGGACGAGGCCGACATCGAGGCGCTGGTGCGCCGGAACATCGACATCCTCAAACCGTAAAGGAATTCACCATGAGTGAAGAACTGAAACGCCTGCTCGAACAGCAGGGCGAAGCCTTCGACGCGTTCAAAAATACGCACGATGAGCAGATGGCCGAACTTGAAAAGCGCGGCGCCAACGATCCCGTGCTGATGGAACGCTTTGAAAAGATCGAGACGTCTCTGGACAAGGCAGTTGAAGGCAAGGCGGCGATCGATGCCGCACTCGAAGCCGAGCGCAAGGAACGTGAGGATCTGGAGGCGCGTCTCAATCGTGTCGGGATCCAGGGTGGGACCGAAGCGGAGGCCAAACAGGCACTTGAGCTGAAAGAGTTCAACGTCGCGCTCTCCGGCCTTGCCGCCGAACGCAAGCGCCAGTTTACGCCGCTCGATCAGGAAGGCTTGGACGAGTACAAAGCGGCGTTCAACCACATGATGCGTCATGGCAAAGACGATCTCAGCGGCGACGAGGTGAAAACGCTTTCCGTCGGTTCGGATCCCGATGGCGGTTACTTCGTGACGCCGGACGTTTCCGGGCGGATCGTGAGCAAGGTTTTCGAAACCTCGCAGATGCGTCAGGTAGCGAACGTGCAGACGATTTCGACCGACAAGCTGCAGGGTATTGAAGACCTTGACGAAGCCGGCGCCGGGTACGCTGGTGAGAAGACGCAAGGTTCCGATACCAAGACGCCTCAAACCGGTGAGTGGGAAATCCCCGTGTGGTGGCTCGACACCGAGCCGAAGGCGACGCAGCAGATGCTTGATGATCCCGCGATCGACATGGAGGCCTGGTTGTCGGGCAAGGTGTCGGCGAAGCTTGGACGGTTCGAGGAGGCGGAGTTTGTCGCCGGGTCGGTCGGGAAGATTCGCGGGCTGACGTCCTACAACACTCTTGCCGATAGCGGCTCGGGTGTCGTCTGGGGCAAGCTCGGTCACATCAAGACTGGCGTTAATGGTGGTTTCGCCGCTTCTGATCCGGGCGATGCGATTCACGATGTCGTTGGCTTGCTCAAGAATGAGTATCTGCCCAATTCCCGCTTCATGACGCGCCGGACCGTTATCACCAAGATCCGCAAGTTCAAGGATGGTCAGGGTAATTATCTCTGGCAGCCGTCGTTTGTACTCGGCACGCCTGAGATGATTGTCGGACATGGCGTATCGCGGGCCGAGGACATGCCGGCGCTTGGTACCGGGTCGCTGTCTCTGGCATTCGGCGATTTTGAGCGCTGCTACCAGATCGTTGACCGCCAGGGTATTCGTGTGCTGCGGGATCCCTTCACCTCGAAACCGTACATCAAGTTCTACACGACCAAGCGCACCGGCGGTGGCGTTGTGAACTATGAAGCGGCGAAGTTCCTGAAGTTCGCGGCCTAGCCGAAACTCGCCCCAACTCAACATGATCACTGGGCGGCGGCTCACGGGCCGCCGCTCGCCCTACAATTTCCGGTTCAGAAGGAACCATGACAATGCACGGACTTATCGACAATCACGAAATCCAGCACGTCAACGCGGCGGTGGCCGCCGGCGCGTCGATCGACGACAACTCGTCGATCATCGATATGGCTGACTACGAATCGGTCATGTTCGTCACGACAATCACCGACTCGGTCGATACCGGTGTTGCGGCACTGACGATCGAGGAGAACGCGGCCAATTCGGACACCGGCATGACCGCGGTTAGCGGCGGTGCCGCGACAGCAACATCGGCTGCGGACGATGATCTCAACGGGCTCTTGTTGGTCGCCGAAATTCGGCACCCGACGCAGCGTTATGTGCAGGCAGTGCTGTCGTCCGCGACCGCGAACATCGCCTTTGGCGAGACCATCGCAATCCTGAAGCCGCGGCGCAGGCCTGCCACGCAGGGCGCCACGGTTTCCGATACCGCCTATGTCTCCGGCTAGGGCCGGGGCGATACCGATGCGGAGCGGCTGCGGCCGCTCCGCGTTGCACCATTCCGATCATCGAAAAGACACAACGGAGAGTGCCATGCGCATCAAAATGATCACCAATCACGAAGAACTGACCGCCGGGGCAACATACGATGTCGGTCTGGGGCGCGGCCGCTCTCTGTGTAAGGCCGGTCTCGCCGAGCCTGATGGCGCGTACGCCGAAAGCTCGGTCGCGGCCGTGACGGCAGATCCGGACGCGCAGCCGACCGCCAAGCCGCGCCGGCGCCCTTCGCGCAGGAAGCCGGCTGCAAAGAAGAAGTAGCGGCAAGTCACACCCTCGATCCTGAATTCAAGGCGACCCGCGCATGCTTGTTCCGACACTCAATACAGCGCCCGTCGAGAAACCGATTTCGGTGGACGACGTTAAGGCCGCGTCGGTGATTGAGTTCACCGACGATGACGATCTGATCCAGGCGTTGATCGACGCCGCGGTCGATCATGTCGACGGCTATGCGGGGATCCTCGGGCGGGCGCTGATCAATCAGACCTGGGACCAGAGTTTCGCGTGTCTGCCTGAACCGATGCGGCTGCCGCTGGCGCCGGTCAGCTCTATTGCCGAGATCAAGTATTTCGATACCGACAATGCGGAGCAGACGCTCGATGCGGCGACATACTCGTTGTTTACCGATGCACTGGGCCCGCACATTATCCGGGCGCCGAACGCGACATGGCCGTCAACGTATTCGCGTGTAGATGCGGTGACCGTGTCGTTTGTCACCGGGTACGGCGCGAACGCCGCGGCTGTCCCGGCGTCGATCCGCCGGGCGTTGTTGCTGATGGTGGGGGATCTCTACGCGTTCCGGGAAACCGTCATTACGGGAACAATTGCGACCAAGGTGCAAACCTCCGCCACGGTTAACGCATTGCTCTCGAACCATCGTCGTGTGGTTCCCTGATGCCGGGCGCCGGACAGCTTGATCGGAAGATCACGATTGAACGCCGCACCGCGGGTGCGCCGAACGCATTCAATGAATCAGCCAAAGTTTGGGCCGTGCACACGGCGGTGCGTGCCAAGCGCGAGGATGTGTCGGACGCCGAGCGCGTTGCGGCCGGGCAGGTCGGCACGGTTCTGATGGCCCGCTTTGTTGTGCGGTCATCTACGAAAACCCGTTCCGTCACGTCGCTTGACCGCATCAACGGAGAGGGCGGGATCTGGAACATCACCGGCGTTAAGGAAGCCAAGGGGCCGCGCAAGCGCTGGCTTGAGATTACGGCAGTGCGCAGCTCGGACACGATCGCACCATGACCTTTGGAAAGCCATTCAGTATCGAAGGCCTCCGCCAGACGGAGGAAGCGCTGCGGCAGCTGCCGGAATTGACGCGAGCGAACGTCGCGCGGCGGGTGCTGAAGAAAGGCGCGGAGCCGATTGCCGAGGCTGGAGCGCGGAACGCTCACGAGCTGACCGGAAACCTGCGCGAGTCGTACGGGATCGGCACGCGGCTTAACAAGCGGCAGCGGGCGCTGCATCGCAAGGAGCCCGACACTGTCGAGGTCTTTGTGGGGCCGACCGATGTCGCCGGCGTTCAGGAGGAGTTCGGGAACGATCACCAGATCGCGCACCCGCATCTCCGCCCGGCATGGGACGCGGAGAAGCGCAATGCCCTGGACATTGTCGTGAAGTCGCTCGGCGATGAGATCGGCAAAGCCGTCAAGCGCATGGAACGGAAGGCGGCAAGGCTCGCCGCGCAGACCAACTAATGGAAGAGGCTGTTACCTCAATTCTGCTCGGCGATGCGCCCTTGGCGGCACTTGTCGGCACGCGGATCCACTGGCTCTACACGCCGCAGGACGTCGAGGTGTTTCCGTACGTCAACCTGCAAAAGGTGTCGGGCGGTGCCGGTTACAACATGACTGCGCCGGACGGATTGCACACAAGCCGCCTGCAGGCCGATACCTGGGCGGAGACATATGGGTCGGCAAAGGCGGTCTCGCGGGTCGTTCTCGCGGCGTTGAGTGCGTTCTCGGGGACGGTGGCGGGCACGGTTGTCCAGGGCGTTTTTCTGGACAACGAACGGGACTTACGGGGCGACGACGTCGGTGCGGTCACGCGGCTGCATCGGGTGTCGCAGGATTTCATTGTCTGGCATGACTGATAGGAGTCAACTCAAATGACCAATGCAAAAATCGGTTTTGGTAATCTATTCGCCATCTCCGACGATCAGACGACGACCGGAACGTTCGCGGACGTTGCGGAAGTCACCAACATCACGCCGCCGAACTACAGTCGCGACGCGGTCGAGGCGACGCATACTGCCAGCCCCGACTCGTTTCGTGAGTATGTAGCCGGGCTGATGGATGCCGGTGAGGTGCAGATCGAATTGAACTTTGTGCCGGCGGTCGCCGACACGATCATCGCCGCGATGACCGTTGGTCAGGGTGCGTTCAAGATTACGTTTACAAACGCGGTAACCTGGACGTTCCTCGCGGTCGTCACGAATTATGCCCCGGGCGCGCCGCTTGCCGATCGCATGACCGCATCGGCAACGTTCAAGATCACCGGGAAACCGGTACTCGCATAATGGCAAATCGCGAAAGAGGTGCCGTTTCCGTCGAGATCGGCGGCGAGCGGTACACGATGCGTTTCGGCATCAACGAATGCTGCGATCTTGAGGATACGTTCGACAAGACGATCGTCGAGATCGGCGGCTTGTTGGGTGGCGGGGACAATCTCGGCATGCGCGAAATTCGGTCGATGTTCCGCATCGCGGTATCGGAGGGCCACCCCGATTTGACGGATCGCCAGGCCGGCGAGATCATGCAGAAATCCGGCAACGTTACCGATGTCGTTGCGAAGATCGCCCAGGCGTTCGAGGCGGCGTTTCCTGACGCAGAAGGGGACGTCGAACAGGACCCCCCGAAGGGGGCAGCGGCGAAGGCTGGGAGTGGCACAAACTCCTGAGGCACTGGGTGGAGGCAGGGCTTGATCCGTCCGCCTTCTGGTCTCTGACCCCGAAAGAAATGATCACCATTTACGAGGCCGCGGTCGCGCGGCTTCAACGGCGCCAGCGCCGGGAAGAATGGATTGTTTGGCATATTGATGCGCTCCGGCGGAGCGACAGATTGCCGGCGTTCGAAGAGTTCACATCAGCACCGCGGCGCGCACAAACGCCGGAAGAACAGGAAATGATCGTCCGCACAATGCATGCGGTGATCGTGGCGCGATCGGAGAGTCCGCGAACAAATGGGCATTAACGCTGTCATTGGCGCGCTAAGGGTAAACCTTGGCATGAATTCCGCTCAGTTCGAGCGGGGGTCGCGGCGGGTGTCGAGGCGCATGCGCGCGCTCGGCGATCAGATGAAAGCGTTCGGCGCCACGGTCAAGCGCGTTGTGCTGTCGGTGCAGGGCCTGCTCGCCGGCTTGGTCGGCGCCGCCTTCGTCGGTGGCATCATTCGAACCAACGTCGAGTTCCAATCGCTGAAAGCAACGCTCGAGACTTTCGTTGGATCCGCCGACAAGGCGGGCAAGGTGTTCGAGATCCTGCAGGGCTTTGCGGCACGGACGCCATTTTCCCTGCAGCAAGTAACGCAGGCATTCAACCGGATGCTTTCGGTCGGGTTGACGCCATCGATCCGCGCGCTCGAAGCTTTCGGCAATGTGGCGTCGGGATCCAGCAAGTCCGTTCTTGAGTTTGTGGAAGCGGTGGCGGACGCATCGGTCGGTGAGTTCGAACGGTTAAAAGAGTTCGGTATCAAGGCGCGCAAGGAAGGCGACCAGATCGTCTTCACCTTCAAGGGGATGGAAACGAAGGTCGCGAATAGCGCTGCCGCGATAACCGAATTCCTGACCGAGCTTGGTGAGACCGAATTCGCCGGCGCGATCGACCGTCAATCCAAAATACTGGCCGGTGCGATTTCGAACGCGGGCGACGCGATCGATTCGTTCAGGTCGAAGATCGGCACGGGCGGTTTCAACGACGATCTGCGTGACGCGATACTCCGGTTCACGGAGATGATAAACGGCGCGGACGGTCTGGCGGAGGCGATTGGCCGGCTGCTGTCGGGTGCGCTGTCAGTGCTTGAGACGGCTTTCCGCGGCATCATTCGGGGCGCAAAGCTGATTGCCGACAATTGGGCACTGGTTACGCGGATATTCCTGACGTTTCTCGCAGCGAACATCGCGATCGGTGTGGTGAAAGTGGGCATTGCCGTGGTGAAGCTTGCCGAGGCGATACGTGCCGCCGGCCTGGTGCTTGTGATCTTCAAGGCCATCCAGTCGCGCACGCTGGTCGTGATGCTGACGATGGCGGGCGTCGCCGCGACGGCTGTGGGCGCATTCGACGATTACTCCGAAGCGATGAACCGTGTTGTCGAGACGGCGGAGCGCCTGGTTGACTTCGCCGGCGGATCCTTGCTGACCGGGTTGGAGAAACTCGGCGTCAACACAAAGGCGCTGACGGCTGACTTTTCGGACTTCTTTGCAAATGCCGGCACGGCAACGCAATCCGTTGGCGAACTGGATGCGCAACTCGCCGCCATCCTCGGCACGGCAAATGCCGCCGGCGGTGCACTGGATGGTCTGAGCACGGCAACGGAAACGGCCGGTGCACGCATCCAGAATTTTGGAACGCGCGCAAGTCAGGTGTTCGGCAACCTTCTCGGCGAAATCAAGCGGTTTGCACGCGAGGGAAAATTCGAACTGAGCAATATTGCCGGCAACGGTTCGGGCCTCAATTTCGACCAACTTGCAAGCGCTGCGTTCGGGTTCTTTGCATCGCCTTCGAACGATGGCGCAAAGAACATCGTCGGCAGCCTGTTCGGCGGAAACTTTGCGGCGGGGGGTGTGCCGCCCCCCGGCAAGATCTCGGTTGTCGGCGAAAACGGGCCGGAGCCTGTCGTCGGCAATGGCCGTGCGCGCGTACTTCCGAACAGTGCGCTTGGAGGAAACATCACCGTGAACCTGTTCAACGCGCCGGCGCAGCTTGAAAGCCAGACAACGCGACGTGCTCCTGACGGGTCGCAGATCCTTGATCTGGTGTTCGCCGACAGGCGGTTTGCCGAAGGTGTCGACGCGCGGGTCGAATCGAAGTTCGGGGCGAAAGAGCGGGGACGTTTGCGCTAGTCATGGCCGCCAACTGGATTGAAGATGTCGTGCCGTTCAATGTGATGTTGAACGGTCTGGGCGAGGCACCGGTCGATGGCGTCATTCGCGAGCCTGTCGATGACCCAACCCCGGTCACACGGCAGCGTCACACAAAACAGGTGCTCGCGGTAACTGCGCCGTTGCAGCCGATGACCGCGGCTATGAAAGATGCGGTGATCGGCTTCCATCACCTCACATGCAATGGCGGGGCGACGTCGTTTCGTGCACTCGACAAGGTCACTGGATTGACAAAGCTGTACTCATGGCGTGGGCCGCCGCAATCGGCCGCGCAACCGGATGGTCTTTACCGGGTCGTGCTGCCGCTTTGGGTAACGCTCTAGATGCCGCTCATCTCCGCACCGGCGGTCGAGGGTGCGAATTCGCCCGAGACGGATCAAATCTATCTGTGGCTGCTCGAAATCGATGTGGACGGCACGCTGCACCGGTTCGTCAACAACAACGAGGCGATCGTTTCGGGCGGGCAGACGTACAAGGCCTTGCCGTTCGAGCTGCCACGGCCGCGCGAGACCGACCGCGAGCCGGAGACGTCGTTGACGATTGTCAATGTCGACCGCGAGATCGGCGACACGGTGCGCGCTGCCACGGCGGTGCCGACCGTGACGTTCAAAAAGATCGTCGCGGCGACGCCGGACACGATCGAGGAGACCTGGCCCGGGTTCCAGCTGGTCGATGCTGTGTGGAACGCGGCGCGGTTGTCGTCGACGCTGACGCAAGTTCGCCTCGGCGCGGAGAAGGCGACGCGCAAGCGGATCACGAAGGCGGGGTTTCCGTCGCTTTCAATGCGCAGATGAGGGATCTCGCCGCGTTTCAGCGGATCCCCTACATCGATCGCGGGCGCGAGTGGACGGGCGCCGATTGCTGGGGGCTGCACCGGCTCTACGTGTGGGACCGCCGGCGCTTTTGGTTGCCGCTGTTCGACTGGATCCATGCGGCTGACTTTGCGGAGCGACGCGATGCGGTGGCGCAGGGGCAGGCGGCGCCGGCGTGGCGCGAGATCGAGCGTGGCGACACCCGGGTTTGCGACCTTGTTCTGATGGACACGATGATCGACGGGCGACTCGAACCGCTCCATGTGGGCACGGTCGTCGAGGGCGGCCGGGTCATGAACACGAAACGCGACACGGGCGTGATGATCGTTCCTTTCGATCACCTTTCGGTGCGGCGGAGACTAAGAAGCTTCTGGCGATATGAACCAGCTCACAGCGTCCATTGACGTTACCGTCCGCTCGGGGCCTGGCTCCGAGCACGCGTGGTCGGCGCCGGCCGGGTCAAGCCTCGCCTGGCTTGTCGACAACGCGCCGGGCCTCAGCGTGCGCGATCCGCGCTATGTCGCCGTCACGGTTGGCGGTATGCCGGTTGCTGCGGATGACTGGCCGACATGCCGGCCGCGCCGCGCGGTGCGGATTGTCGCCGTCGCCGGCGACAGCGACGCGGTCGGATCGGGCCTGCAGCTGCTGCAGACGGGTCTCGGCTCCGGTGGAATCCGCAGCCCGCTATTTGCGTTCAGCCTTTTAACCGGGTTCGCGCGTTCGACGCTCGACGGGTTCGTTCCGTCGGGCAAGGCGGACTTCTCAAGCGGTGCCGCCGGCACGGCGACGCCGGAGCTGAAGAACGCCGGCACGTCGCTCAACCCGATCGAGCCGGGCGCGGTTCTGAACCGGTTGCTCGGCACCGACAAGGTCGCGCCGCAGGTCCTCGCAAACCCCTATTTCGATCTGGATGGCACGGACGAGCTGTTGCACATGATCGTCGGCCTCGGCGGCGAGACCGATTGGGGCACGACGTCGGACCGGTTCGTCAACGGCACGGCCGTCGCGGATCTCGGCGCGGCGGTCGAGGAGCAGACGCGCAACGGCGTTTCGGGCGATACGGCGAACACACTCGTTACCAAGTCGGTGCTGCCGCAGCTGGTCGGCCAGGAGATGCCGAATTACCGGTATCTCTCGAACAAGCCGGCGGCGGACAAGTACATCGCCAACAACGGCGACAGCTCCGCCACGGTGATTGCGGCGCGGTCGAAAGAGTTTCTCGCGACGACGGCGCTTGAGTGGGATGAGTTCTGGGCGATGTTCGCGTTCCCGCAAGGTCTCGCGAAACTGTCGGGCGGCGCCTATGTCGCGACGTCGACGGCGCTTCGGGTGCGCTTGCGGCTGCGCGGAGGGGCGTGGCGAAACGGGCCGGAGCTTCGATTCCGCGGCGCCAACGTGATTCCGTTCAAATATCAGGTGAAGTTCATTCGTTCGGCGTCCGAGCCGTCGTCGCCGCCGGCGGCGGGCAAGCGCGTCTACAAGGCGATGCGCCTCGTCGACGAGGTGGCTCCGGGCATCTCCGCGCCAGGCAATGGCACATATACGGCGGACAGTTATTTCGGCACGACAGGCCGCGACGCGAGTCACGTTCATGTGTTCGAGGACCGCGTCGAGATTTATCTCGACCCGGCGTCATGGGCCGCGGGTCAGTACGAAATCGGGTTCCTGCGTGGCACCGGCATGGACGGCGAGAACCTGGAGAACCTTGCGCGCCACTTCGATATTCAGGGTCTCGACGGCGGCGGCTGGTTCATGACCCAGGCGCAGACCGGGCGCAGTCAGGCGATGGTTCTCGACAAGCTGCAGTCTGTGCTCGACCAGCACCCGATCGTCGAGACGGAAATCGCGCAGTGGGCGCTCAAGATCCGCAACATGCAGGTCGTGGGTCTGGAAGCGATCGCGACCGGCAAATGTCCGATCTTTTCCGGTGGCAACTGGTCGACTGTCGCGAAGACATCCAACCCGGCTTCCTGGGCGCGCCATGGCATGCTCGCCGATGTGCAGGCGAAGAAGCTGCCCGGGTCGCTGGTGAACGATACGGAGATGGAGGCGTTCTACGACTTCTGCACGGGCGAGGGCCTTGAGATCAACATGCTGTTGACCGACGAGACCGTCGACGATCTGCTCGATCTCTGCGCACTGGCCGGGGAGGCGAAGAAGAAGCGCGGCGCGACCTGGGGCTTCTGGCTCGACGAGGATCTCTCGGCGCAGACGCCGGCCATCGTTCTCATGCCGCTCAACTCCTGGGGGTTCGAGGAGGCGCGCACGTTCGAGGACGTGCCCAAGGCGTTCCGGGTCGAGTGGCGCGACAGCGCCAACGGCTACGCAAACGAAGAAACGACCGTCTATTTCGACGGTTATTCGGAGGACGGCGCCGGCGGCACGATCGCGGTTTCCGACGATGAGGTGCACGGGCTGATCGACCCGTTCGCCTCGACCGCGGCGCAGATCAACCGGCGGGCGCTGCGGCTGCTCAGGGAAGCGAACCTGCGCGCCCGGGCGGCGACGATCGACTGCGGCATCGTCAGCCAGCAGCTCGAACGCGGCGACCTGATCGGTCTCAATCACGATGTGATCAACCGCAACCATTCATCCGCACATGTGGAGGCGGTGATCACGTCGGACGGCAAGGTCACCGGGTTGCGTCTCGACCGTGAACTGCTGCTCGGGGACCCGGCGGTTTCCGAAACGATAGACGGGCCGAGCTGGTGGGGCGCGCCGAGCATGTGGGCCGAGCCGAGTTTCTGGCGCTCGGGCACCTTCGGCACAAACACCGTTGACAGCAATTGGTGGGCCCAGAGCAGCATGTGGACGGCGCCCAGTTTCTGGACGCAAATCACCGCGCCGCTGGCCCTTGCCGTGGCGATCCAGCTGATGGACGGCACCGCGATCGTCAAGACGATCAACGAGGTCACAGGTTCGGAAGTCATAAGTTTCGCGACGCCCTTCGACACTCTGTCGATGCTGAAGGAGGGGTGCCGCGTGGCGGCCGGGCCGGCGAGCCAGGAGTTCGAACGGTTCATCATCCAGAACATGCGCGGTGCGCCGGACGACGGCGCGCGTCTCGTCCTGATGCCGGAAGCACCCGGCCTTCACCTCTGAGCGACTTCACGCCTGATTTTCAACTTGCAACAAACGGACTGAGCCATGCCTAGCGTCGTACTTGTTACGCCGATCAACGACCCCGGAGCACCTGACGACACTCCGGAAGCTTTCGCGAATTTCGTTAAGATCGATCTTCAGGCGATCGTCGCCGCGATCGACGGTATCGAGGGCACGCTATGGCACACCGGTACCGGCGTGCCGGGTGCCGGCCTCGGTACGAATGGCGACTTCTATCTCGACGATGCGACCGGTGACGTGTACGGCCCGAAAACGGCCGGCGCCTGGGGCGCCGTCGTGGCGACGATCATCGGACCGCAAGGTGCGACGGGCGCAACGGGTGCGACCGGGCAGGCCGGCGCGGATCTCGGAATTCCGCTCGCCTACGAGGCCACCACCGGCGACACCGACCAAGGCAACGGCAAATTCTGGTTCAACAACGCCGACCCGGCGCTGGCGACGGAATTCTATATTTCCGACACGGACGCGGACGGGACGGACTCCGGCGCCCGGGTCGCAACCTGGAATCAGGGCCGCGTCGAGATCCGCTCGCCGGTGACGCGCGCCAAGTGGATCGATTTTATTGTTGCGTCTTCGGTGACGCCCCAGACCGGTTACCGCAAGATGACGATATCGGATGTCACCAAAGGCACCGCGCCGGTCGACGCGGATGCAATGTCGGTGTTCCATGCGCCGAAGGGTGTCGACGGCGGCGGCGCGGGCGACATGCAGGCGTCTGTATACGATCCGGGTACCATCGCGGGCGATGCCTTCAACATGGTGAATATGCTCGAAGGCGCCGACTCGAACATCCTGACCGATGCGGAACGCACGGCAATCGCAGCCGCTGTTAGCGGCACACTGGTAAACGTGCAGGCATTTGTTTCTTCGGGCACCTACGTGCCGCACGCTGACGCCACAAAAGCACTCTATTTCGTGACCGGTGGCGGCGGAGGCGGGGCTGATTGTGCCGCCGACGACAGTTCGGGTGCGGGCGGCGGCGGCGCCGGCGGCACCGCAATCGAGATGATCACAATTTCAGGCAACGAGACGGTAACGATCGGCGCCGGCGGCGCAGGCGGTTCAGGCGGTCCGGGTTCAGCCGGAGGGGCTTCATCGTTCGGCGCTCACGGCACCGGTAACGGTGGTGGTGGCGGAGCGACCGGCAGCGGTTCTACGGGCGGCACGGGCGGCGACAGAGGCTCGTCCAGCGGCGGTACGTTCAACCCATGGGGCGGCGATGGTTCGCCCGGCGGCGGCGCTCAGTCGAGCACGGCAGGGGGTAACGGAGGCCTCGGAGGCAGCAGCTTCTGGGGCGGTGGCGGCGGCGGGGGACGAACGCACATATCATCCATGGCCAACGGCAGCAGCGGCGAGGCTTACGGTTCGGGCGGCGGCGGCGGAAACGGCCATATTGCCTCTACAGGCGGCACCGGCAAGGGCGGGTGCTGCCTCGTTCTGGAGTTTGCATAATGACCAGATTTGTTGTCATCGACGACCAAAACCAAATCGTAAACATGATCGAGGCCGAGCCGGGCTTTGAAATTGAAGAACACACGCTTGTTGCGCACGACAGAGCCGATCAGTCGTGGACCTTCGACGGCGTATCGTTGCAGCCACCGCCAGGCCCTCCACTCGACGAAGTCCGCGCCGCGTATCTGGATGCAGTGGAACGCGCGGCCGAGCGGCGCCGGGTCGAGCTATCATCTCAGCACACAGGCAAACGCGACGTCTACAACCGCAAGGGACTTCTCGCGCGCGAGTCGCTGAACGACGCCTCGCTGCTCGACAAGTTCAGCGAGGAGGCGGCGAAAAAGGGGATCACGACCGAACAGCTGCGTGATGCCATTCTCATCAAGGCCGACCAGCTGGACGCCTGGCAGGACGCGATCGAGGCGGAGGAAGACGGCGGCAAGGCCGCGGTCGCTGCCGCCGGCGACGAGCAGACGCTAAATGCCGCACGCGATGCGGCGCTCGCCGCGCTCGGGGCCATAGGCGCCTGACTGATGCGCCGCACACCGCGCGGGCTGCCGCGCACCGCGTTCAAGAGCGACGGCTGCACGATGTTTCCGGACGGTGCCTATCGTTCGTGTTGCGTCGAGCATGACCGTGCCTACTGGCGCGGCGGCACCATGGGCCACCGGCTGGCGGCCGACCGCGAACTGGCGTTCTGCGTGTGGCGACTGCGCGGGCCGGTTCTGGCGGTTGTCATGTATGCGGCCGTACGGGTCGGAGGGGCGTTCTTCTGGCCGCACCGGCGCCGCTGGGGGTACGGCCACCGCTGGCCATTGTGGAAATGAACGGGGGTTCATGATGGAAGATGTCGGCACCTGGGTTGCCGTCGCCGGCGGGGTGATATCGCTGCTCGCCGTCGTCGGCGGCGTCATCGCGCGCGACCGGGTCGTGTTCCGCGAAATCTCCGCGGTGCGCGATCACGCAGACGACGGCGACAAGACGCTGCACGAGCGGGTCAACAAAACGCGCGAGGACTTCGTGCGGCGCGACGACTTGGCCGAGCACATGGGCCGCCTCGAGCGCGGCCAGGCGGAGATGGCCGCCGAGCAACGGCGCACCAACAAACGCATCGACGAGGTGCTGAAGGCCTTTGGCACGGCGCAGGGCACCTAGGAGAAAACTCATGCACACGATGACACGGCTGGCGGCCGGGACGGTCGCCTGGGTGATGCTCTATGCGTCGGCGCTGGCGCATGACATCGAGTGTGCAAGGCCTGAGCGACTGCGCGCGACCCTGATGGAGCATTACGGCGAGCGCGTCATTGCTACCGGCCGGGTTTCGCCGGAGATCCAAATGGAGCTTTTCGCCTCGCCGGCCGGCACATGGACGGTGCTGATCACAAGCGCCCGGGGGGACGTCAGCTGCATCGCCGCCACCGGCGATGCGTGGTCCTCGGACCCGTCTGCAATTTTGCCCTGGGGCGACCCGGTCTAGCCGCATCGAAACTCAACACATCAGCAATCGCAACCGAAGGACCTGATCATGAACACGCCATGGATGGATATCGCCGAGAGCTATGTCGGCCTCAAGGAAGTCAAGGGCGCGCGCCACAACAAGACGATCGTCGAGATGTTCGCGCGGGTCGGGCACGCCTGGGTGCAGGACGACGAGACCGCTTGGTGCGCCGCGTTTGTCGGGGCGTGCCTGGCCGAGGCGGGATTGCCGCACACGTCAAGCCTGGCGGCGCGTTCTTATCTCAACTACGGCACGAAGGTCTCGCGGCCGCGCCATGGCTGCATCGTCGTGTTCAAGCGCGGCAACAACCCCGTGCAGGGTCATGTCGGGTTCTATGCCGGCGAGACCGATACACATATCAAGGTGCTCGGCGGCAACCAGTCGAACATGGTCAAGGAGGCGCGCTATCCGAAGGAGCGTCTGCTTGGCTACCGCATGCCGAAACAAACGGCGACGTCGCGCACCATCCGCGGTGCCGGGCTCGGCATGTTCTCGATCCTCGGCGCCAGCGGCGTCGAAAGCGTCGGCGGCGACCTGGTGAGCGAGATTTCCGGGCAGATGGATACGTGGGGCTATCTGGTCGACCTTGGACTGCCGATCGCGAAATGGGTGTTGTTCGGCCTCGCGGCCGCGTGCCTTGCCGCGGTCATCTACTACAAGGTTCAGGACAACGCGACGCTTGGCGATACGTCGGCGGGAGCCGGGCCGTGATCGGCATTGGCGCGGCGCTCGGGCTTGCCTCGCGGTCCGGCGCGCTGTCGCTGCTCATGCGCCCGGAAGTGCTGATGCTCGTGCTCGGGCTGTTTCTCGGCGCCAAGGGCTGCGACGGCTGGCACGACCTGAAGGGCGCGCGGGCGGAGCGTGCGGCGCTCGAGGAGCAGCTGCGCATCGAGGCGGCGACGCGCGCCCGCAACGCCCGGACGATGGAAGAACTTGAACGCGCGGTCACGGAGGAAAGCGTCCGGCGCGAGGCGGCGGAGCTCAAGCTTGAGGATTTTGAAAATGCACTATCGGGCAACGATACCGACAGCACTTTTCGCGTTGGCCCTGATGTTGGCCGGCTGTTCGACGCCGAGGTCGGCCTCGACCGCGCCGAGTGATCTGCCGGCGGTCAGCGCGCGCGATCTCGCGGAGTGCGATCCGTTTCCGCGGGCGCCGGCGCGGGTGCGTTCCGGCGAGGGCATCTATGACGGCGCGGAGATGATGGGCTACATCGTGCGCGACGTGCGCGCCGCCTATCGTCGTTGCGCCGCGCTCAATCACCGCAAGGCGGTGATCCTGCGCGAGGAGCGGAGTTGAGCAAGGTCGAACGTTGTTTCGATATCACTTCTTGCGCGGTGCTTTAGTGGCGGTCTTGTTTTCTGGCTCCAACATCTCATTGATCGGTTGAGTGTCAGTATTGTGCTCGAGCTTCTGTTGTTGGTCTACTTTCGTGAAATCCAAAACAGCAATCGGCAATGCTTTTCTGCCCAAATACAAGTCGACCGCAAATTGCCGGATCGCCCGCTGCTCAAGCTCAATATCGAACCACCCTTGTGGAGTGTACCCACCTTCAAAAATTTCAAGCTGTTCAATATTGAAATTTAGTGCCCTAGCCATGGCGTGTAAGAGTTTTGTGAGAAGCCGTTGGCGCTCGTTACTCAGTCGTTCGTAAAACTTCTGGTCGCGTCTGCCCCGTTCTTCATCTGAAGCGTGTTCAGCGGGAGTCTCCGTGTCACTGCGTGCATGCTCAGTTCCGAAATGCTCAAATAGTTGTTTCCACCATTTCATGACATCTTGGTCATTGCTGAATTCAAACTCAATTAAGTTGAGTGCGCCAACGTGTTCAGGATTGATTGGAGTGCGTCTGGTACGCATCAAGGTTTTGAAAACGTCCATACGCCGATCATGTTTTTCCTTGCGGGTGTCTCTCCATAGAGTGATGAAGATCGCGAACATCGGACCGACTAAGATGGCGGCAATTGTTAGTAGCGCCGTAGCGTCCATCGTTACCTCCTAGTTAGTGATCGGGACAGACTAGCTCGTTCCTGTAGTAGGCGACACTGGTTCAACTCACACTTGAGTGCTTATCCCCGATATCCACAGAATGCGGTTTAGATTGACTTCGACCACAAGACCTTGTGGCTTGAGCGACCGCGCCGATTCGCGGATAATTTCGCCGCCCGGAGGGGAACGGGGCCGACCGTAAGAAGGTCGGCGACATGGTGGCACTGCAGGACTTGATCCGCTCCGGTCAGCTCCTCGAACTTGGCTGCTACGCGTGCAAGCGGCACGCCTACATCGACGCGTCCTGCTTCGATGTTCCTTCTCAAACACCTTCATTCAAAGTCTGCGACGCGATCGCGTGCCCGGCCTGTGGCGTGCGCAATGCGGAGCCGGGCTTTCCGCTGTGGTCACGTCCGGACGCGCGGCCGCCGACGCTCGCGCTCGGCCGTTTCGCCTATCCGTCAACGGCGGGGAGCCAGTAGGGCGATTTTGTGTAACATTTTGTGTAACGGTTTGTGTAACAATAGCCCTGTAGGATTGGCGAAATTGGCTGAAATCTGCTGATTGTGTTTTTGAGCGATTCCCCTTGGGGGCGCCACTTTCTATCTCACGGCAATTCGCTTCGCTCACGCCTCCTATGGGGCGAGCGAAGCTCGGCGGGCTGTCGCCCTTGCCGAACACTTTGTGTTCGGGGCCTCTTCGTCAAGTTGCGGCGGTGAAATGTCTGTTAGTGCGCGGCTCGCGCCCCATCCACACTCTCACTTCTAACAGCTCAGTCGGAAATCGCGCGCTCGGCGGCTTCGGCGAGGAAGGCGGAGCGGGTCTGGCCGCGGCGGCTCGCTTCAGTGTCGACGGCGTCGAGAATGCGTGCGTCGATGGAAATGTTGACACGCCGGGCGCGGCCTTGCGGCAGAAGCAGCGGTACAAGCGCCAGTGCGCCGCCATCGGCGTCAATCTCTTCAAGGGCGGAAGGTGAGGGCAGGTCCTCGCCATCGTCCTCCAATCCCTCAACGTGAAAGCGCAGGGCTTCGATCGCATTGCGGTGAGCGTCTTCAAGCGTTTCGCCAGCGGCGATACAGCCAGGAAAGTCAGGGAACGAAACGCCGAATTGCGATGCGGCTTCCTTATGAATTACCGCGGGGTAGTGAGGCATCTGATATCTCCATGATCGCATTGTGCGCACTGCGGATCGGGCTCAATCCGTCACCCAACCAGCCTGTTTGTAAATTGATTTCACCGTGCCCTCGGGCAGATCTTTTGCCGGATGTGGAACCGTTACGCGGCCCGGACGGGTGGTGTGCTTGAACTGGCGATGCGAACCTCTGATGCGCACCAGTTCCCAGCCATCGGCTTTAAGGCGTTTGATGATATCGCGACTGCTGGTCAGCATTTCCTGCGCCTATTATTGTGTATGTGTATACACAATATATGCAGAAACCTCAAGGAAGTTTGTGTAAATAAATACACAAACATAGTGAAAATGCAAAGCGACACGCGGTTTTTGAGGTGTTTCGCGCATTTGTCGCCGGGAGCCGCTCGTCAGCGGTCCCGGGCGATTGTTGATGCGTGAACTGTCTGCGCCTCAAGCCTAACCCTGCGGGCGCATGTCTGCCGGGTCTATGCCGGCGACTTCTACCGGGGTTTTCATGGCGTCGCGGCGGAAGGGTTCGCCGAGTTCCTGGTTGAGGATGACCTCGATGAAGGTGGTGACGCCGTCGACCTGGGCCTTGCAGGCTTCTTCGAGCGCCGCTGTCAGCTCGTTCTGGGTCATGACGCTTACGCCTTTGAGGCCGCAGCCTTCGGCGACCTTTGCATAGCTCAGGTGCGGGTCGAGTTCGGTGCCGACGAAGTTGTCGTGGTACCACAGCGTCGTGTTGCGCTTTTCCGCGCCCCACTGGTAGTTGCGGAATATCACCATGGTGATGCCGGGCCATTCGTCGCGGCCGATGGAGCTCATTTCGTTCATCGAAATGCCGAAGGCGCCGTCGCCGGCAAAGCCGACAACGGGCACATCCGGGTTGCCGATCTTGGCGCCGATGATCGACGGGAAGCCGTAGCCGCAGGGGCCGAAGAGCCCGGGGGCGAGATATTTGCGTCCCTTTTCGAACGAGGGATAGGCATTGCCGATGGCGCAGTTATTGCCGATGTCGGACGAGATGATCGCATCCTTCGGCAGACCGTCCTGAATGGCGCGCCATGCCATGCGCGGGCTCATGCGGTCGGCATCGCGGTCGCGGGCGCGTTCGTTCCAGTCGGTGCCGGGATCATCGTCCTCGTGATCCATGGAGGTAAGTTCCTGGCGCCAGGCGGATTTCGTCTGGTGAACGAGGTTCTCGCGGTCGGAGCGGCCGGCATCGCCCGCCGACTTCGTCAGCCGCGCCAAGATGCCCTCGGCAACCTGTTTGGCGTCGCCTTCGATGCCGACGGCTACCTTCTTGGTGAGGCCGATACGGTCGGCGTTGATATCGACCTGAATGATCTTGGCGTCCTTCGGCCAGTAGTCGATGCCATAGCCGGGCAGCGTCGAGAACGGGTTGAGCCGGGTACCAAGGGCGAGAACAACATCGGCTTTGGCGATCAGTTCCATGGCCGCCTTGGAGCCGTTATAGCCGAGTGGCCCGCACGACAGCGGATGGCTGCCGGGGAACGCGTCATTGTGCTGGTAGTTGCAGCAGACCGGCGCGGTGAGCCGTTCGGCAAGCGCCATGGACGCTTCGATAGCACCGCCAAGCACGACGCCGGCACCGTTCAGCATGACCGGGAATTTTGCCTCGGACAGGAGCCTTGCGGCTTCCGCGACCGCGTTCGGCCCGCCGGCCGGGCGCTCGAAACGTACGACCTGCGGCAATTCGATGTCGACGACCTGGGTCCAGAAGTCGCGCGGCACATTCATCTGCGCCGGCGCAGAACCGCGCCAGGCTTTCAGAATGACGCGGTTCAAAACTTCGGCGACGCGGCTCGCATCGCGCAGTTCCTCCTGGTAGCAGACCATGTCCTTGAAGAGGTTCATCTGCTCGACTTCCTGGAAGCCGCCCTGGCCGATGGTCTTGTTGGCCGCCTGCGGCGTGACCAGCAGCATCGGCGTGTGGTTCCAGTATGCGGTCTTGATCGGTGTCACAAAGCCGGTGATGCCCGGGCCGTTCTGGGCGATGGCCATGGCCATCTTGCCGGTGGTGCGGGTGAAGCCGTCGGCGATCAGCGCGGCGTTGGTCTCATGCGCGCAATCCCAAAAAGTGATGCCGGCTTTCGGGAACAGATCCGACACCGGCATCATCGCCGAGCCGATAATCCCGAATGCATGCTCGATCCCGTGCATTTGCAGGACTTTGACGAAGGCTTCCTCGGTGGTCATTTTCATTTCGGTGTTTCCTCTCAAATGCAGCAAGCCGGGTCTTGACGCCCATTCGTCATCGGCCGGTTCCGGTCATGCGTCAAGCTCCGACCCCGGCGGGCGGCGCAATGCGTATCGCGCGCCTCAAGTCTTGTGCCGCAGCATCTCACGTATGGCGATTGGACGGGCAGGGTTCTTAGGTTGAATTAGAACAACCGCTGACACCGTGATATATCCAGATAGAATGTTAAATGAGACCAGATATACGAAGGTGGCTCAGGGTGAACGAGTATCGTGTTTCCGAGGACCTTTTCTTTCTGGACCGACCGCGTGACCGCACCTTTCAGGCGCAGCTTCGCGAATTGATCGTATCGGCCGTTCTCGATGGCCGCCTGCAGCCCGGTGCGCAGCTGCCGTCGACACGTAAACTGGCAAAACATCTGCTGGTTTCCAGAACCACGATCACGCTGGCCTATCAGGAACTGGTTGGCCAGGGATATCTTGCGACCAGCCCGCGCAGCAGCTTTTTCGTGTCCGACGCGGCGCCCCGGCCGTCGGTGAAAAAGGTCAAACCGTCAGATGCGGAAGCAACGTTCGACTGGGGGCCCAAGCTTGCGGGAAGCCTGACAGACCGGCGCCAGATCGTGAAGCCGCAGGACTGGCGAAGCTTTCCCTATCCGTTCATTTACGGCCAGATGGATATGTCCCTGTTTCATCACGCCGCGTGGCGTGACTGCGCCCGGCGCGCGTTGGGGCGCCGGGACTTTGAGGACGTGGCACGCGACGCGGCGACCGACGACGATCCGATGTTGGTCAACTACATCTCGACACGCACGCTGCCGCGCCGCGGAATAGCGGCGGAGCCCGATGAAATCCTCGTCACCGTCGGGGCGCAGAACGCGCTGTGGCTGACCATCGAACTGCTCGCCCGGAAGGGCTTTCACGCGGTCTGCGAAAATCCGGGCTATCCCGATATTGCCGCGGCGCTGCGCTGGAACGGCGCGGAGGTGACGCCGGTCGATGTGGATCAGGCGGGGCTGCCGCCCGAGAACCTGCCGGCGGATGTGGACGCCGTCTTCGTGACGCCGAGCCACCACGCACCCACTGCCGTCACCATGCCGCCGCACCGGCGAACGCGGCTGCTGGAAGCGGCAAGCGCTCAGGATTTCGTTATCGTTGAAGACGATTACGAATTCGAGATGAGTTTTCTGACACCTCCCAGTCCGGCTCTGAAGTCTTTGGATCAGGCTGGTCGGGTCGTCTATATCGGCAGCTTTTCCAAGGCGATTTTTCCGGGTCTCAGGCTTGGCTATCTGGTCGGCCCAAAACCGTTCATCCGCGAGGCGCGGCAACTACGCGCGCTCATGCTGCGCCATCCACCGGGCCAGGAACAGCGCATTGTCGCTTACTTTCTGGCGCTGGGCCACTATGACAGCCTTGTGCGCGATATGCGCAAAGCGTTCGCGGAGCGTCGCGATGTCATGACGCAGGCGTTGCACCGCGAAGGGCTGCAAATATCGGGAGCGGCAAGTTTTGGCGGCACCAATCTTTGGGTAAAGGGTCCCGACGGGCTCGACTCGCTGCAGTTCGCGCAAGACCTCCGCGAAGACGGTGTTTTGATTGAGCCCGGTGCACCGTTTTTTGAAAGCCGCGATGAGCCGATCCCGTATTTCAGGTTGGCTTACTCCTCAATTCCCTCTGACCGGATCGAAGAGGGCGTGCGCAGGATTGCCGCCCGGCTCAGGACGTGATCGCGCTACCCGGCCTTGCGGTAGCGCCGGGCGAGATAGACGACATCGCCTGAGTGCAGGCCGCCATAGAGTACAGAGCCTTGCGTGCCGGCGAACTCCTTGAGGAACCGGTTCAGAACGGGAAATCGTGATATGCGGGCGACCTTGCGGTCGTTCGCCATGTCGAGAGCCCGGATGACGCCGTGCGACAGATCGGTCTCCGCGATGAGCGCAAGATCGGGGTGATTGAAGTTCTCGTTGAGGCCCGGGAGCATCGATGGCGCGCGCATGTCGGCCCAGGTGAAAATACCGCCTGGTTTCAATACCCGGGCAGCTTCGCCGACAAAGGCCGCGACGTTGGAGTAGCAATGCGAGGATTCGACATTGACGACGACGTCGAACGATGCGTCGCCGAACGGAATGGCTTCGGCATCGCCGTGACGGAAGGCAAGCCCGGGGATGTCCGCATTGAGCTGCTGCGCGCGTTTTACGGTTTCGGAAGAGAAATCTATGCCGACCATGGAGCCGGGCTTGTGGTAGCGCGTGATATAGGCCGAGCCGCCGCCGCGGCCTGAACCGACTTCAAGAACATTTTTGCCGGCAATGTCGAGGCTGTCGACCGCCTGATGATAGAGGCCGATGAAGGCGCGCTCATGCTCGTCGGCGCCCTGCAGTTCAAAGGGCGCGACGTCCGGTCCGGCGACATAGCCGTAGTTCATGAAACGCCAGTCATCGTCCGCCCACAGCCGGCTCATCTGATTGTAGAGCCGCTTCCAGAACCATTTGCGGAACCGTGGAAACGCACCACGTTCAACGGACCTCAGGGCAGCTTCGATGACACGGCTCGACATGAGTTCGTTTTCTCCAGCCGTTCAGCCCGCGGCTGCCGGCTGTTCCTGGTGAGCGTAAACTTCGCGGTCGAGCCATTCGCGGCCCCGCTCGATCAGATCCGCATTGGGGTTGTTGCTCGGATCGAACCACGGCGAATAGTAGCGCAGGAATGTTCCGACCCCGAGGCGTGCGTAGCCCTGCCGGCCCCATAGCCTGTTGATGGTCTTCGCCCAGAAAACCAAACCCGTCTTTTGATTGTCCTGCCGGGCATAGGCTTTCATGCTCCGGATCATGATGATCGAGAAATGGAACAGGAAGCCGTTCATGGCGCCGGTGCGGAGAAGATAGCGTTTCCACGCCGGCATATCCGCGGTGGCGGATTTGAAGACATTCAGCGCCACTGCCTGGTGCTCAAGCTCTTCCAATGCATGCCACATCCAGAGCTTTCGGTATGGTGCGGCGGCGGCCTCCAGGAGCGCCGGATTTCTCAACGTGATGATCGAGAACGTTGCGGTGATGTGTTCGATCGCGCAGGTGACGGCCAGTCGAAACAGATGATTGTGGATGTCCTCGAATGCGTCCTTGGCGGGTTTTTCCATTCCCTCGACATCATACCCGAACGCTTTGAGCGCGCGGTTGTAATCCTCGTGCTCGCGTGTATGGAACGCTTCCTGAACCGAATAGCCCTTGATCTCAAGGTTGAGTTCGGGATCGTTCAGCACGGCGGCATAGTGTTTGAGCGACCTGATGAAAAATCGCTCTCCCTCCGGCAGCAGAATGGAAAAACAGTCGAACAGCGATGTGGCGATGGCATCGCCGCCCAACCAGTACCGTTCGGCGTTCTTCGATATTCCGAAGTGCAAATCCCGTGGAATTATGGACGCTTTGGTTGCGTGCATTCCGCTGCTTTCTGGCTGGTTCTTAGTGGATCCGGGTTCCGGTCGGTAGTGCGCTGAACAGTTCAGCGGCGCGGCCGCCAGATGGCACATATTAGGGTGCCCATAAACTGCGCGTTTTGACGCCGGTCAAACTATACTCCGGTTCACACCCAAAACAAGATGGGACGGTGCATTGCGGAAAGGCGAGTGCGGCGGTGCTCAGGTCATCTCCTCCTGGAGCGCGCGAATGCGTTCTGCTAGCGACATGACACGCTGCGCGGCCGGTTTCGGATTGGCGGCCTGGGCGGCAATGGCGCGAGCGGCCTCAGGCTCGGCTTTGGGCAGTTTTGATTCCGCGGTGGCAATCGGCACCGTTGTATCGGTGTCCGGCAGGCGGATGGGCCTTGCTTCAGGCGGTTTTGGATCCGCCCCGGGGGCTTCACCGTGGCGCCCCCCGGGAATGGCGGCCAGCAGAGACCGCAGATCGCCTTCTATCTTGAGTTCCTTCGTCACCTGATCGACGCCTGAGGCCGCCCCATCCAGTTTTTCGCGCAGGTCGAGATAAGGATTGATCTCTTCCTGCCAGGCGGTGTCCAGCTTCTTGACGTCGCGTTTCAGCGCGCCGGATTCCTTCACGGCGTCCTTGATGCCGCTTTCAAGTGTGCTGCGGTCCAGATCGAGTTGCGCTATGCGGTCCTGATAGTCGGTCGCCTCGCGGGCCGATATGGCGGTGGAACTGGAGAGCTTGTCCTTCAGTTTGATGACGGACTTGCGCCGTTGCGAGAACCCCTTGAACTCGTCCTCGATGGCCTTGGAGAAAACCTGGAGCTCGGCGAGACGGCTCACAACTTCTTCGTGACGAGCCTCAAGTTCCATCGGCAGCACCGTTGCGGAGGTACCGCCCGAGCGTGCGCTCTTGCGCAGCTCTTCGACTTCCGTTTCCTCCAGTCCGGCAGCTTCCGCGGTCTGGCGGATGACCTGATCCTGCTGCAGCAGGCGATCTTCAAGCTGGCGCACCGTCTCGCGCAACTGCTGAACGGTGCCGGTGCGCGCCGCAAGCTCGGTTTCCATCGGCGACATGGAGGCGCGCAGTTTCTCCGTCGCGCCGGCCTGTTCGCCAAGACGGGCGTCGCGCTCCATGATATCAGCCTCCAGCTGCTCGATCGCCGTGCTGGCGCGGCTCAGTTCGACGGCGTCGTTTGACAGCTTTTCCTTGAGTTCGCCGATGCGCACTTCAAGTTTTCGAATGGCGAGCGCATGTTCGGCGCGCAACTGATCGCGGTCGGCACGCACCTCCACCACCGAATCTGGCGCGGCAAACTGCAATCGCTTTGCCGTTGCCTTGACGGCGTGGCGCCAGATCGACGGCACGATCAGCATGGAGACAAGGCTTGCGGCCAGAAACCCCAGTGCAACGAGCATAAGGGTGGATATCATGTTGTCATACTCGCACTCGACGTGGATGCCGGGGCATCAACGCTCGGGAATAGATCGTGTCGCCGTTCACTTCCGCACCGGCTGGAGGCCGGCATGAGCTGAAGGGTACGTCACAGTCCGCCTTGGTAACGCAAGCGGCGGTGGTGTGCAATGTGCCGGGCCCCCGCGCTTGCGGAAACTTGAGTGTGAATTGAGGTAATTTTAGGAAGGTAAAACGAAAGCGGCGCAGCCGTCGGGCCACGCCGCATTTGCATCATGTTCCGCCCGGGTGCGGGCGACAATGCTCAGAATGGATTCCAGGTCGGCTCGGAGGTGTATTTCAGATAGCCGATATTGGCGCCGAGCCGCGCACCAACGCCGGTGCGTATCGGCGCCAGGCGCAGGTAATCGTCCTGCTGAAAGTTTACACCAAGCCCGCCGACGAGATAGGCGGATCCTTCAATGCCGGTGAAGCGTGAGAAGATCTGCTCGGGGTTGTCCATGTTGTAGACCAGTGTCAGCGTGCGCGAGCCGTTGCCGCCGAAATCAAAGCCGATGGAAGGGCCTTGCCAGAACACTCGGTACTGGCCGCCGTTCTTCGGATAAAGCACTCCTTCGCCATAGCGCAGACCGCCAATGAAAGCGCCGGCACCTTCCTCGCCGATAATGTATGCGCTCGGCTCGCCATACCGACTGAAGATATACTCGACCATCTCGGCGAGGCCCGCAGTCGTGCCGCCAAAGAACGAATGGCCGGCATCGACGATCTCGTGTGCCTCGTAAGTCTTGCCGGATTGATCCATTGTCGTCGGCGGCGGGGTTTCCTGCGGGCGCCCGGCAAAGCTCGATGTCAGTCCGAAGCCGCACAAAACGATGATTGCGAAGAGGGTGAAACGCGTTACTCGCTCAAACATTGTTACTCATCCTGTGACTGCTGGGATCCACACCGCCCGCACCGGCTCCGTCCTGCGATCGGCCGCCGGAAGATTTCCCGAAAGATATCTTTGCGTTTTCCGCTTGTTTACGCTCTTGCCGCAAGATCGGACCTTCCGAAGGCAAACATGACGTGTGGACAGTTGCGCATGGCGATCCTGAATGTGACATCGACCGGCAAAGCGGGTCAGCAAATGCCTGGCTGTGCCATGCTGCTTATGGTTCTGTTTACCCTTGTTATCCCTTCCAAAGCCTTAACCGCGGACCGTTACTGGACCGACACGGCGACAGGTTATGCAATCGGCGGCTTCGATCCGGTGAGCTATTTCACGGATGGGACAGCGCGGCGCGGCAGCGAAAAATACGAGCTGGTGTGGGAGGGCGTTGCATGGCGGTTCGCAAGTACCGGCAATCGCGATGTCTTTGAGCGCGACCCGGAAATCTATGCACCGCAATTTGGCGGACACGATGCCGCGTCGATGGCGCGCGGCCGCTTCGGCATCGGCAATCCGAACGTTTTTGCCGTGCGGGAGGGGCGGCTCTACCTGTTTTACTCCGCCGAGACGCGCGCGTCGTGGCTGGCGGACGCCGAGCGGCTTGTGAGTGATGCACGGGTGCAATGGGAAACCGCCCGGCAATGAGCCGGGTTAATCCGGTGACCGCAACCGCGCAGCTGCCTGGGTTGATTCGCGGATTCCGAACCACTTTGCACAACACCGACGCCCGCGCGAATTGCGCCGTTCTGGAAACGTGAGTCAAATCAGAATCTTATGTTTTGGCCTTGCCCGCGTACCGGATTCGCTAGAGTCTTTGTCAATTGCCAGCGCGTTAACTGCCGTTGAGACCTGAAGGAGCGCCCGATGCCGAACAAGATTGCCCCTGTATCCGACCTCGATCTGGCTGCCTTGCTTTGCAGTAAGGTGTGTCACGATGTCATCGGATCGGTAGGAGCGATCACAAACGGGCTGGAAGTGCTTGATGACGATCAGGACGAGGAAATGCGCGATGTTGCCTTTGATCTGATCCGCAAGAGTGCTGTGCAGGCGTCTTCGAAACTGCAATTCTGCCGTTTGGCTTTCGGTGCTTCGGGAAGTTCAGGCGCCTTTCTCGATCTGGGCGATGCGGAGACTGTTGCGCGTGCCTATGCGCGGCACGAAAGGACCGAGCTTGATTGGTTGGTGCCACCGGAGGTGCGGCCCAAGAACGAGGTCAAACTTTTGCTGAATCTCGTTTTGTTGGGACTTGGCGGCATCCCGCGCGGCGGCACGCTCAAAGTTGAAGCCAACGGTATGAACATGCGTCTTGCCGCTTCCGGGCAGGGCGGACGGGTGCCTTCGAATGTTGCGCAGTACGTGGCCGGTGAAATCGAAGACGAACTCGATGCGCGTTCTGTTCAGGTGCATTATTCGTTCGCACTCGCACGTCATCTCGGTTTGGAATTAAGCATCCGCGATAGTGATGAGGGTATGGAAATCTTGACTGTGCCGCGAGCGGTCGCTGCGGCCTGAGAAAGACCGAAAACCCCTGAAAACCTCTCCGTTTAAGCAATCTTAACCCCTTTTCCGCGACACTGAGGGATAGGGCATGGTGGGCGTTGGCCACATCGTGATTGGGTTGGCTGCTTAAGGTAGTGAGAGGTTGGGAAGCATGGATGACTTGCTGAGTGAATTCCTTACGGAAACCTCCGAGAGTCTGGATGTTGTTGACTGCGAACTCGTAAAGTTCGAGCAGGATCCCAACAACGCGGACATTCTCGACAATATTTTCCGTCTTGTGCACACGATCAAGGGGACCTGCGGATTTCTTGGGCTGCCGAGGCTGGAAGCGTTGGCGCATGCCGCGGAAACGCTTATGGGCAAGTTCCGCGATGGGGTGTCGGTCACACCGGATGCGGTGACGCTCATTCTGGAATCCCTTGACCGTATCAAGGAAATTCTCGCCGTTCTGGAAGAGAACCAGAGCGAGCCCGAGGGCAGCGACGACGACCTGATATCCAGACTGGATGAAATGTCGGCGGGCGGTGCCGCCGCCGCGGAAGCAGCAGCCGATGCGCCGGCAGCGCCTGAAGCTGAGGCCGAGGCGGCCGGTGAGCCTGAAATTGATGAACCGTTTCAAATTGTCGAACGCGAGTTGAAACCGGGTGAGGTTTCGCTTGCGGACCTTGAAGCAGCGTTTGCGTCCGCACCTGGACCTGAAGACGATGCCGCGGCGGCTGAAGAGGCTGCGCCGGCTGCGGAGGCGCCGGCGGTGGCGGAACCGGTTGAGCCAGAGCTTGCGCCGGTTGCGACGGGCGATGCGGACAAGCCGGAGGCCAAGGAGGGCGGCGAGAAGAAGGAACCGTCGGTCAAGAACCAGTCAATTCGCGTCAATGTGGAGACGCTTGAAACACTGATGACGACGGTCAGCGAGCTGGTCCTGACGCGCAATCAGCTACTCGAAATGGTCCGCCGCATGGATGACAGCGAATTCAAGGTGCCTTTGCAGCGCCTGTCGAATGTGACAGCCGAGTTGCAGGAAGGCGTTATGAAGACCCGCATGCAGCCGATCGGAAATGCGTGGCAGAAACTGCCGCGCATCGTGCGCGATCTGGCACGCGATCTCGACAAGAAGATCGAATTGGAAATGACGGGCGCGGATACGGAGCTCGACCGGCAGGTCCTCGAACTCATCAAAGATCCGCTTACGCACATGGTGCGCAACTCCGCCGATCACGGTCTCGAAACGCCGGATCAGAGGATTGCCGGCGACAAACCGGAAACCGGTCGCATTCAGCTTTCCGCCTACCACGAAGGTGGCCATATCATCATTGAAATTTCCGATGACGGGCGCGGGCTCGACGCGGAGAAACTCAAGCACAAGATTGTCGAAAGCGGACTTGCGAACGCCGCCGATCTCGACAAGATGTCGGAAGCGCAGATTCACAAGTTCATCTTCAAGCCCGGATTCTCGACCGCGAAGGAAGTGACGAACGTATCCGGCCGTGGTGTCGGCATGGATGTCGTGCGCACCAATATCGAGCTGATCGGCGGTTCGGTCGACGTCAAGTCGACGCTCGGCAAAGGTTCTACCTTCCTCATCAAGATACCGCTGACGCTTGCGATCATCTCCGCGCTGATCGTGGAGGCGAGCGGCCACCGTTTTGCCGTGCCGCAGCTTGCGGTCGTTGAGCTGGTACGCGCGCATCCAGGTTCCGATCACCGGATCGAAGAAATCAACGACACGCCGGTCCTGAGGCTGCGCAACAAGCTTCTGCCTCTTATTCATCTCGGCAAGCTTCTGGGTCTGAGCGACGATGCGCCGGAACCGGCTGAAACGGAAGACATGCCGGCTGAGAGCGCAGAACATCAAAAAGCGCTCGACGAGAGTGGCTTCATCATCGTTATACAGGTCGGTCCGCAGAATTACGGCATCGTTGTCGACAGCGTGTTCGACACCGAAGAGATCGTCGTCAAGCCGATGTCGAGCATGCTGCGCGGCATCACGATTTTCTCCGGCAACACGATCCTCGGCGATGGCAGTGTCATCATGATTGTCGATCCGAACGGCATTGCGCAATCGGTTCACGGCGTTACGGCGGCGGAAAACCTCAAGCACAATGCTCGGGAGGACGCCAGCGTGGATTCTTCAGACAACACGATCTCGCTGCTGATTTTCCGCGCCGGTTCGGATGATCCGAAAGCAGTACCATTGTCGCTTGTTACCCGTCTGGAAGAAATAGACGTGGCTAATATCGAACGCTCCGACGGGCGCAACCTTACTCAATACCGCGGCAAGCTCATGCCGCTCGTGTATATCGACGAAGAGGCCCGGCACAAGGAAACCGGCATGCAGCCGATTCTCGTGTTCACGGACGACAATCGCGTTATGGGCCTGGTCGTCGACGACATCATCGACATTGTCGACGAACAGCTAACGATTGAAGTGAATTCCGGCTCCGCTGCAGGAATTATCGGGTCTGCTGTCGTACAGGGGCGGGCAACGGAAATTATCGATGTCGGGCACTACCTGCCGACGGCCTTCGATGACTGGTTCCGCCGTGAAGACACCGACATCGGCAATGCAGAGGAACGCCGCATCCTGCTGGTCGATGATAGCGCATTCTTCCGCAACATGTTGTCGCCGGTCCTGTCGTCGACAGGGTTCAAGGTGGTTACCGTCGAATGCGTGCAGGACGCGCTCAATCTGAGAGAAAACGGCGAGATGTTCGATGTCATCGTCACCGATCTGGAAATGCCGCAGATGGACGGGTTCTCGTTCGCCGACGCGGTGGCACGGGACCCGAGATGGTCTGCCACGCCGATGATCGCACTGTCATCGCATACCGCACCGGCCATCATCGAAAAGGCGCGTGCCGCCAACTTTGCTGACTATGTCGGCAAGTTCGACCGGGAGGGTCTCATGGATACATTGAAGCAGGTTACCCTGCCGATGGGAGAAGCGGCATGAGTACCACCCACTTGGCCCTGGACGGCGTAGACGATTCAGTTATCGAATTCATCACGGTGAAGATTGCAGATCAACTCTTCGGCCTGCCAATCCTCAAAGTCGAGGACGTATTTTCGCCTCACGGAATAACCGAAGTGCCGCTGTCGAATTCCGAAGTTGCCGGTGTCCTCAATCTGCGTGGCCGGATCGTCACGGCGATTGATATGCGCCGCCGCCTGGGGCTGCCGCCACGAAACGGTGCTGGCGACAGTATGGCCGTCGGTATCGAATACAAGGGCGAGTCCTATGGCCTGATGATCGATGCAGTGGGCGAAGTGCTGCGACTGCAGGAGCAGGCACTGGCACCGAACCCGACGAACCTAGATCCCGCGTGGCGTGAAGTTTCCGCCGGCGTTTACAAGCTCGACGGCGAGTTAATGGTGGTTCTCGATGTCGTGCGCGTCCTCGAATTTGGACTGGAACATGCCTCGGTTGCGGCGTAGCCGCATGGTCTGTTGGATTTGCGTCGCCCGCGTTTGTGCGCGTGCCGATGCCGGAGAGAATAGGTGACGTGATGAAAGAATGTCTGATCGTTGATGACAGTGTGGTCATCCGCAAGGTTGCCAGCAAAATCCTTGCAGAGATGGAATTCGATACGGCTGAGGCCGCCGACGGCAGGCAGGCGCTTGAGTACTGCCGGCGCGGAATGCCCGACGCCATCCTGCTCGACTGGAACATGCCGATCATGGACGGCATGGAGTTTCTCGCCGCGTTGCGCAGTGAGCGCAATGGCGATCAGCCCATCGTTGTCTTTTGCACCACCGAAAACGATGTTGCGCACATTACGCGGGCGATCGGTGCCGGGGCAAACGAGTACATTATGAAGCCATTCGACCGAGACATTATCGAAGCCAAATTTCAACAGGTCGGGCTTTTGTAGCAACCGCTAAAGTTCACCGGCGCGCCCACATCGCCGCCGGCACGGCCTGACATAAAGATTGTCGAAAAGCACATTTCGTGCACACGGGCAAAGAACAAGGGCAACAGGGGCATCTTTCATGAACACCGGCAACACCGCCACCGCTACAGCACCGCTCGCCGGCGGCGCAATCCGAGTTATGGTGGTTGACGATTCGGTCGTCGTCAGAGGACTTGTTTCGCGCTGGCTGGATGCGCTCTCCGGCATAGAGATTGTGGCGTCCCATCGCAATGGCGCGCTTGCGGTTGCAGATGTCGAAAAGAGCGTGCCCGACGTCGTTGTTCTCGATATCGAAATGCCGGAGATGGACGGGCTCACGGCCCTGCCGCTGCTGCTGAAAGCCCGGCCCAATCTCAAAGTGATCATGGCGTCCACCCTGACACACCGCAATGCCGAGATCAGCATGCGGGCGTTGTCGCTGGGCGCGACGGACTACATCGCCAAGCCGGAAGGCAACCATGGCGTTTCAACCTCCGCCGATTTCCAGAGGGAACTGTGCGATAAAGTCAGAGCCCTTGGCGGTGCTGCCCTTGCGCGCGTCCGTGCGCCGGCAGGCGAGGCGCGCGCCGTTCCCGCGCGCGCACCGGCTGCTACCGGTGCTCCAGCAGCAGCCCCCGCCGGTGCGCCGGCGGGCGAGGAGACATTCACGCTGCGCCGCACGACCCCCGGTCTGCCCCGTATCCTGGCGGTAGGCAGCTCAACGGGCGGACCGCAGGCGCTACTTGAGGTGATGGGCTCAATCGCTCCGGCGCTCGACAGGGTGCCCGTGGTCATCACGCAGCATATGCCGCCAACCTTCACGGCGATTCTCGCCAAGCATCTGGAAACGGCCACCGGGAGGCTGTGCAAGGAGGCTGAGCACGGCGAGGTCATCAAGGACGGCAACATCTATGTCGCGCCGGGTGGGAAGCATTTTCTGCTGCACCGCGTCGATGGCGCGGTCACGGTCAAGCTTGATGAAGGTCCGGCGGTCAATTTCTGCAAGCCGGCGGTGGATCCGATGTTCGACTGCGTTGTCGACCTTTACGGAGCGGCCGCACTGGCGCTGGTTCTCACCGGTATGGGCAGCGATGGCCGCGATGGCGGCCGGCGGATCGCGGATGCGGGCGGCAACGTTGTTGCCCAGGACAAGGAGACCAGTGTGGTCTGGGGAATGCCGGGCGCTGCGGCCATGGCAGGCATTTGTTGTGCGGTCCTGCCGCTGCCGCAAATCGGTCCGCGCATCGTACGGTTCCTCAAGGGGGTTGTGTGATGCAACCCAGTGAATACGAGTTCATAGGTCAACTGCTGAAGAAGCGGTCCGGTCTGGTGCTGGCGCCGGGCAAGGAATACCTGCTTGAAAGCCGGTTGACTCCGATCGTTCGCGAGCGCGGACTGGCATCGCTGGAGGCTCTGATTGCGGAGTTGCGCAAGCTCGGTAGCGAGCCTTTACAGGCTGATGTTACGGAAGCCATGACGACCAATGAGTCGTTCTTTTTACGCGACAATACGCCGTTCGAACTGTTTCGCGAAGTGATGGTCCCGGGTCTCACGGAGGCGCGGCGAATTCAGCGCAAGATGCGCATCTGGTGTGCTGCGTGTTCAACCGGGCAGGAGCCTTATTCGCTCGCCATGTGCCTGAAGGAAATGTCCGACAAGGTGCTGAACTGGTCGATCGATATAATCGGTACCGACCTGAGCGGCGAAGTGCTTGAGAAAGCCAAGGCCGGTATGTACAGCCAGTTCGAAGTGCAGCGCGGCATGCCGGTCACGCTTCTGGTGAAGTATTTTCAACAGCATGGCGAGATGTGGCAGGTCGATGCCGCGTTGCGCGCCATGGTGCAGTACCGCAGCCTCAATCTGCTTGAGGAATTTGCACACCTGGGCACGTTCGACATTGTTTACTGCCGCAATGTGCTGATTTATTTCGATACCGAAACGAAGGGCGATGTGCTCAGGCGCATAGCCGCACGCCTTGCACCGGACGGGTATCTTGTGCTGGGTGCGGCGGAAACCGTCATCGGTATTACCGATATGTTCGCGCCGGTTCCAGGCGCCAAGGGGCTGTACCGCCGCGCCGATGCCGCGGCGCAGCCAGCGGCTCCCTCGGCTCAGGTCCTGCCGCTTACTTCCATCCAACGCGCGGGCTGACGCCGGCAAGTACATCGCCGTACTTTTGTACGGCTTCATGGCCTTACCTGACTGCAGAAACGAAAAGCCCCGGACCTTGTCCGGGGCTTTGCGGTTTGTTCTCTAAGGGATTGGCTGTTCAGGCGGATTCCCTGATGTCTTCGCCTTCCTCCAGCGGATCGCGCAGCACATAGCCACGGCCCCAGACGGTTTCGATGTAGTGCTTGCCCTGCGTTGCCGCGGCAAGCTTCTTGCGCAGCTTGCAGATGAACACATCGATAATCTTGAGTTCTGGCTCGTCCATGCCGCCATAAAGATGATTGAGGAACATCTCCTTGGTCAGCGTCGTGCCCTTGCGCAGAGAGAGCAGCTCGAGCATCTGGTATTCCTTGCCCGTCAGATGCACGCGCTGGGTGTTGACCTCGACAGTCTTGGTATCGAGATTGACCTTGAGATCGCCGGTTGAGATGACCGACTGAGAGTGTCCCTTGGAGCGGCGCACGATGGCGTGAATCCGTGCAACGAGCTCGTCCTTGTGGAACGGCTTGGTCATGTAGTCGTCAGCGCCAAAGCCGAGGCCACGAACCTTGTTCTCAATGCCCGCCAGACCGGAAAGGATCAAAATCGGAGTGTTGACCTTGGCGACGCGGAGCGTTTTCAGAACCTCGTACCCGCTCATATCGGGCAGGTTCAAATCGAGCAGTATGATATCGTAATCATACAATTTTCCCAGGTCGACGCCTTCTTCACCGAGATCGGTGGTGTATACGTTGAAACCCTCAGACTTGAGCATCAGTTCAATGCTCTGCGCTGTCGCGCTGTCGTCCTCGATCAGCAGAACTCTCATTCGAATCCCCTTTTACCTTGCCCTTCTGGGCCGTTACGGCGGCGAGCCGGCGTGCCGACGCATGGGTAACCTACTGGTTTTATCCAATTGTTAAGATACGCGACAATTGGTTAACAAAATCTAATACTTGCGAGATTACCCTTAGGATAGACTCCAAAACGGCTGCGGAACCGACTCCCTCCGTTAGGCCTGGCGCAACGGCTGGTGCACGCAGTCCTTGTCACACGGCATCGACTGAACGAAATGAAACAGGGTTTACTGTGCCTTAAAGCATCAAAGGCATTATACCTTACTGAATAGGTGATTCTGTTGATTCTGGGAAGCACGGAACGCTCGGGGAGCAGGGGAAAGCCGTTTTGAAGGCACTGATTAGCGAGATCGAAGCACTCTCCGCGGTCGAATATTACGGCCGCGTCGTGGGCGTGCAGGGATTGCTGGTCGAAATCGCCGGCCCAATGCAGGTCATGGGCATTGGCTCGCGCGTCACGGTGCATGGACGCGGCCGTGATCCCGTCCCGTGCGAGATTGTCGGATTCCGCGGCGATCGGGCGCTGTGCCTGCCGTTCGCCGACCTGGAAGGCGTTCATATGGGCTGCAAGGCGGTGGTCGAGCAGTCTGAAATGCGGGTGAGCCCGTGCGATGCATGGCTTGGCCGTGTCGTCAACGCCATGGGCGAGCCGATCGACGGCAAAGGCCCGATCGTCAACGGCGAGATGTCATACAGCTTGCGCAGTGCACCGCCGGCGGCTCATGCGCGCGGCCGCGTCGGCCCGCCGATGGACCTTGGCGTGCGCGCACTGAACACATTCGTGACCTGCTGCAAGGGGCAGAGGCTTGGCATCTTTGCCGGCTCGGGCGTCGGCAAGTCGGTGCTGTTCTCCATGCTGGCGCGCAATACACAGTGCGATGTATCGGTCATCGGCCTGATCGGCGAGCGCGGCCGCGAAGTGCAGGAATTCATCCAGGACGATCTGGCCGAAGCGGGGCTGAAGCGCAGCATTGTCGTCGTGTCGACGTCGGACGAGCCGGCCCTCATGCGCCGTCAGGCTGCGTATCTCACCATGACGCTGTCAGAGTATTTCCGCGATCAGGGCAAGGACGTTCTGTGTTTGATGGACAGTATCACTCGATTTGCCATGTCACAGCGCGAGATCGGACTTTCCGGCGGCGAACCGCCAACCAGCAAGGGCTATACGCCGACCGTGTTCTCCGAACTGCCGAAGCTTCTGGAACGTGCCGGGCCGGGTGTCGGCGAAGGGTCGATAACCGGGCTCTTCACAGTGCTTGTCGAGGGCGACGACCACAACGAGCCCGTTTCGGATGCGGTACGAGGCATTCTGGACGGCCACGTTGTTATGGAGCGTGCTATTGCGGAACGCGGAAGATTCCCTGCCATTAATGTTTTGAAATCAGTCTCGCGTACAATGCCACGTTGTGTCGACCCGCAGACCTTTCCATATGTCCTGCGGGCCCGCGAGTTACTGTCGACTTATGACGACATGGAGGAGTTGATTAGATTGGGGGCCTATCGCCCCGGCAGCGATGCCAAGGTCGATGAGGCAATGCGGTATCAGCCGATGCTCGAAGAATTCCTGTCCCAGACGAAGGACGACGTTACGTCTCTGGAGGAGGGCTACGCCGAACTGGCGAGGATTTTGGACAGCGAGAGTGAAACAGTAGATGAGTACAAAGGGCTAGAGTAATGAAGTCGAGGGATACACTTGTTCGCCTCCACCGGTTCCAGGTCGACGAAAAGAGACGTCAGATCGCCGAAATTGAAGCAATGATCGCCGATTTCCGGCGCATGGAGCAGGAACTGGATCAGCAGATTCTCGCCGAGCAGGAGCGTGCCGGCATCACCGACGTGACGCACTATGCCTATCCGACCTTCGCGAAGGCAGCGCTCGACCGCCGCAACAATCTCCTGCGCTCGATAGAAGACCTTGAGCTACAGCTCAACGAGGCCAAGGAGCAGTTCAGCGAGGTCTATACCGAATTCAAAAAGCATGAGCTGATGCAGGAGCGCGACCAGGACCGCAAGCGCGAGGAACTGGAAGACGCCGAACAGGCAGAGCTCGATGACATCGCTCTCGACATGCATCGCCGGGAATCTGTAACCGGCTGATCACCGGCCCGGCCGGTCTGCAGCAAATTGAGGAACGCTCCGCCTTGCGGGGCGTTTTCCTTTTTTAGACCCAGTCCGACAATGTTTCCTTCAGCGGACCGAGATGCGTCTCGTAGGTTTTCCAGCGGCCGACGGACGTGGTGAAGACCGGTTTGCGGACCTGCCAAAGGCTTGATGAATGAACGCCGCGCTCCGTTTCGTGGAACGCAAGGCACTGCTCGTCCCACTCAAGGCTGCAGTAATCGATAATCGCGCGGATCCCCGTATCCGGGGTGGCAACGAGTTCTCCGTATTCCACATCGAGGATGCGCCCGGGCAGGACGCGCTGCCAGTGCTGCATGATTTGTGCGTATCCGTCGTAGTAAAGACCGATCTCTGCAAGGTCGCACGCATAAGGCAGATGGGTGATGAAGTTGTGGCAGTAGACGGACCAGCAGCTGTCGAGCGGATCGCGCCGGCAGTGGATGAACCGGGCATTGGGAAACATGACCGCCAGCAGCCCGATCAGCAGGGCGTTGCCCGGTGTTTTATCGATGACCCGGTCGAAGGGCCGGGCGCGCTCGGGATAGCTTTGGAGATACTTCCCCGCAAGGCCCGTTATGAAGTCGTCGGTGACCGCGGCAAGGTTCGCCGGATAGGGCGGCTGATCGGGGCCGGTATCGCCTGGCACCGCACCGATCGCCTGCATGTTGGCAAGCTCGCCGACACCTGCTGCGCGCGGATGGCTTGCAACGATCTGTTCGACAAGCGTGGTGCCCGAGCGCGGCATGCCGACGACGAATACCGGTTGTTCGGTCTCGTCTCCGCAGGCGCAGTGGCGGGCAAAGAAGTTCATGTCGAAGATTTCGGCGATCGCGTCGGGCAACGCCTTCATGGCGCTTGAGTCAAACCGTGTGCCGGCGCCGCGCAGATCGTTGCCCGCCTTGTAATGCGCGAATGCCTTTTCCGTGTCGCCGGCGCGTTCATGCAGCCGGGCGGCGGCGAATTGGGCATAGGTTCTGTCTTCCAGTGCGAGGTTTGCGCCGCCGGCAATGCGGTCGATCCGGTCACGCGCCTCTTGCGATGCGTCGGCCTGATCGGAATAGGCCAGCATATAATGGGCGCGCCCGGCACCCGGCTTGAGGCTGATCGCCTTGCGCAGATGCGTGGCGGCGGGCTCAAAGCGTCCGATGACCTGTAGACAGTTGCCGAGCGCCAACTCAATGGCCGAGCTTGTCGGATTGTGACGCGCCGCGGTTTCATATGACGAGATTGCGTCGTCATAGCGTTCCGCCAGCTCATGCAGGAAGCCGAGCTGATAATGCGCATCGGCGAAGTCGGGCTTGAGCTCTACCGATTTCTTCAATGCGCTCACCGCCTCGTCCATCTGTTTGAGGTCACAGAGCAAAAGCGCGCGATTGTAATGGGCATGCAGAGAGTTGGGATCGATCTCAAGTGCACGGTCGAAGGCCTGCATCGCCGTTGCGGTGTCTTTGGCCGCGCGGGCGCAGACGCCGAGATTGACCCAGGCGGGAAGATGTTTCGGATCGGCCTTCGTGGCAGCGGTGTAGCTTGCAATCGCATCGGGCAAGTCGTTGCGGGTCTGGTGCACAACACCCAGCGCCTGGTGCAGCTCGCAGCTGTCGGGAAATGCGGCCAGCGCTTCTTCGCAATCGCGGCGTGCTTTGACCAGCCGGCCGGTTTTGATCAGCAGTTCAACGGACTTCAGCGTTTCGCCAATCTCCGACTGGCCACCTTTGCGTTTGCTGCGCTCCTCACGCCTGCGTAACTGACGGTTCACGTTTCGCTCACTCCGGCCGATGTTTGGGGCTGGTGAGGGCTATAGCGCATCCGGCGGCAAATCAAAAGGCGGGTGCATGTCCGCTCAGGCGGGCGGCGGCATTGCGGGCGGCTCATAGGTGAATTTGGGCTTGGAAGCTGGCGGGTGCATGCAGCGATGGGTGGTGCCGCAGAGCCTACTGCGCGGTTTGCGATGACGTTATTGACCGAACCAATGACGCAATTGGAGGTGTCTCTGATTGAAAAGCGCGTCTATCCTTGAGGCCGGCAAACAAAAGAATCCGGCCGCATGCGGATCACCGCGGACCGTGTCAGAGAAACGAGGGCAGACTTTCGCCCCTGTGAAGCCGCACAGAATTTCAGAAAACTTGAGAGCTGGCCACGATGTCGTGCGCATGGCGAGGCCTGACAGGCGGACGTGGAGTGTTGGCATTGGTTTGCAGTTTCGTATTCCAGAGCAAGGAGGAGGGAACACAAGATGTTTGGAAATCCTTTGAAATACCATCGCAGCAGAGTTGCTGCCCTGGCGTTGGTTGGAGGCGTCATCTTCTGTACGGGGGTGTACGCACAGGACAATACCGCCGGTTTGGAAACCCAAATTCCGCCTATGGAGCCGAAGGTCGAGATAACCTTCACCTCCTGGACCGGCCCCTATATGCGCAGCCAGATGCTCGGGTTTGTACGCCCTTATGAAGAGGCGAACGGGGTTCGGGTGAATGTTGAGCACTATGCGGGCGGGATCAGCGAGATCCGCGATCAAGTGGAATCGGCAAATGTGATCTGGGATGTTGTCGACCTGACGCAGGCTGATTCGCTGCGCGCGTGCAATGAAGGACTGCTTGAAAACCTTGACGATATCGAATTGCCGGATGGTTCGGACGGAACCGGTTTCCGGGATGACTTCGTGGAAGGCGCGATCAATTCCTGTGGCGTCGGCGTCATCGTCTGGGCGACGATTTTCGGGTACAACGCCGATGCTTTTGGCGACAATCCTCCGACTTCGGTCTCCGACTTCTTCGATACGCGAAATTTTCCAGGTCCGCGTGCGATCCGCAACGATCCGACGGTGGTCATGGAATGGGCGCTGATCGCGGATGGCGTGACTCAGGGTGATGTCTACAGCATTCTGCAGACACCGGAAGGCGCGGCCCGCGCACTTGCCAAAATGGATGCGATCAAGCCCGGCCTCGTGCTCTGGGAAAACGGACTGCAGCCGGTTCGTCTTCTGAACGCAGGCGAGGTGGTTATGTCGTCGGTGTGGGCGACAACCGGTGCCACAAACTCGGTAAAGGAAGGCGCAAACTTCGCTGTCGTATGGGATGGCCGGGTCATCGAGCTTGACCTCTTCGGTATCCCGAAAGGCAGCCGCTACCGGGCGGAAGCGATCGATTTCATTCGCTTTGCATCGAGTTCTGAGTCTTTGGCCAAGATGGTAGGGCTTCTTCCAAACGGGCCGACGCGGCGCTCGTCGCTGGCGCTGCTGTCCGAAGACGTTCTGGCTCAACTTCCGAACGGCCCGGCCTATGACGACAAGGTTTCGATCCTGTCCGACGCGCAATGGTGGTCGGAAAATCAGGCAACCCTGAAGGAAGCCTTTGACGCCTGGATTGCCGAGGCTGCCCAGCAGGGCGCGTCCGGCACGGTCCGGTGAGCATAGCTACGACATTTAGGAGGGAAATTCGATGAGTGATGAAACTCATGTGCCGCCGGAAGATCTGGTCGCAAAAACGGGAATATTCGCGGGCATGAATGCCCTGATGGCCATCGCGTCGATGGTCATGATTATAGGCTTTGTGCTCTTCACGATCATTGATGTGGAGTATTCGGCGTCGGTGTTTGCTATCGGCAAGAACTTCATCATCAACACGCTCGACTGGTTCTATGTGCTGGTGGTGACGCTGGCGCTGTTTTTCGTGTTCTGGCTTCTTGTCAGCCGGTTCGGCGATGTGAAACTTGGCAAGGATGACGACGAACCTGACTTTTCGACGTTTTCCTGGATCTGCATGCTTTTCAGTGCGGGCCTGGGGTCCGGCCTCATATACTGGGGCGTTGCCGAACCCATGTACCACATTCAGGACAACCCGTTCCTGACCCGCGAAGGCATCGAACCCGGTGGCGTGGAAGCGGCAGCGGTTGCTATTCGCATTACCAATTTCCATTGGGGACTGCATGGCTGGGCGCTCTATGTGCTTGTGGGCCTGAGCCTTGCCTATTTCTCATATCGCAAGGGCCTGCCGTTGTCGTTGAGAGCGGCGATGTATCCGATTCTGAAAGAACGGATCTATGGTCCCTGGGGGCATCTGGTTGACCTCGTCGGCGTGTTCGGAACGATCTTCGGCCTGGCGACGTCGCTAGGTCTCGGGGTCGGACCAATAGCAGCTGGATTGGAAAAACTCGGCTGGCTGTCGAATACGACCGTAAATCAGATGATCCTGATCGGCATCATTACTGCGATGGGCACGGCGTCCGCCGCGTCAGGCGTGGGCAAAGGTGTCCGCATTCTTAGTGAGTGCAATGTATGGGCGAGCGTGGTGTTGCTGGCGCTGTTCCTGGTGCTCGGGCCGACCGCGTTTATTCTGGGAATGGTGATTTCCGGCGCGGGCGAATATCTGTGGAACGTCATCCCGATGGGCTTCTGGATTGACGGCGAGCCGGAACGCCAGTGGCAGAGCTGGTGGACGATCTTCTACTGGGGCTGGTGGATTGCCTGGTGCCCGTTCGTCGGCCTGTTCATCGCGCGTGTCTCGAAGGGCCGGACGATCCGGCAGTTCTGCTTCTGCGTGCTGCTCGTTCCGACATCCGTCGTCGTTTTGTGGATGGGTGTTTTCGGCGGCGCAGCCGTTGGTGTCGACCTGTTCAACAACGCAGGCGTCGTCGATGCCGTGAATGCGGACTATGCAACCGGCGTGTTCCAGACGATCACAGGCTTCGGCTATAGCTGGCTGGTCTATCCGATTACTGTCCTGACCACTGTTTTGCTGATCTCGTGGTTCGTGACCTCCTCGGACTCAGGCACACTCGTCATGTGCACCATGCTGTCGATGGGCGACGAGCATCCGCCGATCAAGTTCCGGGTGTTCTGGGGCGTGACCTCGGGTGTCGTTGCCGGTGTGCTGCTTCTGGCCGGTGGCTTGGGCGCACTTCAGACAGCCTCCATCGTGGCCGGATTGCCAATCGCGGTGATGCTGCTCTTGATGGGCTACGGCATGTTCAAGACGCTGCACGAAGACTTCCCCGCACCGGATGTGGAGGACAAGATGGCGCTGCGGTACCTGAACCGCTAACGTCTCGCAACAACCTGTTCCGGGCCGGAGCGTTCCGGCCCGGAACATCTCAACTTTCCGAATCAGCTCAGATAGTTATCGCATTCAAGCCGGGCTTCGAGCACCGGGCAGATGCAGTCCTCGCTGCAGTAGATTTTGCCGATGATCGCGAAACGCTCATCAGACAGTTGCTCATAGGTCATTTTGACAAAGTAGCTGAACCCGCTTTCGCCTTTCGTTTCGGCTTTCACAGTGGCCTCGGCGACACCCCCAAGTGGACGCGGCATCACGCTGGCCAGCTCGGCCAGTTCAGTCTTCAGACAACTGCGTGCCTCGTTGCGGTCAATGTCGATGCGGTCCGGTGACTTCTGCGTTTGCAGGAGATGATAGATATCGCTGCCAACGTCGCCGACCATCCCCTTTGAAGTGTACTCGCCATCGCTGTCGTAGAACTTCTCGCAAACGACGTCCATCGCCGCATTCACGGTCTCTCCATAGGCGATGGCTGAACCCTCAACCGGTATTTCTTCGATAGCTTCGCGGGCCGCGGCGACGGAGCGAATGCACACTCCGACATCGTACTGGCTTTGCGCTGCGTCGTGGCGACGCTCCGTCAGAATATGCTCGATCATGACGTGCATTTCGTCGGCGGTTTCGAGCCTGTGGTCCGGCACCCAATCACCCATGTCCAACTTTCCGAACGGCACTAAATCTGCCCGACTGTTTTGAGCTTGGCCTGTGGGTGAATTTCGGCCTGCGAGAGGACGACCGTTTGCGGACGGAAACGCTCGATGACCGAGCGCACGTAGGGGCGCACCATGGGGCTTGTCATCATGATCGGCATTTCGCCCGCCAACGCGGCTTCATCGAATCGTTCGCGCACCGAGGTAATAAGCTGCTGCAGTTCGCTCGGCGGCATGGCGAGTTGACGCTCCTCGCCCTGGCCGACGAGCGACTCCGCGAATTTCTGCTCCCACTGCGGGGACAATGCGAGAATGGCGAGATAGCCGGCGGCACCGGTATTGCCGGCGCAGATCTGACGGCTCAGCCGGGCGCGCACATGTTCGGTAATCTGTGTTGTATTCTGGGTGAAGCTCGTGGCCTCCGCAATGCCTTCCAGGATGGTTGCCAGATCGCGGATCGATATGCGTTCCGACAGCAGCGACTGCAAGATCCTCTGGATGCCGGTCACGGAGATCTGGCTCGGTACGATGTCGTCGATGAGTTTTTGATGTTCGGGCGGCAGTTCGTCCAACAGCTTCTGCACCTCCGCATAGGAGAGAAGCTCGGACATGTTGGCTTTGAGGATTTCGGTCAGATGGGTCGAGATGACCGTGGCCGGGTCGACCACCGTGTAGCCCTTGAACGCGGCCTCGTCGCGCAGCGAATCCTCGATCCATGTTGCGGGCAGTCCGAATGTCGGCTCTGTTGTGTGCGTGCCCGGCAGGTCGACCTGCTGGCCGTTCGGGTCCATGGCCATGTAAAGGCCGAAATAAACCTCGCCCGAGCCCGCATCGACTTCCTTGACCTTGAGCATGTAGCTGTTTGCGTCGAGCTGCATGTTATCGAGAATGCGCACCGAGGGCATGACGAAGCCCATGTCGCTTGCAAGTTGACGGCGCAGTGCCTTGATCTGATCGGTGAGTTGTTCGCCATCGGCATCGTTGATGAGCGGTAGCAGACCGTATCCGAGTTCAAGGCGGAGTTCGTCAAGATGCAGCGCTGACGATATGGGCTCTTCCTGCGGGACGGACTCAGCTGCCTGAACCATTTCTTCTTGAATTTCCGCTTGCGCCTGTTGTGTCTGCGTACGGTCGGCCCGCCAGGCAAGCCCACCGGCAATAGCTGCAAGAAACAGGAAAGGCATCATCGGAACGCCAGGCAGCACCGACATCACGATCATGACGAAAGACGACATGCCAAGCGCTTTGGGGTAGCCGGACAGTTGCCCGAAAAGCGCTTTGTCGGCGGCACCGTCGACACCGGCTTTCGATACCAGCAGGCCTGCCGCGGTGGAGACGACGAGAGCGGGGATCTGAGAGACCAGGCCATCGCCAACGGTCAGGAGCGTGTAGGTCTCCGCCGCCTGCGTCATTGTCAGGTCTTTCTGACCCATGCCGATGATGATGCCGGCAATGACGTTGATGAAGGTGATCAAGAGGCCGGCGATCGCGTCGCCGCGCACGAACTTCGATGCGCCGTCCATGGCGCCAAAGAATGATGCTTCGTCTTCAAGGTCGCGGCGGCGGTTGCGCGCCGTGTTTTCGTCAATGAGACCGGCGGAGAGGTCCGCGTCGATGGCCATCTGTTTGCCCGGCATGGCATCGAGAGTGAACCGGGCGGCGACTTCCGCGATGCGGCCTGAACCCTTGGTGATGACGATAAAGTTCACGATCACCAGGATTGCGAAAACGATGATGCCGATGACGAAGTTGCCCTGCATCACGAAGTTGCCGAAGGCCTCGATGACGCGGCCGGCGGCATTCGTGCCTTCGTGGCCATGGGAGAGGATCAGGCGTGTGGATGCCAGGTTGAGCGACAACCTCATCATAGTGGCGATCAGGAGGATCGTCGGAAACGAGGAAAATTCCAGTGGCCTGTGGATGAACAGCGCCGTCATGAGGATCAGGATGGAAAACGTGATCGACACGGCGAGAAAGAGATCGAGCAACGGCGCCGGCATGGGAAGGATGAGCACCACTAGGATGATCATCACGCCGATGGCCAGACCAAGGTCCGGCCGCGACACCAGTGTCTTCAGGTCGCCGAAGCTTGGCAGTCCCGGCGTACTACCGCGCGTCGAGCCGCCGGAGGGCGGGGGAGCGCTGCCGGGTGTGGAGACGTCACTCATTTACGCAACTCGGTCCGTGTTGAACTGCGTCGCAGCGGTTCATCAAACGGCCTGACGCTGTTCGCCGGGTTCGGGCACCGTAATGCCCTCTGAAGTGTAGAGGCGAAGCTTGTTGCGCAAAGTGCGGATGGAAATGCCGAGAATGTTGGCGGCGTGCGTGCGGTTTCCAAGACAATGGTCGAGAGTTTGAAGAATTAGATCGCGCTCGACTTCGGCAACGGTCTGGCCGACGAGATTGCGGGTTACGGATTCTGCGGCCTGTGCGGCATGCGCTGCCGGGTCATGGTGTCCGACCGCGATCATGTCATCGAGCCGGTTGCCGTCCGGCGTCAGCAGTGCTTCGGGGCCGATTTCGACTTCCGTATTGAGCAGCACGGCGCGATGGATCGTGTTTTCGAGTTCGCGCACGTTGCCTGGCCACATGTTGGTGGTCAGCTGTGCACGCGCTTCAACGGAAAGCGGACGGTTCGTCACGCCGTTGGATTTTGAGTATTTGGCAGCGAAATGGTCGGCAAGCGCCAGAATATCCGCAGGCCGTGAGCGCAGGGCAGGTACCTTCAGGTTCACGACATTCAGGCGGTAGAGCAGATCTTCGCGGAAAGTGCTCTCGCGAACGGAGACCGCAAGATCGCGGTTGGACGTTGCAATGATGCGGATGTCGACGGGAACAGGCCGCGTTCCGCCGACGCGGTCGATGACGCGTTCCTGAAGTGCGCGCAGCAGCTTTGCCTGGAGGCGGACGTCCATTTCACTGATTTCGTCGAGCAGCAGCGTGCCGCCATTGGCTTCTTCGAACTTGCCGACGCGCCGGGCAACTGCGCCGGTGAAGGCGCCTTTTTCGTGGCCGAACAACTCCGATTCCAGAAGACTTTCGGGGATTGCCGCGCAATTGACGGAAATGAAACCCTTGGACGAGCGTGCCGACTTGCGGTGAACGTGACGGGCGAGCACCTCCTTGCCGGTGCCGGATTCACCTGTAATCAGGATAGATGCCTCGGACGCGGCGACCTGATTTGCGAGCTTGATGACATTGGCCATCGCTTCGTCGCGATAGATCATTGCGTGGGTTTCAGCGGCAACGGCTTCCAGAACAGCGGCGATCACTTCAGCGTTGGGCGGCAGGGGGATATATTCCTTGGCGCCGGCGTGGATCGCCGCGACCGCGGCCTGGGCGTCGTTTTCGACGCCGCAGGCAGCGACGGGCACGTGAATGCGTTCGAACTCGAGGCGGCGAATCAGGTCGCCGATATCAAGGCCGACATCGACCATGATCAAATCCGCGCCCCTGCCGGAGCGCAGGATTTTCAGTGACTGGTCAATTGAGTCCGTGTGCGTGACCTTGGCGCCGCGCTCCATCGCCATCTTGGTGGCGGTGGACAATTGTCCGTTCAGCGTGCCTACGATCAACAACCTCATTGTCCCAGCATCCCTTTTCTTAAAGTTTGTTTCAGCGTGCGCCCCGGGCTTCACGCGGCAACCTGTCAGCTACGGTCGGACTTGATGATTTCCGTCATGGTCACGCCCAGCCGTTCCTCCACGATGACGACTTCGCCGCGCGCGACCAGGCGGTTATTCACGTAGATGTCGATCGCCTCGCCGACCTTACGGTCCAGTTCAACCACCGTTCCCGAATCGAGTTTCAGCAAATCGCTGACTTCCATGTGGGCGCGGCCAAGCACGGCGGATATGTTCACCGGCACATCGAAGACAGCTTCAAGCTCGGCGGCCGAGCGGACGTCCTCGCCGTCGTGTTCGCCGTTCTCACCCATTTCGGCCGCTTCGCCACCGGCTTCCGGCGCGTGTTCGTCCAGAGGCGCGGCCGGCACGGAACCGGCGTCGTTTTCCTCGTTCGCTTCCAGTTCGGGAAGGTCGAGTTCGTCGCCCTCGCTCATGTCGTACCCTCTTCAGTCAAACTTAAATCAATGTCGGGATCGGCGGCTGCGCCAGCGGGCTCCGCAGCGGGGGTGCCGGCCGGTGCGGCGGAAAGATGCGATTTTACGATCGCGTCGAGTTTCCGGGTCAGTTCCGCGTCGATGCGCCGGATGCCGCCGTCCGCCCATTCGATCTGGCATTCAGCGGCAGTCAGATCAGGCTCACCCATAACAATCAGCCTGCCGGAAAACCCGCGCTGATCTGCAATCGCTTCGAACCGCGCGCGAAAACCGTCAATAAGGTCTTCGTTGACCCGGATGACCACATGAGGTTGCTGCGCCAAGTGGCCCAGACACTCACCAACCAGCGCTTCAATTTCATGCTCGCGCATGTGCACGAGGAGTTCCGACGCCAGTGTTTTCCCAACGGCGAGGGCGAGTTCGCGGGCCTGCTCTTCAAGGTGGTGCTCGATGGTGTCGAGCGAGCCGAACATCGTTTCCGCCTGGGCGACGAGGGCCGCGAGCGCGGATGCGATCTGTTCTTCGGTGCTGTTCAGGGCTGCCGCGCGGCCCTCATCGAACGCAGCCTGGCGCACGATGGCGCGTTCCGCATCAACCTGTTCGTCTGTCCACAGTTTTTCCTTCTCGCGCTCTGCTGCATACTCTTCGTCAACAAGCGCATCGAACGCGTCGGCGAATTCGAACTTGGTGGGATTTGTCTGGGCCTGGGCACTCATGAACTTCCGCCTTTAGTAAATCAGCTCGTCGTCGCCGCGGTTCTTGGTAATGATGATCTCGCCGCTGGCGGCAAGGTCTTTCGCGGTGTTGACCATGTACATTTGAGCTTCGTCCACCTCCTTGAGGCGAACCGGGCCCATAACCTCCATGTCCTCGCGCAGCATCTTGCTGGCGCGTTCCGACATGTTCTGGAAGAAGAAGTCGCGCAACGTGTCGGACGCGCCCTTGACGGCAAGAGTGAGCTTGTCCTTGTCCGTCTGCCGCAGCAGCGTCTGGACGCCGGCAGAGTCGAGCTTGCCGAGATCCTCAAACGTGAACATCAGTGTTTTAATGCGTTCGGCGGCTTCGCGGTTGTTTTCTTCGAGCGTCGTCATAAACCGGCTTTCGGTCTGCCGGTCGAAGTAGTTGAAAATCTCCGCCATGATCTCGTGCGAGTCCCGGCGGCTCGTCTTTGCCAGGTTCGACATGAACTCCGCGCGCAGGGTCTGCTCAACCTTTTCAAGCACTTCCTTTTGCACTGACTCCATGCGGAGCATGCGCTGAACAACCTCAAGGGCGAATTCCTCAGGCAGAATCGAAAGCACGGAGGCCGCGTGGTCAGGCTTGATTTTGGACAGCACCACGGCGACCGTTTGGGGGTATTCGTTCTTGAGATAGGCCGCGAGAACGGAATCCTGAACGTTCGACAACTTTTCCCACATGTTACGGCCAGCGGGGCCGCGGATTTCTTCCATGACCTGCTGGACTTTTTCACCGGGCAGGAATTGCTGCAACAGCCGCTCGGTGGAATCGTAGTTGCCCATGAGCGCGCCGGCCGACGACATCTTGGAGGCAAAGTCGACAAGCAGCTTCTCGACCATGTCGACGGTAATCTGTCCCAGCCGCGACATGGCCACGGACAGTTCCTTGACTTCGTCCTCGTTCAGACTTTCCCAAATGTCCACGCCGAACTTCTGACCGAGAGCGAGCATCAGCACCGCGGCTTTCTCCGACCCGGAGATCTCCTCGTACTTCATTTCCTCAGCAGGCAGGTCGATCTTGAACTCGGGCAGTTGAGGCACGTCACCGCCGGGTGCTATTGCTGCGTTTTGTTCGCTCATGCCGCGTCCTCACTCAACCACTGGCGGATAATCGAAATCGCTTCGGACGGGTTGCGCTCGACGAGGTCGCCGATTTTCTGGAGGGAGGCTTCATGACGCGCACCGAGTGCCTGGGTCGCATCGATAAGGTTTGAAGTTTTGGACTCCGGTGTCGGCAGCATCGCCGCTTCGTTTTCCGAGACGGCAATTGTTTCGCCGTCCGGCCCGGTCAGTTGCGCGACACCGCCGGTGCCGTTGGCAATCTGTGCCACACCGCCCGCACGCTCGAGTGCCTGACGCTCCTCAGGTGTGACGATGCGGCGGATGAGCGGGCGAATGACGAAGAGAAGCACGAGCAGGGAAACAATGAGAAGCGTCGCAAGTTCGGCGATGTAGAAATAGTCTTCTTTCGTCAGGTTGAGAAAGCCTTCCTCTTCCACCGCCAGGTCGTCCGTCTCCGCCAGAGGAGCAAACCGCAGATTGACTATTTCCACCTGGTCGCCGCGCTCGCGGTCGAAACCGATTGCGGAGCGGACAAGCGCTGCGATCTGGTCGAGCTCCTCCTGGGGGCGGGGAGTGTAGTTCACCGCTCCGTCCGCAGCTTCCGCATATGATCCGTCAAGCAGCACGGCGACGGAGATCCGTTTGATGCGCCCGGCCTCCAGCACCTCGGTGGTGGTGGTGCGGGAGATCTCGTAGTTCACGACTTCTTCTGTGACGTTGGAGCTTTCACTTGCGCCCGCACCGCCGGCGCCGGCGCCATCGGCTCCGGGAAGTTCATTGCCGACGCTCACGGTACCATCTGCTGCGGCATCTGCCGATTGTGCGGTTTGCTCCTTGGTCTGGGTTGAGCGAACAACCTGGCCTTCGGGATCGAAAATGTCGGAGGTTTGGGTGACGCGGTTGTAGTCGAGCTCCGACGTGACCTGAACGCGAGCGTTGTCGGGACCCACAACGCTGGCAATTATTTCGTGCAGCTGATTTTCCATGCGCTGCTCAAAGGCGACGCTGCGTTCTTCCAGGCTGCCATACAGAGCGGCTCCCGTCTGGTCGCCGGCACCGCTTGCGAGAAGCCGGCCGTTTTCATCGACGATCGCGACCCGGTCCGGCTGCAGTTCCTTAACCGCAGAGGCGACGAGGTGCTGGATGGCGCGGATCTGGCCGCCGCTGAGATCGCCGCGAGTGCGCACGACAATCGAGGCTGAGGGATCGGCAACGTCGCGGGAAAACAGCTCGCGTTGCGGCAGCACAAGATGCACCCGTGCGAGCTGGATCTTGTCAATCGCCCGGATGGTGCGGGCGAGCTCACCTTCAAGCGCCCTTAAGTGGTTGATATTCTGAACGAAACTGGTTGCACCCAAAGTTTCGCCGGAATCGAAGATCTCGTAGCCGACAGCGCCACCTGCGGGAAGCCCCTGTTCGGCAAGCGCGAGGCGGACCCGCAGGACCTGCTCGTCCGGCACCAGCACCGTGCCCCCTTCATTGCGAATTTCGTAGGGAACGCCGCGGCTTTCCAGCTCGCGCACGACGGAGCTTGAGTCCTCCAGCGTCAGATCGGCATAGAGCATTTCCATCTGCGGCGAAGAAAGCCTCAGCATTATGAAAATGAAAAAGCCGATGAGGCCCGCCGCCACGGCTCCCATGGCCGCAAGCCGGGTACCGCCTATGGTTCTGACGAACTCTAAGATTCCACCCACCGAAATTCGACCCCTATGTCTCCGCGCCACAGTCCGGATTTCTGCCGGGCTGAGGCTCAACTTTGCGTGTTTTCCGGGAATGCGAGCAGTGCGCGGCGCCGGGAAAAGATTCCTTGCGCTGTAGCGGCCTGCCGTCCCAGAAAGCCGGTAGGCAAAAATTACCCAGCAATGCCTAAACAAGTTGTTAACGCTAACAATTCGTAAACGGCACAATGTGAGGGATTCGGCTGTTTTTCCGAGCGGCGCGAAATATCGAGCCGGCAAATCTTGCCGGGTGAGGCCTGGGAGAGCGGTTGGCCGGAAGATTGACCCGGGCAAACGCGTGTTCGCACCCGGCACGGCGGGTGCGCTAATTTATGCGCGGAATCAGGAATGGAGGGGCGTCACGTCGCCCGCTGGTCTGAGGCTAGAATGGCTCGCGGTAATGCTGAATGCGCGTTGCGCGCAGACCCGGCAATCCGTGGCGGTCAATGGAACGCTGCCAGCTGAGAAACTCTTCAACCGTTAAAGTATAGCGGTCGCATGCCTCTTCGAGGCTCAGAAGTCCACCGCGAACAGCGGCGACGACTTCTGCTTTGCGGCGAATGACCCAGCGGCGTGTTGACGTCGGCGGCAAATCCGCGATTGTCAAAGGACTACCGTCCGGACCAATCACATAATTAACGCGACGCCTGAAGCTTTCAGACATATGACTCAGTACCCACAAACTCAACTTACATGCAGAGTGTACGCACGCGTCTTTAAAAAAGACCTAAGGCTCAGGGTAAAGGAAGACTCAACAGGCTCGCTAAAGTTGCCTCAAATCCGGACAACACCGAGAAACGGGCTGAATTCAGCCTATTTCGGACGTCAGGACTTGATGGTTTTGACGGAGGAGAGGTTGATTTGCGAGCCATTTACGGTCAGTACCGGCTCAACGCCGGTCATATCTATGGACTCGACGACGCCTTCAATGTCCGTTGTCACGGTTACGGCATTGCCTTCGGTGTCACTGGCGGCAAACTCGATGGAATAGGCACCGTCGGGTGCCTGAGTGCCGTTCTCGAGCCGCCCGTCCCAGGTATAGGCGCCATCGCCGGCGCCGATCGCCTTGGTCTCGGTGAACACCGTGGCGCCAGCGGCATCGCGAATGGTGATGGTCGTCTCCGGTGAGTCGGCTGGAATGGAGTAGTTCCACGTTGCGACCCCGTTTGCCAACTGTGTGACGGATCCCGCCGCGCCGACGGTCTTGCCGATATAGCCCACCGCGTTGTTGAAGGCGGTTGTCAGAGACAGGGCAACGAGCTGTTCGAGGTTCTTATTCGCCTGTATCGATTGCTCGACGCTGGAGAATTGCACCAGCTGCGCCGTGAACTCGTTCGTATCGAGCGGCTCAAGCGGGTTCTGGTTCTGCAACTGGGTGGTGAGCAGGTTCAAGAACGCATCGAAGTTGCCGGCTATGGTCTGCTGGCTTTGCGCCGCCTGACCGAGCGAGCCAATGGCTGACAATCCGTTCAAATCCATAATGCGCGATCCTTTTGGCGGCGGGCGGTGTTACACGGATTTCAAACCGTGCATCACCGTCTAGACAGAGATGTCGACAGCCGTGTCCGTTATGATGCCGCGCAGGGTGCCTGGCTGGTCAAACGGATCCGACTGGTCGTCGTTTGCGTCCGGTTGTTCCGTGGCATCGGCGTCAACGCCCGAGCCATCGCTAAAACCGTCTGGGTCGCCCTGGTCCTTCAGGGAGAAATTGAGACCGTCGCGGTCAAGGTCGAGCCCCGCGTCGGCAAGTGCGCGTTCCAGGACCCTGGCGTCGCGCTGCATGAGATCGAGAGTTTCCGCCCGCTCGACGGTTAGATGCGCCTGAGCGCGGCCATCGACGCTCATGTCGAGTCTGACATCGATACGCCCAAGTTCTGGTGGATCGATGCGAATCTCAAACCGGTTTACACCGTTGCTGAAACTGCGTGCGATCTGAAAGGCTATAGTGTGAGCGGGCAGCTGCGACTGACCCGGCGTGGTCGATTGGCCAAGGCGGATCAATACGGAATTGTCGCTTGGCGCATTGGGCGCGGGAGGGGCTGCGCCTTCCACCGGCAGGGCGCCCGGCATTGCCGCACTCTCCAAAGGCAGCGTGGGCGTTGCGGCGCCGCTGATGCCTGATAGGCCAGCGTTCGGTGCGGCTGAGGCGCTTGCTCTCGCAGGCGTATCGCCCTGGGCTGCAGCCTGCGGTTTTGCGCCGGTCCGCGTGGGGCCATCTTCGGCAAGGAAATCAGCACCGGGGTCAGTGCCTCCGGCAAGTTGTGGAGTGCCGCTGCTCGATGACAGCTCTGCGGTCGGCACGGGGCCGGCCGGCCGGATAGGTGCGGGCTGCGGAGTTGCCGCGGTCTCAGGCACACCGCGGACAGGTGCGGCGTTTGATGAAGGTATCTCCGGTGGTGCGGATTGTGCGGCCGCGGGCAGCGCTTCAGCCGACGGTTGGCCGGGGGTTTCGGGGGTCGGTGCTGCGGTCTGCTGATCGGGTTCTGCGGCCGCGTCGGCGTCCACCGCATAACTTCCGGCGGCCTCGGCGGCGGTCAGATCCGCGCCCGCTGGCGCGGAAATTACGCCGCGCAATTGCGATGCCGGCGCCTGACTTGCGGCAATCGCGCCGGGAACTTCCGGTTCGGCAAAAGAATCCGTCGTCTGCAGGGCCGCCAGTGCAGGGCCGTCATCGCCTGGTTGCTGTGTAATCTCGAACGGCGAGGTATGCCCGATCTGTGCCGGAAGCTCTTCTTGTGCGGGCGCGGGCTGCGTTGTGCCGGCACCGATTTCTTGAAGCAAAGCGGTCCCGGCAAGATCTGGAAGCTCCGGTGTTCCGGTGCCGTCCAGTGAGCTGGCGGGGACTTCGGGCAGTGGGAAGGCCAGCGGATCGCTAACCGTGCGGATGTGTGTTCCGGGCTTGCTCGCACCCGGCGGCGCGTTTTCGAGCGCGGCCAGAATGCTTTCAATGGCGTTCTGGTTGGTATCGTGCGGCGGTGCGCTCTGCGAGGGACCTTCCGAAACGGCGGGCGCCGTCTGCGTCGTTGAAGGAGGTTCGAGCGGTCCCGCATCCTGCGGCGTGCCTTCGCCGCGGCTCAGAGCATTGAGGTGATGGCGAAACTCGCCGGAGCGCTGCTCGCCGCGCGGAGACGCCGGCGGGCGCTGCTCTTTTATAATGGTCCGCTCGGGCGGCGAAATCTGGTTTTCAACTTGTGCCATAGTATCCTGCACACAAACTCACATGCGAATTCGTTCGTGCGTTCATACAAGCAATGACCGGGCCAGTTTTTCCGGATTGAGAAAACCTCTGATATTCAATAGGTTGTAAATTTCGTGCCCTACTGGAGCGAAGCCAAGGCCGCCGGTTTTGCCGGGTAGTGGGCAAATTTTACTGGGTGCAGCGCGCGCTTGCGAAAGTCGAAAACCGGAAGAACTCACAATGGCCACCGGGCAAGAACACGTTGCGACGATATTGCGATTGAATTTCCACCCGTCACACGTCTATAAGCTGCGCCATGCTGAGCGTTCTTGATCAATTTCAGCCCGCATTCGATCCTTCGAGCGGGCGCAACAGCCTCGACCTTGCGGGACCGCCGCAGGACAGCCGGGTTGTGGTGGCAATGTCGGGCGGCGTCGATTCGTCCGTCGTGGCGGCGTTGCTCGCGCATCAGGGCTATGATGTGCTCGGCATTACGCTGCAACTCTACGATCATGGCGACGCGGTGCGCCGTACGGGGGCTTGCTGTGCCGGTCAGGACATTCACGATGCGCGCCGCGTGGCCGAGAGCCTCGGTATTCCCCACTACGTGCTCGACTATGAATCGCGCTTCCGCGATGAGGTCATGGAAGAGTTTGCCGATAGTTATCTTGCCGGGGAAACGCCGATACCCTGCGTCCGCTGCAATCAGACGGTAAAGTTCAGGGATCTACTTGAAATGGCGCGGGGGCTCGGCGCGCGCGCGCTTGCGACCGGTCATTACATTGTCAGCCGGGAAGACGAGGCAGTGCCGGGACGGCGGCACATGTTGCGTGCCCATGACGCGGATCGTGACCAAAGCTATTTTCTGTTTGCGACAACGCAGGAACAGCTCGATTTTCTAAGGTTTCCGCTTGGTTCCCTGGGCAAGGCGGAGACACGGGCCATTGCCGCGGAAATGGGTTTGCAGGTGGCCGCGAAACCGGACAGCCAGGATATCTGTTTTGTCCCGAATGGCAGCTATGCGTCCGTTATCGAGCGGCTGCGGCCGGGAGCCGCGGAGCCGGGCAACATCGTCCATCTCGATGGCCGGGTGCTTGGCCGCCACGAGGGCATCATTCACTTCACGATCGGCCAGCGCCGGGGCCTTGGCGTTGCAACGGGCGAGCCTCTGTTCGTGGTCAAACTGGACCCTCGGACCAAAACCGTGCTGGTTGGCCCTAAAGAAGCCCTAATCGCGCGCAGTATTCGTTTGCGCGACGTTAACTGGATTGGCGATCTTCCTCTGGCGGAACAGGCAAGACACGGTAAAATGGTGTACGTCAAAGTGCGCTCGACAAGTGCGCCTTTGAAAGCGGAATTGCGGTCCGATAAAGAAGGAGCTGTGATTACGCTGGATGCGGGAGAAACGGGCGTTGCACCGGGTCAGGCGTGCGTGTTTTATGACACGGACGAAAGCGGTGCGAGAATGCTCGGAGGCGGCTGGATCGATGCGGTGGAAAACGACTTAGACAAATCGCTCGCAGTTGGAGTATTAGACGCAAGCGATTATATGAAAGCCGATTCCGTTTCGGTTTGAGATGAATTGTGCGGGGCGCCCCGAAAGCAGGGGCTGAGGCGGAAATTGGCGGAGGAGGCGGTGTTGTCGAATATCGTACAGATGGATGAACATGCGGTTCGTCGGGCGTATGCCCGCTGGGCGCCGGTCTATGATCTGTCATTTGGGAAGATCGCCGATGCCGGCCGTGTCATCGCCGTTGATGCGATCAACCGCCGCCGGGGCCGTGTCCTTGAAGTGGGCGTGGGCACCGGGATATCACTGCCGCGCTATCGTCGGCATCTCAGTGTAACAGGTGTCGATCTAAGCCCGGAAATGCTCGACAAGGCGCGCGACCGCGTCAGGCGGCTTGGTCTCAACAATGTCGAGGCGGTGCTCGAAATGGACGCCCAGGACCTCGCGTTCGAGAACGAGAGCTTCGATACGGTCGTTGCCATGTATGTCATGACGGTGGTGCCGGATCCGGCGAAGGTCATGGCTGAACTGGACCGTGTGTGCCGGCCGGGTGGTGAAGTCTATATTCTCAATCATTTCAGTAAGGACCACGGTGTCCGCGGTCTCATTGAAAAGGTATTGGCGCCGTTCGCCGAGCAGCTTGGATGGCGGCCGGAATTTTCGCAGAAAACAATAATGACCCAGGACGGTCTGCAGCTCGTGGAAGAGCGTCCCATGCGACCGTTCGGACTGTTCACGCTGCTGCGGTTCGTCAAGCAGGAAGCGGGGGCCATCGCGCCTGCGCCGGTGCGTGCCGCCTCAGAGCGCGCCGCACCTGTCATAGAACAGGAGCCGCGCGACGTCGCGATATAGTCCGTGACATTCGGGATATGCCGATCATAAGCGCATCCAGCTGCCCGCGAACTGTTGGAATGCGGGCGAATATCATTCAATTCAGCGCGTGAGCCGGGCGGGCGGCGCCTCCGGCACAAACATGCAGGGAGCGCATGGCTACATCAAATACTGCCGGCTCGGAAATTTGGCCGTTGGCGAAGTCGTTTCTGTTTGTATTCGTCGTGCCGGGATTTCTTGCCGGTTGCGTGCCGATCCTGATTTCCTGGTACAGGCCGGATCTTGCGATTGACACGGGCATCGTGAGTTATGCTGCGATCCCGTTATGGATCGCCGGGGCGCTGGTGCTTTTAAGCTGCGCATGGTGCTTTGGCATTCACGCAAGAAGCTCGCCCGCGCATTTCGATATGCCGCAACGGCTCATCCTGCACGGCCCGTATCTCTACATGCGCAATCCGATGTACGTGGCGCAATTGCTCGCGGTGTTCGGTTATATGCTGTGGTTCGGTTCGCCGTTTCTGGCCGTCTGGCTCGCCATTTATGTGATCGGCGTATTGCTTCTGGCGTATCTTTACGAAGAGCCTTTGTTGCGCCGCCTGTTCGGCGAATCTTATGAGCACTATCGCCGAAACGTTTCGGCGTGGATCCCGCGCCTTACGCCCTACGAGCAGGACGCGTGAAAGCCGGGGCCTAGACGATTCCATATGACCGTGAAACGGTCTGGAACTATCTGAGTGACCAGCCGTAGTCCTTGATCAATTGCAACTCTTCCGGGCTCGCGCGATGCTCGTCCCAGTATCGCAGGCGCGGATGGATGAGCCGCTTCCACACTGGAAAGATCCAGGCAACGATCACCATCGTCAAATAACCGTGCGGCAGCTCGGGGGCGGTGGTGTTGGTGCCGATCTGCCAATAGCGTTTCGCCGCGTTCTTGTGGTGTTCGGAGTGGAACGGGAGGTTATAGAGGACGCCGCTGGAGCAGAATTTGTAGCTGTCCCACGAGTGCTTGGTTTCCACCCTGTTGCCGGGCGCGCGAACGAGGCCGTAATGCTCGATGTAGTTTATCGACTCCAGAAAGACCTTGCTCATGGCGCCCAAGGCAACAAATATTGCCAGACCCATCCAGCCCGCCGCGTAGTAGAAGACGGCCGCAAGAAATAGGCTCATCAGCTGTCCGCGTATTGCCCGGTTGTGCCACGTCCACGGTCCGCGCCCTTCGTTTCGGAGCCTTGCCGCTTCAATCAAAAAGGCATTGCGGAACTGTCCCCAGCCTGAGCGGAACAGAAAGAACAGGACATATTCGCCACGTCGCGCCGTGGCCGGGTCCGAGAAGGTTCCCACATGTTTGTGGTGGCCATAGACATGCTCAATCCCGAATGTCGTGTCGCTGGCAAAGGCCAGAAGCCATCGCCCGATCATCAGATCAAATGGCCTGTTGACCCGATGAACCAGTTCGTGGCCGACATTTACCGCCGCCGCTCCATACATGAAGCCAAGCGTCAGGGTCATTCCAAGGAGATCGAGGGTGGTCGTTGCCTCACGCGCAGCGGCAAGATCAAAACCCAAGAACCGGTTGCTTGCGGCGATCAGGGCGAAGGGGTCTCCCGAACTCACGAAGGTAAGCAGGAGCATGCTCAATACTGCGAGAAACGGCAGGCTGGCGTAGAGGAATGCATTGAACAGCGGTGCGGCCCAATCCTTCGCGCCGCCGTGCCAGTCGCCGATCAACTCGTCCGCCAGCGTCATCGCGGCAATGGCGAGCGCCAGGATCAGCCACGGCCACGCTCCACCAAGGACCGCGACGGAAACAAACGCGCTCAGAAAGAGCGTGAGGGTGCTGAATTTTAAAAGCGCCATGATCTACTCCAGCTCAGATTGGAACCTGCCACTCTGTGAAGCTGTTCGGGCTACCGGATTTGCTGATTACCCGTGAATTTACAACCGGTACCCGGTCTGCACCAGCCCCAAGCTTCCGCCTTGACGATCTGCCGCAGTGAAGCCACGGCCTAGGTGTGAAGCTTCAAGAGGTTGTCCTCGGTTAGACCGAGACGACTGATGGGTGTGTTTTTGTTTATACCCATATGAGGGCGGTGCCAATTGTATCGGTGTTGCCAGCGTGGCAGGTCGACCTTGCGTTGCTGCGAAGTTTCGA
>JAJFHE010000032.1 GCA_021775755.1 Hyphomicrobiales bacterium | reverse complement strand
TGGCCCACCGCAGGCCGGGTGCTTTTGCCCTCCCGCAGCGTTGCGTACTGCTTACGGTACCTGTACCGCGGCGCAGTACGCGCCTTGACGGAGGGTAAAATCATCCCGGTGAAACGGGTCAATAATTGCCGCCCTTGGTATTAGCCGGACTCAGCCGAGTACGATATCAATCGAGCCCGATCTGCTGCCTGCTTCCACGTCATCGGAACTGCGGTAGGCAATCACAATTGCACTGTGTTGCGTCCTTGGAATGCGGCTCAGGAGAACGTCGGCTCCGTTGAGCGCCTCACCTTCAAAAAAGAGCTGCGTGATCAAGGTGTCATGGCCGGGCGCCTCGACCTTCATGTGAATATGCGGGGTGCGCACACTGCCCCCGCCAAGCGGGTATGGTGCGGGCTTGATCGTCCGGAACTGGAATGCCCCACCGGCGCTCGTGTTTAATACGCCCGCGCCTTGAAAACGATCATCGCGCGGCACGTCCCGGCGGTCCCGCGAATGGTGATAGCGCCCTTTCGCATCCGCCTGCCAGATTTCCACCCGGGCACCTGCAATCGCCTCGCCGGCCAATGAGAGCACCCGTCCGTTGAGATAAATGAGCTGCCCGGTTGCGGGCGGATCGCCGGGTGCTTTGCGCACGAGATCGGGGTCGGTGTGAGCGGGAATGTCGCCGCCGGAGGGATAGAACGGTCCGGCCGTCATCGACGGCGTTGCGGCGCCGGCGGACGCGACCGCCGTGCCGGCACCGATCCCCAGAAGTGCCGCCGCGCCGCCAATAATCCGCCGCCGCGTCGCCGCGCCGAACCGGTATTTCTCAATCTCGCGTTCCAGAGCTTCGGTAGAAGGTGTCACGGAGGCGAGTCTGTCATCCATTGCTCGAACATCCCTGTCTTTCGAATTGCGCCTTTTCTATTGCGATCAATCGACTACACGGCAACGCCGTTGACAAGCCATATCCCATCCCGCAGATAGTGCGGGCATTCAAAGCCACCGGATTATAGTCATGAGCAAACGAACACTTGTCACCGGTGGGGCCGGTTTTATCGGTTCACATTTGTGCGAGCGCCTTCTGGACGACGGCCACGAGGTGCTCTGCGTCGACAATTTCTTCACCGGTACGCGCGCCAATATCGCGCACCTGCTCGCCAATCCGAGCTTCGAAGTGATGCGTCACGACGTCTGCTTCCCGCTCTATGTCGAAGTCGACGAAATCTACAACCTCGCCTGCCCGGCCTCGCCCGTTCACTATCAGCACGATCCTGTCCAGACGACCAAGACGTCAGTGCACGGCGCCATCAACATGCTGGGCCTCGCCAAGCGGCTGCGCGCGAAGATCCTGCAGGCTTCGACCAGCGAAGTCTATGGCGACCCGGCTGTGCATCCGCAGACGGAAGACTATGCCGGCAACGTCAACATCAACGGCCCGCGCGCCTGCTACGACGAAGGCAAGCGTTGCGCGGAGACCCTGTTCTTCGACTATCACCGCCAGCACAACCTTTCCATCAAGGTGGCGCGCATATTCAACACCTACGGCCCCCGCATGCATCCCAATGACGGGCGCGTGGTGTCGAATTTTGTCGTCCAGGCTCTCAAGGGCGAGCCGATCACTGTGTTCGGCGAAGGAAACCAGACGCGCTCGTTCTGCTATGTCAGTGACCTCGTCGAGGCTCTCGTCGCGCTCATGAACACTGCCAATGAGGTGACCGGCCCGATCAATCTCGGCAACCCGCACGAGATCACCATCAAGCAGCTGGCCGAACACGTGGTGGCGCTGACGAATTCCGGCTCGAAGATCGACTGGCACCCCCTGCCCCAGGATGACCCGACGCGCCGCTGCCCCGACATCTCGCTGGCAAAGTCGAAACTCGGCTGGCAGCCGACGGTGCAGCTCGAAGACGGGTTGAAGGAAACCGTCGCCTATTTCCGCGACCTGGTCTGATCCCGCCGCCAAACGGTCAACTTCGAAACATCATCCGCCCGGTTTGTGCGCCAGGTAGATAATCTCCTGGAACGGCAATTCGACCGGCGCCGGCCCGAACTCGGCCTGCAGCGCATCGGTCGCGGCACTTAAGATGTCGTCCAAACCCACGCTCGCACGCTCTTCGATTTCAATAATTGTCGGGTTGCCGGTGAGAAAGCCGCGCGCGACATGATCGTGGTCGGCTGTTTCCACGTTTTCCGACACGCGAACGACATCGACTGCAGAATATCCCGAGTCGCGAAACAGACGCTCGCCCTCTGCTGTATCGTGAAAGCCGAAGGGAAGCTCGAGGAAACGCGGCGGATCGGAGGTGAAGAACCGCTTCACCACACCGTCGACAACCCTGACGGCCGGGTTGTTATCGAACGAGTCCCAGACGTTCAGCGCCAGAAGCCCACCAGGTTTGAGGACGCGGGTCATCTCGCCCATGCCCCGGGATTTATCGGGGAAGAACATAATGCCGAACTGGCAGACCACGGCATCGAAGCTTTCAGCATCGAAGGAAAGGTCGAGCGCATCGGCCTGAGCATAGGTCACGCCGGGCAGATCGCCATTGACCCTGGCGGCATGCGCGAGCATCGCCTCGTTGAGGTCAGTCGCCACGATTTCCGTTCCCTCGGGCAGTGTTTGCGCAAGATGCCGGGTGGAGATCCCGGTGCCGCAGGCGACTTCCAGCACCCTGGCGGGAGCGCCAAGCGCCGCGGCGACACGCCGCGCCGTGTCGGCAGCGGAAAACTCAAACAGTAGCGGCCCGAGATAAGTGTCGTAATTCTCCGGGATGCCGCCGGTAAAGCTGGTGTGTGTTGAAGTTTCCGTCATGGTACGCATGAGATCCCGATGTCGCCGCCGCCCGTCCGGCGTAACATTACAGGGCATTGCGCCCTCGCGCATCACCTGTCCGTGCCAGATCGTGATCCTGCTTACTCGGTACCGGCGTCGCCCGCAGGCACGGGCTTGGAAGATCGCGCCGCAACGAGCAGGCCGGCCATCGTAATCAGCACCATCCCGGCAACGGTCAGCACACCGGGTGTCTCTGAGAAGAAGACGAACCCCCACAAGGCGGCCGACACCAGATACGCATAGTCGAAAGTGGCTATGACCGACGGTGCGGCGATCTGATAAGCGCGCGCGACACCGATGAAATAAGCCGCCGACAGCACGCCGAGAAGCGCCATCAGTCCCCACTCCCGCGCGCCCATCGGCGCCCAGTCGCCGAGCAGGAACGGGAATGCTGCTTTCGTTTCGGACCCGAGCCCCATGCCGCCCAGCACGAGTGTTGCAACCGCACCGGCAATGAAGAAGGAGCTGTAAAGGGCAAGAGCCAGGGTCATTGGCGCTTCTTCCCGGCACTTGCTGCGGGTCAGAACCATCGCCAGTGCATAACAGGCCGCGCCCAGGAGCGGCAGCAATGTGAACCACGAAAACGCATCCGTGCCCGGTTTGAGGATCGCGATCACGCCGAGGAAACCCAGAAGCACCCCACCCCACTGGCGGCCGCTGACCGGCTCGCCGATCAGCACGGCGGACAGCAGGGCAATCATGATCGGGTTGGTGTAGACAGCAACCGCCGCGACGGACAGGCTCAGCACGGGAAGCGAGGCGTAGAACGCAAGCCATGTCGCGAGCAGCAACGCACCTCGAACCAGGACCCATTTGGGCTCCCGCCATTTGCGAGCCGCGCCGGATATGAACAAGAGTGCAATAATGATTGGAACGGCGAACGCCGATCGGGCGACGAACACCTGCCACACGGTGATGTCCGTGCTGACGAGTTTCACCACGGCATCCGCGAAGGCCATGGTCAGCACCGACGCCAGAATGATGGCGATACCCTGCACAGTCCTGTCAGGCCTCACATTTCCCTCATGCGCGATCGCCCGTCCCCTGTGACCGCCCGTTCGGGCGCATTGTTTCCTCTGACGATCACAGCGAAGGCTCGCCTAACCGAGCAGAAAATTCAGCCGCTCATCGGCCAGTGACGGCGTGACCTCAAGGATTTCGGCGCTCACCACATTTTCAGCGACGAACGGATCGTCGTTCACTCTGGCCTGGAGTTCCTCCAGCTCTGAGTTGTGCGCCAGTATCGCGCCACCCAATCCGGTCTGAAGACTCCCCGCAAGCAGAAACACGCCGTCTCCAAATCCGCGTTTGATCCACTCCTTGTGTCCGTTCATGAACTGACCGGCCTGACTTTTGTTTTCGGAGAATTTGAGAAGCACGACGAACATTGGAATTGCTTTCCTGTCGGTTTGCGGGCGAGCGATGCGTTTTGGCCCCGCGGGAGGGCAATCCCGGCGCACATGTCACGAGGTCGCTCGTTTTCGCCATACTAACCCAGTTCTCCTGACACTAATTGTCAGTGGCGTCGGCCGGCAAGCGCCTCATTGGCCAAACCAACCGCACACTGGCCTGCCGGCTTTCTTCAAAATTGGATGTTTGAAACAGACGCGACAGGCGCTACTCCCAAGGCCTGAGTGCCGAACCCGATCAATTCGCGAACAACAACTGATGGAGACCCCAAAACATGATCGAGCGTCTCGACTACGGTGAGATCAATTCAAAAGCCATCAACGGCATGCTTGCGGTCAAGAAGCATATCGCCTCTGTCGACGAGAAGCTGCAGGCGTTGGTGGAGTTGCGGGTCTCCCAGATCAACGGGTGTGTCTACTGTGTTGACCTGCACGCCACGCAAGCGCGCGATGCAGGTGAAACCCAACAACGCCTCGATTGCCTCGCCGTCTGGCGCGAATGCCGTTTCTTTGAAGAACACGAACGGGCTGCCTTTGCCTGGGCGGAAGCCGTGACGCACCTGCCCGAAACAAACGCACCCGACGATCTCTATCTCAGCCTCAAGAAGCACTTTACCGAGCAGCAAATTGTCGATCTGACGCTCATCGTCTCGCTGATGAACGCATGGAACCGCCTCGCCGTTGGTTTTAGGCACCTGCCCGATGTCCGGGTGTGACCGGCGCATTCAGAATTGACTTCACAGGGCCATCACAAGGATTTTCCCTGGTCATTCATTGCCGCGGATCGGAGTTGGTGCGAAAACCGCCCGGCTTCGAGAGATTACAGGCAACTGGAGACAGGCAATGCTCAGTTTGGACTACAAAACGGTGCCGGTTGGCGAAGTACTCGGAACTGATTTTAAAGATCGTCCGTTCCTGCACGAGCAGGGTCAGGTCGTGATGCGCGGTTACGTGCAGTCCCTGGAATTCTCCGACACCGAATGGACACTGCACATGCACGACATCGAGTTGCTGCAGAAATATGCAGGCATGTGGTCGGACGACGACTCGCTTGATACGTTTCACGGCCCCCTGGAGCGAACCTCCTTCTTCCTGTGCCGAAGCAAACAGCGGCCGGCCTCCGAGCCTACCGTGCACCTCAGTTGTTATGGCTCGATGGTTCACTTCGGACTGATCCTTAAAGATCCCTGGGTGGATAATCATTGGCCGGAGCTCGACACCGAGTTTTTGACGCCCGACATGCTTTCCGGCCAGAACAGTGGGTAACGCCGGCCGGCTTCCGCCGCCGCGCCGCCGCGTCCGGCAAGCGACAGAGGAACAAGAATGAACGAATGGCCGGAGCTTCCCAAGAGGGTACCGCTGCGCGAGCCGAGGCGCGAACCCCGACTCAAGACCGCCGAGGATATGCATAAGGCCATCAGGCGCATCATGAAACGGCGGCTGAAGCGTGCGAGCGAAAGCCAGTACGACGTGCTGGTGTGCGTGCGCTCTGTCGACGCCTCAAACGAAGTTTTCGAAAGCATTCCGATTGAAGGCACAGCCCGCGACTACGGTCACGCCGTAATGGCGGCGATAGACACGCTCCAGCAAAACTATTGGGACACTGAGGGGGAATATACGTCGAAGGGAATGGTCGGTGATGTCGGAAGCGACATCTATCGGCTTCTCGAGGAGCAAAAAAGGTTCACCTGAACCCCTCGGCGATGATCGCAAAGGGAAATGCACCGTCGAAAGACGTCTGGAACGGTATCAGACCTCGGGAGGATAGTGAGCGTCAGGCACCACCACCACCTTGCCGAACTGTTTCCGGTGCGCCAGATAGGCCACCGCTTCGCGGGCCTGGGACAACGGGAAGGTCCGGTCGACGACGGCTCTGAGCCCACCGCGCCCGACCTCGCGAACCACCTCGATCAGCTCCTGCTTGCACCCCATCACCGAGCCCAGTACCGAGGATTCTTTCGCCATCATGCGGGCGACGTTGACCCGGGCCCAGTTGCCGAGCGTGCAGCCGCAGTTGACAAGTCTTCCCCCCGCCGCCAATGCCTCCACGCTCTGCTCCATCAATTCGTCCGACAGGCTGTCGATCACGATGTCGACACCGCGGCCGCCGGTTACCCGCATTGCCTCTTCATAGAGGGAGTGGGTGCTGTAGTTGATGGTTTCACTAGCCCCCAGCTCTCTCGATTTCTCAAGCTTCGCATCGCTCCCCGCACTCGTCACCACGTGTGCACCGAAGAGCTTAGCAATTTGCGTGGCGGCGATGCCCACGCCGCTACCCGCCGCGTTAACGAGCACCCAGTCTCCCCGCCGCACCCCGGCTCGTGCGACCAGCATGTGCCAGGCGGTCATATAGGCAACCGGCAGCGACGCGGCGTCTACCAGCGAGACGGTGTCGGGCAGTGCAATCACATTCCATTCCGGCGCAAGCGTGTACTCCGCCAAACCGCCATCGCGCGAGCTTCCAAAGCTGCCGAGCGCCAGACAGTTGTTGTCCCGCCCGGTCAGGCACATCGGGCAGTTCATGCAAGGAGTTGCGGAATGCAGAACCACACGATCGCCGGGGCTGCACGACGAAACGCCCTCGCCTGTGCTCTCGACGATACCGGCGATATCGGAGCCTGGTATCCGCGATTCGGAGCGCTGATGTGACGGAGCGCACTGAACGGCCCACACGTCCAGATGATTGAGGCCGGCACCGTGGATTTCCACCACCACCTCTCCCGGACCCGCCACGGGTTTGGGCACTGTGTTGTAGTTCAGCCGCTCCAGGCTGAGACCCTCGTGCATACCGATTTCACGCTCCCACTGTTCATGATCGTCAATCAGATAGTGGGACGAATAATCGCCGCTCGTCGTCAGTTGCACCGCTTTCATGGCATCGCCTTTGTTGTTGAAGCGTCCTGGCTTCCGGCGCAACAGACTAGGTCATGAGTTCGTCAAAAGCATGCATTCTGTTAGGTCACGACCCTGAAGTGTTCCCGCATTAGACCCAGCCGAGTTCTCCAAGAGTCCAGGGTGCATTCCAGATCTTTCGCATTTTTACGACTTTGCCCTCATCGTTCATCGTCAGGGCGTAGACGTAGTCCGCCGTGGTTTGCCGGTTCGTCGGCGGAACGGGTCCGCCATCGCCTGTATGGGCTCCAGTCAGCGTGGCCGCGAAAACCGCCGTTTTGGCATCCTCGTCATAGGCCGCGGCATGAATTTCGTATGTACATCCCTTGAGAGGGCCTTTCCCCAGCCCAGCCATCCACTCGCAATAGTCCGCGACCGTATGAATATCCACGAGCGGTTCGCACTGCGCCGTGAACGCGGCGCCTTCCGCGACATGGCTTTTGCAGCCATCCCAGCCCTTCAGGGACTCGCAGGCGTGAAAAAATTGCGTTGCGGTTTCGAATGCAGACATTTCTTCTCTCCTCCGCTTGGGGCTATTCCAGAAGCCCATCGCGCTTGAATTTCAGATAGCGGGGCAAGTCACCCGCCTCATCGAGCCACGGCAGCCGTTCCGATCTCCAGATATGAAACTCCGGCGCACAGGACCCGGCGTCCTCCAGTGCCGCGATGGCCACGTACAGTTGCTCTGGATAGTCCCGGTCCTGGATCGAGAGAGATGTGCCGCACCGACCGCAGAATGTGCGCTCGACGGTTGGCGAGGAACTGAACCGGCTGACGGTGTCTCCTTCGATCCGGACGCCGTCCGCGCTAACACCGGCCCACGCCATCATTGGCGCTCCGGAGGCACGCCTGCAGGTGCCGCAATGACATAGTTCGGCAAGTTCCACAGGGTCCGAAATCGTGATCTGAACCGCACCGCAAAGGCAACTACCCTTCATCGCCATTTCATCCTCGTTTAGCCGGTTGATCTGTTGTCAAAGCTGGACATCGCGAATTTAGCCTGTGATATTCTGCACAGATATCTGAAATTTCGTAAATTCAGTTTGCATGATTGAACAGGCTATCAAGTGGGACGACCTTCGCTTTGTTATAGCGATCCAAAGAGCGCGCTCGCTCTCGGGCGCCGGGAGAAGCCTCTCGCTCAGCCATGCAACGGTGTTCCGCCGCCTCGAAGCGCTGGAGCAACGGCTGGGCGTCCGGCTCTTCGAAAGGTCCCGCGATGGCTACAAGCCGACAACGGCGGGCGAACATTTGTGCGCCTCGGCAGAGCGGGTCGAGGCGGAAGTGACAACGCTGGAACGGCGCATCGTCGGACAGGACCTCAAACCAGAGGGAACGGTGCGCATCTCCGCAACGGATGTCCTTTGTTCCGCCATCCTCATGCCGCTCTGCGGGGCTTTCCGGCAGCTCAATCCCGACATCAAACTCGAAATCGTCATTTCCGATCAGTTATCCAGCCTGACGAAACGCGAAGCAGATATCGCTTTCAGAGCGACATTGCGTCCACGCGAAACGCTACATGGTCGCAGGCTTGCAAAGATTAGCCAGGCCGTCTTCGGGCCGGCCGGTCACCCCGCGGCGAGCGAAACCGCCCCTTGCTGGAGCGATCACGAGTGGGTTGGCTCCGACACGACATTGCACTATCCGGCGCTGGAGAACTGGATGGAACAACATCATCTCGACGAGCGCACTGTTTGTCGCGTCAGTACAATTTCGGGCATGCGTGAGGCCATGCTGGCCGGCATGGGTCTGACCGTTCTGCCCTGCTATCTCGGCGACCCGGACCCCGCAATGTTGCGCATAGGCGAACCGCTTCGCGAACTGGAAACCGAACTGTGGTCGCTCACACACCCCGATCTCAAATCGGTATCGCGGATACGGGCGTTCCTCGATTTTGCAGCCAGCGCGATCGGCAAAAAAGTGGAGACCATGGGAGGCGATCTCGAGTAACGCCCCGGCTTCCGCCACTCACTGTTGAACGGTTTGGGGGCTTGCGCCTAGTAGGTCCATGCTTCCGTGTATGGTCTGAGTTCGATTTCGTTGCTCCAGGCGGATTTCGGTTGCAGATGGGTGAGCCAGTAGCTTTGCGCCACATCGTCGGGATTGGCCAGATTCTCCGGGTCGTACCTGTCCCCATAAGAAGCGCGCATATAGGGAACATCGAGATCGCAGTCGAGCCTGACGTGTACGATGTGCACGCCCCGGCTGGCGTAGGCTTTGGTCAGGCTCTGCGACAACGCCCGCAAACCGAACTTGCCAATGGCATAGAGCGGGTGAGTGCGTGATCCGCGATAGGCGGCGGTCGCGCTTGAGAAGAACACGCTTCCGTGCGACCGCTCTATCATTTCTGGCAGGACGGATTTGGCCGCGGCGAAGGCGCCGAGAACTTCGACCCGGTACACATCTTCAAGCGCCTCATAGGTCATCTCGAGCGGTTCGCACGCGGTGAAGTCTCCTCTCGCGTTGTAGATGAGAACGTCAATCTCACCCATATCGCCGGCGATCTTCGCCAATGCCCGTTCGATCGTCTCCGGTTGCGCGGCATCGCCCGCGACGAATCTGACACTCTCCGCTGCGCCGGCCGCGGCAGCCGCCTCGAACGCGGCGGCACTGCCCTCTTCCGTTCGCGAAATCAGACCGATGCTGAAGCCCTCGCCGGAAAACCTGGCCGCCAGCGCGCGGCCAAGTCCCTCGCCGGCACCGACGATCGCACAGACAGGTTGGGACATCTTCTTTCTCCTGCTTTCCGGACAACCCGCTCAATTCTAACTTTCAACGGCCGCCTGGGTCATCACCAGAAACACAGTCGCCTCGTTGCATTCGTCAGATTTTCCCCCGACAACAGACAGCTCCGTAGCCGTTACCCCTCCCGGGCACCCTCCGGCGCCGGCAGCATCGCCGCAAGTACCAGCCCCATCGTCGCCATCACGGCCAGTGCCGTGAATGCCGGCGCATAGCTTTGCGTCACGTCGAAGACCCAGCCCGCCAGTATTGGCCCGACCGCGCCACCGATCGTGCCGAAAAACAGCACAAGACCGAACAGCGCCCCGTGCGCGCGCAGGCCGAAGCGCTCCGCGACGAGCAGCGACGTCACCGTGAAGAAGCCACCGTGGGCAAACCCGTAAACAACGACGACCGCAAACAGGAAGGACGCCGTCTGGATGAAAAGCAGCGCCACGAGACTGGCAATGAGCGGAATGAAACACCCGATCAGCGCGCCTTTGCCGCCGATGCGGTCGAACGCCGTGCCGATTGTCAGGCGCCCAATAATGCTTGCCGCGCCCATCGCCGATAAAAGCCCCGCCGCAAGCGCGGTCGTCATGCCGAGGTCCATGCCGTGCACGGCAATGTGGAGAGGCACCGTCATGAGGGTCGGAAAAAACAGGAACTGGATGGCACAGATCATCCACAGATTGCGGTTGCGACGTGCTTCACGGAAGCTGTACCCGGCGGTGCCGATTGACCGGCCGGTCGACCGTCCGGAACGCGGGTGCTTCAAAAGCATCGCCGCCGCCACCAGAATTACCGTGGCAACGCTGCCCAGTACAATAAGTGCGGAGCGCCAGCCGTAGCCCGCAATGAGAAATGCGGCGACCGGGGGCATGGCGACCTGCCCGACCGCGGTGCCCACTTTCACCACGCCGGTCATGACCCCCCGTTGTTTGTCGAACCAGCGGGCTATGGTTGAGAGTGTTCCCACATCATGGGTACTCATGCCGACGCCAATGAAGAGGCCGAACAGAACGAACAACTGCCAGGATGCTGTGATTTGCGACATCAGCGTGTAGCCGAGGCCGCACAATGTGCCGGCAACACCCAGAACCAGCCGCGGCCCGTAGCGGTCCACCAGACGACCACCGAACACTGCCAGCACACCCATCACCAAGAACGCCACCGACGCACCGCTGGACAGCAAAGTACGCGACCAGCCGAACTCCACCTCGAGCGGCTTCAGGAACAGGCCATAAGAGAACAGCAAGCCGATCACCGTGAACTGCGTGAGGCAGGCGCCGAGAACGATCAGGTAACGCTCATCGAAGCGGGACGTCGTCGAAACTGGGTTCACGGGGCAGCTCCCGGGACGTGGAGAATGCAAAGATAAAACGGGCAACGGCCCATATCAGAAACTGGAACGGGAACGTCAACCGGTAATATCATGAGTGGCGCCGAACCCGAGACGGTAAACTCAATTTCGAATTGGTAGACCGAGCCATGAACGCATCGCTTGACATACGACCGCTGACCCCCGAACTCATGGACGACATGGGTGCGGCGCTCGGGGGCACGTGGGGCACGACCTGCTGGTGCATGCACCCGCGCCTTCGCGATGCGCAGATGCGCGAGTTGCCGGGCGATGGCACCATGAAGCAACGCCGGCGTGCCGCGATGACCGAGCTCGCCCGCAAACCCTACGCGCCCGGCCTTCTTGCCTTCGAAGGTGGCGAGCCGGTCGGCTGGATCGCCATCGCGCCGCGTGGCGAACTGGGCCGCGTCGATGCATCGAGGGCAACGCCGCGCGTCGACGATACTCAGGTTTGGGTGATCCCCTGCCTCACCGTGAGCAAAGCCGTCCGCGGGCGCGGCATCGCGGTCGCCATGATCTGTGCGGCGGTCGACTACGCCATCGCCAACGGCGCCCCTGCGGTCGAAGCCTACCCGCGCGCAGGCGATGCCCGCACCGGCGATGACAACGCCTACTTCGGCACCGAACCCCTGTTCGCCCGCGCCGGCTTCACCGTGGTGCGCGGCCCGATCGAAGGCCTGCCCCGCAACTGGACGCCGCGCGTCACCATGCGGATCGAGGCATGAGGGTCCGCCCGAAGCAGTGTATCCCCCCACAGTCACCGCTAAGTAGCTTTCGAATGTTTGAGGCAGGTCAACACCAATCATCGTCACCTGTCCAAAGATGGTTAGGGCTGGGTTAGTCAAGGAAGGTGCGATATGCCCAAGAAAGTCTTGATTGCCACCGATGGATCGGATCATGCAAACCGGGCCGTTGCGTTCGGCTCCGACATCGCCTCGAAATACGACGCCGAAGTGCTGCTGGTGCATGTGCTTATGCACAATGAACTGTCAGACGACCTGCGCCGCATGGCCGAGGTCGAGGGGCTTACTGCCGAGGGCGGACAGCCGCTCGCGAAGGCCATGGCCGAAGTGCCGGCGGGCCGTTTTCCCGCCAGCATGTCTTTCTCAAGCGATAGCGCGATGACGCCGGATCGGGTTTTACGGGCGGTCGGCAACCAGATACTGGCCAAAGCGGAAAACGTCGCCCACAAGCATGGTGTCGGGGTCGGGAAGGTTTCAAAACGCATTGAGGACGGCAAACCGGTCGACCGGATACTGGAACTGGTCGAGAGCGAAAACGTCGATCTTGTGGTATCGGGCGCTCGTGGCCTGTCGGACATAGGCGCCCTGATGCTCGGCAGTGTGTCCCACAAGCTGTCGCACGCCTCGCCGGTGCCGTGCGTCACAGTACGATAACAGAACGCGGGCTCGCTCGCGCGGAGCGAGAACTGGCATAGCTTTAGCTCTGTGGAAGACGGAAGCTCGGGGCTGACAGACCGGAGTGCATGTTTACGCGTTCGATATATTTGTCAAACCGGCCGAGCAGGTGACCTCGACCAGTCGGTTCTCTAACGGTCTGGAGCGTGGCCGTCCAACAACATTCGCCCTGTCGCTTCGGTCCGCCAGCATGTCTGTGAGACACTGCAGGCGTTGTCGCCCGTTAAGCGAGCGCTGATGTTGGCCCTGTGGCCGGATATGGCAATCTTCTGCTAGCCGATCCCATAGCGGCCGGGCGCGATAACACCTTGGGGATCCAGTGCCGATTTAACGGCATTGCAGCTATCGCGGAAGGCCGGCATTACCTGATCCATATGGTACCCGTGATAGTCGATCGGGGCCCGGCCCACAAAAATTCCGCGCTGTATTACCGCTTCGGACATTTCCCGGTAGCACGCATCGGCGCGTTGGCATTCGTCGTCGTCCTCTCGATTGAACACCAATACGTTCAGTCCTCGGGCAAATCGCGGTCCACACACATTCATCACCATGTAATCGAAGCCGTGTTTTTCGAAACTGCCACGGCAGATGCTTTGCAGTTCATTGGCAACTGCCCCGTCCATCGTCATGCCAGGCAGAAACCAGCTGTTGCCTCCGCCCGGGCGCCATTTCAACAGGCCGAGTTCACCGGACCACGGAATTCCGGAGAACGCCTTGGTGGCAGTCTCGAGCGGTGCCATCTCCTGGGCTCGTTCATGTGGGACGTAACGCGCCTTGTCGGATTGTCCAAAATGGCTGACAACGCGTTGAATCTGCGGCTCCAACGCTTCCATCGAAGGGCCGTAAAAGGCGCCGGAGACTGTCCAGGATCCCAGTCCATGAGCCATATGCAACGCTTTGCGCCCCTCGTCGGAAATTGACATCTTGCCCCCGGATGCTTCGTATTCCGGGTTCTGGACCTCCGTACCGCAAAGATAGAGGTCGTTCGACACCCGGAACAACGACGGAACGAAGTTCGACATCTTGAGTGGGCGGCACAGCTCGATGATCTCGCCAAGATCATCGTCGTCGGGAAAGGTAAAATGGAAAGTGCGTACTGCCGGCGGGCGCGGCAAAAGCCACATGCCCATGCGGGTGACGATTCCATAATTCGACTGCGTAAACAAACCGTCGAGGATGGGTCCAAGACTGTATTTCGACGTATGCCAATTGGCGAGATTGTCTACGTCCAGGCTGCCGTCGCCAGTACGCAGGATCTCACCGTTACCGAGCACGACTTCCATGCCGCACGAAAATCCGAAATGGTCGAAATAGGGCGTGTAGCCTGCTCCCTTGTCCAGGGCATTGCCAAGCACACCGCCATGCGGCGGGCCGGACGTCACATCCATCATCAAAGTATCGCCCAACCGCACGAGCTCGTCATAGAGCATCTGATATGTGACGCCCGGCTCGACAACCGCGTAGCCCAGTTTTTCGTCCACCTCCAAGATGCGGTTCATGCGCTTGCCCATGTCGACCACGACCTGACCCGCGTGGGTTGCGCACCGCGTGCCGAGACCGATGTTGGCGCCCGTCGAGTTGGGATAAAGCGCAATTTTATGGATGTTGGCTGCACGCACGATCGCCTGCACTTCTGAGGTGGAGCCCGGGTACACAATGGCTGCGGGGGGCTTATCGCCACCAGGCAGCGTATTTTCCCCGTAACGTTCAATGGATTCGTCCGAGCGGCTGATCTCGTCAGCACCAATCTCCCCGGCGACTTCGGTCAAAAAACTCTCAAGTGCACTCATCTGCATGCCTCCGTTCTCTCTGCTACCAAACAGCCCCGCCAGATGGTGGCGGCGGCGGTGTATCCGATGGCGCCGGAACGTCCGGCGTAATTTGCCTCGTCGATCTCTCTTTCAGACACTCCCCTGAAAGTGCCGCTGGCTTTGGCCCGCCCGTCGCCCAGTCGAGCATTTCCACGGTATGTACAACCGGGGCCCCAAGATGATGCTCGATCTGGACCATGCATCCGATATTGCCGGTGACCACGATGTCCGGACCGACACTTGCGATGGCTTTGGCTTTTCGCGCGCCCAGTTGCCCAGCCATTTCGGGCTGCAGGATGTTGTAGGTGCCCGCCGATCCGCAGCAGAAATGTGCTTCGGGAATATCATGCACCGCAAAGCCCGCACGGTGCAGCAGGTCGCGTGGTTCACCCGTCACCTTTTGCGAATTCCGCATCGAGCAGGGGTCATGATAGGCGACTTTGAACTCCGGTAGACCGATGGGCTCGTTCAAACCGATCCGGGAGATCCATTCAGCAATATCGTGAGTGATGCCAGCGATCCGCGCCGCCGATCCCTGACAATCACTCTCATCTGCTAGAAGATGCCCGTAATCCTTTAGGGTGGTGCCACATCCCGAAGCGTTGACGACGATAGCGTCAAGCTGATCTTCCGTAGCGGATTTCCATGCTGCAATGTTGGCCCGCGCATTGGCCCGCGCCTGCTTCATTCGGCCCATGTGTAGTGGCAAGGCGCCGCAACAGCCCGCTCCCTCCGCGATCACAACCTCACACCGGTGCCGCTGAAGGAGGCGAATAGTGGCAGCGTTGATGTCACCATTGATTGCCTGTTGAGCACAGCCCTGAAGAAGAGCCACTCGGTATCGCGCGCCGCCTTCTGCGGGATACACCTGCGGACGTAGTATTTCGCCGCGATCGACCCGTGGCAGCATTGCCACCATGCTGCGCAAGGATGCGGGAAGAAGTGGGTGCGTCATCCGTCCTATCGCACCCAAGCGCATAGCCAACCGCATGAGGCGCGGTCGCGGCAGGATGTTTGCAAGCGCGGAACGAAAAACACGTTCCCTCCAGGGACGGGAGAAATGCGTGTCGATATAGACACGGCCAATGTCGATTAGGTGCATATAGTCTACATTGACCGCACACGTCGTCATGCAGGACTGGCAGGACAAACAGCGGTCGAGATAGCGCACTGTCTCAGGTTCGGGCGTCCCGCCCTTTTCCAGCATTGCCTTGATCAAATCGATCCTGCCGCGCGGCCCATCGTTTTCATCACGGGTCAGGACATAGGTCGGACACCCGGCGGTGCAAAAGCCGTAATGCACACAGTCCTTCAGTATCTTGGCGGCTTCGGTGTAACCGGGCCGCGCGAGTTGTTGATCCGTGAAGGCGGTTTTCATCCTCCAAACCTAGCGACTTGAACGATGCTGCGCTTGCCCGCACATGACAAATCGCTTTTCCGTAGGTGACAGGCGCGGTAACCTTTTGCCCCATGCGGTCTTGTGAAGACATGATGGTTATTGATCGTTTCGCAGATTGGAGCGAAGCCATCTGCGATCTTGTGATGGACGTTTCCGCCAGCCAGCCGGAAACGGTCCAGTCATTCCGGGCATCGATTTCCACCCGCAAGCTTGGTGCGGCCAGCATGTCTCACTTCCGTTCCGGAGCTCACAAAATTGAGCGCAACGCACAGCGGATTCGCCGCAGCTATCATGATGACTATCTCATCAGCTTTCAGCGATGCGGCCAGGCCAGTGTGACTTGCGGCGACAATCGATTTGTCCTCAATCCCGGCGATGCCGCCGTCGTGGATTGCGCGGCCCCTTTCGCCCTCACCTTCAACGGCGCGGTTGAGCGTCAGATCGCCCGCATTCCCCGTACTTTGTTCAACGCAGGTACCGGAATCGACCGGTGTAACAACGGTATCCACCTGTACGGCGAAACACTCATGCTGAGGTTGCTGCGCCACTATTTCGCCGAGATTGGCCAAGAGGCCGGCTCGCACCTTTCGCCGGATTTGACCTTCGATTTGTGCCGGTTGGTCAAGGGCGCCATTGACGGCGCCGACAACGTCCAATCTCGGCAGAGCGGATTGTGGCAGCGTGTGCGGAACTTGATCGACGTTAGATTGACTGATCCCGAACTAAGCCTTCCAACCGCAGCAGAGATGCTCGGCGTATCCGCTCGCACCATCCAGCGAGAGTATGCCGGACGCGGAACGACGTTTGGGTCGTATGTCCTGAGGCGCCGCCTGCAAATGGCAGCCGCTCAGTTTCGCGACGGCAGATTTGCCGATTGCTCCATCACCGCAATCGCGTTGAGTTGGGGTTTCAATGATACGGCGCATTTCAGCCGCGTTTTTCGAAAGCAATATCAGATGTCGCCAACACGGTACCGGACAAAGCCAAACGGCTGAAGCAGTCCGCAAACCTCGACAGCCACCACGTTGCTGCTCCACCCGGTATTAACACTGTCGGAGAATCCGGTTTCGCAAACGCGAAAACAGTGGTTCAATGCTTCGTGTCAGATCTGCGGCAGGCAGACTAAGGCAGCTGGCATACCGTCTGGCACGGCACAACTTTGACATTGGGGAAGTCGGAAGTTCGGGGCTGAAAGCCCGAAGTGAGTGATGATGCGTTTAAGGCATTTGTACAAACTGGCCGCGCAGGCGGCGCCGATCGATCGGTTCTGTGACAGCCGGGAGCCTGGCCGCCCGACAACGGTCGACTTCTTGTTCGCTTCGGTCCGCGAGCATGTCCGGGCAATATTGCAGACGTTGCCGCCCGTTAGGCGCTGGCTCATATTTGCAGTGTGGCCGGTTATGGTGGTCTCTTCGGCGCTGTGGCTGGTGATGCTCAACGGACGAACGGTCAAACGCCGCTCCGGGACCGGAGTAGTGGCACAAATCCGCCAGCAATTGAAGCTTGCTTTCCATGACGGCGTGTTTCCGTCCTTCTACTACATGTACGAGTTCTACGACCCGAAGAACCGCGCCAAAGCGCGCGACTACCTGCCAAGACTGGTGCTTAAACCGTTCGGCCTCTATGGCCTCGTCTATGGCAAATTTCCCGAGGCGGACCGCTCGCCGGTGCTCGGCGACAAGAAACTCTTTCACGATATGTGCCGGAATAACGGGCTTCCGACACCGGAGATATTTGCCGAGTTCAGCGGCGGCTCGGTCACGTGGGCCAACCCCGGGCATCCCGAGTTGCCGTCGCGCGACCTCTTCGTCAAACCGCGCCGGGCGAAAGGCGGCCGCGGGGCGGAACTTTGGACCCACACTGCAGGCCTGTTCACAAGCCCTGACGGAACAGCCCTCAGTCCACAGGAACTAACAGCCCGAATGTGCCGCAAGTCGCTGCAGAAGACGGCGCCCGGTAAAGAGCCCGAAGCCTGGCTCGCCATGGAGCGTGTCGCCAATCATGAAGACCTGCACGATCTGACCTGCGGCGCGCTCAACACGCTGCGCATCGTCACCTGCCGCAACGAGAACTTTGAGCCGGAACATATTGTGACGATCTTCCGCATTGCGCGCGACGCGTCGATGATTGTCGATAACTGCCACGCCGGCGGCCTTGCAGCGCTTGTTGATCCGGCGACGGGCATAATGGGCAAGGCTACGGATTCCGGCGTTTCGGCGCGGCTCGGCTGGGTCGACCGGCACCCCGTGACGGGTGCACAGATTGCCGGGCGTAAGATTCCCTACTGGGACGCGGCCCTCAATCTCGCCTTCAGGGCGCATGACTGCCTCGGCGATGCGCCGTTCGTCGGCTGGGATATCGCCATTCTGCCTTCCGGACCCTGTCTCATCGAAGGCAACAAGAAGGCCTGCATCGAAATCGAACAGCGCGTCGGCGGGCCGCTCGGCAACGGCCGTTTCGGCGAGCTGCTTGCTTTCCACCTCAAAAGTGGCAGCGCGGCGCGTTCGCGCGCGGCGTGAGCGCTACGCCCCTGGCCGGTTACTCTGATCTCGCCTTCGCCAGGGCTTCGGGCGTGTCGATGTCGGTCATCACCGCATCGGCGCCGGTCTCGACTTCGCAAAGGTCCTCCTCGAACTGGCCGAGCAGATGGCGTGCGCCGACATCGCCCTGCACGGCGCGCATCTCGTCGAAATAGGCGCGGCCCCACAACACCGGATTGCCACGCTTGCCGTTGAAGACGGGCACGCAGATGCCGCGTCCCTCCTGCGGGTCGAAGGCGGCGATGAGCTTGTTGAGATGTTGCGCCTCGACAAACGGCATGTCGCCGAGACAGACGAGCACCGCATCGATGTCGCCCGGCAACGCGTCGAGCCCGGCCTTGAGCGATGTCGAGAGCCCCTTGCCATAATCGGCGTTCTGCACGAAGGAGACGGAGAGGCCGTCAAGCGCGGCGCGCACCTCATCGGGTTCGTGGCCGAGCACCGCGGTGACCTGCGCCACCTGCGCGCGGCCGACATTTTCCACCACCGCACGCACCATGGGCACACCGCCGATCGGTTCCAGAAGCTTGTTGTCCGGGCCCATGCGCCGTGACTGCCCGGCCGCCAGCACCAGAGCCGCAACGCGCGGCGCCCGGCCTGAGCCGGCCAACTGCCCCTGCGCATCGCGCGGTGTCGGCCGCGAGGGGATTTCCTTCAACAGCCCGCCTGCTCCCATGGCGGCGATGTCGGCGCCGCTCACCTCAAGCCCGGCGGCAAGGCGCTGCAGCACCCAGTCGAAGCCGTTGAGTTTCGGCGAGCGCGCGCAGCTTGGCACGCCGATCACCGGCACCGCTCCCGCATGCCCCAGCATCAGGAGATTGCCCGGGTCGACCGGCATGCCGAGATGCACGACCTCGCCGCCCGCGCGTTCAAGTCCTTGCGGAATAACGTCGCCGCGGTCGACGATGGCTGACGCGCCGAGCACCAGCACCAGATCGCAGCCGAACGCCCGCAGCGCTTCGATCGCGTTGGCCACGGCCGCCGCGTCGTGGCCGCATTCGATGACCTGTGTGACCTGACTGCCGAGCGCTTCGATGCGGTCTGAAAGAGTGCGCGTGCTCTTGGCGATGAGCTTGTCGGCGGTTTGCGGCAGCCTCGTCAGCACCAGTCCGACATCGCGTGCGGCGAAGGGCGCGACCGAGACCAGCGGCTCACCCGTGGCACAGATCCCCGCCGCCTCGTTGACGACATCGCTGGGTGCGGCGAAGGGGATGATCTTGACCGTCGCCAGCATCTGGCGCGGCGCGACCTGCGCATAGGCCGGTAGCGTTGCGATGGTGACGCTCTCGTGCAAACCGTTCAGCGCCGCCACGCGGGCCTCGTCGATGAGCGCCAGCCCATGCGCTTGCGCGTAGAGATTGGCGCGGCCGGTGAAGGGGGCGGTGACCGTGCAGCCCTCGCCCGCGGCGCTTTGCGAAATCCGCTCCGCCGCCGCGTCTTCGGCGATATCGCCAGCCTCAAGCCGCGCAGCAATGACGCTCGTGACGCCGCTTGCGCTGAGCGCCTCGATGTCGCCGGCGCTCAGGACCCGGCCTTTCTTGAAGGTGCCGCCGTCGTGTTTGACGCTGTGCGCCAGAATGGCGCCGTGCGCGTCGGCCAGGGCGGTCTCGCCGAATTTCATTCAGGCCCCCGGCCCGCGCCGCAACACCTGCACCACCTGCCCCATGATCGAGATGGCGATCTCCGCCGTGCCGCGCGCGCCGATATCTAGACCGATAGGCCCGTGAATGCGCGCCATCGTCTCAGCCTCGAAGCCATGCGCGGACAACCGCTCAAGCCGCCCCGCATGGGTCTTCCGCGAGCCCAGCGCGCCGATATAGAAGCACTCCGACCGCAGCGCATGGGTGAGCGCGGGATCGTCGATCTTCGGGTCGTGCGTCAGCGCCAGCACCGCCGTGCGGTGGTCGATGCCGAGCCCCGGCATGACCTCGTCGGGCCAGTCGGAATGCAGCGTCACCTGCGGAAACCGCTCCGCCGTCGCGAACGCCCCGCGCGGGTCGATCACGCTCACGTCGAAGCCCGCCGCCCCGGCCATCGGAATGAGATCCTGCGCCACATGCACCGCGCCGACGATGATCATCTTGAGCGGCGGATTGTGGATGTGGATGAAAACTTCCGCCCCGCCGATCTCGATCGTGCGGCTGTGGTCGCGTGCGAAACTCTCGTCAAGCGCCGCATCGAGAGCCGCGTCGCCGCTCGCTTCCCCGCGCGCAATAAAGCGCTGTTCGCCGCTGGCAAGGTCGCTCACCACCGCGACGCCGCGTCGCCCCTTGCGCGCCTCGAGCAGTCTTTGAAGGATATCCGCTTTCATCGTCAGCCGAGCTTCTCGACGAATATCCGGATGGTGCCGCCGCAGGCCAGCCCGACCTCCCAGGCGGTCTCGTTGGAGACGCCGTATTCCAGCACCTTCGCCGCGCCGCTTTCCATCACGTCGAGCGCTTCGGTGACCACCGCGCCCTCGACGCAGCCGCCCGACACCGAGCCGGCGAAATTGCCCTCTGCGTCGATCGCCAGCTGCGCGCCGACCGACTGCGGCGCCGAGCCCCAGGTCTGGATCACGGTCGCCAGCGCCACGTCGCGGCCCGCCGCGCGCCACTCCGCCGCCTGCTCCAGAATTCCGTGTTGCGCATCCATCAAACGTTCCTCCTTGCCGGCCCGGTTCATTCCCGCCAGCCTCACTCAGCCCGCCTTCTTTAACGCACCAAAGCCTTCAATAGTTCCAAAGCCCCGCGTGGGCCGCGACAGCCCGTCGGCAAGCGCCTCCAGGCTCTTCAGGTTATGCACCGGCGCGAACGCGTCCACATGCGGCAGCATGGCGCGAATGCCTTGTGCCTTCGGCTCGAACCCATCATAGCGCAGCAAGGGGTTCAGCCAAACCAGCCGCCGGCACGAGCGCTGCAGCCGGTCCATCTCCGCCTCAAGGTTGTCGCCCTCGCCGCGGTCGAGCCCGTCGGTGATCAACAGCACGATGGCGCCCTGGCCGAGACAGCGCCGCGACCAGTCGAAATTGAACGCCTTGAGGCACGCCCCGATGCGCGTGCCGCCCGACCAGTCGTCCACATGATCGCTCACCGCCTCGAGCGCCACATCCACATCGCGGGTCCTCAGGTAGCGCGTGATATTGGTCAGCCGCGTGCCGAAGACGAACGAGTGCACGCGCCCGTGCGCCTCCGCCAGGGCATGCAGAAAGTGCAACAGCATGCGCGAATACTGCGTCATCGAGCCCGATATATCGCATAAGGCGACGATCGGCGGTGGGCGCAGCCGCCGCGCGCGCCGCTGCAGCGAGATCACCTTGCCGCCGCCTCTGAGGCTCGCCCGCAGCGTCGCGCGCATGTCCACGCGGCCCCCGTGCGGGTCGCGGCGGAAGCGCCGCGTCGCAACGCGCGCGCGCATCAGGTCGAGCCGCGCAATGGCGCGCCTTGCGTCCGCCTGCTCCTCGACGCTCATCTGCTCGAAGTCCTTCTCGGCCAACACCTCCGCGCCCGAATAGGTCAGCTCCGCGTCGACCTCCAGCACCTCCGGCATCTCGCGCTCGGGCGCGTTCTGGTTTTCCGGAAACATCGCCTGCGCCAGCCGCGCCGCCGCAGCCGGCTGCTTGTCCTTCGGCACCGGCACGGCAAGTTCCGGCAGCATCATCTGCATCATCTGGTCGATCAGGTCGGGCCGGCGCCAGAACACGTGAAACGCCTGGTCGAACAGGGCGCGGTCGCGATAGGCCTTCACGAACACCGCATGCAGCATCCAGTAAAAATCGTCGCGCCGCCCGATCCCCGCCGCCGACACCGCCGCGACCGCGTCGAGCATCTGCCCCGGCCCCACCGCCAGCCCGGCCGCGCGGAGCACACGCGCAAAATGCATGATGTTTTCAGCAAGCCGGCCCCCGCCTGCCGCTTCAAGTCCGTCCACCGCCTCAAGAGCCTCGCCCGGTTCCGATCCAGCGCCGGAGTCCGTATCACTCATTGCGCCGCCGCGACGGCGAGGTCCGCCTTGATCTCGTCCAGAAGCCGCTTGGCGGTCGAGCCCTCGATCTTGGCGATATCGTCCTGATACTTGAGCAACACGCCCAGCGTATCGTTGACGGTCTCGGGGTCCAGCACGATGCGGTCGAGCTCGCCCAGCGCCCCGGCCCAGTCGAGCGTTTCGGCAACCCCCGGCAGCTTGAACAGGTCCTCGCCGCGCAGCGCCTGCACGAAGGCGACGATCTCGCGCGACAGGTCCTCCGGTGCCTCCGGCAGCCGCGCCCGCAGGATCGCCAGCTCGCGCGCCGCGTCCGGGTAATCGACCCAGTGATAAAGACAGCGCCGCTTCAGCGCGTCATGGATCTCCCGCGTGCGGTTCGACGTAATGATCACCACCGGCGGCTGCGCCGCGCTGATCGTGCCGATCTCCGGCACCGTCACCTGAAAGTCCGACAACACCTCCAGCAAGAATGCCTCGAAGGCCTCGTCGGTGCGGTCAAGCTCGTCGATCAAAAGCACCGGCGCCGCCCCGTCCTCGTCGCTCTCAAGCGCCTGCAGCAGCGGCCGCTTGATCAAAAACCGGTCGGAAAACACATCGCGCCCGACGCGTTCGCGCTCGGCCGCCCCGCCAAGTTCGGCCAGCCTGATCTCGATCATCTGCGCGGAATAGTTCCACTCGTAAACGGCCGAGGCCACATCCAGCCCCTCGTAACACTGCAGCCGGATCAGCCGCCGCCCGAGCGCGTCCGCCAGCACCTTGGCAATCTCCGTCTTGCCGACGCCCGCCTCGCCCTCGAGGAACAACGGCCGGCCCATGCGTAGCGCCAGAAACAGCACCGTCGCAAGCGAGCGGTCCGCCACATAGCGGCCTTCCGCCAGCAACTCCTGGATCTCGTCGATGGACGCTGGAAGCGAATTGGTCATGGAGAGGACATTAGTCGATTGCATCCGCATAGGGGAACCCGCATGTCGGAATTGGGAGGGGTAAGTATAGGCGTGAGGGGGATCAGAGCTTTTGCGCTGGCGCAAATGCCCCCTTCGTCATGCGCGGCCCGCCCCACACAACTTCTACACTCTCTTTATCTTCCCAAATGGACAGCGAATACAGCCGCCATATCTATATCCACCCCACAACAGGGTAGCGTTTTGCATCGCTATATTGATTGATCAAGGCTGAGAACAGCACCGAACCGATCTATCCGGTTCGAAAACACAAGGGATCCAATCTCCCAAACATTGTTTTGCACCACAAACAAGCCCGTGCGCTGCAGCGCGTTTGCGCTAGCTTGCAAGTCATTCGCTGATTCGAACAGGCGTCGATCCTCAACGAGTTCTTTTTCCGCATCCTTCCAAATTCGATCCCAACGATTTTGCCGTTCGTTCTCCGGAGCCGCTAGCCAACCTCGATATAGTGTTCCCAAAAGAACGATCTCCTGCTCCGTCAGCGACTCGATGATGTTGGTAAAATGCTGAAACTCGTGGGGGTTGAAACAACGATCAAGCCGCCACTGCCCTTTCACTACCCGGAGCATCAAACGCAAATTCGCAATGGCCACGCCTTCAGCAACCGCGCGAGTCCAGCGTTCTAGCAGGGCCAGTAAGTCATCATTCACATCTTCAGGTGCGATAGCACCTGAGCCGATTTCTTCAATCCATATATCCCGTGCTGCTCTAATTTTCTTAAGTCGATAGTTGTCCAACGCTGTCTGCATCGTTTGAGTCGGCAAGACCACACCGATGGCATCGAAGAGTACAGCCTCCATAAGGCTTTCTTTTTCGGATTTCTCGGTCATCCAATCCCAAAAAACATTGTACTAGTTAAGCACAGTCGAGATTTACGGTAGCTCTTGAAACCTCTTTTGGTGTTGCCGAAACTGAGTTTCGAATTGTAGGCAGATGAAATGGCAACCTCATATTTGCAAATTGACCACAACTATCTCCACATTTCGCACTTGAAAGCGTTCTGCAATTTCGCGTAGAAAATTGACCTACACCATGCAGCAAGATATCGAAAAGCTTTGAGATTTCCTGAATGTCTAGTGCAGATCGAGCACTAATCTTTTTCATGCTGAAGGATGCTTTGCTTCATCATAAAGCACAAGCATTTGAGGACTTTTTCACAAAAGCAGCAATCGTTTTGTGGGGAGCAGATTTCGAACCTTGGAAGCCGCAAGGACAACATGGAGATTTCAAATGCGACGGATACCGTGTTTCAAAGCAATGCGTTTTTCAGTGCCACGCTCCTGAGCATCTCGTACGCAATAAACTCGAAAAGAAGATCCTCGATGATTTCGAAGGGGCTCGGGAGAAATTTGGAATCAGAATGCGATGTTGGATATTTGTCCACAATCAAACAGCAGGCCTTCCACCCACAACGAATGTATTGCTACACACGCTTAGAGGCCAAAACCCTCGTATCAACATTGAAACCTGGACACCGGATCACTTCATCTCGCAGCTTCTTGAGCTACCGGAGACCACATTAAGGAAACTATTTCCACATCTTGCCCAAGGCCAAACGCTTTCTGAGGATGCTGTCGACTATCTGGCAGAAGTTGTAAGCAAACATAGAGCTCCAACGCCGCAAGGTGACGTCAATGAACGGCCTTTGCTGAACGCGTTGCCTTTGCATGAGTCATTGGTACATCTTGGCGATCAAGACCGAGATGTAAGACTGCGTTTGCTGGGCTACACCCGATGGTACGACCCAGCCAGCAAAACTGAAATCAAGCGAAAACTCAAGGTACTGGGGCATAGTGAAAATATGGTCGAGTCAAACGCTCGACGATTGCATGAAGCAAATTTGATAAAGATTACCGAAAACTACTATCTTCCGTTGGATGAAGAATTGTGTCAGCAAGCTGCGGAAACAATTATGGCTGAGATCTTGCAAGAGTTGCAAGGATAGTCCCCATGGATCATTCTTCAAAAATCAAAATATTGAATCAACTCAGCCGAACGCGGGGAGAGATTACCGAGCGTGCTCTCGAAAAAGAGGCAGACAGGATCAAGTTTGCTTTGGTCGAAGAAGTTCGCTTCGATCAGATTAAGGAACTCATTGAAACGCTTGACGCCATCGCCTTCCGTGTGCCTTCGATAGCAGTCACCACAATTCGGGACTTCCTAAATCGAGTTGAACAAATCCAATTGAAGCACAATGTTCCGGATCGTGCGGACAAATTGACGATTACTCGATACGAAACAAAAAGCGGGCTAATCGTCCAAGCTCTTCGACTGCTCGATAACATCCGCTACCACAGCATCACGGAAACGGTCGAGATTGCGGTCGCGTATCTTGAACATGACGATAGCGATGTCAGAGCGCGCGCCAGCGAGAACCTCCGGCACGCGGCGGAATACAACATCGACGTGTATTATTCTGGTGAAGGACGTGCCGGATTTGGTGCTGCGCCTCAGTTGGCAGTTGTCGATTGGATGGAGGATCTGGGGCAGCGCGACAAGGCAGACAGCCTACCGGCATTGGTGGAGCTAAGTAGGAATCTCTTGTCAGCGAACATGGAGGGCACGTCATGGGACTACAGAAGTGTAACCTGGTCAACGGCGTGTATTCCCGCAGACGACGAGATCATAGACGTTCGGCGACGGGCGCTTGCCCTGCTGACGACGCTTTACGGCGACGCAAGTTCCCTAACAGACAAAGAGGCAATCCTGAGCGCTATGCTAACCGCAGCGTACACCCCCCATCAGTGCGAATGCAGCAAAGCGGTGATCGACACGATAGCAAACGACGCGATTGAAGTATTACGTTTCTACAAGGAAATCGTTCCGACCGCCCCTCTACAAATCGTTCAGAAAATTGAACACGACACGTTCTGGCGCCATCGACACGCCACACGCCCAGACGTGAAGCAGACGGCGCTCGAAATCCGAGACGCTATCGCGCACCATGAAGAATACACAATCTATAAAAACCTGATCGGCTTTGAAGGTGTGTTCGAAGATTGGGAGTCGCCGTCTGAAGGCCATCGGGATGTCCAGAGAATAGACGAGCAACGCTCGGCTATGGCTCAGCGCTACGCATCAGAGATAAATTCGGAAAACTGGGAAGAGTGGCATCGCCGCATACTTGAGTTCAGCAAAACAGAATCCAACGACCTAGCCACTTTTCCAAAATTCTATGAATTCTTGGCAGCGCTCGCACACAGCGCGCCGCAATTGGCGTTTGAGCTTCTAGCAGAGTGCTTGGATGACATTTATCCGTTCGTCATCCCACTGATGAGGGGCCTTTGGGCAGGCCCGATGAAAACGGACTTAAGGGCCCTCATGCTCGACTGGTTGGAAGACGGTCGGCAACTCGTTCCAATGACGAAGCTCTTCCTGTCAACCGATGACCTCGATTTGGAGCTGCTTCAAGGACTGATGCAGAAGGGGATGGCAGAGAAAAACGCCGGAGTCCTAAATCAGATAATTGCAGTTGTCGCCGCAAATCACTCGAAGGACTGGCCTAGCCTGGTTTCTGAGTTTTTCTTGCCAACCATTCAAGCTCTGACCACATTTGAAGATGCTAGCTGGGTGCAAGAACACTGGTACCGAAAGGAACTCAGGCACTTGCTCGATGAACTATCGCAAGGGGATTGGGAAATTGTTCTCAACGGCATGTTGGCGGCGGAGGACATTGATTACCACGCAGAGACCCTGCTCTTGCCACTCGCAAAGAAAGAACCGGAGCGTGTACTCTCATTCTTCATGCATCGCATCGAGTTCGAGGAAGCCAAGAAACTGGCCTCACGCTACACGGCGATCCCCTACAAGTTCCACCATCTCGATGAAGAACTGGCCAATTCCTGTAACCTGGCCGTCGATTTGGTTCGTTCCCGTTTTCACGAAGACACCATGATGTTCCAATATCGCGAGGCACGCCTCCTCGCGATAATCTTTCCTGAGTTTGGGGACCAATTCGAAACGAAGCTTCTAGAATTGGTGAGAACAAGCAGTAGGGACAACATTCATTTCGTGCTCTCTATTCTCCGAAACTACGAAGGCCAGACCTTCTTGCAAGGCGTTTGCAGAGAGATCGTCGCCAAGCTGCCAAAAGAAGATGAACTGTTGGGCTATGTCTCAATTGCACTGGAGTGTACCGGCGTGCTCGTTGGCGAGTTCGGGCGCGCCGAAGCGCTCGAGAGACTTATCGAGGAAGTTAGACCCTGGCTGGCTGACGAAAATGAGTCGGTAAGAGCGTTCGCTGAAAGCTTCTCGGAACACTGGAAATCGGACGCGGAGAGTGAGCGCCGCAGAGCGGAAGAGCAAATCGAATTGCGCAAACACACCTTCGGTGTGCGCGTTGAAGAAGAAGATCAAGAAGGCGCAACGGAAGTGTGACACCGAACGGCACTACTTCTTGCCCCCCTCACACCCGCCCCCTCTTGTTCAACGACCGCATCTTCATATGCCGTTCCCTCATCCTCTGCTGCACCTGCGGCGTGCGGAGCAGTTCGGCGCGCTCGCGCACGTCTTGCAAGAGCAGCGCCGCCTTGACGCGCACCCGCTCGGACTTGAGGAACGGCTTGATATCGAGAAGAAAACATTCGATGCCATCGAGCGTGTTGATCCTCCACACATAGAGATCGCGGGCCCGGCCGGATCTGTGTGTCACGCGTTGGACATGGCCGGGCCAGTGCGTCTGAAAGACATCGACCATGCTGAAGTCCGTCGAGCACAGGCTCGCCACCGGCCGCCCAAAGGGCCTGGCGCCATTCGACACAATGGAGACGGTGCCCTCGCCCTCGAAATGTCCCGCCGCCCAGATGCAGTCCACCCGTGGCGGCCGGCGGCGCCCGGCAATACGGCGTCGGCGTGCCTTGAGTCTTTCCCGCCGTTTCGCCGCATAGGCCTTGCGCTGGCGCGCGTTCCGGCAAACCCTGCAACGATAGTCCCCCCGCCAACCGGCACGCACCATCATGTGCCCGCGCCGGCAAAGTCGCACCTCGCCCGACGGCTCGCATAGGGGCGCGGCCGCGCGCGGTCCGGTGGGCGCTTGGGTCAAGGATGTCTCGGGGTTCGTGAAAGGGGCGGCCGCGGCGCCGGGCCCGCGCGCGAAGGGCAAGCGCGGGGCCGGGACGCCGGTCAGCCTCGCCTACCCTACCTGCCCCACCGTGACGGGGGCATAAGATGAAGCGGCCCGGCTGCACCCGCCCGGCTGCACACTTCGTCAGAAGTTCCACCCACTTGATCCCGCGCCCGCGACCGCGCACAGTGTCGCTCCCGCCCCCTGAACACAGCCATGACAGCCCGGCAATGACGCTGACCACGCTAGAATCGATCCCGCTCTTTGTGCTCTTCGCCGCCGCCATCTGGTTTTTCTTGAGATCGCTCTACTACCAGGTGCGCGTGCACAATCACATCAAGCCCGGGCGCCGCTTCATGACCTACTTCTGGCTCGACTTCTGGTTCTTCTCCAGGGCGCGGCGGAATGTCGAGCCGGAAGGCATCGCCTATCTCGACAAGGCGAAGAAAGCGCTACAGCTCTTCGTCGCCATGTTCCCCCTCGCCTTCGTCTATTTCGGCTTGCTCAGCCTGATCAAGGGATAACGCGGGCCCGCTCCCGTCGTTCCCGCGAACGCGGGACTCCCCCGTCATTCCCGCGAACGCGGGACTCCAGCGGCGATGGCCGGGAAACACTGCGCCGGCCACGGCACATGCGGCCATGCCAACGGACCCCGCATCGAGTGCGGCGTGACGTGTTGGCGCGGCGGCCCCGCCACATGAAAAGGCCGCGGGCATCCCTGCCCGCGGCCTCTCAAGTCTCAAGTTTCAACGGCCGGTTAAAGCCTCGCCTCACCCCGTCGCCTGGTCCACGGCGCGCCGCGCCATGACGCCGACGAGATGCGCGCGATATTCGGCGCTGGCGTGGATGTCGGAGTTGAGGTCGCCGTCGGCCTGGGTGACGCCGGCAATGGCCGAAGAGGCGAAGTCGCCCTCGAGCGCCGCCTCCATGTCGCCCTGGCGGAAGACGCAAGGCCCCGCCCCGGTGACCGCGACGCGGATGCCGCCTTTCGCCGAGGAGACGAAGACGCCGACCATGGCGTAGCGCGACGCCGGGTTGGGGAACTTCGAATAACCGGCCTTGGCGGGCACCGGGAAGCGCACCGAGGTGATGACCTCGTCGTCGCCGAGCGCGGTGTCGAACATGCCGGTGAAGAAGTCGTCGGCCTCGATCTCGCGCGCCGAGGTGACGATTGTGGCGCCAAGTCCGAGACACGCCGCCGGATAGTCCGCCGCCGGGTCGTTATTGGCGATGGAGCCGCCGATCGTGCCCTTGTTGCGCACATGCGGGTCGCCGATCATGCTCGCCAGTTTGGCAAGTGCCGGGATCGCGTTGGCGACATCGCTCGAGGTCGCGACATCGGCGTGGCAGGTGCCCGCGCCGATGGTGACGCAGCCGTTCGAGACATCGATGCCGGTGGCGAGCGCGCCGCCAAGATCGATGAGATCGGAGGGCGATGCAAGCCGCTGCTTCATGGTCGGCAACAATGTGTGGCCGCCGGCCAGAAGCTTGCCGTCGTCGGCCGACTTCAAAAGCGCGATGGCCTCGTCGACCGTTGCGGGGCGGTGATAGGTGAATTCATACATGGGTCTCTCCTCCCCGGGGGTTATTCTGCCGCCTGTTTGGCGCCTTGCAGCGCCGCCCAGACGTTTTGCGGTGATGCGGGCATCGGCATGTCGGCAACGCCCAGCGCATCGGTGACGGCGTTCATCAGCGCCGCCGGCGCCGCGATGGCCCCCGCCTCGCCGCAGCCCTTGATGCCCAAGGGGTTCGACGGACACGTGGTCTCGGTGAACGCGAGCCTGAGCTCGGGCAGGTCGACGGCGCGCGGCATGCAGTAGTCCATGTAGGAGCCGGTCAAGAGCTGGCCGGACTCCGTGTCATAGACCGCGCCTTCGGTCAGCGCCTGGCCGACCCCTTGCGCGATGCCGCCATGCACCTGGCCTTCGACGATCATCGGGTTGATGACCGTGCCGAAATCGTCGACCGCGACCCAGTCCACAACCTGCGTCACGCCGGTGTCCGGGTCGACCTCGACCTCGCAGATGTGGCAGCCGGCCGGGAACGTGAAGTTCGAGGGATCGAAGAACGCGCCCTCCTTGAGGCCCGGCTCCATGCCTTCGGGAATGTTGTGCGCCACATAGGCCGTGAGCGCCACTTCCCCGAACGCCATCGACTTGTCGGTGCCGGCGACGGAGAACGAACCGTCCTTGAACTCGATGTCGCCTTCGGCCGCCTCCATGACATGGGCGGCGACCTTCTGTGCCTTGGCGACGACCTTGTCGCAGGCCTGATAGACCGCCGACATGCCGACCGCGCCGGAACGCGAGCCGTAGGTGCCCATGCCGAACTGCACCTTGTCGGTGTCGCCATGCACGATCTCGACCTGATCGACCGGAATGCCGAGCTTGTCGGAGACGAGCTGCGCGAAGGTCGTCTCATGGCCCTGGCCGTGCGAGTGCGAGCCGGTGAGAACTTCCACGTTGCCCGTCGGGTTGACGCGCACTTCGGCCGATTCCCAAAGGCCGACACCGGCGCCGAGCGAACCGACCGCCGCCGACGGCGCGATACCGCAGGCTTCGATATAGGCGGAGAATCCGAGACCCCTGAGCTTGCCGGCGGCCTCCGAGGCCGCCTTGCGCTTGCCGAAGCCCGAATAGTCGATCATCTCGCAAGCCTTGTCGATCGACGCGTGATAATCGCCGGCGTCGTAGGTCATGATGACCGGTGTTACGTGCGGGAACTCGGTGACGAAGTTCTTGCGCCTGAGGTCCGCCGGGTCCAGTCCCATCTCTCGCGCCGCCGTCTCGACGATACGTTCGATGACGTAGCACGCTTCGGGCCGTCCCGCGCCGCGATAGGCATCGACCGGCGCGGTGTTGGTGAAGACCGCGTCGACCTCCGCATAGATCGCCGGGATGTTGTACTGGCCCGACAAAAGCGTGGTGTAGAGATAGGTCGGAACCGCCGACGAGAAGGTCGAGAGATAGGCGCCCATGTTGGCGATTGTCTTGACCCTCAAACCGAGCATAGTGCCGTCCTTGTCGAGCGCCATCTTGGCGTTCGTTACGTGATCGCGGCCATGCGCGTCGCACTGGAAGCTTTCGGAGCGCTCCGCCACCCATTTGATCGGGCGGCCGATTTTCTTCGACGCCCAGACGCACACCGTCTCTTCGGCATAGATGAAGATCTTCGAGCCGAAGCCGCCACCGACATCCGGCGCCACGACGCGCAGTTTGTGTTCGGGGGCAACGCCGATAAACGCCGACAGCACGAGCCGCGCCACATGCGGGTTCTGGCTCGTCGTATAGAGCGTGTAGGCGTCGGTGCCCTGATCGAATGCCCCGATCGCCGCGCGCGGCTCCATCGCATTGGGGATCAGACGGTTGTTGACGATATCCAATTCGGTGACATGGGCGGCGCCCTCGAACGCCGCATTGGTCGCCGCCTCATCGCCGAGACCGAACTCGTAGACCGTGTTGTTCGGCGCCTCTTCGTGCACCTGCGGCGCGCCCGAGGCCTGGGCCGAGCCGGTGTCGACGGCGGCATCGTGCACCGAATAGTCGACATCGACCAGTTCGGCGGCCGACTTCGCCTGGGCGTGGGTTTCCGCCACGATCACCGCGACCTCGTTGCCCACATAACGCACTTTGCCCTGCGCCAGCGCCGGGTGGCCGCCGGCGTTCATCGGGCTGCCGTCCTTTGAATGAATGAGCCAGCCGCAGATCAGCCCGCCGATCGAGTCAGCGGCAAGATCGTCGCCGGTAAAGATGCCCAGCACCCCCGGCGCCTTAGCCGCCTCGGCCGTGTCGATGGAATTGATCGTTGCATGGGCATGCGGCGAGCGCAGAAAATACGCATAAGTCTGCCGCGCCAGATTGATATCGTCGGTATAATTCCCATGCCCTGTAATAAATCGCTTATCTTCCTTGCGACGCACTCTCGCGCCAATGCCGGTATCCGTCATAATGTGAACTCCCTCTCCCGGTTGACGCTCTAGCCCATAGCCTTGGCTGCGGCCGCAATGGCCTTCACGATGTTATGATATCCGGTGCAGCGGCATAGATTGCCTTCGAGCTCGCGGCGGATTGTGGCCTCGTCGAGGTCCTTGCCGTGGCGCGCCACCATGTCGGTTGCCGCCATGATCATGCCCGGCGTGCAAAAACCGCATTGCAGTCCGTGATGCTCGCGGAAGGCTTCCTGCATCGGGTGCAGATCGCCGTTTGCCGCCATGCCTTCGATGGTCGTGACCTCGGCCCCTTCGGCTTGAACGGCGAGCAGGGTGCACGATTTTACGGCCTTGCCGTCCACATGCACGACGCAGGCGCCGCATTGCGACGTGTCGCAGCCGACATGGGTGCCGGTAAGCCCGAGATCGCTCCTGAGATATTCAACCAGAAGCGTCCGCGCATCGACATCGGCCGATACCTCGCTCCCGTTCACTTTCATGGAAACTGACGGCATTTAGGTCCTCCTCGCTTTGAACGCAACACCCCGCCCGCGGCATACGCCACGCGCGCTACTCATCACCGGGTCCGGTGTGGAGAAATGGGCTGTCGCCTCCCTCGAACTAATTTTGGCTCGAACTGGTTTTGGTTTTGTTCGTAGACGAAGTGTCGCCAAAGAAGCGCGCCCGGTCAACATTCAAACCCGCATGGCGGCATGGAAATCCGCAATCGCGTGTGCGGCACGGCTACATCAACTCGTTCATCGCCCGCAGCCGCTGCGCCAGAATGCGCATCACATCGAGTGCGAAATAGGGTGTTTCATGCACCAGGAAGATAAAGAGCTTCTTGTCGACGGGCAGAATGTCGGCGTCCTCGACGATCACCGCATCGGCGCTGCGCGGCGCGTTGTCGATGAGCGCCATCTCGCCGAAGATACCGTTCGCCTCGACCCGCTCCAGCGTATTGCCGTCGGCACGGATCTCCACAGAACCGGCCCTGACAATGTACATATCGTCGGCCGGGTCGCCGACCTGGAAGACTTTCTCGCCGACCACAAGGCGGATGGTCTCGCCTTCGCGCCCCGTAATCCAAGAGAAATCCGCCTGATCCTGCATGATGCGCGTGTCCCGCTTATGGCCCGCCGTTGAAAAACATCCACACCACCAGCGCCACCATGGCGGCAACGCCTAGATAAGACAGCTGTTTGACGATCTTCTGGTTCTCGCCCAGCGGGTGCGGCGGCGTCTGCGCGGGCGCTTGCGGCGCAGCCTCCGCTTCCCCGGCCCCATTGTCTGCCTCGCCGCCAACTGCTTGCGCAAAATTTTTGAAAAACTGATCCGACATTTTCTTTGCAGCGCCATCGACCAGGCGCTGGCCAATCTGGGCTAGCTTTCCGCCGACCGTTGCATCGACATCGTAGGTGAGCCGCGTCAAGCCGGGAGCAGTTTCCTCCAGCGCCACTTTCGCGCCACCCTTGGCAAACCCCGCGGCTCCGCCCTGGCCTTCCCCGGATATGGTGTAGCCGTTCGGCGGATCGAGATCGGACAGCTCGACTTTACCCTTGAACTTCGCCTTCACCGGCCCGACCTTGGCGACCGCCACGGCCTCGAATTCGGTATCCGACAGTTTCTCGATGCTCTCACAGCCGGGAATGCACTGCTTCAGCACGTCAGGATCATTCAACGCTGCCCACACGTCCTCGCGAGCCGCGTTGAGATCGTAAGAACCGTTCATCTTCACGTTGGCGCACTCCTCAAACTGCCGCCACCGGCACACCGCGAAAGACGACGCACCTGCATTTACCCAGATTTCCTTGCTATACTAACCGCGCTTGGCCGATGGAGGAACACTCATCATGGTGCGGATTGCCGCTTTCCCGACATTTGTCGCGCTGTTCTGCACGTTTCTGACGGCGGCGGAGGCAACCGAAGTTTCAGACGCCGACCGCCAAAGCTTCGAACAGATCGTCCTCGACCAGATGGCGGCCTTTCAGGCAGACGACGGTGCCACTGCCTGGTCCTACGCCTCGCCCGGCATTCGGCAACGCATCGGAACCCCTGAACGCTTTCTCGGAATGGTGCGCAACGGTTATGCACCCGTCTACCGGCCAAGGGCGGTCACCTTTAGCGATGTCACCGATGAACTCGGGGGACCGACACAGCGCGCCCACATCATCGGACCACGCGGAAACACCTGGATCGCCCTTTACGGCATGGAGCGCCAGCCCGATGGCGACTGGCGCATTTCCGGCTGCGTGCTGATCCGGTCTCCCGGCTCGGACGCCTGAGACACCGAGCAGGATACTGCGCAAGACGGAACAGCCGCTCGGCAAGCGGCAAATTTCCGCGTGACGGTTTCCCGGTGAGTGACATTTGATCATGATCAAGGCTGTGAGCTATGATTGCGCTAGAGCATGAGCTCGCAAACAGTGCATTCAAAAGTAGAGGTTGGGGAGTGGACATCGATCCCTCACAGGAAAACGCCGCACCGGGCATGTTGCTCGCGGCGGTGCTGCATTCCGGCGACCAGACCGGCGACAGGCTGATCTCGGACATCGCGAACCACCTCAGGTCGCAGGGGTACCGCGTCGGTGGCGTGATCCAATCCAACATCATGCAGCCAGGTCAGTGCCGCTGCGACATGGTGCTGGAGGAACTTACCGGCGGACAAGAGATCCAAATATCGCAAAACCTCGGAAACCAGTCCCGCGGTTGCCGCCTGGACGCCGCGGCGCTTGAGCATGTCGTGGGGCTTGTCGAGACCTCCGTCCGCAACGGTCTGGATATGCTGGTTCTCAACAAATTCGGGAACCAGGAGGCAGAAGGCAAAGGCCTGCGCAATGCCATTGCGCTGGCGGTCGATGCCGGCATTCCCGTTCTCGTCGGCTTGAGCCGCACAAATATCGATGCCTGGAACAGTTTCTGCGGCGGCGAAGGTCAGTTGCTCGAACCGCACACGGCGGAGATAGAGCGTTGGCTGGTGTCCTCTTTCGAGGCAGCCCGGCACTCTCGTCGGGTTCCCTCCAGTGAACACGACATAAGCGTTTGACCCAACGCGCCGGCACGCAACCACCTACGATCAATTTCAATTCCTCATCCGGCGCAGGTTGCACCAGCATTTCCCGTTCCCGCTCCACGTCTGTTCCGTTATGATCGCGCGCCGCCGTTAGAGGCGCCTGAAATCCCATCGCCAACGCGCATTCGGAGCAACCGGTGTCGTCATCCACCGCCACATTGATCGAGAAGGCCGCACGTGCCTTGCAGAACGGCAAATTCTCCGATGCGAGAAAACTCTGCGCGCGCATTTTGAAGCAGGACAAGACCCACGTCCGCGCGCTCTTCATGGCCGGCAACTGCGCGCTTCAGCAGGAGGATTTCGCCGCCAGCGCCGACTATCTGGAACGCGCGGTGAAACAGCAGCCGGATGCCCCGGAAATCGTCAACAATCTGGGCGTCGCCTGCCTGCATGGCGGCCGGCTGGATGACGCGGTCACGCATCTGAAGCGCGCGGTCGAGCTCAAGCCCGGTTACGCCAACGCTCATCTCAACCTTGCCAATGCGTACAAGGCGGCCGGAGACTTCGCCGGCGCCGAGCGGCACCTGCGCAAGACGCAGTCATTGTCGGGCAACACGCCCGAGATCATCTCCGATCTGGCCGATGTCCTGTTTCAGGCGCAGAAATGGGCCGAAGCGGCGGACGCCTACGAAGCGCTGGTGGCATTTTCGCCGGACGATGCGCTGCTGCGCCAGCGCCACGCCATTGCGCTTGCCGGGGCGGGCCGCACGGTCGAGGCACGCGACTGTCTCGCCGCCGCAAAACTGGACGCCGCCGAGCACGCAAACACGCTTGCCGATGCCGGCGACGTCCTGATGAAAGTCGGCCGCGACCTGGCGGCCATCGAACTCTTCAGGGAAGCCGCCGCACTCGATAGCGGCAACGTCACGGCGCAGGCGGGCCTTGCCCAGCTTTACCGCCGCCATGTGCCGCGCTGGCATTTCACCATGCTCAACGACCGCACCCGCAACGATGCCTATAACGCCGTCATCGAGAAAATCGTCAGACCGGGAGATGTGGTGCTCGACATCGGCTCCGGATCGGGGCTGCTTGCGATGATGGCCGCGCGCGCGGGCGCAAAACATGTCTATAGCTGCGAGGGCGAGAAACTGATTGCGCAAAAGGCCCGCGCCATCGTCGCCGCCAACGGTTTTGCCGATCGCATCACCGTGTTCGACAAGTGGTCCACCGGTCTTGCCGTCGGCGAGCATATGCACGCCAGGGCCGATGTGCTGGTCTCTGAAATCGTCGACAACGTGCTGATCGGCGAAGGCATCATTCCGACACTGGAGCATGCGCTCACGGATCTGGTAAAACCCGATGCCCGCATCGTGCCGCTTGCCGGCGCCGTCCACCTCATCGCCATCGAATGCCCGGAACTCTTCGCCCGTGAGGCCGTCGATCAGGCGAGTGGGTTTGACGTCTCAAGCTTCAATGAATTCTCATCGCACGGACGGCGCTCGTCGCTTTCGGTGACGCCCGGCAGCTACACCGCCCTGTCGCAATCGACAGCCGCCTTCGAATTCAACCTGACGCGGCCCGAGTTCGCCGCCGAAGCCAAAAAGCTGTCGCTTGAGTGCACCCGAAACGGCGCGCTGCACGGTGTGCTCGCGTGGTTCTCGATGCAGGTCTATGACGGCTTCTCAATCGACAACGACCCGGCGCGCGAAGACAATCACTGGGGCCATGAAGTGTTTTTCCTGCGCACGCCGCGCGCGGTGAGCGCCGGCGATACCGTTGAGGCTCTGGCTGCCCACGACAAGACGACCGTCAACGTCACCATAGAATAGGCGGGCGAACAGGCGGGCGCCCACTTACGAGCCGTGCGCCATGCCGCCCCAGGCGTCTTCGCCCCACAACCCCTTCACTCGGCGGTCGCGCCCGCAGGAGAGACGGTAGAACTTGTACCGGAAGGGATTCTTGTTGTGATAGTCCTGATGGTAGTCTTCCGCCGGCCAGAACAGCTGGGCGGGACGGATGACCGTGGCGATCGGGCGGTCCAGCAGGCGGGCTTCCTCGATCGCCGTTTTCGACTGCGCCGCTTCCCAGGCCTGATTGTCGTCGTGCGTGAAGATGGCGGTGGTATAGGTCTCGCCGCGGTCGCAGAACTGGCCGCCGGCATCGGTCGGATCGATGCTGCGCCAGAAAATGCGCAGAAGTTCGCTGTAGCTCACCTCGTTCGCATCAAACGTGATCTGCACCGCTTCCAGATGCCCGGTGCCGCCGCTGCCGACCTGGCCGTAGGTCGGATTATCGAGCGTACCGCCGGTATAGCCCGACGTGGTTTCGACAACTCCCGGCACCACATCAAAGTCTGACTCTACGCACCAGAAGCACCCGCCGGCGAAGATCGCGGTTTGAAGCTGGCGGTCTTCAGCGTGGGTAGTCTGGGCGCCGAGGAGCAGCACGATGCCCACTGCGGCGAAAATCAATCCGGCAAACCTTGAGCGGAGATGTTTCATGGTGCCTTGCCTATGTTTAAACCAGTTGAGCAACAATCTGGCCCGGCGGGGGGCGAATTCCTAGGTCGTTCACAAAAATCTGAACGCCGGCATGAGCGCGAACGCAACGCCGCAGTATTCGTTTTCCTCCGAGGCGCGGTGGATGCGGGCCGAGGAACAGCCGCCAATAGAGATGCCCTGCCGTTGCGGCGTAGATCGTAAATGCAAGGGAGCAGGCGGCAGTTTGTACAAATTGACGTGATGCATTTACCTGACCGTTACGCCCGTGTGGTTCAGTGACGGTCAGCTGGTATCGACAACGTTGATCGGATGGCCCCCAATGCGTGCGCTCTATGCAATCTGCTTTTTCTGTTTTGCCATTGGCCTCGTAATGGCCCCCGTATTCGGCTCGGCGTTGCGGTCCGCACAGGCCCAGGACATGTTGAGCTTTCTGCAATGGACAGGGATTTTGAGCGTGCTGCTCGTGTCGCTGTGCTTTGCGGTAAAACGCTTCCTCGGCAGATTGTCCAGAGAGGCTTTGGCGTTTAGCGAATCTTGAACGCTCCTTCGCCGTACGGGTTTTGTCAGCCATTGGCCTGTGCGGAATCGCACAACTTATTGTGACCAACCCACTCTGTTGACATCGGCAATTGAACGTTCAACGATTGCGGCCTCACCATGTTGCGGGGGCAATCATGACATTTGCAAAGGTAACTTTCGCGCGGGCTATTCCGACACGTGCGCTTGAACTATTGGCCGCCAAAGTTGCCCCCGCCCGTGAGGCAGCCCATGCCGGAAGATGATGTCGTTAAGGTCAAACTCGTCAACGAGAAAACAGCGTGGCGTGTCGCAGTTGATATTGCAAAGGACATTAGCGCCGTCTTTGCTTTGGGAGCTGTGCTATTCGCACTGATACCCAGTTCCGATGCCCAGGTCGCAATCATGTCTTCGATGTTCCCGGGTTGGACCGAAGGGCGCGAGGATGCACAAGTCGTAACCGCCGGTCCTTCGACGACCGGAGAAACGGTGTCCCGTGCGACAGGCTGGACATACGTTGGCAAGGCAGGCCAGGAAGACAAATGGTTCTATGCCGTCAGTGGCGGGGAGTTGGATAACGGTGCGATCCTTGAGCCAACGACGCTAGTTAACATGCGTGTGGACCGGGTAACGGCACTGAACCCGAGCCCTGCTGTAATCGATATCGTCTCCAGCGCCGCGAATGACTGCGTACGCGTCTCCGACGTTGTCATCAGTAATACAGGCAGCATCTGGGTGTTTGGAGGCATTGTGCCGTGCCCGGAGTAATACCAAGGAATTCCGGGGCCACAATACCCAAAGCGCAGAGTTCCAAGAAAAATCCGGCGAAAAACCCGGCGTGACAATATTGCCGCACAACCCAGAATAGTGTCAGTGCCCCGCTGTGAACCGGGGATTAGCGGGTGCAAACAAGGACCGGCCAGTGTACCGCTTGTGAGATAGAAGTTTAGTGATTCGTTTTATCGATGCTGTATCGACACGCTGAATAGACACATCGACACACTGTATAGACACAATGGGGATTTGGGGCCTGCACCATGAAAAACGTAAGAAAAGTACTGCTGTCAGGGGTCTGTGCGGCATCGGTGGCGCTAAGCGCCTCGGCGGCACAGTCCGCGGACATGTTCGAGACCGGCGGCTTCGCGCCGGATTTTTACGTCTCGATATTCGGCGGTGTCGCGCTGCCTGAGGACGTGAAGGGATCGGCCACCAACACGACGGGTACATCCTTCAGAGTGAACCTGGATACCGATACCGGCTTTTTGGTCGGCGGCGCCATCGGCGTGGAAATCAATGAATGGCTGCGGACCGAACTGGAAGTATCCTATCAACAAGTGGATGCGGACAGCTTCAGCGGCAGCAACGCAACAACGGCATTCGCCTATTCGGCCCGGGGCGATCTCGACGCCATCTACATTTTGGCCAATGTCTGGGCCGATATCCCGATCGAACTGGGCGTCACGCCCTATATCGGCGGCGGTGTCGGCGTCGGTATTGTCGATGCGGATGTGAGGGTCGGGCCGGCCCCCCCGTTTGGCCCCGATGACAGCGATGCGGGATTCGCTTTTCAGGTCGGGGCAGGTTTGAAATATGCCTTTAACGAGAGGCTGTCTTTCGATCTGGGCTACCGCTTCAGGGGCATCACGGATCTGGACTTCGATGATCGAGCCGGCTTGCTCGCGCGCAACCGGGGCTTCGATCTGTACTCCCATATCATCCAGGGGGGCATAACCTATAGCCTTGGCGGGATGTAGCTCTTCAAGAGCTTGAATTCTGGACGAAGAGGCCGGTCGGATTTCCGACCGGCCTTTCGCTTTTCGGGCCAAAGAAATAGAATTGTTCCCTATGGTCAGAAGATCTCCAGCCGTCAAAGGCAAAGAGCCGCGGAGCCGGCGTTCGGCGGCAAACGCCGCCACCGGTGCAAAACTGGCCAAGCATCAAGTGGCGCCGACACTGCAGCGGGGAATTGAGTTTCAGCGGGGTGAGAAGTTCCGCGAGGCCGAATACTGCTACCAGCTCGTGCTGCGGGACTATCCAACCCAACCCGAGGCGCTCAATCTTATGGGCACCCTTGCGGTTCACGCAAAACGTTACTCGCTTTCGCTCGAACTGCTGGAGAAGGCCGTCAAGGCCAGCCCCAGGAACGCCAACTATCGAAACAATCTCGCGAACTCATACATTGTTGCCGAGGAGGCGGCGAAGGCTTTGCCGCATCTGCGCAAGGCGATTTCCATCAAGCCGCGATTTACCGAAGCGTTGTTGAACCTCGCCCGGGCTTATCGTGCAGTCAGCAAAGCGGAAGAGGCGGCGAACGCCTATGAGAAGGTGCTCGCCTATGACGCCCGGAATAAACAGGCGAGAATGGGACTCGGCGACACGTGCATCGACCTTGGCCGAATGGACGACGCGACGGCGCTGTTTCGCGAACTCCTGACCGAAGATCCCGGTGATGTGAATGCAATCGCCGGACTCGCGGCGTCTCACAAGTTTTCCGCCGAAGACAAGGAAATCGCGACAATTGCCGCTGCCCTCGACAAGCCGGGACTTACCAATCAGGGCCGAGCCGCAATTCATGATTCGCTGGGCAAGGTCTACAGCGATCTCGAGTGTTACGACGACGCTTTCGAACACTACAAAGAGGCCAAACGGATAGGCGGTGCCGGATACTCGGTCGAAGACTACAGGGCCTATATCGACAAAAGCATCGCACAGTTTTCCGATGAGTATTTCGCCGCCAGAACGGATTTTGGCGATACGTCGAACCGACCGGTGTTTGTTGTCGGAATGCCGAGGTCCGGTACGACGTTGACCGAGCAGATACTGGCCAGCCATCCAGACGTCGTCGGCGCGGGCGAGCTGGTTGAAATCGATGAGGCCCTGCTGCGCGTGACTAATTCCGCGTCCCGTGAGACGGATGAGTATTTTGAGAATTTTTCGACCCTGACCAAGGAGCAGGTCGTCCAGGAAACCGCATCATACCTGTCGGTCTTGAAGAAGCATTCCCTGTCTTCTCTGCGCGTAGTCGACAAAATGCCCCACAACTTTCAGGCGCTCGGGCTGATCGCGTTGATGTTTCCCAATGCCCAGGTCATTCACTGTCGGCGCGATCCGATGGACACCTGTGTCTCCTGCTTTACCCATCATTTCAATGACGCCCATGGCTACGCCCGCGACCTCAATACCCTTGGCCTCTACTACCGCGAGTATGACCGTCTGCTCCGCCATTGGTCCGACACATTGAACCTGAAAATATTCGACCTCCACTATGAGAACATGATCGCCGACCAGGAAGGCATGTCGCGCGCGCTGATCGATTTTATCGGGCTGGAGTGGGACGACGCCTGCCTGATGTTTCATGAAACCAAACGCTCCGTACGGACCTTGAGCCGATGGCAGGTACGGCAACCGATTTACACAACGTCGGTGAAACGATGGAAGCGATACGAGGCGCATTTGGGTCCGCTGAAGAACGCTTTGGGCGACTTGTACGAGGACGGATGATCAAGCCCTTGCCGGGCCATTCACAGTCAGAGCGTTTCAGCCTCACAGGGAAGCCCTTGACCGGATGGAGGGCTGGCAAAGTAACGGGCGACTACTACGACCCCCCTCACCCCGCCGGCGGCCTGTTGTGCAATTCGTGCGCACCGATCTCCGCATAGCGGTTGAGGTGCCAGTCGATGTCGCCGTGTGACAGCCCGCTCATTGTGAGACGCTTGAAGTAGTGGCCGATGGGCAGGTCGTTGGTCATGCCGACGCCGCCATGCAGCTGAATGCCTTCCTGACCGACGAGGCGGCCGAGCCGCCCGACCTGGATTTTCGCCGCCGAGACCGCAAGCCGGCGCTCGGTGACATCATCACGCTCAAGCGAGGCAACCGCGTCCATCGCGACCGACTGCGCCAGTTCGCAGCGCATATACATGTCGACAAGCCGGTGCTGCAGCGCCTGAAACGCGGAGAGCTTCTGGCCGAACTGCTCACGGGTTTTGAGGTACTCAAGCGTCTGCGCATGGATCTCCCACATGGCACCGACGGTTTCCGCACAAGCCATCGCCGCCGACCAGTCATAGGCAAGGTCGATCACCTCAAAGGCGCCGCCTTCCGCTCCAAGAAGCGAGGCTGCGTCCACCGCCGCATCGTGCAGCGAAACATCCCCCGCCCTGCCGCCGTCCTGTGTCGCATAAGCGGAAAGCGTCACACCGGGCGCATCGCGAGGGATCATAAAGAGCGAAACGCCATCGCGCTCCTCGGCCTTACCCGAGGTCCGCGCACTGACGAGCAGCAAACCGGCAGTTTCGGCAAAAGGCACACCACATTTTGTGCCGCTCAGCACATAACCGCCACCGGCGGCACCGGCGGTGGTCTCGACCCGCGCGCGGTCATGGCGCGCGCGCGCCTCGTCATGGGCGATGGCGCAGCACAGAGTGCCATCGGCTATCTTTGGCAAAACGTCTGCTTTTTGCGCATCGCTGCCGGCGCGCGCTACGGCAATGCCGGCAATCACGGTTGCCAAATAAGGCGATGCGCACAGCGCCCGGCCCATCTGCTCCATGACCAGCGCCACCTCAACGGCGCCGCCGTCCAACCCGCCGTGTTCTTCGGCAAAGGGCGCGGCAAGCCAGCCGAGTTCCGCATAGGCGCGCCAGTGATCGTCCGGCACGCCACCGCCTCCGGCAACCGCGCCCTGGCGTTTATCGAAAGGAAATTCCGTTCCCAGAAACCGCGCTACGCTGTCACGGAACAGGGTTTGTTCTTCACTCAATCCGAAATCCATAGTGCCGCGCCCTACAAACCCAAAACCGCTTTTGCGATGATGTTCTTCTGTATCTCGTTGGAGCCGGAATAGATCGCCGTCTTGCGGAAATTGAAATAGGCGCGCGACACGTAGCGCGCTTCGCCGGGGCCGGCGGGACAGCCGGCGTTCTCCTCCAGATCGCCAACATCGACGCGCGCATGATGCGCCACCGCCTCCATGGCGAGCTCAAGCAGGAGATGCTGAACTTCGGTGCCGCGCACCTTGAGCATCGAGGCCTCAGCGCCAAGCGCATCGGCGCCGCCGGGACCGAACAAAAAGCGCATCTCGGTAAGTTCCAGCGCCCGCAGTTCGGTCTCCGCTTCGGCCATACGACGGGCAAAGTCGCGGTCATCGATCAGCATGCCCTCGCCCGCCGGAATGCGGCAGGCAAGCTCGCGCAGCCGCTTGCAAGATGCCATGGAGCGGGAGACTTCGGCGGTGCCGAAACGTTCCATGCCCAGCAAATACTTGGCAAGCTTCCAGCCGTCATGCTCCTCGCCGAGGCGGTCTTCGACCGGCACCTCGACATCTTCAAAGAACACCTGGTTCACTTCGTGTCCGCCGTCGAACGTGATGATCGGCGTAACGGTGATACCCGGCACCTTCATGTCGAGCGTGAGGAAGGTAATGCCCTGTTGCTTGCGGCCTGAACTGTCGGTTCGGAAGAGGCCGAACATGCGGTCGGCGAAGTGGCCATCGCTGGTCCAGATCTTCGAGCCGTTGACGACATAGCGCTCGCCGTCGCGCACCGCGCGCGTCTGCAGCGAGGCAAGGTCGGAGCCGGAATTTGGTTCTGAAAACCCCTGGCACCACACGACATCGCCCGAGGCGATGCCGGGCAGAATGCGCTCCTTTTGCTCTTCGGTGCCGTATTCGATTGCGGTCGGACCAAGCATGCCGGTGCCGAACACCATCGGGCGCGGCGCATCGGCAAGCGCGATTTCGCGCTCGAATATGTAGGACTGTTCATCGCTCCAGCCGGTGCCGCCGTGTGCCACCGGCCAGGACGGGCAGCCCCATCCCTTCGACTGCAAGATTTTGTGCCAGCGCTGCATGTCCTCGCGCGTGAGATCCATACGCTCTTCGGCAACCTTGGCGCGGATTTCGTCCGGCAGGTTTGAGCGGATGAAGTCGCGCACCTCGGCACGAAACGCACAAAGTTCACGCGTTTCCAGATGCTGACGGACATCGAATGACGCACTCATATGCTGGCTCCTCCGCACCCCGACGACGCCCGGTTCATGCCGGTTTACTTTCCCCAACCGGTTCAATCGAGCTCAACGTTGCTGCAGCAATCTCATCGCTGGCGGTGTCGAGATCAAAACCGGCCTGGGCGTTCATCCAGAACTTCGCCGTGGTTCCGAATGCCCGCCCGAGCCTCAACGCCGTGTCGCCGGTAACCGAGCGCTTGCCGGCCACGATGGAGGAAACCCGATTGGCGGGCACTCCAAGAATCTCGGCGAGCTTATTGGACGAGAGGCCGTATGGCTCCATGAATTCATGCTTGAGAATTTCGCCGGGGTGAACCGGTGCAATCTTGTCCATCAGTGATAGTCCGTAATTTCCACGTTTTCGGCGTTGCCTTCTTCCCATTCGAAGCAAACGCGCCATTGGTCGTTGATGCGGATGCTCCACTGCCCCGCGCGGTTTCCGACAAGCTTTTCCAGACGATTGCCTGACGGAGACCGCAGATCCTCAATCTGATCTGCATAGTCGATCATGACAAGTTTACGAAGTGCAACCCTTTGGAGGGACTGCCACTTGCGAACAGGTTCGCGGTTGTAGAGCTTTTCCGTATCTCGGTCCCCACAGCTCTTTATCATTTTTCATATATAGTACGTACAGCATACAATAGACAATGTTTTCGAAACTCTGGTCGTTAGACATTCGGATAGATCGCGTCGCGCACGCGGCCCGTATAGGCGTTGAGCTTCGGCATTGCGGCCAGCGCGCGGGTGAGCCCGGTTTCGTTCGGCGTGCCGGCGGCGGCGGCGATGAAGGGGCCGGCGGTGGCATCGAGACCGGTGGGCGCATCACCCATCATGAACGGCTTGTCGCCGAGCAATCCCTCAAGCGAGCGCAGGTCCTCGGTAGCGAGTTCGGCTATTTCCGCCGCGCTGTGGCGTCCAAGACCGTGGGCGTTGAGAGAGCCGCGCACCTGACGGCGCACCTGGCCCGTCACGAAGCCGCGCATGATGGCGGGAATGCCGGAGAAGAAAAGGTCGCGGACCACGGCCCAGTTACGGTCGTCCATCCAGCGGTCATGCAGGATGGCCCAGTAGAGATGCTCTTCGGTCATCCTCACCGCGGCCATCGATATGGCCTTCTGCTCCTCGGAAAGCCCAGCGTCGAAGTCGGCACCGTGGGCGCTCTCAAGATGGCGCAGGATAAAATGCGAGTCGGCGATCTTGCTGTCGCCATCCTCAAGCACCGGCAGCTTGGCCTTGGGTTCCTTGCGCGGGTCCTGCTGCCATTTCGGCTGCCATTCAACTCCCGACATCTGCAACAGGCACATCGCCTTCACGCAGAACGGGCTGGGGCTCGGCTCGCCGAACGCGGGCGCATAGGAAACGAGGTGCAACATGAGCTTCATCCTTACGGGTTACGCGGCATATGGTTATGCTGCCACTCTCCTGACAAATGATGTCAGCAGACTATGTCATTGTGGGCCGCGATGAAACGAACGGACAGACTTTTCGCACTCCTGCAGGAAATGCGGGTAAGGCCGGCGCCGATCACCGCGGAGCGGCTCGCCGAAACGCTCGCCGTGTCGGTGCGCACCATCTACCGCGACATCGAGACGCTCAAGAGTTCCGGCGCGCTGATCGATGGCGCCGCGGGCTACGGCTATACGCTCACCGAAGACCCGATGCTGCCGCCCCTGCAGTTTACGGAGGACGAAACGGAAGCGATTGTGCTTGGCCTCGCAAGCGTCGGCCAGATTGCCGACCCGGCTCTCGTCGAGGCGGCCGCCGAAGCCCGCGCAAAGCTCGTTGCCGCCATGCCCGAAAGCATGCGCGGCCGCGCCGCTCATGCGGTTTCCACCACACAGTCTTTCCGCCAGCGTCCCATACCGGGCGTCGATCCTGTGTTTCTGCGCCGCGCCGCCTGGGAAGAGCGCGTGCTGGCGATCCGTTATGCCGATGTCAACGGTACGGTGACCAAGCGCGATGTGTGGCCGCTGTCGATCGCCTATCTCGATGAGACGGATCTTCTCGTCGCCTGGTGCACGCTGCGCACCGACCACCGCGTCTTCCGCCTCGACCGCATCGAAGATGCCGCGGAAACCGGCGCAAGTTTCCGCCCGCACCGGGCATCGAAGTATCGCGAGTATCTGGAAAAGTTGCACCAGGAGATGAGCAACACCCGCCGCGCGGCCGTCCTCAGGGATTGAGCGCCACCACAAGCGAATTGACGCTACCGCCGCGGCTCTCGATGAAGCTCTGAAACTGCTGGCGCTGCAGCCACGCAAGCCAGAACCCGAGCACGCGGACATCGGCAATCTTGAACTTGCCGTCCTTCTTTTTCAGTTGCCAGCGCACATTGTAAGTCGAGCCGGATTCGAGCGTAATCTTGGTGTCGATATAGTAGTCGTCGCCCTCGTTCCAGCTGTTGCCGACGACTTCCGCGTCGACCACCTTGTACTCCTTCGACATCAAGGCGAAGTAGTTGGCCATGTAGCGCGCGACACCGGTGTAGTAGGCGCGCCGGCGCGAGCGGTCGAGGCCGTCGCGGTAGGAGCCTAGCGAGTAAAGTGCGATGTTCGGCACATCCGCGTGAGAACGTATGACGCGCAGGAAGCGCGATGGCGAGTGTTCCTTCGCGGCCCGCAACAGCGGTCCCTTCAGTCGGTTCATGAACTTCGCGACACGGTCCGTTGCCGCATATGCCGATTGCGGTACTGAAGCCTGTGTGCCGACCAGCGCAAGCGCGCCCAATCCGGCAAGCAATCCGCGCCGCGACACGGCGGATCTGACTTTCATAGCGTCACGCATCGACTGGATTATTCCCCTGGTCCGCAAACTCCGGCGACTCACCGGCGCGATCATAACGGATCACGCATAAGGCTCCACATTTTTCGTCGAAATTGTGGTCACAATTCGATGTCCGCACCACAAAAGGAAAGGAACAGGGGGCGGCAAATGTGAGTTGTGCGTCGAGTAAACGTTGAATTGCCAACGCCGCGCCCAGGCCTTTTCAGATTTTCTTCTCCCGACCGCTCCAGAATGTCTGTTTCAGGACATTATTCTGGATCTTGTCAATCGGGGTTGTCGGAAAATCGTTCACAAAGCGTACAACCCGCAGACGTTTGAAACCGCGAACGGGCGCACGCCTACTTCACGAGTGCGATGCTGCCGCCGATTCCAACATCGCCGAGGCCTGAAGGCACCGGCACGTCTGTTTGGTGGTAGTCGGAGTTGATCGTCAGACTGGCTTCCTGGTTCAGGATAATACGGCGCGCAACGATTGCCGTATAGGCCGAATCTGTCGCAACCGCGTTTCTGGCGCTTACCATGAAAATACCGTTCGGCAGATAGATCGTTCCGACAAGAACACGGGCGTCGTTGCTGCGTATCTCGTACTCCCGAAGCTCGGGCACATCGCGATCCTCGAAGAATAGGATGCCAGCGAGCGGCCCGTCTTTCGGAGCGGTAAGCGAGATTGATGTGTTCGGGGTGAACATGAAGGTGGAACGCGGACCTTTGAGGTAAACTCCTACGTATTCGCCTGTGATTTGGGCGTGTCCCCCAAATCTCATCTGGCCACCCCGAATGACATAAACGCCAGGCTGAAACTGAACGGAGGCGGACTTTTCTACCCTGATCCCGCCGCAGTAAACGCCCGGAGACAGCACGTCAGACCCACTCGAGATGGTGTAGTCCGTCTGATCGCAACTACCGCCACTCGGCGGAGCCCTGTCGGCGAGCGGATCCGAAACTGCCGGGCAGTCTGTGAGCGGCGCGGTACTGTAGTTGGTGGTGGCGCCCTGAAATCCACCGGTGGAACAGATCGTTTCCGCGGTGAGACGCGAATTCACCAAAACCGCAAGACCTGAAGGATCTGTGGAGTTGGAAAACACCCCGCACTGGTCCGCATTGATGGCCGCGCTCAGGTTTAGGGCGACGGTTTCTGCAGCAACTTTATCGAGGCCGATGACGCACACACGTCCACCCCCGACAACGCGGGCCACCGTTGTCACTGCAATGTTCGGCGGCGGCATAACACCCCTGGAGAAGTACGCAGCGCCGGCTTGCGTGATGACCACTGCTACGGTGCCGTTTTCAATGTCCGCTTTGACCTGGAGGTTGTATCCATTGCCGAATGTCGTCGGCGTCGCGGCTGAGCCCGACGAGCGCCCGGCACCTGTACCGCCGCCTCCGCCACCGGACTGCGAACCGGATGAGGCAAATGAATCGGTTGCAGACGCTACCATCATGTCGGCATCGGCTGCGCTCAACATTCCAGCGCCAATCATTTGCTCGGATGCGGAAGTGGCGGCTACAGACTCCGTTTGTGGGCCACTGCTGTTTGCCATGTAAAGCTCGCGCGCTGCTGCAAATGCTGCCTGGTCGGCGATGCGTTGGAGTTCGTGCTTCTGGGTGACCCAGATCGTGTAGTCCACCGCCAAACCCAAACACACCACAAGACACGGAAGCAACAATGCGAACACAATCGCAATGCCACCATAGGTTTCTTTAAAAAATCGAACGTATACAAATGATTGTGTCACGGTTCGCCGGACTCCTGTCCCAACTGACGGAACCATAACTGGAAACAAAAAACATTCGGTTGAAGAACGTGGTTGACGGGCTTTAACAAAATACGACGAAAAATTGCTTCAAATTGTATCTAGACCGCTTCACGTTCATACGGAATCGTTTGACCGGTGTTTCGCGTCTGCTGGCAGGGTACGGGTCCCGCCGTGGACTTCCCGTCCACAAGGGAGCCGTAACGCAGTCCAGAAGGCGCGAAACACCGGCCTTCGATGGGCCCAATCGGCTCACCGGCGGCGTTGCGGCGCTTGCCCGATACACCGCATCGCGCTTCGCGCCGCGCCTTGCCGGATGAACCGATTTGACCCATCAAACGTTTCCCTATGAACGTGAAGCGGTCTAAGACGTTTGATGAAATCGGGGTCACTTTGATGGCCATCGGACCGACGCGTTGATTCGACATTAGCGTTGCCCAGGTCCCGAGTACCCGAGACGGGCCACGCCCGCGTCAGAACGGCAGCGACCGCGCGCAGATAGGGCGGCGCGCAAGATGGCAATCATGCGCGTCCACATAATACCAAGGGCGGCAATTATTGACCCGTTTCACCGGGACGATGAACGCCGTCGATTGCGGCTTCACGACTTGGCAGGTGCGTATTGCGTCGGCGTCTCATGCGCGAGTTCGAGCGAGGCGGCGAAGTCGTCGCTGTTCATAAGCGGAATGGCCTTGCTGTATTTCGCAAGCCCGTAGGAATCGGTGAGATGCAGATTGGCCGCCAGTGCCTTGTCGTCGGGCATTTCATAGATGTAGACCATGTCGTATTCGCCATAGGAGCCGTATTGCGCAATGGGCTTGCCGCCAAAGTCGGCGATGGCCTTGCGGTGGATCGCGGCGCGGTCGCGCGTATCCGGGTCGGCCACCATGGCGGCCTTCTGATCGTTTTCGTATTTCACCAGGTAGAGAACGAGAACTCCCATCGGGACTAGCCTTTCCTGCGTTGTTCGGAACGTGTTTGTGGTTGGCTACTTGGATCGCTCCAGGCCTTTGGAGCGGTCGCGTTCGTGCAGCGCTGCCGGCCGGTCTTCCGGCGGGCCGTAACCTCCCCCGCCGCCGGTGCGCACGACGAGCAGGTCGCCTGCCTCCAGCCTGCAGCCGGTTTTCGACCGCAGCGTGATGGTTTCCTTGCCGCGCACGATGTAATTTTCAGCCGCCGCACCATTGGCGCCGCCGAACAGACCCTGCGCCGGCGATGTGAAACGGTCGCCATAGGTCGCAAACTGCACGCCGTCTTGAACGATATTGTAGGAGCGCTCAAAACCCAGTCCGCCGCGCCGCGCACCGGCACCGCCCGAGCCGGGGATCAATGCATATTCGTTGATCCGCATGAACGGATAGTCCATCTCCAGCGACTCGATGGGAATGTTGGCGCAGTTCGACAACGGACTGTCGACGCCGTCGCAGCCGTCATTATCAACGCCGGCGCCATAGCCGCCGCCAAGTATTTCCAGATAGATGTTGTAACCGCCCTCGCCCAAATGGCTGAGACAGACCGGCGTTGTCGTGTCGTAGCCCTCGGCCATCACCTTGTCCGGCGCAACTTGAGCCAGCGCCTTCATCACCGCGTTGAACACCCGATAGCTTGGCAAAAGCCGCGCACGCACCGGTGCCGGTGGTCTGGGATTGAGCACCGACCCCAGGGGCGCATCGACTGAAATCACCCTCGAAACACCATCGTTGAACGGTATGTCCGGGTCGGTCAGGACGGATTTTGCGCACGCGACCGCGGCGGCGAACGTCGATGCGAACGGGTTGTTCACATTGGTCGCCACCTGGGGGTCGGTGCCATCGAAACCAATGTGGATCGCATCGCCGGCAATCGTTACCTGCGCGCGGACCACCACCGGCGTGGTTCCCAGGCCGTCATCGTCCATTGCCGCTTGCGCGCAATAGGTGCCGTCCGGCAACCCGGTGATCGCGGCCCGCATGCGGCGTTCCGAATAGTTCAGCATTTCGTCCATCGCATCGCTCACGATGTCGCGTCCGTAGCGCGCGGCCAGGGCCTGGAGCCGCTTGGCGCCGATCGAGTTTGCCGCGAACTGAGCGTTGATGTCGCCGATGGTTGCCTCCGGCATCCGCACGTTCGCCGCGACAAGCCGCTCGAACGACCCGCCGTTCCAATCGTGATCCAGATTGTACTTCGACGGTGGAAAGATGAGGCCTTCCTGATGGACATCGCCGGCATCGGGGTTGAGCCCCGGCGCGCCACCGCCCAGATCGATGTGATGTACGACCGAGGCACTGAAGCCCAAGAGCTCACCGTCAAAGAAGATCGGCGAAAACAGGAAGATGTCCTGGATGTGCTGACCGCCATGATAGGGGTCGTTGTTAATGAAAAAGTCGCCCTCTTTAAGCGTTTCCGGCGGATAAAGGCTCAGGCACGGTGCGAAAGTCTGCGTGATCGACCCAAGCTGTATCGGGATCAGCTCGGCCTGGGCCACCACCCGGCCTTCCCGGTCGATAATCGCCGCCGAACAATCCTGCGCTTCGCGCACAATCGGCGAATGGGCCGAGCGGATCAGCTTTGTTCCCATTTCATGGGTCGCGGCAATGAGGGAACGGTTGATGATCGCCTGATCGACACTCGATGCTGCCATGCGCTTCACCCTTCCTGCCGCAAGATCACACTGTCGGCGTCGTCACGCCGGGCATGCCACCCGGGCGGCACGTAAATCGTCGAAGTTCCGTCTTCCACCAGCAGCGGACCGGCGAGCTCTGTGAGCCCGATTGCGTTTCGCGGCATCAGCTTGCACGCCCGCGTCTGTCCGCCCTCCACAATATCGATGACGCCCGGTTCCTGATCTTCACCTGCGCCGCCGGCGAACGGCTCCTGATACACCGGGAACTCATTCGCAGTCGCCCGCGCGCCAATGCGGAACGATACAATCTCCACCGGATCGCCCGGCGGCTTGGAGAACTCGAACACTCTGTGGTGCGCGTCGGAAAACGCTGCCGAGATCGCATCGGCCGTGAGATCACTCAGATCTTCGGCAAGCGGAACCGACACTTCAAAAGCCTGCCCCACATAGCGCATTTCCAGAATGTGCTGGAAGGTCAACGTCTCCGTGACACCGACCGATCGCAGATACTCGGTGGCTTCATGGCGCAGTCCCTGAAGCCGGTCCAACACGGTGCCGAGCGCCTCCGCATCGAGCCTGGTGCGCTCAGTGCGGGCGCGGTAGTGGACGTAGTCGGACATGAGCAGGCCAGCGGCGGAGAGGACACCGGCATTTGTCGGCACGACAACCGTGCCAATGCCCAGTTCCTCGGCCACGCGGGCGGCATGAAGCGGCCCCGCGCCGCCGAACGGCACCAGCGCGAAATCGCGCGGATCGCGCCCCCGTTCGGTCGAGACCTGCTGTATTGCCCGCACGATGTTGGATTCAGCGATGCGGATCACGCTGTCCGCCAGTTCCTCGACCGAAAGCGCCAGCCGTTCGCACAGCGGCGCGAGCGCCGTCGCCGCCGCCGCCGCATCGACCTCCATCTGGCCGCCAAGGAACGAGCCTGCCTGCAATGTGCCTCTGACTAGATGCGCATCGGTAACCGTTGCCTCAGTACCGCCGCGCAGGTAGCTGGCGGGCCCGGGATGAGCGCCGGCGGACTGCGGGCCGACCCGCAGCAATCCACCGTCGTCCATCCAGGCGATCGATCCGCCGCCGGCGCCGACCGTCACGATGTCGATCACAGGCGTGCGCACAGGCAGCCCGTCGATTTCGGTTTGCGGCGCCAGATCCGGCACACCATCGGAAATGAGCGAGACGTCGGTGCTGGTGCCACCCATGTCGAGAGTAATGATGTCTTTGAAGTCCGACCGGCCGGCGGCTCCCAGAGCGCCCACAACACCCGCTGCCGGGCCCGAAAACAGCGCCGATATCGGGTTCTTCGACATGGCGTCCGCGGGAATGCGCCCGCCATTGGACTGCATGATGGAAAACCGGCCGGCGAAACCACGCGCTTCGAGCGTATTCGAAAGTCGGTCGAGATACCCCTCTATGGCGGGCCGAACGAAGGCGGCAAGAGCCGTCGTCGATGCGCGCTCATATTCGCGAAACTCGCGGGAGACGTCGCTCGAACACGTCACCGGCATATTCGGTGCGTGACGCCGCACCGCAGCGGCCACACGCTGCTCGTGATCAGGATTGGTGTAACTGTGCAACAGGCAAATCGCCACCGCATCGAACAGATCGACGCCCAGGAACTGGGCGACGCGCGCGTCGAGGCGCTCGGCATCGAGTGCTTCGACCACGGATCCATCAGCCGCCATGCGCTCATCGATTTCGCAGATGTCCTGCCGGCTGACAATGGGCTCCGGCTTCGCGTAGTTCAGATCGTAGATCGCCCGGCGGTCATGGCGCTGCAGCGCCAACAGATCCCGCGTCCCCCGGGTCACGAACACGCAAACGCGCCCGCCCTTGCGCTCCAGAACGGCATTTGTCGCAACCGTTGATCCATGCACCAGATCGGACACGCCCGTGAGGTCGACATCAGCGGCATCGATAGCATTGATGGCACCGCGATCCGGTGCGTCCGGCGTGCTCGGGACTTTGGCGACGCGGGCAACGCCGTCCGCGATTACGATCAGATCGGTGAATGTTCCGCCAACCTCGACACCTATGCGCATACAACTCCTCCTGTGTTCGGAACTCTATGGCATGATCTGTGTGATGGCACCCGATTCCACGTCCCGGCCGGAGGCTCCCCGGCCCGGGGGTGAAAACCCCAGCACGTTGTCGCCATGCCCCGGTGCCACTAACGGTTCGCTACCGGATGGTGCAAACCACGTTCAGCTACATAAGCACAGGAACTGATCGGTGGTCGCAGCTTCGCCATTCTCTTTCACATAGATGCACTGTCCAGGCTCTTGATGATTGGGGTTGCGGCCAACGGCTCCTCTTTCATCGACATCAAAATCGACAGCACAAACAAGATCGTGAAACGAACCGAAGGGCTGCTGACCTATCGACGTGCACAGCTTCGAACAGCTCATGTGATTTGGGTTCGAAAACCAGCCGGGATCGTGCGCGAAACCGCTCACCGGAAGAAATGAAACCGCCACGGCCACAATTGCGGCCTTTGCAATGATCTTCATGCGTTGCTCCTGTCGTCGCGTTAGGTCGTGTACTCACAATTAGCATGTATTTGCCGTCGGAAAATAACACCGGCCGCACGCCAGCCCCGCCCGTCAGCCCGTTTGGCGTTTCCCGGCCACGGCATAGGTCGCCATGTTGCCCTTGCCCTTGATGTCGACATGTCCGAGGGGGTCGACCTGTACGTCTTCGCCCAGTTGGGCGCGCGTAGCATCTGTGATCTGGATCATTCCGGGCCGGCCGTGGGACTCCATCCGCGAAGCCACATTTACGGTATCGCCCCAAAGGTCGTACGCGAACTTGCGGTCGCCGATGACACCGGCGACAACCGGGCCGGAATTGATGCCGATGCGCAGGGAAAACGGAAACTCCCCCGATGCGTTGATTTCATCGGCGGCGTCGATCATGTCGAGCGCCAGAGCAACCATGGCCTGCGCATGATCGGCGCGCGGTTCGGGCAGGCCCGATACGACCATATAGGCATCGCCGATGGTCTTGATCTTCTCGCAGCCGTGTTTCTCGACCAACGCATCGAACCGGGAGAAGGCCGTGTTCAGCATATGTACAAGGTCTGCCGGCGACATTCTGTCGGAGGTTTCGGTGAAGTTCACGATATCGGCGAACAGAACCGACACTGCGGATGTTCATCGGCGATCAGTTCGGGATTGTCCTTCAAGCGGGCCGCGATGGGTGCCGGCAGGATGTTTAGCAGCAGGCTCTCGGCGCGGTGAAACTCGTGCGCCAGTTTCTCCTCAGCCGACGTCGCAATGGTTTCGTAAATCGCGGCAAAAATTCCGATAAAGGCAACGACGGGTGCGGCGTTGAAAATGAGAAAAAATACGTTCCAAGACACCGTCAGCGGACGCACAGGTTCGGTGGCGACGGCGGCTGCACCGATCACGACAAATACCGCCGCACAGGCGAAACTCAGACCGAGACGCGTCCTGCGCTCGAAGAACGGGAGAAACGGCATCAACATGACCGGAAACAGGAGAAACGCTGCAAAGAACGGTGCGAAGCCCATGTAGTAGGTGGCCAAAGCGGCATGCAGCGGGATTTCGATCAAAAGTGCGACGATCGTCGCCAGCCTGACGTCGCGCAACGTCCAGGCAGACCACACGCCCCAACCCAAAATGATTGAGGAAAACACATTGATAATCGCCATGACCGGCTGATCGAGAAACCAGAACAGAAAAATGAAAGACGTATGCGAGAACAGCCCTATCGGAAATCCGACCCGCGCCAGGGCATAGGCACGCCTCAGGTCGGCGGCGGCACCCTCGGGCGCGCGGTTAACCCAGTGCATTACGTCCGGCCGCTGTCCTCTATTTTCCATGAGTGCCGATTCCGAGTGAGTGATAGTTGAACGCATCGCCGGTCTGCCTCGGGTAACAAAACATTATTCGTAGCGGCCGGTCCACTACCCCAGCGGTGCCACGGCCACACCCATGCCGCGGTCCTCGCCCCGGCGCCGGTGCCGCGACGGCGGTTCGCCGGCCCAGGCGCGGTAGGCGCGCGTAAAGTGCGCAAGACAGGGAAACCCGCAGGCCACCGCCACATCGGTGACGCTCATATGGCTGTAGTGCAACAGCCGCTGCGCGCGCTCAAGCCTCAATGTCTGGTAAAATTTGCGCGGTGTCATTTCCAGATGACGGGCAAACAACCGTTCCATCTGGCGCACTGAAACACCGCCGGCGCGCGCCAGTTCGGCAACCGAAAGCGTATCCTCGACATTCTGTTCCATGGCTTCAACTATGCGCAGCAAACGCGGCTCGCCGAACTGATGGCGCACATCCGCCGGCAGACGCCCCTCTTCCGATCCATCGGTAAACCTGAAATGCAGGAGCTGGTCGGCAATTGAAATTGATACGTGTTTTCCGCAGTTTATCGAAATGTATTCAAGCATCATGTCGATGGCCGCGGCGCCGCCGGCACAGGTCAACCGGCCTCGGTCGATCTCGTAAAGGCGCGTGGTTGACGCGACCGCCTCGTAACTTTCGCGAAATCCAGGCAGGCTTTCCCAGTGGCAGGTCGCGCGGTAGCCATCGAGCACGCCCGCTTCCGCCAGCACGAAAGGACCGGTATCGACACCGCCCAGATGCGTCCCCTGCCGCGCCAGCCGCCGCACATGCGAGAGCAGCGCGCGCGAGATGTTGCGCTCAGGCTCATAACTTGCGCAGAAGATCGCAAGATCCGGACGTCCAATGTCGGACAGAGGACCCGACACCGACACCGGAATGTCGTTGCTGGCGGCTACAGGTTCCCCATCCACCGACACAAAGCGCCAGTTGAATGCCGGGCCGGCAAAGCGGTTGGCAAGGCGCAACGGTTCAAGCGCGCCGTAAAGCGCGATCATTGAAAACTTCGGCAGCAGCACGAAGACCACCTGTCTCTCGTCTCGGGCCGTTGCAGTGGGCGCCATTGATGTCCCGTATGTGTCAAATTGCAGAGTTGAACGATTTTCCGATCTGACGTTCTACATCAAATATCCGGCGTAATAAATCAAACTCGTCCATGCGGTTGGCGTATCCTTTTTGCAAGTCACCGGCCCGCCGTCGCACGGCACGGCCCGAGAACATGCATGGTCGGAGGAAATACCATGAACCCGAAAGTCATCATCACCTGCGCGATCACCGGCGCCGGCGACACTGTCGACAAACACCCCGCCATTCCCGTCACACCGGAGCAGATCGCCAACTCAGCGCTTGAGGCGGCGAGCGCCGGCGCATCCATCGTCCACTGCCACGTGCGCAACCCGGAAACCGGCAAAGGCTCGCGCGATGTCAATCTCTACCGCGAAGTGGTTGAGCGCATCCGCGCCAAGAATACCGAGGTTGTCATTAACCTGACCGCCGGCATGGGCGGCGATGTCGAAATTGGCAAAGGCGAGGAGCCGGGAAGTTTCGGTCCCGAAACGGACCTCGTCGGCCCCGTGGAGCGGCTGCTTCATGTCGAGGAGTTGCGTCCGGAAATCTGCACGCTCGACTGCGGCTCGCTCAATTTCGGCGATGGCGACACGATCGTCGTGCAAACGCCGAACCAGTTGCGCACTCAGGCCAAACTGATCCGGAGCTATGGCGTCAAGCCGGAGATGGAGATCTTCGATTCAGGCAATCTCTGGTTCGCCAAGCAGATGTGCTCAGAGGAACTGATCGACGAGCCGCCGATGTTCCAGTTGTGCCTTGGTATTCCGTGGGGCGCCCCGGTCAACCCGCAAACCATGGGCTATATGGTGAGCCAGTTGCCCGACAACGCGGTATGGGCGGGCTTCGGCATCGGCCGCTTTCAGTTCCCGATGGTCGCCCAGGCGATGCTGCTCGGCGGCCATGTGCGGGTCGGACTGGAAGACAATCTCTATCTGGAAAAAGGCGTCTATGCGTCGAACGGCACGCTTACCGAGAAAGCCGTAACCGTCATTGAGACGCTTGGCTCGGCCGTTGCCAGCCCCGACGACGCCCGCGAAATCCTCAGCCTCAAGAAACGCTGAGCGGCGGAGACCTCCGATGAGCGAAATCGAGACGGTTGCCGTTGTCGGCACCGGGGTTATCGGTGCCGGCTGGGCGACGCGCTGCCTGGCGCGCGGTCTCAATGTGATTGCCACCGACCCCGGCCCCGATGCCGAGGCAAAGCTGCGCGAGGCGATCAACAATGCGTGGCCGGCAACGGCGAAGCTTTCCATGGCGCCCGGCCAGGAACCGGGACAACTGTCGTTTACGGCGGACATGGAAGACGCGGTCTCGAAGGCTCAGTTCGTGCAGGAAAGCGCGCCCGAACGCGAAGACCTGAAACGCCGCCTCTACACCGCCATGGATGCCGCGGCCGCGCCCGCAACGTTGCTTGCGTCCTCCACGTCCGGCTATATGCCGAGCGTTCTTCAGTCTGACTGCGCACTCCATCCAGAGCGCGTCCTCGTCGGTCATCCGTTCAACCCGGTTTATCTGCTGCCGCTTGTCGAAGTGGTTGGCGGCAACAAGACGTCCGCCGACGCCATCGACCGTGCCAGCGGCTTTTACGAGCGCGTCGGCATGCAGGTGCTGAAAGTGCGCAACGAGATCGACGGCCATTTGTCGGACCGCCTGCAGGAGGCGCTGTGGCGCGAGGTCCTGCATCTCGTGAAAGACGGTGTCGCCACCACCGGCGAACTAGACGATGCAATCATCTACGGGCCCGGTCTGCGCTGGGCAATCATGGGCACCAATCTGACGTTCCATCTCGCCGGCGGCGCAACGGGCATGCGCCACATGCTCGAGCAATTCGGCCCCGCCCTCAAACTGCCGTGGACCAAGCTTGAAGCGCCGGAACTCACCGACGGCCTGATCGATGCCATGGTCGAGGGCACGCAGGAACAGGCGGCGGGCCGCTCCATCCAGGAGCTTGAACGGCTGCGCAACGACTGTCTCGTCGACATCATGCGCGTGCTGCGCCAGCACAAGGTCGGTGCAGGACTGACGCTGGCACGCGATGAAGCCCGCAATTATGCGGGCCGCGACTACAAGAAGTGGTCGACCGATGCGGAAATTTCGTGCCCGCTGCGGCTTTACCGCTGCAACGTGCAGCCGCAATGGATCGACTATAACGGCCACATGTCGGAGAGCTTTTATCTTCAGGCCTGCAGCGACGCCTCCGATGCGCTCTACCGGTTCGTCGGAGTCGACGAGGACTACCGGGCCGCCGGCCATTCGTTCTTTACCGTCGAGTCGCACACCAGCTTCGTACGTCAGGTTGCAAGCGGCGAACCGCTGGAATTCGCAACCCGTCTTATCGGGCTGGACGACAAGCGCGTGCACCTCTTTCATGAGATGTTTCACGGCAATACGGGCAAGCTCATTGCGACCACCGAGCAGATGCTGTTGCACGTCGACACGAAGGATCAGAAGACCTGCCCGACACTTGCCCCGGTGCATGAAGCGCTCACGGCGATCTGGAATGTGCACAAGTCCGCGGAGCGGCCCGAACAGGTCGGCCGTGTCATGGAAGTACCCGCAACCTAGGAGGCCGCCATGTATGACAGTCCGCAACGGGTGATGATCACCGCCGCCGGCGGGGGCATCGGCCAGCGCATCGCGGAACGGTTTGCCGAACAGGGCGCGCGCGTGCACGCAAGCGACATCGATGCGGACGGATTGGATCGCGCGTTCGCCGGCAATCCGAATGTGACCGGCACCCCCCTCGACGTTACCGATCAGGCAAGGGTCGGTGCATGGTTCGATGCGGCGCTCGCCGACCTCGGCGGGCTCGATATTCTCGTCAACTGCGCCGGCACCGCAGGCCCGACCGCCAACGTCGAAGATATGGACTTTGAAGAGTGGCGCCGCTGTCTCTCGATCAACCTCGACGGTCAGTTTCTGTGTTCGCAATGCGCCATTCCGCCGATGAAAGCCCAGGGTAGTGGCCTCATCGTCAACTTTTCGTCGACCGCAGGCCTTGTCGGCTTCCCGCGCCGCGCCCCTTACGCCACGGCGAAATGGGGCGTCATCGGCTTCACCAAAACGCAAGCCATGGAACTGGGACCTTTCGGCATTCGCGCAAACTGCATTTGCCCGGGCCCGGTAGAAGGCGACCGCATGGACCGGGTGATTGAAGCGGAAGCGGCCAAGACCGGGCGCAGTCAGGGAGATGTTCGTGCGGATGTGACCGGTTCGGTGTCGCTGCGCAGCTTCGTCACCGCCGACGATATGGCCGACACCGTTTTGTTTCTGGCCTCGCCCGCGGCCAAAAAGATCACCGGCCAGGCGCTTGCCGTCGACGGCCACACGGAACGTTTGTGAACTTTAAGGAATAGCCCGATGGATTTCGCCCTGACGGAAGTGCAGACCATGCTGGTCGACATGGCGCGTGCCTTCGTCGAGAACGAGCTTTACCCGCACGAAGCAGAAGTCGAGCGCACCGGCGAACTGCGCCGCGATCTGATCGACGAGATCAAGGCCAAGGCGCTCGATACCGGGCTCTACGCCGCAAACATGCCGGAAGAGGCCGGCGGCGCGGGGCTCGACACGGTGTCGTGGGTACTGCTTGAAAAGGAACTCGGTCGGGCGAACTACGCGTTGCACTATACCTGCGTCGCGCGCCCCTCGAACATTCTCATGGCCTGCACACCCGAACAGGCGAAGCACTATCTTTATCCCGTCGTCAAAGGCGACAAGATCGACTGTCTCGCCATGACCGAACCGGGCGCCGGTTCGGATGTGCGCTCCATGAAGACGACGGCAAAACGCGATGGAGGCGACTGGGTCATCAACGGCACCAAGCACTTCATCAGCCATGCCGACCTCTCCGATTTCGTCATCTTGTTCGCAGCGTCCGGGGAAGAGGACACGCCGCGCGGCCGCAAGAAGAAGATCACCGCCTTCCTCATCGATACCGGCACGCCGGGCTACATGATCCGCGAGGGCTACAACAACGTCTCGCACCGCGGCTATCAGAACAGCATTCTGGAGTTCGATGACTGCCGCGTGCCGCAGACGCAGGTTCTGGGAGAAGTCGATCAGGGTTTTGAGGTTGCCAACACCTGGCTCTCCGCGACCCGGCTTCAGGTTGCCGCCACCTGTATCGGCCGTGCCGGGCGCGCGCTCGATCTGGCGCTTGACTGGTCAGCCAGCCGCCAGCAGTTCGGCCAGCAGATATCGAAGTTTCAGGGCGTTTCCTTCAAGCTTGCCGACATGGCGCTGCAATTGAGGGCATCTGACCTTTTGCTGCTCAATGCCGCATGGAAGAACGATCAAGGCACGATGACCGACCCCGATGCCGCGATGGCCAAACTGCACGCGACTGAAATGCTGGCCATGGTGGCTGACGAAGCGATCCAGATCCACGGCGGCATGGGGCTGATGGACGAGATCCCGCTGGAGCGCATCTGGCGCGATCACCGTGTCGAGCGCATCTGGGAAGGCACAAGCGAAATCCAGCGGCACATCATTTCGCGCGCCCTGCTCCGCCCGCTCGGCGGCTGAGCCAACCCCCGCGACAGGCATGAACATGTCCGCCCCCGCAAACACCAAGACCGCCCGGCTGCGACGCCTGCTTACGCCGAAGTCGATTGCCGTCATCGGCGGCACCGAGGCCGCCCGCGTCGTGCAGCAATGCACGCTCCTGGGATTTGCGGGCGAAATTTGGCCAGTCAGCCGCTCGCGCGATGAGGTTCACGGCCACCAGGCCTATGCCCGCCTTGAAGACCTGCCGTACGCGCCCGATGCCGCGTTTATCGCCATTCCCCGCGAACCGACGATTGAGGCCGTCAGACTGCTTGTCGAGATGGGTGCGGGCGGCGCTGTGTGCTTCGCCTCGGGCTTTGCCGAAACCGGAGACGAAGGCCGCTTCCTGCAGAGCGAGTTAGTGGCGGCAGCCGGAGACATGCCGATCATCGGTCCGAACTGTTACGGCACGCTCAACTTCATCGAGCGCGCCGCGCTGTGGCCCGACAATCACGGCGCGGCCCCTTGCGAACGTGGCGTCGCGATCATTTCGCAAAGCGGCAATATGGGTCTCAACTTCACAATGCAGCGCCGCGCCATGCCGCTTGCCTATCTGCTTACTCTCGGCAATCAGGCGCAGATCACGATCAACGACTGCATCGAGGCGCTGCTTGAAGACGAACGTGTCACCGCAATCGGCCTGCATGTCGAGGGGATCGACGACATCGCCCGATTCTCCCGCCTCGCACTTGGTGCCCTCGAGCAGGGCAAACCAATTGTCGCCCTCAAAGCCGGGCGCTCGGAGAAAGGCGCGCGCGCCACCGTCAGCCACACATCTACGCTGTCCGGTTCCGACCGGCTCTATGACGCGCTGTTTGAACGCTTTGGCGTCGCTCGGGTCCACTCCGTCCCGGCCTTTATCGAAACGCTGAAACTACTAGACCTCACCGGCCCCCTGCCCGGCAACCGCATCGCCTCGCTCAGTTGTTCCGGCGGCGAGGCCTCGCTTATGGCCGACCGGGCGGAAGCCTACGGCCTCGTCTTTCCGGACCTTGAGCCCGCTCACGCCGCACGCCTGCGCGCGACGCTCAACGACTTTGTCGATATCGCCAATCCGCTCGACTATCACACCTTCATCTGGGGTCACCGCGAGGAAGCGCGCGCGACATTCTCCGCCATGCTGTCGGGCGGTTTCGATCTCGCCATTCTGGTGCTCGACTTTCCAACGCTCGAGCGCTGCGACGTGAGCTCGTGGTACGTCATGCTGGAGGAATTCATCGCAAGCGCCCGCGACAATGACGCCCGGGCCGCCGTGCTCTCCTCGCTGCAGGAGGGCATGCCCGAGGACGTTGCGCGCTGGCTGCGCGACGAGGGCATCGTGACCTTCAGCGGCGTCGAGGAAGGCCTGACCGCCGTCGCCGCGGCCGCCTCCATCGGCACGGCACGCGCCAAAGGAACGTCCGAACCGCTTGGCGATGCGCCGGCGCTGGCGGGCGATGTGGCAACCCTCAACGAATGGGATAGCAAGGAGCTGCTGCGCGCGGCGGGCCTAACGACACCCAACGGCGCAATCGTCGCCGTACCGGAGGCGGTCAGGGCAGCGGACGGCATCGGCTATCCGGTGGTCATGAAGGCCGTGAGCGAAACGCTTGCGCACAAGTCCGAAGCAGGTGCGGTACTGTTGAACCTCGCCAATGAGCAAGACGCCGAGGCGGCGGCGCACAAGTTAGCGGCGATTTCGGACCGGATTCTGGTTGAGGAAATGGTGCGTGACGGGATCGCCGAACTCCTGATTGGTGCCGTTCGCGATCCGCAATTCGGACCCCACATCGTGATCGGTGCGGGCGGCACAATGGTCGAACTCCTGCGCGACAGCCGCATCGTTCTTCTGCCCGCATCACGCGCCGAGATTGAAACCGCATTGCGTTCGTTGCAGTGTTTCCCCCTGCTTGAGGGCTGGCGCGGCAAGCCCGCAGGCGACACCGACGCGGCCATCGACGCTATCGAAGCCGTGTGCCGTTTCGTTGAAGAGAACACCGACCGAATTGAGGAAATCGACATCAATCCCCTTATCGTGCGGCCGAATGGGTCCGGCGCCGTTGCCGCCGACGCACTGATCGCCCTTTCAGATCGCAAGAAAAATAGTCGCTAACTTCCGTCCACCGCCCAAGCGGCCGGCTCACCGGCGGGAATTCAGAAAATCCCTGAATGCTGTCGGTGAATGACCGGTGAAACGCTCTACTGTGTCGCTCAGGACCTCAAACTCGCCTGCGGCAATGCCGGCGTAGCTCGTGACCCAGCCATCGACTTCGAACTGTGGCGCGCCGAACCCGGCCCGCGAGGCATAGGCTTCTTCCAGTGTCTCATTCCGGAAGATGACCGTTTGGCCGGAGACCGACGTAAGCTGGGAAGCAGCCTGTTCCATTGTCATGAGTTCCGGCCCGGTGACGTCGAACAGGCCTGTTGGTCCTGACGGGTCTGTCAACATGGCGGCGGCGACTTCCGCGATATCATCACGCGAAACCGGTGCGAACCGCCCGGACCCTGCGGGGCCACGTAGCTCACCGTCTGTCACGAGCAGCGGCACCAGATCGGCGTAGAAATTGTTGCGCAGTGCCGCAAACGGGATGTCCCGGAAAGTCATGTACTGTTCGGTATGATAGTGGTCGCGGGCGAATGTGAACGTCGATTTCGGTGCACAGTTTACAAACGATGTGTACACGATGCGCTGCACCCCGGCTTCGGCGAAGGCGTCAACAGCCGTCTTATGCTGATCCAGCCGGTCAGCGGCCTCACCACCGGAGACGAAGAACACGGTGTCGATGTCCCTCACGGCGGCCACGAGCGACTCGCGGTCGGCATAGGAGGATATCGTCGGCGTTGCATGTTTCAGTGACGGAGCCTTCGCCGGATCTCGAACGATCAAGCGGGTTGGAATTTCCCGATCGTCAAGTAGCCGTGCGATCCGGCCTCCGAGTGCGCCTGTGGCACCGGTGATGGCAATTTTCGGATGAGGCATCTTGCACTTCCTGTTCACTGCTGATTGCAGAACCGTCCACGGAACCTATTGCTTCGGTCCGCAGAATGGATTCAGAACTTTCCATTTTCGTGGGCCATCTCCTCTGGAATGGTTGAAATGACATCCCAGTGCTCGACGACCTTGCCGTCTTCAACGCGAAAAAGGTCGAAAAAGGCAGTGGGCGCGTCGCCCAACACGCCGCTTGAGGCGGTGAAGACGAAATTACCCTCGGCAACGACGACATGCAGTTCGGAATAGACCATGGCCACACCGTTTTCGGCCATCGCTGCAAGCGCAGCTCCGAGGCCGTCCAGACCGTCAGCGATGCCTGTGTTGTGCTGCAAGTATGTCTCTGTTGAAACGAAGTCGGTGATCCGGTCGACTTCCCCGTTCATCAGAACTGTTTCGACAAGCTCGATGACAAGTGCCTTGTTCTCGGCCGTCTTGTCGAGATCGATAATTTCTGTTGGACCGTCCAGTTGGGTTCTGCCTGACGGATTCGGCGCTGCCAGCGGTTCGAGGTTGTCCCAGTGCTCGGCCACCCGACCGTCTTCAATCCTGAACACGTCGAAGGCAACAAGTGTCTGAGCGCCAAAAGCCTGGGCGTTCTCATACTGATTATGAGCGACGACCAAGTCGCCCTCCGCGATCAGCCGGTAGGTTGTCAGTTCAATGCCGCTTTCCTTCAGCGCAGGGATAAAGCCGATAACGGGAGCGGCGCCGGTAGGCACACTCGGATTGTGCTGTATGTAGTCATCAGTCAGCAATTTCGTTGCCGCTGATACATCGAAATCAACGAAAATTGCGTTCAGCGCGGCGGTAGCGAGAGCCTTTGGGTGTTCAGCAGCCAGTGCGGTGGACGCGGCCAGGCCAACCGCAAACGTGAGTGTTGCCAGTTTCATTTGGATGTCTCCGTTTGAAGAGGTTGTTTGATCGTGGAGACATAGGTATTATTTACGCACCAAGTGTCAATTACGCACTAATATGGAACAAAGTATGCTTCAAGTAACTGCCCTGACTGTCGAGGAGGGCAAGCTCTGCCCTATACGGAACGTACTGAGCAACGTGTTCGGCAAATGGCAATCTCTGATCCTTCTGAGCCTAGAAGACGGGCCTTTGCGATTTTCTGCAGTGAAAAGGACGGTTGGCGACATCACTCAGCGCGTACTGACCGAGAACCTGCGTGCTCTGGAACGAGACGGCTACCTGACCCGCACCGTTGATCCGGGCCCGCCCGTAGCGGTTTCCTACGAACTGACCGGACCGGGGAAGGATCTGGTTGAAGTACTGAAACCGATCGTGAGCTGGGCGTCAGAAAATTTCGATCAAGTCGTCGCCGCGCGCAAGTCGTATGATGCGCGCGCCTGATTCATACCGGCCGCAACCCCCAAAGAGCGCAACGTCGCAAACCCGCGTCGCAGTCGACCTAGCGTGATCGTTCAAACGCACGTTTGCTGAATAGCTGCCGCGGGTACGTGCGCCGCTTTAGTTTTCTCCATGAGCGGCAACAAAAGAACAAGTGACGGCCCCGCTCTGATATTTGCATGCAAAGCGAACCCGCCTGTCGGGTTTTGCTTGAGAACGTCGAAAATCGAGCGCCAATCTGGCAATCATGAGGGTAGCTTCACCGGGTCGCGTCTCCGAGTACTCAACCTGAAGGAACAGCCGATGACACAATCCGTTCACACCACCCGCAATGGCCGCGTGCTTGAAGTCGTTCTCGACCGACCCAAGGCCAATGCCATCGACAATGCAACGAGCCGCGAACTCGGCGAGATCTTCTGCGCCTATCGCGACGACCCGGAGCTGCGCTGCGCCATCATCACCGGCGGTGGCGAACGCTTCTTCTCCGCCGGCTGGGACCTGAAGGCGGCAGCCGACGGTGCCGGGTTCGATGAAGACTATGGACCCGGCGGGTTTGCCGGTCTCACCGAACTGCACGATCTCAACAAGCCGGTGATCGCCGCCCTCAACGGCATGGCCGTCGGCGGCGGGTTCGAGCTCGCACTGTGCTGCGACATGATCGTCGCGGCGGAACACGTCGAGGTGTTCCTGGCTGAAATTCATGTCGGCATCATCGCCGATGCCGCAACCTACCGCCTGCCGCGGCGCATTCCCTATCACATCGCCATGGAGATGCTGCTGACCGGCCGGCGGATGAGCGCGGAAGAAGCGCACGGCTGGGGCATCGTCAATGAAGTCGTGCCCGCCGACAAACTCATGGAGCGCACCCGCGAAATCGCCGAAGCCATTGCCTCCGGCCCGCCCCTCGTGCATGCCGCGATCAAGGACATCGTCCGCCAGACCGCCAACATGACGATCCCGGAATGCTATGCCTGGACCAAGTCCGGCGCCTGCGAAACCTACACGACACTCCTCAAATCCGAAGACGCGGAGGAAGGCCCGAAGTCTTTCGCCGAAGGCCGCGACCCGGTCTGGAAGGGTCGTTAGACACCAACGCTGCCGCAGCGCTATAACCGGTTAGCCGCTCCTGTCGCGGCACCGGGAGGAAAGCCATGCGCAAACTGCAGTCACAAGGTGTCCACCACATCACACTCAATGGCGGTCAATTATCACACTCTTGCCACGGGGTATGCACTGAGACTACACCAGAACAATGACAATACTGACGCTAAAAGCACAGCAGGACCATCTAGAGAAGATTGCCAGCACGCGCGACCCTATCAAGGCACTTGCGGAGTTTGTATGGAACGCGCTCGACGCGGATGCAGACAAAGTCGATGTTGAATTTGAGAAGAACGGGTTGGGAGGAATTGAAGCAATAGTTGTCCGTGACAACGGTGAAGGTATTTCTGGACAGCACGCTAGGCGAGATTTTGAAAATGTCGGCGCTTCATGGAAACGAAAAACAACCCGCACAAACGCACAACGGGCTATGCACGGCAAGGAGGGGCAAGGTCGACTTAGATTTTTCTCACTCGCCAACAACGCACAATGGGACACATGCTATCACGATGGTGAACAAAGAGCGAAACTGACTATAAAAATATCTGCAGGATCATTGAAAACGGCAGACGTTTCGGATGCGCAATCTGTGGATGACGGAGCCATCGGTACGGTGGTTCAGCTTTCATCATTGAAGGAGACTTTTGACTGGCTCGTCGCTGAGGAAGCCCGCTCGGAGTTCAGTGCCATATTTGCGCCGTACGTTATGCAGTATCCCGGCATCACAATTTCCTATGACAAAAGACAGATCGAGCCGACTGAAACGATTGTGCATTCGCATGAGTTTCCTGTTCAAACCGTCATTTGCTCCGGCCGCACTGTGAACGATCTCGTTATCAAGGTAATCGAGTGGAATTCAAATGTTGGCAGCCGCAAGCTACATTTCGGCGGCGAAAGCGGTGTTGTATTAGGATCACAAGCAGCAAATGTGACCGCACCAGATTTCAATTTCTCCGCGTATGCATACTCTCCGTTTTTTCAAGAAATTGCTGATGCGAACCTGTTAGATTTCGATGAGCTCAACGATCCAGATTTCGCACAAGTCGTAAATCATGTCCGAGATACGCTCGGCGGCTACTTTCGAATGCGTCAAGCTGAGCGCAGCGGGCACCTTATCGATGAACTTAAAGCAGCGGGTGTTTATCCATACGAGGGAGACCCGAAAGACGAAGTCGAGCGCCGCGAAAGGCAGGTGTTTGACATAGCGACGCACGCGGTTACCTCGTACTCTCGCGACTTCAAACGTTCAGATAATCCGCAAAAACGAATCACTCTTAGCCTTTTGCGTGAAGCTGTCAGACACAACCCCGAATCGGTCTCCAACATTTTGCACGCGGTTTTCAATCTACCGAAAGTGCGGCAGGACGAGTTTGCTGGCCTTTTGAACAGAACCGGACTGGCGAGCATTATTGCCGCGTCTAGCCTGATCGCTGATCGCGTTGTGGTCCTCGAAGTCTTGAAGGGAATGGTCTTCGACCCGAAACATCGCCGAAGCATCAAGGAGCGAGGCGAACTCGACGCACTCATACGGGACAACACTTGGATCTTCGGAGAACACTTTCACATCACACTTGCTGAGTCGGGCCTTACCAAGGTGATGGAGCGGGTATCAAGGGAGCTAGCAAGCCAAAGCACACGGAGAAAAATTCGCAAGGCAGATGGAAAAGTCGGCCGCGTAGACTCGTTCCTCGGGCGGGTAATTCCCCATCCTGACGGAGAACGCAGGGAATTCTTGTTGCTGGAACTAAAGCGACCATCACTAGTTGTCACGCGAAGAGAATTGGACCAACTCGAAGACTATGTGAATGCCATAAGAAGCCAACCAGATTTCAAAAACACGTCAACCAACTGGAGCTTTTTTCTTGTTACTGGTGAGTATGATGACGCCGTCAAAGAGCGTGTAACCCAAAGTGATCGACCGGTGGGACTCTTCCTTGATAAATTGAACTACAAAGTATGGGTAAAAACATGGGCGGAGCTAGTTCGTGAGTGCGAGGGCAGACTTCATTTTGTTCAACAACGTTTACAGATTGAAGTGTCGATGGAAGAAATTGAAGAGAGGATTTCTCAATTGAAGTCTTCGATAATCCATGCGGATCGGTTAGATCAAAGTGTTTCTAGAGATAAAAATCCTCCCGACCGTTATCCATCTCAAAAAGAGTTTGAACACGCGGACGACCCCTCGAACAAGTGACGTCTATTCAATGCAGAACAACAGTGCAGGATATCGGAATGCTTGTTAGAAATGCATCGCGAACTCAATAGCAATCAATATTGGCGGCATGCAGTCCAACTTCAGTCAAGTCGCCATACAAAGTGTCCGCTCCGAGGAAGGCCCGAAGTCCTTCGCGGAAGACCGCGACCCGGTCTGGAAGGGCCGTTAGACACCAACGCTGCCGCAGCGCTATAACCGGTTAGCCGCTCCTGTCGCGGCACCGGGAGGAAAGCCATGCGCAAACTGCAGTCACAAGGTGTCCACCACATCACGCTCAATGGAGCCGACCGCCAGACATCGATGGACTTCTGGGAGGGCGTGCTCGGCATGCCATTCGTGTTCGAACAGCCCAATCTCGACGACCGCGATGTCCATCACCTCTATTTCGACCCGGGCGATGGACGGCTCATCACCATCTTCACCCGCGAGGACCGCAAGCCCGACGCCACCAAGAACCCGAACGAGCCGGGCAATCTGCACCACCTCGCCTTCGCCGTATCGCGCGCCACTTACAATCTCGCGGTCGAGCGCCTCAAAGAGCACGACATCGCCAATACCGGCGAAATCGACCGCGGGTTCATGGATTCAATCTATTTCCGCGAACCGCTGGGCCAGCTGATCGAGCTGGCCTGCTACAAGTTCGATCCACCCGCAGGCTTCACCCACTCAGACGTCCTCCGGCTCGCGCACCACATGCGCGTCGAGCGTGGCGACTACGCCATTGCAGAGGTGCATCTCGCCGATGCGATTGAAGAATTGACTGCGGAGATCGGGTCGCCGCAGACTTGATCACGCATCCCGATCCGGTGGACACTGCCTGAGTAATGAACCAGGATTGGCTGATGATCAGGATCACCGGGAAAAGAACGCTCATTCCGGGAGGCACCCCGCTTCTGGTCCTGCTCTGGGCCGCGCTCTCGCTGTTCGCACCACCGGGCGCGTCGGCACAGACCACTTGCTACGAAGACCGCGGCGTCGAGGTCTGCTTTCCGCAGGGCGACATTTCCTTCGCCGATGCAGTCGTTGCCTACGAGATGGGCGACCCGAAGCCGATTGAACTTGTTCGGTTCCCGGAAAAGTCTCTCGCCCCCCCCGACTGGGACCCTGCCGTCAGCACCAACACGAGCGTTGCGCAGAACTATGTGACTTTGGGATGCGGAGGCACATTGACGTTGCGGTTTACCGATAATGCCCTGATCGATGTCGATGGCCCGGACCTTTATGTGTTCGAGATCGGCAGCGATGTGGAAGGCACGGATCTTTGGATATCCGAACACGGCAACGAGTGGATCGGCATCGGTGAAATCAAGGGCGCGACGGCCATCGTCGACATCGCTGGCCACGCGCAGCCGAGCACCCAGTATTCTTTCGTGCGCCTTCAGGACCTGCGAACGGCGTGCGGCTCAAGCTGGCCGGGAGCCGACATCGATGCGGTCGGCGCCATTGGTTCCGTTCAGGTCGCAAGCGGCCCGGGTTTCATTTCCGTTGAGGCGGACGACCCGGCGCTGGCCAGCGCCGCACGCGTTGAATTCATCCTCGACGCATCGAATTCCATGTGGGGCCGAGTTGACGATGGCCGGCCGAAGACCGAAGTTGCGGGCGATGTGCTGCGTGACGCGATCGGCACCTTGCCGGACGATGTCGCCGTTGGATTGCGCGTCTACGGCCACCGCGTATCGCGCCAGCGCACCGCCGAAAGTTGCCGCGACTCGGAGCTCGTGGTTCCCGTGGCACCCGGCAACGGCGGTGCCGTAATCGCCGCACTTGACGGCATCTCTCCGCGCGGACAAACGCCGATCGGTTTTTCGCTGGCGGCACTCCGCGAAGACCTGCAGGACGTTGGAGCCGCAACGCTCGTGGTGCTGATCAGCGACGGCATCGAGAGTTGCGCGACGGCGCCAACCGATAAACTCTATCCGCCCGCCGTGGTTCAGGCCCTCGTGGCCAAAGGCATCGATTTTCGCGCTCACGTAGTGGGTTTCGACATTACCGAAAGCGCAACCCGCGCGTTTCTTGAAGACCTCGCCGGCGCCGCCGGTGGTAGTTATCTCGATGCACGCGACACCGAGGGTCTGCGGAGCGCCATCGAACAGGCACTCAAGCTCACATTCACTGTACGGAATGCGATTGGCGAGATTGTCGCGCAGGGTTCGGTCGGGGCGGCGCCGGTTGAAATTCCCCCCGGCACCTATGCGGTCGAGATCGACAACCTGGCCGGCGCCGCGCTGGGCGAAGTCGAGGTCCTCGCCGGCGGACAGACCGTTCTTCAGCTCTCGCGGGAAAATGGCGCGGTGGTGTTCAAGCCGTCTCGATAAACCCAATACCGCACGTCACTGCTGACCGGCGTAGGCACAAACGGCAAGCCCGCCCGAGGCCACGCCGAACCCCGACCCGGAACTCCAGCCGAACAACATTGCGTAAAACCCCTCAGCGGATCCTACCGCAAACGTGGCGCCCGCCGCCGGGGCGATCCACCAGGCAACGAATGCCAGTTCGAATGCGAGCCCCACTAAGGCGGCGCACAACAAACATGACCCGCTTGGCAAATCGCTGCTGCCGAACTTGTAGCAACTCGCCAGGCCTCCGAAGAACCCGGCGAACAGCGGCAGCATGTAGGCAATCGTCTTGGCAAGGATGATGGCGTATTCCGACTGCGTGCTGCCATAACCACCAAGGTCCCTGCCAACAGGCACGCCGGTTTCCCTGTCTATTGTCCAAACAACCGCGCCATGTTCTGCGGCCCCGCCTGAGAACGTGATCATGTCGCGTTCAGTACGAAGCCCGGCAACCGACAGGCGCTCCGATGCGCTGAGTTCGCCGGACAGTTCATCGGGCAAAGCCGCATCGCCGGTCAGCCAGATCATCGCACCGTCATCATCCATTTGCGCCAGGGTCGCCGCAAATGAACCCGTTTTCGATGGAGGCGGACAGTTGAAGCACACCCCCCGAGGCATGGGCGGATCCATGCGCGCTTCCAGTCCCGTCAGGTAAACGCCAACCGACGTCAGAAACCGCGAAATGGCATCCCCGCTTTCAGCTTGCGGCGTGAAGCCCGACACCCCTGTGGTCATGACATCGACGGTGTAGACCATGCGCCCGTCGCTGTCGCTTTGCAGGCTGAACGCCAGGTGGTCGGCAATGACGGCCGCTCCGGTTTGGTAAGGTATGACGCCCGTTGCCGCCGACAGCTCCGCGACCGCCTGATACATGGCCTGCGCCAGTCCCACGAGTTCAAACGCCGCGCCGGTGTTGCCGGTAAACTCCGCGGCATTCACCGTACCGCTTGCGGTGGGCCGGGCGGCTACGCCGAGAACGGAGCTGATACGGGCCAATGCCTGCCGGGCTGCCTGCAGGGCAATGAATTCGGGTGAAAGCGGGCCCGACAGCGCCTGAATTCGGTGAAGCGAAAGCAGCTTTGACACCACATCGGAACCGGCCGGCGTCAATTCCGGTACCGCACCGCCGCCTGCCGCCCGCAGTTCCGGACCGATCCGGTCCACCAGCGCACGCGCATTTACACGTCGCGTGCCATCCGGCCTGACCTGGTGGATTTCCAGCCACACCCCCGTCAACGCGCCTTCGTCGGGCGGCTCGGGTGCGGCCGGTGTGCCAAACAGCCCGCCGAGCGCGTCCGTTGCGATGCCGAATGCCTCTCCAGTCGCACCGGCCAGCGGCATCGTCAGTCTTGACAGCGCGTCGGGCGGCAGGACGTTACCATTGAGATCGAACGGTCTGCCGACTTCGGTTTCACCGGTTGAAAGCGTCAGGATCGGCTGAAAAACGGTGGAGGAATTCGCCAGGGCGTCAAGACGGCCGGCCGCGGCCTGCCCGGATGTCGCCAGAGGAAGCGCGGCGCCCGGGTCTTGCGGCGTATCGACCGGCTGGAGCGTCAACGCAAGTGTCGGGGCGCCCGCTCCCATGATATCGGCCAGTTTCAGGACCCATACCGCGACCGCGCTCCCCGAAATCGCACCTTCTTTGAGTTGTTCGATGCGGACGTTGATTTCGAGACTGTGATACGCCTGCTCAGGCAACGCGTCTGAAACCGTTTCCGCTTCCACGATCGTCTCACCTGCCGCAAGGCCCGGATACGTCGGATCGAGATCGACCCACTCGCCGTCCACGCTGGCGCGGACCCACACATGCTGCGCCGCGGCCTGCTTTGCCGCATCAAGCCGGGCTCCGGCCTGCCAGGCCGGAAGATCGGCAGGCGATGCGTCGATAATTGCATCGACGACCCGTGCCGTATCCGCTTGAAACTCCTGGCCGGCAAGCCAAGTAGCATCGCCATCGGGCTGGGCGGCGAAGTTCTCGATGCCGGCCGGCGCTGCGTCACTGGCCGCCGGCAGGGCGAACGAAGATGCCGCCACAACCGCTAGCGCCTGTTCGTCCGAGAGCTGCGCACGGGCAAATTGCGTTTCGATGCCTTGCGCCCGCAACAGGTTCGACAGCAAAAGTGCACGATCCACGGCGTTGCCGGCACCTGTGAGAAGCACTCCTCTCGCACCTCTCAAGACGCCATCATAAACCGCCTTGCCGTAGCCATCGCGCACGTGGTTGTAGGTTTCCTCCACGCCGCTCAACCGGGTCGCCAGCGCCGCGACATCAAACCGCGATACATCGGCGCCGGAAACCAGCGCCTGAAGCTGATCGCGCACCCCGGTGAGCGAGCCGGCATCAAGCTCCATCGTTTGCGCAAGATCGGGGCTTTCGATTTCGGCAACTTGCACGCGTTCCGCCGACCATTCAGCTTGCGCGTCTCCACCTTGCGTTGTCGTCTGTCCGGCCAGCGACGTGCAGCCGGCATCGAGTGTAAGCACGAGCCCGCCCGCATCGCCGTCTTTGAACGTCGGCGGCCGGTACCATCTGGCGTTCAGGGTCAGGCCAGAACGAATGCCATCGATCCGCCCCACGCCGTCCGGCGTTTCATAAGTCGCGCTGAAGGCAAGTGCATCGTCTGTGATGTCTATGCCGATTTCAGGGCCGCCATCGCCGTCCTCGACCGGTGAAGACGCAATCACGCCGGTGGAGCTGTCGACGGGGTGCTCCTTGAAGGTCAGCGGCCCGAATGTACTCTGCCAGCTGCCGGTCAGGCTGCACGCCGGTGTGTCGGAAGCCGAGCCGGATTGCGCACGGCTCGGAATGGGCGTTGTGGCAATGACCACGGAAACACTGAGCGTGTAGACCAATATATGGCGTGCTAGGAGCCAAACTGACATTGTCTCAACCTCCTGATTGGCGCTGACGCATGTCACGGTATTCCGCTTCGCCCTGCATGACAGCATGACTGGGCCCCGCACGCAAATTCACATCCTGTGCGATCCGCTGTTGGACAGATCCGTCGACCCCTCAATCGGTCAGCTCGCGGAAACGCAAACTGCAGGGATAGGCGCCGAACTTGCGGCTTGTAACGCCATTATGCGCTGTGCCCGCGTATGCCTCCAGCCGCGGTGCGGATTGAACGGCAACAACGCCGCCGCTTGGCCCGGTCGCGCCGGCCCGTCATGCCCGCTCTGAAATTGGTCCGGCACTGGCGGTTCCGATTGGCTCTTTCGCCTGAAGGACACGAAGTCCATCATTCCTCGCAGAAAATCGACGGGCATAACCATCCACGAGAGGCACACTATGGAGAGCGGCGGCAAGGTTACGGTCAATACCGCGTGCCCGCGCGACTGCTACGACGGTTGCGGGATTTCCGTAGTTTTGCGCGACGGCGAGATCTCCCGCGTCGCCGGCAATCCCGACCATCCGTCGAACCGTGGCCCCCTGTGCGGCAAATGTTCGGCGGCCTATAACGGGGCGTGGCGGGACGAAAATTCGCGGCTGCTTTTTCCGATGCGCCGCACCGGCGCCAAGGGCGGCGGCGCATTCGAACGCATCACCTGGGACGAAGCTCTCGACGAGGTCGCATCCCGCCTGCAGGGCATCGTTGACGCGCACGGTGCTGGGAGCATTCATCACACCCACTACACCGGCACCTGTTCGATGATTGCCGGCGGATTTCCCGGGCGGTTTTTCGATCATCTGGGCGCCACCGAAATCGACCCCGACACGGTGTGCAACAAGGCCGGACACGTCGCCTGGGACTATGTCTTCGGTTCTTCGGTCAACGGCTTCGACCCGCGAACCGCCGCCGGCAGTAATTGCATTTTGGTGTGGGGCGCGAACCCGTCGGCCTGCGCTCCGCATGTCGACCGCTACTGGCTGCGCGAAAGCAAAGCGAAGGTTATCGTTATAGACCCGGTGCGCCACGAGACGGCCGCCAACGCGGATCTTCATCTGCAAGTCCGCCCCGGCAGCGACGCGGCACTCGCCTTTGCCATGGCTCATGTCATCGAGCGCGATGGTCTCATCGACCGCGGCTACATTCGCGACCATGTGCTTGGGTACGACGATGTCTCGCCCGCGATTGCCGACTGCACACCGCAATGGGGCGAAGAATGCACCGGCGTTCCGGCGGCGGACATCGAACGCGCCGCCCGGCTCTATGCCGAGGGCCCTTCCGTCATGTGGCTCGGACAGGGACTGCAGCGCCAGACCGGCGGCGGTAATATTTTCCGCGCCTGCACCATGCTGCCGGCCTTTACCGGCAATATCGGCAAACCGGGCACCGGCGCCTACTACCTGAACGACACTTACGGCATTGGCGCCCGGCGCGGTGCGTCGCCGCGCTTCGAGGCCGACGACGCCAGTGACGACGCGGACGCGCCCCCGCAAACCGTCAGCCAGATGGATGTGCCGCAACTCCTGCAGGATCCGGACACCATCCGCGCCTACATGGTCTGGAACTGCAACCCGCTCGCCTCCAACCCGGCACAGGCACTCACCCGGCGCGGCCTGTCGCGCGACGATCTCTTCACCGTGGTCGTCGACTGCTTCATGACCGACACGGCCCGTTATGCCGACATCGTATTGCCCGCCGCAAGCTTCCTCGAATTCGACGATCTCTGCGCCAACTATTTCCAGTTGATGATCGGTCCGCAGGTGAAATGCACAGAGCCCATGGGCGAGGCCCTGCCCAATCAGGAAATCTTCCGCCGCCTCGCCCGGAAAATGGGGTTCACGGCACCGGCGCTCTTCAAGGACGACCAGGCGATGATAGACGCGATGCTGGAAAAATGCGGCGCCGGCGTCACCTGGGAAGAACTCAAGGAGAACGGCTGGGCCTATTTGAGCGAAGAGCCGATGGTGCTCTGGGCCGATGGCGACTTCGCGACCCCCAGCGGCCGCATTGAGATAGCCAGCGAGAGCGCCCGCGCCGACGGACTGCCCCTCACCCCGCGGCCCGATGCCGACCAGCAACCGGAGAGCGGCAGCTTCCGGCTGCTGTCTCCGGCGGACAAACACCTGATGAACTCAAGCCATGGCAACGATGCGCATGTGCGCACCATGATGGGCGATGCCCATGTGGCCATTCATCCAGAAGATGCACGCGAAAACGGCATAGGCTCTGGCGACCGGGTGACCCTTTCCAACAGCGGCGGGGACATCTCTTTCACAGCACAGGTCGACGACATCGTACCGCGCGGCACGCTTCTAACCCACAAGAGCCGCTGGCCGATGTGGGAACCCTCGGGCGCCAACGTCAATCTGCTGCACGTCCCGCAAAAATCCGACATGGGGCAAAGCACATCGGTGCACAGCACGGAAGTGTCGATAACGAAGCCGTAAAGCGGGACGTGTCCCGGTTTTGCAGCTACTCGAACGCGTAACCGCCCATTTCGCAGAGATCGAGATCGTAATCCTCAAAGCTGTCGCCGCCCTCGAACTCGGTGCGGATATCGTACTGGCAGGTCGCCAATCCATCGGCGATGACAACGTCGATCTCATAGCCGGGCGCGAGGATCCCACCTTCGAGAAGGTTTTCCTCCCACTCGCTCGAGCCGGTATTGCTGACGTAAAAGCCCACCACACCGGCACTGCTCTGGTTCGTCAGAAGAAAGGACAGGTCTTTGGCAAAGGCCGGCGTTGTCAGAACGGCCGCGAGGGCGCAACCCAACAGCAACTGTTTCGTTTTCATCTCTGACCGTCTCCCGATTGGTATACTGACTATAGTGTCGGCCATTTCCCTCCCCAAATCGAGTTGCAAATCCAACCCGTGTACGCATAAACGCGAACCGTTGACACCGCTCCGGAGGATGTCCGGTCAGCACCCGACTCGAGACGTTCTCGTGCGAACCCTAGCGAGTGGATAATGTGGTTTTGCCCTTGTTTGGTGGACACCTAAACTGAGGCGCTATGAGCGCTTGGAGGTGTCAGATGCAGAATCCAAAACCGAAGGCAAAACGTCGATACAAACGTTTCAGTTCCGAGTTCAAGCGCGAGGCGCTGTTGCGC
>JAJFHE010000031.1 GCA_021775755.1 Hyphomicrobiales bacterium | reverse complement strand
TGCCTTTATCGATGAAAACAACGAAAACCCAAAACCCTACAAATGGACCAAATCGGCAGACGACATCCTCGCATCCGTAAAACGTTTCTGCCACAAAACAAATCAAACATTATGTGGCGAACTTTAGATTCATGTGACTAGAGCGCTTCAGGTCGACACTTGAACTCCACGGTTTAAGAACCCGTTACCGTCGCGTTTGTGGAAACAAAAGTACCGCTGCCTGAATACTGCGGAGTGGCATCTGGACCGTAACTGGGATGGCTGGCGGGTGCCATAACCTGAAGCAGGGCGGAAAAGGAGCTGCCTTTCAGAAGCACGGCCTTGCCGCCGGTGCGGGTTTTTGTGGCGATCTGGTCGCTGTTCAACGATCTAATCGTAAGTGTGCCGACCCCTGGAACCGGATACTGTGGCGCGAAATAGCTGCAGCCGGGAACGATCAAACTCTTTTCGTCACCCTCGACGCAAACCGGCCTGCCGGAGATGGTGAGGCGCCCCGTTCCGACAAGCACGCCGGGTAGTGGCACGATCACCGCGAGCCCAAAGTTCGCGGTGAAGACGGCCTGATCGCCGGTGACCAGAATCCTGTCGGCCATGCTTTTACTCTTTGATCGCGAAGGCCCGGACGGCCATGCTCTATTGAGAATGGTACTCTTCGTGCTCGTGCACCGCCATTGCTTTGCCAATTTCACATAAACCTTCGCCGCTGCGCCGCCGCAGAGCGGAGTTAATGCACTCCTGTGGTTGGATCACCCGGCGCGTGAGGCCTGTGCGGCAGGACTTTGCTGCGGTGCGATGCGGATGCCGGCCTCGGCGCAGAAAACCTCCAGTGGATCGATTTTCGCTCCACGCGCCGGCGCCAGGAAGTTGAAGCCGCAAGTGTGCAGCCTCTCAGCAATGCGCTCGATGAGGCCGGCCGGCGAGGTTGTGAATTCAAGCATCCGGTCCATAAGCCCGGTGGCCGCGAGCCGCCGCTGCAGGAGTTGGTAGGTCGTCGCGAAACGCTGTGCGGTCAACACGTGCTCGAGCGGCCAGGTGGTGTTGGCAAGTAACTCGTATGGGGCCTGCGCGTTCCAGCGCATTTCGTGTTCACTCGCACCGGTCGTCATTTCCGAACCCGGCAGCATCAGAAGACGGTACATCTGGATGCGCGACACCCCCATGGAATAAACGAAGTCGACGGACCGCTTGAACGCCTCGTAGTCGGAATCGGGCAGGCCGTATATCAGATCGACATAAAATTCCAGATCGTAGCGCTGCATCAGTTCAATCGAGCGGCGGTACTTCTCTTCATTGAAATTGCGCACCATGGTTTCCAGCGCTTGCGGATCGACGCTTTGAAGCCCCACACCGACATGACCGACGCCCGATGCCGCCATCAGTTCGACCATTTCCTCATCCAGCAATTCGGCATAGGTCTCGACCGTCATCAGTCCGGTCGAAACCTTTCCGGCAAGGCCGCGCAGGATTTCCTTGGTGCGTTTCTTGTGCAGAGCGAACACCGGATCAACGATCTCCACGGTGAGGTCGCGTTCCAGAAGCCGCGTCAATTCGGGTATCACACTGTCAGGAGAGCGGTAGGACACCTTGGGCAGTTTGCCGTAGAGGCAGAAGCTGCATTTATAGGGGCAGCCGCGGGTCGATTCATACTGCACCCGGGGCCAGCCGGGAAAGCGGTCCACGAGACTGGCGATCTCGTCGAGACAGTCGTCATAGGCAAAGGGAATTTCGTCGAGGCTCTCCAGATAGCCGCCCTGCGGCGTGTGCACCTGCTTGCCGTTTTCGACATAGGAAATGCTGCCAATGACCGTCGGCGCCGGTTCGTCGAGCCAGGCCAGAAGCAGGTTCCGGAACGCGCCTTCAGCTTCGCCGCGTACGATGGTGACGTAGGGCAGGCGAGCCAACACATCCTGCGTGGTGTGGTCGGTCTGGCGCCCGCCGAGCACGATGCGAGCCGCCGGCATCATGGCGTGCAGCCGCTCGACCAGATTGTAGACGAGATCGACATTCCAGATGTAGACGTTGAGCCCGATTACGTCGGGCTCGTGTGCGCGCGCGTCCGACAGCATCTCATCGAGCATGGAGGCCGGCGTGAACTCCGCGTGCAGGGCGCTGCCCTGCAGCGCGTCGCGGACGTTGTAGTCGAGATAGGAAAACTTTACCCGCCTGGCAATGGCAGGTTCGAGGCGCGCATAGGCTGCCAGCCCGCGGTGGGCGAGCGAAGGGCAATTGCCGATATTGATGAACATGCAGTGCATATGATCGCGAACAACTGGCAATTCGACCGTGAGCGATAACTTTCGGGACGAAATATGCACTGCATCGGCGCGCAGGCCAAACAATTCCGTATAAAGATTAAATACAGAGGGAAGCCGTAGCCGGCGCTCTCAACAACCGTACTGAGGACTACACCACCTCAAACAGGCCCGCCGCGCCCATGCCGCCGCCGATGCACATGGTGCACACGACGTGTTTGGCGCCGCGGCGTTTGCCTTCGATGAGGGCGTGGCCGACCATGCGGGCGCCGGACATGCCGTAGGGGTGGCCGATGGAGATCGAGCCGCCGTCGACGTTGAGGTTTTCCATGTCGAGCCCGAGCCGGTCGCGGCAGTAGACGACCTGCACGGCGAACGCTTCGTTCAGCTCCCACAGGTCGATGTCGTCGGTTTTCAGGCCGAAACGTTCCAGCAGGCGCGGCACGGCGAAGACCGGGCCGATGCCCATCTCGTCGGGCTCGCAGCCGGCGATGGCAAAGCCGCGGTAGATGCCGAGCGGTTCGATGCCGCGCTTTTCGGCTTCCTTTGCTTCCATGACGACACATGCCGACGCGGCATCGGACAGTTGGCTCGCATTGCCTGCCGTGATGTGCTTGTCATCGCCCATAACGGGTTTGAGGGAGGCAAGGCCTTCCGCGTTTGTTTCGGGGCGGTTGCCTTCGTCCTTTTCAAGAGTGACTTCTTCCTCGTGGGTTTCGCCGCTCTCCTTGTCGGTGACGAGTTTTACGGACGTCATCGGCACGATTTCATCGTCGAAGCGGCCGGCCTGCTGCGCCGCGGCCGTTCGCATCTGCGAGGTCAGGGCATACTCGTCCTGGTCCTCGCGGCTGACGTTGTAGCGCGCGGCGACCGTGTCGGCGGTATCGATCATGCTCATCCAAAGCTCAGGCTTGTTCTTCATCAGCCATTCTTCGGTGAAGTGATGCGTGTTTAGGTTGCTCTGGACGAGCGATATGGACTCAAGCCCGCCGGCCACCATGACCGGGCTGGCGTTCATGACGACCGCGTTGGCGGCCATGGAAATGGTTTGGAGTCCCGAAGAGCAGAACCGGTTGACGGTGGTGCCGCCGGCGGTGACGGGCAGTCCGGCGCGCATGGCCGCAAGCCGTGCGATGTTGTGGCCGGTGGCGCCTTCGGGCAGGCCGCAGCCGAAGATGACGTCCTCGACCTCCGCCGGGTCGATGCCTGCACGGTCCACCGCGTGCTTGATGGCATGGCCGGCGAGCGTTGCGCCATGAGTGTTGTTGAAGGCGCCGCGAAAGGCTTTGCCGATCGGTGTGCGGGCGGTCGATACGATGACGGCTTCTCTGGTCATGGGCGTGTTCTCCAGGTCAGGTGTCGTTGAAGCCGCGGCCTTCGGCGGCGAGTTTCTTCAGCAAGGGGGCTGGTTCAAGCAGTTCGCCGTGGGTGTCGTGCAGGCGGCTCATGGCGTCGTAAACCTTGTCGAGACCGACAGTGTCCGCCCAGTACATGGGGCCGCCGCAGTAGCGGGGGAAGCCATAGCCGTGGATCCAGATGACATCGATGTCGGAGGCGCGGAGCGCAAGGCCCTCTTCCAGGATTTTCGCCCCTTCGTTGACGAGGGGATACATGCAGCGCTCAAGCATTTCCTGATCGGAAATGTCGCGGCGTTGCATGCCGAGGCGTTCGGATGTCTCGACAATAAGTTTTTCAACCGCCGCGTCGGGCTGCGGCGTGCGGTTGCCTTCTTCATAGTTGTAGTAGCCGGCTGATGTTTTCTGTCCCAACCGGCCCATTTCGCAGATCTTGTCGCCGATATCGGAGTAGCGCAAATGCTGAGGCCGTGTCGCGGCGCGTTCCTGACGGATGCGCCAGCCGACATCGAGGCCGGCGAGGTCGATCATGGCGAACGGCCCCATGGGGAAGCCGAATTCGTAGATTACCTTGTCGACCTGCTGCGGCAGGGCACCTTCTTCCAAGAGGAAGCTCGCCTCGCGGGTATAGGGCTCAAGCATGCGGTTGCCGACGAAGCCGTCGCAGACCCCGACAAGGGCCGCAACCTTGCCGATGCGTTTGGAGAGATTCATGACGGTTGCGATTACGTCCTTGGAGGTTTTCTCGCCGCGCACGTTTTCCAGAAGCCGCATGACGTTGGCCGGGCTGAAGAAGTGGGTGCCGAGCACGTCGCCCGGCCGCGATGTCGCCGCCGCGATCGCATCGACATCGAGAGTGGACGTATTGGTGGCCATAATGGCGCCCGGTTTGCAGATGCGGTCGAGCTCGGCAAAAATCTCTTTCTTGAGATCAAAGTTTTCAAACACCGCTTCGATGACGATATCCGCATCGGCGACCGCCGCCATTTCCGTGGCACCGGTGATCAGCGCGACACGCTCGTGCATGGCGTCTTTCGACAGGCGCCCTTTGGCGACCGTATTGGCGTAGTTACCCCGGATGACTTCCAGGCCCTGGGTAAGCCGCTCGCCGTCGATCTCAACCAGCGTCACCGGAATGCCGCCATTGGCGAAGTTCATGGCGATGCCGCCGCCCATGGTGCCGGCGCCGATTACCGCGGCGGATTTGATGTCGCGCTTCGGCGTGTCTTTCGGCACATCGGGAATTTTCAGCACTTCGCGCTCGGCGAAGAACACATGGCGCAGAGAGTTCGACTGAACGCCGGAAACACAGCGCTTGAAGATCTCGCGTTCCTCGGCCAGCGCTTCGTCGAAGGTCATGGAAAGGGCGTTCGCGATACTTTCGATACAGGCGTAGGGTGCCTCGAAACCGCGCGCGCGGCGGGCGATGGACGATTTGAAGTCTTCGATCAGATTTGGTGTGCCACGCGCGTCTTCCAGATGATGTTCCAGGTCGCGGCAGCGGCGCGCGGGAAGCTCGCCGATGGCAAGCCGTTCGGCCGCTGTCAGAGCAGCTTCCAGAAGATCGCCATCCGCGACCTCGTCGATAATGCCGAGTGCGTAGGCTTTTTCCGCCGGCACGAGATCGCCGGCGGCGATCAGTTTGAGTGCAGGTTCGACACCGATAAGGCGGGGCAGGCGCTGCGTTCCGCCGGCGCCTGGTACAATACCCAGCGTCACTTCGGGCAGGCCAAGACGTGTGCCGGGCGAGGCAACGCGGTAGTGACAGCCAAGCGCTGTCTCAAGCCCGCCGCCCGCGGCGACGCCGTGAATTGCCGCGACGACGGGTTTTGCCGATTGCTCCATGATGTTGATGACTTCGGTGAGGCGGGGCTGTTGCAGCGACTTGGGCGTGCCGAACTCGGTAATGTCGGCGCCGCCGGAAAACATCCGGCCCGCACCGGTAACGATGATGGCGTCCACATCGCTATCGGCAATTGCCGCTTCCATCGCCTCAGCAAGGCCCGCGCGTACGGCGGAGCCCAACCCGTTCACCGGCGGATTGTTGATCGACAGTGTCGCGACGCGGTTTTTCTTCTCAACCAGAACGGCATTCATGGGGGCACAAGCTTTCCTGTTGTTTCCAGATTGGCCGGCGCGGTCCCGATCCAGAATCAAGTGATCGGGCCGGAGCCGAAATAGAGCCAGCGCGGAGACTGTTTCGCAAGCTCAAGCTTGGAAATGGCACTAAGGTGCACATCGTCCGGTCCATCGGCAAGGCGAAGCGTGCGTGAATGGGCCCAGGCGTGGGCGAGGCCGAAATCATCGCAGACGCCGCCGGCGCCGTGTATCTGCACGGCACGGTCAATCACATCAAGCGCCATGTTGGGGGCCACCACCTTGATGGCGGCGATTTCGCCGCGTGCGGCCTTGTTGCCGACCTTGTCCATCATGTCGGCGGCGCGCAGGGTCAAAAGCCGCGCCTGATCGATTTCGATGCGGCTGCGGGCGATGGAATCCTTGACGATGCCCTGATCCGACAGCGACTTGCCAAAGGCGACACGGGACTTGGCGCGCGCCGCCATGGCTTCGACGGAGCGCTCCGCGACGCCGATGAGGCGCATGCAGTGATGGATGCGGCCGGGGCCGAGGCGGCCCTGCGCGATTTCGAAGCCGCGGCCTTCGCCGAGCAGCATGTTGGAAGCCGGCACGCGGACATTTTCGAAGGTAATTTCCATATGCCCGTGCGGGGCATGGTCGTAGCCGTACACGGTGAGGGGGCGCACCAGCGTCACGCCCGGCGTGTCGCGTGGCACGAGGATCATCGACTGCTGCTGATGACGCGGCGCCTCCGGGTCGGTCTTGCCCATGAAGATGAAGATCTTGCAGCGCGTATCGCCAGCGCCGCTGATCCACCACTTGTGGCCGTTCAGAACATAGTCGTCGCCGTCGCGCTCGATGCGTGCCTCGATGTTGGTGGCATCCGACGAGGCGACCTTCGGCTCGGTCATGGCAAATGCGGAGCGGATCCTGCCGGCGAGCAGAGGCGCCAGCCACTCGTCCTTGTGCGCCTGCGAGCCATAGCGCTCCAGCACTTCCATGTTGCCGGTGTCGGGCGCGGAACAGTTGAAGACTTCCGGCGCGATCGGCGAGCGGCCCATGATTTCGCACAGCGGCGCGTATTCGAGATTGGTGAGCCCGCCGCCAAGGTCGCTTTCCGGCAAAAACAAGTTCCAAAGACCCGCATCGTGCGCCCTGGTTTTCATTTCCTCCATAACGGGGGGTGAATCCCAGCGGTTTACCTGGGCTTCGACCTGGTCGAAATAGGTTTGCTCGTTGGGATATACAACCTCGTCCATAAAGGCTGAAAGTTCAGCCTGAAGCTTCATGACTTTTTCGGAATAATCGAAATTCATCTCTGAGCCGCCTCCTGTCGCATTCGCACGGGTTTTCTACGCTGTCGGCAGCTTATGGTCTTTGTAAGTTTCGCGCAGCGGGATCTTGGCGATTTTTCCGGTTGCGGTGTGCGGCAATTCGTCAGCGAAGACGACATCGTCGGGCATCCACCATCTGGCGATCTTGTCGGACAGGAACTCCAGGATCTCTTCGCCGGTGATATCCGCATCCTGCGTTTTGACGACAATCAGCAGCGGACGCTCGTCCCATTTGGGGTGCGGCAGGCCGATGACGGCGGCTTCCGCGACGCCGGGGTACCCGACAGCGGCATTTTCCAGATCGATGGTGCTGATCCATTCGCCGCCGGACTTGATGACGTCCTTGGAGCGGTCGACGATCTGCATGTGGCCTTCTGCGTCGAGCGTTGCGACATCGCCGGTCAGGAACCAGCCGTCGTCGGTAAACTGGGTTTGCGAGGCATCCTCGTTCTCGAAATAGCTGTCGATGACCCAGGGGCCGCGCACCGCCAGCTCGCCGAACGCCTTGCCGTCGCGCGGCAGTTCGTTGCCCTCGTCATCGAGTATCTTGAGTTTGACGCCCCAGACTTCGCGACCCTGTTTTTGCTGATAGGCCCGGCGTTCCTGCTTGGGCAATCCGGCAATTCGGGCATTGAGATGGGCGGTCGTGCCGACCGGGCTCATTTCCGTCATGCCCCAGGCATGGTGCACACGCACGCCATAGTCGTCCTCGAACGCCTCGATCATCGACAGCGGTGCCGCGGCACCACCGATGCCGGCGGATTTCAGGTGCGGCAGGTCCTTGCTTTCCTTTTTCAGATAGTCGAGGAGCATAAGCCAGATGGTCGGCACGCCGGCGGTCATGGTGACCTTTTCCTCATCGAGCAACTCGTACATCGACTGACCGTCATAGCCCATGCCGGGCAGCACGAGCTTTGCGCCGTACATGGTGGCCGCATAGGCCAGACCCCAGGCGTTGACGTGGAACATAGGGACTGCGGGCAAAATGACGGTGCCGTTGGAAACCCCGAAGCCGTCTGTCGCGCAGACGAACATGGTGTGCAGAACAGTTGAGCGGTGGCTGTAGAGCGCACCTTTGGGATTGCCGGTGGTGCCTGAGGTGTAACACAGCGACGATGCGGTGTTTTCGTCGAACTGCGGCCACGCGAAGTCTTGCTCTTCGGCGCCGATCAGATCCTCGTAGCAATAGGCATTCGCGAGGCTGGTTTCCGGCATGTGTGCGGCATCGGTCATGACGATGACGCCCTCAAGGGCAGGCAGTTTGTCCTGCACCGCCTCGATCAGCGGTACGAATGTCAAATCGACGAAGATGAAGCGGTCCGCGGCGTGATCGATGATGTAGACGATCTGTTCGGGGAAGAGCCGCGGGTTGATGGTGTGGCAAACGGCGCCAATGCCGGAAACGCCGTAATAGAGCTCAAAGTGCCGGTAGCCGTTCCAGGCAACGGTGGCGACACGGTCGCCGATCCTGACGCCGAGGCGTTCGAGGGCATTGGCAAGCTGCTTGATGCGGCCATAGGCATCCGCATAGGTGTAGCGGTGAATTGGCCCCTCTACGCTTCGCGATACGATTTCCTGGTAGCCGTGGTTCTGTGCCGCGTACTCGATCATGCCGCTGATCAGCAGCGGATCGTCCATCATCAGACCGCGCATTGAAAGTCTCCCCTGTCGCCTTCCCGGTGTTTCCCCGGATGTGAGGGGAGCTTATCTCACCTATGCGCGCCCTGTCATTTGGTTCCAAACATGCGGTCGCCCGCATCGCCGAGGCCGGGCAGGATGTAGCCGTGCTCGTTAAGACAACGGTCGAGTGCGGCGGTGTAGATCGGCACGTCCGGGTGGGCCTTGGCGAAGGCTTCAACGCCTTCCGGCGCGGCGAGAAGGCTGGCGAACTTGATGTTGGTGGCGCCAACATCCTTAAGCCGGTTGATGGCGGCCGAGGCGGAATTGGCCGTCGCAAGCATTGGATCGACGACGACGGCGCAGCGTTCGCCAATGTCGTCGGGAACCTTCAGATAGTACTCGACCGCCGCCAGCGTGACGGGGTCGCGGTACAGCCCGATATGCCCGACACGGGCCGAGGGCACAAGGTCGAGCATGCCGTCGAGCAGGCCGTTACCGGCGCGCAGGATGGAGACGAACACGAGCTTCTTGCCCTTCAGAATGGGCGCTTCCATTTCTTCCAGCGGCGTGTCGATGGTTTTGGTCGTCATCGGCAGATCGCGCAGGACCTCGTAAGCGAGCAGCAGGGAGATCTCCCGCAGCAACTGGCGAAACACAGCCGAGGGCGTGTGCTTGTCCCGCATCAAGGTAATCTTGTGCGACACCAGCGGATGGTCGACGACGGTCAGCTTCTTGCTCATTGGCACACTCCCCTTATGGATTTTCAAAACACGGAGCCATCGCTGGCAATACGGATCGGCGGTGGCGCGCCGTCGCGCCGTTCAGCCGCGATGCGTCGGCCGGCGGCCCAGGTTCCACCTTCAAGAATACTTGCAAGCGGCAGCTCTTCAGCGGACATTGCCACCTCGCCGCGAATTTCGTCCGCCAGTATGTCGATCAGCGAGACAGTGAGCGCGCGCCACTCGATAATGACCTCGTCCGCCGGCGAATGTTCAATCTCCCGAACCTCGCGGTAGCGCGGCGCCAGCACCCCGCAATCGACCAGCAGGCCGCCATTGCGGTACTCGGCAAGCGGCGTCAGGGCGTCGATGCCGGTGACGGTGAGGCCGGCTTCTATCAGCGGTTCGACGAGCGAATAGGAGAGCCACTGGGAGAGTTTGTGAAACGGCACATGGAAGTCCGTCGCATCGTCACGCCGCACATCGGGGTGGCGCCAGGTGTCGCCGAGATTGTGGCCGCCGAGCTCAAGACGGCCGGGCCAGATGGGTCCGAGCGCGTGCAGGACGGATATGAGGATCTCGCGCGCCGGCAGGGCGCCGTCGACGGATTTCGCCATGAGCTGGTCGAACAGGTTTCCGATGCGTGGCGACGGGCCGCCGAAATACTCCGGTGCCGCGTCGACCGCCCGACCGAGGCTCACCATCAAAGCCGCGCGCCCGGCGAGCCCGGCCAGCGGATTGCCCGCGGAAACCTGAAAGGCGCGTGCGATATCGTCTTCGGTGAGCGCTATCAAGGCATCGGCATCCGCCCGCAGCGGAGTTTCGGGATCGTTGGCGAAGAGGCCGGAGGTGAAGGCATCGAGGCTGGCGATCGCAAGCCCCTCCGATCTTGCCAGGACGATGTCGGATTGCGGTACGGCGTAGCGCCACCTGTCGCCGGCACCGGCATCGAGCAGTACCGAGGTTACGGTGAGGTCAAAACGCGTGCGTGCGCGCTCCGCAGAGCCCGGCTCAAGGTGCGCGAAGGCGGGCACCCAGCGCGCGTCGCCGTTCAGCGTAAAGTGGCGCCAGCGGGCGTGATAGGGGATGTCGAGGCCGGGATAGTTCTGCCGCATGACATCGGCGACGAAACGCGCGGTGGGATTTAGCGCCTCCGGTTTCAGTTCGAAATGCGTCAAGGATCCGTCAAGGCCAGCATGCAGCACATCCATGCAGCGGTCGCGCACGGCTTCGGGTGTCAACAGGCTTTCGGCAAGTTCGGCCTCAGTAGTCGGCAAGGCTGCGCCCTTTTGGTTTGGAAAGATCTTTCGGGTTCGAGACGGTTTCGTCGACGAAGTAGCCGGCCGCCTTTTTTGCATCCATCTCGACCTGAGCGTCGGCGGGTATCAGCTCATCGGGGATCGGGACGCGGTCGCCGATCTCGATGCCCTGGCTGACCAGCGCGTCGTATTTCATGTTGCTCATGGAAACGAACCGGTCGATGCGTTTGATGCCGAGCCAGTGAAAGACGTCGGGCATGAGATCTTGAAAGCGCATGTCCTGCACGCCGGCAACGCACTCGGTCGAGCCGAAGTAGTTTTCCGCACTGTCGCCGCCAGGGTTGCGCTTGCGGGCGTTGTAGACGAGGAATTTGGTGACTTCGCCAAGCGCACGACCTTCCTTGCGGTTATAGACGATGAGGCCGGCGCCGTTTTCCTGCGCGGTTTTTACGCATTCTTCAATGCCGTGGGTCAGGTAGGGCCGGCAGGTGCAGATATCGGATCCAAAGACATCGGAACCATTGCATTCGTCATGCACGCGGCAGGCAAGCGGCCGGGTCGGATCCCAGAACGCCTCGATGTCGCCAAGCACATAGACCGAGATGTGGCCGATGGGCGGCAGGAACACTTTGAGATCGGACCGGGTGACAAGCTCGGGATACATGCCGCCGGTATGCTCAAACAGCGAAAGCCGGAGATCGCCCTCGGAGACGTTCAGCCGATTGGCGATGCCGGGCAGATACCACACCGGTTCGACGGCGGCCTTGGTGACGGAGACTTCGCCACTATCGAGCAACACCTTGCCGTCAGGTACGACACGGCCGTCGGTAATGGCCTCTCGCATCTCCGGCAGGTGGATACGTGCCCTGGTAACCGCGATGGTCGGCCGAATATCGGCACCTTCCTCGATGTGGCTGGCGAAGGTTTGTGCCACCATGTGTCCGTAAGGGTCGATGGAAACGATCTTGTCGGGATCGCTCCATTGCGGGAAGGGGCCGATTTCCTGCGTCGGCGCGGTATTGGTGAGGTCGGGTTTGTGCACGGGGTCGAGCGCGCCGGCGGCAACCGCAAGGGCGCGGTAGAGGCCGTAGGCGCCCGAATGGGTGCCGACAACGTTTCGCTGTGCGGGATCGTTGAGGCCGCCGATGACCGGGCCGCGCTGTTCCGCGGTTGGGGCGCCCCAGACGATATTTACTGGACCCTCGCCGTCTTTCGGCGGGTGCGATGTCAAAACGATGTGCTTCGACTCTCCCATGGAAACCTCCGCTGGTGAGGAGAAGAAGCGATTAATTGTGGTTGAAAAGACCTCACCCGTCCAGAAAATTCGGTAAACAGGGTTGATGGGCGATGCGGCGCATTTGTCCGCTTGAACGGCTCTTGAAGTTGCGGCAGGGTCACAATCAAGTCAATCGAGAGGCTTCATGAGCAGCGCCCTTTTTTCATCCGAGTTCAAAGACGAGCCCTACTGGTGGGACCGCACGCCGCGGCCGGCCTCAGGAACGCTCGCACTGCCCGAACGGGTCGATGTCGCGATCATCGGCTCAGGCTATACCGGGCTCTCAGCGGCTCTTCAGACGGCTCGCGCCGGGCGCGAGACGGTGGTGCTCGATGCCGAGGACGCGGGCTGGGGCTGTTCAAGCCGCAATGGCGGTCAGGTGGCCGGCGGCATCAAACATTCCTACGCGGAACTAAAGTCGAAATACGGCGGCCAGAAGGCGCTGGCGATACAGGAGGAGGGCCGCCGGGCGCTTCAATGGGTCGGCGAATTCATCGAGCAAGAGAACATCGATTGCGACTACAAGGTGTGCGGCCGGTTTCACGCCGCCCATACGCCGCGCCACTATGAGGAACTTGCCGAGTTCATTGCCAATCATCCAGCGGAGTTCAAGATCGATGCCCATGTGGTGCCGCGCGAGGACCAGCACAGCGAGCTTGGCACCGACGCTTATTTCGGCGGCGCGGTCTTCCCCAAGCATGCCTCCATCGACCCTGCGCGCTACCACCAGGGCCTGCTGGAGCGCGCGCAGGCGGCGGGCGCGGCGGTGGTGCCGCAAACACGTGTCGAGGCGGTTGAGCGGGACGGATCCGGGTTTCGCCTTGTAACGACGCGTGGGCCGCTTCTCGCACACGACGTCATCGTGGCAACCAACGGCTATACAGGCAACATCACGCCCTGGCAGAAGCGCCGGGTGATCCCGATCGGCAGCTACATGATCGCAACCGAACCGCTGGACCGCGGTGTCATGGACCGGTTGATGCCGCGCGACCGTATTGCCAGCGATACGCGCAAGGTCATCTACTATTACCGTGCGTCTCCCGACCGCACGCGCGTTCTCTTTGGCGGGCGGGTATCGGCCGGCGAGACCGACCCGCGCAGTTCGGGACCGAAGCTGCATGCCGCCATGGCCGGCATCTTTCCGGAACTTGCCGAAACGAAGATCAGCCATTCATGGGTCGGTTTTGTCGCTTATACATTCGATGAGAATGCCCACCTCGGGCGCCATGACGGCATATATTACGCGATGGGCTATTGCGGTGTCGGTGCAGCACTTGCGGGATATATGGGGATGCGTGTCGGGCAGCAACTGCTGGGCGACAGTGAAGGTGCCACGGCGTTCGACGATCTGACCTTCCAGACGCGCCCGTTCTACACCGGCAAACCCTGGTTCCTCGGTGCCGCGGTGGCGTTCTATCGCTGGCGAGACAGTGCCGGCCGCTGATCGGCAGGTTCTCCATCATGCTCGACATGTTCATCATCGATGCGTTTGCGGAACGCCCGCTTGAGGGCAACCCGGCGGCGGTGTGTCCGCTCGATGGCTGGATCGACGATGAGCTGATGCAGTCGATCGCGCAGGAAATGAACCTCTCCGAAACCGTGTTCTTCGCGCCCGCGGGCGACGATTACGAGATCCGCTGGTTCACGCCGACACGTGAAGTCGACATGATCGGGCATGCGACGCTGGCGGCAGGCCATCTCGTTCTGGAGCGTTTTCGCCCGGATGTGGACGCGGTCAGGTTCCTTAATCCGTGTGGTGAGATGACCGTATCGCGCAGTGGCGAGGCATTGGCGCTGGCGATGCCGGCATTGCGTCCGCAGTCGTGTGTGCCGCCGCGCGGTCTTGCCGAGGCGCTCGGCCGCCAGCCGGAAAGCGTTCTGGCTGCAAAACACTATCTCTGCGTGTTCGCCCATGAGAATGACGTGGCGGTACTTCAGCCGGACATGCGCGCGTTGAGCGAGCTCGATCTGCCGGCAGTGATCGTCACCGCGCCGGCACCCGGCGGCGACTCTCACGATTTCGTATCGCGGTTCTTTGCTCCGGCTAACGGCGTGCCTGAAGATTCCGTATCGGGTGTGGCGCACCTCTGCCTCGCGCCCTACTGGTCGGAGCGGCTGGGCAAGCCGCATGTCACGGGGCTGCAGCTCTCGCAGCGCCGCGGCATTGTGGTGTGCGAAGACCATGGCGAACGGGTGACGCTGTCAGGTCATGCGGTGGTTACGCTCGAGGGGCGGATTTGCATCCCCGCAGCTTAGGGGCAGGACACTAAACGCTGGACGTTACGGGCTTATCGTACCCTTCAAACTGCGGCAGGCCGTCATCGATTTCGTAGTAATCGCCTTTGCTTTCGACAAATATGTGCCGCGCCATGTGCAGGCCGTTGGGCGCGTCGATTGCACCGGCGAGCACCGCGTAGTGGTCCCCACCGACCGGTTCAAAGAACAGATGCGAGCCGCAGGATGAACAAAAACCGCGCCGGGCCTCGGGCGAGGCGGAGAACCAGGTAATGTTGTCGCCGCCCTCGATCTCTACGGTGTCAATGGGCGCGCTTGTCGTCGCATAGCGGTGGCCGGTCTGTTTTCGGCAAGTTGTGCAGTGGCATTCGGAGACCCCGGCCCGAACCCCTGTTGCGTGAAACCGCACTTTACCGCAAAAGCAGCCGCCCGTTACGTTCAGAGTGCCGTCGCTCATCGGTTTCTCCTTCAGGTGTGTCAGTCCTCTGCGATGTCTTCCGCCCAGAGTTCCGGCTTTTCGTCGATGAAGCGGCGCATCAGGGCCTTGCAGTCTTCGTCGTCGGCAACGATGACTTCGACGCCTTTTGAACGCAGGAATTCCTCGTTGCCGCCGAAGGTTTCGTTTTCGCCGATAACGACGCGCGGGATGCCGAACTGGATGATGGTGCCGGTGCACATCATGCAGGGGCTCAAAGATGTATAGAGTGACATCTTGCGGTAGGATTTCTGCCTTCCCGCCTTTCGCAGGCAGTCCATTTCGCCATGCGCGATGGGATCGCCCTGCTGGACGCGCTGGTTTCGCCCCCGGGCAATCAGCCTGTCGCCTTCTGCCAGTGCCGACCCGATCGGGCAGCCGCCTTCATCGAAGCCCGCTTTGGCTTCGTCGTAGGCAATCTTCAGAAACTTCCGGTCCGTGTCGTTGAGCATGTCAAACAGGTTCCTTCTCAGCGGCCAAGATGTTGCGGGCCCGTGTAGTAAGGGAGGTCCTCGGTTCGTGGCGTATAAGTACCGGCATCGCGCAGGGACTGAATATGCGCGGCGATATCCTCAAGCGGGGCAAACCAGACGTCTCGGGTCTCAAGAATATTTTCGAGCCACTGTTCCATCTGGCGCCAGCGCGCGAGCCGGCCGGTGAGGAAGGGATGCAGGATCGGCATCCAGAAGCCGCCAGCCGCGTATTGCGCCTCGAATTCTTCGAAAAAAGCCTGCAGCCCGGTAGAGGGCGCACGTACCGGCATAAGGTAGCCGATCTCGTCATAGTGGGCGAAGGGCGGCCAGTCGTCGGTACCCCAGTGCACCGGCATTTCGTAGAGCTCTCCGGCGTCGGTCTTCATGAGATAGGGAATGTCGTCGGCCATCAGCGAGCTGTCATAGACGAAGCCGTGCTCGACGAGGAGATCGATGGTCTTCTGGTTGGCATTGTAGACCGGCGCGCGATAGCCGCGCGGGTTCTTGCCCGACGCCTTGACATGGGCCTCCATGCCGCGCGCGAACCAGTAGGCCTGTTCATCGCCCGAAAGCGCGGTCGGGTCTTCATGCAGGTAACCGTGATGACCGATCTCGTGGCCGCCCTCAAGCATCGCTTCGACGGCTTGCGGGTATTGCTCGACGCACCAGCCCGGCACGAAGAACGATTGCTTGAGCCCGAGACGCCGGTAGGTCTCCAGAATGCGTGGAACCGCGACGGTGGGTCCGTATTTGCCCATGGATACGGGATAAAGCCGGTCATGGGCATCAGCGGGTTTTGAAATGTGGATCAGGACGTCTGCGTCCATGTCGAAGGTGATGGCACAGGCGCATCGGGCACCGTTCGGCCAGGGGATGGGGTTCTGGATCATCGTTGCACTCAGCGTTTTTGAGGTTGCGGCAGAATGTGAACATTGCTCGACGGCCAGCTCAGATAGAGCTTGGCGCCTGGCGATGTGTCGATCTTCTCGATGTCGCGCTGTTGGATCTGCGCTTTCAGCTCAACGCCGGGACCTGCTTCAAGAAACAAGGTCACGACGGAGCCGATAAATTCTTCGGAAATCAATTCGCACTGCACGACGTTTTCACTGCGCGGCTTGGCGTCCGACACGGACATCACATCGGCGCTGACAACGAAACTCAGCCGGTCGCCCTGTGCGGCCTGCAGCTTTGCCGGCTTGCTCGCCACCAGTGTGCCGATATCGCTCGTCAATGCGACCTTTCCGCGGCTGAGGTGCGATACGGCGCCTTCGACGATGTTGTTGCGGCCGACGAATTCGGCAACGAAACGGCTGACCGGTTCGCGGTAGATCTCGCGCGGCTCGCCTATCTGTTCCACCAGGCCGTTCGACATGATGACGACGCGGTCCGCCATGGCGAAAGCTTCCGACTGGCTGTGCGTCACATAGACGAAGGTGATGCCGAGTTCGCGCTGCAGCCGCGTCAACACACCCTGCATGCGGATGACGAGGTGGGCGTCAAGCGCTGACAGCGGTTCGTCGAGGAGCAGGATTTCAGGCTCCGTGACGAGCGCGCGGGCGAGCGCGACGCGCTGGCGCTGGCCACCTGAAAGCTGCGAGATGTCGCGCTGCGAAAACTCCGCGATCTCAAGCCGCTCAAGCCACTCCATCGCCTTGGCGGTGCGCGCCGTTGCATCGAGGCCGCGCATCTTGAGGCCGAACTCAACATTCTTGACGACGTTCAAGAACGGGAAGAGTGCGAGCGTCTGCCACACGAGCGGCGTGTCGCGCTCTGACGGTTTGACCTCGTTCATGCGTTTGCCGGAGAGGCGGATTTCGCCCTCGCTCGGCTGCTCAAGACCGGCGAGCATGCGCAGCGTCGTGGTTTTGCCGCAGCCCGACGGGCCCATAATGGCGACGAACTCGCCCTTGTGGATCGCAAGGTCGAGATGTTCGACCGCGACAAAGTTGCCAAAGCGTTTGACGACGGACTCAAACTCAACGAGCGGTGCGGTCATGCCGGCGCCTCTTTTTTGGTCCGGGTCATCAGCAGGACCTGCGCGACGATCACAAGCGTCATCGAAACGATGAAGACGAAGGTGCCGATGGCGTTGATCTGCGGATCGACCTGGCCCTGCAGGATCTCAAGAATGATGACGGGGATCGATTTGTTGAGGCCCGACACGAACCAGGCGACGGCAAACTCGTCGAATGAAACGGCTGCGGTCAGGCACATGGCGGAAATTATCGCCGGCAACGCAAACGGCACGATGACATTCGACATGGCGCGCCACTCGCTGGCGCCGAGGTTCCATGCGGCGGCTTCCAGGCTCGGGTCCATCTGCGCCAGCCTGATGCGGATGATGGCCATGGCAAACGGCGTGCACATCACGACATGGGCAATGATGATGGAGTGGATGTAGCCGGACATGCCGATCTGTGACAGCCAGGCGAGCATCGCGAGCCCCATGATGACGAGCGGGATTGTCGGCGGCAGCAGCGCGAGCGCAAGGTAGGCATTCTTGCCGAAGAACTTGTAGCGGAAGTCGGTGTAGGCGGCGCAAAAGCCGATGAATGTCGAGATCACCGAAACCGTGACGGACGTGATGAGCGATACTCTCAGCGCATCCCAGACGTCCGGGTCGGAGAGAATGGTCTCGTACCAGTGCAGGGTAAAGCCGCCGAGCGGGATGGTCGGGAACCGGTCGGTGTTGAACGAGAACACGAAACTCGCAACGATCGGTGCGAAGACGAAGCAGAACACCACACCGATATAGATGCGCAGGAATATGGCGATGGACCGGTCGGCGTTCATTTCGGCTTCCTGTAGGCCGTGGCGACGGCGGCAAATGCGACGACCAGAAGCGTGGCGATCATCGTCACCGCGACGACCGCCGATTTCGGCCACTGCTGGCCGGACTTGGTGGTGTCGATAATGAGAATGCTGAGCGTCGGCGGCCGTGAGCCGCCGAGATAATAGGGGCTGACGAAGTCGCCGAACGAGAGGATGAAGCAGAAGACGGCGCCGATTATGAGCCCGACTTTCGCCAGCGGCACGATTACCGTGAACACCGTTCGCAAACGGCCACAGCCGAGATTATGTGCCGCCTCGATCAGATTGCGGTCGACATTGGCCATGGAGAACGTCTGGAGAATGACGACAAGCGGCATGCACAGCGCCATATAGCCGATCAGCGTGCCGAATTTCGTGTTGAGCATGATGAAGGGGCCAAGTCCGATATAGGACAGAAGACCGTTGATCACGCCGTTTTCGGCGATGATCACCTGCCAGGCGTAAATGCGGACCAGATAAGAGGTGAAAAACGGGATGATGAGAAAGAATACCGCCCAGCGCCGCGTCGTTTCGGAGACTTTGAACGACAGGGCATAGGCGCAGGGGAACGCCACGATGGTTGTCACAACGGTGGCAAGGGCGGCCATTGCGAAGGTCAGATAATAGGCGTCCCAGAAATAGCCCTTCGAGTACATTTTCACCCAGTTGACGACATCGAAACCGGGGATCATGCGGTAGTTCTTGACGAGCCAGAAACTCAGGTAGATGAGAAAACACAAGGGCACGACGAAGAACAGAAACTGCCAGATCAGAAGCGGCACCCGCCAGGTGAGCGCATAGGCGCTCCAGGGCTCACGCTTCGTGGCGGTTGTCGCGGGCTTGGCGAGCGCGCTCGCCGTATCGTCGCTCATCGGGGCATCCTGCCGATCGTCTTTACCCGTTCAGGTGTTGAACCTGGCAGTGAAATGCGAACGGGCCGGTTTTGCAACCGGCCCGCGTGTGTAATGGTCCCGCTCAGGCGTTTTTGTATTCCGACCAGAACTCGTTCCAGTCCTCCAGCGACTGCTGCTTGGGCGTGTCGCGGTAGTGGATTCGGCCCTCGTTGATCAAGGTGATCGGATTGTTCGACATGCCCGGCATCTGACCGGTGCGGCGGGCCTCGTCGGGAGTGGCCTTGATCAGAGCTTCCTGACCGGCATTGGTCACGCAGAAGCCCGGATAGGCCTTCATGTTGGCGGAGCGCACCTGACCGGCAGGCGACAGCGCATACTGAATGTACTTATTCGCCATGTCTTTCTTCGTCGACGTCGAGACGATCGAATAGGATTCCGTCCACTGGATGCCGCCTTCATCTGGCACCACTGAGTCCACCGCTGCGCCGTCCGCGGCGACCACGCCCGTCACCCAGTCGCCGATGCCGACGCAGGCGAGGATCTCGCCGTTCTTCAGGGACGAAAAGGTTCCGCCATAGTCGAAGAAACCTTTGACCTGCGGCTTGAGGCTCAATGTTTTCGCCTGAACGGCTTCCCAGGCGGCCTGATCGATATTGAACGGGCTCGGGTCGTTGTTGCCGTTGAGCAGGCTGATTTCGCCAAGGCTCGGCAGGTGCCAGTCGAAGTGGCCGACTTTGCCGGTGAGCTTGGAGTCCCAAAACACATTGTAGGACATTGCTTCATCGTGGGTGACGGCTTCGGTGTTGTAGGAAACGCCGAGGTGGCCGAACCGGCAGATAACCGAATAGAGTTTGCCGTCGGCCCAGTGGCCGGGGAAGTTCTTGAAGTCTTCATGCTGCATGTCGCCGAAGGGATAGTCCGACGGGTCCATCTCGTCGATCAGATCGCCGCGTGCGATGAGGATGCGTGCGTATTCGGCGTCGGTATGAATTATGTCGAAGGTGCCCGCCGGCGATTGCGCAAGCGCTGCCAGCATGTTGTCGCCGCCGGCATAGTACTTCGGCTTGAACTTCACATTGTTCTCGGCTTCGAACTCTTCGACCATGTCGGGCTCGGCAAGGCCGTACCACGACAGCATGTTGAGTTCGACAGTGTCGGCCCAGGCGCGGTTTACCCACGGTGCCGCGAGAATCGTGGCCGCGGTGGCGCCGGAATACTTCAGGATATCGCGGCGGCTGGCGGAAAGTATCTGGGTCTTGTCGTTCTTTTTCATGTGTCATTCCTCCCTGGTGAATTCGCGGCGCCTCTGGGGTGTGGACGCCTTGTGTCGTGCCCTCAGACTTGAACCGTTGCCATTATTGTCGGCAACGGGCCGGATGGCACCAATGTTCGGCTTGCGCGGAGTACGCCCGCGCCAGATTAGGCGCAACATCTTCATTTGAACAATTTATGATGTAAATGCTCACATAAATCTTTTCCACATGAGGGAACCGTGCGGGCATTCCCCTCAGAGCGCGTCGCCGCGGTGTACCGCGGCCTCGTCAAGCGCGGTAATCAGCCGATTGGCGACAAGAAGCCCGGCGTCGGTCAGCCGGGGGTGTTTGTAGTAGAGGCCAATGCCGATTTCATCGAGCCTTGGAAAATTGTCTTTTTCATCAAGGATGCGCATCCCCTCGATGCAGGTTTTGCGCGTCATGGCGCTCACGCCCATGCCGTCAATGACCGCCTGCTGCAGAGCGCCGATGCCCGGGCTTGTAAACGCGGTGCGCCACGGCCGCTCGACGCGGGCGAGCGCCTGCACCATGCGATTGCGATACTCGCAGCCCTCGGGGTGTGAAACGAGAAGTACGGGGTTGGCGCCGTGTTTGGTGGAGTCGGCGGCGCACACCCAAACCGGCTGTTCGCGCCACGAGCGCACCAGATAAGACGAGGCGCCGGATTGCGTGATGGCGACGACCATATCGAGCTCATCGCCATGCAGAGCGTCATGCAGATACCGGCTCAGTCCACAATGAATCTCAAGTTCAATGTCGGCGTGTTCAATCGCAAGGTCGGTCAGCATCGACTGCAAAAAGGCGATGGCGTAATCGGTTGGCAGTCCGACGCGGATGCCGCCGGCAGCTTCCGAGCCGCGTAACTCTCCCATTGCCTCATCGTTGAGACGCAAAATCTGACGTGCGTAAACGGCCAGGACTTCGCCTTCCCCGGTCAAGCTGAACTGCCGGCCGCGTTGAGCCATCAGCTTCGCGCCGACGACATCTTCGAGCCGTTTGATCTGCAGGCTTACAGCAGGTTGCGACCGGCCAAGTGCGTCGGCGGCTTTTGTATGACTGCCGAGATCGATTACCGTGATGAAGGTTCGCAAAAGATCGGTGGGGATGTTGGGTGTACGGCGCATCATATCGCTGGTTTATGTCTGTATTGATAGTATAAATTTCTCTTATCCGAAGTCGATGATTAATCTGGCCGGCACCGAATAGGCACGGCCAGCTGTGCCGTCTTCGCAATAGGCGACACCATGCACCGAACCGAGTTACACAAAGAGTTCAAATGTGTCGGCCCCGCCATCCTGCCGGTCATCCACGTGCTGTCGCATGAGCAGGCGCTGGGCAATGCCGTGATTGCAGTGGAAGAAAGCGCGCAGGGGGTCTTTCTTATCAATCACGATTTCCCCGAGCGTGACCTTCTGCCGATCATCGAACAGGTGCGTGGCGATCTGCCGGACCTCTGGATAGGCGTCAATTTTCTGGGCGTGACGGGTCGCGATGCCTTTCCCCTGCTCGCCGAGCTTGAAGCGAAGGGCGCGCGTGTCGATGCCTACTGGGCCGATAACGCCCGCATCGATGAACAAGCCGACGAGCAAACGGAAGCCGATGATATTGCCGCGGTGCGTGCGGCCTGCGACTGGGACGGGCTCTATTTCGGCGGTACCGCGTTCAAGAAACAACGCGATGTCGCGCCGCAAGACTACGCACGCAGCGCGGCCATTGCGGCGCGCTACATGGATGTGGTGACGACGTCGGGTGTCGCCACCGGCGAGGAGGCGGAGCACGGCAAGATCGCCGCTTTTGTCGAAGGCCTGGGCGGTCAGGCGCTTGGACTGGCGTCAGGCATCACTCCCGAAAACGTAGGCAGTTACGCGCCCCATGTCGACGCGATGCTGGTGGCCACGGGTATCAATCATCAAGGCGATTTCTACAATATCGACCCTGTGCGTCTGCGCCGGTTGATCCGCACGGCTCGGCGCGCAGGTGTTCAAACAACAGGAGGCAGACATGTCAGTTGAAACTCCAGCAAAAGGTGCCCGCGACGATCGCTGGTATCTGTCGATCATGTCGCCGAATACCAAAGGCGAGAAATTCGCCTGGCTAGATCCGACATCGATCTACATCAATGCGCGGGCATTCCACGATCTGCTTGATGATCTGTGCGAATCGTATTCCGGAGAAGAGGTCGACGTGGTCGCGGGTCTTGATTCCATGGGGTTTGTGCTGGCTGCGGCGATGGCGGCGCGGCTTGGCCGGGGCATGCTGCCGATCCGCAAGGCGGGCAAGCTCTGTGTCGATACGGATGGCGTGGAGTTCTCAAATTACTCCGGCCGCACCCAGACCATGGAAATGCGTCAGCCGGCATTTGCGCCGGGCACACGCGTGTTGCTTGTCGATCAGTGGGTCGAGACCGGCGGTACGATGGATGGCGCGATCCGGCTGGTGGAACGCCAGAACGGCGTTGTCGCCGGCATTGTCGCGATTGCGATTGAAGAGAATGCCGTTACGGACGCGTACCGCAAGACCTACAAGTGCGTCTCCGCGGTCATGCCCGGTAGCGAATGGCAGCGCCAGTGCAATGGTCAGGCACTTGAAAGCTTCAATTCTTACGAACCGGAAATGGCGTTCCCGTAGAGCATTTCCTTGCAGGGAGTTTCCGGCGCAAAGCCCAAGCGTCTAGCAGGCTGGCTCCATGCGTGGGATATCTATGGTGCCAGTCGGTGCCAAGCGGTGGTCCCATTGCACTAAACAGTTGACCGGCGACTGATTGCGTCGCCATACTTTTGCATTGCTCAGACCACAAACCGATGGCGCTGCGGGATAGCTGCTGTGTCGCGTGTTTGTTGTATCCGTGTGTCATAAATCAAGAACCGAAGGCGCACGGTTTGTTTGAGCGCTTCGTCAAGGTTTTATCTTGCTCATCTGGGAGGGTGATAGATGAAAAAACTAACAGTTTCGGCAGTGTCGTCGCAGAAGACGGCGGAAGCTGCCAGGAAGTTCCAACGCCGTTCATTCCTGAAGGGCGGCGCCGCCGTCGGGGCCGTTGCGGTGGCCAGCCCGGCGCTCGTGCGCAACGCGCTCTCGTCATCGGGGGAGGTCAACATTCTCCTTTGGTCCGATTATCTGCCACCGGCGTTCATCGAAGAATTCGAAAGTGAATCCGGCATCAAGGTCAACTATACCGGCATCGGTTCGAACGAAGAAATCATCAACAAGATGAAAGCGACCAAGGGCCGGGGTTTCGACATTATCAGCCCGACCAACAACCGCTCCGGCCAGTGGGGGCCGCTTGAGCTGGTGCAGCCGTTCGACATGAACCGTGTACCGGTCGAGCGGGTCAACCCGGCGATGGCCAAAATCGGCGAAACGTCCTGGAACTTCGAAGGCGCCGGTGTGCACTGGTTGCCGCATATCTGGGGTACGGAAGGCATTGGCTGGCGGACCGATCTGTGGACGCCGTCGGGCGGCGTGCCGAGTTACGGTGACGTCTGGTCGGAAGAAACCAAGGGCAAGACCATGGGCCGTCCGCATTCGATGATGCTCGGCGCCGGGCTCTACATGGAAACCATTGGCGAGCTAAATGAAGGCGATGTCTGGCGTGCCTATGAGAGCGAAGAGCAGATGCGTCCGGTCTGGGAAAAAATTACCGCATGGTGCATCGCGCGCAAGGACCACATCAAACTGTTCTGGAACGATGCCGACACCCAAAAGAACGGTCTTCTGAATGACGGTGTGATCTGCGGACAAACCTGGGACGGCCCGCCCATCGCCATGAAGAATGCAGGTGATCCGATCATGTATCAGGCGCCGCGCGAAGGCTCCATGGCATGGGTCGACGGCATGTCGATCCCGGTCGGTGCGGAAAATATCGACCAGATCTATACGTTCATTGAGTTTGCCTATCGCGCCGAGCCCGCGGGCAAAGCGATCGACACGCATGGCTACAACTCACCGGTTCTCGGTGCCGACAAGTTTGCCGGCGCGGAGTACGCGAAGAACTTCTCGGAAGCCTATCCGGGCGATTCGCTGGCCAATCTCAACCCGTGGCCGGCGGAAGCGCAGTGGTATGCCGATGTGCGTACCGAGTACCGCAACAAGTTCGTGAGCGCTTAATACGCGGTCTACGAAACCTCCCGGCCGTGGACAATCACGGCCGGGAGTTGCCGTTATTCACTGAAATGTGTCACAGCTGCCGGCTGACATTGGGGGCTGTGAACACAATCGTCGCAGAGGCAAATAATGAGCGCGGGCGTAGGGGTCGAGTTGGACGATGTCTGGGTGAGGTTCGGCGACTTTGTCGCCGTGCGCGAAGCCAACGTCAACATCAAAGGTGGCGAATTCTTCAGTTTTCTGGGCCCGTCGGGCTGTGGAAAAACGACGATCCTTCGCGCCATTTCAGGCTTTCTCGAGCCAAGCGAGGGAACCGTATCCATCGGCGGCGCCAATATGGCGGGTATTGGTCCGAACAAGCGCCCGACGGCTTTGATATTTCAAAATCTAGCGCTGTTCCCGCTGATGACGGTTTGGGAAAACATTTCGTTTTCGATGGAAGTGAAAGGTGCCGGCAAAAAGGAACGGCGTCATCGTGCCGATGAACTGCTTGAGCTGATCGCGCTCGCGGACCAGGGCGAAAAAATGGTGCACGAACTTTCCGGTGGTCAGCGCCAGCGCGTCGCCATTGCGCGTGCGTTATGCGCACAACCCGATGTTCTGCTGCTTGACGAGCCGTTGTCGGCACTCGATCTCAAACTGCGCCAGCACATGCGTACCGAACTGCGTGCCATCCAGCAGCAGGTCGGAATTACCTTCATTTACATCACACACGACCAGGGAGAAGCGCTCACCATGTCCGACAACGTCGCGGTAATGCGTGATGGTGTCATTGAGCAGGTCGCGGACGGACAGGCGATCTATGACGATCCCGCGACACCGTTCGTGGCGTCCTTCGTCGGAGAAAACAATGTGTTGAGCGGCAAAGTCACGGCTCTGTCGAAGAACGTTGCGACGGTGGATACAAATCTTGGCAAGCTGCGGGCACGGGTTGCCACTGCCGTACAGGGCGGGCTGAATACGGGCGATCGTGCCATGCTGTTCGTGCGACCCGAAGCGGTCGGTATCGTGGAAACCGGCTCGCGGGGCGGCAACAAGATCTCGGCCACCGTTGTCACCGAAGAGTTCGAAGGTTCTAACTATCACGTCTTCATGGAGACGGCGGCGGGAGAGCCGCTTAAAATGTCGCTTGTCAACAAGGGGCAGTCACGCGCTTCCGCCACCGGTACAAAACTCACCGTGACTTTTGACGCGGATCGGGCCGTTGCGCTTCCAGTCGGTGCGCTGGCGAGCGAGTGACGGTGGAGAGGCGGTAGCGATGACCATCAAGTCGGGAGCGAGCGGCGCATGAACCCGGTTACCGTTCTGAGAAAATTCTTCGACCGGCACGGGCTGTTCGTCGGCGGCTACCTGCTCGCCGCCGTGACCTTCTGGATGCTCATGATGATCATCCTGCCGCAACTAACGATGCTCGACTTTTCCTTCCGGGACAATCTGCCGCCTTCCAAGGTTGGCGGACCGGAAGACGTCTACACGATGGCCAACTACACGTTCCTGGTGTTCGGCAGCCCCGGAAATCCCGAACCATTCAATGTGGTCGACCTCTCCGTGTTCGGGCGGACGATTCTCGCTGCCGTTTTCGTTACTGTATTCGATTTTATGATTTGCTATCCGATCGCCTATTTCCTTGCGCAGGTTGCCAGGGGAGGGGTGGCCCGGCTTGTCGTGCTGTCGCTGGTGGTGCCGTTCTGGGTGAACGAGTTGCTACGCGCCTTCGCATTCAAGATCCTGTTTGGCGCAAGCGGTGTCATCAACACGTTCATTGTCACGATTGGCCTTGTCGATCAGCCCGTCGACTTCATCAAGGCCGATATCGCCCTATATGCAGGTCTTGGTTACGCCTACATCCTGTTGATGATCTTCCCGATCTACAACGCCATTGAAAGCCTCGACAAAAACCAGATCGAGGCGGCGCGCGATCTCGGCTCGCCATGGTGGCGTATCCACTGGCGCATCGTCATGCCGTTCGCCAAGCCCGGTATTACGTCGGGGTGTACGATGGTGTTCATGCTGAGCGCCGGCGCGCTGGCGGCGCCGCAGATTCTTGGCGGACCATCGAGCCTGTGGTTTACGCAGCTGATCTACCAGTGGTTCAATACCGGCGGTAACTGGCCGCGCGGTTCGGCCTACGCCATCGTGCTGCTTGCATCGTGCATAATTTTCGTGCTTTTGATGATGCGGCTGTTCAAGGTCAAACTCGGTGAGATTGGCCGATGAAGTCGAGCACATTTCTCTCCATATTCATCGGGCTCTATCTCATCATATTCTTCGGCTATCTGTTTGGGCCGCTGATCCTGATGAGTATGACGGCGTTCAACAGTTCCGAGTTTCCGCGGGTCAGCCCTTGGGAATGCTTTACCCTCGAATGGTTCGATGTTCTGGCGCGCGATGACGCTCTTATCACCGGACTGACCAACAGTTTAATCATTGCCGGCGGCGTGGTCGTGCTGTCGGTGCTCATCGGACTGGCGGGCGCCTTGATCCTGACACAGGTCTGGCCGCGGCTGCGCCCCTGGTATTACACAATCGTGATCTCGCCGATCCTGGTGCCGGGTGTCGTGCTCGGGATTTCGACCCTGATCTTCTGGGACCGGCTCGGGACGATGTTCGACGCACGCTACGACAGCGTGTTCTATGACGGCATCTTCCTGACGATCATCGGCCAGTCGACCTTCATATCCGCCTATTGCATGCTGGTGTTCATTTCGCGCCTGCAGCGGTTCGATCCGGCGCTTGAGGAGGCGGCTCTCGATCTCGGCGCAACGCACACGCAGACGTTCCGCAAGATCCTCCTGCCGTTCCTCTATCCGGCCATCGGGTCGGCGGCGGTGCTGGCGTTTCTGGCGTCATTTGAAAACTACAACACGACCGTGTTCACGGTAATCGATCAGAGCACGCTGACAACCGTTCTGGCGAGCAAGGTCCGCTACGGCATCAACCCGTCGATCAGTTCTCTGGCAGTAATCATCGTTGCTATTACGCTTGTGGGGGCCATCGCGCACGAGGCTCTGAGACGGCGCGAGCAACTCAAGATCGAGCGCGGCGAGATCACCGACAGCTCATCTGCGGCTGCCAACAAGATGCAGGGCTGGTTGTCGGGAAATCCTGCAATGATCCTTCTCATGCTGGTGTTCGTCGCCGGTCTGGGCACCGTGTGGTTCGGCTCGCAGTACAGTCCCAATCAGTGCAAGGTAGATGTTCGCCTGCAGAAGGAACTGCTGCAGCAGCGTCAAGGTCCCGACATCTTCTCGCCGCAGGGTGGAGAGCAGACGCAGCCGCAGGCCCCGGCAATTCCCGACGGCTCGGGCAGCGGGGCGTCCGATACAAATCCGGGCCGTGGCACGTTCGGTGACGTGTTCGATCCCGGCAACCTCGAAGAAGGCGAAGGCGCGGCGCCGTCCGGCGAGGGGAGTAGCGGCGGGGGGAGTGGCGATGACGGCGCGGCCGTTCAGAGCCCGGGCGCCAGCACCTTCGGGGACGTCTTCAATCCAGGCAATCTGGAAGAATCAGCAGGCACCGGATCTCAGGAGTAAGGCCGCGCCCCGGAGCCGGCCTGGCCTTCGTTCTCATAGACGCGATCTATTGAGGCCATCCGAGAGAATGTCCGGTCAGCACGGTGCTCTCAATAGGTCGGCGCAACACTTTAGTCTTTGATGCAAAGATGGAGTGTGGAGATGAGCTACAGGCGTCGGATCTATTTTACCGCGGAACAGAAGACGGAGATATGGGATCGCTGGCAGCGCGGCGAGTCGATGA
>JAJFHE010000004.1 GCA_021775755.1 Hyphomicrobiales bacterium | reverse complement strand
GCCGATCTGTTCGAGTACATTGAGGTGTTCTACAATCGAAAGCGTCGCCATGGATATCTTGGCAACATCAGCCCCGTTGACTTCGAAAGACAGTCAACCGGATCTTTTTGAACCGTCCACTAAAACCGGGGAAGACCACATTTTCTCCGTACCACCGGCCGTACGAAAACGTCTTGAGTTGGGTGCTAACCGGACATGATTCCGGGCGGCGTCAACATTTCGCGATTATGAGTACACGGCCTAATCCGCCTCCGGCATCAGGAAAAGGTCCGTATCGCCCGGGTTTCGTCCTGCGGCCGTGAGCATGGCATGGACCTGGCCGCGATGGTGGGTCTGGTGGTTGAAGAAATGGACGACAAGCGCGGGCAGCGGCCGGGACACCTCGGCGTCAAGCACTGCTGAAAACCAGGTGAGATCGCGGTTGAGTGCTTCGTGGGAAACATCCCGCGCCCAGACCTCAATCTCGCGGTCGAGTTCAAGGCGCTGAAACGTGAGGTCGGCCCATTGCCGGCATTCCGACACGGAGTCTTCGACGCTGGTCATGCGCGGCGCAGCGGTGCCGGAAAATCGGCTCATCCACAGTCGGTCGCCCCAATACAGGTGATTGAGGGTCGCGTGAATGGAGCCGAAGAATGCGCCTCTGTTCTCGCGCCGGGCGTCATCGTCCAGTTTGCTGGCAGCGGCGAAAACATGCCCGTTCTGCCAGTTGTTGTAGGCGGCCATTGTGCGAACATAGTCGGGAGTGATCATGTCTCGGCGCTCCGGTTCTTATGAGTATTCTCCAACTGAAACCATCGCGCCGCCGTCGGCTACGATGGTCTGGCCGGTAACAAAACTGCCCGCCGGTCCGGCGAGGAACAGCGCGACGCCCGCGATATCAATCGGTTCGCCGATGCGGCCCAGCGCATAAGAACCTGCAGCGGCCTTTTCGCGCTCGGGGTCTTCCCACAAGACGCGCGCCATATCGGTGCGCACGAGGCCGGGCGCGATGCAATTGGCGCGCACATTCGAGCGCCCCCATTCAACCGCGAGATTGCGTACGAGCTGCATGTCCGCGGCCTTCGACAGTCCATAGGCGCCGAGCATGGCGTTACCTTTGAGGCCGGCAATCGAGGAGACGATGATGACGGACCCGTCGCGGCGCTCCGCCATCTGCGGGATGATGAGATTGCACAGCAGAAGATTGTTCTTGAGGTTGGTGTCCATGATCCGGTCATAGGCCTCTTCCGGCAATCCCGACATCGGACCGAAATGCGGATTGACGGCGGCATTGCACACCAAGATGTCGATGCCGCCGAGGCCATCGAGCGCGCGCTCGGCTAACGCGCGGATGTCGTCGGGGCTGGACATGTTGCAGGGGATCGCCACGGCAGCTTCGCCAATGGCGTCCATGACCTCCATGCAGGCTTCCGCCTTGCGGCTGGAAATGATGACTTCGGCACCGGCCTGGGCAAAGGCTTCGGCAATGGCGCGTCCGATGCCTTTGGTGGATCCGGTAATGAGGGCGCGTTTGCCGTCAAGACGAAACAGTGCGCCGTAGTCGTTGGTGTTTTCGCTCATGTGTTCCCTGTCAGCTGCAAGGGAATGATAGTCCGAGCGAATTGACGCGTCGACGCCAAACAGGTTGCGGAGTGCTATGCGGCTCGTGATAATCGCATCGCGCGCAATTCCAAGGGGCTTTCGAAGGAAAACAACATGGATCTGTCATACAGCGATCTGGAAGAAGCCTTCCGGGCCGAGGTGCGCACGTTTCTGGAGGCAAAACTGCCTCCCGACCTTGCCGACAAGGTCAAAAAAATGAAGCGGCTGACGAAGGATGACTATCTGCGCTGGCACAAGATCGCCCACGCGCAGGGCTGGGCGACGCCGCACTGGCCGGAAGAACACGGCGGTACCGGGTGGACGCCGGTGCAGCACCATATTTATGACGAGGAAGCGTGCCGGGCGGGGGCGCCACGCATCATACCCTTCGGGGTTCGTCTTGTCGGGCCGGTCATCATCAATTTCGGCAGCGACTGGCAGAAGGAACGGTTTCTGGCGCCCATGCAAAGCGGCGAGGAAGTGTGGTGCCAGGGGTTTTCAGAGCCGGGTTCGGGCTCCGATCTGGCTTCTCTGAAAACCCGGGCGGTGCGCGACGGCGACAGCTACATCGTCAACGGTCAGAAGACCTGGACGACGCTCGGTCATTTCGCGGGCTGGATATTCTGCCTCGTGCGCACTGACAACGAGGTCAAGCAGCAGGAAGGCATTTCCATGCTGCTCATCGACATGGACACCCCCGGTGTCGAGCTGCGCCCGATCATGACGCTCGACGGCGAGCATCACGTCAACGAAATCTTTCTGGAAGACGTGCGCGTGCCCGTTGAGCATCTTGTCGGAGAGGAAAACAAGGGCTGGGACTATGCCAAGTTCCTGCTCGTCAACGAGCGTGTCGGCATTGCCAGCGTCGGACAGAGCAAGGCGGATCTGGAACTTCTCAAGGAGATAGCCCGCATCGAGCAGAAGAACGGCCGTGCGCTCATTGAAGACCCGCTGTTCCAGGCAAAACTTGCAGATCTTGAAATCGAGCTTCTGGCGCTTGAATACACCAACATGCGCGTACTTTCCGGCGGTTCGGGCGGCGGTGTCGGTGCGTTGTCGTCGTTTCTCAAGATCAAGGGATCGGAACTTCAGCAGCGCCTGATGGAGCTGACCATGGAAGCGGCCGGGCCTTACGCGGCACCGTGGATCCCCGATGCCCGCAATTCAAACTGGAACGAGGCGCCGGTCGGACCGGAATATGCCGGTGTCGGCACGAGCGGATTTCTCGACCGCCGCAAGACGACGATTTATGGCGGCTCCAACGAGATCCAGAAGAACATCATCGCAAAACGCGTCCTCAATCTTTAGAGATCGGAACTCATGGATTTTTCCTATAGCGAGGAGCAGCAGCTCTTTTCGGACAGCCTGAGGCGCCTGTTTTCCGACGCGTTTCCTTCGGACGCGCGGCGCAAGCTTGCCGAAGCCGGCGAGACGCTGAGCCCGACGCTCTGGGCGCATTACGCCGAGCTTGGCCTGTTCGGTCTGCCGTTTGCGGAAGCCGACGGCGGGTTCGGCGGCAGCATGAGCGACATCCTGATTTCCTGCATGGAATTCGGGCGTGCCCTGGCGGTCGATCCGTTCGCGGCGTCCGCGGTTGTCGCCGGACATGTGCTTGCGGCGACGGAACCATCGGAGCTTCGCGATATGGTGCTGGCCGGCGTCATCGGCGGCGAAACACGGGTCGCGGCAGCCTTCCTTGAACCCCAATCACGCTACAATCTGGCGGATGTGGCAACATGCGCCGAACCGGATGGCGACGGTTCCCGGCTTTCCGGATCGAAGGCTGTGGTGCCGGGCGGAGATCACGCGGACCAGTTCATCGTCAGTGCGCGTGTAAGTGGCGAACAAAGGGACCGCGATGGTCTTGGACTGTTTCTCGTGTCCGCCGATGCCTCCGGTGTCGACGTGCGGGGGTATCCGCTGGCCGACGGTCGCGGCGCCGCCGAGGTCGAATTGGACAACACGCTGGCAACGGGGCTTCAGCTGGCGGGCAGGGACGTGCTGGCGCTGGTAGAAGCGGCAAGCGACAGAGGGGCGGTTGCGATCTGCGGCGAGGCCATCGGCGCGCTGGAGGTAATCAACGATCTGACACAGGAATATCTGCGCACCCGCGAGCAGTTCGGCCGGCCGATCGGCACGTTTCAGGCGCTGCAGCATCGCGCCGTCGATATGGTGCTGGAGTACGAGCACGCGAAGTCCTTGTGCTTTGCCGCAAGTGTCGCCTGCGATGGTGGAGACGCCACCGCACGTGCGCGCATGGTATCTGCGGCCAAGACCTATATCGGCACGCGCGGCCGCAAGATCGCGACCGAAGCGGTTCAGCTGCATGGCGGTATCGGAGTGACGGCGGAATATGATCTTGGCGATGCGGTAAAACGTGTCATGGTAGCCGACATGTTGTACGGCGACGCCGACCACCACCTGGAGCGCTTCGGCGCAATCGCGGCGGACCCCGCCGCGGGCGGCCTTGCCGTCTGGAGTGCGTGACGGTTCTTGATGCGTCTGACCTGGCTCATAGAACGTGCCGCGCGTCAGGCAGGAAGCCGCCCCGCGCTGACTTTCCAGGGGCGCTCGCTCACCTGGACAGAAACGCTTGAGCGCTGCGCGCGGTTCGCCGCGGCCCTGCAAGCGCTTGGTGTCAATCGCGGCGACCGCGTTGCCTATCTCGCCCTTAACAGCCTCGACTATTTCGTTGCGTTCTTCGCCTCCGCCTGGGCCGGCGCCATTCTGGTGCCGCTCAACACGCGCCATGCGGAGGCGGAACTTGCGGAAATCATCGACGATTGCACCGCCGTCACTCTGATCGTTGACGACGCGTTCGCCGAAGCAGGTTCCCGGCTTAGTGCCGAATGCCCTACGGTGCGCCATCTTATTCTCGAAGGCGTTTCGGAAGGCCGGATTGCGGCTCCCCACCTTCTGCTCGATGCACTGATCGATACCGCTCAACCCGGCGAGGCCGTCGACGGCCCGGCCGATGAGGTCGGCTATCTGTTCTATACGAGCGGAACGACCGGGCAGCCGAAAGGCGTGATGCTGACACATGCCAACTACTACATGAACTCGCTTGGCGTTCTGCTGGCCTACCGCACCGGCGAGTTGAGGCGCGGGCTCTATCCCGGCCCTTATTTTCATGTGGCGACGTCGCAGCGCGTTTTCGCCTCTGCCACGGCTGCCGCCCATACAGTGATCCTGCCGCGTTTCGAAGCCGGCGCCGTCCTCCATGCGATTGAAGAACATCGCATTGAGGCGATGTCGCTGGTGCCGACAATGATCGGCATGATGCTCGATCACACAGATATCGATACCGTCGACCTGTCCTCTCTCCGCACCATCGGCTATGGCGCCTCGCCGATTACCGAAACCCTGCTGCGGCGCGCCATGGACCGCCTGCCGCATGTGGAGTTCCGGCAGGGCTATGGCATGACCGAAGCGGCACCTCTCATCACGGTGCTCGGCGCGGAGGAACACCGTGACATTGACGCCGCGCCGCACCGGCTGCGTTCCGCCGGCAAGACGCTGCCTTATGTGGAAGTCCGCATTATCGATGAAGACGACGGCGACCTGAAACAAGGAGAAATCGGCGAGGTCGCGGTGCGTGGGCCCAACATCATGAAAGGCTACTGGAACCGGCCCGAAGACACCGAGAAAGCGCTGCGCGGCGGCTGGTTTCATACCGGAGATGCAGGCTATCTCGATGAGGACGGTTATCTTTATCTCGTTGACCGGGTGAAAGACATGATCGTGTCGGGTGGCGAAAACGTCTATTCCGTCGAAGTGGAAAACGCTCTGGAGAAGCATCCCGCCGTGGCGCAGAGTGCGGTAATCGGCGTGCCGCATGAAAAATGGGTCGAAGCGGTGCACGCGGTGATCGTATTGAAGGCCGGTGCGACGGCCAGCACCGATGAGCTGATCGCGTTTTGCCACGAGCGCATCGCCAACTACAAATGTCCACGTAGCGTAAGCTTTCGTGAGGGGCCGTTACCGCTGTCCGGCAGCAACAAAGTGTTGAAGACAAAACTTCGCGAGGAACATGCGCGGGCGCAGGGCGGGGGGACATGAGCGGAGACAACCCGGTACTGAATATCGAAAGCGGCTTCAAGAAACATGTCGGCTACGACGTTGAAACCGGTGACGGCACCGCAACGCTGACCCTCGACATCAAGCCGTTTCATCTCAACCGCTCAGATGTGCTGCACGGCGGTGTCATCATGACGGTGCTCGATGCGGCTTGCGGCTATGCGTGCACGGCAGGTCACGACGACCCGGACTATCCGGGCCTCGTCACAGTTTCGATGACGTGCAATTTTGTCGGCATTGTCGATGAAGGGCGGGTTCGCGTTGAAGCGGTACAAACAGGTGGCGGACGCCGTCTCGTGTTTACCGAAGCAAAGGTATTCGACGAGCACGGCGATGTGATCGCCACGGCAACCGGCACCTACAAGCGGCTCGCGGGACGCGCGGTGGCGAAAGGAAAGTCAGCATGAGCGATGGCAGCCTTCTTATCGAGCGCCGGGGCGAGGTTTTGTTCCTGACCCTCAACGACCCGAAGTCGCGAAACTCGCTGACTGCGGAGATGTACACAGCGGGCCGCGCGGAGCTTATGCATGCCGGCCGCGACGATGGCATCGGGGCGATCGTCATCTCGGGCGCGGAAGGTAACTTCTGCTCCGGCGGCAACATTCAGCGACTGCGCAAGAGCATCGATATGGCGCCGGCGGAGCGTCAGCAATCGGTCGATGCGCTGCATGGCTGGATCAAGTCGATCCGCCAGTGCCCGAAGCCGGTGATCGCGGCGGTCGAGGGGTCGGCAGCGGGTGCGGGGTGCTCGCTTGCCCTGTCGTGCGATCTGATCGTTGCCGCGGAAAACGCGCGCTTTGTTGTGGCTTACGTCAAGATCGGTCTCAATCCGGACGGAGGTGCGACGGCGTTCCTCAATCGCGGCCTGCCGCCACAACTTGTCGCCGAGCTCTGCTTTTTCGGCGATCCCATCGGCGCGGAGCGGCTGCACGGGCTCGGTGTCGTCAATCGGTTGAGCGCGCCCGGCGAGGTGCTCGCCGACGCAACCGCCTGGGCCGAGCGGCTCGCCGGCGGTCCGCGCGCGGCGCTGGCGCGGGCCAAGGAACTGATCGGCTCAGCGCGTTCAAACAGCCTTGAAACCCAGCTCGACCTGGAAGCCCGCCTCATCAACGAGGCGCGCGATCATCCTGAAGCGGCGGAGGGCCTGTCGGCGTTTCTTGAAAAGCGCAAACCGGATTTTCGCCGTTCGTCGAAATAGATCAGGCGCGGCACTCAGAGGCTCGCCAACCGGCGATCTAAGTGGATTTTTCAAAACGCGCTCATGGTAGTGTCCTGAACCACGGGAAACGCAACCCCGCGCCAAGCTGTGGCAGAATTATACAAAAGCCGTTGGGAGGATTAGACAATGAAGCGTAGAGATTTGCTGAAATCCGGCATTGCCACAACCGCTGCATCAGCGACGTTGGCTGCGCCCGGATTTGCATATGCGCAGGAAGTTCGCAGCTTGAACATGACGGCATCTGCCCCGCCCGGAATGTCCTACAATCAGAGTGACCTGGATAACGCGAAATGGATCGTCGATGAGAATACCAAGCTGACCATAAGATCGCGCGGCGGTCATCTGATCCAGATCGACGACAGCGACGGCACAGAAAAGATCGAAATTCGTGACGGGGCTGGAACGAACTTCATCACAATAGATTCGAAAGCGAACACGATAACCATTCAGGCGATCTCAGATGTGACAGTAGGATCGCCGGGCGGCAAGTTGACGCTCGAGGGCAACGGCGTGGAAATTAGATCCTACGGCGATGTATCAATCGACGCCCTGCAAGAAGTCGATCTGAAAGCCGGTGGGCGGGTGAATGCCCGTGGAGCATCGATCAACCTCAACTAGTATTCTGGAACTGAAGTTCACATCATAATATGATTTTCTGATATGAATCAGCGGTGATTCTATCAGGAGCAATTGGCATGGCCAATACCGTCGGACGTCCCGTATCTGCGTTGGTGTTGAGTGATGAAGAACGCGCCTATTTGGAACGCCAGGTTCGCCGTCACCGTGTTGGCCGTTCGTTTTCGCAGCGC
>JAJFHE010000030.1 GCA_021775755.1 Hyphomicrobiales bacterium | reverse complement strand
GCTTCTGGCTCAGCTGCACGGCACGCTTTTGCACGGTGTCGAGAAATCCGTCTTCCAGGACCACGTCGAGAACCGCATTGCCGACCGCCATGGCGAGCGGGTTGCCGCCGAACGTCGATCCGTGAGTGCCCGCGGTCATGCCCTGGGCGGCCTCTTCCGTGGCGAGGCAGGCGCCCATCGGGAAGCCGCCGCCAATGGCTTTGGCGATCGCCATGATGTCGGGGGTAATGCCGGCCCACTCATGCGCAAACAGCCGGCCCGTGCGGCCCACGCCGCACTGGATTTCATCGCACACGAGCAACAGGCCGTTCTCGTCGCAGAGCTCGCGCAAGCCGCGCAGAAAGCCCGGTTCCGCTGGCCTAACGCCGCCCTCGCCCTGTATGGGTTCAACGAGGATGGCGGCCGTCTCATCGCCGATCGCCGATCGCACCGCCTCGAGGTCGCCGAACGGCACCTGATCAAATCCCTCAACGCGGGGACCGAAGCCTTCTAGATATTTCTCCTGCCCGCCAGCTGCGAGCGTGGCGAGAGTGCGGCCGTGAAACGCACCTTCAAACGTAATGATGCGATAGCGGCCACCCTCGCCGCGGACCGCGTGATACTTGCGCGCCATCTTGATGGAGCACTCGATGGCTTCAGCACCGGAGTTGCAGAAGAACATGGTGTCGGCAAAGGTCGCCTCCACCAGGCGCGCGGCAAGCCGTTTCTGGCCGGGTATCTGATAGAGATTTGACGTGTGCCACAGCTTGGCCGCCTGCTCGCCCAATGCGGCAACGAGATGCGGATGGGCGTGGCCCAGCACGTTGACCGCGATGCCGGCGCCGAAATCGAGAAACTCCTCTCCCGATGTGGTGCGCACACGCGCGCCCTCGCCTTGCTCGAACTCAAGTGGAAACCTTGCATAGGTAGGCAGAATGGGATCGATCATCGCACTAGAGCCCCTTTGATGAATTCCGAGCCACTTTGACCGGGCTGTCTTGCTGTGTGGTCAGGCGCGCTTCGCAATGCGATGCGGGACATCTCATAAGAAGCGCAACGCCGCCACGCGGCAAGACAACCCGGCCTTTGGTGGACCAAATCAGTCCGCCGGCAGCGTTGCACCGCTTGCGCGATGTCCCGGCATCGCGCTACGCGCCGCGCCTTACCGTTCGAACTAATTTGGTCCATCAAAGTGACTCCGAAGTCATCACAGGGGCTCTAGACGCCTTAAAGCAAAAAAACCGCCGGGGCCGCCGGCGGCGTTGCGCATCAACTTCAACGTGAAGCACGTTATAAGGACTCGCATCGCTGAGTGTCAATCGGCTCAAACGTGCCGTACTCTGGCTGTATACCGGGCAATTATTGGGGAAAACCCCGGGGATAATGGTTTGGCGAGCTTGCGCGTGAGTCCGTGGATATTGTAGCTTAGCCATCAACCAGCCACGAAATGTAGCGTTTTCTGGGAGTTTGTGAGGGGTCCGAGCGCCGAGTCTGTGACTCAGCGGCCGGAGAAGGAGTCTGACACGTTGGCACACCGGATGCGGCAGGAGAAACAGGAATGAGTTGGACTGACGAACGGGTTGAACTGCTCTCGAAGCTGTGGGCAGAGGGTTTGAGTGCGAGTCAAATTGCCACACGCATGGGTGGCGTTACGCGCAATGCGGTGATCGGCAAGGTGCACCGCCTCGGCCTGTCGGGACGCGCTACCCCATCACGTTCACCACGGCCAAGGCCCCGCAAGACGCGCCAGCCAACACACCCCTCGCATGTCACCCAGTTCCGGACACAAGGCGGTGCGGCGCTCAATGCCGATATGGATGAGTTGCCGCAATCCCACCCGGATCCGGAACCCTCGCCCATCCATGAGGTCGAAATTCCGCCCGGCGAGCGAACCAATATCCTGTCGCTCACCGAGCACACGTGCCGCTGGCCGATCGGCGACCCGGGCGCGGAGGATTTCTATTTCTGCGGCCGCAAGCCGAAGACCGGCATGCCGTACTGCGATTCGCATGCAAGCATCGCCTATCAGCCGGTACAGGACCGCAGGCGCCAGAAACGTGCACGTGGGTGAGTTGGGATATCCGGCCTTTTCAACAGGCGCCAAAGCGATCGTCGAATGAATAACCGACGCCGCGCACGGTTCTGATCGGGTCGCTACGCCGACCTTTGTTCAGGAGCTTGCGCAGGCGGCCGACATGCACATCGACGGTACGCTCGTCGACATATATGTCATGACCCCAGACGGCATCGAGCAGCTGTTCACGGCTGTAGACACGGCCGGGGTTCTGCATGAGGTGCTCAAGCAGCCGGTATTCGGTTGGGCTCAGGTCGACATCGCGCTCCTGACGCCGCACACGGCGGGTTTTGCGATTCAGTTCGATGTCGCCCACCTCGAGACGCTCGGCAACGGCATCCGGGTTGGAGCGGCGCAGAATGCTGTGCACGCGTGCGATCAGTTCGGGCACCGAAAACGGCTTGACCACATAGTCGTCGGCGCCGGTGGACAGGCCCCGTACACGCTCGGATTCCTCTCCTCGCGCCGTCAGCATGATGACGGGAACGTCGCGGGTCTCCTCTCGCGCACGCAGGCGCCGGCACACCTCAATGCCTGACAGCCCGGGTAGCATCCAGTCGAGGATAATGAGATCCGGCGGCTCTTCACGCACCAAGACGTCCACATCGTCTCCGGTACCGGTCGCGCGCACACGAAATCCTTCGGCCTGAAGGTTGTAGGTCAACAGAACCTGCAACGGCTCTTCGTCTTCAACGATCAATAGCGATGCGGGCATGAAATGGTCTAACTGTTGTTCGCCACGGTGTAATCGATGGCGGTCTCGCTTGTGACGTCGCTCTTCGGGCGATCCTCGTCGAGTTGCTCGCCATGCACGAGGTAATAGATGTTTTCCGCAATATTGGTGGCGTGATCGCCGATCCGCTCAATGTTCTTTGCGGCGAAGAGCAGATGCGTGCACGGGCCGATTGTGCGCGGATCTTCCATCATATAGGTGAGCAATTCCCGGAACAGCGAATTGAACATCGCATCCACCGCCTCGTCGCCCCGCCATACACCAGTCGCTTTTTCCGCATCGCCTTCGGCATAGGCGTCGAGCACATCCTTGAGCTGCTGCAACGCCTGCCGACCCATCCGGCCAAGGCCTGAGATGATGCGAAGCGGGCGGTCTTCCTTGAGCGCGGTGGTGCGCTTGGCAATGTTTTTTGCAAGGTCCCCGATACGCTCCAGATCGGAGGCAATGCGGATCGACACCATGATTTCGCGCAGATCCTGCGCCATGGGCTGCCTCTTTGCGATGGTCAAAACTGCGAGCTCCTCAATGTTGCGCTCCAGCATGTCGACCTTTGCATCCGCGACGACAATCGCTTCGGCGAGATCCATGTCGAGACGCTGCAGCGCATCGAGAGCGCGGCCAAGCTGCTCCTCGGCAAGTCCGCCCATTTGCGAGACCTTGTCGGAGAGCTCGGTGAGTTCCTGGTCATACGACCTGACGATGTGATCGTTCACGGTACGGATTCCTCAATTCTTGCGTTCCTGCCGCAACCTCAACCAAACCTGCCGGTAATATAGTCCTGAGTGCGTTGATCGCGAGGTGTGGTGAACATGAACTCGGTCTCGCCCTCCTCGACCAGCACGCCGAGATGGAAAAACGCGGTGTACTGCGAAACCCGGGCGGCTTGCTGCATGGAATGCGTGACGATGACGATCGTATAGTCCTTGCGCAGTTCGTCGATCAGTTCCTCAATACGTGCGGTCGCGATCGGATCAAGCGCCGAACACGGCTCGTCCATCAAGATCACCTCCGGCGTCACAGCAATGGCACGCGCGATGCACAGTCGCTGTTGCTGGCCGCCAGAGAGGCTTGTCCCCGGCGCGTGCAAGCGGTCTTTCACTTCCTCGAACAGACCGGCCTGACTGAGGCTTTGCACGACGATCGCCTCAAGATCCGTCTTGTTCGACGCAAGTCCGTGTATGCGTGGGCCGTAGGCCACGTTATCGAAGATCGATTTTGGGAACGGATTGGCCTTCTGAAACACCATGCCGACGCGCGCGCGCAGCTCCACCGCGTCGATCTTGGGTGAATAGATATCGCGGCCGTCAAGCGTGATATCGCCTGCGACGCGGCAGATTTCGATGACATCGTTCATCCGATTGAGGCAACGAATGAATGTTGACTTCCCACAGCCGGAGGGACCAATCAGCGACGTCACCTGATTGGCGCGTATCGCGAGCGATACGTCGAACAGGGCCTGCTTGTCGCCGTAGTGCACGTTGACGCCCCGACCAAGCATCTTGAAGGTCTCTTCGGGTTCGACTTCAGGCATTTCCACTGCCACCTGCGCCATTGCCATTTCAATGAACTCCTACCACTGCCACTCAAAACGCCGCCGCAGATAGACCGCCAGCCCGTTCATGGTGACAAGAAAACCGAGCAGCACGAGTATCGCCGCGGACGTGCGCGCCAGAAATCCGCGCTCAGGGCTGTCGGCCCATATGAATATCTGTGTCGGTAGCGCCGTCGCCGGATCCGTGATGCCTCCCGATGCGCTGGTAATGAAGGCATTCATGCCTATAAGCAAGAGCGGCGCGGTTTCGCCGAGCGCTCGCGCGAGACCGATAATTGCACCGGTGAGAATACCTGGCAGTGCCAGTGGCAGAACGTGATGCAAAACCACCTGATGCCGCGATGCGCCGATGCCGTACGCTGCCTCGCGGATTGACGGCGGAACAGCCGTGAGGGAAGCGCGGGTCGTGATGATGATCGTTGGCAGCGTCATTAGCGCGAGAGTGATGCCGCCAACCAGGGGCGCTGAACGGGGCATTCCGAGAAAATTCAACAGCAACGCCAATCCGAGCAGACCGAACACGACCGATGGCACCGCAGCCAGATTGTTGATGTTCACTTCTATCAGGTCCGTCCAGCGGCTTCGTGGTGCAAACTCCTCCAGATAAACCGCTGCGGCGATACCGACAGGAAAGCTGATCACAAAGCACACCAGCAGCGCATAAAACGAACCGGCGATGGCCCCTGCCAGACCGGCAAGCTCGGGAAACCTGCTGTCCGCGTTAAAGAACAGCCCCCAATTGAACGGAGAAGATATTCGGCCAGAAGCGGCGATATGGTCGAACCAGGCGATTTGATTGTCGCTGACACGGCGCTGGTCTTGCGGCACGTCACGCGGAATGACGCCTTTGTGGAGCTGGTCGAAAGGGTCTGCAAGCGGCAGCGTAAATGTGTGTGTCGTACCGATGAGATTCGGGTTCGCAACAACGGCTGCCTTGATGATCCATCTCGCTCCCGGGCTCAGTATCTTGCCGGCTTCGCGCCGTTCCCCTCGAGCCTGGATTTCAGGCAGAAGATTCAGAAAACCCTCGGTGACGATTTTTCGGTAATTGCCCTTTGCCGGCTCACCGCGGTCAATTAGCTCCTCGCTCAGGTTAATGGGCACATCGACCATCGTCTGCACGAACGCAGAATGACCCAGAAATGTCAGCGAAACGACGAGCAGGCCGAGCATGCCGAGTGCAGCGGCGACGGCGCTCAGACCGACAATGCGGAGGTAGCGCTCGCGCGCGTGACGCCGGCGGCTGTGGCGCTTCGCAGCCACGGAATCCCACGCCCTCGTTTTACAGCGCCTTACGACATGGAAATCAGTCATACTTTTCCCGGTATTTCTGCACCGTACGCAACGCCGCGACATTGAGGCACAAGGTCATGACGAACAACGTCAATCCAAGTGCGAAGGCAGCCAGTGTTTTCGGGCTGTCGAACTCCGTGTCGCCGGTCAGCAGCGTAACAATCTGAACAGTGACAGTGGTCACAGACTGCAGCGGATCGAGCGTGAGCGTCGCAATCAGCCCGGCGGCCATCACCACGATCATGGTTTCACCGATAGCTCTGCTGGCGGCCAGAAGTATTCCGCCCATGATTCCCGGCAGGGCGGCTGGCAGGAGAACCTGGAGCACCGTCTCCGCGCGCGTTGCACCGAGACCTAACGAGCCTTCACGCATCGCTTGCGGCACGGCGCGAAGCGCGTCGTCTGAGAGCGATGATATGAACGGAATGATCATGATGCCCATGACGAGACCGGCTGCGAGCGCACTGTTCGATGCTATCGGCAAGCCGATGTCACCGCCGAAACTTTTCAATGCGGGAGCGATGACCAGCACTGCGAAAAAGCCGTAGACCACCGTGGGAACGCCGGCAAGGATCTCCAGCAACGGTTTGACTATGGCGCGAAAACCCGGACGTGCAAACTCGCTGAGATAAACCGCCGACATGAGGCCGACTGGCACAGCGACAATCATCGCAATCGCGGAGATTAAAAACGTGCCAGCAAACACGGGTATGGCCCCAAAAGCGCCGGTTCCTGCGACCTGATCTTCGCGAATTGCAATCTGCGGTTCCCAGCTCAAACCAAACAAAAACTCGCTTATGGGCACATGTTGGAAGAACTTGAAGGCCTCAAAGGCCAGCGAAATTACAATGCCGAATGTGGTAACGATGGCAGCCAGCGAGCAAAGCACCATTGTTCCGTTCAAAACCCGTTCGACGCGATGACGCGCACGGAACAGTGCCGTTATGCGGCGTTGCGACACGGCGAGACCAAGTAAGACAAGAGAGATTGCGCTTGCGGCCAAACACCAGGCGGCAATGCGTTGCCACTCGCCATAGCGAGCAGCTGCGTCCACGATGAACGGTGCGGGCTCGCCAAAGATCAGGCCGCGCGCGACGGATTTTATCTCACTCACGATTAGGCCGCGCTCAGAAGAACTCAGCGCCGCGGTCTCGGCATCTGGAAGAGTACCCGCAATCAACGCATCGAGCGCTGCCGTCTCAAGCGAAACCCAGAGTAAAACCAGAACCTGCGAGGGCAGTCCCGCCCAGATCGCAACATAGGCACCGTGATAGGCCGGGCGTGAGTGTAGCGGCGTGTCGGAAAAAGCGCTCAGGGATGCTGCACGGCGGCTGCCATGAAAGTATGCCAGCACCGTCAAGGTGAGAATGATCGCAAAGACGTAAAGCAGCATCTGTGGAGATCCAGTTTTCCAGGGGCCGGTGCTTGACCGGCCCCTGAAAGCAGAGATGTGAGCCTCTAGTTTGTGTAACGCGTCATCGCGGATGAACCTGCCGCTGCGTTTTGCACTTCTTCACGCTGATCGTCGGGAAGGACCACCAAACCGCGCTCGGAAAGGTACCCTTCCGGACCCATGGCGGTTTCTGAGATATACTCTTCAACAAACTCTTCCAGACCGGGAATGACACCGCGGTGAGCATTCTTGATATAGAAGAACAGCGGTCGTGAAATCGTGTAGGAGCCGTCGCCGATCGTATCCATGCCTGGCGCCACACCGGCGACCGTTACAGGCTGCAACCTGTCTGAATTTTCGAACAGGAAAGAGTAGCCGAATATACCGTACGCTTCCGGATCCGCGTCGAGGCGTTGCACAATCAGGTTGTCGTTTTCACCGGCTTCAATGAAAGGACCATCCTGGCGCATGCGACTGCAGTGCTCTTTCACGTAAGCCTTGAACTCCTTCTTCTCCATGCTCACTTTCAGAGCTTCGAAGAAAGCGTTGTCTTTGCAGCCTTCGCGCATGGCAAGCTCGACGAATGCGTCACGTGTGCCCGACGTCGGCGGCGGGCCAAACACCTGAATTGCCATGTCAGGCAATGACGGATCGACATCACTCCACGTCCGGTTCGGGTTGGGAGCAAGTTCGCCGTTTACCGGCACCTCTGTCGCAAGCGCGAGGTATATCTGCTCTTTGGTCAGGTCGAGCGCCGTACCGTTGCGCGATACCGCAATCGAAAGGCCGTCATATCCGATGAGAACTTCCGTGATGTCGGTGACGCCATTGTCGTTGCAGAGTTGCCATTCGGACACTTTCATGGCGCGAGACGCGCCGGTGATGTCGGCAGTGCGCTCTCCAATGCCACTACAGAAGATTTTCATACCGCCACCGGTGCCGGTCGATTCGACGACCGGCGCGGCCTGGCCGGTGTTGTTGGCGAATTCTTCTGCAACGGCCTGGGTGTAGGGAAAAACGGTGGATGAGCCGACGATCTGAATGCGGTCGCGTGCATCAGCCTGTCCGGCGGCGAGCAGTGCGGTCACGCTGACGACAGCGCCGAACGTAAGCGATTTGAGTTTCACAGTCCTGTCTCCATGTAAGCCCGGGTGGGTAGCGTCTTATGTGCACCGATACCGGCTCGGGAACTTTCAGAGGCCTCTCCGCTATCGACACTGCGGACCGTATGGGCTGACATATGCAGTTATATGACGACTGTGTGACAATTCTATAACAGTATAATTATTTGATATTATTCGATTATTTCCGATTTCTCCTCCGCTTTTTTGGCTGGCAGCTGTACCGTAAAAGTGCTCCCTTTGCCGAGTTCGCTTTCAACCAGCAGGCGGCCGCGATGGCGGCTCACAATGTGCTTCACGATTGCGAGTCCGAGCCCGGTTCCGCCGCGCGCGCGGCTCTCCCCGACATCGACACGATAAAAGCGCTCGGTCAGCCGTGGTACGTGTTGGGGGGAAATGCCAGGTCCATGGTCGCGTACCCAAATATTGGCTGATCTCTCCGGTCCGTTATCCTCCAAACGCGAAATACCGATTTCAATCTGTTTGCCGGACTGACCGTACTTCATGGCGTTCTCCAGAAGATTCTGAATGACCTGTACTAGCTCGTCCCTGTCTCCTTGAACCGGCACGGGCCGATCGGGAAAGCTCGTGCTGATTTCCATGTCCGCTTCCCGCGCCAAAGGCGCCATGAACTCCAGAACATGACGCACGGTCTGCTCGAGATCGACAGTTGAACCCGGCCGGATATGGGCGTTCAGTTCGATTCGGCTGAGCGACAGAAGATCGTCAACTAGGCGGGACATACGAGTTGCCTGGGCCTGCATGAACCCGAGAAACGTTTGCCGCGCGTCGGCATCATTTTTCGCAGCTCCCTGCAGAGTTTCGATGAAGCCCAAGACCGCGGCCAGAGGCGTGCGCAACTCGTGACTGGCATGGGCCACAAAGTCGGCGCGCATGCGTTCCACCTTTTCCTGTTGCGTCAGGTCGCGCAGCAGAATCAGGACGCATCCGAAAAGGTCATCGCCGGCGTCGCCTTCCAGCAGAAGAGGCGCCAGATGGACTTCGAACCTTTGATCGAGCGGCACGCGCAGCTCGTAGTCGACGTCCACAGCCTGGCGTGTTGCCGTAACGGTTTCAAGCGCCTCCAGGAGCGCAGGCGCACGCACAGTCGAGGCAAGCCTGTGCCCGGCCGGCAGATGTCCGAACACAGCTTCCGCGCCGTCGTTGCACAAAACGACCGTGCCCTGCGCGTCCACGATTACGGCCGGGTCCTTAATTGCATTTACAATTGCCCGTGCCGAGCCGCCTGCCGAGTTGGCCGGCTCTTCCGGCGGAGCAACCACCGGAACCGTCACATCCGCGCTCATCCGGTGCGTGACAACCACCAGCACCGCCAGCGCAAGAAATCCGAGCAAAGCGGAAACCCTGGAAAAGTCGCCGGCCGCATACAGCAAAGCGAACACGGCGGCGATTCCGCAAATCAGGAATAAAGTCGATTTCATCTGCACGGCGGAACATCCCATGTCAGCGGCAGCCCGGGCCGCCACCTGTGTCAGCTTGACGGGCGGAGTCAATGCCGATTTCCGTGCCCCAATTGTCGCAACGCGAGTTGCTCCGGCCTGGAGAACATAGTAGACGAGTGCGACAATTCCGTCAGGCTTGGTTCGTGCCGTTCCGGCAAGCGTGTGCTGACACCGCTGCTTGACCCCCATTGTTTCCGCATTAGCCGTTCAGACCGCATAAACTGAACCGCCCAAACTCAGAGCGTCATGGCCTCCGATTCCACCCGCATATCCGTTCCCGAGGACGATACTGCTTTCCTGACAGGCCTCAGCGATGAGAAAGTCTGGGGCGTTACGGGCACCGAGCGCGCGGAGCGCATGCTGCGCAGGCTGGGCTATTCGGACATTGTAATCGCCGGCGAACCGTCCAGCTTCGATGGCCAGATATTCATGCTGCGCGCAGATGCCGTGATCGACGAGCGGCTGTTGCGCGGTCTGCAGAAAACGGATGGATGCGTGCTCACCATTCCGACCGAGCAGGGCTATGTCGCCATTGCCGCGTCGACGGGCAAACGGCGTGCCGAAGCCGCGTCCCGGTTTTTGCAGGCCGACAAGGTTTTTCTGCGCGATATCGACGAGGCGGGGTTGACGCCCGTGCAGCCTGAAGATCTGGCGTCGCAGCACGATATGCTGTTGCGCAAAAAGGGCAAGCCCTTCGCCGCCGTGCTTACCGGGGAAAATTCATCGGAGGTGCACCGCGAGACGTTTAGGGCGTCCTACAAAGGCGTGACCGACATTGTGACGAAGTATGCCTGGCCACCGATTGCCTATGTGCTGACGCGGGTGTGCGCAAACCTCAAAGTGACGCCCAATCAGGTGACCGCCGTCGGGCTGGTGCTTTCAATCGCCACATTCTATGCGTTCTGGCAGGGGTACTTCGCGGCGGGGCTTGCGGCCGCCTGGCTGATGGCGCTGCTCGACACGGTTGACGGCAAACTCGCCCGTGTCACGCTGACATCGTCCAAGTGGGGCAATGTGTTCGACCACGGCATCGACCTGGTGGCCCCGCCGCTTTGGTGGCTGGCGTGGTGGATCGGCCTTGGACCTCATGCCACGCCGTGGATGGAGGCAGCGATCTGGATTGTGCTCGGAGGACATCTGGCCGGCAAACTTCTTGAGCAGGCTTTCATCTCGACATTCGGCCTCAAAGTGCACATCTGGCAACCGTTCGATTCGGCCTTTCGCCTGATCACGGCCAGACGCAATCCAAACCTTTTAATCCTCACGGCCGGGGTACTTTTCGGCCTGCCGGATCTGGCGTATCTCGCCGTTGGACTCTGGATCATCGTCTGTTTCGATGTACATGCAATCCGCTGGATCCAGGCATTCGTCTTGCGAAAAAAAGGACGGGAGATCTCGTCCTGGCTTGAGGACTGAGCTCACGATTGCTTGGTTTCCCCCGGGGCTGGTACTCGGGCATACTCACACCATGACGAACTCTGCAATCTGCATGGGACTTGCGGCTGTATTCGGGCTCGGCGCCATTGCTCTCCGCGAACCGCCACGAGCATACTCGGCGCAGGCAGCGGAGAACCTGATCTGCGATCTGGGCACGGCGGCAAGCGGGCGCATGCTGGCAATCTGCACGGGGCCGTCAACCATTGGCGACCATGACATTGTCGTCACGCTATTTGGAACAGCGCCCAACCGCGTCGACGAAGTGCGCATCAGCCTCGATGGCATCACGGCGCCACTGCAGACAATCGACCTCGACGCGCGGCCGGTCATCGATCCTGAAACCGTAGGCATCCTCTATAAGGATATGAACTTCGACGGACAAAAGGACCTCGCCATCATGCGGGACCTGAGCGGCGAGAACAGCGGGTATTACTACTTTCTCTACTCGCCGCCGTCACAGCGGTTTGAACGCAACAGCGCGCTTGAGGAACTGCCGTGGCCCGATTTCAGTACGCGCCGCCAACGCGTTTTCACCTACTGGATCTCGGAACACGGACGCGGGCGCGATGAATGGCAGTGGCGCGGCGGTGTGCTCGGACTGGCCGGACGCACCGAGTGGCGCATCATCGGTGTGGATGAATGCGTCAAACTCCAAACGGGTTTCACCGAAAACGGGCCAGCGCAGACACAAGAGAGCGCTTGCGAATAAGCGCGGTTTGGGCTTTGCTCGCGCAAGTTCACACCTGATACCGGCATTCATGGAGCGCACCTTGGCCAACAACTCCGACAACACAGCCGACAACACTGCCGAAAACACTGCCGATGGGGGCATCAAGACGGACAACGCGTTCCGCCGCATCGACCCCTACGGCATTTATCCCGAACCGACCTATTCGGGCGCGATCAGTTTCATGCGGCGGAAATTCAGCCGTGACCTAGATGGCATCGACGTGGCGGTTACGGGCGTTCCGCTGGACACCGCCACGACGAACCGGCCGGGAACCCGATTCGGCCCGCGCGGCATCCGCATCGAATCCACCGAGCTTGCATGGAACCGCCCTTACAACTGGGATTTCGATCCGCTCGACATCCTTGCGGTGGTGGACTACGGCGATTGTTACTTCGATCATGGCCGGCCGGAGAACATGCCGGCCGCCGTCGAGGCGCACATAACGGAGATCCTCGAAACGGATACGGCGGTCCTGACACTCGGAGGCGATCACTTTCTGACCTACCCGGTGTTGTGCGCGCACGCCAAGAAGCACGGACCTCTGGCGCTTTTGCATTTCGATGCGCATAGCGATACCTGGGAGGATCCCGATCCCCAGCGCATCGATCACGGCACCATGTTTTACCATGCCGCCAAGACCGGTGTGATCGATACGGATGTTTCCGTGCAGGTCGGCCTGCGCACGCACAATCCCGACACGCTGGGCATCACGGTGCTGGACGCAAATGCGGTGCACGAGATGGGACCGCTTGCCATTGCCGAGAAAATCAAACAGGTTCTTGGCGACCGCAAGGTCTACTTCACGATCGACATCGACTGTCTCGATCCGGCCTTTGCTCCGGGCACCGGCACGCCGGTTGTTGGCGGCATGACGCCACATCAGGCTCTGACGATCATGCGCAATCTGGAAGGCATCAAGGTTGTCGGAATGGATGTGGTTGAAGTCTCGCCACCCTACGATGTTTCCGGCGTTACCGCCCTCGCCGGCGCCACCTTCGCCTATGAACAGCTCGCATTGTACGCGGCGGCCTGGAAACGATAACACACTGTAATTATTACATTAATCGTGAGGAACAGCGATGACTCAGCGTTCACTGACGGATCAGGCAGGTTATCAGGAGCTCGGTTCGGAAATCTTGCAGAACCGGGATCAGCATTTCTTCCATCCCTGGGACAGGCCGCATCTGCTGGATGAAAACGCCCGTACCGTAATCATGTCGGGCAATGCCGCGAACGTTGTCGATGCGGAAGGAAACGACCTGATCGACGGGCCGGGAGGCATGTGGTGCATCAATCTTGGGCATGGTGTCGAGGAGATCGTCGAAGCCATGGCCGAGCAGGCGCGCACCATGGTCTACAGCACGCCATGGGGGGTGGCGAATGCCCCGTCCGCAGTGCTGTGCGAAAAGCTGGCCGAAATCGCGCCGGGCGACCTCAACCGCGTGATGCTGACCACAGGCGGCTCGACCGCCAACGATTCCGCCCTGAGGTTTGCCGCTTTTTACAATAACGTTCTCGGACGGCCAGAGAAGAAGCACTTCATTTCACGCAGTAACGCCTATCACGGCAGCACGCTTCTTTCGGCCACCATGAGCGGCAAGGAACGCGACAAGACGCATGTCGACACGCTGTCGGACATGGTCACTTTCCTGAGCGCGCCCAACCCCTACCGGCGGCCCGCGGGCATGACGACGGAAGCGTTCTGCGACAGCCTGATCGATGAGTTCGAAGAGACCATCGCACGCATCGGCGCGACCAAGATTGCCGCCTATATCGCCGAACCGGTGCTCGCCTCCGGCGGCGTCATCGTGCCGCCTGAGGGTTACAACAAGCGCATGTGGGAGACCTGCCGCAAGCACGACATTCTCTACATATCAGATGAGGTTGTGACCGGGTTCGGACGGCTCGGCGCCTTCTTTGCATCCAAGGACGTGTTCGGTGTGGAGCCGGACATCCTCATATCCGCCAAGGGTCTGACATCGGGTTACGCACCACTCGGTGCGGCGATCATTTCCGAGCGCCTGATCGAAAATCTGAAGCAGGCCTGCGGCGACGATCCGACGATCGCGTTCTCGAACGGCTATACCTATTCCGGCCACCCGGTCGCCTGTGCCGCCGCGCTCAAGACCATCGAGATTATGGAGCGCGAGGATGTGTGCGGTCACGTGCGCGAAATAACTCCATACTTCCAAAGCCAGATGCAAACGCTTTACGACATTCCGATTGTCGGCGACGTGCGCGGTGCCGGCCTGATGGTCGCGGTCGAGGCGAACGAGAAGGCGAACGGCAGCCTTGAGCAGGATCGCGCCATTGGCAACCGGATCGATGAGCACTGTCAGGCGCTCGGTCTGATCGTGCGCCCGCTGTTAAACCTGTGCGTTCTCTCACCGCCACTGACCATATCGAAGACGCAGGTCGACGACATTGTTTCCCGCCTCAGGCGCGGCATCGAGCGGGCGCATGAGGACCTCGTGCGCGAGGGCGTGGTTGCCGCGTAGATCAAAATGCGGACGCAATGCAGCAACGAACCTGGCGCGACATGAAACACTCCTCCAAGGCTTTGGCGATCGTGCACCATGGCGCAGATGACGTCGGAGTTGCCGAAAAGCTACTGGCGAAAGCAGGTGTCGCACTCGACGTTTGCTGTCCGCTCGAGGGAGACGCCCTGCCCGAAGCGCTGGACGCCTACGCCGGTGTCATCGTGTTCGGTGGCGCGATGAGCGCAAACGACGATCATCTCGACGGCATCCGCGATGAGCTTGAGTGGATCGGGAAAGTTGTGAACCGCGACGAGGTTCCGGTACTTGGAATCTGTCTTGGGGCGCAGCTCATCGCCCGCGCCGGCGGCGCGCGCGTTACGCACCATGACGCCGGCGAGTGGGAAATCGGCTACTTTCCCGTCCGCTTCCTGGGAAACGACAGAAACTTTGAACGCGATGAACCGTTTCATGTCTATCAGTGGCATTGCGAAGGGTTCGATGTTCCCGCCGGTTCAACGCTGGTGGCGGCAGGCGATGCCTATCCGAACCAGGCCTTTCGTATCGGCGGGCAGACCTATGGGTTGCAGTTTCACCCGGAAGTCACGGCTGAAGTATTTCAAACCTGGATGGATGTTTCGCCAGGCTTTGAGGAGCGCGCGGGCGCTCAGCACCGGGACCTGCATTTTGAAGGCGCTCAACGTCATACCAAGGCCATCCATACCTGGCTGGAGCAGTTCCTGACCGGGTGGCTGCAGCCAGAAAGCCGGCTGCGGGACACTGTGAGCACTTTTCGCGAAGCCTAAAGCGGCCTATTCTCCGTTGCGGTGCATGGCCATGAAACCTTCCGGACCCGATGCGCGGAAAACGCTTTAAAAACCTCGGCTATTATGTGTTGACCCTGGCCGTGCTGCTTGCGGCCCTGGCCTTGAGGTCGGTCGATCCGGCACCGATCGCCAATTTGCGCCATGCGACCTTCGACACCTATCAACGGATCGCGCCACGCGTTTACGATGCAAATCTTCCCGTGCGCATCATCGATATCGACGAAGCCTCCCTGCAGCGGATGGGACAATGGCCCTGGCCCCGATCGCTCATCGCCGTGCTCGTCGACAAACTTACCAAGGCCGGCGCGGCGGCAATCGCGTTCGATATTGTGTTTCCCGAGCCCGACCGGCTGTCTCCCAGAGAACTGCTGCAGTCGATCCCCGACGACGCCCTGCCCGAAGCGGTGCGCGGTGCGCTCAATGAACTGCCGTCAAACGACGAAATATTCGCCGAGGTTGCCGCGCGGGCGCCGCTGGTCGCCGGACTTGTGCTCAGCGACCGCGCGGTAAACCCCGCACCGCCTCCGCGTGCGGGGTTTGTTCACGGCGGTGACGACCCGCTGCAGTTTCTCAGCACATACGGGGGCGCCGTCGGCAATATCGAAGTTCTGCAGAACAATGCCGCGGGCCTAGGCGCCCTCAACTGGGTTCCTGAAAATGATCAGATTATCCGGCGTGTGCCGCTCATCCTCGGCAGCGAGGGGCGCATCTATCCCTCGCTGTCGGCAGAGGCACTGCGCGTCGCTCAAGGCGCTTCGACCTATGTCATCAAATCGTCCGGGGCGAGCGGTGAACTTTCCTTCGGCGAACAGATCGGTGTCGTCGCCGTCAAAATCGGCGGTATTGTCATTCCCACCGACGGAAATGGCCATGTCTGGGTTCATTTCACCGAACCCACGCAGGAGCGCTACATTCCCGCATGGAAAGTGCTGAAAAACGAGATGCCGGACGATGCGGTCGCCGGGCGCATTGTGTTTATCGGCACGAGTGCGGCGGGGCTATTCGATTTGCAGACCACGCCGGTCGCTTCCGGCGTGCCGGGGGTCGAATCGCATGCTCAGGCGCTTGAAAGCATGTTTGTCGGCGCCTTGCTTATACGGCCGGATTATGCGCTTGGCCTGGAGCTTGTCTATCTGCTGTGCGCGGGCCTGCTTCTGATCGGCCTGATGCGCTGGCTGGCGGTGCGCTGGTGTCTAGTTGCATGCCTTGCCTGCCTTGTGGCCGTCAATGCCGGCTCATGGTTCGCGTTCAAGGACGCCAAGCTGCTGCTCGATCCGGTCTATCCCTCAATCGGACTTGTCGCCGTATTCGTCGCCGGCGAACTCAATCTGTTTTTCCAGACCGAGGGTGAGCGCCGCTTCATTCAAGGGGCCTTCAGCCGGTATCTCTCACCCGATCTGGTGGAACGGCTCGGAGCGCAGCATGATGCGCTGGAGCTTGGCGGCGAGATCAGGCACATGACGCTCATGTTCTGCGATGTGCGCGGCTTCACACAGATCTCCGAGAACCTTTCCGCCGGAGAGCTGACTTCCCTGATCAACCGTTTTCTGACGCCGATGACGGATGCAATTCTTGAGCACCGCGGCACCATCGACAAATACATGGGCGATGCCATCATGGCGTTCTGGAATGCGCCGCTCGACGACCCCAGCCACGCCGAAAACGCCTGCCATGCCGCATTTGACATGATGGTGCGCCTCGATGTTTTGAATGAGAACCTCAGGCAAGAGGCGGAGGCCGCGGGAAAGCCGTTCAAACCGATCAGAATCGGTATCGGTGTCAATACGGGAGAAACTTGTGTCGGCAACATGGGCTCATCGCACCGGTTCGACTATTCCGTCATCGGCGACAATGTGAATGTCGCTTCCCGGCTGGAAGGGCAGACCAAGGCCTATGGCGTAACCGCGATTGCCGGGGAAGCGACCGTGAGAGAGGCAGGCGATGTTGCTTCTGTTGAGCTCGATCTCATCCGGGTAAAAGGCAAGGATCAGGCCGAGCGCATTTTTACGCTGGTTCGCGAAGGCCTGCCGCCTGGAGACGGCGGCGAGAATGCGTTCCTTGAGGTTCACACTGCGATGCTCTCGGCCTACCGCGGGCAGGACTGGGCGGGCGCGCGCGAAAAGATCGCAGCGTGCAAAGCAGCCGGACCGGCCGAACTGAAGGGCTATTACGACATTCTTGCGCAGCGTATCGACACTCTTGAGGCTTCGCCTCCCGGCGCAGACTGGGACGGCACTTTCGACGCCATCTCCAAGTAATCGCGCTGGGCGGGCTATCCGCTTGAAGACGCAAGCCTTGTTGCCTGTGCAATCCGCGCTTGGTATGCACATGTCAGGGGTTGCCGTCCTTGCTAGGGGCGGATGCGCGCAGATTTTGCGGAGAGACTTACAATGAAAATATGCATTTACGGCGCCGGGGCGATCGGCGGCTATCTGGGCGTTGATCTCACACTTGCCGGGCTTGATGTGTCGCTGATTGCGCGCGGGCCGCATCTTGCGGCGATGCGGGCGAACGGGCTTAAGCTTATCACCAAGGAAGAAGAGCGCGTCGCACAGGTCAACGCGACCGACACACCATCCGATCTTGGTCCCCAGGACTATGTGATTATCGCGCTGAAAGCGCACCAGGCGTGGGAGTCGGCGGAGGCGATGAAGCCGTTGCTCGGACCGGATACGGTCGTCGTCACTGCGATGAACGGTGTGCCGTGGTGGTACTTTTACGGGCTTGAGGGGCAGTACTCCAATCTTCGGCTCGCCAGCGTCGACCCCGATGACAGGCAGTGGAACGCCATCGGACCGGAACGCGCCATGGGATGTGTCGTCTATCCGGCGACCGAAATCGTCGAGCCGGGCGTCATCAAACACATCTATGGCGACAAGTTTTCTCTCGGCGAGCCGGATTATTCGGAATCGGAGCGCTGCGTGCGACTCTCCCAGGCCTTCGAGAAGGCCGGGCTGCGCGCGCCGGTACTCCCGAACATACGCAATGAGATCTGGCTCAAGCTCTGGGGCAATCTGTGCTTCAACCCGATCAGTGCCCTGACCCGGGCAACCCTGGATATCGTCGCCACGGATCCCGCGACCCGCAATACGGCGCGCGCCATGATGATGGAAGCGCAACGCATCGGGGCACGGCTCGGCGTACATTTCCGGGTCGACGTCGAGCGGCGGATAAACGGTGCCGCCGGCGTCGGCGCTCACCGCACGTCAATGCTGCAGGATCTCGATCGCGGCAGAGCACTTGAAATCGACGCCTTGTTGACCTGCGTGCAGGAGATGGGACGGCTGACGGACGTCGACACGCCTTATATCGACACCGTGCTTGGGCTGACCCAGCAAATGGCGCGCACGGCCGGTCTGTATCCGACATTTCCCGAGCCGGCTGCCGAGCCCGATCCGGAAGACGTCGGCATCGACTGAAGGCAGCAGGCGCAAAAAAGGGCCCGCTCGAAAGCGGGCCCAAGTCAGACTTGCAAATGCAGGTTCTCTTAAAGGAAGAATGACGTCCTAGAAGAAGAACCACGCGCCGAACTGGAAGCGCAGAGCATCTTCGGTGCCGGTGGTGTCGACGTCCGTGTCGCCCCACATGCCTTCGATGCCCCTCCGGAACCGGCTTACCGGCTGCCAGATCAGGTTGACGTGAACCGTGGTCACATCGTCGACCATGCCGGCTGCCGTATCCTGGTTGTTGGCGTCATAATGGCCGAAGACCAGGTTGGCCGTCGTCGTGTCAGTGAGACCGA
>JAJFHE010000029.1 GCA_021775755.1 Hyphomicrobiales bacterium | reverse complement strand
AAAACGCTATCCCCTAGCTCTTCTGCCTCTTCCCAGCCCCTGTCACCCAACCCCCATCACCGAACCCTTTGCAACAAGGAGCACTCCCATGACCCAGACATACCAGACCATGTGGTACGACAGATTCCTGACCATCAGCTGTGATCCGGATTATTCCCTTCGCCATGCCACCCAGAACGGCCATGCTCTTGCCTATCTCAGATTTGCCACAGACACCGGAAAACCGTTGCCCATCGCGCACTCAGGCGAGTATGCAATCTATCTGCCCTTTCGCCAAACACGGTGGCCCGGTCACTTACGTCAAACAGTGGCTTTCGCGTGAAGCAGCCGAACGGCCCGAATGGCGCAACTACCTCGCCAGACAGGCCGCTCTTTGTCCCTAAACTCTTTGAGGTGCTCCTAGCGCGCTGTCGCAAATTTTGCGGCCAGCCTTTTTAGCCCCGCACCCACCAGCTTCATCAGCGCGAGTATCAGGGCGGTCTCATAAAGGATCAGCCCGATGACCGACAGCCCTGACGGCACCTCCAGCACGTCCGCGAGCAACAAATAAGGCTCCGCCAGTATTCCGACAACCGCGCCGGTATGGCGCTCTGTCCCAGTTAAACTGGCTGCGTAAATCACGGCCGCACACACGACCGCGCTTCCCAAAAACTGTAAAACTTTACCCATGGCATCCATTTCCTTGTTTGTTCGCTCAATACCTTGAATATCGTTCCTGCCATCCCTTCCCGCCTGTTCAAAATCTGTCCAATCCCGCCTTCCGTTCACTCTCCCGCAAACCGCCTCGCCACCTTATCGACGAGCGCTGCAAAGCCTTTTTCCATGGCCGTCAATCCTGGCACCAACAGCAGTTTCAACAGCACTATGATCATCGTTACGACATAGACAGGCACGCCGATGATCGCCACTAGCGGCGGGACATTGAACGTCTCCACAAACCAGAAATAGGGCGCGTTGAAAACGCCTGTGAAGATGCTGATTGTCTCCCGGTCCACATAATTCGCGATCAGGTAAATCAGTCCCAATCCGAGGATAAAGCCGCCCACAGATTCTATGAGCTTGCCCATCGCTTTCTACTCCTGTCTTGCTTAAACGCTAACCAGCCATATGATGCTTTCTCCTCATTCCGCCTGTTCAAAAGCTGCCCACCCGCCTTCGGCCCTGCCTCGACGCAAACCAGCCAAGGCCATTGCCTGCTTGATGCCTTGCTGGCATTTGCTAAAGTTTCAGGCCTTTTAGAGATCGGGAATACAGCCATGACCGCGTCTTCAAACGATAACGGCGATACCCTCAACGCTCAGCTCAATGCTGTCTCGCAAGAGTGCAAGGCGCTGCTTAAAGCGCATCACGCGAACGGCGTGCCCACCGAATCCATATTGACTGCCATGGGGCTGTGCGCCGCCCGCTTCATGGTCGCCCTTCATGGCCCCGAAGCAGGCGATAAACTGATTTCCATGCTGCAAGAGAATCTTCGCGACAGCCCGATCGACCGGGTCGACAGCCTTTAGCTTGCCACTCAACACGCGCCCCGCGAAAGCACCTGTGAAGATGCTGATCGTCTCCGCGTCCGCATAATTGCGCATCAGGCATGCGGCGCAGCTTTCCCGCCATTCGCCTATTCCCGGTAATCCTATCTCTTATGCCTGCCCCGGCTTGCATGCATTTCCGTCACCTGCATGGCACGCAAAAAGCTCTGAGAGCTTTCTGAATTCCTCTGCCGACCGCTCTCTGTTCCCCGTTACCGCCACCAGACCGGCTATGAAACAGTTGACGACCAGTTCGTCGTCAATTCCCTTTAAATCCGCTTCCATCACCAATCTTGTCACCTGCTTCAAAGTGTGGTCATCGTATCCGTCCGATGCCGCAAACCGACGCTGATGTTCGCCCATAATACCTTCTCCTTCTGATTGTTCCGCTACGGGTGCTGCGCCCTGTCTCACATTTATCCCCTCTCAACCAATTTGCTTGCTCACAAGCTGGTCAATAACCTTTTCGGCTTCCCGGTGGATCGTTTCATCTTCCCCGCTGATTTGGGCCAATATCGCATCGGTGATCGCCTGCGTTTCAGCCGCATGCCTTTGCACCACGGCCACCGCATCGTCATGGCCGGGCGCATCATTACTCATCAAGATGCCCCATTGCGGCGTAACCGGGACCGGCCCGATCAACTGGGTCGACAGCCTATAGCTTGCCGCTCAACACCGCCCCGCAATAGGCGCGGGGTCGCCGTTCTTCTCTCGCAACTTGTTGCCTCGTGCGCTGCACAACGGTTTTTCCGCTAGCCCTACATTCCAATTACCGGCCAAAGTGCGGCAGGTACGGCCTGCCCTCAAATAAGGGCAGGCCGCTATGGCTCTTAATCAAGCTGCTCTGTGCCGACCAGCCCTCTTGCCACCGCCAGTAGATCTTCGGTGCGCTCTTTCGTGGCGTAAAGATGCTTTTTGATTGCTTCATCGTCGTCAGCCACTTCTTCCAGAACCGCCACCCGCATGCCGGGGATAAACCCCAAATGCTCTGAATCCTCATCGATCGTGAGCATCAGCACATTGGCCGCCGCATCAAACAGCATGGCCGTTTTGTGACAGTCCCCGTCCACATAAGGGGCCAGCAGGTAGATGGCTTCGCGGATCAGCGCCAGCGCCATTTTTACGCCGTCGCCGACACCATGCTCGTCGAACTCGAAATGAAAGGACAGCTCTCTCATAGCTCTTCTCCATCGCTTTGTTGTCGATGGACTGCATATTGTTTTTGCTGTCCGGTCTTCCTGTTCAGATTCTGCTCATAAAAAGGACCCCTCATCGGGGCCCTGCACATCGTTCACTCAAGAAAAACGCCAATGGTCACGGTTTTAATCCACCTCCAGGCGGGCCCATTTCATTTGCTTCATTATTTGCCTCCTCCAACGCTTTGCACATCAGCGCCTGCGTCCAGCAGCAGCTTCACGATTTCCGATCCATTACTACAAAACTAAGGCGCTTGGCCGCGCGCCTGTTTAAAAAGTGACAAATCCCTGTTGTGGCGCCTGCCGTGGCGCACGGCACCGGGCACTATTCCGCTAGGCTCGCTTGTGTTCACCAAGCTGCACAGAACCCCGCTTAAGTGTTCGCGGGATTCTGCCGACACGGGCGGTAACGATCCCTGGCGCAGGCTTTAAGGGCGGCAAGGGCGAGGGCGTGCTCGGTCCCGAAACATGGACGCGTGCGCTGTTTCTCCTGCGGGCCCGCCTTCGAACCCCGACTTGCCGGACGACGGTTTCCCGCCACCTTCAAACGCAGTGGCTCCTGACGGTCTTCATTTTCTCTTTGGATTAGAGATGATCGAAGCCGCGCCTTAAACGGCGCAGCTGCTTTTTTTCTGTGCGCTCTAAAGACACGCACACGGAAACCTCAATAGCAGCTTACATCAAAACCGCGGACACCTGCCGGCTGTTTGCGAACCGACTTCCCCCGTCAACCGGATCCGACCAAACGCCTGCGCGTTTGGGGATCAGCTAGCCGGTACCAACAAAGTCAGTTCACAAATCCGCGGATTTTGATCGACCGTCTCAACCCCCCGCAAAGAAGCATGCGGGGGGTTTTGTTTTGGACGCTCGGCGCTTGCCAAGGTTTCATGCGCGAAGTTTTTAAAAAAGGAGAAGAAAAATGAGCGAGCAAAACACCAGAACGGCAAGACCCGTGGCAACCCTTAGAGACGGGGCGCTGTGCGCATCCATCTGGAGGAATGAAAGCAGCGAGAACGTCACGTTTTTTACCTGTGATATTTCCCGCACCTACACGGACGCAAACGGCAATTACGGCAACTCCAATTCGCTGTCAGCCGAGCAGCTTCTAAGAGCCTCCCACCTGTCCTTGAAAGCCTATGACCGCACTCGCGGACTGCAACAGGCCGAACGGGACAACGCCCGGCAATCAGAGCGCCAGCAGCAAACAAACCCACAGGAGCAAACCCCCCAAGCTGAGGCCGCCTAATTGCAGCACAGGCCACCGCGTCCCCTCCCTGACGTGCTGGCCGCTGGTGCAATGACGCGCCCGACAACAACGAGAAGAAGAAGGGTAACAGCCGATGAAAGACAAACACTCCGATCCCGACTATCAACGCGCCGTTGGTGCCTTTGTCGCTAGAGAAGTCTGTTACTGCGTCTCCGGACTGGTCTGCGAAATCGCCAAGGACAGGGAAGACTACTTTCATATGTTCCGCGTCTTTGATGGCGATCAAGCCCGCGAATTTGTCGCCCAAGAGCTTGCAGACGACCCTGAGCAAAAAGGCGAAATAGAAGACTTCGATCTGGACGACGCGGGCGAACTTAAAGACGCAATGGACGCGCTATGCCTCGACCCTGCCGACGCTGAATGCGATGTCTATGAACACTGGATCGTTACAGACTGGCTGGCCGATAAACTCAAAGCCAAAGGCGAAATGATCGAGCGCGATTTCTACGGCCTCACCATCTGGGGACGAACCACCACCGGACAAGCCATCCTGCTCGATAGCGTTATCTGCCATATCTACGACGAGCACCACGACAACCAGCCCAAGCGCGACAGCTAGCCTTTTCCCCTCACACCTGCCTTGCAAACTAAAATCCGGTGCGTGTCACCGGGTTTTTTTGCACTTCTCGCTACCCCTCCGGGGCGGCGCTCGTCGCCGCTATACCCTGCCAAATATTCACCCATCAAATCCCTGAGACCTTTAAGGCCGGGTGCCGCCGTTACCGCTTTCCATAACGCTGGCGATCCTCTCAGTGAATAAAACCGCCCTTTGTCATATCGCGGGTAAAGTCAGTCTCATGCAGGCGTTATGTCCAATGCGCTCAGGGGTGCTCTGTCATGGCGGTTTTGCGGCATTTATGGCACGTAGGGCAGTCCTGATTTGTCATAAATGAGTGGATTTGGCAGGGTAGCCAGATATGTTTTTATGGCTCGAAAAATGAATTTTTCGGCCATAAGAAACCAACTGGTAAGCGTCTGCGTCGCTTGACCACGCATAAATGCAGTGCCATTCGGCAACCGCACCGGCGCTGCGCGCGGCAAAGGGCTTGGGATCCCTTTGAACAGCTTGTGAACACGCGCACCGCGCCGCCGCCCATTACCTCTCCTTCCAAGCCTCCTTGGAAAACAAACGGAGAGGACACAAGCCAATGGCACTGCGCGGACGGCCCCGCAAATCGCCACCGGAGCGGCGTGAGCTGACGTTGCGGTTTCTCGTACGCCTCGATGAATATGCCACGATTCGCCAGCTCGCGAATGCCGCCCGCATGAGCTTTTCCGCATACGCGCGTGCCATGTGTCTTAACGGCCAGATCGTCATCAACCAGACCCGATCGCTCGATGCCGACGCCTTCGACCAGCTTCGCCGCATCGGCGTCAATCTCAATCAGGCGGTTCACAAACTCAACGCCACCGGCAAGCATTCGCCCGACCTTGAATCCGCCGCGCGTGCGGTCGAGCAGTTCATTTTCGAACGCATCGACGATGAAGCCGGCAGCGCTGGCGATGACGACCGCGTTGACGGCGGCGATGAGGATTAATCGATGATCCCGAAGGTCGCCAAAAAGGGCCGCAGCTTTAAGGGCGCCGGCCAGTATTACCTGCACGACAAGGGTGCCGCGTCGAGCGAGCGCGTGGCGTTCACCCACACCGAAAACCTGCCCACCACCGACCCCGGCAAGGCCCTCAAATGCATGGCCTGGACAGCCATGCATCAAAACGACATCAAGGCGCGCGCCGGCGGCTCGGGGAGGGGAAGAAAGCTCAGCCTTCCGGTCTATTCCTATTCCCTTGCCTGGGCACCCGATCAAGACCCGGACCGCTCTGAAATGATCGACGCCGCCAATGAAAGCCTCAAGGCACTGGGGCTCGACGCCCATGAAACATTGATGGTCGCTCACACCGACACCGCCCACCCCCATATCCATGTCATCGTCAACCGGGTTCACCCCGAAACCGGCATAGCTGCGAAGCTTTCAAAAGACCGCATCAAGCTCTCCAAATGGGCCGAAGATTATGAGCGCCGTCACGGCGGCATCCGTGTCGAGCGCCGCGCTGAAAACAACGCCCGGCGCCGCGACGGCGAGTTCGTCAAAGACGCGTCACTGAACCACCATGACTGGCGCAGAAAGCGCCTGGCGCAAAGCTATGCAGGCGACGTCAGGGCCCGCAAGGATTTGACCAAGGCCCAGCAGGATCGACGCATCGATCTTTACAACAGGAAGGAAGAGGTGATCGTGCGCGAGCGTAAAGCCATCCGTGCCCGCTCTGCCATGCACTGGCGCGTCCAGTATCTTCATGAAGCCCGCGATCTGAAAAAGCTCAAATACCGCCAGCAGACCTCCGCTGCGCGTCTCAAATCTCTTCTTGGCGCGCAGGCTGCACAAATCCTTCGCGCCGGCGATGAGCGGCGCAAAGGCGCCCTTTCACCCTATTTTACTGACACCGCCACCACGACCCTTGCCGACAATCCGCGCAAGGTCAAAGACGGAAAAGACCGGGAGCGCCGCGCGGACCAGCGTGAGCGTGCCGCCGACCTTGAAAAGCTTACCGGCGACCCCGCAGCGCTTCGCCGCGAGGCGCAAGAGCGCACCGGCAAACTCGCGGGCATTTTTTCCGATCATAACGCCCGGTCAAAAGATGACCTTCACGCCGACGCCCGAGAGCGCAATACCCGTGATCGCCGCGACCGCGCCACCGCCCGGCGCGACGCAGATATCGATCTGAAAATTGCGCTCCGCAAGGATGACCTGGTTCGTCTGGATCAATCAGACCGAAATGGACGCCTTTCCAAATCATTCACTGCCCGCGCGCTTGCGCCCGTGCCGCCGATCCCCGCCAAGCTGGCCCGCAAGGTTGCGGTGCTTCCGGGCAAGGATTCCATCCGCGCCGAATTCCATGAAATCCAGCGCCAGCGTTCCGAAGCTGAACTGCTTGCCATCAAACACCGCCAGCAGCGCAAGAAGCTTGGGAGCGTCGTTCGCGGTAAAGTCCGCGAGCGCATTGACGAGATCAACGCACTTCACAAAGACCAGCTCGACGATTTGCGCAAAATCGAACGCGAGGAAAGAAAGGCGCTCGACGCGCAGATTTCTAGCGGTTCCCAGGACCGCGCCCGCGCGCTTGCCGATGGCACGCTCTTCCACCAGCACCTCAAGGAAACCAGAGCGGCGCTTTACGGCAGTATGCGCGAGGCGGCTGAAGACATCACCTTTCCCTCACGCGCCTCTGAGACCCGCGTTGACCGTGCATTGCGCGAAATCGAGGAAGACCGCCGGCGCGAAAAGCGTCGCCGCAAAAAACGCAAAAAAGGAAAAGGCAAGGGGCGTTCCATCGACGATGGCCCCGACTTCACGCCCTGACATTCTTGTCTTGTCAGGCAAGCTGAACCCTTGCGGCCCTTCGCCCTGCGTCCGCCACGTTCCCGTCCTGCAGACAGCCCGACCCAGGGTCTAGATGTGAGCTTTCAGTAGGTTGTCCATTCGGTCCGTTCCTAAGAGACTGGAGTTACCACACTTCAACTCTCAGAGGAGGAACCGAATGAACATCCACAAGAATGCACGCCTGACACCGATTGGTCGAGAGCGGATGGTGCGGCACATGCTGAGCGGCCAGGCTGTCGAGACAGCGGCGCAACTGGCGGGCGTTTGCGAACGTACCGCGCGTAAGTGGCTGGCCCGCTTCAAGGTCGAGGGGGTAGCCGGCCTGCAGGATCGCTCTTCACGGCCTCACAGGTTGAACAGACCAACACCGCAGACAACCATTGCCAGGATCATCGAGCTGCGCCGCAAACGCCTGACCGGCAAGCATATCGCCCGGCTCACCGGTGCCTCCCCAGCCACCGTCAGCAGGGTGCTCAAACGCGCAGGCCTGTCACGGATGAAGGATCTGCAGCCAAAGGAGCCCGAACGCCGCTACCAATATCCCCATCCCGGCGACATGATACATCTCGACATCAAGAAGTTTGGGCGTTTCGAGCGCCCAGGCCACCGCGTCACCGGCGATCGCACCGGACAGTCAAACCCGCAAAGCAGGCCTCAGGGTGGATACGGCTGGGAATATCTGCATGTGTGCATCGACGATGCCTCGCGCCTCGCCTTCACAGACATCTATCCAAACGAGAAAAAGGAAAGTGCCGTCGCTTTCCTGATAGCCGCGGTCGCCTACTATCGAAGCCTCGGCATCACAATAACCCGTGTCATGACCGACAATGGATCATGTTACATCTCAAAGCTGTTCGCCCAGACGTGCACGGATCTCGGCCTCAGGCACATCAGGGCCAAATACTATACGCCGCGCACAAACGGCAAGGCGGAGCGGTTCATCCAAACCGCAATACGCGAATGGGCTTACGCTCGGACCTATCAAAACTCCAGTCAAAGGGCGCAAGACCTACCCTTGTGGACGCACATGTACAACTGGCACCGACCACACACCGCAATCAAAAACCAGCCGCCAATCGCCCGGATCAACATGAAACCGGACAACCTATTGAGGCTCCACATCTAGACCCTAGTCATGTGAATCTAAAGTTCGCCACATAATGTTTGGTTTGTTTTGTGGCAGAAACGTTTTACGGAGGCGAGGATGTCGTCTGCCGATTTGGTCCATTTGTAAGGTTTTGGGTTTTCATTGTGTTTTTCGATGAAGGCGTGGATATCGGCTTGCAGGTCCTGAACGGAGGTATGGACGCCGCGCTGCAACTGTTTGCGGGTCAGCTCCGCGAACCATCTTTCGACCTGATTGATCCATGATGCCGATGTTGGTGTGAAATGGATGTGGTAGTGCGGGCGGCGCGCGAGCCATGCCTTGACCTTCGGGGTCTTGTGAGTGGCGTAGTTGTCCATGACGATATGGATGTCGAGATCATCCGGGATGCTCGCATCGATCTGCTTGAGAAAGTCGAGGAACTCTTTTGCCCGGTGGCGCTTGTAGCACTTGCCGATGACGAAGCCTGAGGC
>JAJFHE010000028.1 GCA_021775755.1 Hyphomicrobiales bacterium | reverse complement strand
GAGAATATCGCTCTGCGAGATACCGGTGTTGGTGATGATATCGGTTTCCGCACCGATGCCCGTGACCGAGCCGGTGACAACGGCAGCCGCATCTGCGGTTAGCGAAGCGCCCGTGCCGACAACGGCGGCAGCCGCATCGGCGGTGATCGAAGCGCCCGTGCCGGTAAGAACGGCGGCGGAAGCGGCCGGTCCCGGGTTCTGCAGGGCCTGGCGCGCGGTGGCCTGAGCCTGTTCAACCAGATCGGAGATCGCGGTGAGGGCCGAGTCCGCAGCGTTCAGCGTCTCAACCGCAAGACCGATGGAGTCCTGCAGGCGGTTAAGATCGCTGGAGCGCTGGTTCAAAGCCGCAGCGGTAAAGAAAGCCGTGGGATCGTCAAGTGCACTACCCACCTTGAGGCCTGTCGCGAGACGCTCCTGCGTCTTCGACAGTAGATTTGCCGTACCCTGCAATGACAAGAGGTTATTGCGTACGGCAGAAGACAACACAACATCAGCCATGTTCTTGGTCCTACCCTGTTACATGTGTCTGTTCATGTCCGCTCCCCATCCAAGAGAGAAAGACACCGAAAGCGTCTCATGTACGGGTCTAACCAAGCTTAAGAACCATGGTTAACCGATGTTCAGGTTAACAAGGTGTTGCCAGGCCGTTTCTATATGACGGTGTGGCGGTCTGGGTCATGACCTAAAGCTTGCGATCGAAAAAAACACCGGTTTCACCCTGCAGACCGCGCACGAAGCGCCGTGCGACATCATCGGCAAAATCTTCAGGACGTTCGGATGTGGGCGGGGCGGAGCTGGAGGAGCGCTCCTGAGTTGCTCCGCGAAGAGTTGATTTCGTGTCGGCTCGCGTTTCGCCCTGATCGCCAGGGCGGTTCTGGTCATTGATGATTCCTGCGACCGCTGCCGCAGGAGTTACGTCGCCGGAATCCACGATGGCAGTGCCCGTGTCGCCTCGGCGGGGCTTTGTGGCTGATACTGAAGTCATGTCGCGGCCCGGATAACGTGAATTGCATCCGGGAAACGGCGGTTAGTGACGCCCGCCCGTCTCCCTGTCGGGTGCGGTTCTATCAGGCACGCCTTTGTATCCGCTTAAATGCGGGGCTCGGATTTTGTTCAAATTTTCACGAAACAGGGTCCGACGGATGCCCGTCTAAAGCGCCTTGTCCACGGCAATCGCGGTCGGGCGCGATGTGTGCTGCGCGGAAACCGCGGTGCTGGTGTAGCAGGTTGGTCCGGCATTTCGTTCGCTGGCGATTTCATAGATGGCGGAAATCAACCCCTGCGATACGACACGTTTGGATTCCAGCACATTGAAATTGTCTTCAATCTGCGCGTGGAGGGCGCGCAATACGCGCCGCAGATTTGTGGTGTGGGTCGGCGCATTCGCTCCGATGAATGCCGCATTGTTCTTGAGCAATCCAAAATCGCGTGCATAGAGCTTGGTAAGTTCGGACTTTGCCGACTGAAGTTCGTCAATGCCCGCGGCTTTGTTCGATTTCAAAAGCGCGGTTTCCTGCGCCAGAAGATCGGTCAGACGTGCAGCCGTGTCGCCGAGGCGGTCGCACAGTGAGATTGCCACGCCCCGGTCGGCGATGATCGCGTTTCGGCTGTCCGATTGGGGGGGAGCCTGCATCATGGTTCGATCTGCTGTGCTTTGAGGATTTCGGTATAGACCTGATCGGCAAGGCCAATGCCGCCGGAACGGGCGATCGTGTCGGCGTATTGTTCAGCCATCATGGAGCGGTAGATTTCTTCTGAATGGCCACCGCCGAAGGGGCCGTCGGTTTCAATTCCGGAAAACATCTCCTGCACGAACGTGCTCAAGAACATGCTCTCAAAATCGCGTGCCTGGGTGCGCGCTCGCTCTCTCAGCTCATCGGCTGTCAGGTCACCCTGCGCCGGCTGGCTGGCCTGGGCCTGTTGTGCCTGGGCATTGGCAAGGAGCAGGGAGGCGTCATTCAAGGAGCCGATCATTACATCACCTCGATTTCAGCCTGCAGCGCGCCCGCTGCTTTGATGGTCTGCAATATGGAAATCATGTCGCGCGGTCCGATGCCAAGTGCATTCAGCGCGTCGACCAACTCGTGCAAGGTGACACCGCTCTCGACGACCGCAAGCTGGCCGTTGTTCTCATCGTCCACGGTGACCTGGGTCCGCGGTACGACCACCGTTTCTCCCTCGGACAGCGGTGCCGGCTGGCTGACCTGAGGCGTTTCGGTAATCGTGACCGTCAGGTTGCCCTGGGCAACGGCAACCTGACTTACACGGACGTCGCGGCCCATAACGATGATGCCCGATTGCTCGTCGATCACGACCTTGGCCGGCTGATCGGGTTCAATGCGTAACTGCTCGATATCGGTGAGCAGGCCGACGATGGATTTGTCGGATGTTTCCGGCATGGTGAAACGTACGGTCGCCGGGTCCAGGGGTTCGGCAACGGCGCTGCCGATGAACGCGTTGATTGCCTGGGCGATACGGCGCGAGGTGGTGAAATCGGGATTGCGCAAGGCAAGGCGCAGGGACGTCATTTCCGCGATCGAATAGATGATCTCGCGCTCAACCAGTGCGCCATTTGCGATGCGCCCGACAGTGGGGACACCGCGGGTCACGGATGCGGCGGCGCCTTCCGCGGAAAAGCCGCCAATGGCGAGGCTTCCCTGGGCGACGGCATAGACCTCGCCATCGGCGCCGAGCAGCGGTGTGACCAGCAGCGTACCGCCAAGCAGGCTCGTCGAATCGCCTAGTGCGCTGACGGTGACGTCGATGCGGGTGCCCTGGGTGGAGAAGGCGGGCAGGTTCGAGGTCACCATAACCGCGGCGACATTCGCGGTGCGCAGATTGGCACCCCTCGTGTTGACGCCGAGGCGCTCCAGCATGGCGGTCAGGCTTTGCAGGGTGAAAGGTGAGTTGTTGAGGGTATCGCCAGTGCCGTTGAGACCGACCACAAGGCCGTAACCGACCAGCTGGTTTTCGCGAATTCCCTCGATGTCCACGAGATCCTTGATCCGCGATGCCGCCTGCGCCGCCGTATCGAGCGCGAGCAGACCGGCAAGCGCCATCAGGGCGGCTGCGAACAATGTGCTGCGTCTGGATTTCATTGAAGGCTTCATGGAACCTGGTTCCCCCGGAATAGATTGATGATCACTGTTACCCGCCAACCGCTATACAAGCGAAACTCGTGCCAGATTGATCGCACCGGCGGGAATTTTAGATTGCCCATATAAATTAGCAGGTTATGGAGTTCAGTGGAAAACACGCTATGGCGCTTTCAGAGCAACGATTGCCCACAGGCAGGCAGATATTGCCCATGGTTAACGCAATGTTAACGAGCGGCGGGCGACCTTCGGTCAGACAGGGGCATTGATCGCGACACCGCCCGCGGATGATGCACAATTGGGTGAAAGCGAATGAGGATAACGGGAACAACATCGCCGTCGCGAACGTCCGCATCGCGCAAGTCGCGCGGCAGTTCCGGTGCGGGATCCACATTCAATGTGGAAACGTCCGGCGCGGCCAGAGGGCAGAGCGTGTCGGGACCGCGTCCTCTGATGCAGGTAGATGCCTTGATCGCCCTGCAGGAAGTCCCCGATGCCATGGCGGAGCGCAAGCGTGCGGTGCAGCGCGGCGAAGACATGCTCGACCTCATGGAAAGCATCAAAATAGGCCTGCTTTCGGGCGGTTTGGCGATGCTCCAGATCAAGAAACTGACAAAGCTGGTGGAGTCGCACGACTCGGATGCTCTCGACCCGGAGCTGAAATCCGTTCTGGAAGAGATCGAACTGCGGGCAAGGGTCGAACTGGCGAAACTTGAGCGGGCCGCCTGAAACTTTGGCGGGGAAACTAAATTTGGCCCAAAACCAGCGGTTTTGGCCCACTCCATCCTGAACATTCGACCGATGGTTATGTGCGCAGGGGAGATGCTGTTCAAAATATCCTGAACCGTCATTCTATGGTTGTGCGATTCCACTTCCATCGATATATAAGCGGCGCGCGAGGTGCGCTGCGTTTATCTTAAAACCTACAGCTAAACGGTTGAGGTAATGGCGTCGAAAAACAGGAAGCGCGAACCGTATCGCCCCTCGGATGGCGAGCCGTTCATGAACAAAAAGCAGCGCGAGTATTTTCGTCAGAAATTGCAGCGCTGGAAGGAAGACATCGTCAAGGAAAGCCGCGAGACGCTGCAGCATCTCCAGAACGGAGAAGCTCAGGTTTCCGATCTTGCCGATCGGGCCTCCAACGAAACCGAGCGCAGCCTGGAATTGCGCACGCGCGACCGTCAGCGCAAGCTCGTCGCCAAGATCGATGAAGCGCTGCTGCGCATCGATGAAGGCTCATACGGATATTGTGAAGAAACCGGCGAGCCAATCAATCTCAAGCGGCTCGATGCGCGGCCTATCGCGACCTTGAGCATTGAGGCGCAGGAACGCCACGAGCGCCGGGAACGCGTCTACCGCGACGACTGATCCCGCTTTACTTTGCTGTTTCGATGACAATGGCGCTTTGCGTGCCGTCCGTGAATGTCAGCTGCACCGCCATCCACTCGGCGCTGCCCAGGTCCAGCGACAGGAACGGCAGATGCGCTTCCGCGTCGATTTCGTGCGGGTTTTCGAGGTCGCACGGCGCCAGGTCCCACGTCCGGTCGAGACGCTTGGAGTTCAGGCTGTAGCGGACTTCTTTGATGCCGCAGCGGTAAACCTCCAGATGCGTAAAATAAATCAGCTGGCGGCCGTCATAATCGCGGAAATGCACCCAGCCGTCCTGGGTCATTGCAAGGATCTGCTGTTCCTGGCCGAGCAGAGCGGACTGTGCAGCGGCGCGGCCGCTCGTAGAGGCCAAGAAGGTGGCTGTGAGCAAGCCTGCAAGCAGAAACTTCACGGCGTGCATGTGATTTACCTGTTTTGCGAGTGTGGCGTGCGCGGCGCTCTGCCGCAAAAGTCTATCATGGCGGCAAGCGCTCTGTCGAAGGTCGACGCGGCGCCCGGGGGAGGGCGCCGCGTCTCATGCTGCCGCATGCTGGCGGGCAACGGCAGTATCAACCATAAACTCAAAACTGACTGGTGCGACTCACTCAATCCTTGAACTTGCTCACGGACCTGTCTTGGGCTGCCTCTGACTGAATCGGGCAGAGGCAGCCGCACTCAAATCAATCACACACCACGCCGGACCGCGGTACGCGGCACCGGCAGAAACCCAATCGTCTCACCCACTAGAACGGTAGAACGATGTCGAGGAACTGTTGTCCGTAACGCGGCTGCTGGACGTCGGTAATTTGCCCGCGTCCGCCGTAGGAAATCCGGGCCTCGGCAATTTTTTCGCTCGATATGATGTTGTCGGAGCTGATGTCTTCCGGCCGAACGATGCCGGCGACGATGATTTCCCGAACTTCGAAGTTCACGCGAATCTCCTGACGCCCCTCGATCACCATGTTTCCATTCGGCAGAACCTGGGTAACCACCGCGGCAACCGTGGTTTCGATTTCCTCTTCCCGGTCGACCGTTCCCGAACCCGTTGAGTTGGACGTGCTCGACGCGTCGATCAGATCGCTGGCCACCGGATTGTTGGGCAACAGGTCAATAAGCTCCGTGTTGAAGCCGGCGAGCGCATCCAGACCCAGCGCTTCGTTGTTGGACCTGGTACGTGCCGTCGCGTTCTCCAGTTCGGCCTTGTCGTCGATGGTGATGGTCACGGTGAGAATGTCGCCGATATCCTTGGCGCGCTGATCTTCAAAAAACGCGCGCGCGCCGCTGCGCCACAGCGAGTTGGTCTGATAGACATAGGCGACAGGTTCGGGCATCGGCAGGCGCACCGGGCGGTATCCCGGTTGTGCGGTGGGGCTTTCGATGGCGCTGAGCGCCGGTGCCTGGCCGATGTCCGCCAGCCGGTCGGCCGTCGTACATGCTGCGAGTGCTGTTGCGGAGCACGCCAGTGCCAGCATCGCTTTCAGGCTTTTGCGGTTTATCTGCATGTTACCCTTCCCAACTTTCCGCAACCCGCATCGCCACTCAATTGCTTGAGATGACGATCGGTGTTCTCGTTGTTGACGTTTTCACCAGATTTGGTGCGATGACGATGCATTCGATGATGCGGTTGGATTGCAGGTTCTGAACCCGTATCGTGTCGCCGAGGGCGCCGGCTTCAAGGGCGCGGGCGCGCACGGAGATGGTGAGACCGGGGGCTTCGTGCGTCACGGTCAGAACGGCGCCGCGCTCGACGATGCGGGGTCGTTCGAAATCGCGTGACAGTAGGGGCTGACCCGGGCGCAACTGGCGCCGTGCCGCAAGACCGACGACCGCAGCGGCGTCGACAATTGCGGTGGCGTGCAAGTTGCGGATGGCAACCTGGCGCTGTTCGATGTCCTCGGCGCGAACCACCTCGCCACGCGCCAGCGGGCGCACAAACATGACCACGGGGCGGACTTCGACGGCGCGGCCTGTGACCGTCACGGGCGGTGTGCCGGTGCCGGCCGCAAGAGCGACTTGCGCGGAAAACCTTCCCGATCGCCGGTTGAAGCTCAACCGTGTGACCTCGATCCGCGGATCGATGCCGGTCGCGACGAAGACATCTTCGTCGCGGCTCGTAACTTCCAGCTGATAGGTATGCTCGGACTCAGCCAGCGGCGCCTCGCTGTGAATGGCAGCCTCAATCGCGGTGACGATCTCTTCGCTGTCTATGGGGATGCCGGCGCGGGCGATGTTGATCGTGCGCACGCCTTCGGAATTGTCCCAGTAGAGGCCGTGGCTGCGTGCGATCCGCATCAGTCGTGCTGCCGATACCATGCCCGATTTGCCGGGCGAAGGTGCCCGGAACACGACAGTTGCCGCGGTTGTCTCGGCATTGTCGAACAGATCCCCGAGCCGGATATATTCACCGGAGACTTCAATATTCGAGCGTAAAAGCGGCAAAACTTCGCTGGCCGATGCGCCGGCGGCGCAGAGCACGACGGCGAGCGCGAAAACAACCGACTTGAACGGTGTGGATTTCCAGGATCTGGGCATTTTTAGTGCTCCTCAGGCCTAGCGGATGTTGGAGGTGGCCGACATCATTTCGTCGGCGGCCGACACGACCCGCGCGTTCATTTCATAAGCACGCTGGGCGGCGATCAGATCGGAAATTTCAGAGACCGCATTGACGTTCGAGTGTTCGAGGAAACTCTGCAGCGTCGAGCCGAAACCGTCGGCATTCGGATTGCCCGTCGTCGGCGTCCCGCTGGCAGGGGTTTCGAGGTAGAGGTTGTCGCCGATGGCTTCCAGACCGGATTTGTTGACGAAACGGGCAAGCTGGAGCGTGCCGGCATTCTGCGGTGCCGTCTGGCCATCGATGGAAACCTGCACCTCGCCCGATGAATTGATCGAGATCTGGCGCGCGTTCTGCGGAACCGTGATCGAGGGCTGAACGACATATCCGTCCTGCGTCACGATCTGTCCCGTCGCATCAAGCTCAAATGCGCCGGAGCGCGTGTAACCCGTTTGACCATCGGGCATCTGTACCTGGAAGAACCCTTCGCCGCGAATGGCGATGTCGAGCTGTTTTTCCGTATTGACGAGATCGCCCTGGGTCATGATCCGGTATGTCGCGGCGGTCTTCACGCCCATGCCGAGCTGAATGCCGGAGGGGACAATGGTGCCGGTGTCCGAAGACGCCGTGCCGGCGCGGCGCAGGTTCTGGTACAGAAGATCCTGGAACTCCGGCCGCATGCGCTTGTAACCGGTGGTGCGCATGTTGGCGATGTTGTGGGATATGACCTCGACATTGAGCTGTTGAGCCTGCATGCCGGTAGCTGCAATTTGTAGTGCCTTCATGGTCTATGCCTCGATCCGGGAGAGTTGCTCGATGGCCTGATCTTTCAGGTCGGCGAGCTTTTCCAGTTGCCGTGAGGTGGAAACATAGGCGCGCATGACGTCGATCATTTCCGCGATCTCGCGCACCGGTTGGACGTTGGAGTCCTCAAGATAGCCCTGCGCCACCGTGTAATCTTCGGCGGCTATTGGGGGTTCGTCAGTCGTCATGAAGTTCTGCCCCTCTTTCTCTAGGAGCGCCTGATTTTCGAATGCGACGACGCGCAGGCGACCTTTTTCGCCGGCGCTGGTGCTGACCGTGCCGTCAGCGGCAACCGTGAAATCGGTCTCGCCCGGCGCCAGCGCAAAGGGGCCCGCCTCGCCGAGAATCATCTGGCCGGCGGAATTCACCACGTTGCCCTGCGGGTCGAGGGTGAAATGGCCGTCGCGGGTGTAACGATCTCCGGCGTCGGTCTGCACGACAAACCAGCCCTCGCCGTTCAGCGCGACATCGAGCGGGTTGCCGGTGGCGCGCAGGGAACCGGTTTCGAAATGCCGGATAACCTGCGGGTCAAGCACGTAGTGCAACCCGGCTTCTTCGCCGGTGGCGCCATCGACTTCGGCGACCGGCATGAGGAATTCTTCAAATCTGAGGGTCTCGGCCTTGTACCCGGACGTACCGATGTTCGCCATATTGTTGGCGACGCTGGTCATCTGGTGACCGAGAGCGATCTGTCTCGACAGGCCTATGAGAAGTGCGTTTTCCATGGTCAGCGTTAAACTTCGTTAATTCCCCCGAGCCAAAGCGCTAACCGACTTCATCAGTTTCCCCTGGTCAACCCAGGGCGCCCGCCAGCGCTATTCCAGGTAACTGTGCAACCATCGTGCCAAACGTGGAATCAAGCAAAATCAATTGGTTAGGTGTATTTCGTATAGCTGTATCGGTGCCGCTTGCAGGTCTTGCCCGGTAGAATTTGCCGGTTGGCCCGATCTGCGTCTGGCAAGGTTTCGTTAACCCTTTTTACTTTAGATATCTTAACGCGCGCGCGAGATCGCCGGTGTTCGTTCCGGAGCCCCGCACACGCTGATGAAAGGCAATTTCGGGCAGCGCCATGGCAGAGAACGACGAAACGGAAGTGGAAGAGGTCGCCGAAGCAGAGGGTGGCGAAGAAGAAGGCGGGAAGCGCAAGCTCAGCGGCAAGAAGCTTGTGCTCCTTGTCGTGCTGCCGGCCCTGCTTGTGCTGGGAGGCGGTGGTGGAGCCGCAGCCTGGTTTATGGGCATGTTCGACGGCGGCGGCGCGCAGGTCGCGTACATTGAGGATGAAAAGCCGATCCTGTTTTACGAAATGCCGGAACTGCTTGTGAATCTAAGCTCTGAAGACAGGCGCAGCCAATATCTGAAGCTGAAGATCGCACTTGAAATGACGGATGCCGGCGCGCGCAATGCTATCGAGCCGCTGATGCCGCGCATCCTCGATATTTTCCAAATATATCTGCGCGAGCTGCGCAGAGAGGACCTCGACGGATCGGCGGGGGTTTACCGCCTTAAGGAAGAACTCGTGCGGCGCATCAATCTGGTGATTTCTCCAAGACAGATCGACCGGGTTTTGTTCCGCGAAATAGTCGTGCAATAGGGGCAGGGAGACAAGGGTGGTGATTGTCGACGACGAAGAAGAACTTGAAGAAGAATGGGGCGCGGCCCTAGAGGAACAGAACAGTGACGCTAGCGGCGGCGGCGGCGAGGGGAAAAGTGAGGGTGAGGAAGAAGACCTTGATGCCGCATGGGGCGCGGCGCTCGAAGAGCAGGGCGCCGCAGATGAATCGGATGACCTCGATGCCGCATGGGGCGCAGCTCTTGAAGAGCAGGGCGCGGCTCCGGAAGATGGTGGAAATAACTGGGAAGGCATAATTGAGGCTGAGCGCCTCGGCTCCTTCGAAACCGGCACGGCTGACCGGATACTGGGTCAGGATGAAATCGATTCCCTGCTTGGCTTCGCTCTGGACGATGACCCGCTGCAGGAAGGCGGTGTGCGCGCCATCGTCAACTCGTCGCTGGTGTCGTATGAACGCCTGCCGATGCTTGAAATCGTCTTTGACCGCCTGGTGCGGCTGATGACGACGAGCTTGCGTAATTTCACATCCGACAATGTTGAAGTCAGCCTCGACAAGATCTCTTCGATCCGCTTCGGCGACTATTTGAATTCGATTCCGCTGCCGGCGATCCTTGCCGTGTTCAAGGCAGAGGAATGGGACAATTACGGTCTGTTCACGGTGGAGTCGAACCTCATCTATTCGATTGTCGATGTGTTGCTTGGCGGGCGTCAGGGCGGAATGTCCATGCGCATTGAGGGGCGGCCGTACACGACCATCGAAACGGGCCTTGTGGAGCGCATGCTGGAGGTTGTGATCGCCGATGCTCAGGCGGCGTTCGAGCCGCTTTCACCGGTGACGTTCAAAATCGACAGGATCGAGACCAACCCGCGGTTCGCGGCGATTGCACGCTCGGCCAATGCGGCGATTGTGGTGTCCCTGCGTGTCGATATGGAAGATCGCGGCGGCGTCATCGAGTTCATGCTGCCCTACGCGACGCTTGAGCCTATTCGCGAGCTTCTGCTGCAGATGTTCATGGGCGAAAAGTTCGGCCGCGACACCATCTGGGAAAGCCACCTTGCGACGGAACTGTGGTCGACGGAGCTCGAAATCGATGCGGTGCTCGATGAGATGCAAATTCCGCTTGAACAGGCAATGTCGCTCGAGGTCGGGCAGACCCTGATGCTCAACTGCCGCAAGAACGCGACCATTGATATGCGCTGCGGCGGGATATCGTTGGTGCGCGGAAAAATGGGCCGCCTCGGCGATCATATTGCGGTGCAGGTGAGCCAGAACGTCGCCCAGGACACGGTGGCACGGGCGCATAGCAGAAAAGCTGAACAAATCGCGGAGTTGGCGCAATGACACAGTTTGCCCCTGGAATGATTCTCGAAGGATTGCTCGTAGTATTGCTGCTTCTGACGTTTGGATATTGCGTCGTTCTTAACCGGCGGCTGTCGCGTTTGCGTGAGTCGCAAACCGAGCTGCGCGCCATCATTGGTGATCTGACGTCTGCAACCGCGACTGCTGAGCTTGCCATTCGCGGGCTGCGCGCAACCACCGACGACGCGGAGGCGCGGCTTTCCGACAAGCTTCACAAGGCGCAGTTGCTGGCGCGCGAACTGACGGTTCTGGCGGACGATCGCGTCACCCAGACGGTGGCGTCAGCGCCCGCACCCACACCCACACAGTCGCCGGCCAAACCTGCCCGGTCCCCGGAGCAGGCGCCGCTGCAAGTTTCCGAAAAAGCGCCGGTGGCTTCCACACAACGTGTCTCGCGACCGGGCGCGCCGAACGTCGAAAACGCTGAGCAGTGGCGCAGACATGCGCTCTCCCGCTTGAAGCGCGCTTCCTGATGCATGGTGTGAAAAGATGGATGTAACTCAATGAATAACAACACGATTTCTGTTCGTCTTCTGCCTGTTCTCATGCTGCTTATCGGAGCCGTCTGTGTGTTCAAGGCGGCGCAGTATATGGTGAGCGATGATGGCTCTGTCGCACCGATCGCAAGTGCCGTGGCACAGGAGGCGGCGGAGGCTTCGCCCGCACCTGAAGAAGTTGCAGAAGCATCGGAAGAAGTGATCGTTGAAGAAACCATCGATCCGGAAGCAACGGGCAGCGTTGTGGCGCCGGAAGCTGGTGAGACGGCTGATGGGGCGGTTGGCGCGGAGCCGACAGTCCTTGAGATCACACGGGCCGAACAGGATGTGTTGGAAAGCCTGCAGGAGCGCCGCCGCCAGCTCGAGCAGCGCGAGCAGGAACTCGTTCTGAAAGAGCAGCTTCTGCTTGCCGCGGAGCAGCGGCTGCAGGAGCGCATCGCGGAGATGCGCGAGATCGAGGCGCGTATCGAGGCCTCTTTTGGTCGCCGCGAGGACGAACGGCGCGAGCAGTTGCAAAGCCTCGTCGGCATGTACGAGAACATGAAACCGAAAGATGCCGCGCGCATCTTCGACCGTCTCGATATGTCGGTGCTGATCGACGTTGTGCAGCAGATGAGTACCCGCAGGGTGGCACCGATTCTCGCCAAGATGGATACCGCTGTTGCCGAGCGTTTGACGGTCGAGCTGGCCATGCGGGCGGAAGAAGACGCCGGCTCCTTGGAGGTTCCGGAACTGGCTGAGCCATAGCGCCTCCGGCCATGGCCCCGATCCCCCTTGCTTCTCCTGGAAATCGGTCTCATTGAGGCGAATTCCTTAACAGCGCATTAACCCGCGCGCGCCTAAGGTTTTCCCAGTCTTTGCCAACATGCAGGTGATGCGCCGGTGTTCGCGACAAATTACAAACTATCAGTGCCGCAAGGCTTTGAGCAGACGCCTTCCAGATGGTCATGGCGTGGTGACGTCAGGGCGCGTGCACTGAGCCTGTCGCTTGTTGCGATCATTGTGTTTTGCGCTCTTGTCTCGCCGGTATCCGCGGCGACCAAGGTTGACGTTTTGGCCACCGACCAGCCCGAAGGATTCGGGCGTATCGTCCTCACATTCGAAGAGATGCCCGAATACCAGGTTCGAGTCGTGAGCGGCGTGCTGGTTATCAACCTGAGTGGCGAATTCACCGCTAAACTCGACAATACGACGCTCAAGGCGCACGATTTCATCGTGGTTGGCCGTGCCGATCCAGATGGCGGTGCGTTCCGCTTTGCGCTTGCCCAGAGTGTGCGTATCAACACGATCGAGGCGGGGAAGCAACTTTTCATCGACCTATTGCCGTCGAACTGGAGCGGTCTGCCTCCGGGGCTGCCGGCCGAGGTCGTCGCCGAGCTGGCGCGCCGTGCCGAAGAAGCCGAAGAGGCAGCGCGCGCCGAAGCCCAGCGCGAAGCGATGCGCAACAGTCAGAACAAGCTGTTGATCCGCGTTGGCGAGCACCCGACTTTCAGCAGGATTGTGTTTGAGTGGAATGTCGATATCGCCGCGTCCGTCGCGCGCTTCGACAATTCGATTACCGTCTCATTCGACAAGTTCGCGCGCGCGCCCATGGGCAGACTGCGCGCCGATCCGCCGCGCTATGTCGAGTTCGCAGAAGCGGTGGCCAGCGACAGCGGTCTTGGAATCAGGATCGATGTTGTCGAAGGCGCCAGTATTCGCGCCTTTCGCGAAGAACAAACCTACGTCGTCGACATTCTGGCGCCTTACGGCGCGGTCGAGAATAACAACGTGCCGCTTGGCGGTGTTGTGCAGCCGGGTGGCGATGTGCCCGCAGCGGCAAGCGGGGTCGTGCAGTTGAACGGTGCGACGTCAACGCGCGAGCCGGAACCACCGGTGCGCCAGCCGCCGGTGCAAGATGCTGCCGCCGCTATGCCGTCATCGACTGCCGTGCAAGCGCCCACTGCAGCCGCCCCGCTATCTGAGGTTGCTCCGGTGCCGGAAGCGGAGGTTGTGGTTACCGAACGACCGGCCGCCGTTGCGGCGGAGGCTTCGCGTCCCGAGGCCCGCCCCGAAGAACCCGACATCCCGCACGACGAAGTGCCCGATGTTGTTGTCAGCGCCTTTTATCTGAATGCCGATGGAACGGGACTTGCGAGCGAGGATGAGCCGCTCGTTGCCGCGAACGCGCCCGAGCCGCAGCCCGTGGCCGAAGCCCGTCCCGAGCCGGAAAGCGTTCCCGGAGCTGCGGATGCTTCAGGCGATGGCGATGAGGAAGCGGCCGTCGATGTGCCGGCAGAACCGGTGGCAGCGCCAGAGGTTGAAGCCGCCGAAGCGCCGGTCGCCGCGCCTGCCGCTACCGACGAACCGTCGGAGCCTCTTGTGGCCTACACCGAAAGGGAAGGGGCGACGCTGCGTGTCATCTTCCCGTTCGACCGGCCGATCGCATCCGCTGTATTCCGGCGCTCGGAGTTTCTCTGGATCGTGCTCGACAGCGATCGGATCGTCGATCTCTCCGCCTTGCGGAGCCGCGGCAACGATCATCTGCGCAGTGTCGGTGTGATGCGATCCGGCGATAGTCAATTGCTGCGGTTGCGGTTGCGCGATCGCATTTTTGGCTCCGCAAGCAGCGACGGGAACAGCTGGATCCTGAGCCTTGGGGACACCATCGTGACGCCGGCCGCTCCGGTATCGCTGAAGCGCGGCCTGCGCTCCGATGGACGATCCAAGGTGACGGTGGAGTTTGAGAATGTTGGCCGCGCCCACATCATCCGCGATCCCGAAATTGGCGACCGGGTCACCGTCGTCACTGGCTTCGGACCGCAAAGAGGAATCATCAAACCGCAGGAATTCGTCGAGTTTTCAGTGCTTCAGACGGCGCATGGCCTCGCCATTAAATCCAAGACCGACGATCTCATGGTGCGGTTGATCGAGGACAGTGTGCTGATCACGCGCGCCAGCGGCCTGACGCTGTCATCCGGCCGGATGAGCACGACCGGCGCGCGGCCGGGTAGCATGATAGATGCAACGCGGCCGGGTTTCATCGATTACGACCGCTGGGCGTCGGACGATCAGGCTTTCATGCACCAGCTCGCCGCGCTTGAAAACGCGATCACCAGTGTCGAGCCGTCTCAGACGCTTAGCTCAAGGCTTGATCTGGCGCGCCTGTTCCTGGCAAACGCACTTGGCGCGGAAGCGCTCGGCCAGCTTGAACTCATCGGCGAGATGGATCCGGAGCTGCGCTCCGATCCGATGTTCGCGGCTATGCGCGGCATTGCGCGGGTGCTGATGCGCCAACCCGATGCAGCCCGACCGGATCTGGCGGTATTCGGACTGAGCGACGACCCTCACACGTCACTGTGGCGCGGCGTTCTGGAGACGCAGGCGCGAAACTGGGCAGACGCCGTCGAACAGTTCCACAAAGGCGAGCACGGCATAGCCGAGTATCCCGACCTGGCGCAGGCGCGGTTCCGTCTGGCAGCGGCGCGCGCGTCGATTGAGATGAACGATTTCGCGACGGCGGACCTGCATCTGAAATCCATGCCGAAGATGGAACTGAGCGAACGGGTGAATGCGGAGGTCCAGGTTCTTCAGGGCCGGCTGCTGGATGGCCTGGGGCGCTCGTTCGAGGCGATTGAGATGCTCGAAGCCGCGATAAGCGGCGGCGACCTCAAGTCGGAGGCCGAGGCGATTTATCATCACACGCTCATTTCGCACCGGCTTGGAGAAATGGAGCGCGAGCAGGTGCGCGCGCGCCTTGAAACGCTCTCGGTGATCTGGCGCGGCGACGATCTGGAACTGAACGCGCTGCGGCAGCTTGCGGAGTTCTACGTGGAAGACGACGATTTCCGCCTGGCACTCGACGTCATGAAGACAGCAGTTACCAATTATCCCGAAGCGGAGATTTCGCGCGAAATTCACGATGACATGACAGCGTTGTTTGAAAACCTGTTCCTCAGCGATCAGGCCGACGCGATGGGGCCCGTGGATGCCCTGGCGCTTTATTACGACTATCGCGAGCTGACCCCGGTCGGGCGGCGCGGCGATGAAATGATCCGCAATCTGGCCGACCGCCTGATCGCGGTCGATCTGCTTGTACAGGCCGCGGAAATCCTCGAACATCAGGTCGACAAGCGCCTCATCGGAGCCGCGCGGGCGCAGGTCGCGGCGAAGCTGGCGCTGATCTACATGATGAACCGCGATCCGAGCCGCGCATTGCAGATTATCCGGCGGACCCGCCAGGGCGTCCTGCCGCAACACGTGCAGACGCAACGGCGGCTCATCGAGGCGAGGGCGCTCACGGAATTGCAGCAGACCGACGCGGCGGTCGACCTCCTGGCGAATGTCGATGGCGACGATGCGCTCAGACTGCGGGCCGAGGCTTACTGGGCAGGTGAGCGCTGGCAGCCGGCCGGCGAGTCATTCGAGCGCCTTCTCGGTGAGCAGAACGAAGACGAGGGCGATCTGACACCAATCCAGCGTGTCGATGTCTTGCGCTCCGCCATCGCATACGTGTTCGCCAATGACAGTCTCGGTCTTGGCCGGCTGCAGGAGAAGTTTGCCGGCAAGATGGAGGGCACGCCCGATGAGCATGCATTCCAGGCCGTAACGGGCACGATTGACCGCGAAACCGTCGCCTTCCGCAATCTGGCGAAGGAAATTGCGGCGATCGACACGCTGGAATCCTTCCTCAAGGAAATCCGTGATTCGCTTGACACGCCGCTCGTCGGGGCAAATCTGTCAAACTGAAATTGTCTAACGTTTTCCCGCTCCAGGCACGAAAGGGCTCAATCCTCGCACGGCCAGCTATCGGGCGCGTGAAGGCCTTCCGGCAGGGCGGTCTGTGGGTCGCCACAGGCGAGTTCGATCTGGCGTTGTTCCAGACCTATGGCACCGGACATGTCGACGCCCTGGACATTCGTCAGCCGCATATAGGCGTCGGTGAAGTCGGTGCCGGTCAGGGTGGCACCATCGAAAATGGCACGTGACAGGTTGGCTCGCCCGAAGTTCGCGCCATCGAGCGTTGCGCCGCTGAAGTTGGCGCGCGACAATTCGCCCTTGGAGAACGTCGCAGACGTCATGTGGGCGCCGACGAAACTTGTGCGCAGAAGTTCCGCCTTGGACATGTCGACACCTTCAGCCTGAATGCCATCGAATACGGCGCGCTGACCTTGAACCTTTGTGAGGTCGGCGCCGGCAAGGTTGGCGTTGGCGAAGCTTGCACGCGTCACCTCGGCGCGAATCAGGTTTGCGTTTTCAAGAGTCGTTTCGGACAGGTCTGTGGCGCTGAGATTTGTGAGGTAGAAAGTCGCGCCTGAAAAATCGAGACCGCTCAACACCTTGCGTGACTTGTTGCAGCTTGACCAGTCGACGCCTGCGGCAGGTACGTCGTTGCAGGATGCGTATGCGGAGGGAACGTTGACCCAGTACGCCACACCCAATGTGCATGCCGCTCCAAGTGCAATCGTTTTCAGATTCATTGACTCACCTGTTTCCGTTTACCGCCCCCTCAACCGCCGCCCACAAGAGGGAGAGTTTCACAGGCGCAATCATGCGGTCAAGGCGGATCTTGCTCAATTCTCCGTAGACAGAGTCTATCGTTACCCGCACATACGCTCCGAGCCCGCAATTTTCGAGCCGCGTCAGCCCGCGAAGCTTTTGATGAGGCTGCCGGTGACCAGATACCAGCCGTCGACCAGTACGAAGAATACCAGCTTAAAGGGTAGCGAGATGATGATCGGCGGCAGCATCATCATGCCCATCGACATGAGAACCGACGCGACCACCATGTCGATCACGACAAACGGCACGAAGAGTAGGAAACCGATTTCGAATGCACGGCGCAGTTCAGAAATCATGAAGGCGGGGACGAGCACCGTCAGCGAAACGTCTTCCTGATTTTCGGGCTGCTCGACCTTCGCCAGGTCAATGAACATGGAAAGATCTTTTTCCCTGACGTGGCTCATCATGAAGCCGTGGAAGGGCAAGGAGACACGGTCGAACGCCTCGTTGACTTCAATCTCATCGTTGAGAAGCGGCGTGATGCCGTTTTCATAGGCCTCGGTGAACACCGGTGTCATGACGAACGCTGTCAGAAACAGGGCCAGCGAAATGATCACCGCGTTCGGCGGTGACTGTTGCACCCCCATCGCCGTGCGCAGCAACGACAGGACAACGACAATACGGGTAAACGACGTCACCATCACGAGGATGGACGGGGCCAGACTCAGTACGGTGATCAGGGCGATGATCTGCAGGGCGCGTTCGGTTACCCCGGTGCCCTCATCAAGGTTGAGCGAAAACTCCTGCGCGTAAACCGGTACGCTCCCCGCCCACACGCAAAGCGTGGCGGCTGCAATAAGGAGTATGAAATATCCGGTTTTCTGTCTGTTCAGGGCCAACCCGGCCGTCATCTATCGTCCCCCGGGCGCACGTTCAGATTTGCGGGCTCCCGTGGCGATCCCTCGTTTGAGGCGTCTCCCTTATTTTCTTGCGGCGGCACTGAATCGTGACCGCCGGCGACCCGCCGCTCCATGCGCTGATCGCCTGGATGTTGCGGGCCGTAGTTCTGCTCATGTTGTGGTTCCGGCCCGCCGCGTGGCGGCTGGCCGTGCTCGTTGCGTTCCGCAAAGCGGCGTTGGGCTTCGCGAAAACGCCCCTCCGATGGTGGCCAGGGATGCTGGCCCGGACTGTCCTGTTCGGCGGCTTGAATATGAGGTTGCTCAGCCTGTGCGGGGCGTTCGCGCCCGGCAACGCGCGGTTGCTGCTGAGACGGCGTATCCAGTACCCGAGGCGGCTCCGCGCGCACTGGCGGTTCATTGCGTACCGGCGGCTGTGGCGGCTGTGGCGGCTGTGGCGGCGCTTCCGCGGCGGCCGGCTCAAGTCTTGGCTGTACGGCGGGCTCTGCACTTTGTTCCACACGAGGCGGCTCGATATTATCCATGCGCGTCGGCTGAGCGACCTCCGCGGGTTCCGCCTCAGGTGCCGTCTGCATGGCGGGTGCGCGCTGTTCGGCTGCTGCTGCAAGCGGCACTTCCGCGCGCACATCGAGACCCGGTTCGCCGTCGCGGTCCGCTGTTGAGCTCAGTTGCGGTTCGCGCCGCGTGATGCCGCTCTCAACGACGACATCCTGCGGGCCGCCGATCATGACCAGATGTTCGGTCGAATCGCGGCGCACCAAAACGAGGCGGCGGCGTTTGTCGACAATTGCCGCCTCAACCACGCCCAGGCGGCTGCCCCGGCGTCCGCGGCCGCCTCCCATGCCAACACGCTGTATGATCCAGAAGAGCACGCCTATCAGGGCGAGAACAAAAACCAGCGCCGCTCCAAACTGCCAGTATTGCTCCAGTTCCATGGTCCAGTTCCTCATTCGCCCCCGACCCGAAGTGGCCTCTGTCCGGTAGGCACAATTTGCCCAGCTGAAGACTAACGAAAAGTTAACGTCCGCAGGAAACTGCGAAAAATAAAGTTAACCACATATTAACAGAGTTAAGGAATTTTTTACCACTAATTCAGCACACTAACTGACGACGCTGGAAGGCGAAGTCAACTCGCGTGTTGTGCGTCCGAGAAACGGACGGCGCTCGCGCAGGCTTTAAGGGGCACCATGTCTCTCACCGACCTTCCCGTGTTCGACGTCTTGCGGACATCGATGAAATGGCACCAGACCCGGCAGCGTGTGCTGGCGGAGAATGTTGCCAATGCGGATACGCCGGGCTATGCGGCTCAGGACCTGAAACGACTTGATTTCTCGGGTGTTCTGCAGGCTCAGCGTGCCGGCGCAGTGGCCACGGCACGGACCCATTCGGCGCATTTGGCGGGCGCACAGATGAGTGCGGGAAGCCAGGGTTTCGACACCGCCGACGATGGCGATTTCGAAACCACGCCTTCGGGCAACTCGGTGGTCGTCGAAGAGCAGATGATGAAGGTTGCGGCGAACCAGATGGACTATCAGGCCGCGACCACTCTTTACATGAAATCCGTCAGTCTGCTGCGAATCGCTCTCGGCCGGGACGGCTGATGAACATTAAAACGGCGCCAGGCGCTGAACGAGGTCTGACCGCATGGAACTGATTAACTCAATCATGATCGCGGCGTCCGCGCTTAAGGCGCAAAGCGGCCGCATGCGGGTCATCTCCGAAAACATTGCCAACGCAAGCTCAACTTCGCAAACTCCGGGCGGCGATCCTTACCAGCGCCGTTTGGTGACCTTTGAACAGGAGCTCAACCGCGAGCTTGGAGTGCACGAGGTGCGTGTCGGGCGGATCGCGCTCGATGATTCGGATTTCGGCTTGAAGTTCGATCCCGGCCACCCCGGTGCCGACGAATCGGGTTATGTCAAAGTCTCGAACGTCAACACTCTCATCGAAATGATGGATATGCGCGAAGCCCAGCGCAGCTATGAAGCCAATCTGAATGTCATCCGCTCGTCGCGCACCATGGCATCGAGAACGCTCGACATCCTGCGGGTCTGACGACGCGGCAAAACCTAGAGGAGACCGACAGCCATGAGCATCCCGGCATCAGCCGCCGCACAGGCCTACGCATCTGCTGCACGCGCCGTCGCGACCGGCGGTTCGCAGTCGAATCCGGCCGACAGCGTCGCGCAACCGGCGGGTCAGGGTTTCGGCGACGTATTGCGTGAAGCGGTCGAAGCGATCGGTCAATCCGCCCAGCAGGCCGATCAGGCGACGGTCGCACAGGTTGCCGGCAAGGCCGATCTGGTAGACGTGGTAACGGCGGTAACCGAAACGGAGCTTGCCGTGCAAACGCTGGTCACTGTGCGCGACCGTGTAATCTCCGCCTATCAGGAAATTTTGCGCATGCCGATTTGACGGGACATGGGGCGCTTGAAACGCCAAGGGGGGAGGTAACGACATGACAGGTGCGGAGGTTCTGGACATTGCCCGGCAGGGCATCTGGACGCTGCTTCTCGTATCCAGCCCGTTGATGATTGTCGGGCTTGTGGTCGGCGTCGGCATCGCGCTTGTGCAGGCACTTACCCAGGTGCAGGAAATCACGCTCGTTTTCGTGCCGAAGATCCTCGTCATCTTTCTCACGATGATCGTCACGCTGCCGTTCATGGCACAGGTTCTTGGGAACTACATGACCGAGGTCATGAGCCATATTGCGGGCGGCTGATCGGTGTGCGCGATATCACGCAACAATGGTGATGACGTTGGCTTCCCGCCATGACCGTTACGCTCTCCGCAGCGACCGCCTTTGCCTTCGTTCTGGTATTTGCGCGTCTCGGCTCCATGGTCATGGCGATGCCGGCAATCGGCGACTTCACGGTGCCGGCGCGCGTCAGGCTGGCACTGGCACTGGCACTGACGCTCATCATGATGCCGACGGTGCGCGACCACTTTGGCGACATTCCGACGTCCCTCGGTGCCGTGCTCGTCGCCATGTTGGCGGAGATCGTCGTCGGTCTGTTCATCGGCCTCACGGCGCGCTTGATGTTGACCGCCATTCAGGTTGCCGGCACGGCGATCGCGTTTCAGTCCGGGCTGGCATTTGCCCAGAACGTGGATCCGACGCAAGGCATTCAAAGCGCCATTGTCGGCAGTTTTCTTGCCATGCTCGCGACCACGCTGATTTTCGTGCTCGATCTGCATTATCTTTTGTTTGCAGCACTTTACGACAGCTACGAGTTGTTCCGGCCGGGCGCGGTACTGCCGTTCGGCGAGTTTGCCGAAATGGCCGTTCGCGTCGTCGCGGGTTCATTCCGCGTCGGCATCCAGCTTGCCGCGCCGTTTCTCGTTTTCGGTCTGGTGTTCTATCTCGGTCTTGGCGTTCTGTCGCGGCTGATGCCGCAATTGCAGGTGTTCTTTCTCGCCATGCCGGCCAACATCATGATCGCATTCCTGCTGCTGATGCTTTTGCTGAGCTCGATGATGATGTGGTATCTCGACTACTTCACGTCGACCATTCAGCAGTTCATCGCCTAGACCGGGACTTGGGAGCGCGATGAGCGATGGCTGAGAATCAGGCCGACGATACCGAAAAAACTGAAGAGCCGACGCAGAAACGGCTTGAAGACGCGCACAAGAAAGGCGATGTGCCGAAGAGCCAGGAGGTCAATACCTGGTTCGTTATGGTCGCTGCTACTCTGGTTGTATTGTTGTTCGTCCAGGACATGGCGAAATCTTTGACGGCGACTTTCAGAAGCTTTCTTGAAAACCCGCACGCCATGACGACGGACGGCCGCAGCCTTCAGGCCCTGTCCAGCGAACTCGGCATGCTGGTTCTGGGCGCTGTTGCCCTGCCGTTCCTCGTGTTGGTCATATTCGCGGTGGCGGGAAACCTTGTGCAGCACAAGCTTGTGTTTTCCGGCGAGCAGATCAAACCGAAACTCTCGAAAGTGTCGCTGATCTCCGGCTGGAAGCGGCTGTTTTCGATGACCAGCCTGGTCAACTTCGCCAAGGGACTGGTCAAGTTCACGGTTGTCGGCGCGGTCATGTTCCTGATCGTCTGGCCGCAGCGTGACCGGCTGGAACTCATAATTACAGCGGATGTCTCGGTCCTGCTGCCGACCGTGCAGACCCTGTCGGTACAGATGCTCGGCGGCGTGATCGCCATTTTGACCGTCGTTGCCGGTCTCGACTTCCTCTATCAGCGCTATCAGTGGCATCAAAAGCAGCGCATGAGCATGAAAGAGGTGCGCGACGAGCACAAGCAGATGGAAGGCGACCCGACGGTCAAGGCGAAGCTGCGCCAGATCCGTATTGAACGTGGCCGCAAACGCATGATGGCCAATGTGCCGGACGCCACCGTCGTCGTCACCAACCCGACGCATTTCGCCGTTGCGCTGAAATACGAAGAAGGCATGCAGGCGCCGGTCTGCGTGGCCAAGGGCATCGACAATATCGCCCTCACGATCCGCGAGATTGCCAGGAAAAACGAAGTGCCGGTCGTGGAAAACCCGCCGCTTGCACGCAGTCTGCATGCGACGGTCGAGATCGATCAGGAAATACCTTCCGACCAGTACAAGGCGGTGGCGCAGCTTGTGACCTACGTGATGCAGTTGTCACGCGGGCGCAGGCGATTGACGGCGCCGCGGTGAGATTGGGAAAATCGTAAGGACATTCGGCTAACGGAACCCACATCGGCGCGTGAATAAGCTATCTTAAGCTGAACGAATCACTTGCCAATCGGGGCGCGGCAGCGCTGAGGCGGACGGACGGATTTGAGCGCGGAGCAAGACACCATCGACCTGCCGCCGGAGAAGGCGGGAAACCGCGGCAACCCTGCGTTGGCCGTGTTTCTGGCACTGCTGGCCGCTGTCACGGTCGGCGCCTTTGCCTATTCCGCGCGCCATGTGGCACAGCCCTGGGTACTGGGCGTACTCGGTGTTCTGGCGCTTGTGGGCTTGTTCTCGCTGGTTGGCGTCGTAGCGGGATTTATCCAGGTCGGCACGCGCAAGAGCGAGAGCCTGTTCCACGATGCCCTCATCGGAGCGCTCGGCGAGGCTTGTGTCGTCACCGACCTGCGGGGCCGCGCGGTTTTCGCAAATGACGACTTTCGTCTGCTGGCAGGCCTTGATGCGGGCGACAGGCTGAAGGGCGTTGAGAATATATTTGCGGGCTATCCCGACGTCGCCGACAATATTTACCGGCTGGCGCGCGCCGCCCGGGAGGGCAGGTCGGCGAGGGAAGAGCTGCGTTTGATGTCGGGAAGTTCCGCGCCCGGCGCCCATCGCGATGAAATTTCGTGGCACCAGATCGAAGTGCGCCCGGTCGAGGTCTCCGGTAGCCATGCCTATACACTCTGGCGGGTCCGCGATGTGACCGGCGATCGTGTCGATCAGGAAGATGCATTCCAGCAGCTGCAGCACATTATCGACTATCTCGACCACTCACCCGCCGGGTTCTTCTCCTCCGACGGCGAAGGCAACATCCAGTACATCAACGCGACACTTGCCGGGTGGCTGGGGCTCGACCTCACGCAGACGACGGGCGGCGTCCTGAAGCTGTCGGACATTTTGAACGAGAGTGGAACGCGTATCATGGATTCGCTCGATGCCGCATCGGGCAGCACCATGGACGAGACGTTCGATCTCGATTTCGTGTCGCGGGAGGGCCGCTTCTTTCCGGCCCGCGTTCTGCACCGCGTGACGTTTGACGAAAGCGGTGCGCCGGGCCCGTCGCGCTCTTTGGTGCTCGACCGCTCGCCGGGGTCTGACGCCGCCGATACCCTGCGTGCGGCGGAAGTTCGGCTCGCTCGGTTTTTCAACAATGCGCCCATCGGCATCGCGATGGTTTCGCAGGACGGCGATATCCGCAATACCAACGGCGCGTTTGCCCGGGTTGCCGGCAAGACGGCGGCACGCGGCAAATCGCTTGCCGATTTCGTCAATGAAGATTCCCGTCCCGCCGTTGAGCAGACGCTCGCATCCGCCTGGGAGGGCCGCGTCGGCATTCCCCCGGTTGAGGTGCTGTTCTCCGAAGAGGGCACTCATTCGGGACAACTCTATGCCAGCCGCATCGAAAGCGAGGGCGATGAGGGACCGGGACTTTTGATCTATGCCATCGACACGTCGCAGCAGCGCTCGCTCGAACTGCAGTTTGCGCAGAGCCAGAAGATGCAAGCCGTCGGTCAGCTTGCCGGCGGTGTTGCGCACGATTTCAATAACGTGCTGACCGCGATTATCGGCTTCTCCGATCTGCTTCTGGCGCGCCACCGGCCGACCGATCCGTCCTTCCAGGACATCATGAACATCAAGCAGAATGCCAACCGGGCAGCGAACCTGGTTCGGCAGCTCCTGGCCTTCTCGCGGCGCCAGACTTTGCGGCCGGAGATCATGTCGCTGACCGACACGCTCGCCGATCTCGGCAATCTCCTTGGACGCCTGCTCGGCGAACAGGTCGAACTCAACATGGTGCACGGGCGCGAGCTGTGGCCGGTAAAAGCCGATCTCAACCAGTTCGAACAGGTCGTGATCAATCTTGCGGTCAATGCGCGCGATGCCATGGGGGGAGCGGGGACGCTCACCATCCGTACGGCGAATGTCACGCCGGAAGAGTCGCGTGGCGTCGACCCTAAAATCATGCCGCCGGGCGAATATGTGCTGTGCGAGGTAACGGATACGGGCGAGGGCATGTCGCGCGATGTGCTGGCACAGATCTATGAGCCGTTCTTTTCCACCAAGGAAGTCGGCAAGGGAACAGGCCTCGGCCTCTCCACCGTTTACGGCATCGTCAAGCAGACCGGCGGTTATATCTTCGCCGACAGTGAAATCGGCAAGGGCACGACGTTCAGCATTTACCTGCCGCGATGCCTGGTGAGCGAGGAAGAAGCCGCGGCCGACGTGCCTGAAGAAAAGGCCGAGGCCAAGCCCCGGGACCTGACCGGTCACGGCACGGTTTTGCTGGTAGAAGATGAAGAGGCGGTGCGTACCTTCGCATCGCGCGCGCTCACGTCTCGCGGCTACACCGTGCACACCGCCGACAGCGGTGAGACGGCGCTTGAGTTCATCGACGGCCACGACGGCGAACTCGATCTTGTAATCTCCGATGTGGTAATGCCGGAGATGGACGGGCCGACGCTTTTGAAGGAACTGCGCAAGCGTGGCATCAAGACGAAGATCGTCTTCATCTCCGGATACGCCGAAGATGCCTTCAAGAAAAACCTCGAGGCGAACGAAGAGTTCGTCTTCCTGCCCAAGCCGTTCAGCCTCAAGCAGTTGGCGGAAACAGTGAAATCAGTGCTGGACGGGGGCTGACCGGCCGCAATCCGGTAGCCAGTGCTTACTGTGCTTTCGCAACCCTCTGCGGCGTGTCAGTCGTAGTAGATCTCGTTGTCGTCGAGATAGACGTTGCTGGCCTCGCAGATGTCGATCGAGATCGGATCGTCGACGACTTCAGTGTCGTCTTCACCGAGCCAGCCGACTGCGAACGCCTGATCGCAAGCGCCCGACGGCGCGTTGAATTCCGCTTGGGCCGATACGCCTGGCATGATCGAATCGCCCAGCCAGTTGCCGCTCCAGCCGCTGCCGTCATTGGTGTAAAAGCCGACGACGATGTTGCCTGCAGTGTTGTTGTAGATCTGGAAGTAGCCTTCAGATCCGGTGCCTTCGGCTAGCGCGGCGCCAGAGTGAAGCGCAAATGCCAGCCCGGCGGCCGCCAGTATTTTCATGGTTTTCATTGTTCTTCCTTCGGAAACAGCGTCGCTCCGCGCGACCGATCCCGCAGACTAACGCACTTGTTAGGGGTGTGTCAGGCTTTCTCGCTCCGCGTGTGGAAGGTAGGTTAAGGGCACGACGTGGCGATGAAGCCTGGAAGAGGGTGCGCTGGTAATGGAAAAACGAACGGCGACCTGCTGCTGCGGCGCTGCGTGGATCGAAGTTGAGGGCGACCCGCAGATCCACGGCATCTGTCACTGCGGAAACTGCAAAAGGCGAACCGGCAGCGCCTTCGGCATGTCGGCGTATTTCGCCGATACGCAAGTGCGCGCCAAGGGTGGCGAACTCAAACTCTACGCAATCGCCGGCGGCAATGCGCAGGAGAGGTTTTTCTGCGTGGCGTGTGGCACGACCGTGTTCTGGAGGTCGGGGCATTTTCCGGGAATGACCGGAATTGCGAGCGGCTGCATCACGGGCGCCCCTCTGCCGGAGCCGACGGTTACGCTGTGTAACGAAGGCCGCTTCTCGTGGCTTGAACTGCCGGTGCACTGGCGCACTTCGCTGGAATGACTATGCCCCGTTGCGATCTTTCCGCCGCGCCCGATAGGCGTCGGTCAACGCCCTGAAATCGTCGTCGGGCGTCCAGTCGTAGACCAGCGCATCGGGGTGAAAGATAACCCAGGGCTGTTTGCGCTTCGTCCAGATGTGGCCGACGGGATGGAGATGGTCGGTGGCATCGAGCGAGCCCGCCTTGAGGCTGAGAGCGTCGTCGGGGCCGTCTGCATCTCTCGTATGAAGAATGCGCACGCCGCAGGTGCCGCAGTGATGGTGCTGTTTGAAGTAACCCTGATCGACCCGGCACTGCCAGATTTTCAGCTCCCCCTGCGTCACCCTGAAACCGGCGGGGTTTACCAGCATCGACATGCCGTGTGCGCTTGCGGCCTGGCGCTGGCAGTCCATGCAATGGCAGCAGTAAAGCGTCAGGATCTCTTGCGGATCGACCTCATAGCGGATCTCGCCGCACTGGCATCCGCCGGCTAAGATTTCGTGCATTGTTTGCTCCCGTGCCGCACCGTTCAGCGGTCAGCCCGCCACCCGTCGGCAACTGCGAAGTTAGCATGTGCGCATTGTGATGCAGTGTTCAAGTGGGGACAGGATCGATGCTGACAGATGCTGGCACGGCACACCGAATTTTGCGGCGGATGGGTTCCGGGGTATGTTTTGTGCCCAAAGCACTCAAGTAAGTGGATCTGTGGCTATGCTACGGCTCGGCAGAATTGTTGCGGGGGCAATGGTACTTCTGTTCCTGGGCGGAGCGGGAGCGAGTTCCGCCGGTGAGATGGATGATTGTACGAGCGGCACCGGCGAGAGCGCGGTGCGTGCCTGCACGACATTAATCGGCTCGAACACCTTGCGCGGGATGGATCTCGCGTTGGCGCTCAGCAGCCGTGCATTGGCCTATGTCAGGACGGGACAGGCCCGGAAGGCACTAGCAGATTATACCGAAGCGATCCGGCTGCAGCCCGACAATGCTTTGAACTATCGCGGCCGGGCAAACGCATACTTCAGGCTCAGGGAGTTCGGCCCGGTGTTCGCCGACATCGATGATGCGTTGCGGCTCGATCCAAGCGATGCGGAAGCCTATTTCATTCGCGCTGTCACATATCGCATGCAGCGAAAATATGACCGCGCGGTCGCCGACTACTCTCACATGATCAGACTTGACCGCGACCATGCGTCGGCATATCTCGGGCGCTGCATTAGCTATTACAACATGCGAGAGTTCGAGAACGCCGTTGCCGACTGCACCCGTTCAATCGCCTTGCGGCCGTCCCATCCAGGCGGTTATGGCGCACGCGGCACGGCTTACTATTTCAACGGCGACTATGACCGTGCGCTCGCCGACTACGAGAAGGCGCTGGAGATTAAACCCGACTACCGGCAGGCGTCGACAAGCATTGGCGCTGTCTACAACCGGCAAGGGGAACCAGAGCGTGCGCTTGCGCGGTTAAACCGCATCATCACGCGCCATCGCGATTGGTGGAGGGCCTACAGCCACCGTGGTGACGCCTACAACCTGATGGGCGACTACGGGCGTGCTCTGGCTGATCTGAACCAGGCGATCGAAAATCAGCCCGGCTACGTCCATTCCTATACGCGCCGGGGCTTCGCCTATATGCGTACCGGCGAGTTCGATCTTGCGATCACAGATTACACGCATGCTGTTGAATCTGACCCCGGCCTTGCAGAGGCGTACGGCGGACGCGCTGAAGTTTACGTGCTCACGGGCGAATTGCGCCGCGCCTTTGCGGACATACAAAAGGCGTCCGAACTCGATCCGGATTACGCTCGACGCGCCGATGAGATCCTGGCTCTGATGACCGGTGCGCAAAGTGCAACAGTGAAGCCGGGAGAAACACAGCCGCAACCACTTGCCGCCAACCTTGGTCGCCGTGTCGCGCTTGTCATCGGCAATTCGGTGTATGAGCACGCACCGCGCCTGCGCAATCCCGAGCGCGATGCACGCGCCGTGGCGGAGGCCTTGCGTGCCGTCGGCTTTGCCGATGTCACACTCAAGCTCGATCTTGGCCGCGATGCGCTGATCGATGCGCTCATCACATTCAGCGATGCCGCCGCAACCGCTGAATGGGCGGTGATCTACTATGCCGGTCACGGCATCGAGCTTGGTGGTGCCAACTATCTTGTGCCCGTCGATGCGGAACTCAAACGCGATGCTCATGTGCGGTTTCAGGCGGTACATCTCGACGACGTGCTCGGCGCCATGAGCGGCGCGAAGACTCTCAAGCTTGCGATACTGGACGCCTGCCGTGACAACCCGTTTGCCAATACGATGGAGGTGGCCGGAACGCGCAGTCTTGGCCGCGGGCTTGGTCTCGTGGAGCCGGATGCGGGCACGCTTGTCGCCTATGCGGCGCGCGACGGGCAACTGGCGCAGGACGGCGATGGCGATCACAGTCCCTATGTCACCGCACTGCTCGAGCACATGACCACCACAGGGCTTGAGATCAATCTCCTGTTCCGCCGGGTGCGCGACACGGTGGCCCGTCTGACACAGCGGGCGCAGGAGCCTTACGTCTATGGCTCCCTTCCGGCGCAAGAGCTTTACTTCGCCCCGGCGGCACAGTGAGGCGATCCGTGCCGATCGGTGTGTGCCGCCTTCTTCCACGATGTTTTGCTGACGGCTGCGTCAATCGCAGCCGCACCGCAAAGCGTTAGCCACAATGCGGTGTCTGTGTATGACTCTACCGAGTGCGTATCGTGAGGTAGCGATCTAGCGGAGACCGGATCGATCCATCACGGTTGGATGAGGTACGGCTCCGGCCCGGGTAACGGAACCGCCCCTGCCGCGCCCTCGTATTGCATGCCATGCCTGCGGACGTCTGTTTCAGACCACAGGGGCTCGCACAGGGTATCGGCCCGATTAATGGACGTTGCCGGCGGTTTGAGGACGATGGGATGAACGAGCGCTTCTTTCCGGTTCTCTACCGGGAAGATGGATACCTCACATCCGGTATTGACGGTTTTGCCGGCGCCGTGGGGCGCGCCGAAAATCGAACGGGATTGGAATCTGCTAAAAGCCCATATCGCTGAGAACGCCCTTGCAGTGTGTCAGATTCTCGAAGAATTCGAACGACTGATAGCCGTCTGAGTCCAAATTGCACATTCCACTAAAATAGAGGTACTCGCCTACTCCACCTTGGATCGGGTTCAAGTGCGTGCACAATTTGTTGCTAGCGAGATAAGACCTCAAATCGGGAATGCTCCGGCTCGATCTTTCGCACTTAACACCGTCAAACCGCAAAATGTATGAGTCAGCCAATGCCGCACCCGATTGCATAACAATCAAGGCTCCAACCAGGGCCCACATCCTGGCACCCTTAGTGGCCATATCCATTGAGATTTCTCCTTCATGTTGGGATCACGCGAAGTTGGCGTCCAGGAGTTTTGCTGATCCACGAGGCGAAACGCGGCGACCGCAAACTGGAACTCACCGAAACCTGCGCAGGGGCGAAATGGCGAGTGCGGAAGGCGGCGGCTTCGGAGTTGCCTAGTCGTGTTCTTCAATAGCTGACGAGAATAAGCACTTCAGGCGGGCGTTCAGAAATGAACTCAACGTGATTGATGCAGTGGTCAACGACACGGACTGGCGCGCAATGGACACAGCCGGATGTGCCGGGTTTGCGTGCACGCATGGTTGAGCCGGGCCGGCATTTGGCGTAGGCATTGGCGGTCTTCGGGCATCAATCGGACCCATCCATGAAACAGAACAGTCTGGCGCTGGCGAAGTGGGCGTGTGTGTTTTCCGGGTTCGTCTGGGGCCTGTTCTGGATCCCGTTGCGCATCCTCTCGTCCCTCGGGTTCGAAGGGCCGTGGGCGACGGTGATGTTTTACGCCGTGCCGCTCGCCGTTCTGTGCCCGTTCATCGCGATACGTTGGCGCGGCGTGTTCACAATGCCGGTCCGCCAGCAGATCGCCATGGCGTTTTTCGCCGCTGGCATGGTGCTCTACGCCTCGGCTTTTCTCTATACCGAAGTCGTGCGCGCCATGTTTCTCTACTACCTCACGCCGATCTGGGGTTTCATACTGGCGCGGCTTTTTCTCGGCGACCCGATCACGCCGATAAGGGTGCTGTCGATCTGTTTCGGTGTGTTTGGCGCCCTGATCATTTTCGAACTTGAAACGGGAATTCCGTGGCCGAGATATTCCGGCGACTGGATGGCGCTGACCGGCGGCATGCTGTGGGCCGTTACGTCTTTGCTGCTGCTCATGGAGCGCGACGTGCAGGTTGGGGAACTCGGCGGCGCCTATTTCATCTGGGTCACGGCGATGGCCATCGCCACGGCCTGTCTGGCGTGGAGTTTTGGTGTCGAACCGCCGCAGCGCGACGCGCTGTTGTCACCGGTTGTGTGGCTCGTACCCGTTGCCGTTTTCATCGTCATACCGGGCGTGCTTGCGGCGATCTACGGCGCCACCAAGCTCAACCCGGGTACGGTGGGGCTGCTCTTTATGACGGAGATCAGCGTAGGCACGGTGGCGGCGCTGTTGTGGGCCGGCGAACCGTTCGGCCTGCGCGAAATCGCCGGCATCGTTCTCATCACATCGGCCGGTATTGCCGAGCCATTGCGCGACATGTGGTGCGGGCGCGCCGCCGCAAGAGCGGCGCTGTGACAGGGCCTGCACCCTGTGATATCAGACGCTGTGATGTCAGACGCTGTGATGTCAGACGGGCCGGAAGGGCAGGGGTCCGGCACCCGCGGCAGCAACAAAGGGATAAGACATGAAGCGGCTATTGGATCTGGCGGCCGATCTGGCAGATGGGCGCGTGAAGGCCCGCGACCTTGTCGAAGGTTGTCTTGAACGTATCGAGGATCCCGCGGGCGAGGGGGCGCGGGCGTTCATATCGGTGAACGCGGAAACCGCTCGCGCCGATGCGGATTACATGGACACGTTACGGACGCGCGGCCGTGTGCCGTCGCCGTTTGCAGGTGTTCCGGCATCCTACAAGGACCTGTTCGATGTGGCCGGCGAGGTCACGCGGGCCGGATCCGCGATACTTGACGGTGCCGATGCCGCGGTTGCGGACTGCCCCGCGGTGGCGCGTATGCGGGCTGCCGGGTTCGTACAGATGGGCCGTACCAACATGACCGAATTCGCGTTCTCGGGCGTTGGCGCCAACCCGCATTACGGAATGCCCGCGAACCCTTATGACCGTGCCGCCAAACGTGTGCCCGGCGGGTCGTCGTCGGGGGCCGCCATCTCCATTACCGACGATATGGCGGGTATTGCGCTTGGCACCGATACAGGCGGTTCGTGCCGCATCCCGGCGGCGTTCAACGGCATTGTCGGATATAAGCCGACCGCGTGGCGGGTGCCGACGGAAGGGGTTTATCCGCTTGCGTTCTCGCTCGATTCAGTGGGCCCGCTCGGGCGGTCCGTGTCGTGCTGCGCCGCCGCCGATGCCATCATGGCGCAGGACTGGAGCGGCGCCATCGCGCCGCGCGGCGTCAAGGGTCTGCGCTTCGGTGCCCTGCAGACCCTGGTCATGAACGATCTCGATGACGACGTGGCGCGCGCCTATGCGAAATCGCTATCGGCGCTTTCCGCTGCGGGCGCAATTGTCGAAGAGGTTGAAATCGAGGCACTCGGCGAGCTGCCGCAGATCAACTCCAAGGGCGGGCTTGCGGCGGCGGAGGCGCATGCCTGGCACAAGGACATGCTTGCGGAGAGCTTCGACAAGTATGACCACCGCGTCGGCAGCCGCATCCTCATGGGCGAAAACCAGAGTGCTGCGGACTATATCGGTCTCATGGACGCGCGCGGCCGCCTGATCGATGCCGCGGACGAGGTGAGCGCCGCCTACGATGCGCTGCTTCTGCCGTCCGTTGCGGTCGCCGCGCCACCGCTTGCCGCCTTCGAGGCGGATGAGGAGTACCTGCGTCTCAATTTCCTCATTCTGCGCAATACGTCGGTCGGCAACTTTCTCGACCGCTGCGCCATATCTCTGCCTTGCCACGAGCCCGGCAGCGCGCCGGTCGGGCTGATGCTCATGGGCGAACATGGCGACGATGAGAACCTGTTTTCACTCGCCCGGGCGGTGGAGCAGGTTCTTGATGCGGACCGCGGGGCGGCGTAATTGCCTGTGAGCGGGCGTCTGCCTTATAATACCGTCGCGAGGCGGGGCGCCTTCACGGGAGAATGGCCATGACAATGATCAAGGCAGGCCTTTTGGTGTTCGCGTCGGCACTGGTTGCCGGGGCACTGACAACCGATGCATCGGCCGATGAACGGCGGCGCGGTAACAACGTTGCTTCAGGTCACGGGTTTGAGACGATTGACCGGGGCAATCAGCGCCGCCGAGCCTATTACGCGCGCGAACACTGCTATCGTGGCTTCTACAACGCCGAACACTGCCCCAACCCGCGCTCGCACCTGCGCTACGGTCCCTATCCGCGTGACTTTGCGTTCGGGCAGGGCATGCATATCATGCGCTAGCGAACTAATTTTGTTAGGTTTTTTGCTGTTCTTATCGTGAAGGTAGCGTCGAGGGTTTATTAAACTTCAAGTGGTAGGGTGGTGTCTCTCAAATTGAGGGGGCAATCATGACCACACACTCCAAACCATCGGGTAAGGCCGGGCGCGATGCGCCGTTGAGCGGCCCGCATATCTGTTCCGCCGTTGGCGGACGCACAATCTCTGCCGTCCGTGCCGCCTTGCTTGAAGCATGCGAGCATCACAATGGTGAGCTCAACGCCGCTGAAATCGATCACGTTCTCGAACTCCTTTCCACACTGCCCGACCTGTTCAGGATCTACGCGCAGGGCTATGCGGATTGTGCCAAAATTCACCAGACGAGATCGTTTGAGGCGTTCGAAAACCGCCGTTTCGCACGCTTCGCCATCACTGCCTATTGTGGCGATACGGCAACACGGGTGTTTGCGCATCAGATTGCGGAAGGTGGGCGCGAGTGGATCTGGTGCTTTGTCGATGGCGTGATCGAATATCTCGAAACCTGGTCGGCCGCCGGGGCCGTGAACAGGATTTTTGAGTGTTACACGCGCGTCGGCTCGGCCGCGGGTATGGACCTTACGCTGCAGCATCTTCTGCAGAACCGTGACCTGCAGGCAACGGTGGCCGGCATCATGGAACCGGTGCGCAAGCTGAAAGAGGCCAGCGCAAAGGAGCGTACACAATTTGAGAACACGCTGAACACAGCAATTTCAAAGAGGTTGAACGCCGGTGGACCTTCGCCGGTTCGCATCAACGACACCGATCTCGGCCGTTTTCTGGTGCTGCTCGAAACGCCGGGTGAGAACGCCTTCCGCAAGGCCGTCAACGCGTGCCCGGCAAAGGCTGCTTAGCGCGATTGACCGCGCTGTTTGAGAGGGAATCGCCAGTCAGTCCAAATGGTGGCAGGCTCGTTACCGCACACCAGCCACGTCTCAAGAAACCTCGGAACATCCATAGAACATGCGGCAATTAAAGATGTAATATCAGCATCTTAAAAATTACCTTGCCAATGAGAACAAAAGTGGTACAACCGATGTCAATTGCAACCGCGTACCCCATGTGAAATAAGGAATGTGCCCGATGTCGCAAAATTCACTCCGTCTGGTCGAGAACGATTCCATGGATAAAACCAAAGCACTTGATGCGGCACTGAGCCAGATCGAACGGGCCTTCGGCAAGGGCTCGATCATGAAGCTCGGCAAGAACGAGCAGGTGGTCGAGATCGCCACGGTATCGACCGGATCGCTGGGGCTTGACATTGCGCTTGGCATCGGCGGGCTGCCGAGAGGCCGGGTGATCGAAATCTACGGGCCGGAGAGTTCCGGCAAGACGACACTGGCGCTGCACACCATTGCCGAAGCGCAGAAAACGGAAGGCATCTGCGCCTTTATCGATGCCGAACACGCGCTCGATCCGATCTATGCGCGCAAGCTTGGCGTCAATCTCGACGAATTGCTCATCTCTCAGCCCGATACCGGCGAACAGGCACTCGAAATCGCCGACACCCTGGTGCGCTCGGGCGCAGTGGACGTGCTGGTCATCGATTCGGTTGCGGCACTGACACCGCGCGCCGAACTTGAAGGTGAGATGGGCGACAGCCTGCCGGGCCTTCAGGCGCGCCTCATGAGCCAGGCCCTGCGCAAGCTCACCGCGTCGATTTCCAAATCGAACACGATGGTGATCTTCATCAACCAGATCCGTATGAAGATCGGCGTTATGTTCGGCTCGCCGGAAACCACGACCGGCGGCAACGCGCTCAAGTTCTATTCGTCCGTGCGTCTCGACATCCGCCGCATCGGCGCCATCAAGGACCGCGACGAGATCGTCGGCAACCAGACCCGCGTCAAAGTGGTCAAGAACAAGGTGGCGCCGCCCTTCAAGCAGGTTGAGTTCGATATCATCTATGGCGAGGGCATTTCCAAGATGGGCGAGCTTATCGACCTTGGCGTCGCGGCTAACATCGTTGAGAAGTCGGGCTCGTGGTATTCCTATGACAGCGAGAGGATCGGGCAGGGGCGTGAGAACGCCAAGCAGTTTTTGCGCGAGAATACCGATATGGCCGATCGTATCGAGCATCAGATCCGCCAGAATGCGGGCCTGCTCGCCGAACAGCTCCTCGACCCGGCGCCCGCCGTCGATGAGGAAAAGGGTGACGGCGAAGACCTGGCGGAGGCCGCGAGCGAGTAACAGCGTGTCCGGCGTCCGACCCTTTAAGAATTTCGCTTTTCCGGACCTGCGGTAACAATCCTAAGTGTGCACTCCTTCTGGGTGCGCCCTTGGACGGGCCGGCGAAGCGATCCCGGTTCCCCGGCCCCACACCCCTCCGGGCCGGTGGAAATGCGGCCGCAAAGCAATGGCGCCCCCATGCCCCCGGGGCGCCATTTTTGCATCCGGGCCCTGCCGCGCCGGAAGAGGCGCCTGTCATCACACCCAAAGAGTGGCCCTGCACGCAGCCGGACCTGTGGACAGCGCGGCGGCCTTGGCTGTAAAAGCGTGCACGACATCTACACATTCGGCGATGTGGCGTGGCGGATCCTGCACGGTCCGGGCCCTAACCAGACGCCGGCAACCGATGGAAGCCAAAATGGCGAGTGTCAACGAAATCAGATCCGCCTTCCTCGACTACTTTTCAAAACATGGACATGAGGCCGTGCCATCGAGCCCGCTTGTGCCGCTGAACGATCCGACACTGATGTTCACCAATGCCGGCATGGTGCAGTTCAAGAACGTTTTTACCGGCGTCGAGAAGCGCGATTACTCGCGCGCGGCAACCTCACAAAAATGCGTGCGCGCGGGCGGTAAACACAACGATCTCGATATTGTCGGCTACACGGCCCGCCATCACACGTTTTTTGAAATGCTCGGCAATTTTTCATTCGGCGACTACTTCAAGGATGTCGCCATTGAACTTGCGTGGAATCTGGTCACCAAAGAACTGGGCCTGCCGGGGGAAAAGCTGCTGGTGACCGTTTATGCCGAAGACGACGAGGCTTTCGATCTCTGGGGCAAGATAGCCGGTCTGCCGGATGAACGTATTCTGCGCATCCCCACCAGCGATAATTTCTGGTCGATGGGGGACACGGGCCCATGCGGTCCTTGTTCGGAAATATTTTTCGATCACGGCGATCACATCCCAGGTGGTCCTCCCGGAAGTGCGGATGAGGATGGCGACCGGTTCATCGAGATCTGGAATCTAGTGTTCATGCAGTACGAGCAGGTAACGCTTGACGAGCGGGTCAACCTGCCGAGGCCGTCGATTGATACGGGCATGGGGCTTGAGCGGATATCCGCGGTCCTTCAAGGCACCCATGACAACTATGAGACGGATCTTTTTCAAGCGCTCATGCATGCCTCGGAGGAGGCAACGTCCACGTCTGCTACAGGAGAGCATGGCGCCAGCCATCGGGTGATTGCCGATCATCTGCGGGCCACCAGTTTTTTGATCGCGGACGGTGTAACCCCGTCAAATGAAGGACGCGGATATGTGCTGCGGCGCATTATGCGCCGTGCTATGCGCCATGCGCATCTGCTCGGAGCCAAGGACCCCTTGATGTGGCGCCTTGTGCCGGCGCTGGTGCGTGAAATGGGGCAGGCCTATCCGCAGCTTCACCGCGCCGAGCCGATGATTACGGAGACGCTCAAGGTTGAGGAGAACCGCTTCCGTCAGACCCTGGCGCGCGGCCTCAAGATCCTCGAAGATGAAACCGGCGGACTGACTTCCGGTGACAGCCTGTCGGGCGATGTCGCATTCAAGCTCTACGATACCTTCGGCTTTCCCTACGATCTCACCGAAGACGCACTCAGGCCGCGCGGCATTGCGGTGGACCGTAGCGCCTTCGATGTTGCGATGGAAAAACAACGCGCCGATGCCCGCAGGGCATGGTCGGGCTCCGGCGATGCGGCGACGGAGCAGATCTGGTTCGGTATCCGTGAAAAGACCGGCGCCAGCGAATTTCTTGGCTATGACGCGGAGGATGCCGAGGGTGTTGTGTTGGTCATGGTCGCCGACGGTGCGGAAACGGACACACTCAACGCCGGCGCAAAGGCTGCAATTATTGTCAACCAGACCCCGTTTTACGGCGAATCGGGCGGCCAGGTGGGGGACCGCGGTGAACTCAGAACCGTGGACGGTGCACGGTTCGAAGTGAGCGACACGCAGAAAAAGCTCGGTGATCTCTTTGTTCATCACGGCACGCTCGTTGAAGGGTCCCTGAAGACCGGCGATGCGGTTGAACTGAGCGTCGATCCCACTCGCCGGTCCGGTGCGCGGGTGCATCACTCCGCCACGCATCTCCTGCACGAAGCGATGCGCCAGACGCTTGGCGAACATGTCGCCCAGAAAGGGTCGCTGGTTGAACCGGAGCGCCTGCGGTTCGATTTCTCGCACCCGGTTTCCGTTGCCGGCGACGAGGTCGCGCGCATCGAAGAGATCGCCAACGAGATCGTGTGGCAGAACGATGAAGTCGTCACCCGGCTCATGGGTGTCGACGACGCGATTGAAGAAGGCGCGGTCGCATTGTTCGGCGAGAAGTACGGCGATGAAGTACGGGTAGTGACCATGGGGCGCCAGCCCGGCGGAACCGGGCAGGGTGGCAACGCGCCGGTCTACTCGATGGAACTGTGCGGTGGTACACATGTGCGGCGCACCGGCGACATCGGTCTCATCAAGGTGGTGAGCGAAGGCGCCGTGGCAGCCGGCGTGCGCCGCATCGAGGCGCTTGCCGGGGAGACCGCGCTTGAGTATCTCGAGGTGCAGGACAAACGCGTCCGCGACCTTGCCGACATCCTTAAGACAACGCCCGACGATGTTGCAACGCGCGTTCAGGTGCTGCTTGACGAGCGGCGGCGTATGGAGCGTGAGCTGGCGGATGTGAAAAAGAAACTCGCGGTCGGTGGCGGCGGGCCTGACGCAGGTGCTGCGGTTTCCGACGTTGCCGGCATCAAACTAATGGCCCGCGCCCTGGAGGGTGTAAACCCGAAGGACCTGCGCGGCATCGCCGATGATGGCAAACGCCAGATCGGATCGGGCGTCGTCGCCATTGTCGGTGTCAACGATGAAGGCAAGGCCGGCGTTGTTGTGGGGGTAACGGACGATCTGACCTCGACACTCGATGCGGTGGAGCTGGTGCGCGCCGGTGCGGAAGTGCTCGGCGGCAAGGGTGGAGGCGGGCGCCCGGATATGGCGCAGGCCGGCGGCCCCGACGGGTCCCAGGCCGATGCCGCCCTTGCGGCAATATCGAAACGGCTAGGCGAACTCGCCGCCGGTTGACGCATCCGCTTGACATCACCCCTCAACCGGCCACCATCCAAAGTGCGGCGGCCCGAAGGGGCTGCCGCGGGCGCCGTCCCCGAGCCATGGAACGAAGCGATGAGCGATTACCAACCCCAAAGCCGCGCCGGCCTGCGGTTGCGAGTGCTTGAACTGCTCGAGGCCGGCCAGAGCGGCGACCGTGCCAGCACCGCGGTCGATGCGTTTCTGATTGCGCTCATCATACTCAACGTTATCGCGTTTTCGCTTGGGACCGTGGATGACATCGATGCGCGGTTCGGTGCCGGGCTTGAGCTCTTCAACCTTGTCTCGGTGATCGTATTTACAGCCGAATACATCCTTCGTCTGTGGGTCTGCGTGGACCTGCCGCCCTTGCGGCAGCTGGTCCACTGGCGCGCCCGCCTGCGGTTTGCCGTGCGGCCTTTGCTGATTGTCGATCTTCTGGCGATTGCGCCGTTTTATCTGAACTTCCTGTTTGCCATCGACCTGCGCGTCTTGCGGGTTCTGAGGTTGTTGCGGCTGTTCAAGCTGGCGCGCTATTCGCCCGCCATGCAAACGCTGGCGCGGGTTGTTGTCAATGAGCGTCACGCGCTCGTCGGGGCGGCCATCATCATGTGTTCCCTGCTGCTGGTCGCTTCGACGGTGATCTATTTCCTCGAACGCCATGTGCAGCCCGATGCCTTCGGCAGTGTGCCGGCGGCGGCCTGGTGGACGATTGCCACTCTGACGACGGTCGGCTACGGAGACGTGACGCCGGTCACGCATCTGGGCCGCGTGTTCGGAGGTCTTGTCATGATTTTCGGACTAGGCATGTTCGCGCTGCCGATCGGCATCATGGCGACGGGCTTCAGTCAGGAAATCAACCGGCGCGAGTTCGTCGTCACCTGGAGCATGGTGGCCAAGGTGTCGGTGTTTGAAAAACTTAAAGCCGGAACCATCGCCAAGGTTATGGCCGTTCTGCGCACCCAGTCGTTTCCCGCTGGCTGCTCGATTGTCTCCGCCAGCGAGGAGATCGACGCCATGTATTTCGTCGCGTCCGGCGAGGTCGAGGTCACTCTGACAACAGGGGAAAAGAAGCATCTCGACGAGGGCGAAGCTTTCGGCGAGCACGCCCTGTTCGGCGCATCACACTCCGAGGTGCTGGAAGCACAGGCGCTTACGAAGTGCAACCTCTTGGTGCTTGAGCGACATGACTTCCAGCATCTGAGATCGCGCGACCGCGAGTTGGCCGCGGAGCTGCGGCGTACGCTGCCGAGTGACCTCAGAGGAGAAGGCGAGAGCCCGTAACCGGGATCAGCCCATCGCGGCTTGCAGATTCTCGTCGATCTTGTCGAGGAAGCCGACGGTCGAGAGCCATTCCTGTTCCGGCCCGACGAGCAATGCCAGATCCTTGGTCATGTGGCCGGACTCGATGGTTTCAACAACGACGCGTTCCAGCGTGTCGGCGAAATTGCCGAGCGGCTGATTGCCGTCGAGTTTGGCGCGACGGGCAAGGCCGCGCGTCCATGCGTAGATCGAGGCGGTGGAGTTGGTCGAAGTCTCCTTGCCGTCCTGATGCAGGCGGTAGTGACGCGTCACGGTGCCGTGCGCGGCTTCGGCCTCCAGCGTCTTGCCGTCGGGTGTCATCAGAACCGAGGTCATCAGGCCCAGAGAACCGAAGCCCTGAGCCACAGTGTCCGACTGCACATCGCCATCGTAGTTCTTGCAGGCCCAGACAAACCCGCCCGACCATTTGAGAGCGGCGGCGACCATGTCGTCGATCAGGCGGTGTTCGTAAGTGATGCCGGCTTCTTCGAACTTTTCCTTGTACTCGGCCTCGTAAATTTCCTGGAACAGGTCCTTGAATCGGCCGTCATAGGCCTTGAGGATCGTGTTCTTGGTGGAGAGATAGACCGGCCATCCAAGATCGAGGCCGTAGGTGAGACTGGAGCGGGCGAAATCGCGGATCGAATCGTCGAGGTTGTACATCGACATTGCAACGCCGCCGCCGGGGAAGTCGAAAATCTCGTGCTCGATCGTGTCAGACCCGTCCTCGGCTTCCCACTTCATGGTCAGCTTGCCTTTGCCCGGCACGACGAAATCAGTGGCACGGTACTGGTCGCCGAACGCGTGACGGCCGATGACGATGGGCTGTGTCCAGCCCGGCACGAGGCGCGGCACGTTCTGGCAGATGATGGGCGCGCGAAACACGGTGCCGCCGAGGATATTCCTGATGGTACCGTTGGGCGAGCGCCACATCTTCTTGAGGCCGAATTCCTCCACACGCTGTTCGTCAGGCGTGATGGTCGCGCATTTGACGCCGACACCGTATTGCTTGATGGCATTGGCCGCGTCGATCGTAATCTGATCGTCGGTTTCATCGCGGGCTTCTATGCCGAGGTCGTAATACTTCAAATCGATGTCGAGATAGGGCAGCACCAGTTTGTCTTTGATGATCTGCCAGATGATGCGGGTCATTTCGTCGCCATCGAGCTCGACAACGGGATTTTCGACCTTGATTTTCGCCATGAACGTGAACCTCGGAGCGCTGTTCAGTTGAAAGGGGGCACGGCTTCAGGTGCAGGCCGCCTCCGTAAAGAGCGCGCGGATGAGTGCCTCAGCCGAATTCGCGCTCCGTATAACATTCCGCACCGATTGATCAAACCCCACCTAATGGCTTATGCACTGCAGCCAGGCGGACGCGAGGGCGGTTCGCATCGATCTGGAGAGTGATCTTGGCAGGTACAGACCACACCAAAGAGAGCAGGCAGGGGGAGAGCGGGCAGGGCGGGCCGGCAATTATCCTCGCCGATCCGCAGCTTGGTGAAAACATCGGTGCGGCGGCCCGTGCCATGGCGAATTTCGGCCTGTCGGAGCTGCGTCTCATCCGGCCGCGCGACGGCTGGCCCAACGACTATGCCTGGAAGGCGGCCTCGGGTGCGGACTGGGTCATCGAAGGCGCTCGCGTTTGCCAGTCCGAAACGGAAGCGCTTGGCGATCTCAACTACATCTATGCAACGACCGCGCGGCCGCGCGATATGATCAAACCCGTCATGACGCCGGAAGCTGCTGCCGCGGACATGCGCGCGCGCATTGCCGGAGGGCAAAAGGTCGGTGTGCTGTTCGGGCGTGAGCGAACCGGCCTTGAAAACGATCAGATCACGCTCGCCGATATGATCATCATGGCGCCGGTCAATCCGGCGTTCGCCTCCCTCAATTTGGGACAGGCTGTGCTGCTTGTCGGCTATGAGTGGTACAAATTGGAAGCGGAAACGCTGGGCGACGGTACGCGCCAGGACGGGCCGTGCCTTGAACCGGGGCCGCGGATGCCTGGCACTCGCCCGGCGACACGCGAGGAAGTGATCGGGTTCTTCGAGCAGATGGAATCCGAACTCGATATGTCAGGGTTTCTCTACCCGCCCGAAAAACGCCCCTCAATGGTGCGTAACATCCGCAACATCTTTATGCGAATGAGCCCCACCGAGCAGGATGTGCGCACACTGCGCGGGGTCATTTCCTCGCTTGTGCGCGTCCACAAACGCAAGAAGCAGGACCCGTGACCATCGTTGTGTTCGATTCCGGTATGGGAGGGCTGACCGTGGCCAGCGCTCTGTCACGGCAGTGGCCTGATGCGGATCTGTGCTATGTCGCGGACACCGAAGCTTTTCCCTATGGCGCCTGGGACGAGCGCAAGCTGATCGACCGCGTCTGCGCTGTCGCGGGCGCGGTGATCGGCGAACTCGATCCACGCTGTTTCGTGGTTGCCTGCAACACCGCGAGTACCGTTGCACTGGATGCCTTGCGGGCGGGCTTCGCGACACCGTTCGTCGGTACGGTTCCAGCTATTAAACCTGCCGCCACATTGACGCGAAGCGCCGTCATCGGCGTGCTGGCGACCCCTGCAACGGTGGCGCGCGAATACACGCAAGCCCTTGTCGAAACCTACGCGTATCACTGCGAGGTGATCCTGCATGGATGCCCCGGGCTGGCCGCGATGGCGGATGCGAAAATGCGCGGCGCGGCCGTCGACGAGGATGCGCTGCGTGACGAGATCGCACCGGTGTTCGTGGAGAGGAACGGCCGCCGCACGGATGTTGTCGTACTAGGCTGCACGCACTATCCCCTGCTGCTCGATGAAATCGAGCGTGTTGCGGCCTGGCCCGTTACATTCATCGACCCGGCCGATGCCATCGCCCGGCGCGTCGCCCAGATAGTCGGCGATCGGAAGCCGGTAAGCGGCAATAACACAAATGAGGCGCTCGTTACCTCAGATGACGGGCTCGCGCTGGCCGGCGCCTTTTTGCGCTTCGGGTTCGGCTCGACGCGCTGTTTCACTCCCTAAATTACCGATACCCCATCGGTTGCTCGTTCAAAGCGGCAGGCGGCGTTGTTTTGGGTGGTTGTGCCGATTTCCGCCCGCGCGCCGGCGAACGTTGCGGATAATCACGTGTGTTTGGAACTCATCACAAAGCCGGCTGAACCTGAGGCTCTAAAACTGCCATCGCAAGGCAGTTCCGTGAATCGCTCCTCCACTGATTTGGAACATGATTCAAGTCGTATTCAGCTCCAATAACTTTGCATTAATCAATAGAATATAAGTATACATAAGTAATATTAAATAAACTTGAGCTTGGTTCATTTCATAATAAACAAAGATAAGTACAAATGTACTATCTAAAAATAAATAAAATGCCTGAAGCGTGAGTTATTCGGAGCCTTGATGCGAGTGTTTCAACCTCTACGCCATGGAAGGGCGGTCATTTTATGAGGAATAATTTGTTTATCCTTCTTTTGTCCGGTGTTGCCACGGCGTCGCCAATGGCCGCTAATGCTTCCGATGATGTAATTGTCGATCACGCACCGGCTGTTTCCGGTGACTCGCAATCGCGGGTCTTCGGTGACGCCGAAGTCGATATTGCCGCGGCCGGTCATGCGGCCGACCAGCATTCCGTAACCGCATCCGGCCATGGGCAAAGTCCCTCAGCGGAGCAGGACGGTCACTGGGGATACAGCGGCGACGCCGGGCCCGCTCGGTGGGGCAGTATGAGTGCGGACTATGACCTTTGCTCGGCTGGCCGAATGCAGTCGCCGGTCGACATCACCGAAGGTCTGGTGGCCGATGGGCCGGATATTACGTTCAACTATGCCGCAACCGGCCTGACGATCGGCAATAACGGGCACACCGTTCAGGTCGATTATGGCGAAGGCAGCCAAATCGAGATAGCCGGCCGGCGTTTCGACCTGTTGCAGCTGCATTTTCACACGCCGAGCGAGCACCTGATCGATGGCGCGTCGTTCCCGATGGAAATGCATCTGGTTCACAAGGATGCGAACGGAGCACTGGCGGTGGTCGGCGTTATGTTCGAGGCCGGGGCAAGCAACCTCGCACTGAGCGAAATCTGGCACCACCTGCCGCAGCATCCAGGCGCTGCCGAACAGGTTTCAGGCGTCGTAATCAATGCGCGGGACTTTTTGCCTGCGGGACAAGGATACCATCACTACAAGGGATCGCTCACAACGCCACCCTGTACGGAGGGCGTGAACTGGTTTGTTTTGGACCAGCCGCTTCTGGCGGATGCGGGGCAGGTGGCTCAATTCGTAAACATCATCGGCGATAACGCCCGCCCTGCCCAGACAACGCACAACCGCCTGATCATCAGTGGCAATTAGGAACATTCCGAGCGCATCGCCGATCACGGTACCAGCTTGAAAAAAAGGGGCTATTCAAATGGGTTTAATGAGCAGGTTTACGAGCAAAGAGACGCCGGGGACGGAGACGCCGGGGATAGGTGCGCCGGGGACAGGGAAGTCCATGAATGTCGGCACAAAGGTCATGGCCATTGTCGGCTTCTGCCTGATGCTGCTGGTCATTGTTGCGGGCATAAGTATTTACCAAATGAATCGGATCGGCGGCGAAATCGTAAACATCGCCGAGCGCGATATTCCGCTCACCGAAGCCCTAACCCAGATAACCATCCACCAACTCGAACAGGCGATCAATTTTGAGCGTGGAATGCGCACCGGACAGGAGATGCAAACCCATCCCGAGGCACGCGAAGAGTTTAAACACGCTGTTGAGAAATTCGAGCACCTGACAACTCAAATCTCCAGCGAGCTGACGGCGGCGGAGCAACTGGTTCAGCATTACATCGACACCGCTGCGACGCCTGAGGAGCGATCGGAATTTGAAAACATTCTTCAGAAACTCAAGCACGCCGACGGGGAGCATGCAGATTACGACAAGCTCGCGATCGAAGCGTTCAGACTGCTGGTCGCTGGAAATGCTGAGCAGGCGCAAACGCTGGTACCGAGAATAGAAGCGGAAGAAGAGGATCTCGATAACACTCTCACGACGATGCTGACGGAGGTTGAAGTCTTCACCAAGCATGCAGCGATATCGGCTGAACATCATGAGGCCTTCGCGATCGTGTTGCTAACGGTAACGTCGGCGGTGGCGTTCATTCTGGGATTGTCACTGGCCTATCTGATCGTCAACCGCAGTATTTCGCGTCCGCTGGCGGAGGTTGTAAGAGGCCTGGATGCGTTGACGGCGGGCGATACTTCGGTCGATGTGAAAGTTCACAGGAATGATGAAATTGATGCCGTTGCGGCTTCATTCGTCGGGTTCAAGGAAAACCTCGTTCGGGCAAGGGAAATGGAAGCCGAACAGGAGCGACAGAAGCAGCACGCGGAAGAGGAGCGCCGAAAAGTGATGGCCGAGCTGGCCGATGATTTCGATGCAAGCGTCGGCGGCGTCACGGAATCCGTGACGGCGGCAGTTGGCGAGCTGCAATCAACGGCACAGGCGATGGCGAGCATTGCTGAGGAAACAAGCAACCAGGCTGTGGCGGTGTCCGCGGCATCGGAGGAAGCATCGACAAACGTTCAGACCGTGGCGTCTTCAGCGGAAGAGATGACTGCCTCGATCAGCGAAATTACCCAGCGCGTCATCGAAGCGTCCCGTGCGTCGAAACAGGCGGTTGCGGAAGTGGCACAGACTACCGAGCAGATGGCGTCCCTGGCGGAAACGGCGGATAAGATCGGTGAAGTTGTAGTTATGATTGCCGGCATCGCGGAACAAACCAATCTTCTCGCCCTTAATGCGACCATCGAATCGGCGCGCGCCGGCGAGGCGGGCAAAGGCTTCGCGGTCGTTGCCAACGAGGTGAAGGCCCTGGCGGGTCAAACCGGAAAGGCGACAGAGGATATTTCCGGGCAGATTCAGGAGATCCAGAGTTCTACATCGCAGGCCGTTACATCAATGGCGGAGGTCACAAAAGTCATCGAGGAACTTGAGCAGGCTTCGACCAGTATCGCTTCGGCCATGGAAGAGCAGGGCGCGGTCACGCAGGAGATATCGCGCAGCGTGCAAGAGGCGGCAGCCGGGACGCAGCAGGTAACAGCGAACATCGCCGGCGTATCCCAGGCCTCGCAGGAGGCCGGTTCAGCTTCCAGCCAGGTCATGAGTAAGACCAGTGAGCTAACCGAGCAGACCGCGACACTGAGGTCGAAGGTCGTCGACTTCGTTGCTCAAGTCCGTGCGGGCTAGGTTGGGCGGCGTTCTACTGCCTCAAATACGGGTCCCGTGGCTGTCTTGAGCGCTCGCTAATTGTCCGGGCACGCTTAAGTCGCACACACGTCTACGCGGTATGTTTGACATTCTCAGGCCATCGCTGTATCAGAGCGGCGCTGCGCGGATCTTTTGTTGAGGTCCGTGCCGTATCGCCTGCCCGTGACGGACATGCATTCGACGCATTGTCGGTCTGTCAGCCGTGTAACGGCAAAGGAGGGTCGGGCTTTTCCAGTGGTTTTTGGGACCGCTGGATAACGATGTCAATGCGATAGAACCAAGGACCCAACATGTCGAAACGTATCAAAGCAAAATATAAAATTGACCGCCGTCTTGGCGAGAACATCTGGGGTCGTCCGAAGAGCCCCGTTGTTACGCGCGAGTATGGCCCGGGCCAGCACGGCCAGCGCCGCCGCGGAAAGCTGTCAGATTTCGGTATCCAGCTGCGTGCCAAACAGAAGCTCAAGGGCTATTACGGCAATCTCAACGAGAAGCAATTCAAGGGCGTCTACAAAGAGGCAACCCGCCTCAAGGGCGACACGGGCGAAAACCTCATCGGCCTGCTCGAACGCCGTCTCGATGCAGTGGTCTACCGCTCAAAATTCGTACCCACCGTGTTTGCGGCACGCCAGTTCATCAATCACGGCCACATCAAGGTGAACGGCCAGCGAGTGAATATTCCAAGCTATCGCCTCAAGATCGGTGACTCGGTCGAGGTGAAAGAAAAGTCCAAGGATATGATCCTCGTTCTGGATGCAATGCAGAGCGCGGAGCGCGACGTGCCGGACTATCTTACCGTCGACCATAACAAGCTCACCGCTTCGGTCGCGCGCATTCCGACACTGAGCGAGGTGCCGTATCCCACACAGATGGAACCGAACCTCGTCGTCGAGTTCTATTCGCGCTAGCAAACGCTGCCAGGGATCAATTGCCAAAGGGTCGCGGGTTGTTCCGCGGCCCATTGTCGTTTTGCGGGCCTGTGCCGGTCAGTGAAAGTGGATGGTGCCGCGCATTCCTGATTCGTAGTGGCCGGGAATGTTGCAGCCGAACTCGAGATTTTCAGTCTCGGCGAACTTCCAGATTATTTCCTTGGCCTCGCCGGGCGCCAGGAAAACGGCATTGGGATCGTCATGCGCCATATGGGTGTGGTCATGGCCGTCGTCAGCCATCTCGTCCATCATCTTTTCCATCTCCCGGCGGTGTGCCGCCTGCACTTCCGCGGTGCCGATGGTCAATTCATGTTCGATGTCGGAGGTATTGCGGAACACGATGCGGACGGTTTCTCCGGCGGACACGACGATCCTGTCGACGCTGAACGATAATTCGTCCGGCACGATCTCAATGGTTTGGGTTACATCGTGGGCATGGCCCGGCGCGCCGCCCAACATGGCGCCACCGTGGCCGCCGTGACCTTCATCATCTCCGTGGCCCTCGTTGTGCCCGTGACCCTCGTCATGTCCGTCTCCACCGTCATGGCCCGAACCGGCGAGCGTTGTATCAATAGTTACGGTGCCGGCGACAAGCAGTGTCGCCGCTACCAGTGCACCTGCAATCGGCGCGCGCAATTTCTTCATCCCCTGGTCTCCTTAAAATCGATTCGCGTGTACATCACGGGCGAGCCGATGCCTTCTAGGGGTTCCAGCTAGTGGAACGTCAAGTCACAGTTGCGCGGCACGGTGGGTTTTGCTTTTCCGCTGCAACTGATGGACACTTGCTCGGCACAAGTACCAAAGCTGCGGGAGAGAACAACATGGCGACGCAAACCATCATCACTGCAAAAACGGGCCATGCATTCCGCGTCTCCGCCGGCGCCAGGCTCAAGGTGATCAATAAGTACGGCACCCAGGTTGTCGACACGTGGGCGCTGAGTGTGGCCGATAACTCAGAAGTGCTCTCCATGGAGCAAACGCGGCGCTTGCTGTTCAAGCTGTCGCCGCGTGGCGGCGACACGCTCTATTCCAACCGGCGTAACGAGATGATTGCGCTGGAAGAGGATTCAGGAACTGCGTCGCACGACACGCTGGTCGCGGCGTGTGATGAATGGGTCTATGAGAAATACGGTCTGCCCCCCGGGCATGCGTCGTGCCAGAACAACTATCGCGAAGCGTTGGCCGCAATTGGTGTCGAAGCGCCGGCTACAGTGCCCAATCCTCTAAATCTCTGGATGAACATTCCTGTCGCGCCCGACGGCAGCCTGTCGCTCGAAGCGCCGGTGAGCCGTCCCGGTGACTATGTCGTGTTCAAACCCCTGATCGACGTCATCATGGTGTTCTCCGCATGCCCCGCCGACGTCCTCGACATCAACGGCCCCGACCGCGTGATCAGGGATGTGCTGGTGGAGGAAGGTGACTGAGGGAGAGCGCCTGCCAAAGAACAAAGCCGCGCGAGCATGCCCCGCGCGGCTTCGTTTCGTAGCCGGTTATGGCGTCGTGCGTTCAGGCGTGCTCGAGCGCGATGTCTTTTTCGTCGAACAGGTTTTTCAGCTCGCCGGTCTGGAACATCTCGCGGATGATGTCGCAGCCGCCGACGAATTCGCCTTTGACATAGAGCTGGGGAATGGTGGGCCACTGCGAGAACGACTTGATGCCTTCGCGAAGTTCGTCGTTCTCAAGCACGTTGACGCCTTTGTAAGAGGCGCCGAGATAGTCGAGGATCTGGATCACCTGTCCTGAGAAGCCGCATTGCGGAAACTGCGGCGTGCCCTTCATGAACAACACCGTGTCGGTGCTCTTCACTTCGTTATCGATAAGCTGGTGGATGGTGCTGTTCATGAGTTCCGTTCCGGTTCTTGATGCTGCTGCGTCGGGTGTTATGGCGGTTTTACTCTTCCGGGGCCGATGTTTGCAAGGCCAGAGCGTGCAGTTCGGTTCCCATGTTTCCCTGCAAGGCCTGGTAGACGAGCTGATGCTGCTGTACGCGGCTCTTACCCTTGAACGCGGACGACACAACAGTTGCCGCGTAATGATCGCCGTCGCCGCGCAGGTCTTCGATGCGCACAACCGCATCGGGAAGAGCCTGTTTGATCAGGCCTTCAATTTCTCGTGCGTCCATGGCCATGGGCGGATACTCCGGCTGAAGGTGAGCGGCGCTGTTATCGCGCGCAGCTTAGTCCCCATTCATATAGTGCGGCAACCATTCCTCATGGCGCGCGCGTAATTCCTCAAGCGATATGGGATCGCCACCATCAATGGTCAACAGGTCACCGCCAATCTCGCCCGCTATGCGTGCGGGCACGCCCCATGACATTGAGGCGTCAACGAGTTCGGCCGCGGTCTCGTTTCCGCAAGCTACGAGATAGCGGCCCTGATCCTCGCCGAACAGGAGGGCGTGCGGGGTAATCTGACCATCGCCGAGCCGCAGGTTGATGCCGACATTGCCGGCGAGCGCCATTTCCGCGGCCGCGACCGCAAGCCCGCCGTCCGAACAGTCATGCACACAGGAGATGCTGCCGTTCTCGATCAAGGCTCTTATGAACTCGCCGGCACGGCGCTCGGCGCGCAGATCAACGGGCGGTGGCGCGCCGTCGCGGCGGTCGAGAACTTCGCGGAGATAAAGCGATTGGCCGAGATGGCCTGCTTCGACCCCGAATACGACGAGTATCCCCATGCCCGGTTGCGGGGCGATCCCGGCCCGGAACCCGATGTCCTTGAGCAGGCCGACGCCGCCGACGGCAGGGGTCGGCAGAATGCCGGCGCCGTTGGTTTCGTTGTAGAAAGAAACATTGCCGGAGACGACCGGGAACTCGAGTGCGGTGCAGGCGTCGGACATGCCTTTTACGGCGCTCGCGAACTGACCCATGATTTCCGGGCGTTCGGGATTTCCAAAGTTGAGGCAGTCGGTGATCGCAAGTGGTGTGGCACCGGTGGCGGTAAGGTTACGCCACGCTTCGGCCACCGCCTGCTTGCCGCCTTCGAAGGGATCGGCGCCGACATAGCGCGGTGTGACATCGGTGGTGACGGCGATGCCTTTCTGCGTTCCATGCACGCGCACGACCGCGGCGTCACCGCCCGGGCGGCCGACCGTGTCGGCCATGACCATGTGATCGTACTGCTCCCAGACCCAGCGCCTTGAGCAGAGTTCCGGTGAGCCCATGAGCGATTTGAGCGTATCGCCGAGGCTGTTGGGAGAGGGCACGCTTTCCGGTGCAAGCGGCTCTGGTTTTGGCGTCTCTGTCCACGGGCGCTTGTAGAGCGGCGCCTCGCTCGACACCGAGCCGACGGGCAGGTCCGCCTCGATGCGGCCGTTGTGAGTGACAATGAGGCGCCCGGTGTCGGTGGTTTCACCGATCACCGCAAAGTCGAGGCCCCATTTCTCAAAAATTTCCTGGGCAACATGCTCGCGGCCGGGCTTCAGAACCATGAGCATGCGCTCCTGGCTTTCCGACAGCAGCATTTCATAAGCGCTCATGTGCTCTTCGCGGCAGGGCACATGATCGAGATTGAGATCGATGCCGACGCCGCTCTTGCCGGCCATTTCGACCGATGATGAGGTGAGGCCGGCGGCGCCCATGTCCTGAATACCGATGATGGCGTCTTCGGTCATAAGTTCAAGGCACGCTTCGATCAGTAGTTTCTCGGTGAACGGGTCGCCGACCTGAACCGTCGGGCGTTTTTCTTCAGCGCCTTCGCCGAATTCGGCCGATGCCATTGTCGCGCCGTGGATGCCGTCGCGGCCCGTCTTGGAGCCGACATAGATCACCGGCAGGCCGGGCCTTTCCGCAACCGCATAGAAAATCCGATCCGTATCGGCGAGCCCGACACACATGGCGTTGACGAGGATATTGCCGTTGTAGCTCTCGTCGAAATTGACCTCGCCACCGACCGTCGGCACGCCCACACAGTTGCCGTAGCCGCCGATACCCGACACGACGCCGGAGACGAGGTGACGGGTCTTTTCATGGTCCGGCGCTCCGAACCGCAGAGCGTTCATAAGAGCGATCGGGCGCGCGCCCATTGTGAAGACGTCGCGCATTATGCCGCCGACACCGGTCGCGGCACCCTGATAGGGCTCGATGTAGGAGGGGTGGTTGTGGCTTTCCATCTTGAAGATGACCGCTTGGCCGTCGCCGATATCGACGACACCGGCGTTTTCGCCCGGACCGCAGATTACCTGCGGGCCCTCGGTCGGAAACTCGCTGAGCCAGACGCGCGACGACTTATAGGAGCAGTGTTCGCTCCACATGACGGAGAACACACCGAGCTCGGTCATGTTGGGTTCGCGTTCCAGAATGGCGCAGATGCGCTCATACTCTTCCGCCGAGAGACCGTGTTCGGCGACGACGTCCGGTGTGATCTGTGCGGTGGCTGCCGTCATTGCAGGGCCTCCGCAAGGGCATCGAACATGGCCGTGCCGTCGGTGCCGCCAAGCTCAGGGTCCGCCAGTCTTTCGGGATGCGGCATCATGCCGAGAACCGTTCCGGCCTCGTTGTAGATGCCGGCGATGTCGCGCGCGGCGCCGTTCGGGTTGGCGCCCTCGAACGGAAGGTTCTTGCCATCGGCACCATCGGCGGAGCAGTAGCGAAACGCCACACGGTTTTCGCCTTCGAGCCGGTCGAGCACATCGTCGCCGGCGTAGTAATTGCCTTCATGATGGGCGATCGGGATGCGCAAGATGTCGGCCGTGGAATATTTATGGGTGAAGCAGGTGTCGGTGCGCTCGACCTTGAGGTGCACGTCCTTGCAGATATATCTGAGCGAGGCATTCTGCATCAAAACACCAGGCAGCAGGCCCGTTTCGGTGAGCATCTGGAAGCCGTTGCAGATGCCGAGCACCGGCGTTCCCGCATTCGCCTTCTTCACAACATCGCGCATGATGGGCGACTGCGCGGCGATGGCCCCGCAGCGCAGATAATCGCCATATGAAAATCCGCCGGGCAGGACGATAAGATCCGTTTCGGGCACTTCGGTGTCGCCATGCCACACCATGCCTGGCGGGTGTCCCATGGCGTTCTCCAGGGCAACCGCGACATCGCGGTCGCAGTTTGAGCCCGGAAACACAATCACGTGTGATTTCATGATGCTTCGAGTTCGATGTCGTAGTTCTCGATGACGGTGTTGGCGAGGAGCTTCTCGCACATTTCCTCAACGCGGGTGCGGGCGCACGCCTCATCGGTTTCGGCGATGTCGAGCTCCAGATACTTTCCCTGGCGCACATCGTCGACGCCGTCGAACCCGAGTGCCGACAGCGCGTTCTCGATCGCCTTGCCCTGGGGATCGAGCACCCCGTTCTTGAGGGTTACCTTGATCCTTGCCTTCATTGCGTTTTGCGTTCCCTGGGAGTTGTGCGGTTACGACTTAACGAGCACCGGGCCGCTCGGCTCCGGGCGTTCTTCGTTCTCAAACAGAATGCCGAGCCTGCGGGCGACCTCCTGATAGGCCTCGATGAGGCCGCCGAGATCGCGGCGGAAACGGTCCTTGTCGAGCTTTTCAGATGTGGTGATGTCCCACAGCCGGCACGAGTCGGGGCTGATCTCATCGGCCAGCACGACGCGCACGAGATCGTTTTCGTATAGCCTGCCGAACTCGACCTTGAAATCCACAAGCTTGATGCCGATGCCGAGAAACAGGCCGGACATGAAGTCGTTGATGCGCAGCGCAAGTGCCGTCATCTCGTCGATTTCCTGCGGGCTTGCCCAGCCAAAGGCGGTGATGTGTTCTTCGGAGACCATCGGGTCGCCAAGCTCGTCGGACTTGAAACAGTATTCGACGATGGAGCGGGGCAGGGCCGTGCCCTCATCGATACCGAGACGCTTGGACAGGGTGCCGGCGGCGATGTTGCGCACGATCACTTCAACGGGAATGATTTCCACTTCGCGGATCAGTTGTTCGCGCATGTTGAGTCGTTTGACGAAATGGGTCGGTATGCCAATGTCGTTGAGCTTGTTGAAAATGAACTCCGATATCCGGTTGTTCAACACGCCCTTGCCATCGATCACATCGTGCTTTTCATTGTTGAACGCGGTTGCGTCGTCCTTGAAGTGCTGCACCAGCGTGCCGGGCTCGGGCCCTTCATAGAGGATCTTGGCCTTGCCTTCATAAATGCGCCGCCTGCGGTTCATGATGTGATGACCCCTGGAACGATTGTTACTGTGATTGGGTGCCCTGACGGAAGATCCACCGCTTCCGCCCGCCAGCGGACTGCGCTGACGATTCGCATGTCGAAAGTATGTGAGCAAACTACTCCAACCCATCGAGCGGTACAATGCGATCTAGGCCCTAGCGCACGGGTTTTCCAGATGGCGTTATGTAGCACCCCGGCGATCCCCCATGGCAGTTGGTTTGGGCAGTTGGTTTGGGCAGTTGATTTGGGCGGTTGATTCGGACGGTGGCGCGGGCTATGGCTTTACGCCAACAAAGTAACCCTCTTTTCAAGGGAGCGTGGCTCATGAGTACATTCGACAAACGTGAAGAAGGCTTCGAGCGCAAGTTTGCGCATGATGAGGAACTGAAATTCAAGGCGTCGGCGCGGCGCAACAAGCTGTTGGGACTGTGGGCCGCCGATTTACTCGGTATGAGCGGTGCTGAAGCTGACACCTATGCCAAGGAAGTCGTGAAGTCAGATTTCGAAGAGCCGGGCGAAGACGATGTCTTCCGCAAAATTCGCGGTGATCTGGACAACAAGGGTGTCGAACAGTCCGACCACCAGATCCGCCGTACCATGGACGAGCTCATGGCTGAAGCCATGCAGCAGATCCAGAATGAAGCCTGAGTCAATTCAGACACTTGGCCACGGAGTCTGATCCAGGCCATGAGCCCTGCCACCGGTAGTTTCCGGACCCGCCTACTTGCCGGCGAAACGCTGTATACGGCCTGGTGCCTGCTTGCCGACCCGAATGCGGCGGAAATCGTCGCACGTCAGGGCTGGGATGCGGTGACGATCGACTGCCAGCACGGGTTTGTCGATCATCTCGACATGCTGCGTATCATTGCCGCGGTGCAGGGCGCGGGCACCAATGTGCTGGTACGCACGGCGCCGCGCGACGAGAACCTCATCGGCAAGGCGCTCGATGCGGGCGTTGACGGTATTATCGCGCCAATGATCAATTCGCCGGCGGACTCGCGGTGGCTGTCAGACCTTGCGAAATTCCCCCCGGTAGGCGAACGCAGCTGGGGTCCGGCGCGGGCGCTTGCGCTCTCTGGCCTCGACAAACAATCTTATCTGGCCCAGGCGAATACTCTTTCGCTCGCGTGGGCGATGGTCGAAACCGCCGAGTCGCTCGCCAATCTCGATGCCATCTGCAGCACTGACGGAATTGACGGGATTTTCGTCGGTCCCAATGATCTGAGTGTTTCGCTCAGCCGGGGCGCCACCGTCGATCCGTCGCTTCCCGAAGTCGGCAATGCGCTGGATGCGGTTTTGGAGCGGGCCGAGAAGCACGGTGTAATACCGGGAATTTTTGCCAACACGCCGGAGCTTGCGCGGGTGTTTGCCGCTCGCGGCTTTCCATTTATTGCAGGCGGCTCGGATGTGGGTATGCTGACCGGCGGCAGCGCGCAACTGCTCGGCGCCATCAAGGCCTGAACGGGTCTTCTGACGTAACGGCCGATTGGAGAGGGCACCAATGGATCGCGATGAGACGCTTGACCGGATTGTCGATCTGATGCTCGCGGCCGGACCGGTCGAGAACATTACCGACAAGTATTTCAGCCACACACGGCGCGTTGTCGAGGCCAACGGCGATGTCGAGGTTGTCTATGCGGTGTTCCTGCGCCGCCGCGTCATTGCGGCACTGGAACCCGCAATCCGTCTGGTGTCCCGGCTCGTGCCCGAGGCAACCATCAAACGCTTCTTCGATGAAGGCGCGGTAGTGCCGTCTGAAACGAAGATCATGGAAGTAACGGGGCCGTTTTCGAGGCTTTCGGAACTTGAAACCCTGCTGCTTCAAAAAGTCGGCCTGCCGTGCGTGTGTGCCAACAACGCCTTTGAAATGTGTCAGGCGATGCCCGACGCCTCGTTTCTCGATATGCATGCGCGCCATGCCAGCGGTCCCGAAATGAACCTGCTTGCCGCCTATGGCGCGGCGGTCGGCAGCGAGGCGGCAAAGCGCGTCAACTCGGCGGTCAAAGGCTTCAACGGCGGCTCTCAGGATCTGACAGCGCCGTTGTTCGGCGCCGTGCGCGGGCTCGGCACCATGCCGCATGCGCTTATCGGCTACACCAACGGCAATACGCTTGAAGCGCTGAAGCTGTTTGTCGATGTGGTCGACGACAATTCCACGGCGATCGCGCTCGTCGACTATGCCGGCAAGGAAGTCACCGAATCGCTTGAGTGCGCGCGCTGGTTCTTCGATGAAGCGAAACTGCACCAGGACGGCAAAGTCTTCGGCGTGCGCCTCGATACCCACGGCGGGCGGTTTGCCGAAGGGCTCGACTACGACAAGTCGGTCGGTATCGTCGGGCGCTGGCTCGATGTGGGGGGCGAGTACAACATCGTGGAGCGGGTGCTCGGCGAACGCGCCTTCCATCTCGACGCCGCAAATATTCTCGTCGACCATGTGCGCCGCATTCTGTTCGGCTCCGGCGTATCTGCGGCCTCCGTCATCCAGATGCGCCAGGCGCTCGACGAGGCGGGTTACAAAGACGCTAAGATCGTTACCTCGTCCGGTTTCGATGCCCAGAAATGCCTCATCATGTCGGGCGCTAACGCCCCCATCGACATGATCGGCACGGGCAGTTTCCTGCCCGAGACCCTGTCGGAGACCTACGCGACCGCGGACATCATCTCCTATGGCGGCGTGCCGCGCGTGAAGGTCGGGCGGGAGTTTTTGTTCGACTAGGGCTTGGGTTCTCGAGGACTGAGCTGCGGTTTGATCACCGTGCGCTTGCCTACCCTTTGCCTGTGACCTGTGACCGCCAAACTCGGTCAAGATGCCCGGCATTGTCGGCGAAGCGGGAGTTGTGCAAACAACTTCAGAACAGCGATCATTGGTCCGAAACAGACGTTCAAACCATTAAGAGTAAGCCGTTCGCTATCGGCTAGACCGATTCCATATGAACGGGAAACGGTCCAGGAACGGGAGTAACAGGATGTCGTTCAAGCACCAAAAAAGCGGCGGGCAGCCTTCCTGAACATCAGGCTGGCTACCAACCGCATCAGTTCTAGCTAAAATTGCGCGAGATAGTTATCCAGTATTTTGTTGAACTCGTCATGGCGTTCCCAAAACATTAGATGCTTTCCCAAAAATTCTGACTGAGCACTCGGTGTGTTCGCCGAGATCCACGGCTCGGCGGCACTTCTCCAGTCGTCACGGGTCACGAACAAAAGCGGGAGCTTGCCATCGAGTTTCTTGGCATCTTCTGAGTAATCGAGATAATAGCCTGTCGCGTTCAACAACGACGCTGTTGAAGGTGGCGTCATGTTCGCGATTCTGCTGACCCACCTGATGTTTTCCGGTGAGGCATCCTCAAGCATCCATTTTGCGAACTCATCAATTACGGATTGTGTTGATTCAAGTATGCCTTCCGTAAACCAACGTGCATATCCATTGGAATCGTCGTTGAGATACCAAACCCACTCATCATAGGTAGCGCCGGTTACGTCGGGACCGGAATCGATCGATATGACGCCTGCAAGTTTGTCTGTCCCGAACTGATTGATATAGGAAAACTGCTCCTGCACGCCGTATGACCAACCGGCAAGTATGACGTTTTCCAATTCCAGTTTGTCGATGAATGCAGCAAGATCGCGGCCGTGCTGCTGATACGTATGCCCTTCCATCGTTTTCGAAGAACGGCCTTGTCCGCGAGGGTCGTACGCGATTGCACGAAATTTGTCGGACCCTTCAAAATGACTGAGTTGGTGAACGAACACATCGGTCGACATGGTCCAGCCAGGTATGAAGACGATCGGAATGCTGCCATTTCCTGATTGCTCGTAGTGAATGGTCACGCCTGTCTCGAGGTTGACATATTCGGCCTTCGAGAGAGATGCAGTGAACGGCACTACGAACAAGCCAACAATGAGCGTTGCTAACAAACTTAGTCCGTTGCGTTTCATGATTTTGAATTTCCTTCCCATTAGTTCTATGTTTTCTCGTACGGCTAAACTCCCGCGGGAGAAAAGGCCGCACCGTTTGTCGTAACAAGACGCGGGGAAGAGGCGTTATCCAGTTTGCGACTTTTGTAATACCAAGGGCGGCAATTATTGACCTGTTTCACCGGGATGATTTTACCCTCCGGCAAGGCGCGTACTGCGCGGCGGTACAGGTACCGTAAGCAGTACGCAACGCTGCGGGAGGGCAAAAGCACCCGGCCTGCGGTGGGCCATTCCGGCCCGTCGACCGCGTTGCGGGCCTTGTCCGATACACCGCATCGCCCTGCGGCCCGCACCTCGTGGCGCGTGCCGGATTGGCCCATGAATTGGTTCAATATTTGCCGCCCTTGGTATAAGTGGGGACAGGAGAGATGATCTATGGGATTGAGACGCTTGAGT
>JAJFHE010000027.1 GCA_021775755.1 Hyphomicrobiales bacterium | reverse complement strand
AGCCGCACCGGTGTTGGCCTCGCCGCCGCCGGTACCGAAGGTGATTGTGGTGCCGTTGATGACGAGAATATCGCTCTGCGAGATACCGGTGTTGGTGATGATATCGGTTTCCGCACCGATGCCCGTGACCGAGCCGGTGACGACGGCGGCCGCATCGGCGGTGATCGAAGCGCCCGTGCCTGTAAGAACGGCGGCGGAAGCGGCCGGGCCCGGGTTCTGCAGGGCCTGGCGCGCGGTGGCCTGAGCCTGTTCAACCAGATCGGAGATCGCGGTGAGGGCCGAGTCCGCGGCGTTCAGCGTCTCAACCGCAAGACCGATCGAGTCCTGCAGGCGGTTAAGATCGCTGGAGCGCTGGTTCAAAGCCGCGGCGGTAAAGAAAGCCGTGGGATCGTCAAGTGCACTACCCACCTTGAGGCCTGTCGCGAGACGCTCCTGCGTCTTCGACAGTAGATTTGCCGTACTTTGCAATGACAAGAGGTTATTGCGTACGGCAGAAGACAACACAACATCAGCCATGTTCTTGGTCCTACCCTGTTTTATTATCTTTCATGTCCGCTCCCCATCCAAGAGAGAATGACAACGAAAGCGTCTCATGTACGGGTCTAACCAAGTTTAAGAACCATGGTTAATCGATGTTCAGGTTAACGGCGTGTTGATGCGAAAACTTCCGTGCAAACCGGCCATTTTTATTGCCGCATGGCAACGGTATGGTCACAATGCGCCAACTCGAAAGTGAAGGGAGAATTGGTGATGGCACGTCCTGATCCGGAAAAAGCCTCGCGAATTGCCTGTGTCGGCGCGGGAACCATTGGCGGCGGGTGGGCGGCATATTTTCTCTCCCGCGGTCTCGATGTCGTTGCCACGGATCCCGGCGCGGACGCTGAAGACAAACTGCGCCGCCTCGTCGCGCGTGCATGGCCCAAGCTTGCACGCCTCGGTCTCGACGATGGCGCCGATCAGAACCGGCTGACTTTCACCGCAGACCTTTCCGAGGCCGTTTCCGGTGCGGATTTTATTCAGGAAAGCGTGCCCGACTGGCTCGATCTTAAACTTGAAACCTTCGAGCGCATCGATGCCGCGGCACCGGCGGATACGGTCATCGCATCGTCTTCTTCCGAATTTCTGCCGAGCGCACTGGCCAAGGCGTGCCGGCACCGCGAGCGCTGCGTTATCGGCCATCCTTTCGTGCCGTCGTATCTTATTCCGCTCGTCGAAGTGGTCGGTGGTACTGAAACTTCAGACGCGGTGATGACCTGGACAACGGATTTCTACAATCACATCGGCAAGCAGGCGCTGCGGTTGCAAAGCGAGATCGAGGCCTATGTTGCCAACCGCCTGCAGCACGCGGTGTTCGAAGAGATGCACAGCCTCGTCGACAAGGGCGTGTGCAGCTACTCCGACGTTGATGCGGCGATGCGCTATGGCCCGGGCATGCGGTGGGCCTTCGCCGGACCTTTGCTGTGTCTTCACATGGGCGGCGGCCAGGGCGGTCTTCAGGCTTTCACGAAGCATTTCGGGTGGGGCGGACCGGCACACCTGCAACAAAGCGCGGAGAGCGAGGTCGAGCGGCTTTACGGTTCCATGAGCATGGATGAGCTTGAAGACTGGCGCGATGAGAACCTTCTGCAAATGCTGGAGAAGGTTGCTCAGGAGCCCGGTTGATATCTGGACTGCTTCAGTATTTCTCCCAGCCGGGATCAAGCGGCACACGCAGGGTGTTCAGCGCCATCGCGAGCATGTTGTATTGCCCGACAGTAAAGATCGCATCGATCAACTGCTGTTCGCTGTAGTGCGATGAAAGTATCTGCCATGTGGGGTCGCTGATCGCGTCATCCGACTTGAGCTCGTCGACAGCCTTTAACAGGGCCGCGTCAAGGGTGTCCCACGTTTCCGCACCGGCGCCGTCTTTGATGGCCTCGATTTCGATGTCGTTCAATCCCGCATCCCGGCCGATCGAAGCATGCTGTCCCCATTCATAGGCCGAGCCCGTGAGCCAGGCGATGCGAAGAATGAGAAGCTCGCGCTCTCGCGCGCCAAGTGTCGATTTGAACAGCACATGCGTGGCGAATACCGACCAGCGTTTGAAGAACTTCGGATGCCGCACCAGGGTAGCAAATACATTGATGACGCCGCGCCCCAGGCCCTTTCCCGCCATCATGGGTTTGAGAATTTCGCGCTGCTCGTCACTCCACTCTGCCGGGCGCAGCGGGGCAAGGCGAGGGGCAGTTTCGGCCATGGCAGTTTTCCTTTCGGTTAGGCGGGAGCGCTCAGTGCTGACTGCGCGAAGGCAGGTCAAGCAGTTCCGCGGCGCGGGCGGGCTCCACGACCGTTGCGCCAAGTCCCTGTGCAATGCCGACGGCGCGTTCGACCAGCGTGCCGTTGGTCGCGAACTCGCCGGGGCCCAGATAGAGATTGTCTTCCAGACCGACGCGGACATGGCCGCCAAGCGCGATGGCCTGTGCGACCATCGGAAATTCCTGGCGCGAAATTCCAAAGCCCGCCCATTGTGCCCCCTCGGGCAACAGATTGCGCATCGCCGTCATGATTTCAGGCGTTGCCGGAGACCCGAATGGGATGCCGAGGCACAGCTGGAACATCGGCGGCGCATCGATCAGCCCGTCGGCAATCAGGGTGTGCGCAAACACGATGTGGCCAGGTTCAAAGCATTCGATCTCCGGTTTCACGCCGGCATCTTGCGCAATCTTCGCCATCACGCGCAGATGCGCCGGCAGGTTCATGAACACGCGCTCGCCGAAATTCATGGTGCCGACATCGAGTGTGCAGATGTCGGGGCGCAGTTCGGCGACATGGCGCATACGCTCTTCCGGCTTCATGAGGTTGGTGCCCGGACCTGCAACTTCCGGCGCGTCGTCCGAAGGTGCAAACCGCCCGCCATATCCGCTCGTCAGATTGATCAGGACGTCTGAACCGGCCTCCTTGATCCGCTCAACGACCTCTCGATATAGAGCGGGATCGCCGGTCGGTGTGCCGGTGTCGGGGTCGCGCACGTGAATATGAACGATTGCCGCACCGGCGCCGCGCGCCTCAAGGCAGGCATCGGCGATCTGTTTGGGCGTGATCGGGAAGTCGGGGTGCTTGGTATGGTTCTCATGCCCGCCGGTTACGGCACAGGTAACGATAACTTCCTGGGACATGGTTCCCTCCGTTCAGACAGTTTGCGGAGCAAAATTATTATCACTGTGCCGCGCTATTCGCTACATTGGCGGCTAGATACTGATGTGACGAGGGGACGGGTATGTATCGCTGGCTGCCGGAGGGAGAAGGCTCCGACCGCGACCGCGTGGTCGAGGGTTTCCGCAAGCGCATGGACGAGGTTGCAAACGGCGGGGAAGACAAGCAGCTGAAGCTCGGTGTTGCCCTGTCGCTGATCTGGCGCGACTTCGTGCGCCAGACCGGTGGCCTGAGCGCCTACGCAAAAGAACATCACGACAAGCAGAAAATGCTGCTCGTGAAGCTTGTGAAGTATGAGTTCTCCAGCCGCGACGAGGGACATGAGGCCGAATCGATTGCGGCTGAACTTCTGAGCTATCTGATTGCCATGGTCGCTGCGCATGATGATGAGGGCATGGAAATGATGGTGCGGCCAATCGAGCAGTTGGCGCGCATTGGCGACCCGGGTATCCGCCTGGAAGAAGATGGCACCGGGTGAACTGCGACCATGCGGCCGGTTACTCGTCCGCATGAAGATCGTTTAGCATCGCGCTTCGCCGAATACGCGCGCGGGCGGAAACGGCCTACCGCGTTTGACCAACAAAAGCGGAGCATCCCGAATGCGCAGACTCATCCTCGCCCCGATCGTGATTGCCCTGTTGTGGGCGGCGCATGCCCATGCCGCGGAGTTTCCCGACCATCCGCTGATCTCGCGCTACCCGGGCTCCTTGCTGCCGCGCATGGAGGTTTCCGACTTCGACACCTACCGTTTGATTGTGGAGCCGACGCTTGAGCGTTCCAGTGTCATCGCTCGGGATATCGAAGGCAAGATTACGTACCTTGCATACCGCAACCCGTCCGACCGGTCGGAGCATGAGATTTACACAAACTATGTCACTGCCCTGAAAGAGGCCGGGCTTGAAGTGCTGTTTGAGTGCCGCGGACGCGGCGGTTGCGGACAATACAGCGGGTCGCAATGGAACAAGTTCAACGGCATGCGAAACATACCCAACGATGACGCGAGGTATCTTGCCGGCCGGCTGGCCACGCCGGATGGCACCGCCTTCATCGCCCTCAACGTGCAACGGCGCAACACGCAGATTGTCATCGTCGAGACGAACGAGATGGACATCGGCCTTGTGCGCGTCGACGCCGAGGCACTTGGCGATGATCTCGACAAATATGGCCATGTGACAGTGCCGGGGATCTTCTTCGATCACGACAGCGATACGCTGACACCGGAAAGTGAACCGGCTCTGGCGGAAATGACGCGCCTTTTGACCCTGCGCGGCGATTTGAGCGTGTGGATCGTCGGGCACACCGACTGGACCGGTGATTTTGACCACAATATGGACCTGTCGCGCCGCCGCGCCCGCTCGGTGATGGCCGTTTTGATCCGGCGCGGCATATCGGCATTGCGGCTTTCGGCGGCTGGCGCCGGTCCGCTGGCGCCCGCCGCGCCCAATACGTCTGATGACGGCCGCGCCGCCAACCGTCGCGTTGAACTCGTCCGCCGGCCTTAGACTGTTTCCATATGAATGTGAAACGGTCCAAAGGCGAAACCGTTTGGCGTCAGGGGCGGGACAGCAGGTCCTGCGCCAATTCGCGCAGTTCCTGCGGCCGGATCGGCTTTTCGAGATAAGGGCGGCCTGATCCCTCAAGGAAAGATCGCGCTTTCGGGCTCATGGTGTCGCCGGTAACGAAAGCAAGCGCGTCGATCAGGTCGGGATGGTCGCTCGACAGCACATCGAACAGCTGTTCGCCGTCGAGGTTCGGCATGTTCAGATCCGACAGGATGAGCTGGAAGGGCCGCCGCTTCAATTTGCGCAACGCTTCAACTCCGGAGCGGGCAATCGCAACAAGATAGCCTTCGTTACGGAGGATTTCGGTAATCAGGTCACCCACATCGCGCTCGTCATCGACGACCAGAATAGCCTCTCCGGCACCTTTTTCGAGATCGCGCATTTCCTCATCCAGTGCTCCCTCCGGCCGGTAGGATGCAGGCAGACGTATGAAGAAGGCGGTTTGCTGGCCGGGTTTCGACTTCAGCGTAATCGTGCCGCCATGGGTCTCGATGATGCGATGACAGAAGGCAAGTCCGATACCGGTGCCGGATCCGACATCCTTGGTTGTGAAGAACGGTTCGAAGACGCGCGAGCGGATTTCTTCGGGAATGCCCGGGCCATTGTCCTCGATCTTGACGATGACGCAGCCGCTGCGGTGATCGTGCCGCGAGACGACTTTTACCCGGCGCCGGCCGTCTTGTTCGCTGAGGGAATTTTCCGCATTCACCAGAATGTTGGTGAACACCTGGGCAAGTTGGTCCCGGTCCGCCCAGACACTGGGAAGATCGTCGCCAAGGCGCAGGGTAACTCGGATATCGGAAGATCGCAGAGCGTAGCCTGCAAGTTCCAGGGAGCTTTCGAGCACGTCGTTTACGGCGACGTTCTCCGCTTTTGCCGGTTGCTGCCGGGCCATCGCCAGGAACGTCTTGACGATCCGTGCGCAGCGGTCTGCCGCTTTGCCGATTTTCTCCGCTCGCTCCTGCGTGCGCGGTTCCTGGGCGGTTTCCTTCAACAGAAGAGACTGACCGACAACGATGGACAGCGGATTGTTGAGCTCATGTGCAACACCGGCGAGCAGTTCGCCGAGGGCGGAGAGCTTCTCGCTTTGATGCACGATCTCGGTCTGACGCGCCAGCTCCTCTTCCATGGTAATGCGGTCGGTCAGGTCGACAGTGTGAGACACGATGACCGGCTGGCCCTGATACTCGATCATGCGGCCGGATACCGACGCGCGAAAGGTCTCGCCATTTGGCCGTTGCGCTTCGTACTCAAAATCGTCGACCATGCCGTCGCGCTTCATCATCGCCAGATACTTCTCCCGTTCTTTCGGGTCGGCATAGAAACTGACAACTGAATCCGGTTCGCCGAATAGGTCCCGGGTGGCAGGACTTCGGTAAATGACGTCGCCGCTGTTCACCTCGTTCATCATGACCATGACGGGACATGCTTCAAGAACCTGGCGTACAAGTGCACCGGCCTCGCGCTCGGCCTCTTCCATTTTTTTGCGGCCGGTAATGTCGGTACGCGTCACCACAAATCCGCCTTCGCGCGTCGGGCTGCGCGAGGCCGAAAACCAGCGGCCGTCGGCCTGTTCGAATTCATGTGCTGTTGGCTTTTCGACCCGGCCTGGCAGGCGCTGTTTTAGAAATTCGGCTTCGCGTCCCGTGGCACTGACATACTGTCCTCTCTCCACGGAGGCACGCAGAAGTGTTTCAAATTTCGCGCCGGGTTCGATCATTCCCGAAATGCTGCTGTTGAATTCGCGGTAGCGGCCATTGCACATCACCAGTCGCTCATCCGCATCGAATAGCGCGAACCCTTCCGACAGCGAATCGATGGCATCGTTGAGCCGCTCCGCGGCGCGGTTGCGCTCTTCTTCGACCGCGACCCGGTCGCTCAGATCCTGAATTGTCGAAACGATTACCTGTTCGCCGCGGAAGGTAGTCAGACGTGCCGACACCGATGCACAGAACTGAGTGTCGTCTGGACGCCGCATCATTGTGCGCCGTGTGACGACTTCGCCGTCGCGCTCGAGCTGATCGAACATTTCGTCGAACTCGCCGCGATCGACATAGGACGATCCAGGGTCGGCACGCTCTCCAAGCAACTCGATGGCGGTGCGGCTGCGGAACAGGAACTCGCCGCCTGGAAAGCGCTGCATTTCAAGAGCCGCCGGACAGGCGTCCACGACACCGCGTATGACCGCATCCGCGTCGCGCCGCGCCGCTTCGTTCTGCTTGCGCTCTGTGATGTCGGAGCGGGTCACAACGAAGCCACCCTGGCGGGTCGGGCTTTTTGAAACGGAGTACCAGCGTTCGTCGGAATAGTGCAGTTCGAGATCGTGCACCGCGCCACGGGTGTCACCGGCGCTCTTCGACAGGAACTTTTCGGAGTCTGCCTCATCACCGAGATAGGCGCCCTGCTCCGCTGCCAGTCGAAGCATCTCGTGCCATTTCATGCCCGGCACTATCATGTGTGCGGTGGCCGGGTTCATTTCCCGGTAATGGCTGTTGCACATGATGAGTTCAGAGTTCTTGTCGTAGAGCGCAAACCCTTCCGACAACGACTCGATGGCATCGCTCAGAAGTTCCCGCGCCTCGGAGAGCTCGGTTTCCCGGCGCTTCTGCTCCGTGACATCGAGAATGCCCGCCAATACCACCTCGCGGCCCTGATACTCCATAAGCGTAACATTACCGCGTGCCCAGAACTGCGAGCCGTCGCTGCGTTTCCAAAGAGACTCGTAGCCCTCGTACACGCCATCCTTGCGCAGCTGCTTCACAAGGGCGTTCCGGTCTTTGAGGTCGACATAGTGATCGTGGATCGACACATTTGGAGTACGCGACCACTCGCGCCCGAACATCGCCGCGGTTGCCGGACTTTCGTAGATCAGTTCCCCGCTATGAGCATCGTTCATCCACACCGGCAGCGGGTGACGCTCAAGAATGAAACGGATCTGGTCTTCGCGTTCGCGCCGCGATGTAACGTCGACAATGCCGGCAAGCACCACGTCGCGCCCGCCATGCGACACAATTCGCGCCGAAGCAGAGACCCACAGCGGCCGCCCGTCCGCTGTCTTCAGCTTGATTTCGTAGTCCTTGATCTCGCCCTTGTCCTGCATGACCTGCAACACTCCCGGAGCGTCCTGCGGGTCGGCCAGGAAGTCCATGATGTGCAGGCGTGTGTCGGTGTGGAGCGTAATGTTGAGGGTTCGCTGCGCCGCTTCGCTCATGTAGAGTATTTCGCCGCTCTGCGTATCGTTGGCCCAGACCGGCATCGGATGGCTTTCCATCAGGTAGCGCAGTTGGTCCTCACGCTCCTTGCGTGCGGTGATGTCCAGAATGCCGGCGATCAGAACCGCCCGACCGTTCAACGTGCCGCGTCTCACATTGGCCGAAATCCAGAACGTGTCGCCGGAAGCATTTTTGAGTTGCACTTCATGGTCGACCAGAACGCCGTCGTCGGCGAGGATTTGTTTCACATGCTCGCGCTCGGTCTGGTCGACATAGTGATCGGTGATGTACTGCTTCTCGCCCGGCGAATAGGGGCGGCCGAGGATTTCTGAAGCCTTGATGCTTTCGTAGAGAATTTCGCCGGTGCTTTCATCGGCCATCCAGACCGGCAACGGGTGGCTCTCGGTTATGCACCGGAAGCGTTCTTCGTTTTCCTCCAAGGTAAGCTGCGCGTGTTTGAAAGATGTGATGTCGACACTGATAAATGCGGTTCCGCCGCCGGGCCGCGGATGCGACGTCAAAAGCCGCCACGCACCGTCGCCAAGTTGCGCCTCGATTGGCGCGCCCGCCGGATCGGCCCACGCCTTGATGGACTCGCGGGCATAGGTTTTGGTCTTTTTCACGGGCTCGCCGGCGAACGCCTGCATGGCGGTGATGACCGGTGCCAGTACCACGTCCTGCGATGCGCCGGCCAAGGCGGCGATCGCCGCTTGGTCGACGCCAAGCACCGCCTCGTTGCCTTCAAGCAGCGCACCAGCCGCGTCAAACACGGCAAATCCCGTCACGGCATTGACTGCCACTGTCTGGTTCATGAATGCGCCTTTCAACCCGCCACATCCCGAAATCAGCTGCAACCATAAAGGTCCTCTGTTTCAGGCGCTTTTCGAGCCAGCCCGGATTTGTTTCAATTGTTTCAGGGTAAATTGCGGGAAGTGCGCACAAAGCGCGTCTAAACAATTGAAATATAACAGGAAAAACGACACTGCACGATTGTTCGCGGGGTTGGTGACATCGGAAACAATAGAAACATATGGCGGGGGCTAGTACAAAGGTGTCAGCCGTGGTCGACGCGCTTTTCCAGACGCCCCAGCGCCAGAGCGGCGCTCAAAGTCGCCGCCGCAAGCGGCACCAGCACCACAAGCGATGCCGACCAGTTGCCCGTCATTCCAACCACAAAAGCGGCGATGGCCGGACCGGCGAGCTGTCCGAACGCCACTCCCTGAAGCATCAGCCCGTTGACGGAAGCAATGTGCCGGGGACTTGGGGCGTGTACCGGAACGGCGGAAAACAGAACGCCCGGAATAAGGCCTCCGACCGCGGAGAGCAGTGCCGCGGCGCCGAGCCGCAGCGCCACCGGCGGCGCACTGTTCATTACGATAACGGCACACGCCGCCATGATTATTGCCGCCGAGGCGATAATAACGACACGGCTTCCACCCCGGTCGAGCAGCGGCCCCGCAGCCAGGCAGCCGATGATATTGGCAGCGATCACGAAAGCACCGGCGGCGCCAGCCGCCGCCACGCTCCACTGCGCTTCTTCCACGAGGATCAGCGGCACGAACGCCGTTACAATCAGGAACTGCGCGGCGTAGCATCCGAAAATTGCCGCAAGCAGCAAGGGCCCGCGCCGGCAGACTTCCGAAATGGCACGCCGTGGCGGCAACCGCGGTGCAGTGTCCGCGGGCGGGCTCAGTGGTGCGGCAGCGGCAAGTACAATGATTGCGACGAGGGCGATGAGAGCGCCATTCAGGAGCCAGACCCCGCGCCACCCGAGCGTGTCGAGCAGAGCGCCTCCGGCAAACAGCATGAACCCCATGCCAAGCGGCATGTAGGCGCTCCACAGGCTCATGGCCATCTGGCGATCCCGTGCCGCTGTGCCGCGTAGCATGAGGGCCGGGACCGATACGACGGTGAGAAAGAAACCAAGCCCCTCGAACGCCCGGGTGGCGAGCAGCAGGGCAGGCGTCTCGGCGGCGGCTCCGGCAAGGCTTGCGCACGCGGCGAGCGCCATGCCCGCAAGCGCGACACGGCGCTGGCCGATCCGGTCTGCGAGCATGCCACAGAACAGTCCGGCAACGCCTGCGATCATCGTGTAAATGGAAACCACCAGCCCGGCCTGGAACAAGGACAGGGAGAACTCCGTGCGCAAGGCGGTGAGGGCGGCGGGCGCCTTGCCGATGAGAAAGGATACCGCGACGCCGGCCATGAACAGCGCAAACACGCGGACCCATTGTGTGCGTTGCGGGCTTTCCGTCACGATTGCGGCTGTTCCTTGTGAGACGAGCGACGCGGGGCGCAGCTTCTTAGCATGCCCGGAGCGGTTCGGCATGCCCGGTGCCGTTCGGCGTAAACGTGAACCGCTCTAGCACTTTAAAATCTCCGGGCTTTGGAGTATCTGAGGGTTGGGGCAGCATGAAACACACATTCGGTGCACAGAGATAGTGCCGACTAACTCTTGCCGGTGAACAACGGTCTGGCGCGTTCCGACGACGCGGCGAACCCCGGGGAACCAATGACAAAAACCAAATCAGCCCTGATCACCGGTGTGACCGGACAGGACGGCGCGTATCTGGCGAAACACCTGTTGTCGAAAGGCTATGTCGTTCATGGCATCAAGCGGCGATCATCGTCGTTCAATACCGAACGCATCGACGATCTCTATCAGGACCCGCACGACCGCGATCTGAAATTCATTCTGCACTACGGCGACTTGACCGACGCGACCAATCTCGTCCGCATTATCGCGGAGTCAGAGCCCGATGAAATCTACAATCTGGGTGCGCAGAGTCATGTAATGGTCAGTTTCGAAACCCCGATATATACGGCCAATGCCGACGCGCTCGGGACGTTGCGTATGCTGGAAGCCATGCGCATCTTGAATTTGACCGACAAGACCAAATTCTTCCAGGCGTCCACTTCCGAACTCTACGGACAGGTACAGCAGGCACCGCAGTCGGAAACGACGCCGTTTCACCCGCGCTCACCCTACGCGGCGGCAAAACTCTATGCCTACTGGATTACCGTCAATTACCGGGAGGCCTACGGCATTCATGCGTCAAACGGCATCATGTTCAATCATGAAAGTCCTCTGCGCGGAGAAACCTTTGTGACGCGCAAGATCACTAGGGCCGTGGCCGCAATCGAGCTCAAACTGCAGGATACGCTGTTTCTTGGAAACCTCGATGCAAAGCGGGACTGGGGACACGCGCGCGACTATGTCGACGGTATGTGGCGCATCATTCAGCAGGATGATCCGGACGATTACGTTCTGGCGACAGGTGAAAGCCATAGCGTGCGCGAGTTCGTCGAACTCGCATTTGCGCAGGTCGGCAGAGAAATCGTCTGGTTGGGAAGCGGTGTCGAGGAGGTTGGGAAGGATGCCGGGAACGGCAATGTGCTGGTAAGAATCGATGAAAAATACCATCGCCCCACCGAAGTTGACGCGCTACAGGGGGATGCCTCCAAGGCATATGACAAACTTGGCTGGCGTCACACGCAAACCCTGCGCGACATCGTTTCCGAAATGGTCGCATCCGATCTGGAACTGCTGGCGCACGAGCGTCTGGCGCGCAGGTCCTATGGTGCCGGCGAGTAAAGGCGCACGCCCATGAGCAATGAGTTTTACCCGTTGGATGGCCGCCGCATATTCGTTGCCGGGCATCGTGGCATGGTCGGGTCCGCATTGTTGCGCCGCCTGGAAAACGCGCCATGTGACGTTCTGACCGTCGAGCGCTCGCAACTCGATCTCACACGGCAGGCGGATGTCGAAGACTACATGGCGCAGGAGAAGCCGGACTGCATCGTTATCGCGGCCGCAAAAGTCGGCGGCATCCTCGCGAACTCCCGGTTTCCCGCCGATTATTTGGCTGAGAACCTGGCGATTGGGATGAACCTTGTTTCCTCGTCCCATCGCCTCGGTGTGGAACGGCTGATGTTTTTGGGGTCCAGCTGCATTTACCCGAAATTGGCGCCCCAACCGATACCGGAAGATGCGCTGCTGACGGCACCGCTGGAGCCGACGAACGAAGCTTATGCCATCGCGAAAATTACAGGCGTCAAACTGTGCGATGCCTATCGCGCCCAGTATGGCCGCCGCTACATTTCAGTGATGCCGACAAATCTCTATGGCCCGAATGACAATTTTGACGAAACGCACGGCCACGTTATCCCCTCGTTGCTGCGCCGGTTTCACATCGCGAAACGCGATGGCGCCGGCGAAGTTGTGATCTGGGGCTCGGGATCGCCGCGGCGCGAATTCATGCACGTCGATGATCTGGCTGACGCCCTGGTGTTTCTTCTCACCAGATACGATGAGCCCGGACCCATCAATGTCGGCACCGGTCAGGAAATTTCAATTCTCGAACTGGCGCATGCGATCAAGGATGTTGTCTCGTTCGACGGCGCCATTACGTTCGATTCTTCAAAGCCGGATGGCACGCCGCGCAAACTTATGGATTCTTCACGCGTCACCGAATTGGGCTGGGCATCCGGCATTGATCTTATGGATGGATTGCGGACGACCTACGATTGGTACCGCGACACCATTGAGAGCTGAGTACGTGAAATGAGGGCTGCGGTTATGGGCCGGTTGTTCGCTGGCGATGAGGGTGCTCGAAATGCGTAACCTGGTTTCGAGCCTGTTGAGGCACGTGCGGGCGCGGCACGCCGCACCGGGCGTGCATGTCACGTCGCTGGCGCCCCGCAATCTTGATGCGCAAATAGATTGTCTGCGCAGCTGGAAGTTGGCCTCGCGCAGAATCTGTACGGTAAATCACGCCCGCGAACTCTCCGCCATTGCGCCCTCTCTTCCGGGGTGGATAGAAGCGGTTCCCGTGGAATTCGAACCAAGGTTTGGGAAGTACCACCTGCCGTATCGCGAAATCAGCCCGGCGCTGGCGCAGATGAAGTTGACGCCGACGGAACTGGTGAGTTTCGCCAACTCAGACATTGCCCTGCGTGACCTGCGTCTGCTGGCGCCGCGCAAACACGTGCGCCACGACCTGATCTTCGCATCGCGAATGAATGTGGATGAAGCGGGAAACGATACCGGCATGTACCGCAGCGGTTTCGATTTCTTCTCCTTCAAGGCCTCCGATGCGAGCCTGCTTGAGGGGATGCACTACCATGTCGGGCAACCCTGGGGGGATTTCGTTCTGCCGGTTATGTTTCTGCGCGCCGGCAAAGCTGTAGGCCGTGTTGATGCGCCTGCGATCACACACCGCATGCACGACATCAACTGGTCCCAAGATGTTTGGGCCACATTCGGAGTGGAGTGCGCACGCGATCTGTTCGGGGTGCGGATTCCAGATGAGCACGTCAAGAAGGCGGTGCCGATACTTGCCGCTGAAATGAAGGCTTTCCTCAACAGCGACGAACTTGGCTACCGAAGAAACCCCCGCCAGAACGCTGATGCACAGGCAGAATTCGATAGATTGCAGGTCACGATCGAACGCCGCATGGCAGAGTTTCTAAACGCGTGACAGCGCGCCGATCCGCCTCACGCGCGATGGCCTCGTAAGGCGGATCGGCCGCAGACGTGATATCGGCCGCGCAGTCTCAACCGCTGTTCTTCACCGCTTCCATCATCGACGCGAATTCATCGCGGTTCATGATTTCCTGGCACCTGGTGAAGCGGTCCATTCCATAGTCCCAATAGCTCGCGAATTCGTAAGCCGGGCGCGGGTTCTTGTTGACGTGTTGCAGCACGCCCCAAAGTGTCCAAAGCAGAAACACCAGAGATTTCTGCAGCATCATGCGGCTGTATTCAGCTTCGGTGGGTGGGCGGCCGACATAGGCCTCAAGGAATATGCGGTCCTGCTCGTCGCTAAAATCGGACTCAACGGAGAAATCGCCGAGATCCCAGTACGGATCGTTGTTCCCGCCGAATTCCCAATCGAGGATGAACACCTGTTTGCCCGTATCGACGAGGTTCTCCGGCGCGGGATCGTTATGACAGGGCACATGCTCGCCGCAAGTGTCGTTGAGAACCTTGCGAATGGTCTCGGCCTCTTCCTGAATGCGCTCATAGCCCTCAGGTAGTGGCGCGTCTTTCTCACGCAACAGCTGCAGGTATTCCTGCGCCACATTCTTTTCATCGAACCTGTTGAGGAACTTCTGGCCGCATGTATGGAGTTTCCGGAAGGCATGTGCTGCACGGCGCACCGCGTCCGGGTCGTTGAGCACGCCGGGCTGGCGCATGTCGACGCTGCCTTCGATGAACTGTGTGATCTGAATGCCGGCCTTGACGTCGTAGTGCACGAGATTAGCCCCGACACCGACCTCGTCGGTGATCCTCGATGCCTGCTCGTCGGCGGCGCGGTCGACATACTCTTCCGTACCGGCACCTGGGATGCGAACAACGTAGCGCGTTCCGTTGACGCCGATGAGATAGTTCCGGTTGGTCATCCCTGCCAGCGGTTCAAGTGAAAGTCCGGCGGGGTCGACGTCGCCGTTGCCGACCACGCGGGCGGCGACTTCCCTCGCTTGCGTCTGCCGCGCCTGCTCCTCTGCGTCCATCATTTCTTCGCTCATATTCTCCTCCAGCCTTAGGCTCTGAACTTCACGCCTTGCGGGTCGTATAGCGGTGCATCATGCCGAACGGCCGGCACGGATTCGCCATAGACCTCGATCTCGTAATTCTCAAATGCCGCTTCGTCAGCCGCTACGTAGCCGAACACGATCGGCTTTTGCACGGTGTGGCCGAAGTCGGCGCTGCAGGTCACGCCCAGCACCTTGCCATCTCTCAGGATCGCTTCTGCGCCATTGACGGGAACCTTCTTTTCCAGGGCAAATGTACACAGAAGCTGATCCGGTCCCGTGCCGGCAATTTCCGACAAGGCCGTCTTGCCGAGGAAGTCGTTCTTGTTTTTCGAGATGAAGCGTTCAATACGTGCGTGATAGGGCGTGTAGTCGGGTGTTACATCGGCAGCCCAGGCAAGGTTATTTTTTTCCATTCGCAAGCTGTTGAGCGCTCTGTATCCGGCGTTGGCGATCGAATATTCAGCACCTGCATCCAGCAGAAGCTGATAGACATGCCGGGCATATTCGCTGGGAATATGCAGCTCGAATCCAAGCTCTCCGGTAAACGACACGCGCATCGCAAGGACCGGCGCCGCACCGATGGTCAGCTTACGGGATTTCGCGAATTTGAACGTCTCTCCATCGACCGGTTCCTGCGCTACTTTGGCGAGCACGTCGCGCGAAAGCGGTCCGCACAGGTTCAACACAGCATAAGCCGATGTCACATCGACACAGTGCACCGATCCATCGTCCGGCAGGTGCCGCTTGATCCACGCAAAGTCATGCTCTCCGAACGCCGTTCCGGTAACGGCATAGTAGCGGTCCTCTGCCATGCGGCAGAATGTGAGATCGGCTTCGATGCCGCCGCGGTCGTTGCACAGCTGCGTGTAGATAACGCTGCCGGTGTCGCGGTCCACATTGGCGACCGACAGCCACTGCAGTGCGGCGCATGTGCCCGGCCCGACCATTTCCATCTTTGCGAAAGACGTCTGATCAATGACGGCGACGCGCTCGCGAACGGCCTTGTGTTCCGCGCCGACATGCTCGAACCAGTTTGGCCAGTCGAATGATGGCTCGTCGACCGCCGCGATGCTGATCGGGGCGAACCAATTGGCGCGCTCCCAGCCGGCCTTCGACCCGAACACCGCCCCGGCCTCCTCAAGCCGTTCATAGAGCGGGCTGGAGCGAATATTGCGGACTGTCGAATGTTCCTCCACGGGCCACTTCATCGCGTAGTGTTTGGCGTAGATTTCAACCGCCCGGTCGTACATGAAATAGCTGGTGTTGTGATGCGCCTGGAACCGGCGAACGTCGAGCGGCCAAAGATCCATCGACGGCTGCCCCTCGATAATCCATTCCGCCATCACTTCGCCGGCGCCGCCGGCGGCCGCGATGCCGTAAATGAAACCGCAGGCGACGAACACATTGTCGAGCTCATTGACCTTGCCCATGACGAAGTCGCCATCGGCTGAAATCGGTATCGCCCCGTTGATCATCTGGCGCATGCCGACTTCCGACACCACCGGCGTGCGCATCGCGGCGTTTTCCGCGAGCGGCTCAAACCGGTCATAGTTGTCGGGAAGCAGTTGCTGATCCCAGTTCTCGGGGATGCCGTCGCGCGCAAATGCCAGTGTGTTCGCCTCGTAGCCGCCGACGACAATGCCGCGCACTTCCGGTTTCCAGTAAAGCAGAAGGTCGGGATCGCGCACCGTCGGCATGCCGGCGGGAAGATCGGGGATCGGATCGGTAATCAGATACTGATGCTCAACGGCAAAGGCCGGTACGCGGGTCTCCATGAGACCGCCCAGCTCATGGCCCCACATGCCGGTTGCGTTGACAACCGTATCCGCGGTGACAGTGCCCTGACTGGTGTGCACTTCCGTGACGTTGCGGCCGTTCTTCTTGAAACCGGTAACGCGGCAGTTCTGCACAATTTCCGCACCGCGCTTTCGGGCGCCCGCCGCGAATGCCTGGCACAAGCTCGCCGGGTCCACGTATCCGTCGGATTCGATGTAAGTGGCGCCTTCAACGCCCTCGACGGTCATAATCGGGAAGAGGTCCTGCGCCTCCTTCGGCGACATGAGCTGCATCTCCATGCCGAAGGAACGCGCCGTGGTCGCCGCGCGCCGATACTCCTTCATGCGGTCCTTGGAAGAGGCAATCCGCAAGCTGCCCACTTTTTTCCAGTCGATCGCCTGCCCGGTGTCTTCCTCGAGCACATCATAGAGTTGAACGCTCTTTTGCAGCATCCGCGTCACGTTGCGCGATGGTCTGAGCTGGCCGACAACGCCGGCCGCGTGCCATGTCGCACCGTGCGTCAGCTGAAACTGCTCAAGAACAAGGACGTCTTTTTTGCCGAATTTCGTCAGGTGATAGGCAATGCTGCATCCAATGATCCCACCGCCGATAATGACGATTTCCGCATGTTTGCGCATCTGCACACTCTCCCATCAGAGAACCGCGCGCTCCGATGGGTGATTGCCCGCCAGGAGCTCAATTTGTAACGGGTCGCTATCGCTATGTCACAATTAAACCATATATTGGACGATATGCAACATTTGTTGTTTCGACTTGTACATTTCCAAATGCAACTGTTCTGCTCGCAAAGATGAAATGGTCTAAGGCGTCACAGCACTGGTGTTTTGATTTCAACGTCTTGAGAGTTGAGCGCGTCAAGCAGGCCGCCTTCCGGCCTCTGATCCGCGACGAATATGTCGAGTGCCGACAAGGGGCAGATAAGCTCAAGGCGCGGCTCGTCAAACTTGGTGTGCGGCAGGAGCAGAATGTGACGGTTTGATCGCTGTAACATGGCGCGGTCGACCCAGGCGGTACCCGAATGAACTTCGTACACGCCGTCCTCGTCGACACCGCTGGCACTGAAAACCGCTGTGTCGGCGCGGAATTTCTCCAGGAAAGCCAGAGTTTCGGCGCCACAAACACAGCCTTCCGCGGGATCGTATTCGCCGGGTGTGAGAACGACTCTGTTGCTCGAATTGTTTGCCATGATTGTCGCCACGCCAAGGCTGTTCGTGAACACCTGAAGGCGATTGTAGCGTGTGGCTAGAACCTGCGCGAAATGGTGAGTGGTAACGCCCGGACCGATCATGATCGTTTCGCCGTCGCCAAACAGTTCGGAGGCGACTTCGGCGATTTGCGCACGCTCCGCCACCGACATATGGCGCCGCTCCATGAAGCTTGGCTCCAAACCGGCCGGCCGCGCCGCGGCGCCTCCATATGTGCGGTTTACCTCACCGTTGACGCTGAGTTCATCGAGATCTCGCCGCACCGTCTGCTTTGAAACGCCAAGATCGGCAGCCAGCTCCGATACTCCCAACGCGGCGTTCGCCGTAATTGCGGTTACAATTCGTTTTTGCCTCTCCGCCTTCTTAAGCTTCATAGCGATCGCGTTCCTGTGAGCGTCTGACTCTGGCGGGCGGACCGGGGCACGCCTGAGCGGCCGCCGTCACTTGCCTTTGCGGCCGGAGATGGACGACAAAGTTGTCTCAATCCGCGCTTGTGCCTTTTCGAGGTCGGCCGGCTCGCCGGCCATAAAGATCCGGCCCGAAGCGCCCATCATCTGTATGTCGACGATGGTTGTATCGGGCGCTGCTTTTTCCGCTTCGTTGGCGGCAACTGCCGCGAATAGAGCCGGTGCCATCTCATAAAGCAGCAGAGATTGTCCGGGCAGGATCATCGAGGCATTGCGCATGCGGTCGAGGATGATGGCATGCTGATCGGAGATGCTCTCGATAATGTCCGTATAGAGGGTGGACGGCGCTAGCTGGTCCGTTTCCTTGGCATCAATGCCCTTGAGGATTGCCTTACCTGCGTTCAGAACCTCGGCCATGCTTTTGGAATGCAGTTCAAGCAACCCGAACTGACGCTCCGTGAAAAGGATGCCCGGCTCCATATCCGGTGCGGCCTTGAGGGCCAGATCAAGCGCCCGATGGATCGACAGCGCCGGTGCCACTTCGACGATGAGACTGCAGTCACCCTGCATCGGCGGATAGCCGCGCGCGCGTGTTGGCGCCGACATATAAGCCGCGAATTGAGGTTGCAGATCTTCAATCGGAAGATAGACGCGCAATTCCGTCATGGCGTTTCACAGCCCTCCATTCCGGCCCTGTACGAGAGCTGGATTTCAGTGTGCCGGTGCGGGATTACTTGCTGTTTGCGGCAGCGAAGTACTTGCCGAGGTCGGCATGCGGGCGCGGAATGACGTGAACGGAAACAAGTTCGCCGACCTGGCTCGCCGTTTCCGCACCGGCTTCAGTGGCCGCCTTCACGGCACCCACATCGCCGTTGATGACAACGGAGACCAGCCCGTCGCCGACTTCTTCTCGCGACACGATTGCGACGTTGGCCGCCTTGACCATGGCGTCCGCGGCGGCAAGCGCTGCAACATAGCCCTTGGTCTCGATCATCCCGATTGCCTGATTTCCCATTTTACTGTCCTCCAGTTTGTCACTTGCTGGTTGCTCTCAAGAGGGTTTCCCCTGAGAAATTTCATCGCTCGTCAATCGAGCCGATTATGAGCGCATCGACCTGCGCGCGAATGTCTTCAAAATAGCCCGCGGCCGTCGAGCCCTGCGAAACGAGAACCCGTTCTCCATCGCCGCAGCCGAGCGGATCGTATGCCACAAGGCGGCCGCCACCGTCGGTCTCCACTTCCAGCAGCGCGCCCTGCGGCAGCTGCTCGATACGTTTGGTTGCCCAGATGCGGCCTACGACACGTCCAGATATCATCGTTACGTCCTTTCGATCCTGATGCCGCGATGACTGAGCCGGTCCCGCGCCAGCGGCGTGAGCTTCGCGGCCTTGCCGAGCAGCACCCGTTTCGTTGCCTTCGGCAGCCGGTCGACATGCCGTTCCGACACCATGCCTGAGGCGATCGAGACAACTTCGTCGCCACCGGCGCTGCGGGATTGACTTTGATCGTTTCCAGACGGGCTGTGCCCGGCCTGGCCGTCCAGCTCAAATGCCAGCCGCCCCTGAAGCATGTCTTTTCGGGTTTTCGGGTTTTCGGCGTACTTCAGAACCTTGGCGACAAACCGTGCAAGGTCATCGTCGCTACGAATGGCGACGGCCTCGCGTTGGTGCTGCACGGCCTTGCCCGCGCCGTCCGGCGCTTTGGCGGCGCCCAGCTTACCAAGCTCCTCGGCCAGAACCTCGCGGATCAGAGCGGCAATAGCTGGATCGCTCATGTCACTCCGCCCCCAGGTGCCGCAAGGCGGTTTCCGCCGCGTCCCTTGCGCTTGGAATCTCAGCTTCCGTCCCCGACAGATAAACGCGTCCGTTGGCGCCGATCATGCGGTAGTCGATGATCTTGATATTGGCCGCCTTCTCGGCTTCGTTGGCGGCAAGGATGGCATAGGAAGCCGGTTGCATTTCCAGGGTGTAAAGCGATTCTCCGGGAATGATCATCGAGCCGAGTTTGTTGCGGTTGATAAGAAATGCGTGCTGATGGTCGATCCGGGTGATGACCTTGGATCCGAGTATCGTCGGTTTCGTCGCATCTCCCGCATCCGCGCCCAGTGCTTCAAGCACAGCCGCCGCGCTTGCCTTGACCTCCGAGGTCTGATGCGAATGAAATTCGAGATAACCGAACTGCCGTTCGACCACGAGAATGCCGGCTTTGACATCGGTGTGTTTCACGGCAATGTCGGTCAGCGCCTCGATGTCGAGACCCGGGGCAACCTCGATGATCTGTGCCGCCATGTTTGCCCGCGGCAGCGAGCCGCGCATCCACGATGACATGTAGCACAGCGTCTGCGGCTGCAGCTGATCGAGGAATATGAAGGATCTCAGTTCGCCCATGACATCAATCCTTCAGCACGGCGCGCAGTTCTTCGACGATGATCTTGCGGATCTGTTCCCGCAGATCGTCGGCCGGTTTGCCGCGCGCGGCGCCTCCGGCATTCTTTGGACGGGACTCGCCGGGTACGCCGTCGGAAGGCGCCTTCGGCAGTGGCCCGGGATGGCTGAGCGCACCGATATCGAGCATGCTTGCCGGGTGGTCCGACTGCTTGTGCCAGGCGATACGGGTCCAGTTGACGAGGTGTTGCGGGCCGATGTTTTCACCGATCGAAGAGCGCCCTAAAAACCCCGTGCCGATCGTAAAGGTTGGCGCGAGATTGGTATCGAAGCCTGCAGCTCCCTGGCTGCAGGGCGCATTCACGACAACGCGATAGGCTTCTACGGCGGCGGAGTAGTCCATGATCGTCTGCATGTCGGTTGAATGGATGGCGGCTGAGTGACCCGCGCCCGCAAACCGCAACAGTGACCGCGCCTGCATGACCGCCTGTTGCACACTGCTTGCGACATAGAACGCAAGAACAGGACACAGCTTCTCGCGCGAAAGGTCCTCGCCGACACCGATCAGACCGATCCGGGCGACAAGTACTTTTACTGATTTCGCAACCTTGAAGCCCGCCTGTTCTGCAATCCAGACCGCATCCCTGCCGACGGCTTCCACGTTGAAGCCGCGCTCGTGAAACAGATAGCCGCGCAAGGCCTTCGTTTCGTCATCGGAGCAGATGTGCGCGCCGGCCTTCTTCAGCTCCTGTTTGAGTGTCTTGGCGACGCTCTCGAGTGTGATGAGAACCGACTCGTTGGTGCACAGCACCGAGTTGTCGAAGGCTTTCGAATCGGCAATATGCCGGGCGGCGGCGGCAATGTCCGCCGTTTCATCGACCAGCACCGGCGCGTTGCCCGGACCCACGCCGATCGCCGGATTTGACGAGGAGTAGGCGGCGCGCACCATGGCGGTGCCGCCCGTCGCCAGGATGACATCGGTCTTCTCCGAGCCCATAAACTCGTTGATCAAGGGGATCGTCGGGCGCTCGACCACCTGAATGACGGCTTCCGGCGCGCCGGCTTCTTCCGCGGCCCGGGCGAGCGTCAGTGCCGCGTCGACGCAGCATTCGCGCGCTGCCGGGTGCGGGCACATCACAACCGCATTGCGCGTCATCAGTGCGCACAGCGTTTTGAAATAGACCGTGGCGATGGGATTTGTGGACGGCACCAGAGCGAAGATCACGCCTGCCGGTTTTGGCACCTCGACGATGCCGGTGCGTTCATCCAGCCGCGGGTTGACGAAATCCCTGTCTTCGTAGAATTCCACGAGCGGGGTGCTTGAGAGCTCGTTTTTCAGCTTCTTGTGTTCGGCAACGCCAAAGCCGGTTTCCTTGACGGCCCACTGTGCATAATCGCCCGCCTTGGCAAACGCCACTTTGGCCACGGCTTGCGCGATCTTCAGTGTTTGATCGCGGTCGTAGCGCTGGAACACCTGCGATGCCCAGCGCGCCCTCTCCAGCACCATGTCCGCATGCGCGCGCATCGCGGCGTCCGAGCCTGAAATATCGACGAGCTGGGCAATCGCCGGATCCATCAGCCAGCTCTCCTGCGGCCTGAGCCCTGCACTTCGGCGGCGGCCCGGCCGATTGCAATTTCAACGCGCCGCAACAGATCCTCGCTTAGCCCTTGCGTCATGAGAATGCCGGGCTTGAACTGCAGCACACTTGGGTCAAGTGTTGAAAAGATCGCCCACACGCCGTTCTCGTAGAGATGCCGCATGACCGGCTTGGCGCCTTCGGGGTCATTGAATTCCAGCCCCATGACCACGCCGTTCTGGCGGATGCCGATGAAGAAATCGGGGTAGAGATCCTGAATGTCATCCAGCCCGGCGCGGATGAAGTCTGCAACATAGCGCACCATGGACACGACCTCAGGCCGCTGCGTGATTTCAAGCACCTTCAGGCCGACGATACAGCCAAGCTCCGCACCGCCCGCCGTCGACATGTGCGCAAAGCCATCCTGCTTCAGCCACTGGCCGGCACGTTCCGACACAACGCAGCACGAGATCGGATACATGCCGCCGGTGATGCCCTTGCCGATGATCATGATGTCCGGCGTCACACCGTATTTGGTGATGCCCCACATCTCGCCGGTGCGCATAAGGCCGGTCTGCACCTCATCGGCGATGTACAACGCGTCATACTTCTCGCACAGCGCCTTCACGCTCGGCAGATAGCCTTCGTGCGGCATGGGAAAGCCATAGGTTGCCGGAATGGTCTCCATGATCACGGCGGCCGCATCGCGTCCCTTGAGCGCATCCTCCATGGCCTGGAGATCGTTGAACGGCACCTGGATGAATTCGCCTTCCGTGTCTTCCGACAGAAACGTCTTGGAGAACCGCTCATCCCCGGTTTTGACGGCAAGGCCGGAATGGCCGTGATAGGCCTTGATGACGGAAACGATCTTGCGCTTCTGGGTTGCGTTGCGTGCCGACTTGATGGCCAGTTCGGTCGCTTCCGCGCCGCCGGCCCCGTAGATCGTGTATTTCATGCCCGCAGGCGTACAGCCCACCAGGGCCTCGGCCAGGGCGGTGCGGGCAAGCGCTGGAAAGTGGTGATTGCCCATATCGAACCGCTTGGCGCCGGCATTCAGCACTTCGATCAGTTCCGCATTGCGGTGACCGAGATTATAGGTGCCGCCGTTGAGGTGAACGTCGATCAGACGCCGTCCGTCCATGTCGTTCAGGAAATAGCCTTCCCGCTTGTCGATCACCAGATCGACACCGACATCCTGCCAGAATTGGGTCTTGTTGGGGTTCCAGAAAGCCTTCGACTTTTCCAGAACCTCGAGCTTTTCTGCGCTCACGGGCAACACCTCTCAACGCTGCAATGATCCTAGTCCGCCTAAGAGGTCGGACGCTTGACAGAACAGGAGGCAAACTTGACAGGGCAACCCAACCCGTCGGTTCAGAGTTAACGCGCAAAGGCATGGGCGTGTGGCCCTGGGTCCCGGCTCGGTGGCCGGGACACGCGGTCAAATCTGGCTGAGAATTCGCATGAAACACGCCACGTTTCACCTCATGCTGAGGAGGGCCGAAGGCCCGTCTCGAAGCATGTGCCGCTTGCCCGGAGTTTGCCGCCCATCCTTCGAGACGCGGCCCCGACGGGCCGCTCCTCAGGATGAGGACAAGCGAGACGCGCCCCGGGCCTGTCAAATGTCGTAACGCACATGTCAAGTGATCCGCCCGATCCGGAGTTAGACTTTGATGGATCAAGATCCGGTCACCCGCAGCGGGAGGAATTATGGACGAGTTCGACGCACTTCCCCATGAAGAGCAGCTCAGGCGTCTGGCAGCGGTCGCACAATCGGCGCTCGGACGATACGACCTGCCGTCAGGCTCCACCGTTGAGATGATCAACCTGTCCGAGAACGCCACCTACCGGGTGGATGCACCCAACGGCAACCGCTGGGCGTTGCGCGTTCACCGCGACGGCTATCACACCAGGGCAGCGATTGCCTCGGAACTTGCCTGGCTCACAGCCCTGCGCGAAGACGGCGCGGTCTTGACGCCCACTCCGGTTGCCGGGCGCGACGGCGAACTCATCCAGATGGTCGATCATGACCTGCTGCCGCGGGCCCGCTATGTGGTCATGTCGCAGTGGGAGGCCGGCGAAGAGCCGGACGAAGAACAAGCCGACCTGCGCCAGCCTTTCGAGGGCCTGGGCGAAATCACCGCCCGCATGCATCTCCACGCCATGGACTGGCAACGGCCGGAGTATTTCGAGCGCTTCACCTGGGACTTCGAAACCTCGATCGGCCCGAAACCGCATTGGGGCAGCTGGCGCGACGGAATGGGGCTGACGCCGGAAATTGTCGACATCTTCACCCGCACCATCGCCTTGATCGAGCAGCGGCTGGCCAGCTTCGGCACGTCGCCGGACCGCTTCGGGCTGGTCCATTGCGACATGCGGCTTGCCAATCTGCTGGTTGACGGCGATGTGACCAAGGTGATCGATTTCGACGATTGCGGCTTCAGCTGGTATCTCTACGACTGCGCCACCGCGGTCTCCTTCTTCGAACACAAGCCGGAGGTCCCCGCCCTGCTCGACGCCTGGGTGCGTGGCTACCGCAAGGTGCGTGACCTGCCGGCAGAAGACGAAGCCGAGATCCCCACATTCGTCATGCTGCGGCGTCTCCTGCTGGTGGCCTGGATCGGCTCCCACTCGGAAACCGAACTGGCGCAGGACATGGGCGTCCAGTACTCCGCCGATACGGTGCCGTTATGTGAGGCCTACCTCGCGAAATTCGGATGACGGGCGCCGGCTGCCCGGCCTGAACCGCCAGCGGCCGCTGAGGGCGGAGAGCGGCCATTCGCTGCAGTCGCGCGTGATTCCTTTCGGCAGAGCAAAAGCCGACGTTCAGAACCAGCGAACGGGCAGCCGCAATATAGGAAGGGATTACACCTGGAGTTCGATGCTGCTAATCGGTCGAAGGCCTGGGCGGTTTGAGCGGAAACTCCTTGACGCGAGGAACCCCAGTTAGGGAATCGTCCCTTATTCTAGTCAAGATTTGCTTAGCTGGGTCATACTCAATGCTGGCTGGCAACATTGCCTCGGCGACGGGTGGATGTGTTTCCGCAATAGTTTGATAGTTCCTTGCCACCCAATCCGAAACAACTTTCGAAAGTGCCCAAGACTCGCTATCTAAAACATCCCGCCGATTCACTTTTTCGTCGTAGAATCCCAAAACATTCAGACAGAATCGAACATAACGGGCACCTTTGTAGTTTGGGACCTTGTCCATTCTCAATATCTCGGCCCAAATCATCCTACGAAGCTTTCGGCGCACCATCTTCATGATTTCCGTTTCACGAACCTCGTATCCTTCTGTTGGCGACCAAATCAAGTTATGTTGCACATCCCACATTAGAAATTTTTTGGTGTTTACGCCGGAGGCGTAAAAGATCGCACTAAAGAGAAGTTTGGCAATTTTCGATGAGAGCTCGTTTCCGAAGAAACGTTTATGGTTTCTCTGAAAATATACTCGTTCTTCGGCTTCGTCGAAAACCTTGATAAGATCTCTCAAGAATTCATTGGCCTCGTGCGCATGCCAATATGGATTGTGTGAGTCTAACGTGTTCTCGAGCTTTTTTAGATCGCCTATTTCTTTGTACGCACTCTCTGTGGTCTTAAGCACATGATAAATTCCGCGCGGGTCTGGGTTTCGGTGTTCGCTTGATGTAAGCCCGCGTAGGTATTCTCTGGCCAAGCCGAAATACACCCTCCAAGTATCAGTGTCCCAACTGCGGGAATGTGGGTAATCGAGGTCTAAAGGAGACTCGATTCCATCAGCATATTTCTCCAACTTGTGCCAAGTGCCGAAGATTGATCGGGTAATCGGCTTAACTTCGCCAGTGTAGCCCTGTCCCAGCCACTCGTTCTCAACAAACAGTGCTGAGCCAGGCTTTCCCAAAAGTGAGATTACAATCCTGCGGATCACCAGATGTGCTGGGGCGTCAAACCTTCCAAGACGAACCATCTCCTCCGATAGGTATGCCGGAAAGGTAGGGATTTCTTCCGCAACCACATCGCAAAACCGTGGGTCGGAAAGCAGCATGAATAGGCTATAAGCATAGCTTTCCGTTTTTGTTAGCTCTGGCGGCTGATCATTGTTGAAGCGAGTGTTTTTGCGATTTGGGCTATGTGAGATTAGCCTCGGAATCTCGTGCTTTAGCTCGCGAGCCAACACGAGTAACTCTTCTCTGCTTCCGTTGGTGATGTACGAGTATGTCTGTTGAAAGAATTTTGCTGCGGTGTAGCGCGAAAAGCGTGGTGGCCGGATAAAGCAAATTTTCAGCCAATAGAG
>JAJFHE010000026.1 GCA_021775755.1 Hyphomicrobiales bacterium | reverse complement strand
CACTCACAGGCCCATCTCAACAAGATTGACCGTCAGCTAAATGAGCGCCCCAGAAAAACATTGCTATTTGAAACACCTGCTGAAAAATTTAGCGCGTGTGTTGCAATGACCGGTTGAACTGGCAGAGCAAAGGCAGACATTCCGGACCTATGGCGCTCCCAATGTCCGCCTTCGCACACAGAAAGCGGACCTGCATCAACGTCGGCCGGGACGGGGAACAAGTGCCGGAAGATGCCCATCGCGTCGGTCACGTGATTACTTGTCCCGATCCTGCCCGCTTTGATCGACAGTGTCCTGTTCCATCTGGCGACGCGCCTCGATGATTTGGCGGGCCGCCTGATCTGGCACGCCGACGCCAATCAGCACCATCTCCCCAAGCTGCAGGCTTGCCTCGACCGTTTCGGGGATAACATGGTTTGCACCGTGGTCGATCAGCCGTGCCGCATGCACACGATCGCGAGCGCGTGCGTAAATGAGCAGATCCGGCCAATGCCGGCGGGCGGTTGCGACCACACGTTCTGCGGTGCGCGCGCTGTCCATTGTAACCACCAGCGCCGCGGCGCGCTCGACACCGAACTGGCGCAACAGGTCCGGTCTGTTCGCATCGCCGTAGAACACGCCGGCGCCGGCGGAGCGATAGCGTGCGACAAGGTTTGCGTCGATGTCGAGCCCGACATGGGGTATTTCCTGGCCGACGAGCACCGAGCCAAGCATCTGGCCGACGCGGCCATAGCCGACGACGATGACATGGCCGGCCAGGCCAACCGGGATGTCGGTGTTGCCCTGCTCATGGTCCGATTCGCGAGCTTCTACGATACGGGCCAGTTTGCGGGCGAAATGGGCTACCGGTGGTGTCGTGATCATCGTCAACCCGGCGACGATCAGCATGAACTGGGCGGTATCGTTCGGCATCAGACCAAGCCCGTACGCCATGCCCACGAGAAGGAAGGCGAACTCACCGCTCTGGCCCAGCAACAATCCAGCTTCCAGTGCCACCGGGCTGGGCTCGCCGAACAGTCGCACCAGGACGTAGATGATTGGACTCTTGATCAGATACAGCCCGAAGACGGAGGCGACCAGCCACATCGGCTCGGCGGCGACCTCGGCGATGTCGATACCCATGCCGATAGAGACGAAGAACAGGCCGAGCAGCAACCCCTTGAACGGCTCGATGTCGACTTCGATCTCGTGCCGGTACTCCGTCTCGGCGAACAACAGTCCGGCCAGGAAGGCGCCCAACGCCATCGACAGGCCAAACTGCTCTGTAGCGAGTGCGGTTCCCACGATCACCAGTAGAACAAGGGCCAGAAACATCTCCCGGCTGGCTGTGCTGCCAACGAAGCGGAAAACCGGCCGGATCACCAAACGGCCGACGACCAGGATGGCGGCGACAGCGATCAGCGCCTCGCCGATCGCCCAGCCGAACGCCGCGATTACCGGCGCATCGCTTTGCGTTGCAAATACGCCAATCAGAAACAGGATGGGCAGCACTGCAAGGTCCTGGCACAAGAGGATGGCAAAGCTGACGCGGCCCGTCGCCGTACCCATGCGGCGGTTCTCGGTCAGTAACTGCATGACGATCGCCGTTGAGGAGAGCGCGAAGCTGGCGCCAAGCACCACGGCGATGGCCAGAGTATTGTCGAACAGCGAGGCGATGATGGCGATCACCGTTCCGGTCACAACAATTTGCGCACCACCCAGCCCGAACACCGCGCGGCGCATCGCCCAAAGCCGGTCAAGTGAAAGTTCAAGCCCGATCATGAACAACAAGAACACGACGCCCAGCTCAGCCAGGGGGCGAACACTTTCCAGATCGGTGATCGAAATATAGTGCAGCCACGGCAACGCATCGGCAAAGCGCGCCACGCCATACGGTCCGATCGCCAATCCGACAACAAGAAAGCCGAAAACCGGACTGATTTTCAGGCGACCGACCAGCGGCACGACGATGCCGGCGGCGAAGAGGAAAACGATCACCTCGCGTAAACCAAGCGTCTCGTGGTGCATGAGTTTCTCCGACCGCCTCCGGACCTGCTTCGGTTTAGCTCAAATCGGTGATCGAGAAAAAGGTCGATATCGTTCAATTGGCACAACGGAAACCGTCTAGCTCTTGTTCGGCGGCATGACGCACGCCTTGCGGTTCAGAAAACAATCGGAATTGACGATGACGCTGTCCGACGTGATGTCGACCACAGAATACATCGGCGGTTCATCGGAATAGCGTGAGCTCACCGCTTCGCGCCGCAAGGGAACCTGGTGGTTGAGTGCCGGCAGGGCACAGGCGGGAAGACCTTTCCACACGACCTGCACCGGCCGGTGCACATGGGCGAAGAACAGGTGTCGGACATTGCCCGCGCCCCTGACGATCTCCTCAAAGGCGTCGGCCTCTTCAAGCTTGATGCGGTCGAGATAAGGCACGGCGATGTCGAAGGGCGGGTGATGCATGAAGAGATAGACCGGACGGTCGCCCGCCGCCGCGAGGCGGTCGCGTAGCCAAGCGCGGCGGCTGTCGCAGTAAACCCCCGCCGCAGTGCCCGCCTCGACCGTGTCGAGATACAAAAACACGCCGGCATCGTTCTCCTGCTCAATCTGCACGAAACCCTCGGCATCGCGCGGCATGTCGGGGAAGGCGCGCTGGAAGGTGGCGCGGTCGTCGTGGTTGCCGATCATCAGATGCGTCTTCAGCGGGAAGTTCTCAAGGCGCCGCTTGAGGGCGCGGTAAGCGTCAAGCTCGCCGCGGTCGGCGAGATCGCCCATGATGACGCAGAACTCCGCATCGCCGTGCCATTCGGCAATGTCGCTCAAACAGGCATCAAGGCGTGCATAGGGGTCAAGCCCCCAGAGCCGCTCCGGCGGCGCCAGAAGATGCAGGTCGGGAACAATGGCAAATTTCATGTGAACTTGGATCCTGTGCCGCCGTGAATCAGGGTTTCTCGCCGCGTGCTATGCGCGCTTCGATGTCGTCGATACAAGGCATCAAGTCGGCAATTGTGTCCACCACATAGTGCGCGCCGCAGGATTTCATGCGTTCCCAGGCGCGGTCGCGGCGGATTTCACGGTCGTCATCGTCCAGCGCGTTCCACTCATTGAGCGACAAACCGACCTCGTTGCCGGAAATCGCCAGGCCAACCGTCCACATGCCGGCGTTGAGGCCCTCGTAGATGCCGGGGATGGTGTCGTCGACCTTGACGCAGGCGGCGACCGTGTCGACCTGAAGGTTGATGGCGTTCTGCAGGCACATGAAGGGATAGGGACGCCCGGCTGGCATCTCGGAGGCACAGACGGTGGAATCGGGGATGTAGCCCTGACGTTCCGCGTCACGCCGGTTGATGTCGGTCATCTCGGTCGTGTAACCGGTGGTGGAGCCGATCTTGATGCCGCGTTCACGCAGGCCGTTAACGGTCTCCAGCGCGCCTGGAATGAGATCTGAATAGGTCGACAGGCATTCGAGCTGCAAGGGTACGAAGTCTTCGAACATGGCTTCGACATCTTCTTCCGCGGGCAGTCGGCCATGGGTTTCGCGCCAGCGTGACCGTACCGAATCGAGCTGCGTGATCTTGCGGATGTGCACCATCTTGTGGGCGCCCATGGGCGCGCGCGCCTCGGCCATGGTGATCGGCACCTGCTTGCGTTTGAAGACTTCGACAAAGACGACGGCGGGGGCGACGCAGCCATAATCCATGGTGGTTCCGGCCCAGTCGAGCAGCACGGCCTGCACCGGGCCGATATAGCTGCGCGATGTGTTGAAGCTGTAGATCTGGTGGTTCATGTGGATGTTCCCTTTGCAGGTGTTTTGAATCAGGCGGGCGAGAGATCCTCTACGCCCATGAGCTGGAGAGTTTCAGCGATGGCATCGACGGCGCCGCGCATGACGGTTTCATCGATGCGGCCGATGGTGCCGATACGGAAGCTGTCGCGGGCGGTGAGCTTGCCCGGGTAAATGGCGTAACCGCGTGTGCGGAGCTCTTCGCAAAACCGGTCAAACTCAAAGGCTGGGTCGCGCGGCGTCAGAAAGGTCTGAATGATCGGCCCCGCGATATCGTCCGCAAGCAGTGTCTCGAAACCGAGCGCCCGCATGGCCTCGATAAGGATGTCGCGGTTGCGGGCATAACGCGCACCGCGTCCGGCAACGCCGCCTTCCCTGGCGTGTTCCTCAAGCGCAGTCGCAAAAGCGACAAGCGCATGGGTCGGCGGGGTAAACCGGAACTGACCGGAGCTCTCCATGTTCTGCCACTGCTCGAAAAGATCGAGGCTCACTGAATGCGAACGACCCGCCGATGCTTCAAGCAGGTCGCGGCGGCACAGCACATAGCCGAACCCCGGCACGCCTTCGATGCATTTGTTGGCGGACGAGACCAAGACGTCGATGGCGCTCGCCTCCATGTCGATGGGCAGAGCGCCAAAAGAACTCATGGCATCGACAATGATAGTGCGGCCGAGCGATTTGATTTCAGCACAGATTTCCTCAAGCGGGTTGACGATGCCCGATGTTGTTTCGCAGTGCACGGCGAAGACATGCGATACGGCTGGGTCGCGATCGAGAGCGTCGGCGATGTCGGCGCCGGTAAATTGCGCCGTGTCGCCCTTGTCGAGGATCACCACGTCGCGGCCAAGGCGGCGCAGAATTTTTTCGGCACGCTTGCCGTAGGCACCGTTCATGGCAATGAGCGCGCGCGCCTCTTGCGGTATGAAACTGGAGAGCGCCGCTTCGATTGAGAAGGTCCCGGACCCCTGCATCAGAACGCATTCATATCCGCGGCCCGCATGCGCCAGCTCGAGCAACTGGGTGCGGACCGACGCAACAAGGGCGCGGAACTCAATGTCGCGCGAGCCCCAATCGCTGAGCATCGCGTGTTTGGTGGCCACCGATGTCGTGAGAGGACCCGGCGTGAGCAGATAGGGCATGGTGCCGGCAGCCGGTTCGGCGTCATCGCGGGCATCGCTATCCATGAGTAATTAGTCCTTTGCCCGATGGCGTGTTGGCGTGTAGGTAAGCGGGCAATCGATATCAGTCAAATCGTTTTGATTTATGATATATATCGTTCAAACTTATAGATACTTTTGGACCGGAGGGTTTGCACCATGGGCCTGACTACTACCTGTCTCGGCGCCTTTCCCAAGCCGGACTATCTACCGTTCAAAGACTGGTTCACCCGCGATGACGGCATGACGTCGGAAGGCGGCGAGGTGACCCGTGAGTATTCCAAACTCATGGCTCAAATGGATGACGAGGCGCTGGCGCCGCTGTTTGAGAGGGCGACGCGCGAGGCGGTCGAGGCGCAGGTCAATGTGGGGATCGACGTGCCGAGCGACGGCGAGCAACGCCGCGAAAACTACATTCACTATCATTGCCGGCACCTTGAAGGATTCGATTTCGATCAACTGACGCACCGTGTGTTGCGCGATGGCGCCTATGAAACGGACCTGCCGACGATCCGGAGCCGGATTGCGCCGCGGGGCGAGCATTTTCTGACGCGTGACTTTGAAGTTGCTCAAGCGTTTACGGACCGCCCGGTAAAACTCACGGTGCCCGGACCACTCACCATTACGGATACGACCGCCAACGCCTATTACAGCGATGAGCGCTCACTGGCTTTCGATCTTGCGGACGCACTCAATTATGAGATCCGCGCACTCGCCGATGCCGGCTGCAGGTTCATACAGGTCGACGAGCCGCTGTTTGCGCGCAAGGTCGATGCCGCGCTTGATTACGGCGTTGAGGCGCTTGAGCGTTGTTTCGACGGGGTGTCCGATGAGGTTACCCGGGTCATGCACATGTGCTGCGGGTATCCCAACTATCTCGACGATGAGGAGTATCACAAGGCCGAGCGGGACTGTTATTTCAGACTGGCCGATGCCGTCGACCGTTCCAGCATCCATCAGATTTCCATCGAAGACGCGCACCGCTACAACGACAACGCCCTGTTTGAACGGTTCTCGCGGTCGACACTGATCTTCGGTGCCGTGGCGATTGCCAAGAGCCGTGTCGAGCCGGTTGAAGAGATTGTTGCCCGCGTACGCTCCGTTCTTGAACATATCGATGCGGACCGTCTGGTGCTGGCGCCAGATTGCGGCCTTGGAATTCTGGGCCATGATCTTGCGGTTGAGAAGTTGCGTAATCTGTGTGCCGCCGCGGCTGAGTGCTAGAGCCCCTTTGATGAATTCGGAGTCACTTTGATGGACCAAATCAGTTCGACCGGCAAGGCACGGCGCGCAGCGCGATGCGGGGCATCGGGCAAGCGGCGTAACGCTGCCGGCGGACCGATTTGGCCCACCAAAGGCCGGGTTGTCTTGCCTCGTGGCGGCGTTGCGCTTTTTATGAGATGTCCAGCATCGCATTGCGAAGCGCGCCTGACCACGCAACAAGACAACCCGGTCAAAGTGGCTCCGAATTCATCAAAGGGGCTCTAGCCGATGCGGCATGCGCAGCTGAAAGCGTTTCATGCGGTTGCCGGATGCGGCGGATTTTCAAAAGCCGCGCAACGGCTTGGGCTGTCGCAGCCGGCGATTTCGGACCATGTGCGCCATCTTGAGCGCGACTACGGCGTGCAGCTCTTCGTGCGCGACAGCCGTTCAGTGGAACTCACCGTGCTTGGCCGCGAACTCTACGCGATTGCCGAGCGGCAGTTCGAAACCGAAGGCGAGGCGGCCAAGCTGTTGTCTGCCGCGCAGTCTCTCGATGCCGGCGAACTGGTTGTTGCTGCCGATGCACCAAGTCACATCCTGCCGCTTGTGGCGCGGTTTCTCGATCGTTATCCGCGGTTGGGCTTTTCGCTGAAGACGGGCAACTCCGAACATGCACTGGCGCTGCTTGACAGTTTCCGCGCCGACTTTGCCGTCGTTGCCGAAGAGCCTGGAGGAAACGCCTATGTGACGCGCCTATTGCGGCGCGATCCCCTGGTCGCCTTTGTCAGCAGCTCTCATGCGCTTTCCCGGTCGGAAGCGATTTCGCTGCGGCAGCTTTGCGAAGAACGGCTTGTGTTGCGTGAACCCGGCTCCGTTACCCGCTCGATCCTGGAACGGGAGCTTTTGCGCCGCGAGCTGGTGTCGCCTGATTTCATTGAAGTCGAAGGCCGTGAAGCCGTGCGCGAGGCGGTTGCGACCGGGCTTGGTGCGGGGCTTGTGTCGCGCGGTGAATTTGTGGCGGACCCCAGATTGCAGGCGATAGAGATTTCCGACTGGGACGGCACCATGCCCGAATGGCTTGTCTGCCTGCAGGCGCGGCGCGGCCTGCACATCATCGAACGTTTCCTGGAGATGGTGGAAGAAAAGCCATAGTTCGTCGATCCGTACTTCGTTCATCGCGCCTAGCCGATGTGTGTATCTCGCAAGAATATGATTTGCGGCACGGGACAATACGCTCGAACTTCACAGTCGGCTTCAGGAGGTTCGTTGACTGAGGCTGACAACCATGCATCACGCATGGATGCGTGCTGGCGAGTTCAAGGAGCAAGTGTTGGGAAACATGCTAGACAAGCTGACTGCAATCACAATTGTTGCCCTCGCACTCTTTGGAATTCCGGGCCTTGCATCGGCGGAAGCTGCCGCCGGAAATGCTGAACTGCGATCGTCCGTGGTTCTTCAAAGCGGCCATGACGGCACCGTTAATGCGCTAGCGGTTTCTTCAGACGGTGCATATGTCGTGTCGGGCAGCGCCGATACGACAATGATGCTTCGGGATGTATCTTCAAACCGGCTGCTGCGGACATTTGGAGGACACAGCGGCGCAGTTCTATCCGTGGCCTTTTCGCCGGATGGAGCGTCCATCGCATCGGCAAGCAAAGATCAAACCGCGAGAATCTGGGATGCGGCTTCGGGAGGTTTGCTGGGTGAGCTGGTTGGGCATGCAGGTCCGGTCCGATCAGTTGCCGTTTCGCCCGATGGCCGGTTCGTCGTGACTGGCAGTGGCGACAAAACCCTAAGGCTTTGGGAGGTCGCCTCGGGCCAGACATCGCGGGTGTTTGAAGGCCACAATGCGTCGGTGACGTCTGTGGCGTTCTCGCCTGACGGAGCTTATGTCGTATCGGGAAGCGCAGATAAAACCGTCAGCTTATGGGACGTGGCATCGGGTCGTCGGTTGAGACTGTTTAAGGGTCACACCGCTTTAGTCACATCTGTGGATTTTTCGCCTTCCGGCAATCGAATTGCCTCCGGCAGCTGGGATAAATCCGTCAGAATTTGGGACGTTGCAACCGGCGATCTGATAAGCACGCTGGAAGGGCACACGAAAACCGTTGCCGCCGTATCATTCAGCGCAAACGGCCAACAGGTTGTATCGGGCGGCGGGGATAAGAACCTGATCGTCTGGGAGCTTGCGACATCCCGGGCGAGCATCCTCGAAGGTCATTCAGGTTCGATCCTGGCAATTGCAGTGTCCGTACAGGGCGTCGTTATGTCCTCGGGTGTGGACAAAAGAATATCCTTCTGGAGCTTACAGCGCCTGGAGCGCCTACGAGAACGCCAACGTGCCGCCGTTTCGGTTAACTCCGCCGTATTCTCCCCCGATGGGCGGCGGATCATTACCGGCAGTGACGACGGCACGGTCCGAGGGTGGGATGCAGCGTCCGGTCAGCAATTGTTTGCCGTGGAAGATCCAAGTTCCGACGAAGCCCACGGTGTCTTGTCGGTTGCCGTTTCTTTTGACGGCACGCGCATCCTTTCCGGCAGTACGGATGGGATTGCCAGACTGTGGGATGCCGCAACCGGGCGTCTGGTGCGCGCTTATCGGCGACAAGACGGCCCTGTCGACTCTGTTGCATTTTCGCCCGATGGCGCACAGATTTTGCTGAGCGATCGGTATATTCCCCGCAACGACAAGCGCATCAACATTCGGCTCCTCGCCACCACCTCGGGCCGGGCAGACAACCGTCTTGAGATTCGACCTGACCTCTTCGGACCGTTGGAGACGATATCGGTTGCCTATTCACCACGCGGCGATCGAATCGCTGCAAGCGTCCGCGTTTGGGTGCAGTTATGGGACGCCGAATCGGGTAAGCGAGTGGCCGGAACTGCCCTGCATGACAATAGGCACACCGGCCCCGTATCCACGCTCGCCTTTTCGCCTGACGGGTCGCTATTGGCCTCTGGCGGAGACGATCACACAATCAGACTGTGGACGTCTGAGGGTAGATTTCTGCGCGTATTCCGCGGTCATACGGATGCCGTAATATCCGTTGCGTTTTCACCTAACGGCACCCGCATCGTTTCTGCCAGCGAGGACAACAGCCTGAAGATCTGGAATACGCGAGGGGCCTTATCGGTTACCACGTTCACCGGTCACTCGGCTGCCGTTATGTCGGCGTCCTATTCTCCTGACGGCCAACGCATTGTGTCGGCCAGCGCCGATGGAATGGTGAAGATCTGGGACGCGGGGTCCGGTCAAAACCTTGCGTCATTTGTCGTTGGAGAAAATCATACCTGGCTTAGCATGACACCTGACGGCTTTTTTACAGGGTCCGGTACGGAGACTGCGGCCAGAAACCTGTCGATCGTACGCGGCCTTGAGGCATTTTCCATCGGCCAGTTCTACCAGACACTGGCGCGCGCAGATCTCGTGCACGAGGCGCTTTCAGGCGACCCGGACGGGCGCGTAAGGCAGGCGGCGCGGGAACTCAACCTGGACGCGATCATCGGCAGCGGCGGGCCGCCAGGGATCGAGATTATATCGCCGGATCCTGAGCGGAAGGCCGAGAACCAGAGTATCGACGTGCATATCAACGTTGTCGACCGTGATGGCGGAATTGGGCGCATCGAATGGAAGGTCAACGGCACGACCATCGGCATCGGCGAACGCGGTCTTTCGCGCATCGAAAATGCGGAGCCCGGCACCGACCGTATTCTGGATCTGACGCGCAATGTGATGCTTGAGCCGGGCGACAACGTTATCGAAATCATTGCCTACAACGCGGCCAATCAGATCGCGTCGGAACCGGTGTCCGTGACCGTAACGTGGGTTGGGTTCGCAGGCACGGAGTCACCGGACCTCCACATTATGGCGATCGGCGTCAACGATTACTGGGACAGCCAGTTGAGGCTGAACTACGCGGTGCCGGATGCGCGGGCCGTTGCCGCAGCTTTTCGTCAGGCGGGGCCCGGTCTTTATGAAGAAGTCCACGTGCACACGCTTTACAACGAGCAGGTGACCGTGGATGGGTTGGAACGGGCATTTGCAGAACTCTCGGGCAAAGTGAACCCGCAGGATGTGTTTGTTTTCTTCATCGCCGGCCACGGCAAGACAGTGGACGGGCGGTACTATTTTCTGCCTCAGGACTTTCATTACAGAAACGCGGAATCCATCGTGGCGGACGGTATCGGACAAGACCTCTGGCAGGCGTGGTTTGCGAGGATCCAAGCTCGGAGATCCGTGCTGCTGTACGACACTTGTGAAAGCGGGTCACTGACGGGAGACCGCATTGCAGAGCGCGGACTTGGGCGTGTTACGGCGATCGATAAACTTACCCGTGCCATGGGTCGTACAGTGTTGTCCGCCTCGACAGACGACGCTCCGGCGCTGGAGGGTTATCGCGGTCACGGTGTGTTCACCTATGCGCTGCTTGAAGCCATGAATGGCGCCGATGTAAACGGCAACGAACAGATCGAAGTGACCGAACTTGCCGCCTATGTCGATGATCGCGTGCCGGCGATCAGCCATGAGACATTCGGGTTCAGGCAAGTCCCGCAGATGCGCATCGTCGGATCGAACTTCGCGGTGGGGTCCAGGGTTGCCGCGCTGGGGGATGCATCCGGAGCAGTATCAACGATTCCGAACGAGCCGACGCACATACTTCCCGCCGCGACGGCGGTTCTTGCCGAAGCGAGCAGCGACGCAAGTGAGATCGTGACACTCGACGCCTGGACGGTTGTGCGGGTGTTGGAGGCGGATGCGAATTTTGCGTTGATTGCGCGTGATGGCGCGAGGCTCGGCTACGTTCCGGCAAGTGCGCTGCGCCGTATTCAATAGGTCGTAAAGCCCGCGCCGGCAGAGACGAGCTTCGCCAGGACAATTCACGGCCTTGACCGGGTCCGCAATTTCTGGCCTGTGTCGCCGCATCTGATATCCGGTTGAGCGAGGCGAAGATGGGCCGCACGGTTTATGTCAATGGCGCTTATGTCGATGAGGCGGATGCGAAGGTCTCGATCTTCGACCGGGCGTTTTTGTTCGGCGACGGTGTCTACGAAGTAACATCGGTCATCGATCACGAGCTCGTCGATGCCGACGCGCATGTGGAACGTCTCGACCGGTCGCTGCGGGAACTTGGCATGGCCTGGCCGTGCACGCCCGATGAACTCGTTGCGATGCATAGCGAACTTATCGCGCGCAACGATATTGACGAGGGCGTCGTCTATATGCAGGTGACACGCGGCGAGGCGGAGCGCGACTTTCATTTTCCCGCCGATACGCCGACATCGCTCGTCGCGTTCACGCAAAAGCGCGGACTGCTCGACAACCCCAAGGCGGAGACCGGCGTCAAGGTGGTGTCGATGCCTGATATCCGCTGGCAGCGCCGCGATATCAAGTCCACCGCACTGCTGGCACAGGTGCTCGGCAAACAGGCCGCCGTCGAGAACGATGCCTATGAAGGCTGGATGATCGAAGACGGACATGTCACGGAAGGCACATCGTCGAGCGCCTATATCGTCAAGGACGGCACCGTCATCACGCGTCCCCTGAGCAATGCCATTCTGCCGGGCGTCACGCGGCGCACGATCGTGCAGCTCATGGCGGAAACCGACGTGACGCTCGACGAGCGTCTGTTCACGATCGAAGAGGCCTATGCGGCGGACGAGGCTTTTCTCACCAGCGCATCGACATTCGTCCTGCCGATTGTCGATATCGATGGACGCTTGATCGGCGGCGGCAAACCGGGACCGGTGGCCCGGCGGCTGCGCGACATCTACATCCAAGAGGCGCGCCGCAGCAGCACCTGATCCGGCAGTGGGCCGGACTGGCACAATTTGTTTCCTGTCACGAAACACAATTCACCGCTGGTGGAATTGATCTGCGGCTTCCCATTGAGCGGGCTGAAATATCGCCCGTGCCGGGCGTGTGCACTTGCCGATGTGACGTTGCAGGCATAATGTTTGGACTTTCTGCCCACTGCCGCTCCGGGGAGCGGGGGTGGCCGCAGTCCCAAAGGGAGGTTCTCTACAATGAAAAAACTATTCACACTTCTTGGCGCCTTCGTGCTCGCCTTCGTGGTGGCCGGCGGTGTTCAGGCCAAGACATTGCGGATGGCGTATGACGCCGATCCGGTTTCGCTCGATCCGCACGAGCAATTGTCCGGCGGCACGCTTCAGTTGTCCCATATGGTGTTCGACCCGCTCGTGCGCTGGACCAAGGACCTCGGCTTTGAGGGCCGGATCGCTGAAAAATGGGAACGTGTCGACGACACGACCGTGCGCTTTCATCTGCGCCAGGGCGTCACGTTTCATTCCGGCAATGCGCTGACCGCGGCAGACGTGGTCTGGACGTTCAATCGCCTGAAGGAAAGCCCCGATTTCAAGGGTATCTTCGAGCCGTTCGTCTCCATGGCCGTGGTCGACGATCACACGGTTGATCTCGTGACGAGCGGTCCCAATCCGCTGGTCCTGCACACGGCGACCTATATTTTTCCGATGGACAGTGCGTTCTATTCCGGCAATGACGAGCGTGGCCGCGACAAGGCGGAAATCGTCAAGCACGGCGATTCATTCGCATCGCAGAACGTATCCGGAACCGGTCCTTTCGTGATCACGAGCCGCGAGCAGGGCGTCAAGGTGGTGTTCGAACGTTTCGCCGGCTATTGGGATACGAACTCTCCCGGTAACGTCACCAGCATCGTGTTCACGCCGATCAAGGAAGCGCCGACCCGTGTGGCGGCTCTGCTCGCCGGCGACGTTGACTTCATCGCTCCGGTGCCGCCGACCGATCTGCCGCGTATCGACAGCAATGACGGCACCGAGCTCATCACCATGACCGGCACACGGATCATCACCTTCCAGATGGACCAGAATCGCCGCGAAGAGTTGCGTGACCCGCGTGTCCGCCTTGCGATCGTACATGCGATCAACAATGTCGGCATTGTCGAAAAGATCATGAACGGTTTCGGCACGGCTGCCGGCCAGATGAGCCCGGCGGGCTATCTCGGCTATAACGAAGCCCTGATACCGCGCTATGATCTTGCAAAGGCGCAGGCTCTGATGACCGAGGCCGGATATGCCGATGGTTTCGAGCTTACGATGATGGCACCCAACAACCGCTACGTGAACGACTTCAAGATTGCTGAAGCGGTTGCCGCCATGCTGGCCAAGATCAACATTCGTGTCGATCTCACCACCATGCCGAAGGCGCAGTACTGGCCCAAATACGATGAGCAGGCTGCCGATATGATGATGATCGGCTGGCACTCGGACACCGAGGATTCGGCGAACTTCTATGAGTTCCTGTCGATGACGCGGGATGCCGACACGGGCCGTGGCCAGTACAATAATGGTCATTACTCAAATGCCGATGTCGACCGGATGACACTGGACACACTCACCATGACCAATGATGAGGAGCGTGCCCAGGTGCTGCAGCGAATCGAGCAGATCCAGTATGACGAAGCCGGATTTGTGCCCCTGCACTGGCAGGACCTTGCCTGGGCGGCACGCTCTGGTGTGAATATTGGCAGCGTCGTCAATGTCATGAACTTCCCGTATCTCGGGGACCTCGTGATCGATTGATGGTCTGATCGAACGAAACAGGGAAAGGCGCCTTTGCGGGCGCCTTTCCTCGTTTGGAGCGGCGCACATTTATGCAAGAGTGTGGCTGAACGAGATCCCGACAGAGGCGGATAATGGAGACGCTGGCATTTCTAATCAGGCGCGTGGGGCAGGCCGTGATGGTCATGCTGATCATTTCGCTGATCGGGTTTTCCATTCAGGACAACCTCGGAGATCCGTTGCGCGAGCTTGTCGGCCAATCGGTATCTGAGGCCGAACGCGAAGCCCTGCGCGATCGCATGGGTCTCAACGATCCGTTTTTCGTGCAGTACGCCCGCTTCCTTGGCAATGCGGTACAAGGTGATCTCGGAACGTCCTATTTCTTCAAGAAGCCGGCGCTTGAGGTCATTCTCAGAAAATTCCCGGCAACATTCGAGCTTGTCCTGGCGGCAACCCTCATCATCGTGCTGGTGTCGGTGCCGGCCGGCATCTTCTGCGCCATAAAGCCAAAGCACATCGGTGCTCGGCTAATCATGGGGCTGTCGATAGTGGGGATCTCGATCCCGGTGTTTCTCACGGCGATCTTTTCGATTTATCTGTTTTCCATCGAACTTGGATGGATGCCGTCCTTCGGGCGCGGCGATGTGGTCGAGCTTGGCTGGTGGAACACCGGCTTCCTGACGGGCGATGGGCTTGAGCATCTCGTGCTGCCTGCATTTGCGCTGTCGTCGATCATGCTGCCTTTGTTCATCAGGCTCATTCGCGGCGAGATGATGGAGGTCATGCGTACCGAATATGTGCGGTTTGCCCAGGCCAAGGGTCTGCACCCCAGGCGCGTGCTGTTCGTGCATGCCCTGCGCAATACATTGCTTCCGGTGATCACGGTGGGAGGCGTCCAGATCGGCACACTGATCGCCTATACGATCCTGACCGAAACAGTGTTTCAGTGGCCCGGAATGGGCTTCCTGTTCCTGGAAGCGGTGAACCGGGTCGATACGCCGCTGATCATTGCGTACATCATCATCGTCGGCCTGATCTTCGTCATTACCAACACGATCGTTGATCTCATCTATACATATGTGAATCCGATGGTGCGCATCTCGGGGGTCAAGGGATGAGCACGCTGCAGCGCGTCTGGGACTCCAATTTCGCCTATCAGTTTCGCCGCGACCCGGTGGCAATCTGCAGCGCACTGGTTTTGCTCGCCTTTGTGCTGGCAGCCCTCCTGGCACCGTGGATTGCGCCGCAAAACCCTTACGATCCACTGCAGCTCGACCTGATGAATTCCAAGGAGCCGCCGGCGTTCGGCGGTCAGGGCAACCCGGACTTCCCGCTCGGTACCGACGATCAGGGCCGCGACCTTCTTAGCGCCATCCTCTACGGCACCGGCATTTCGCTGCTCATCGGTATTTTCGCGGTCATGCTGCAGGCGGTGATCGGCGTTTCGATCGGGCTCGTCGCGGGCTACATGGGCGGGCGCGTCGACAGCTTCTTCATGCGGCTTGCCGACATTCAGCTGTCGCTCTCAACCCTGATGGTGGCGATCATCGCGCTGGCGGTGTTTCAGGCGGCTTTCGGGCCGCAGCGTTATGAGGACCTTGCCATCTTCATGCTGATTGTGGTCATCGGAATTGCCGAGTGGCCGCAATATGCGCGCACGGTGCGCGCCAGTGTGCTGGCGGAGCGCGAGAAGGAGTATGTCGATGCGGCGCGCGTTATCGGGCTGTCCAGGGCCCGCATCATGTTCCGGCATATCTTGCCCAATGCGCTGACGCCGATCCTGGTAATTTCCACGGTGCAGGTCGCCAATGCCATTGTGTCGGAAGCGGCGCTGTCGTTCCTCGGGCTCGGCATGCCGGTGACGACGCCATCGCTCGGCTCGCTGATCCGCAGCGGCTTTGAGTTTATTTTCTCCGGCCAGTGGTGGATCACGACGTTTCCGAGCGTTGTCCTGATCGTCCTCATTCTCGCCTTCAATCTGCTTGGCGACTGGTTGCGCGATGCGCTCAATCCGAAGCTCTACAAGGAGACGTGATGGCGCTGCTTGAGGTTCGCGACCTGGAGGTCGAATTCGCCATGCGCGGCGCGCGTCTCAAGGCGCTGCGCGGTGTCAGCTTCGATCTTGACGCCGGCGACCGGCTCGGCATTGTCGGCGAGAGCGGCGCCGGCAAGTCGATGGCGGCCTATGCGATCCTCAACCTCATATCGGAGCCCGGCCGCATCAGCGCCGGCAGCATTGCCTTCGATGGCCGCGTTCTCAATACGCTGCCGGCAGAAGAGATGCGCAAAGTGCGCGGCGACCGCATCGCGATGATATTTCAGGACCCGATGATGACGCTCAACCCGGTGCTGACGGTCGGCGCGCAAATGGTCGAGTGTCTTAAGACGCATCGCACGATCTCCGATGGGGAAGCGCGCGCGCTGTCGGTGCAGAAGCTGCGCGAGGTGGCGATCCCTTCGCCGGATGCGCGCTTCGACAGTTATCCGCACGAGTTGTCCGGCGGGTTGCGGCAGCGCGTGGTGATCGCCATTGCCCTGCTGCTCGACCCTGCCGTCATCATCGCCGATGAACCGACGACGGCGCTCGATGTGACGATCCAGGCGGAGATCATGGGGCTGATGCTCGATCTCTGCGAGACGCGCGGCGTCAGCCTCATCCTCATCACGCACGACATCGCGGTGGTGTCGGAAACAACCCAGCGCATGCTTGTCATGTATGCGGGCCGGGTTGTCGAACAGGGTGAAACGCGCGGCATCATTGCGCGGCCGTCGCATCCCTACACCCGCGGCCTGCTGCAGGCGTTGCCACAGAGAAACAAGCCGGGCGCGGAGCTCAATCAGATACCGGGCTCCATGCCGACGCTTGCCGAATTGCCGCCGGGCTGTGCGTTCCATCCGCGTTGCGCCTACGCCGACGATACGTGCTCCGGCGGCGTGCCGGCTCTGCGGACCCTCGGCAAACGTCTGGTAGCCTGCCATCATGCGGAGCGCCTCAAATGACGGAGCCGCTCGTCAAGGTGCAGGATCTGCAGGTCCATTTTCCGATCCAGGTGCATTTTCTGTCGCGCGAAAAGCCGGTGGTTCACGCGCTTAACGGTGTCGATGTCGAGATCGACCGCGGCGACGCCTTTTGCCTCGTCGGCGAAAGCGGCTGCGGCAAGACCACGCTAGGGCGCACGATCATGGGGCTTGTTCGGCCCACCGTCGGCGAAATCTCCTATGACGGCGAACGCATCAGCGGGCTTCGCGATCAGGCACTTCTGCCCTATCGCCGGCGCATGCAGATGATCTTCCAGAACCCCTATGCCTCACTGAACCCGCGCATGACGGTGCAGCAGACGCTGGAAGAGCCGTTGCGGTTTCACAAGTCTGAGCTGTCGGATGCCGAGGTCCGCGAGCATACAGAAAACGTCATGGTTTCAGTCGGCAACGATCCCGGCTGGGGATCGCGGTATCCGCATGAGTTCTCGGGCGGCCAGCGCCAGCGTATTTCCATTGCGCGCGCGCTCATGGTCGATCCTGAGTTCATTGTTGCCGATGAGCCGGTGTCGGCGCTCGACGTGTCGATCCAGGCACAGGTTCTGAACCTGCTCATGAAAGTCCGCAAGGAGCGCCAGCTCACGTACCTCTTCATTACCCACGATCTTTCGGTGGTGCAGCATTTCGGCACGCGCGTTGCCGTCATGTATCTGGGCACGGTGTGCGAGATGACGACGCCCAAGACACTGTTTGCCACGCCCCGCCATCCCTATTCTCAGCTCCTGCTGTCGGCGATACCGAAACTTGGCCGCAAGACATTCGTGCCGGTCAAGGTGCCGGGAGAGGTGCCCTCGCCGATCGATCTGCCGTCAGGCTGTGTGTTTCACGGACGCTGCCGGTTCGCAAACGAGCGCTGCAAATCGCAGGTTCCCGAGTTGAAGAACTACAGCGGCGCGCAGGTTGCCTGCCATGCGGTGGAAGAGGATCGGCTCTAAGTGGCAGCGAAAGTGACAAAAGCGCGGTGATTTGGAGGGCGGGGCTTTGCCTGACCCGCGTCATCTGTAACAATGTGAACCGAGAAGCGTCGCCCGGTAACATCGGGACAGTCGCCGGTGCAAGGTTTGACGGGAGGAATTGAAATGTTCAGAGTCATGAAATTCGCTGCGGCAGCGGTAATTGCCACAGGTGCGATGGCGGGTACGCAGGCGTTTGCCGCGGACGATGTCATCACACTTGGAGCGGCGGTGTCGTTGAGCGGGAAGTATTCCACCAATGGCGAGCACACACAGCGCGGATACGATCTTGCCGTTCAGGTGATTAACGAGCGCGGCGGCGTTCAGGTCGGCGATACGACCTATATGCTGGAAATCAAGTACTACGACGATGAGTCCACCGCGACGCGCGGTGCGGAGCTTGCCGAACGGCTGATCCAGCAAGATGGCGTGAACTTTCTGCTTGGCCCGTACAGTTCTGGATTGACCAAGGCTATTGCGCCGGTAACCGAACAGCACGGCGTGCCGATGGTAGAGGGCAATGGCGCGTCGCGCTCGCTGTTCACGAGCGGCTACCGGTATCTGTTCGCGGTGCTGTCGACGTCGGAACAGTATCTGGCAAGCGCCATCGATCTTGCAGCAGAACGTGCCGCCGATCTCGGCAAGGCGCCGAACGAGCTGACCGTTGCTCTGGCGTTCGAGAACGATCCCTTCAGCCAGGACGTGCGGGCCGGCGTTGTCGAGGACGCGCAGCGTCACGGCATGCAGATCGTCATTGACGACAAGCTGCCGAAGGAACTGAACGACATGGCGACGACGCTCACGCGCGTGCGTGCCCTGCAACCTGACCTGCTCGTCGTTTCGGGTCACGCACGTGGCGCCGCGACGGCGATCCGGCAAATTCAGGAAATGCGTGTCGATGTGCCGATGCTGGCTATGACGCATTGCGATTCGGCAAAGATCATCAAGGAGTTCGGCGACGCCGCCGAATATACGCTGTGCGCATCGCAGTGGGCGCCGACACTGACCTACCAGGACGACCTCTTCGGCTCAGCCGCCGACTATGCCGCGCTGTTTGAGAAAACCTACGATTACGCACCACCGTATCAGGCGGCGGAATCGAGTGCCGCCGTAATGACCTTCGTGGACGCCTTTCAGCGCGCCGGCACACTCGACCGGGCCGCGGTGCGCGACGCCCTTGCCGCGACGGACATGCAGACGTTCTATGGCAATATTCGTTTCGACGAGACGGGCAAGAACATCGCCAAGCCGATGGTGCTCTATCAGGTTCAAAACGGCGCGTATGTCGTGGTGGCGCCGAGCGAGTGGGCGGCAGCCGATCCGGTACTGCCAAGGCCCGGCTGGGCGGACCGGTAATACGATCGAGCGATGCGGGGCCGGCCATGAGCCGGCCCCGGCATGCCAAGACGCGGCTGGCGGCGGATGAATAACATCGAGCTCCTGTTTTCTTCTCCGGCCATCGCCGGCGGCCTGCTGATCGACGGCATCCTGTTCGGCTCAATCTTCGCCCTCATCGCCTATGGCCTGGCGCTCGTTTGGGGCGTCATGAACATCATCAATGTGACGCAAGGGGAGTTCGTCATCCTTGGCGGCTTCGCAGCCGTGGTGATGGCCGACAACGGGTTTCACCCGCTGCTCGCGGTGCCGGTTGCGGCACTCGTTCTTTATGTTCTTGGCCGTCTGCTCTATCGCACGATCATCCACCGTATCGTCGACCGGGATCTCTTTACATCGCTGCTCGCGACGTTCGGCATTTCGATCGTCCTGCAACAGCTCATGAACATCGTGTTCGGCGGCGACCCGCGAAACGCCGATGCGGGGCTCGGTGTGTGGTTTGCTTTCGACTACTCGATCGTACTTTCCAAGGTTAAACTGCTGGCATTCGTCCTGGCGATTGTGGTGGGTGCGGCGCTTGTCGTCTTCCTGAAAATGAGCCGGCTTGGCCAGGCGATCCGCGCGACGGCTCAAAATGCCCGCGCCGCACGTGTTGTCGGCATCGATACGAACCGGGTCTACGAGGCAACATTCGCACTCAATGCCGCGATCTGCGGTGCGGCCGGCGCTCTGGCGGCCACGGCCTATACAATCCACCCCTATATCGGACTGCCCTATACGGTGCGGTCATTCATGATCGTGATCATCGCCGGTCTCGGCAATATCGGCGGCGTGCTGGCCGCGGGTCTCGGGCTCGGCGCGGCGGAGTATTATGCAGGCTTCATTCTCGGTGCGGAATTCCAGATCGCCTTCGTTTTCGGACTTCTCGTCGTCGTTCTGCTGGCGCGCTCGTGGTGGCTCGGTCGCAAGCGGCGCTATCTGAAGTAGGGACTAGGCGATGAACCCGCAAAAGATGTTCCTCTATGGCGCGATTGTTCTGGCCGGCCTCGCGGGGCCGTTCATATTTCCCAACAACCAGGTGCAAATGACCGAGCTCTGGCTGTTCATCGTATTCGCCCTCACCTGGGATCTGGTGGGCGGACAGATGGGTTACAACTCGTTCGGCAATGTCGTGTTTTTCGGTATCGGTATGTATGCCTGCGCCGTGGTGCAGATCGGTCTTGTCTATGATGTCGGCGAGTATACCGCCGCAAAGGGCGGCGGCACGGCCTTCATATTCGATCTTGCCCAGTATATTTGGGGCTTTGCCATCGGGCTGCCGGTCGCGGCGATGCTCGCGGCACTTGCCGCCTGTGTACTGGGAAGTCTCGTGCTCGGCATGCGCGGGCACTACTTTGCCATCTGCACGCTGGGTCTTGGCATTGCGGCCGGTGAAATTGCGGCCGGATGGGACTGGATCGGCGCCGGATCGGGCATGACGCCGGCACCGCCGCCGCACGACATCGATAACGTCAACCGGCTGTTCTATTACATGGCCTTTGCGCTCGCGGTGGCCACTTTCGCCACCATTGCCTGGCTGTTGCGCACGCGCTTCGGTCTCGCGATCAACGCCATTCGTGACGATGAGGACAAGGCGGAGGCGATGGGAATGTTCACGACGCGCATCAAGGTAACCGCCTGGGTGATCGCAGCGACATTCCTCGGCGCCGCGGGTGGTATCTACGGCAACCTCAAGCGTTTCATCGACCCGCTCGACACCGCCTTCTCCGGCGCGACCATTGGTGTCTGGATGGTGCTGATGGCAATCCTCGGCGGCAAGGGAACCTTGTGGGGTCCGGTGATCGGCGCGATCGTGTTCCAGGTTACAAAGGAACTCTTCTGGACCTATCTTCTGGGATGGCAGCGGGTCGCGCTCGGGGTGCTCATCGTGGTGATCGTCGTGTTCTTTCCAGAAGGCATTGTGGGGCGGGTGCGGCAGATGTTTCCAGAGCGCTTCGGGCCGAGAGCCGATGCACGGGAGGGGGCCGAATGACGGCGCTTCTGGAAGTCGACGGTACATCGAAACGGTTCGGCGGGGTTGTCGCAAACGATGCGATCTCGCTCACCGTTCCCGAAGGCGCCATTGTCGGGCTCATTGGACCGAACGGGTCGGGCAAGACCACGCTGTTCAATTCAATCGTCGGCTATCATCCCATCGATGCGGGATCGATCCGTTTCCGCAGCCGCGAAATATCGGCCCTGCGGGTGCCGCAGATTGCGCGCCTCGGGCTGCTGCGCACGTTTCAGCAGACGCGCATATACGGCGGCTTGAACTGTGTGCAAAACCTGCTGATCAGCCGCTCGACCCGCCGCGAGCCGTTTCGCCAGCTGTTCACGCTGCAGGGTGCGCGGGGCAGAGAACGGGCCGAAGAGCTGCTTGAGTTCGTCGGCCTTTATGAAAAGCGCAACCTGCTCGCCGGCGATCTCTCGTTCGGCCAGCAGAAGCTGCTTGAATTCGCCATGGCCTTGATGAGCGAGCCGGACATGTTGATGCTGGATGAACCGACGGCGGGCATCAATCCGACGCTGATCAATGGCCTCATCGACCGGCTCAAGAGAGCGAACGCGGAGTTCGGCATTACGCTTTTCGTTATCGAGCACAACATGCGCGTGATCATGAACCTGGCGGAACACATCTACTGCCTCGCCCATGGCGAACTGCTGGCTGAGGGAAAGCCGGCCGACATTCAGGGCGATCCGCGTGTCATCGACGCCTATCTGGGAGCGCACTGATGGGCGGGCGCGGCAGCGGTGGTGGTGATGGTGGCAGGGTACGCGGGCACGGAAGCGGCGGTGTCGACGCGGTAATGTCCGTTGATGACGTGTCGCGTGAAGCCAGCCGCATTGCGGATGGGCGTCTGCCTGTTACAGCGCTTGACGCACTGGCGGGCGATGCGCCGTTCCTGAGCATCGATCACTTGCGCGCGGGTTACGGGCGCATGGAGGTTCTGCACGACTTCTCACTGCGCGCCGGCAAGGGACAGTCCCTGTGTCTGATCGGCCCAAACGGTGCAGGCAAGTCAACGGTGCTGCATTCGATATTCGGGTTCACCGATATCTTCGAGGGTACTATATCGGTCGGCGGGCGCGACGTGACCGGGCTTTCTTCGAGTAACAAGCTCGCCTCGGCGGGAATAGCCTACATCCTGCAGGACAACTCGGTCTTTCCCGATATGACGGTGGAAGAGAACCTCTGGATGGGGGGTTACCTCAAGGCAAAGCCGGATGCGGCGCGCGCGGCGGCGGAAAACGTATTTGAAAAATACCCAAGGCTTGCCGAGCGGCGGCGTCAGCCGGCGCGCGTCCTGTCCGGCGGCGAGCGCCGGCTTCTGGAGATTTCGCGGGCTCTGGTCATGGACCCGGAAGTGCTTCTGGTCGACGAACCCTCGATCGGACTTGAGCCGCGCTATATCGACATGGTGTTTGAAATTCTCGGCGACCTGCAGCGTAAAGATGGCAAAACCATCATTATGGTGGAGCAGAACGCGAAGAAGGGGCTGGAGTTTGCCGATCTCGGCTATGTGCTGGTATCGGGGGATCTCGTGAAAGCGGCGTCCGGAGACGATCTCCTCGACGATCGCGATGTCGGGCGCTTGTTTCTCGGCGGATAACCCGCCGACGCGTGATCAGGCGGCGTCGATCAGCTGCTCTACCGCGTTGATCAGCTGCGGTTCGGTGAACGGTTTGTTGAGCGCCGCGTTCGCCCCGACCTTCAAAGCGGCGGAAAGGGCATTTTCGAGATTATCCCCGTCTTTGCCGTAGCCGCCCGACATGGCGATGATCGGTACGTCCGGCCAGTTCTTGCGGACCTCAATGATGAGTTCCACGCCGCCGCGGCCCGGCATGAAAATGTCGGTGATGATAAGATCGACGCCAAGGATGTCGGGCGCCTCGAGTGCTTCTTCCATGGATCCGGCTTCGAGGACATCGTACTCGGCGTGCCTGAGGGCCCTCTTCACAAACTTGCGCATGGTGCGGCTGTCTTCGACCACCAGTATCCGCCTGTCGCGTTCGTCGTCTCCGAAGCCGTGCGCGACCAAGTCGCCGACACTTTCGAGCAATTCGGGTTCGGCGAAGGGCTTGCGCAGAATTCTGTGCGCCCCGACCTTGCGTGCAGTTGTGAGCAGCGTGTCGGCATTCATCAGTTCCGAGCCGCTGGTCATGGCAATGACACCAATGTCCGGCCATTTCTCGCGCAGCAACGGAATGCCGGTGATGCCGCCGATGCCCGGCAGGATCAGATCGACGATCGCTACATGCATACAACCTTCAGGCGGCATTTCCAGCACATCGTTGATGGACGGATACGTCACAACCTCAAAGCCGGCCTCCGACAGCGAATGTGTGATGATTTTCTGCACGGTCGAACTGTCTTCGACGACAATGACTGATTTTCCGTCTTCCATGGCGCCCTCGAGTGTCATACGCAACCTTTGGCCTGTATTGCACCGTGGTGCGATGCAGGCCGGAGGCAATTGAGATGAGCAATAAAGAAAAGGAGGTTCCCCGTTGCGGTCGTTCCAGGCTTCCCTTTTAACGGGTTAGCTTTGCGATTCAGTTAATAGGATTCCACATATTGATCGGTGGTTTTTTGCAGTATTTTGCGAGAAACAGATTTGTATACAAAGTGAATTATTTCCGAAACCGTTAAGACGCACTGTTGAATGGCATATTTTGCACCACTACGTTTGCGTCAGGTCCGTGCGGCGGGCTCCGGACATCGGAACCACCGGCGGCGGTCCAATTGGCACCAGTTGCCGCGCTAATTTGGAGCTTGCCGCACGCCGGAATGGCCAGTAGTTTCGGCTCAATTTCAGACATTGAAACCGCCGGATGGGGAGTTCATGACCAAGGATATCGGACATTATATTGGAGGAGAGCGTGTCGCAGGCAAAAGCGGGCGCTTTGCGGACGTTTACAATCCGAACACGGGTGAGGTTCAGGCGCGTGTTGCCCTGGCGAATGCGGAAGAAATGGCTGCGGCGGTGGAAAATGCCCGCGCCGCGCAACCTGCCTGGGCAGCGAAGAACCCGCAAGTGCGCGCACGGGTGTTTTTCAAATTTCTCGAACTCGTCGCTAAAGAAAAGGAAGCGCTCGCCGAACTGCTCTCGATCGAGCACGGCAAGACGGTGCCGGACTCGCACGGCGATATCCAGCGCGGTGTTGAAGTGTGTGAATTCGTCTGCGGCATTCCGCATCTTCTGAAGGGCGAGTTCACCGAAGGGGCGGGACCTGGCATCGATATGTACTCCATGCGGCAGCCGCTTGGTGTCGTTGCCGGCATTACGCCGTTCAACTTTCCGGCGATGATCCCGATGTGGAAGTTCGCCCCCGCCATTGCCTGCGGCAACGCCTTTATCCTGAAGCCGTCGGAACGTGATCCCTCGGTACCGATGCGGCTGGCTGAACTTATGCTCGAAGCCGGGTTGCCGGCTGGCATTTTGAACGTCGTCAACGGGGACAAGGAAGCGGTCGACGCAATACTCGACGATCCGGTCATCCAGGCCGTCGGCTTTGTCGGCTCGACGCCGATCGCGGAATACGTCTATACGCGGGGCACCGCAGCGTCAAAGCGCGTGCAGTGTTTCGGCGGTGCGAAGAACCACATGATCATCATGCCCGATGCCGATCTCGACCAGGCCGTGGATGCGCTCATCGGTGCGGGCTACGGTTCGGCCGGCGAACGTTGCATGGCGATATCGGTTGCGGTGCCTGTCGGTGAGAAAACCGCCGACGCGCTCGTTGAAAAATTGATTCCGCGTGTTGAGTCCCTGCGCATCGGTCCCTCATCCGACCGCGAAGCGGACCTCGGGCCGCTGGTCAACGCGCAGGCGCTTGAACGCGTCAGAGGGTATGTGGATCTCGGCGTAGAGGAAGGCGCGGCGCTGCGTGTCGATGGCCGCGATTTCGCCATGCAGGGTTACGAAGACGGCTACTTCATGGGCGGCTGCCTGTTCGACAATGTCACACCGGACATGAAGATCTACAAGGAAGAAATCTTCGGCCCTGTGCTGTCGGTGGTGCGGGCTAAGACATACGAAGATGCGATCGCGTTGCCGCTCAATCATGAATACGGCAATGGCGTTGCCATCTATACCCGTGACGGCGATGCAGCACGCGACTTCTGCTCGCGCATCAACATCGGTATGGTCGGTGTCAATGTGCCAATCCCGGTGCCGCTTGCCTATCACACCTTTGGCGGCTGGAAACGCTCCTCCTTTGGCGACTTGAACCAGCATGGCACTGATTCGATTCGATTCTATACCCGCACGAAAACAGTCACATCGAGGTGGCCGTCGGGTATGAAAGAAGGGGCTGAATTCGTCATTCCGACGATGAGCTGAAGGCACACAAACTGATTTCTCAAGCGACGGCACGCGGTCCCGGGACCGCGTGCCGTTGTCATTTCATTAAACACGTTAGGCTAGCCTTTTGGCAGAAGTCATAGCAGCAGGGAGCAACCCGATGGGAGACGCCATCGACATAGTTGCACCGAAGCGCGTCTGACATCTGCATGGTTATGCAACCTCCGTCGATGCCGCTTCGGTCGCCATACGGAGGTTTTTATGCCTGGTATTCATGTAAAGTCTTGTTTGAGCGCCGCGCTTGGCGCCGCCGTTTTCGCGCTGTCATCTTCCGCACTGCCAACGCCTGCGGGAGCGGTCGAATGCGGCCGGCATGAAAAGGTCATCCAGCTTCTGGGCACACGCTATCAGGAAACCCGCAAGGCGATGGGCCTGGTATCGACGCGCGGCATGATGGAGGTCTATGTCTCCGCGGCCGGAACGTGGACGGTGCTGCTCACCTCGCCCGAAGGAATTGCCTGTATTGTGGCGGCCGGCGATGCCTGGGAAGACGCGCCGATGATCGCCGAAGGCCCCGCCGCCTGAACCTGGGGTTCGTGGGCTTTGCGCTTCGTGTGCTGGTCTGCTAACAAGCCGGTGAACTGACCCGGGTTTACGATCTCTCCCAAGGCCGTCCGCTTGCGCATTTTGTCATGACCGATGAATTGACAGAGCACTACGCCGGGCTTGTTGCATCCGGCGATCTTGAAGCGGACGACCATCAGCTTGAGATTGTCCGATCGCTCAGTGAGCTTAGCGGGCATCTGGCAACCTATCACTCGGCCGGCCGCAAGAGCGGTCTCGGCGCGTGGTTTGCCCCGCGCATCGAAGTGCCTCGTGGCCTTTATGTGCATGGCGGCGTCGGGCGCGGCAAAACCATGCTGATGGATCTGTTCTACGAGCTTGCGCCAATTGCGCCCAAGACGCGCATTCATTTTCATGAGTTCATGCAGAATGTGCACGATGAGGTGCATCACTTTCGGCAGGGCAAGTCCAAGGGCTATGTGGCCGGTGCCGACCCCATACCACCGGTTGCCGACAAGATCGCACGCGATGCGAAACTTCTCTGTTTCGATGAGTTTCAGGTCACCGATATTGCCGATGCGATGATTCTTGGCCGCCTGTTCACGGCGCTGTTCGAGCGCGGCATCGTCGTCGTCGCAACGTCCAACCGACACCCCGACACGCTCTACGAACACGGCCTGAACCGGGCACTGTTCCTGCCCTTCATTTCGCTGCTCAAGGAACGGCTAAACGTCTCGGCACTGGATGGTCCGCTCGACTACAGGATGAGTCACCTCAACGGCATGCCGGTATTTTATTCGCCGCTCGGCGAAGACGCGGATACACGGATGCAGGAAGTATGGGTCCGGCTGACGCATACTGACCGCGGGATGCCGGGCGGGCTTGAGGTCAAGGGGCGTACGGTGCACGTGCCCGAAGTGGCCAAAGGCGTCGCGCGGTTCGGGTTCGCCGACCTTTGCGAGCAACCTTTGGGAGCGGCGGACTATCTCAAGATCGCCCGCAGTTTCCATACGCTGCTTCTTGAGAAGATCCCGTCGCTTGGGCCGGAAAAGCGCAACGAGGCGCGGCGCTTCGTCAATCTGATCGATACGCTTTACAACGCGCGTGTCAAACTTATCGCTTCAGCCGCCGTGCCGCCCGACAAGATCTATCCGGCGGGCGATGGAACGTTCGAATTCGCGCGCACCGTGTCGCGCCTTCTGGAAATGCAGTCGGACGACTACATGGCGCTCGGTCACTGCAGCTGACGGGGCGGCGGCATTATTCAGGAGTTGAGGCCTCGTTCAGGCCGCCGGACGAGGGAGCGCGCACTGGAGATGACGCGGTCCTTTGTGCCGATGAGCCCCCGAACTCGCGATGCGCGAGTGTGTAGTCACCACTATCATCGCTGATCAGTCCCGGGCCGAGCGGAATTTCGTGTGTCTCGTGATACTGAAAACTGTCGTATCCGCCGGTGACGCAGCCACTCAGCAAGGTGACCGTTGCGCATGAAACGGCGGCAAGGCACGTGGCACGTAATGCTTTCGCACAATTGGGCATGGCCGAACTGCTCTCTCGTTAGAATTTGACGCGCGCGCCGGTGGTCACCGCCAGCACATTTGCCGGGGAATCATCCGCCGTAGCTGTGAAATTGGTACCGGCGACGGGCAGGCCAACCGGTGTCGCGTTGAGTTCGTGAAGCCGCACGCCGGCATAGAATTCGGTCCCCACGTGATCGATGCGCTGTACGAAAAAGGCGCCGTAACTTTCAAACTCATCGTCTTGGGCATCGAGATTGCGGGTCATCTGGTAATCGACGGCGACGGCCGTGCTGCCGAAGTCGAACACATCGAATATCCAGCCTACTTTGCCGTAAACGAAATACGGATCGCGGACGGCGTTGTCGCGACCGTCTTCAGCGTTTTCGTCCATGCCCGCGGCGACCGTGAAGTTTAGACCGAAGTCGAACAGGATCGATGCCGAACCGTCAATGCGGTACTCGGCTTCTGAGTTGGCACCGTCGTCGGAAAACGCAACTGCGGTTGACACCTGCACGCCGCCGAAGCGTTCGGCAAACCGCAGCGCGACGTCCCAGCGGTCGCGGTCCGAATAGGATGAGGAGAGGCGGAAGCCGGCAATGGTCGGGCTGTCATAGCGGATGCGGTCGCGGCGGCTTTGACCGTCGAAATTGTCGGAGACGGACGAAATGCGCACGCCGTTCTCGAACTCGAGGCCGCCCGCCATATCGGCCACGCTGGCATAACCGACGACGTCGGTGCCGGACAGATCAACCTCCGATGTGCCGTCGGACGCCATGCTGCCCTGACCGAGCCAGATACGCCCGAAGGTCCGGTTGTCGAACCAGACTTCCAGTTTGCGTTCGGTAAAGTTGTTAGGCCCCGGGTCGCCGCCCTGCTCGAAGCGGATTGCGGCCGAGGAATTCGATTCAAACTGCACCTCGATCTGCGCGCCGACCTGCCAGTCGCAGTCGATGCGGCCGATAGCGTCGAAACGCACACGGGTTGAGGAATGGTCGTTGTCGACAAAGAAAATGTCGTCAACTTCGCTGTTCTCCGCGTAGAGCACGCCACGGTTGACCTGCCCGGCGACATTGAGGGCAATGTCGCTGCGGCAGTCGTCGAATTCTTCGTCGATATCGAATTCCATGTCCATGTCGGCTGCCATCGTTGTGGCAGCCGCAAGAGACAGGGCCGTAAAAGTTGAGGCAGTCAGAAGCAGGGACTTGAAACGCATACCACGCGTACTCCGGAACGGGCCTGCCGGGCTGCGTGGCTTGATCGGAATTCCCGCCAAACCCGATGGCAGGGTGCGCACTCAACTAACGGCCGGCGTGAATCACCAACACCGACAGTGTTTTGCGATTATGGTTAAATAAGCCTGAAGCCGATGTTAACTAAGCGTTTGCAATCGTTAACAATTTGTGTGCTGAGGATTGACCGGGCGCGGTTCGGCCTCATCTCTAAGAAGCGTTGCTGCTGTTACGATGAGCGCAACGCTTGCGGCGAGCAGCGAAGCTGAGAAGGTTCCGGTAAGGCCGTGTACAACGGTTGCAAACACCGGACCGGCGATCTGGCCTGTCGCGAAAGACGCCGTCATGACGGCGATGTGGCGCATCACGTCCTGGCGGGGAGCAATGCGATGCGCTTCCTTCATGCCCACCATGGTAACGATCATGAATGTTCCCCCGACGCAAAGGCCCGCGGCGATTATTGCGGTCAGGTGCGGATGAACAACCGGGAGAATCAATCCGGCAGCCATGACGACGTGGCATACGGCCCAGATCCGCCGGTTGGAGTATCGCCCGTGCAGTTTTGCCGCTAGGACCGCCGAAGCGAAAGCGGCGAACCCGAAAACCGGCCAGCTCCATCCGAATATCAGGGGAGATGGCACAATCTCGCGTGCCATGACGGGCAGATAGGTAGCCGGGATGATGTAGCCGGCGCCCATCGTGCCGTAGGCGATGACGAGGCGCCAGTCCAACGGACTTCGATCGGTTTTCCGCTGCTTTGAGGCAGGCCACTGCGAGGGGATTTCCGAACCGATGGCAGTGTACACGATCGCGGTTGCTGCCAGTGAAACGGCACCGAGTATCAACCAAGCGTGGGAGCTGCTGATATCAAGCGCCATAAATGCGAGACACGCCAGTCCGGCAGCGGCTATTCCGGCACCAACGCCGGAGAACACCCAGCCCTGACAGGCCGCGTGGCCGCCGCCGGCCAGATGCGCAACGTAGTACGTGCTGATGAACATCAGCGTCCAGGCGCTGCACACACCGGCCACCCCGCGCAGTGCCAGCCACGCAGAGAAATTGTCGGTTAGCCCCATTGCCGCGGTCCCGGCGCCAATGGCCAGCAAAGAAAGACGCAGCATCAATCTGGGAGGAAGGGACAACTTTGTGAGGAATACGGCGCCGAGCAGATACCCGAGGAAATGAACGGATGCGAGCAGGCCGCCATCGGCAATGGTGACAATACCGTCTTCGCGCATCATCGGCAGCAAAGGCGTAAACGCAAACCGCCCGATGCCCATGGCCAGGGCCAGCGATGCGAGGCCGATCAGGGTAAGGCGCAAGGCGGGATAACGGGCTTCCACGATGACCTCCGGTCAAACGCATTTTCAGATTGATTGCCATCACCCTATCGATCCCTTTATATTCCGAATAATGAATTATATTGATTGTGTATTCTCATTTGGAGATATTATGCAGAATCTCGATCTAAGGTCCCTTGAGATATTCCACGCGGTAGCGGTGGAGGGCAGCGTCACCGCGGCGGCGGCAAGGCTGAACCGGGTGCAGTCGAATGTCTCGACGCGCATCAAGCAGCTTGAACTGCAGCTTCAGAAGACCCTGTTCCGGCGTCGCAGCCGCGGTCTGACACTTACGCCCGATGGCCACCTGCTGCTGTCTTACGCCGAGCGGCTCCTGCAGTTGTCCATGGAAGCCTCAGAAGCCATGAACGAGGATAAACCGAGGGGCGTCTTCCGGATCGGCACCATGGAAAGTACGGCAGCGGCGCGGTTGCCGGCTGTTCTGTCGCGCTATCATGCGCTTCATCGCGATGTCGAAATCGAACTGGAAACGGACACCGCCGGCGGATTGGTTGAGCGGCTTCTGAACTATGACATAGATGCGGCGTTTATCGCCGAGCCCGTGTCTTTCCCGCAGATCCGCACGCAGCCGGTGTTTGAGGAGAAGCTGCTGCTGATCGCGCCTCAGAGCTTTCCGTCCCTGCAAGATGCTCGCGAAATCAGCGGCAGAACGATTGTCGCCTTCGAACCGGGCTGCGCCTACCGGCGGTATCTGGACACCTGGCTGTCTGATTCCGGAATTGTTCCCGGCGGCATTATTTCGATGGGGTCTTATCTTGCCATTCTGGCCTGCGTGTCGGCCGGTACCGGCTTTGCCGTCGTGCCGCAATCCGTTCTGGATACGGTTTCGACGGGAGGGAAGTTTCAGCGCTGTGCATTGCCGGAGAAATTTGCCGGTATCAGGACATTGCTGACATGGCGTGCGGACTACCGCTCCGCAAGGCTCGACGCACTCAAGGATTTGCTGCCGGCGCTATAGATTTCGGAACGGTAGCGGCTGCCAAACGGTCTTGTCCCAGCGTCAACTATTTGTCCCAGCGTCAGCTAATTGTCGATGCGGCACTGGAAACAGTTGTTCTGTGCCGAGCGCACATGGACGAAAGCAACACGCTGGTCTGCGAGCAGACGCTCGGCGCGCGCTGCGATGTCCTGCGTCGCGACAACGCCGCCGGTGCCATAAACGATCCTCTCATCTTGATCGTATCCGCGCACGATGTAGTCATCGCTTGAGAGGATTGCGGGGGGGTGCGGTGTCGCCGCGGCACGCTTGCATGCGTCGGCGTGAAGAAAAATCGGGCCGGTCTCGGCGTAGGGCTGCACAGAGTTGAAGGGGCGGAACGCGAGAACGAGATACGGCTCACCCTCACGGAAATCGCAAAGACAGTGCCGGCAGGGAACGCCGTCGCCATCGGAGATGCGCCGTTCCGGCGCGCCGCCATAGGCATCGCGCGCTCCGTTCTGAAGCGCGTGAACCTCATCGGTGGAGAGGCCTGAAAATCGAACTGACATGGTGAATCTCCCAATCATGTACCGGGCGATTTTTCACAAACCGGAATCGATCGCCACCCGTTTCTTGACCGGCTTGACAAGTCCCGCCGATGGAACAAAGTTCCGACCGCGAAATGTGGAGGCTTAACCCTGCATGCTTTGCCAACGTGGAACCAAAGACCTTTGCACACCGTGCCCAAACCTGGAGAAGACATGAACGTTCTGGATGCAATTCAGGCCCGCAAATCGATCCGCGCGTTCAAGCCGGACCCGGTGCCGCGCGAAACAATCGACAAAATTCTGGAGTTCGCGCAGCGTGCGCCGAGTGGTACCAATACGCAGCCTTGGCATGTCTATCTATGCACCGGCGCGGTCAAGCAGGCGATCACCGACGATGTGCTTGCGCTGGTCCGATCCGGTAGCAGTGTCTCTTATGAAGAGCTTGGGTACTACCCGGCTCAATGGAAAGATATTCACCGCGACCGCCGGCGTGGCGTCGGGTGGTCGCTATACGGTCTGCTTGACATCGAGAAGGGCGACCGCGAAGCGAGTGCGCGCCAGGCGATGCGGAATTTTCTGTTTTTCGATGCGCCGGTCGGTCTGTTCGTCACCGTCGACAGTTATCTTGGCCGCGGCAGCTGGTCCGATGCGGGCATGTATGTCCAGACCATCATGCTTGCGGCAAAAGGCTTTGGGCTCGACACCTGTCCGCAAGCCGCCTGGATTCCCTATCAGGAACCGGTGTTGCGGCACCTCGGCATTCCCGATGACCAAAAACTCGTGACCGGCATGAGCCTGGGTTATGCCGATCCCGACGCCATCGAGAACACGCTGGTGAGCGAGCGCGAAGCGCTTGAAAACGTCGTGCACTATCGGGGTTTCGACTAGACGACTGGCGATGCTGCTGAAACGCAAAAATCCCCAAATGCACGGACGCGTTGCGGGCGACCGGACTTTGGGGAAATACGTGCAACCCTCAAGGGGATACATTACTCAGGTGTCGACGTTTCGGTTATGCCGCCGCTTGTCGACACTGTCGGGACGGGCGCCGGTTGCGTGGACTGCGCCGAGCCGCCTCCCAAACCACCCAGATCGCGGGAGAAGACGGTGTAGTCTTCCTGGTCGGTGACCAGTCCCGGTCCTTGGGGGATCTCGTGGATTTCATGGTACTGGAAGGTCTCGTAACCTCCCGTTACACAGCCGCCGAGGAGCATCGCGCCAAGAATGGCTGATGCCGGCATCAGGTTTCTTATGATATTTGCAGGTGTCATTGTCGGATACCTCCCGATCAGAACTTCACGCGTGCGCCGGACATGATCGCCACGACATCGTCGGGGCTTGTATCGGCGTTTGCAGTGAAGTTGGTGCCTGCAACCGGCAGGCCGACGGGTGCGGCGTGAAGCTCGTGCAGGCGGATGCCGGCGTAGAACTCGGTGCCGACATGATCGATATTCTGAACCACGAACGCGCCGTAGGAGTGGAACTCATCGCCGGTTGCATTCAGATCGTCGGTCATCTGATAGTCGATCGCGAAAGCGGTGTGGCCGAAATCGAAGATGTTGGTGATGAGGCCAAGCTTGACGTAGAGCGAGTAGGGGTCGCGCTGGTCGACCGCAAGGCGCCCGCCCTCGACGTCGTCGTCCATGCCGGCGGCGAACGTGGCGTTCAGGCCGGTCGGCGTGTGCAGAATCGAAATTGAACCGTTCAGACGGTAGTCGGCTTCAGAGTTGGCGCTGTCTTCTGAATAGGCAATCGCCGAAGCAATCTTGATATCTCCGAAGCTGCCGGCGTAACGCAAGGCAACGTCGAAACGGGCGCGGTCGGAGTAGGACGTCGACAGTCGGAAACCTGCAATGGTCGGCGTGTCGTAGCGCACGCGGTCGCGACGGCTCTGACCATCGAACTGGCTGGTCGCCGAGCGGATGCGCACACCGTTCTCGAACTCCAGGCCGCCGGCGAAGTCGGCGATGCCCGAATAGGCGATGACGCCGGTCTTAGACAGATCGACTTCCGACGTGCCGTTGGACGCCATGTCGCCCTGGCCAAGCCACACCCGGCCGAAGTTCTCGCTGTCGACCCACCATTCGAATTTGCGTTCGGTAAAGTTGTTGGGCCCCGCCGAGCCACTCTGCTCGAAACGGATGGAGGCGGTGGAGTTTGATTCGAACTGAACCTCGATCTGTGCCCCGATCTTCCATTCGCAGTCGATCCGGCCGATGGCGCGGAACCGCAGGCGGGTCGAGGAATTGTCGTTGTCGACGAGGAAAATGTCGTCGACGAGACCGTTGTTGCCGTAAAGCGCGGCGCGGTTGACCTGACCGCCGACCTTCAGGGCGATATCGCGCCGGCAATCGTCGACCTCTGGATCGAGGTCAACGGCAACGGCATTGGTGCTGGATGTCGCATACATGGCGCCGGCAATCGTTGTCGCCAGCAATAGGGCTTTGACGCGCATTGGAATTCCCCTTCATTGAGTTACGCAAATAGATCCCCACGGATTTGCTCCGTGCCGCCTCTCATAGGCGGTGCGAGATCGCGTCTCTATGACCAAAGGGTGGTTATCTGCGCTTCGTTATGCCGGTGTGCCGTGTTTGCAAGCCTTTGTTATTGTTCTGCAATTGGTTCGTTACACAATTGTCACAATTAGGAATGAATTCCGGTTTGAGCGGGCGCTGCGTTCAGGGGCTCCGGCCGCGCGGGCGCAGGTGCGCCGGGCGTGCCGCGGCCGGACCGGCGCGGCCTATTGGCCGATAGTTGAGGGAGTGTGCGTCTTGCAGTGGACCGGCATTCGCGATACATCCGGGCCACCACACATTCAAGATAACGGGACCTAGCACATGGCACGCAACAAGATCGCGCTGATTGGCGGCGGCATGATCGGCGGCACGCTCGCTCATCTGGCCGGCCTGAAGGAACTGGGTGATGTCACCTTGTTCGATATCGTAGACGGGCTGCCCCAGGGCAAGTCACTGGACATCGCGGAGTCCTCGCCCGTTGAAGGCTTCGATGCGGCGATGACGGGCACCAACCAGTATGCGGCGATCAAAGATGCCGATGTCGTCATCGTGACGGCGGGTGTGGCGCGCAAGCCCGGCATGAGCCGCGACGATCTTCTTGAGATCAACCTCAAGGTCATGGAACAGGTTGGCGCCGGCATTAAAAAGTATGCGCCGAAGGCATTCGTCATCTGTATCACCAACCCGCTCGATGCGATGGTATGGGCGTTGCAGAAAGCGTGCGGGCTGCCGGTCAACAAAGTGGTCGGCATGGCAGGTGTTCTCGATAGCGCGCGGTTCCGCCATTTCCTCGCCGAAGAGTTCAAGGTATCGGTTGAGGATGTGACGGCCTTTGTGCTCGGCGGCCACGGCGACACGATGGTGCCGCTGCCGCGCTATTCGACGGTCGCGGGCATCCCGCTTCCCGATCTCGTCAAGATGCGCTGGACGACGCAAAAGCGTATCGAGAGCATTGTGCAAAGAACCCGCGACGGCGGTGCGGAAATCGTCGGGCTGCTGAAAACGGGTTCCGCCTACTACGCTCCGGCGACATCCGCCATCGCTATGGCTGAATCCTATCTTAAGGACAAAAAGCGCGTGCTTCCCTGTGCCGCCTATCTCAACGGCGAGTACGGTGTGAAGGGGTTATATGTCGGTGTGCCGGTGGTGATCGGTGCCGATGGCGCGGAACGGATTGTGGAAATCAAGATGGAACGCGAAGAGCGTGCCGAATTCCGCAAGTCTGTGAAAGCCGTCGAGGGCCTCGTCAAGGCGTGCCGCCAGATCGCTCCAGCGCTCGGTGACGCCTGACATTCCTGAGAGTTTATGAAGCTTGTCCGCCCGTGTCGGCGGTTCGGTTGCAGCACCGTGCAACGGTGCTATAAGGGTCTGGCTCGCGGGGTGAGGATTGATTCTCGTGATGCGGGCCGTTTCGCGAATATAGGGGCGAAATCATGAACATCCACGAATATCAGGCAAAGGTGCTGCTCTCCGGATTCGGAGTTCCGGTGCCCAAGGGGTCAGCCGCGTTTTCCGTCGATGAGGCGGTCAGTGTCGCGGAGGAGCTTGGCGGGCCTGTTTGGGTCGTCAAGGCGCAAATTCATGCGGGCGGACGCGGCAAGGGCGGCGGCGTCAAAGTCGTCAAGTCGCTCGATGAGGTGCGCACCGAAGCCGACAATATCCTCGGCATGCAGCTCGTGACGCACCAGACCGGCCCTGCCGGCAAGCAGGTCAACAGGCTCTATATCGAAGACGGCTCGGCAATCGAGCGCGAGCTCTATCTGTCCTGTCTTGTTGACCGGGAAACATCGCGCATCGCGTTCATCGCCTCGACCGAGGGCGGCATGGACATCGAGCAGGTGGCGCATGACACACCGGAGAAAATCCTCACCATCACGGTCGATCCGGCTTCTGGATACAGTCCCTTTATCGGCCGCGACATAGCATTTGCGCTGAAACTCGAAGGCGATCAGATCAAGCAGTGCGTCAAACTGATCGGCAACCTCTACTCGGCCTTTCTTGCCAAGGACATGAGCCTTTTGGAGATCAACCCGCTGGTGGTCACGCAAGCCGGCGATCTCATCTGCCTCGATGCGAAAATGAATTTCGACGACAACGCGGTCGAGCGCCATGGTGATGTCATGGAGCTGCGCGACTTGTCGGAAGAAGACGAAAAAGAAATCGAAGCCTCGAAGTACGACCTCTCCTACATCGCGCTCGATGGCAAGATAGGCTGCATGGTGAACGGTGCCGGCCTCGCCATGGCAACCATGGACATCATCAAGCTTTACGGGTCCGAACCTGCGAACTTTCTCGATGTCGGCGGTGGTGCGACGACGGAAAAGGTCACCGCGGCGTTCAAGATCATCACGTCCGACCCGAATGTCAGCGGCATTCTCGTCAACATCTTCGGCGGCATCATGAAGTGCGATGTCATCGCGGAAGGCGTGGTTACGGCGATCAGGGAAGTGGGCCTTGAAGTACCGCTTGTGGTGCGCCTGGAAGGCACCAACGTCGAGCAGGGCAAGAAGATCCTGAGCGAGTCGGGCCTCAATGTGATTCCGGCCGACAATCTCGACGATGCGGCGCAAAAAATCGTTGCTGCCGTGAAGGAGGCCGCCTGATGTCCGTTCTTGTCGACAAAAACACAAAGGTCATCTGCCAGGGCCTGACCGGAAAAACCGGTACGTTCCATACCGAGCAGGCGATTGCCTACGGCACAAAGATGGTCGGCGGCGTGACGCCGGGCAAGGGCGGATCGGAGCATCTCGGCATTCCGGTGTTCGATACGGTGTCGGAAGCCGTTGAGGAAACCGGCGCGAACGCAACCGTGATCTACGTGCCGCCGCCCTTTGCAGGCGATGCGATCCTTGAAGCGATTGCCGCCGAGATCCCGCTTGCGGTGTGCATTACCGAGGGCATCCCGGTGCTTGACATGGTCAAGGTGAAGCGCGCCCTGCAGGGCTCAAGTACGCGCCTCATCGGTCCTAACTGTCCGGGCATCATCACGCCCGAGCAATGCAAGATCGGCATCATGCCGGGCCATATCCACAAACCCGGTTCGGTCGGTATCGTCTCGCGTTCGGGCACGCTGACCTATGAAGCGGTGGCGCAAACAACGGCGGCCGGGCTTGGCCAGTCGACCTGTATCGGCATCGGCGGCGATCCGGTGAACGGCACGAACTTCATCGACTGCCTTGATGCCTTCCTCGGCGATGACGAAACAGAATCGATCATCATGATCGGCGAAATCGGTGGCACCGCGGAAGAAGATGCGGCAGACTTTCTCCAGGCCTCCAAGACCAAAAAGCCCGTGGTCGGTTTTATCGCCGGTATCACGGCCCCCCCGGGGCGGCGCATGGGACATGCGGGCGCAATTATTTCCGGTGGACGCGGCGGCGCCGGCGACAAGATCGAGGCCATGCAAAGTGCCGGGATTACCGTGTCGGACTCGCCCGCCGGTCTTGGCACTACCTTGGTTAAGGTATTAAATGGCTGAAGTGGCCGTCGGGTAGTGCGGCGTAACGCGTTGGAACCTGAAACCGGGCAAAAGGACGGCGGCCATCCCCGGCCGTCAGATGCGGAATGGCTCAGAAAATGACGAACGACGTGTTGAACAGCACGTCGTTTCTCTACGGTGGTAACGCTACGTTCATAGAGGATCTCTATGCGCGCTACCAGCAAGACCCCTCGTCCGTGGATGCGGACTGGCAACAGTTCTTCTCAGATCTGAAAGACAATGGCGCCGATGTGATCGCGCAAGCGCGCGGTGCGTCCTGGCAGCGGGCAGACTGGCCGGTCGCATCGAACGGCGAACTGGTCAGTGCGCTCGACGGCAACTGGCCGGCCTATGAACGCCAGATCGGCGACAAGATCGACAAAAAGGCGAAAGCCGGCGGAGCTTCGCTGTCGGAAGAGCAGTTGCGCCGAGCGACGCTTGATTCGGTGCGCGCCTTGATGATGATCCGTTCCTACCGCATTCGCGGTCATCTGGTGGCGGACCTCGATCCCCTGAAACTGCGCGAGCAAAAAGGCAATCCAGAACTCTTGCCGGAAACCTACGGGTTTGGCGAGGGCGACTGGGACCGACCGATTTTCATCGATCACGTTCTCGGTCTGGAGACCGCGACGCTCACGCAGATCATGGAGATCCTCAAGCGGACCTATTGTTCGACACTCGGCGTTGAGTTCATGCACATCTCCGATCCGGCCCAAAAGGCGTGGATCCAACGCCGTATCGAAGGGCCCGACAAGGAGATTACATTCACGCCGGAAGGCAAGGTTGCAATCTTGAAGAAGCTGATCGAGGCGGAAGGCTTCGAGCAGTTCCTCAACACCAAATATACCGGCACCAAGCGCTTCGGTCTGGATGGCGGCGAGGCGGCGATCCCGGCGCTTGAGCAGATCATCAAGCGCGGCGGTGCGCTCGGCATCAAGGACATCGTCATCGGCATGCCGCACCGCGGCCGGCTCAATGTGCTGGCAAGCGTTATGGGCAAGGCGTTCCGGGCGATCTTCAACGAATTCCGCGGCGGCTCGTTCAAGCCGGACGAGGTCGAGGGTTCCGGCGATGTGAAGTATCATCTGGGCACATCGTCGGATCGCGAGTTCGACGGCAACAACGTGCACCTGTCGCTCACCGCCAATCCCTCCCACCTTGAGGTTGTCGACCCGGTGGTGCTCGGCAAGGCGCGCGCCAAGCAGGATCAGCACAACGACGAAAAGCGAACATCCGTGCTGCCGCTTCTGCTGCATGGCGATGCGTCGTTCGCCGGCCAGGGCGTGGTTGCCGAATGTCTGGGCCTGAGCGGCCTGAAGGGCCACAAGTCGGGCGGTTCAATCCATTTCATCGTCAACAACCAGATCGGCTTTACGACGAGCCCGATCCATTCGCGGTCATCGCCCTATCCTTCAGACGTTGCGAAGATGATCGAGGCACCGATTTTCCACGTCAATGGAGACGATCCGGAAGCGGTCGTGTTCGCGGCCAAGGTGGCGATCGAGTTCCGCCAGGAATTCGGCAAGCCTGTGGTCGTGGACATGTTCTGTTACCGCCGCTTCGGCCACAACGAATCCGATGAACCCTCGTTCACGCAGCCGATCATGTACAAGCGAATTGCCGAGCATGCCAATGTCGTGAACATCTATGCCGACAGGCTGGCCAAGCAGGGCATCTTGAAAGAGGGCGATGGCGACAGGCTCCGCGCCGAGTTCCGTGCCTTTCTTGAAGAAGAGTTCGAAACCAGCGAATCCTACAAACCCAACAAGGCTGACTGGCTCGATGGCGCATGGTCGGGGCTGACGCGTCCCGAGGACGACAGCGCGCGGCGCGGCCGCACCGGCGTCGATCTCGACTACTTGCGCGATATCGGACGCAAGATCACGCACATCCCCGATGAGTTCAACGCACACCGTACTTTGAAGCGGGTCATCGGCAACCGCCGCAAGGCGATTGACGAGGGCGCGGGTATCGACTGGGCTCTGGCGGAGCACCTGGCATTCGCGACGATCCTCAATGATGGCTATCGCGTCAGGCTTTCCGGTCAGGACTGCGAGCGCGGAACGTTTTCGCAGCGCCACTCCGTGCTCAACGACCAGGTCAACGAAGAGCGCTACATTCCGCTCAACAGTATTTCGGACACGCAGGGACGTTACGAGGTCATCAACTCGATGCTGTCGGAGCTTGCCGTGCTCGGTTTCGAATATGGCTACAGCCTGGCCGAACCCAATGCCCTGGTTCTGTGGGAAGCGCAGTTCGGCGATTTTGCCAACGGCGCACAGATGATGATCGATCAGTTCATCTGTTCGGCGGAGCGCAAGTGGCTGCGTATGTCGGGTCTCGTGATGCTGCTGCCGCACGGCTATGAGGGCCAGGGACCGGAGCACTCATCGGCCAGGCTTGAGCGCTATCTGCAGATGTGCGCGGAAGACAACTGGCAGATCGCCAATTGCTCGACGCCGATGAACTACTTCCACATTCTGCGGCGCCAGTTGAACCGCGATTTCCGCAAACCGCTGGTGCTCATGACGCCGAAGTCGCTGTTGCGCCACAAGCGTTGCGTTTCCTCGATTGAAGAGTTCGGTCCCGACACGACCTTTCACAGGGTGCTTTGGGACGATGCGCAGCATCTTCCGGATCAGCAGATCAAGCTGGTCGCGGACAAGAAAATCCAGCGCGTCGTGTTGTGCACGGGCAAGGTCTATTACGACCTTTACGAAGAGCGCGAGAAGCAAGGCATCAAGGACGTCTACCTGATGCGCGTCGAGCAGCTCTATCCGTTCCCGGCCCGCGCCCTGATCACCGAGCTCGGGCGGTTTCCGCAAGCGGAAATGATCTGGTGCCAGGAAGAGCCGAAGAACATGGGTGCCTGGAGCTTCATTGAGCCGAACATCGAATGGGTGCTGCAGCAAATCGACGCCAAATACGGGCGTGCACGCTATGTGGGCCGGGCGGCATCGGCGGCGACAGCGACGGGTCTCATGTCGAAGCACCAAAAGGAACTTCAGACATTTCTCGAGGCCGCGCTCGGCGTATGAACCGGCGCGAGGCCATTCGTGGCGAGTGAATTCGGCACAGATAGGAAGAGGTCAACATGGCAGTAGAGATTCGGGTTCCGACGCTTGGCGAATCGGTAACCGAGGCCACCATCGCTCAATGGTTCAAGAAAGAGGGCGATGCAGTTAACGCGGATGAGCCGCTTGTCGAACTCGAAACCGACAAGGTAACGATCGAGGTTCCCGCACCCGCGGGCGGCGTTCTCTCAAGCGTGTCCGTGAAGGACGGTGAGACGGTCGAGGTCGGTGCCCTGCTGGGTGCTATTGCTGAAGGGGCGGCTGCGGCGCCGGCAGCGGCCAAGGCGGAAGAACCAGCTGCGGCGCCGGCGGCTCCCGCAGAACCGGCCGCGGCGGCGGACCAAACGCTTTCGCCTGCCGTGCGCAAACTCGTCGACGAAAACAATCTCGATCCCTCTGCGATCACCGGCACGGGCAAGGACGGGCGGCTCCTCAAGGGCGATGTGCTGGCAGCTCTCGAACAGGGCTCAACCGCTCCGGCACCGGCGCCTGTGAGTGTGCGCGCGCCGTCCGCACCGGATGACGGTGTGCGTGAAGAACGCGTGCGCATGACGCGGCTTCGGCAGACGATTGCCCGCCGGCTGAAAGATGCGCAAAACACCGCGGCCATGTTGACCACGTTCAACGAGGTCGACATGACCAACGTGATGGCACTCCGCAGCCAGTACAAGGAACTCTTTGAGAAGAAGCACGGCGTGAAGCTCGGCTTTATGGGGTTTTTCGTGAAGGCCTGCGTTGCCGCCCTGAAGGAACTGCCGGCTGTCAACGCGGAGATCGACGGCGAGGAGCTGGTCTACAAAAACTACTATCACATCGGCGTTGCGGTCGGCACCGACAAGGGGCTTGTCGTGCCTGTGGTGCGCGATTCTGACATGCTGTCGCTTGCGGGCATCGAAAAAACCATTGGCGACTTCGGCAAACGGGCGCGCGACGGCCAGCTCAAGATCGGCGAAATGCAGGGCGGCACGTTTACTTTAACGAACGGCGGTGTCTACGGCTCCTTGATGTCGACGCCAATTCTCAACGCGCCGCAGTCCGGCATTCTGGGCATGCACAAAATCCAGCAGCGGCCAATGGCGGTTGACGGCGAGATCAAACTGCGGCCGATGATGTATCTGGCGCTCAGCTATGACCACCGCATTGTGGATGGCAAGGAAGCCGTGACGTTCCTCGTCCGGGTCAAGGACTCGCTGGAAGACCCGCAACGGCTCGTACTCGATATCTGACATCTGCGCGCGATTGCGGTGGGCGTGAACAAGGGGACTTCACAAAATGGCTGAGACTTATGATCTTGTGGTGATCGGCACCGGACCGGGCGGTTACGTGTGTGCCATCCGCGCGGCGCAGCTCGGCCTCAAGGTGGCCGTGGTGGAAAAGCGCGAAGCGCACGGCGGCACGTGCCTAAATGTCGGCTGTATTCCCTCAAAAGCTCTGTTGCATGCCTCCGAACTCTTTGAAGAAGCGGGCAGCCATTTCAAGAAAATGGGCATCAAAGTCAACAAGCCGCAGCTCGACCTCAAGGCCATGCTCGCCTACAAGCAGCAGGGCATCGATGGCAACACGCAAGGCGTGGCCTATCTACTCAAGAAAAACAAGATTACGCCCCATCATGGTACGGGCCGCATCGTCGGCGCCGGCAAGGTTGAAGTGACGCCGGAAAAGGGCGACGCGGTAACGCTGGAAACCAAGAACATCGTCATCGCCACGGGCTCCGATGTGGCGCCGTTGCCGGGTATCGAGATAGACGAGAAGCAGATTGTGTCTTCGACCGGCGCACTTGAGCTTGCCAAGGTGCCGCAGCGCATGATCCTGGTCGGCGGCGGGGTCATCGGGCTGGAGCTTGGTTCGGTGTGGCGCCGGCTCGGCGCCAAGGTCATGGTGGTGGAATTCCTCGACCGCATCCTGCCCGGCATGGATCTTGAGATTGCCAAGACGTTCCAGCGGACCCTGAAAAAACAGGGTATGGAATTTAAGCTCAGCTCAAAGGTCACAGGTGTCACCAAGTCGCGCAAAGGCCTCAAGGTGACGGTGGAACCGGCCAAGGGCGGCGATGCGGAAACGCTTGAGGCCGATGTCGTGCTGGTGTGCATCGGACGGGTGCCGTACACGCAAGGCCTCGGTCTGGAAGAGGCCGGTGTCAAACTCGACGAGCGCGGCCGCGTGGCGACGGACGGGCATTTCAAGACGAATGTGGACGGTATCTATGCCATCGGTGATGTGATCGACGGCCCCATGCTCGCCCACAAGGCCGAGGACGAAGGCATGGCGCTTGCCGAATTGCTTGCCGGCCAGTCTGGTCACGTGAACTACGACGTTATCCCCGGCGTCGTTTATACAGCGCCTGAGGTTTCAACCGTCGGCAAAACCGAAGAAGAGCTCAAGGAGGCGGGCATCGACTACCGTGTCGGCAAGTTTCCGTTTACCGCCAACGGCCGTGCCAAGGTCAACATGACGACGGACGGATTTGTGAAAGTGCTGGCCGATGCCAGGACCGACCGCATTCTGGGCGTTCACATGATCGGCCCGAATGTCGGTGAGATCATTGCCGAGGCGGCGGTGATCATGGAATTCGGCGGTTCGGCGGAAGATCTGGCACGCACCTGCCATGCCCACCCGACGCTAACGGAGGCCGTGAAGGAAGCGGCGCTCGCGGTCGACGGTCGCCCAATTCACATGTAGATCGTTTCCATATGAACGTGAAATGGTCTAGGTAAAAAAATGCCCCGAACGAACACGTCCGGGGCAGACTACCAACTCAAGTTTTCTCGCTGACTACTGTTGCTGCGATAAAGGCAACGCCGCGGCCACGGTCGTCTGCGAGGGTTGCGCTGCGGGCTCCGCGCTGTCAACGGACTGTGCGGCTTGCTCTTCGACAACTGCATCGGCCGGGGTGCTAAGGGGCAGTTCTGCCTCGGCAGTCGTTTGCGAATAGCTGTGCCCAAAGGGGCAAGCTCCGCCCGCAAGGGCCGGCGCCACGGACAGCGCGACGAGGCCGAGGGCCAAAGATAAGCGCTTAATCATAGGGCGACTCCCTTTTGTTGTAATCGTGCCGGCATACAGCCAAGCCGGGAAAACATAGCACACAAACGAATTTTCGCCAAGATTGGCTATCCACAGGCGCCATTCCAGAGATATCTGACAATACCGGACCGATGCATCGGCGCGCCGTTGCAACAGCGCCCCGGGCGGGTGCGGGTGCTTGACTCCGATCCGGATCTCGAGTTTAATGAGATTTACTGATGAATCAGTCAAAAATATCACAATAAAAACAGTAATTTAATGTTAGATAATAAATTTGCCGATGGTGTTGTCGGTGAGTTCAGGCGATGCACGGAATGAAGATCGCCACGAAGCGCTAGGGGAGGAGTGGAAAAATGTGTTCGGTCTGCGGTTGCGGAGATGCCAGCAGCGACAAACATTCCAATGGCGCCGCCAATAGCGGACATCACCACTCTAATTACCACTCTAATCACCACTCTAATCACCACAATAACCACCACGACCATAACCACGAGCACAGTGGTGGCCACCATCATTTCGGCCGGAACGAGGCCGGCTTGAGTGTGCCCGGACTTGATGCGTCGGAACTGATATCCATCGAAAAGGACATTCTGTCGAAGAACGATGTCTACGCGGAGGCGAACAGAAAGCGGTTTGCCGACCTCGGCGTGCTGGCGCTCAATCTCGTTTCGAGCCCGGGCGCCGGCAAGACAACGCTCCTTGAAGCATCGATCGCCGCACTCTGCGATGTCATGCCGGTCTGCGTCATAGAAGGCGACCAGCAGACGTCCAATGATGCAGAGCGGATACGTGTGCTTGGTGTTCCCGCGGTACAGTTGAACACGGGCCGGGGGTGTCATCTCGACGCGCATATGGTTGGCCATGCGATGGAAGATCTGCCGCTGCGGGCCGGCGGCGTCGCATTTATCGAAAATGTCGGCAACCTGGTGTGCCCCGCATCGTTCGACCTGGGTGAAGCCTGCAAGGTGGTCATACTGTCGGTTACGGAGGGCGACGACAAACCGCTCAAGTATCCCGACATGTTCGCTGCCGCCGATTTGTTCATTCTGAACAAGATCGATCTTCTGCCGTATGTGGATTTCGATGCCGACAAGGCTGTTGAACGGGCCTTGCGGATCAATCCCGCCCTTGATGTCATCAAGGTGTCTGCGCGGCAAGGCATCGGCATGGGAGGATGGATCGACAGGATTGTTCTCATGGCCGAACAGGCGCGCATGGCCGAAAGTGCCGCCCCTATCCGACTGCATCCGGCGCGTGGTGGTTGAGATGCACGAACTGGCGCTGGCACGCAGTCTTATCGAAATTATCGACGATTACGCCGATCAACGCGGCAATCGCGCCGTACGGCGGGTGCATGTGCGGCTCGGCCAGCTCTCCGCGATGACGCGCGCGCTCTATTTCTGTTTCGGTTCCGCAGCACGCGGCACCTGCTGCGAGGGGGCCGAACTCACAATCGAGGAAGTGCCGCTCACCGTGCATTGCGGCTTCTGCGATATGACGACCGAGCCGAGCGGCAGATACAATTTTCGCTGCCCCGATTGCGGGCGGCCGACACCCGACGTGGTGACCGGCCGGGAAATGCAACTCGTTTCAATCGAACTGCACGGGGAGGCCGGCACGCCGGCGGATTCCGTGCAGAGCCACAAACCCGGCAGCACGAGCGCGCCGGCTGAAATGCAGGGAGACCAACATGCCGAGTGAGGCGTCAAACCCCTGGGAGTTCGTGCCGCACCAGCATCGCGGTCCCCATCGCGAGACCGACCCGCTGGCTCACACGAAGTCCCCAACCCGGCACAACGGGCCAGTGAAGTCGGCCGGCATCATGACATTCATGGGTGCGCCCTATTGCGAACCGGACCGGGAGAAGGTGCGCGAAGCGGGCGCGAAAATCTGTTTCCTCGGAGCGCCATGGGACCTCGGCACGATCGTACGCACCGGCACATCGAGCGGGCCTCAGGGCATCCGCGAAGCGTCGACGCAATATTTCCCCTACATGTTCGAGTACGACGTTGACCTGATGACATTCTACAATGTCGTCGACTGCGGCGATGTTCCCATCGTTCCGGGCAACAACGAAAAATCTCAACAATATATCTGCGACTATGTCACCGAATGTCTTGAGGGCGGCGCCAAGGTCATCCTGGTTGGCGGCGACCATTCCGTGCCGATCCCCGGTGCGCGCGCGCTGTCACAGCATCTTGGACGGCACCGGCCGGATGCGAAGATGGGCTATCTCCATATCGATTGCCATCTCGACGCGGCGGTCGACTGGGGCGGCATTGAGATAACCAATGCGTCGGGTCCGCCGGAGGCGCTGAAGCTGCCCAATTGCAGCGCGGCAAACATGGCTCACATGGGCTCGCGAAACGGTCTCAATCCGAAAGACTGGATGGATTTCTGGATCGACAACGACATCCCCATCGTGCCGATGTCGGAGGTTGTCGAAAAGGGCATCGAGCCCTGCACGCACTTCATTTTCGAGCGTGCCTGGAACGGCTCAGGGGCTGTGTATGTTTCCTGGGACACGGACTCGCTCGACTGCAGCTGCATGCCCGGAACAAGTTGCCCCGAAAGCTATGGCATCAAGGCGCGCGAAGCGATCCAGCTTGCCCGCGTCATGGGCGAGTACGGCGCCGACGTGCTGGAGTTGGCTGAACTCTCGCCAATATTCGATGCCAGCCAGATGAGCATGAAGCTCGCCTGCAACATGATCTACCACTATCTCGGCGCCCGCGCGGTGGCGCTGCGCAACCGCGGTGAAACGCCGTGAACAAGAACGAAAGACAAGGGAAGAACCGATGAATCCAGCTAAGGCCTTCGCCCACCTGTTTTCTCCGCTTGGCGGCGACGATGCTGAAAACTACCGCTCTCCCGGCCAGATATCCTTCCTGCGTGCGCCGTTTGCCTCAATCGACAAAAAGGCTCTCGAAGACGCGGAGGCGACATATGCGTTCCTTGGCGTGCCGTTCGATGAGGGAAATGTCGGCAAACCCGGCTGCGAAGATGGCGCACGCGAGTTCCGCGTCGCATCGCTCGACTATTTTCCCTACTGGTTTGAATTCAACGTCGACCTGCATGGCTCCTCTGTCGACTGCGGCGATGTGCAGATGCCCCGGGTCAATCCGGAAGTCGCGCGCAAGAGAATTTATGACGCGGTGCGCACCGTACTTGACGCCGGCCTGACACCGATCATTTGCGGGGGCGACCGGTCGATCTCCATTCCCGCCACGCAGGCCCTCTCCGATCACATCGGTGCCGACAGGAAGATGGGCTACATGCATCTGGGCGCCCATCTTGATATGGCAGACGGCTGGGCCGGCGAAAAATATGTCAGCCCCTGTGCCCTCGCGCGGATCACGGAACTCGGTAATCTGAACTCGGACAACGTTGCCCATATCGGTGCGCGCAACTCCTTCAATCCGAAAGACCATGTCGACCTCGCCAGAAGCCGGGGCATCCGCTTTCATCCGATGTTCGAGATTCTTGAGCGCGGCGTAGATGAGGTGATGGACGAGGCCTGCGGTCGGGTATGGGACGGCACGGACGCGCAGTATCTGAGCTTCAATTTCAACGTCATGGATTCATCCGCAGCACCGGGCGTCACGGCAACCGAGCCGGGCGGTCTGGAGTCCAGGGAAATCATGCGCGTTGCGGCCAAAATCGCCGACAGGGGCGGGCCGAGCGTTATCGAGGTTTCAGAACTTTGTCCGATGTTCGACATCAGTGGATCCACGTCGCGTATGGCGGTGTGCGTGGCGCTTCGCATCATGGCGGGCGTCGCGGTGAAGAACGGCAACACGATCGATGATTCGCTGCGCCGTGCCGGATGGCAGCATGGAAAGTAAGCGGTAGCCCGGCACGTAACGCTACCGCGCGGCCGTCTTCGGCCAAGCCTTAAATGGAGTGTTCGACCAACCAAAACCTAAAAGGGATGGAAACGATGATACCCAGGATCAAAGCGATTACCGGTTCAATGAACAGGCGCAGGTTTCTTGCCGGCACCGCAGGGGCTGCCGCGGCGAGCACACTGCTGCCGCGCGTTGGCCATGCCGAAGGCGAGCTTAATATCCTCGTGTGGTGCGATCATGTCGATGCGAAGCTGCTCGAGCCGTTCGAAGCCGCGCATGGCGTGAAAATAAACGCCAAGGCCTATGAAGGCACCGGCACCGCACTTTCCATCCTGGAGCAGTCGGCGGCGGGCGACTGGGACGCAATCGTGATCGATGCGCCCGACGTGCCTCAAGTGGCGGATCTCGGCATCCTCATGGAATTGCCGGAAGATATCGCACCGTGGGGAGACATTTTCCCCGAATTGCGCAACGCGCCCTACACCCATGTTAACGGCAAGTCATACGCGATCCCGGAGAAGTTCGGATACTACGGCTTTTGCTACAACAAGGACGTCGTCGACCCGGCAGATGCGAGCCGCGGCGACATTGCCTGGAATGAAAAGTACAAAGGCCGTATCGGCGTTTACGACTATTATTTCCCGGTGTTGCAGATGATCGGCATGTCCATGGGCTTGAAGCCTGCGGACATCAAAATGTCGGACCTCGGCGCAATCCGCGAACGGCTTCTGGCGATGAAACCGAACGTCAAGATGGTCGGCGACATTGTCAGCGTTCAAAACGCCCTGGTCACCGGCAGCGTTGACGTGATTGTCGGCGGCGCGGAGTTCGCTGTCTCAAACCTCATTCCGACAAATCCGCATCTCGACTGGACGATCGCGGATCATGGCGGCCTGATCTGGAACCAAGGCATAGGCGTTCTCGCCAATTCCAACCGGAAAGAACTGGCGATGGAATTCGTCAAGTGGATCCTGAGCTCAAAGGGGCAGGGTCTACTCGCGACGTCGGATTGCTTCTGGGCGATGCCGGCAAACTCGACCGCGGAACTTTCCGATGAAGCCAAGACGCTTCTGCGATGGGACGACCAGTCGGACTTCCTGGCAAAATCGAATGTATCGCTTCTGCCAAGCGCGGAGATGGATACAGAAATGCTGGATATGTGGACCGAGTTCCTGCAATCCTAGTATTTACAAGGATGTAGCCGGGTGGCGGCGTGACGCCGCCGCCCGGCACACACACTCAAGCGACCGCGATGCCGGCACCACAGACAACACTCAAGGATGCCTCCCGGCTGGGTGGGTTGCCCCTTACAAGATGGGCGGCCTACCCGGCACTTACGTTTTCCCTTTTGTTTTTCGTGGCGCCGTTTCTGGTTATGTTCGCGGTCAGCTTCTGGCAGCGTCTTCGAGGGCGCCTTGAGGCAACGTGGACGCTTGCGAATTACGAAAAGTTCTTCTCGCGCGACTATCTGGTCGACGCCCTCATAAACTCCATTGAAGTCACGCTGATCACTACCGTGATCTCCATATTGATCGCCTATCCGCTGGCCTACATTCTGGCATTCAAAGTGCCGCCGCGCTGGCAGCGCATCATTTTGCTTTTGACGGTCCTGCCGTTCTGGACGGCCTATGTAGTGCGTTCGTACAGCTGGCTGCTGGTTTTATCGGACAACGGCATCGTCAACTCCACGCTGATAACGCTGGGGCTGATCGGCGAACCGATCGCCCTTGCCTATACGCGCGGCGCTACGGTGCTTGGCTTCGTGCACTTCTTCACCATGCTGCTGACGCTGACGATCTATTCCAATCTCATTCAGATCCCGCCGAACTACCGCCATGCGGCTGCCGATCTTGGGGCATCTCCCTTACAGGCTTTCCTGCGCATCACGCTGCCGCTCAGCGCGCCCGGCGTCGCAGTCGGTGCATTCCTCACATTTGTCATCACGATTGGCGATTACATCACGCCGCAAATACTCGGTGGCAACACGGAAGTCCTTATTCCGCAAGCCATCATCCTGCAGATATCACGCTCCGCGAACTTCCCGATGGCGTCGGTTATGAGCATCACCTTGATGGTCGTGGTCACCGGCTGCTATCTGGCGTTTGCCCGCCATCTCAAAATGGACAAGCTATGAGCCGCTGGATCACATCCGCGCCGGCGGCGGCTTATCTGATCGCGGCACTGATCTTCATTTATCTGCCTGTGCTCGTGCTTGTGCTGTTTTCGTTTCAGGAGGGCTCGCTGCCGGTGCCGCCGTTCGATGGACCGAGCCTGCAGTGGTACGAGAAACTTTTCGCGAACGAGCGCCTGCTCGACGCCTTGTGGAATTCCATCGTGGTGGCGGTGCTGTCGGGCGCGGCGTCGACGCTGCTCGGCTTCCTCGCAGCCTACGGACTGTCGCGGCATCCAGGCGCGTTTCCGGGCCTTGCCCGGTTTCTGCTCATTGCACCGATCACGGTCTCCTATCTGATAATCGGCATGGGTCTGCTCATCACCTTCAACGTGGCCGGCATTTCCAAGTCGCTTCTGGCGGTCGGTATCGGCCATGTCATCATCAATCTGCCGCTCGCCTTTGCGGTCATCTACTCGCAGATGAGCGAGCGGCACAAAAACATCGATGCCGCCGCGCACGACCTTGGCGCGAGCGACCTGCAGACCATGCTCTATGTGTCCGCGCCGATGATGAAGGCGTCGCTGCTGGCCGCGTTCTGTCTGTCCGCCACGCTTTCGTGGGATGAATTTATCGTCGCGTTTCTGCTCAGCCGCTTCGAGGTCACGCTGCCGGTCATCATATACGAGATGCTGCGCGCCGGGCTGACGCCTGAAGTGAATGCCGCCGGCACGCTTGTGTTCGCAATCTCCATGGTTGCGGTGTTTGCGGCCGCGGCGACCCTGATGTTCAAGAAGAAAGAATCCACATGAGCGACGCCCTCGTTCGACTTTCCAAAATCCGCAAGACCTACGGTGCGCTGGTGGCACTGGATGATATCGACTTGAAAATCGAACAGGGTCAGTTCGTCGTCCTGCTTGGTCCATCCGGCAGTGGAAAGACGACGCTTCTGTCGATTCTCGGTGGTTTCGTGACGCCGACATCCGGCGAGGTTCTCATCAATGGCGAGGATCAAACGTCGACACCGCCGGCGCGCCGCCCCACGGTCACGGTGTTTCAGGACTATGCGCTCTTCCCGCATATGAGTGTGCGTGACAATGTCGGCTTCGGGCTGGCGATGCGCAAGGTGGCAAGAGCGGAGCGCCGGTCCCGTGCCGATGCGATCCTCGAAACGGTCGGGCTTGAAGGGCTTGGCGAGCGCAGGATACAGCAACTGTCGGGCGGCCAGAGACAGCGTGTTGCGCTGGCGCGGGCAATTGTCGTCGAGCCGTCCGTGCTGCTGCTCGATGAGCCCTTAGGGGCGCTTGACCTGAAAATCAGGCGCCAGATGCAGGAAGAACTTGTCGAACTGCAGAGACGCATCGAAACGACATTCGTTCACGTCACCCATGATCAGGAAGAGGCCATGCACATCGCCGACGTGATTGTCGTCATGAACCATGGGCGCATTGAAGATATCGGATCGCCGGAACGGGTCTATCTCCAGCCGAAGAGTCTTTTCGCGGCGACGTTCATGGGAGATACCAACATTTTGAACGGGCAGGTCGCAGGTGTATCGGGCAAGACCGCCAAGCTGGAAACGAGCGTCGGTCCGTTGGTCGCCGATGGTGCGGCTGAGGCGGGTAACATCGTTCATCTTTCAATCCGCCCCGAACAGCTTCGCCTTGGCAAGGCTCCGGGACACGGCAACGTGCCCCTCGGCAAGGTCCGGGTGACGTCCGCGGTGTTTCAGGGGGCCAATCGCCTGTGCCACGCGGTGTCCACATCCGACCCTGAAATACGCTGGATTATTCGGCAGCCGCCACAAACGGGCATTGCGCTGGACGATGTTCTGGAAATTTCCGCGAAACAGACCGACATCGTGATGCTGCGCGATTGACACAATTGGCTCGAGGGCAGATACGAGGCTTACGAACCCGGCAACTCTCAAATGGAAGAGTGTGTATGAACTACGGCGGAAAGCACGGCGAGCCTCAAAAGGCCGACGAGATCCTCGAGGTCGCGTTCGAGCTGTTTTCATCGAAGGACTATGCCGATGTCTCCATGAAGGAGATCGCCCGCCGGACCAATTCATCTCATTCCCTCATCTACTACTACTACAAGAACAAGGACGAGATTTTCTATTCGTCTGTGCGCTACGCCATCAAGAAGGCAACCAAGGCCTACACCGACGTCAACATCGTCGAGTTCGATCCGCGTCAGGCGATCGACAAATGGCTCGACATCAATGTGAAGTATTCCGATTCCCTGAAACGGTTGTGCAAGATCATGCTCGAGCACTCCGACAGGCGGGAAGGCTCGCCGACGGTTGAGAAAGACATCCGGTATTTCTACAAATTCGAGACCACGCTTCTGGCGGACAGTATCCGCCGGGGGGTCAAGGATGGCGTATTCCGGTGCGATGATCCGGAACAGTTCGCCGCCTTTATCTCAACCGGCATCGACGGCATATACTACGGTGTTCTGACGCGGCCTGGCTACAACATCCGCAAATCCGTTGAAACGCTGCGCCGCAGCATCTGGGTCCTGCTCGAATGCGAGCCGGCCGAAACGTCCAGCCCGGTGAAGGCCAGCGCCGGCTGACCGATCTGCTTAATGGACTTATACCAAGGGCGGCAATTATGCTCTGGGGTGCGCCGCATCATATTGCTTGAGCAAATGGGCGCGGTCGACTTCTGTGTAGATCTGTGTGGTCGAGAGGCTCGCGTGGCCGAGCAACTGCTGGATGGCGCGCAGGTCACCGCCGGCACCGAGCAGGTGCGTCGCGAAACTGTGGCGCAATGCGTGCGGGGTGGCACTGTCAGGCAGTCCCAGAAAGCCGCGCAGGCGCTGCACGAGAAGCTGGATATTGCGGGCGTTGAGCCGACCGCCCTTGGCGCCGAGAAATAGCGGTTCGTCGCCGGCGCGCTCGAACGGGCAGATGGCGAGATATACCGCGATCGCCTGACGGACCACCGGCAGCACCGGCACGATGCGCGTCTTGCCGCCCTTGCCGGTGATCGAGAGCGTGTCCTGTCCGGTCGCGGCAGGCGCTTCCGCTCGGTTCAGTCCTAAGGCTTCCGATATGCGCAGGCCGCAGCCATAGAGCAGCAGCAGCACGGCCGTGTCCCTGGCTGCGATCCAGGGTTCTGAATTGGCGTGAAAGCTTGCGGTTTCGGATACCACACGGCCGGCTGCCCTTTCATCGAGCGCCTTGGGTACGGCATGCGGAATTTTCGGCGTCGATATGGCCGCGAGCGAGGCGTTTTCAACGAGCCTACGCTTTTCGAGGTAGCGGAACAGCGAGCGTACCGAAGACAGGCAGCGCGCAAGCGAGCGGCTGGAAAGACCGTCGCGGCGCCGGCTTGCAAGAAAGGCGCGGAAATCCGTGACGCTCAAGCCCGCAAGGTCGGCAAGTGCCGCCTCGCCACTCAGGTGTTGGCGCAGAAACGTAAAGAAGGCGGCAATGTCCCGGCCGTAGGCCTCAACGGTTTTCGGCGCGGCGCGGCGTTCGGCTTCCAGATGACGCAGCCACGCACCGACCTCGCGCACCGCGTCGGGCGCGGCAAAAAGCAGGCTTTCGGTTTCTGCGGTGCGGCTTTCACTCATGGTCTCACGTGATCGACTGGCCGGTCTTGTTCCAGTCCGCGGTGAACATCTCCAGGCCCTTGTCGGTGAGCGGGTGCTTGATCAGGTCGCGCAGGACGCCCGGCGGCACGGTTGCGACATCGGCGCCGGCAAGGGCTGAAATTTTCACATGATTGGGGCTGCGGATCGATGCGGCGAGCACCTGCGTCTCAAGCGCATCGTAGTTGTCGTAGATCATGCGGATTTCGGAAATAAGCTCCATGCCGTCAAGGCCGATATCGTCAAGCCGGCCGATGAACGGCGATACGAATGTCGCTCCGGCCTTGGCCGCCATCAGCGCCTGATTGGCGTTGAAGCACAAGGTCACATTGACCATCGTTCCGCTCTGCGTAAGTGTGCGGCAGGCCTTCAGCCCGTCGAACGTGAGCGGCACCTTGATGGTGACATTGCTGGCGATTTCGGCCAGCACCCGGCCCTCAGTGACCATGCCGTCCGCATCGATGGCGGCAACTTCCGCACTCACCGGGCCATCGACGATGGCACAGATTTCCTTGATGGTTTCCTTGAAGTCGCGTCCCGTCTTGGCGACAAGTGAAGGATTGGTGGTGACGCCGTCGAGCAAACCGGTTTCGGCAAGCTCGCGGATTTCATCCACATCGGCGGTATCGACAAAGAATTTCATGGGCCTGACTCTGATCTTTCAAGCGCGCCGGAGCATCGTGCAGAACTCCAGTTTAGGGCGCGTTACGTTTCCCCAAAGTTACCGCCGCACCCTGTCATGGGCACGCGAGTCGTGCAATTGGGTTGGGGTGTGTTCCATCCGACCAGGACGCGTGGAATTTCTCGTTTGGAAGGTTTTCGGTTTACGCGGACTAGAGGCTGTGAGAATATAGAACAAATAGAGAACAATGAGGATACCATGAAGATCGACTACGTAGAGTTTCCAGCACTGGATTTTGCGCAGACGAAGGCCTTCTACGGTGTCGCGTTCGGCTGGTCGTTTGAGGAGTGGGGGGCGGACTACATGGCGTTTTCCGATGCAGGCCTCGAAGGCGGCTTCCGAAAAGCCAAAGTTTTGTCACCGCGGGGCGGGCCGCTCGTTATTCTCTACGCCGATGATCTCGATGTGGCTGAACGTGCGGTCGGCGACGCTGGTGGCGAGATCGTTGAGCGGCACGAGTTTCCAGGCGGCCGGCGGTTTCATTTTACAGACCCCTCAGGAAATGAACTTGGTGTCTGGACCAAAGCCTGAGGTAGTTCTTGTTGCAGCCGGGCACACTTGCCAGACTGGCGCCGATGTCATCTGATTCTCCTCCTTCCGTGGCCGAAGTGCTGCTGCCGCTCGCTCTGGCGGGCGCTTATTCCTATTCGGTGCCACAAGATATGGCGCTGCGCGAAGGGTCTTACGTGCGGGTGCCGCTTGGGCCGCGCGAGGCGACCGGTGTCGTCTGGGGCTTTAACGGTGGGGGCGGTGTAGATGACGCCAAGCTGCGCGATGTCTCGGAAGTTTTCGAGACGCCGCCGATGCCGGAGCTTCAGCGCCGTTTCATTGACTGGGTTGCGCATTACACGATGAGCCCGCCAGGCTCGGTTCTGCGCATGTGCGTGCGCGTGCCCGAAGCGCTGGGACGTGAAAAGGGGCGCACCGGATATCGGCGCAGCGGACCGGAACCTGAACGAATGACACCGCAGCGCATGCGGGTTCTTGCCGAGGCGCACGCAGAAATTGCGCGCTCGACGGCAGATCTTGCCGAAGCCGCCGGCGTGTCAGGCGGCGTTGTCAAAGGGCTGGTCGAGGCGGGAACTCTGAGCGCTGAACCGTTGCCGGCATTCAAGCCGTTTCGCGTGCCCGATCCCGGCGCACCATCGGTTCGCCTTAGCCGGTCGCAGGAGCGCGCCGCCAAGGCATTGCGCGGTGCTGTTGCCGCCCGCAACTTCAGTGTTTCGCTGCTGGATGGCGTGACGGGATCGGGCAAAACCGAGGTTTACCTCGAGGCGGTCGCCGCCTGCGTGGCGTCGGGCCGCCAAGCTCTGGTTCTGCTGCCTGAAATTGCCTTGACCGTGCAGTTCCTGAGGCGTTTCGAAGCGCGCTTCGGCGCGCCGCCGGCCGAGTGGCATTCGGCTGTCAGGCCGCGCGAGCGCGAACGGGTGTGGCGGGCTGTTGCGCGCGGCTCGGCGCTCATTGTCGTCGGCGCGCGCTCGGCGCTGTTTCTGCCTTTCGCGGACCTCGGGCTGATCGTTGTCGATGAGGAACACGAAAGCGCCTACAAGCAGGAAGACGGTGTTGCCTATCATGCGCGCGATATGGCGGTGGTCTATGGCTCGCTCGGCGATTTCCCCGTCATGCTGGCGTCCGCCACCCCGGCGCTCGAAACCATGAACAATGTGCAGGCCGGGCGATACGCTCACGTTACGCTGGCCGACAGGCACGGCAGCGCCGGCCTGCCGGAAATACGAGCCGTCGATATGCGGAAACACCCGCCGGCTTCGGGAACTTGGCTGTCGGAACCTCTTGCAGATGCCATGACGCAAACGTTGGGCGACGGCGGCCAGGTACTGCTGTACCTCAACCGGCGCGGTTATGCGCCGCTCACGCTGTGCCGCGCCTGCGGGCACCGGTTCGCCTGTCCCGACTGCGATGCGTGGCTCGTGGAACACCGCTTCCGCCGGCAACTGACCTGTCATCACTGCGGATATTCTCTGCCCGTCCCGAAGGCCTGCCCGCAATGCGAGGCGGAGGACAAGCTCGTCGCCTGCGGTCCAGGCGTCGAGCGGCTCGCTGCCGAAGTTGCCGAGCGCTACCCCGACGCCCGCGCGGTCATCCTTTCAAGCGATCTGACGCGCGGTGCCACGCTGCGCGACCTTTTGCGCGAAATTGCCGAGGGCGAATTCGACATCATCATCGGCACCCAGCTCGTCGCCAAGGGCCACCATTTTCCCGATCTCACGCTGGTGGGCGTGGTCGATGGCGATATCGGGCTCGGCAATGGCGATCTGCGGGCGGCGGAGCGTACCTACCAGGTGCTGTGTCAGGTGGCGGGCCGTGCGGGCCGTGGCGAAAAGGCGGGGCTGGCGCTGATCCAGACCTATCAGCCCGAACACGCCCTTATCACGGCGCTCGCCGCACATGACAGGGACGGGTTTTACGCCCACGAAATGGCGGCGCGGGAACATGCCGCCCTGCCACCCTTCGGGCGCCTTGCGGGGCTGGTTCTGTCCGGTGCGAGCCAGGATGGAGTGGAGGATGCGGCCCGTCGGCTTGCGCGCCAGGCACCGCGTGCCGAAACCGTCCGCGTTCTGGGGCCGGCGCCGGCGCCGATTGCCTTTGTACGTGGGCGCTATCGCATGCGGTTTCTGCTCAAGGCGACCCGGTCGGCCGATTTGCAGGCTTACCTGCGGACCTGGCTCGAGCCGCACAAGCTGCCGTCATCGGTACGATTGCAGATCGATATCGACCCTTACAGCTTCATGTGAACAGGTCGAAATTTGCGCAAATGCGCGATTGCATCGAGCACCTGAAGACACGATAATGCGGCGCGGCGCGACAATCCGTCCGGGTCACTATATTGCAAGGCCCCACACCATGTGATAGAGGGAACGCGGCTACAGGGGAGCGAGAAACAGCGCTGTTTCTTGTATCGAAAAACTTAATGATTTCAAAGGGTTGGCTAATCGTCGTTTGAAACGGGCCAATCCTGTCATTATGCTGGAGATAAGGCAACTTGGCGGGTCAGGATTCCATAGTAGAAGGTATGCCCGGGCGCTACGCGACGGCTCTGTTCGAGCTGGCGCGCGATGAAAAGGCGCTCGATGAGGTCGAGGCGGCGCTTGGCGGCTTCCGCGACATGCTCGATGAAAGCGAGGATCTGATGCGTCTCGTGCGCAGTCCGGTGTTCTCCGCAGACGAGCAGTCGCGCGCAATCACAGCGGTTCTCGACAAGGCGGGGATAGCAGGTCTTGCGGCGAATTTCATCAAGCTGGCGACGCAAAATCGCCGGCTTTTTGCCGTTCGCGACATGATCGGTGCATTTCAACAACTTCTTGCCAACGAACGTGGCGAAGTCACCGCCGAAGTGTCGTCGGCACACAAACTTACCGCTGCACAGATCAAAAGTCTGAAAGCCGCGCTCAAATCGAGTGTCGGCCGTGACGTGCAACTTGACAGCACTGTTGATCCCGAGTTGCTCGGCGGCCTTGTCGTCAAGGTCGGCAGCCGCATGATCGACAGTTCGCTGCGCACCAAACTGAACAATCTTAAACATGCCATGAAAGAGGTTGGCTGATGGATATCCGGGCCGCGGAAATTTCCGCAATCCTCAAAGACCAGATCAAGAATTTTGGACAGGAAGCGGAAGTTTCCGAAATCGGACAGGTGCTGTCGGTGGGCGATGGTATCGCGCGCGTTTACGGTCTCGACAATGTGCAGGCCGGCGAGCTGGTGGAATTTCCCGGCGGCATCCGGGGAATGGCGCTGAACCTCGAAGTCGACAATGTCGGCGTCGTGATCTTCGGCGATGACCGCGGCATCCGTGAGGGCGATACGGTCAAGCGAACAGGCGCCATCGTTGACGTGCCGGTCGGCAAGGAACTGCTCGGCCGCGTGGTTGACGGGCTCGGCAATCCGATCGACGGCAAGGGTCCGATCAAGACGAAAGAGCGCCGCCAGGTGGACGTCAAGGCACCCGGCATCATTCCGCGCAAATCGGTGCACGAGCCGATGCAGTCGGGTCTGAAGGCTGTGGATGCGCTGATTCCGGTGGGACGCGGCCAGCGCGAACTTATCATCGGCGACCGCCAGACCGGCAAGACAGCGATTATTCTCGACACCTTCCTCAATCAGAAATCGATCAATGAGGGCGATGACGAATCGCAGAAGCTCTACTGCGTTTATGTAGCGGTCGGGCAGAAGCGCTCCACCGTGGCGCAGTTCGTCAAGGTTCTGGAAGAAAACGGCGCGCTGGAATACTCCATCGTTGTCGCCGCGACGGCTTCGGAGCCGGCGCCGATGCAGTTCCTTGCACCGTTTGCGGGCTGCACCATGGGCGAGTATTTCCGCGACAACGGCATGCACGCCGTGATCGCCTATGACGATCTCTCAAAACAAGCTGTGGCCTATCGTCAGATGTCGCTGCTGTTGCGCCGTCCGCCAGGACGTGAAGCCTATCCGGGCGACGTCTTCTATCTGCACAGCCGCCTGCTTGAGCGCGCCGCCAAGATGAACGAAGACAACGGGTCGGGTTCACTCACGGCGCTGCCGGTCATCGAAACCCAGGCGAACGACGTGTCGGCCTACATCCCGACCAACGTGATCTCGATTACCGATGGTCAGATCTTCCTTGAGACCGACCTTTTCTACCAGGGCATCCGCCCGGCGCTGAACGTCGGTCTGTCGGTGTCGCGCGTTGGATCGTCCGCACAAATCAAGGCGATGAAGCAGGTCGCCGGCAAGATCAAGGGCGAACTCGCCCAGTATCGCGAAATGGCGGCGTTTGCCCAGTTCGGTTCCGATCTCGATGCCGCGACCCAGCGGCTGCTCAGCCGCGGCGAGAGGCTTACGGAGCTTTTGAAGCAGAACCAGTATTCGCCGCTCAAGGCGGAAGAGCAGGTGGTCTCGATTTATGCCGGCGTTAACGGCTATCTCGACCCGCTCGCGGTCTCCGATGTACTGCGCTTCGAAGACGAGCTGCTGCGGCATCTGCGTGACAGCCACAGCGATGTTCTCGACGCCATCCGCACGGAGAAGGAAATCTCCGATGCGACGGGCGAGAAGCTCAAATCCGCCGTGGACGATTTCGCGGCGAAATTCGCCTGAGGACTGGTGTCGGACGACCAAGCAGGGAAGCGGTTAGATGCCAAACCTTAAGGATCTCAGAAACCGGATCGCAAGCGTCAAGTCGACGCAAAAGATCACTAAAGCCATGCAGATGGTGGCGGCGGCAAAACTGCGCCGGGCGCAGGAAAGTGCCGAAGCCGCGCGGCCCTACGCGGAACGTATGGAAACCGTGCTTGCCGGGCTGTCGGAATCTCTTGCGGGCCGCGATGATGCGCCGCCGATGATGATCGGCACCGGCAAATCGGAAACGCATCTGCTTGTCGTGGCGACGGCGGAACGCGGCCTCTGCGGCGGCTTCAATTCAAACATCGCCAGACTGGCGCGCGAACACGCGCTGAGGCTGCTGGCGGAAGGCAAAACGGTCAAAATAATATGCGTCGGACGCAAGGGGCAGGATGTGCTGCGCCGGGTGTTGTCGAACCAGATCATTGACTTCGTAAATATGCGCGAGGTTCGGCGGCTGGAATTCTCCCACGCCCGGGACGTCGCGGATAAGGTGATCGCACTGTTCGAAGCCGGTGAATGCGACGTCTGCACGCTGTTCTATTCAGAGTTCAAGAATGTCATTACGCAGGTGCCGACGGCCTTGCAGCTTATCCCGGCAAGCATCGACAGCGATGATGACGCCCCGTCGAAACCGGATGCATCGCTTGCGGCTTATGATTACGAGCCGGAGGAAAAAGAGCTGCTTGATGAACTTCTGCCACGCAATATCAGTGTGCAGATTTTCCGCGCGCTCCTGGAAAACGCGGCCGGCGAACAGGGCGCCCGGATGAGCGCCATGGACAGCGCCACGCGCAATGCCGGCGAAATGATCGATTCCCTGACGCTCACCTATAACCGTGCGCGGCAGGCCCAGATCACCAAGGAACTGATTGAGATTATCTCGGGCGCCGAAGCGCTCTAGAGGCAGATCAAGGTAAGGAAAGAAGACATGGCCAAGAAGGCAGACGCAAAGGCAGCGGGACGCATCCGCCAGGTAATGGGCGCGGTGGTCGACGTTCAGTTCGACGGTCACCTCCCGCAGATTCTCAACGCGCTGGAAACGGAAAACCGGGGCAACCGCCTGGTGCTTGAAGTGGCGCAGCATCTCGGTGAAAACACCGTGCGCACCATCGCCATGGACTCCTCAGAAGGCCTCGTGCGCGGCCAGCCCGTCTCAGATACCGGCACACCGATTTCGGTGCCTGTCGGCGAAGAAACGCTCGGTCGCATCATGAACGTGATCGGCGAGCCGGTTGACGAAGCCGGCCCGATAAATTCCAAGGTAACCCGTGGCATTCACCAGCCGGCGCCAGAGTTTGTCGAGCAGTCGACGGAAGCGGAAATCCTCGTCACCGGCATCAAGGTCGTCGATCTGTTGGCACCATATGCCAAGGGCGGCAAGATCGGCCTGTTCGGCGGTGCCGGCGTCGGCAAGACCGTGCTGATCATGGAACTCATCAACAACGTGGCGAAGACGCACGGCGGCTACTCGGTGTTTGCCGGTGTGGGTGAGCGCACCCGCGAAGGTAATGACCTTTATTGGGAAATGATCGAATCGGAAGTGAACAAGGAAGGCGGCGGCGAAGGGTCCAAGTGTTCGCTGGTCTACGGCCAGATGAACGAGCCTCCCGGCGCCCGCGCCCGTGTCGGCCTTGCCGGTCTGACGGTTGCGGAGCATTTCCGCGATCAGGGCCAGGACGTGCTGTTCTTCGTCGACAACATTTTCCGCTTTACGCAGGCAGGTTCTGAGGTCTCCGCACTGCTTGGCCGTATTCCAAGCGCGGTGGGCTATCAGCCGACACTTGCCACCGACATGGGCACGCTGCAAGAGCGTATCACCACCACAACAAAGGGCTCGGTCACGTCCGTGCAGGCGATTTACGTGCCGGCCGACGATCTCACCGACCCGGCGCCGGCGACATCGTTTGCCCACCTTGATGCAACGACGGTGCTGTCGCGCCAGATCGCGGAAAAGGGCATTTACCCGGCCGTGGATCCGCTTGATTCGACCTCGCGTATGCTCGATCCCCGGATCGTTGGCGATGAGCACTATGAAGTAGCCCGACGCGTGCAGCAGATCCTGCAACGCTACAAAGGTCTCCAGGACATTATTGCCATTCTGGGCATGGACGAGCTTTCCGAAGAAGACAAACTCACGGTGGCGCGGGCGCGCAAGATCGAGCGCTTTTTCTCGCAGCCCTTCGACGTGGCCGCTGTGTTCACCGGCGCCGATGGCGTGCAGGTCGATCTTCAGGATACGATCAAAGCCTTCAAGGGCCTGTGCAACGGTGACTACGACCACCTTCCCGAGCCGGCGTTCTATATGGTCGGCAAGATCGAAGAAGCGATCGAGAAGGCTGAGCGTCTGGCTGCCGAAGCCGCGTGATCGGCGCACTGCGCTCCACACATTAGAAACGGGCATCCTTATGGCCGAACTGCTAAAATTCGAACTAGTGTCACCGGAAAAGCTGCTGATGTCGGAAGACGTTCAGTATGTCACGGTTCCGGGCACGGAAGGCGACTTCACGGTAATGCCGCGCCATGCGCCGGTGCTGTCGACAATCCGCCCGGGCGTGATCACGGTGCTGCAGGACGGCGGCGGCGAGGAGCGCATCTTCATTCGTGGCGGATTTGCGGAAGTAAACCCGGAAGGCCTGACGCTTCTTGCCGAAGAAGCCGTACCGATGGCCGATGTGAGCCGCGAAACTCTGGACCGGCACATCAAGGATCTTGAGGAAGATGTGGCTGATGCATCGAGCGACGAAAAGCGCGCGCGGGTGCAGGAAGCGCTCGACCACCTGAAGCAGCTGCACGACGCTCTCTGAACCATACGATCAGCCTACATCCGTCCTGACAGAACCTGCCGGCATGTCGTTTGCTGCGCCGCGAACCTGTGGTGTATAAACCAGCAACAAACTGCAAATCAGGCACGAGACGCCACAGTGAAAGTGTGAGCAGTGCGGTGGACGCTCGACACCATCAATTGGGAAGCCTTTGACGCTTCGAAGGTTGATCCGGAAACGCTTGAGGCGGTGAAAGCGGCATCGCTCGTCGAAGCCAATGCACCGGACTATGTCAGCTATCTGTGCAACGTTTTTCAGGACAGTCCGGAGATCCAGGCCGATATCCGGCAGTGGGGCCGCGAGGAAGCGCAACATGGCCAGGCGCTGGCGCGGTGGGCGTCGCTGGCGGATTCCTCCTTCGACTTCGATAGCGCGCTTGCGCGCTTCCGCGCAATTCAGGGTATTAACGTCGACGCCCTGGAGTCGGTCCGCGGCAGCAGGGCAGGCGAGTTGATCGCCCGCTGCGTTGTCGAAAGCGGCACCACGTCATTCTATACCGCGATCAAGGATGCAACCCGCGAGCCCTGCCTGCGCCAGATCGTTGAGTATATGGCCGGCGATGAGTTCGCTCACTACGGCCTCTTCTTCAAAAGCTACAGACGCTATGAAAGCGAGTTGTCGTCCCGATGGCAGCGGCTGCGTATCGCGGTCGGGCGCATCAACGAGGCGGACGACGATGAATTGTCCGGCGCGTTTTACTGCGCCAATTACGCCGCTGAAAGCGACGTTGCCTATGACCGGAAGCGGTTTGCAGATGCGTATCAAAAACGCGCGCTCGGGTTTTACGAACGCCGCCATGTCGAACGGCTGGTGTCGATGGTGGCAAAGGCCGGAGGCTTCAAACCGCAGGGCTGGCCGGTGCGTGCGGCAAGTGCGATAGCCTGGTACTACCTGTCGTTTCGACGCCGACAGCTGATACGCACCGCTGTCTAAAGGTATCGCTCGAGCAGCTCGGGCAATTGCGACATGTGTGAAAACGCCTCAACTGCTCCAGCTTGCCGGAGGCGCTCGTCGTGATCTGGAGCGGTGTGGCTTGCGCCGGTGAAACCGAGTGCCCGCAGCCCACTGGCACATGCTGCCCTGATACCGCTGGCGCTGTCTTCAATGACGATTGATTGCGATGGATCGGCTCGGGTTTGCTTCAGCACATGCAGATATAGGTCGGGTGCGGGCTTGGGGTTGGCCACCGCTTCGGCCGAAAATACCCGGTTCGCAGAGAAATGCCGTTCAAGCCCGGTGACCTGGAGCGAGTGGCGGACACGGGAAAGTGCGCTGTTCGAGGCGACGGCCGCGGAACATTTAAGATCCGCGATAACTTCCGCGACACCGTTCAGTGCGCGCAACCGGTCAGTGAACGCTGCCTTGAGCGCGAGCGCATGACGTTCGGTGAATTCGGGTCCGAGAGCTACGCCGGTATCGGATTGAATTTCGGCAAACATTCTCGCAACCGTTGAGCCGACAAACCGGGTAAACAGCTCACCAGGTGTTAGAGAAATTCCAACTTCGCGGAGGAGTTCGCTCTCTACCTCGCACCCAAGCCATTCGCTGTCGACGAGTACACCGTCGCAGTCAAAGATTACAAGTGCGCTCATCAGGCCGAGTTGCCGGCTGCGATATGCGCGAAAGCCGATACGACCTGATCGTAGACGCCACGCTTGAACGGTACGACAAGTTCTGGAAGCTGTTCGAGTTTTTCCCAGCGCCAGGCGTCGAACTCGACCTTTTCACCGTGCCCGTCTTCTATATCGATATCCGCGTCGGTGCCGTCAAATCGCATGGCAAACCACATCTGTTTCTGGCCGCGGAAGCGGCCCTTCAGGGCAACGCCCAGGGCTTCGGCCGGCAAATCATAGGTCAGCCAGTCGCTGGTCTCGGCAATGATGGTGGCCTTGTCGGTGCCGACTTCCTCGCGCAGTTCCCGGCGCGCCGCTTCAGCGGGCGTTTCGCCCTTGTCGATCCCGCCCTGCGGCATTTGCCAGAGATGTTCGCCGCCGTCGCCTTCCCATTTCGGTAGGCGGCGGCCAATCCACACCCGGTTTTGCCGGTTGAAAAGCGCAATCCCGACGCAGGCGCGATAAGGCAGTGTGTCGCTGTCGGCATCGTCTGGTGTGGTGGGAGTCATTATCTGTCAGCTTTATTTTCGCGCACCCGGCCCGGGGCGAGCCGCGCCCGGTGAGAACCTGCGGGCTATGCTCTAGGAGAGGTTTTGGCGCAAGGCTATCGTTGAGCTGACAGGTACCAGATAAACGCCTTTCCGCTCAAGGTTTCTCGCCCATGCGGCAATTCGTTCGATGGTGACGGGAAGACCGGATGCCACGCCGAGCGCGACGCCGCTTTCCAGCGCCTGTTTCTCAAGTTCCTGGAGGGCGGCATCGATGGCGGCGGCCGACGGTATGGCGTCGATCAAAAGGTCCGCCTTGGTGGCCTGCAAACCGATCTGGCGGGCGACACGCTCCGACTGGCTGCGGGCGGACGAGCCGTCTTCAACATACACCAGGCCGCGCAGATTGATCTGTTCGAGGGCATGGCGCAAAGAATCGGGCATCGATGTATAGCGGGCGCCCATGTAGTTGGTGACACCGAAATAGCCGGTAAACCGTCCCAGCAGCCACTCCAGCCGGCGGACGTTTTCAGGTGGCGCGAGCCCGGTCAGAAGGGTGTGCGGCCCAGGATCGTTATCTGGATAGTCGAACGGCTCCATTGGTAACTGCAGCATCGTTTCGTGGCCGTTTTGACGTGCCGTATCGGCAAGCCTTTGAATGCCGTTGGCATAGGGCGCGAAGGCAAGCGTGACTTCGGCCGGAAGCGTGTTGATTGCAAGCGTCGTCGACGAAGGGCTAAGGCCCATGCCGCCAATCATGATGGCAACCTTGGCGGTATTGCTTTCGGCCTGCGGGCCGATGGGCGGGCGGGCGTAGACCTTGGCGGGCGTTTGACCGGAATTCGATATTCTCGGGAGAAGACCGTTGGCGGAGGGCTCGGTCAGCCCGTCTACCGGAGCCGTCACCAACCGTGTAACCGCCGTGCCGCCCTGGGCAAGCATCTCGTCAAACTGCTGGTCCAGCGGATCGGGGCCGATGTCTTGAGGCTCGAGGGTCTCGTCCTCGACCACGACAGGTGTGAACTCGACGTTGTCTTCCGGGTTCAGGCCTTCGCGAAAGTCAAGCTCGCCGGATGCGGCTTCGGCCGCCTGCTGCTCCCCGACCGGTGGGATCGACAGCATGGCAACGGGTTCGCCGCCCAGCGGGTCGTCAGCAACCATTAGCCAGATGAACAGTACGGTGAACGCGCAGCAGACCAGAGCCCAGGTCAATCTGAGTGGATCAATGCTGAGGCTGGCGCGCGGCCTGGGGGCGCCTGATTGAGCTGTGCTGACATTAGAGCCCATTTGATGGATTCCGAGCCACTTTGACCGGGTTGTCCTGCCGCGTAGTCAGGCGCGCTTCGCAATGCGATGTGGGACATCTCATAAGAAGCGCAACGCCGCCACGCGGCGGGACAACCCGGCCTTTGGTGGACCAAATCAGTCTGCCGGCAGCGTTGTGCCGCTTGCCCGATGCCTCGCATCGTGCGGCGCGGCGCGCCTTACCGGTCGAACTGATTTGGTCCATCAAAGTGACTCCGAATTCATCATATGGGCTCTATCTTGCGACATGCCTGATTGAGAGCTCCGGGGAACGGCGAAACAAATCGGGCGCGGACTTCGAAAGTCCACGCCCGACTATGTTCGATGACCCGTTAAAGCTCTGTTAACCAAGCCGTGGCCGAGCGGAGCTTTATTCCGCGGGAGCCGTATCTTCCGGTTCTTCCTCTTGCGCGCCGCCATCATTAGTGGCCGGCGCCTCTTCGGAAATACCACGCAGAAGATTGAGCGCGTAGATCAACTGTTTGTCCTCTTCGCGATCCGGGGGAACATAGGCCGACGATCCGGAGCCTTCATCGCCGTCTTCGGCGTTGATGTGACCGGGCAGGTTCGACTCGCCCCGGGGCTCCTCGCTCCGCTGGTCCTCCGGCAGTTCCTGCTCAACAACGATATCGGGGTCGATACCCTTTGCCTGGATGGAACGGCCAGATGGCGTGTAGTAGCGTGCCGTCGTCAGCCGGATCGCTCCCATGCCGCCGAGCGGAATGATGGTCTGCACCGATCCCTTGCCGAAAGAGCGTGTGCCAAGGATCGTGGCGCGCTGGTGATCCTGCAAGGCGCCTGCAACGATCTCGGAGGCAGACGCCGAACCGCCGTTGATCAGGACGACCACGGGAAGTCCGTCGACGAGATCGCCGCCCTCGGCGTTGTAGCGCTGCGTCTGTTCGGCATTGCGGCCGCGCGTCGAGACGATTTCGCCTCGGTCGAGGAAGGTGTCGGAGACATAGATTGCCTGATCGAGCAGACCGCCGGGATTGTTGCGCAGGTCGAGAATGAAGCCCTTCAGACCGTCGCCGATCTCGTCGGACAGTTCACGTATCGCCTTGTGCAGGCCCGACTGGGTCTGCTCATTGAACGTCGTAATGCGAACATAGCCGATATCGCCGTCGCTGCGTGACCTGACGGAACGGATTCTGATGATGTCGCGCACGACGCGGATGTCGAATGGCTCTTCGGTACCTTCGCGCACGATCGTCAGATCGATCGGCGTGTTGACCGCGCCGCGCATGCGGTCAACGGCTTCGCCGAGCGTCATATTGATGATCTGTTCGCCGTCGATATGGGTGATGAAATCACCGGCGAGAATGCCGGCGCGGGCCGCCGGTGTTTCGTCGATGGGCGCGACAACCTTGATGACGCCGCGTTCCATGGTGACTTCAATGCCCAGACCGCCGAATTCGCCGCGCGTCTGGACCTGCATCTCCTGAAAGCCCTTGGCGTTCATGTAGCTTGAATGCGGGTCAAGCGCGCTAAGCATTCCGGAGATCGCCGCATCGATAAGCTGCGAGTCCTCCGGCTGATCGACATAGTCCGACCTGATACGGTCAAAGACGTCGCCGAACAGATCGAGTTGGCGGTAGGTGTCGGAGTTAGCCGCATTCGCAGGACCCAGCGGCCCTACGGTATAAATAAAAATGGTGGCGGCCATGGCGCCGACCATTGCAAAACCCAGTCCGGCCAAAAGGCGCTTTCGCATCATCCGCGAACCCTCTCGTCATTGCCCGCCCACCAGGGACGGGGATCTATCGCGTTACCGTTCTTACGAAATTCAACATAGAGCACCGGCTTTCCGTCCAGCGAGCGCGAGCCGATGATCGTGCTGTGGGCGGCAGTGGCGCCCATGGTCCCGACCGGCTCTCCAGCGCGGATGAACTGGCCGACATTCACAGTGATCTGTTCCAATCCTGCCAACAGCACATGATATCCTTCACCAGCGTTGATAATCAAGAGCTGGCCATAACCTCTGAATTCACCTGCGTAAACAACCCAGCCGTCATTCGACGTCGTTATCTGCGCGAAGTTTCGGGTCTCTATATAGACCCCTTCTGAGCTGCTGCCCAGTTCGTCGTCGCTGCCATAATCACGAATGCGTGTGCCTTGTGCCGGATAGTTGAGCTGACCGCGAGCCTTGGAAAAGGCCACACTCGGCTGCGACAGCCGGGCAAGGCGCTCTTCGCGCTCGCGTGCCAGTTCATCCTGGCGGTTCTGTTCCGCTTCGGCGCGCGCCAGTTCTGATTCGCGGCGTGCCTGCTCAAGACGCGCCAGAAGGTCCTGCAGCGACTGCGCGCGTTCAGCCAGCGTTTCGGCGTTTTGACGTTCGGTTACAAGCTCCTGCGAAATTGACGCGGTCAGCTCTTCTTTCTGTTGCAGAAGATTGGTGATTTGGCGGCGCTCTTCGTCGAGTGCGGCAAGATTATCGGCGATCTCGGTCTGTTCCGTTGTGATGGCGGTGCGCAAATCCGCGATCCGGGCGAGGCTTTGTGCCAGCGCATTGGCCTGACCACGCAATTCGGGAACCACGGACTTGAGCAGCATGGCACCGCGCATGGCGGACAGCGCATCTTCCGGTTTCACCGCAATGGGCGGCGGCGGATCGGTTTCAAGCCGCTGCAGCCCGGCGAGGAGTTCAGAAAGCGCCTCATGGCGTTGCTGGAGTTCGCCGCTGATGATGGTTTCCTCAAAAGACAGTTTTTCAAGCCGTTCTTCTCCGGCGGTAATCTGCGCTTCGCGTGCCTGGATCTTGCCGGCAGTCGCGATCAGTTTGCCGCTCAGGGCTTCCGTTTCTTCAGCGAGTTCGGTGGCGGCGCGCTCAAGATCCTCGCGCCGCTCGTCCGATTGCTCAAGCCGCTCGCGCACTTCCTCTAGGGCGCCGGTCGGATCGGCGCCGTCTTCGCTGCTTTGCGCCAGGGCGAGCGGTGCAGCGAGAGCGGCGATGCCCGCGACAACGGTGATACCTGCGCCCATGCGCAGCGTTTCCAACGCGGCGGAGATGTAAGTTTTGGCGGCAATCAGCGGCATCTGTATCTTCTTCAGGCCCGGTGATAGGGATGATTGGTCAGAATAGTAACCGCCCGGTAAATCTGCTCGCTCAACATTACCCGTGCGAGTCGGTGCGGCCAGGTCATTTCGCCGAACGACAGGTGCAGATATGCCTGTTCCTCCAAGGCAGGGTGGTGCCCGTCCGGCCCGCCAATCATGAAAGCAAGCTCGGGAACCGCATCGTCGAGCATATTTTGCAGAAATGCCGCAAACTCCTTGCTGCTCATCTGGCGGCCGCGCTCTGAAAGGGCGACAATGCGGGCCTGACCGGGCACGGCCGCCGTCATCCGGTCGCTCTCCTCGGCCTTGCGGTCGGGCGCATTGGGATGCTTTGACTCCGCGAATTCCTTCAGCCGGACATCGGAAATCCCGATACTTCGGCCCTGATGACCGAGGCGATGGAGATAGTCATCGCACAAGGCGGCGTCGGGCCCCTTCTTCATCTGACCGATCGCCAGAATCGACAGGCGCATTTATGTGATCCTTTGCGCGAGGGCCATTGTCACCGCCGCGTCCGCCGCATCGGTTTTCTCTCAGACCGCGAGCCGTTCCGATGGAACATTGGCGGACCAGAGTTTCTCGAGGTTATAGAACTCGCGCACCTCGGGCCGGAAGATGTGGACGATAACATCGCCGGCATCAATGAGCACCCAGTCGGAATTGGACAGGCCCTCGATGCGCGCCGTTCCAAAGCCATCGTCCTTGAGCTTGCGCAGCAATTGATCGGCGATAGCGCCGACATGGCGGTGCGAGCGCCCCGACGCCACGACCATGGCATCGGAGATCTGGGTCTTGCCCGTCAGGTCGATGGAGATGATGTTTTCAGCCTTCGCATCCTCGAGGCATTCAAGGACGCATCCGTGCAATTTGGAGCTTGGCTTCCCCGTCGGCAAAGCCGTGCTCTCAGGAGCACCGTTACCGGTGCTCCCGCTGGTACTATGGGATATCAGAGCGGGAATCCTCTTTCACGTGGTCAATGCGGGTTCTGGTCAACCGCAATGCCCTCTCGTTCATGCCCGTTAGCATAAAGCGCAAGCCGCTGCGGCCGGCATCGCCGCAGCACCTTCAATTTACTGCGTCTGAGGGGGACAATTCAACAGATCATTTCACCGATCTTATGGCTGAGGAGCTTTGCGGCTGCAGGGGTATGTCGAGTATGCACCAGGCCGGCGGGTGTCCGGGGCCTGTACGGCCGGCCGCGAACCCGTGCCGGCGGGCATGCGGGAAAGTCTGCGCCGCCTTCGAGTGGCAGGCAAACTGAACACTGCCCGGCCGGTTGAAAACGGCGATTGGTATGCGGCTGACGATGTCGCGCCAATCTTTCCAATTGTGAAGACCGGCGAAGGCGTCGGCACCCATGAGCCATATGAAACTCCGCTCGGCATAGCGCGTTTCGAGAACATCGAGCGTTTCGACCGTGTAATGGCATGCCCAGTGCTGCTCCAGATCGGAGACAACAATGCGCGGGTGGCGCGCGACATCTCTCGCCACCTCGATGCGGGTCTCGTAGGGCGCGGTTTCGTGCTCGGGTTTCAGGGGGTTCTGCGGAGCGACCAACCACCAGACCTGATCAAGGCCGAGCCGTTTCAAAGCCTCAAGCGATATCGCCAGATGACCTTCATGGGCGGGATTGAAGGAGCCGCCCAGAAGTCCGACAACGGGACTAGCGAAGCGCTTTTTGGAGGCGCGCCTGACCGGCCTCTCCGGCAACCACAGGGAATAGCGTGAACCCCTTGGCCGCATCAGGGACGGGTCTGCCCCGAACCGCGTACGACATACTTGAACGTCGTGAGCTGCTCCAGGCCGACGGGCCCGCGGGCATGCAGCTTGCCTGTCGCGATGCCGATTTCCGCACCCATGCCGAATTCGCCGCCGTCGGCGAACTGTGTCGAGGCATTGTGCAGAACGATGGCGCTGTCGACCTCGCGCAGGAACCGCTCAGCCGTGGCATTGTCGCTTGTTACAATGCAGTCGGTGTGATTCGAACCGTAACCGGCGATATGGCTGATGGCCCCGCCGACGCCGTCGACTATGCGGGTGGAGATGATGGCATCGAGATACTCCGTGCTCCAGTCGTCCTCGGTTGCCGGAGCGATGCGAGGGTCAATCTCGCGGGTGTCCGTGTCGCCTCGCACCTCGCAGCCGGCTTCGATCAGTGCACCGGTGAGATCGGGAAGCAAGGTACGTGCGCAGGCACTGTCGACCAGCAAGGTCTCCGCGGCGCCGCAAATGCCGGTACGGCGCATCTTGGCGTTGACGGCAATATCGCGCGCCATCGCCGGGTCCGCGGCGCCATCGATATACACATGACAAAGGCCTTCCAGGTGCGAAAAGACGGGCACCCGGGCCTCCTCCTCGACACGGCCGACAAGGCTCTTGCCGCCGCGAGGTACGATAACGTCGATGCAGCCGTTCAGGCCCTCAAGCATCATGCCGACGGCTGAACGGTCGGTCGTTGGCACCATCTGGATTGCGTTTCCGGACAGTCCGGCATCGCGTAATCCGGCCTGCAGACAGGCGAGAATTGCCGCGCTTGAGTGGAAGCTGTCGCTGCCGCCGCGCAGGATTACGGCGTTTCCGGACTTCATGCACAGCGCGCCTGCGTCCGCCGTCACATTGGGGCGGCTCTCATAGATAATGCCGATTACGCCGATGGGTACGCGCGTGCGCTCGATGCGCAGGCCGTTGGGGCGCTCAAAGGTCTCGGTGACGGTGCCGACCGGATCGTCGAGATCGCGGATTGCTTCAAGTCCGGCCGCCATCGCTTCGACGCGCTCGGCGTTCAGCGTCAACCGGTCGATGAAGGCGGCATTGCGTCCGGCCTTGCGCGCTGCCACCAGGTCGCGTTCATTGCCGGCAAGAATCTCCGCTTCGCCCGCGCGCAAGTGGCCAGCCATTGCAGCCAATGCATCGTTTTTCGGCCGCGTGCCGGCAATCGCCAGTTCGGCTGCCGCAGCGCGCGCGGCACGGCCGGTTTCGGCCATCTGCTGTGCGATGGCGGAGGCGGTATTGTCCTCATAGTCAACTGCAACACTCATCGACCCTGGTCCTTCAGCACGACAAGATCATCGCGGTGGATCATTTCATCGCGGCCACGGTAGCCGAGAACGTTTTCTATTTCACGGCTTTTGTAGCCGAGAATACGCCGCGCGTCGGCACAGTCATAGGCGCACAGACCGCGGGCGATCTCTTCGCCATTGCCGTTCACGACCCTTACCGCGTCGCCGCGCGTAAACGTGCCCGCAGCATCGGTAATGCCGGCCGGCAGCAGGCTTTTGCCGGACCGCAGCGCGGTCGCCGCGCCATCGTCGACCGTCAATGTGCCGCACGGTTCAAGGGTTCCCGCGATCCACTTCTTGCGGGCTGCAACGGGCGAGGCATTGGAGCGGAACCAGGTGGACGGCGCACCTTCTTCAAGCCGTGCCAGGGGATGGTCGACGCGGCCATTGGTGATCGCCATGCTGGAACCGGCTCCCAGCGCGATGCGCGCGGCCTCGATCTTGGTCGCCATTCCGCCGGAGCCAACGGAGCTGTCGGAACCGCCGGCCATCGCCTCTATGTCGGGCGTAATCGCATCTACTTGTGCGATAAGTTTGGCGTCGGGATCGAGCGCGGGCGAGGCTGTATAAAGGCCGTCCACATCGGAGAGCAGTACCAGAAGGTCGGCGGAGATCATGCTGGTGACGCGCGCGGCGAGACGGTCGTTGTCGCCGTAGCGGATTTCGCTCGTCGCCACCGTGTCGTTTTCGTTGATGACCGGTACGGCACCGCGCTTGAGGAGCGCGGCGATGGTGTTGCGGGCATTGAGGTAGCGGCGGCGTTGTTCGGTGTCGTTGAGGGTCAGCAGGATCTGGGCGACGATCTGTCCGCGCTCGGCGAGCACTTCCGAATAGGCATGCGCAAGCTCGACCTGGCCAATGGCCGCTGCCGCCTGGCTTTCTTCAAGCTTGAGGGCGCCGGACGTTGCGCCGATGAGGCGGCGCCCGAGGGCGATGGCGCCCGATGAGACGATCACGACGTCGCGCCCGCGTCCACGCAGTGCGGCAATGTCGTCGGCAAGCGCGTTGAGCCACTCGCGGCGCAAGTGGCCGGTGTCCGGATCGACCAGCAGGGCAGATCCGATCTTGACGACGATGCGCCGGGCACCTTCGAAGTTGCCGGTCATGGCCGCCACTGCTCTGAGGGCGGGGCAAGCGCTTCGCGTTCGGAATCGCGTGTGGTGCGCACCAGGTCGTGCAGTGCGTGTAGGCTGGTGTCTACGGCATCGCCGGAGACACCTGAGATCAGCAACGGCGCAACACCGCACTCCGCTTTAAAATCGGCAGCCCGGCCCACTGCGTCGTCTTCGGTCAGGGCGTCGGATTTGTTGAGCGCCACGACTTCCGGCTTTTCCGCCAGCCCGTTGCCGTAGGCTTCAAGTTCGGTGCGCACCGTGCGGTAGGCGGCGGCGATATCGTCTTCGGTAATATCGATCAGGTGCAGCAGGGCGCCGCAACGCTCGACGTGACCCAGAAACTTGTCGCCGAGCCCGGTGCCTTGGTGCGCACCTTCGATGAGGCCTGGAATATCCGCCAGAACAAACTCGAAATCCGCAAGTCGCACGACGCCGAGCGAGGGGACAAGCGTGGTGAAGGGATAGTCGGCGATTTTGGGGCGCGCCGCTGAAACGGCTGACAGAAATGTCGACTTGCCGGCATTGGGCAGGCCGATGATGCCGGCATCGGCAATCAGCTTGAGGCGCAGCCAGACCCAGCGCTCCTCGCCCTCTTCGCCGGGATTTGCATGACGCGGTGCCTGGTTGGTCGAAGACTTGAAGCGGGCATTGCCGAAGCCGCCGTTGCCGCCACGGGCGAGGTGGATTTTCTGACCTACTTCGACAAGATCGGCGATCAGGGTTTCGCCGTCTTCCTCGAGGACCTGCGTACCGACCGGCAGGCGCAGGATCGCGTCTTCGCCGCCCGGGCCGGATCGGTTTCTTCCCATGCCGTGAATGCCGCGCTGCGCCTTGACATGTTGCTGATAGCGGAAGTCGATGAGCGTGTTGAGGCCTTCCACGCATTCTGCAAAGATGTGACCGCCACGGCCGCCGTCGCCGCCGTCGGGTCCGCCGAACTCGATGTACTTTTCACGCCTGAAACTGACGCAGCCGGCTCCGCCGTCGCCTGAGCGGATGTAGATTTTGGCTTGATCTAGAAACTTCATGGGCTCTGTTTATCCCGGATGGCGCGCAACTCAAGCGCTGTCCTGGCTTTCGGTTACCGTGCGCTGCCATGCCTCGCGGCGAAGAGAAACGTGCACGAGCGGCATGTTTTTACCATTGGCGAGGGAGTAGGCCTCGCCTTCGCCGACAATTTCAAACCCGCATTTGCGTAACACCGCGCCTGAAGCATGGTTCCCGACCTGATAGTCGGCATGCATTTCCGTAACATGCGGATGGCTCGTAAAAGCGTGTGCCACGACCGCGGACACGACCTCGGTTGCAAAGCCGCTGCCCCAGTAAGGTTCTCCCAACCAGTAACCGAGTTCGCGAATGATGTGGCCTTCAGGCGCGCCGTAGCCGCATACGCCGATGAATGACCCCTTGCCGTCGTCCAGACAGACGGAAAACGGGGCCGAGCCATCGCCGCGGTTATGCTCGAGGATAGCGATGAAGGCTCTAGCGTGCTCCTCGCGATAGGGAAAAGGCAGGCGCGATGTGTTGCAGACGACATTCCAGTTGTTTGCCAGGCGCGCCATATCCGCGACATCGCGTTCATCGGGACGCCGCAGCAAAAGGCGCGCGGTGGCGATGGCCGCGCCGGTGTCCAGTGTCGTGGTTTCGCTCGTCATAAATTAGCCCGTACAAAAAGAAAGAGGGGAGATGGCATCCCATCTCCCCTCTTTCGAATTCTTGTCAGCCGTTGCCGCCGGGTCTATGAGATGCCGGCGGTTGGTTCCAGATCCGCCGATTGTCAGTTCGCCGGCTCCGCGGGCACCACGGATACATAGGTGCGCCCGCCGCGCGAGGAGCGGAACGCAACGGTGCCTTCCGCCGTTGCGAAAATCGTGTGGTCCTTACCGATGCCGACATTGTCGCCCGGGTGCCACTTGGTGCCGCGCTGGCGCAAAATGATGTTGCCGGGGATCACCGGCTGGCCGCCCGACTTCTTGATGCCAAGGCGCCGGCCCGCTGAATCGCGGCCGTTGCGTGAAGAACCGCCTGCCTTTTTATGTGCCATCTCGTATTCTCCTTCGCAGCGCCTTAAGCGTCTTTGCCTTCGTCGAGCGTCTTGGCCTGGCTGAGCCAGTCGTCGCGCTCGATGCGACCCTTGAAGTTCAGGACCTCGTCGACCTTGGCGATTTCATCGGCCGTAAAGGCGGCAATCTGAGCATATTTCGTTATGCCGAGCGCGTTCAGTTTCTTCTCGAGCACCGGCCCGACGCCTGAGATCTTCTTGAGATCGTCGGGCTCGCCGGCAGGTGCGGTGAAAAGAGCCGCTGTGGCATCGTCGGCTGCGTCCGCCTTGGCCTCGGCCTCCGCCGGTTTCTCGTCGGCCTTCTTGGCCGGTTTGGCAGCGGCTTCCGCTTTCGCCTTCTTGCCGCCCGCGGCAATTTCGGTGATGCGCAAAACCGAGAGTTCCTGGCGGTGTCCGGCAGTGCGGCGGTAGTTCTTGCGGCGTTTCTTCTTGAACACCACGATCTTGTCGGCGCGGGTTTGTTCAACCAGCTCAGCGGTGACGGTGGCGCCATCCACGTGCGGCGTGCCGATCATGGCATCGCCGTCGCCGCCAACCATGAGAACATCGGTGAATTTCACCGTGTCGCCGGCGGCGCCTGAGAGTTTTTCAACTCGGATTTTGTCGTCGGGAGCAACTTTGTATTGCTTGCCGCCGGTCTTGATGACTGCGTACATCGGATCAATCCGTAAAATCACAGAAAATCGGCCGGACGCTTAGAGCGACCGGCGAGTTGGCGCGCACTATACATAGGGGACTTGTACTGTCAAGAACTGTAACCGGCTTGCGGCGATGTTTGCCATGGCCGATCGCCGGGCCCGCCGGCCAGCAGACGCGGGCGGTGCGCAATGGCGCCCTGTCTCCCCGGCAAAACGGCTAACTTGCGCAGTTCGTTGCGGCCCTGTATGCCGTTTCGGTGCAAATGATCGCCCGCGCCGCCGCGCGGTCTTTTTCACGTGCGGTCAGGCGCCAAGGCGCGGCAGATGGTCCGCTTGCTGAGAAGTACGCATCTGGCGTAGGCAAGGCGCGTTTGCGGGCGCTAACCGCGAGTGTTGCGGGGCGAGTCGCCCGGGGAGAGGATTATGATACGTGCATTTGTCGAGTTCCTGACATTCCGGCGTATGCTGGGCCCGTTCATGCTGCAGGTCTTGTTCTGGGTATGCGCGGCGATCCTCGTCGTCATGATCCCGGTGGAGATGGATCTCGATCCGCCGATGCTCGAGTGGGTGGCGGTCGTGTTCTGTGTGCTGGCTCTCAGGCTGGCGTTTGAACTCATCCTGCTTGTGTTCCGCTGCTACGACCGGCTGGGAGAAATCCGCAAACTGCTGCAGGCCGTCGACGAGGCGACACGCCCGATCTCGGTCATAGACGATGACGGCGGCAGCTGACCCTGAGGTCAAAAGCTACTCACACCGCGCAATTGTCTTGGCAGACGGCGCCTGGGGTCTTGGCAGACGGCGTCTGGCCGTGTATCAAGCGCGCGACGATCCCCTGGGTACGGAGAGGTGCCGGAGTGGTTGAACGGGGCGGTCTCGAAAACCGTTGAGCGCGCAAGCGTTCCGAGGGTTCGAATCCCTCTCTCTCCGCCACTATTAAAAGCTAACTGGTTGTTTTTAATTTGTTTTCTACAATCCGATATTTCCATACCACAATTAACCCCACAAAACTGTTGCGCTGCCCCACGATTTCGAGCCAACAGCGATGATCCAGCTGGCAGGTGCGAAGCGGTGTTCAATCGGATAGGTTGATCCGGACGAATCGCAATGAGCGGGGAGATTGCCTTGAGCGACGGCGCGATCGAGTTCCAGGGCAGCCTCTTCGCTCTGGACTTTCTCACGGACGCGATCGTGAGGCTGCCTGAGTGGGTAGCTGTCGACGATAATGCGATTGCGCGCCTCCGGGAAGATCTCGCGGCGATATTTGCGACCTTCCCGACCGACCTGACACCAAACGAGAGCCAGACCGAGGACGATCTCATCTGGCTGGTCCTCGAGCGCCTGGGCTGGACCGCATTGCTCCGCCAGCAGAACCTTGCGACGCGTGGACGCGACGACGTTCCGGACGGGTTGCTGTTCGAGAGCGATGCGCACAAGACGGAAGCGAACGCCCATGCCGAAGAGTGGCGGCGCTACGGGTTCGGCCGGGCAATCGTCGAGTCCAAGCGCTGGCAGCGCCCTTTAGACCGGCGCTCCGGCCGGCGCGGCGAGGAGACGGCACCCTCGACGCAGATGCTGCGCTACCTCCGCCGCGTCGAAGACCTCACTACGGGTAATCTGCGTTGGGGCATCCTTACAAATGGCGGGCGCTGGCGCCTCTACTATCAGGGGGCACGATCCGTCTCGGAGCAATTCTTCGAAGTGGACCTTGCCGCGATCCTGGGCATCGAAGGGCATGATGGTGGTCTCTTCGCCCTCAATGACGAAGCACGCACCCATTGGCTGCGTGTCTTCCTCCTCGTGTTCGGGCGGGATGCATTCGTTCCGAGTCCAAGCGATAGCCGAACCTTCCACCAGCGGGCGCTAGACGAAGGCAGGTTCTACGAGCAACGCGTTGCCGAAAGCCTGTCGCAACTGGTTTTCGAGCAACTGTTCCCCCACCTCACCACTGCAATAGCGAACGAAGCGCCGGACGCCGAACTCCAGGAGGTTCGCGATGCGGCGCTCGTTTTGCTCTATCGCCTGCTGTTCCTGCTCTACGCCGAAGACCGCGACCTGCTGCCGGTGCGTGACAGCCGCTATGACAATTACAGCCTCCGCGACCGTGTGCGAGGTGAGATTGGGCAACGCAAGGATGACGGCGACGTGTTCTCCACGTCGGCAGGGCAATATTGGGCGGTGATTGACGATCTCTGCCGTGCCATCGACGCCGGCGATGCGTCGATCGGGCTGCCGCCCTATAATGGCGGTCTTTTCGATCGCCAACGTACTCCCCTCCTGGCTCACATTCGCCTCAATGATGCCATCGTGGCCGATGTGATCGACCGGCTTTCCTTTGAGGAGACACCGCAAGGGCGCAAGTACATCAACTATCGCGACTTGAGCGTCCAGCAGCTTGGTTCGATCTACGAGCGGCTCCTGGAACACGAGGTGTACCGGGAAGACGGTGAAATCATCGTGCGCCCGAACAAGTTCGCCCGCAAGGGCTCCGGCAGCTACTACACGCCGGATGACCTCGTACAGCTCATTCTGAAGGAGACACTCGAACCGCTCATCGCGGAGCGCTTCAGCGCTTTCCAAGACAGGACAGGCGAACTTGGAGAAAGCCGGGATTCGGAAGGTCACCGTTTGGGATTGTTAAAGCGCCATGACCCTGCCGAGCGGCTGCTCGAACTGCGCATCTGCGATCCGGCGATGGGGTCGGGCCATTTCCTCGTATCATTGGTCGACATCATGGCCGACCACGTCATCACCGCAATGGCGGAGGCGGAAAGTACCGTCGATTGGGGCGAATATGTTTCGCCTCTCGCCGATCGCGTCGAGACCATCCGCAACACGATCCTTCATAACGCGGAGGAAATGGGCTGGACTATCGACGCGTCTCAGCTCGATGATCGCCATATCGTTCGTCGCATGGTCCTCAAGCGTTGTGTCTATGGGGTCGACAAGAACCCGATGGCCGTGGAACTGGCCAAGGTTTCGCTCTGGCTCCACACGTTCACGGTGGGCGCTCCACTCTCATTCCTCGACCACCATCTTCGGTGCGGCGATTCCCTGTTCGGATCCTGGGTACGGCCGGCCATGGATCGTGTGCACGAACTGGGAGGCGAACTGCTTCTGCATGAGCCGATGCGTCGCGCGATGCGGGCAGCGTCTGCGATGCAGGTGATCGAGAGCTTGACCGACGCAGAGATCGCCGAAGCTCATCGGTCAAAGGACATATTCGACGAAGTTCGCGAAATGACCGAGCCGCTCGATGCGTTCTTGTCGCTGTTGCATGCTCTCGATTGGGTCGGACTGCGCAGCGCCGAAGACAGAGCGGCAATCCAGGCTTTTCTGGATGGTCAGTTTGGCGATCCAATCGAAATTGCGAAGGGTGCGCTCGAAGCGAGCAGTGGCAACCGTCATGCTGCACATTTTGCTTCGATTCTTTCGACCGCCCGAACACTCATCGCCGAAGAGAAATTTTTGAATTGGCAGGCAGTATTTCCGGGTGTCTGGTCCAGTTGGGAAGGCGCAGAGCTGTCTGGGGGTTTCGACGCAGTCGTGGGCAATCCACCATGGGACCGCGTGAAATTGCAGCAGGTGGAATGGTTTGAAGCGCGCTGTCGCGAGATCGCCTTGGCGACCCGCGCAGCCGATCGCAAGAGGATGATCGAGGAACTTGTCGCAAGTGAGGATCCGCTCGCTCGCGACTATGCACGGGCCAACCAGCGCGCTGAAAATGGTGCGCGAATGGCGCGCGCCTGTGGCGACTACCCACTGCTAGCCAGCGGTGACGTGAACCTCTATTCGCTCTTTGTCGAGCGAGCCATGATGATCGTCAAACGCCAAGGCATAGTTGGCCTGCTCACTCCCTCTGGTATCGCGTCGGACAAGACCGCTTCCAAGTTTTTCAAAGGAGTGGCGACGGAAGGCCGATTGAAAGCCCTTTACGATTTCGAGAATGGTAGGCAAGGAACCGGCTACTCGCCGTTCTTTGCAGACGTCCATCGTAGTTTCAAATTTTGCGTTCTAGTAGCCAGCCCGTCACCCACCCCAAGTCCGGCACAATGTGCATTTTTCCTCCACGATGTTTCTGAACTTGATGATCCTGAACGTTGTTTCGAGCTGACGGCAGAGAACTTCGCCAGCGTCAATCCGAACACGGGTACTGCTCCGATATTTCGGTCTCGACGGGCTGCGGCACTTACCACCGCGGTCTATGGTCGCCTGCCGGTGCTGGTCGACCGATCCAGCGGTGAAGAGGTGAGCGCATGGCCTGTCAAGTACTCAACAATGTTCCACATGACGAACGACTCGCACTTATTCCGAACACGAGCTGAGTTGGACGAGCGCGAGGGCGCGTGGCCCATCGGCGGGAGCAGATTCGGCAGCGCGTCGGGCGAATGGGTGCCGCTTTATGTGGGTCGGATGATCCACCAGTTCGACCATAGGGCAGCATCTGTGGAGGTAAACGTCGGCAACGTCCACAATGCAGCTCTAAGCGGAGATGTGACGCTGGAACAAAAAGCAGACCCCACCTTTGCGCCGACACCTCAGTATTGGGTGTCCGCTAACGAAGTCAGAATACCCGGGGGGTTCGAATGGGCGATCGCATTCAGAGACATCGCGCGGGCAACCGACGCACGCACAATGATCGCGTCCTTGGTTCCCATTGCCGGCTTCGGAAATACAGCGCCCATCCTCGTTTCTGCTAATCGCTCTGAGCTCTATAGAACGCATGCTCCACTTCTCCTCGCCAACCTGAATGCGCGCATTCTTGACTTCGTCGTTCGCCAGAAAGCGCAGAGTACGCATCTCAATTGGTACATTGCTGAGCAGCTTCCGATTGTTCACCCAGAGAGCTATGCGGCTGTGCACTTCGGCGGAAGATACGCCGGAGAGATTGTCCGAGCCGCGGTGCTAGAACTTACCTACACCGCACATGACATGGCACCCTTCGCGCGAGATACGGGCCATGTGGACGGGGAGAACAATGTGCTCGCACCCTTCGTATGGGACGAAGAACGGCGCCTGAAGCTTCGCGCCAAGCTCGACGCGGTCTATTTTCATCTCTATGGCGTCACGGACCGTGAAGATGTCCGCTATGTCTACTCGACGTTTCCAATTATCGAACGCGACGAGATGGACAGATTCGACAGTTACAGATCACGTGAGCTTTGTCTCGCCTGGATGAACGCACTAGCGGCCGGCGAACCGGATACCGAGATCGACCTCTGAGCCGGCGCGGCGCGGTTTGAGTCTATGATGCCGCCTTCGCCAGATGCGCGATCACTTTCTGAACTGTTTCACGATCGGGCTTTCCTTCGCTCGACGCTGAAGTACTTTTGACGATGCGCAGCTCTTCGAAAATCTCCGCCTGTCTATGGCTGGCGATGGCTCCGTAGCTCGTGAAGGTGGTTAGCACTTGCTCATGGCCGAGGTTCTGACTCCAAGCCTTGAAGGCTTCCGCATTCGGGCAAACGCGTTGGCCATACAGTGCGAGGGCATTGTCAGAGCAATTCGATCTGAACCACAAAGCCCATCGATCACAAAAATAGTCAGGCAGCGAGTTGCCGCCACTCTGTCAACGCCGCGCCACGCATGAGCTTGAAATCTTGGCGGCTGTAGAGGTGGCGTTCCTGATAGAAATGATTGTGAATTGAAGAATGGATCGAGGCGAATTTCTGAAGCGATGCTGCACTCCTGAATCTCGCCATCGCTCGCTCCCGTCGTCGAATTGGCTGATTTGAGTTTTCGGCTCGATTATTGAGCCAACGGCCGGTCTGTTGGCGTGATGCATTTCCGATGGCGTTCATCGCCGCACCGTACGAGCGAAGGCAATCCGTCACGATCACTTCCGGTCGGCCATGTCGCTTCATTGCTTTCCTCAAGAACCTTAGTGTAGCCCTGCGATTCCGCCTCTTTGTGACAAACGCTTCGAGAACCTCACCTTCGTGATCCACGGCCCGCCAGAGGTAGTGGATTTCACCGTTGATACGCACAAAAACCTCATCCAGATGCCACCGCCATTGAGGCAAGCCCCGCACCGACGCTAAATGTTTCTTTCTGATTTCTGCGGCGAACATCGGGCCGAACCGGATCCACCAGGCGCGTGCGGTCTCATAGCTGACGTCGATACCGCGTTCGTGCAGCAGATCTTCGACCTGCCGCAACGACAGAGGGAAACGGACATACATCATAACCGTCAGACGGATGATCTCAGGGGAGGTTTTGAAGTAGCGGAAAGGATTTCTCATTCGGCGACGCTAGGAAACTAGATGCCCTGGCTCAAGCCAGTTTCTCCTGACACCGCCCATAACGGAGCTTTCCTTCCACGGCATCAACACCTCCAGCCAAAAGGCCAAATGTGTTACCCATGTCTCCGGAACAAAACGTCACCTATGTCTCAAGTCGGGCGCGCCAAGCGCAAATGCCCTGGTCCCCTCAGGGGCCGGCAACGCAAGGGGAACGTTCAATATGACCACCGGTATGATTGTCGCGGCGCAGCCTGAAGCGTCCGAGGCCGGAGCGCGGGTGTTGATGCGCGGCGGCAATGCCGTCGATGCGGCGATGGCGGCAGCGCTTGTGCAGGGGGTGGTCGACCCGCAGATGTGCGGCATTGCGGGCTTCGGCTCATGCCAGATCTATATGCCCGGGCGCGGCGTTCACACGGTCATCGATTTTCATGGGAGAACGCCGCTTTCGGCAACGCCGGACATGTGGCTCGACAGGCTGGAAGGCGAGGCGCGCGACGGTTTCGGCTTTATTCTGCGCGATAACGCAAACGACTTCGGCTATCAGTCGATCACCACGCCGGGAAGCCTGCTTGCCTACTCGGAAGCCGCCGGTGAGTTCGGAACCTTCGACTGGGCCGATATCTGCGCGCCGGCGATCGCGCGCGCCCGCGCCGGGTTCGCGGTCAGGCCGCATGTGCACTACTGGTGGATGCACGGCGGAGATATGGGCCGCGTCGATGTGACCGAGCGCCTTGCACTGTCCGCGACCGGGCGGGCGATCTATTTCGATGCGGACGGCAGGTTGAAGAAAATCGGCGACATCGTCGTAAACCCCGATCTTGCGAATACGCTTGAGCGCATCGCCAGCCATGGGGCGGAAATCTTCTACCGCGGCGAGATCGCCGAGGAGATCGACGCCGACATGAAAGCCAATGGCGGTTTGCTCTCGCGCGATGATCTTGCCGACTATGTTACGGTACGCGGAGATCCGCTGCGGGGCAGCTATCGCGGCTATGACATCGCCACCAACGCACCGCCGGGCGGCGGCATCATGCTCGTTGAAATGCTGAACATCCTGGAGCGTTTCGATCTTGCCGGCCTTGGCCACAATACCAGCGACTATATCCGCATCGTCTGCGAGGCCATGCGCGCGGCGACCGCAGACAAGGATACCCATGTCGGCGATCCCCAATTTGTCGACGTTCCGCTCACTCGCCTCACTGACAAAGCCTATGCCGCAACGATTGCTGAACGGATCAGTGCCGGCGAGCGGTTGTCGGTGACGCGGCTCGACGCCGCCTTCGAACCGCCCGACACGACCCATGTCGCGGTGGTCGACAAGGACGGCAACTGCGTGACCATGACCCATTCGCTCGGCATGCCGTCCGGCGTGATTACCGACGGGCTCGGCTTCATGTACAACGGCTGCATGGGCGTCTTCGATCCGCGGCCCGGTAATGCCGGATCGATTGCGCCTGGCAAGAGCCGCTTCAGCTCGGTCTGCCCGACCATCGTCTTCAAGAAGAACAAGCCGCATATCGTGATCGGGGCGCCCGGCGGCACGCAGATCGCCATGGGCGTGCTTCAGGCTATCCTCAATGTGCTCGATTTCGACATGACGATGGCGCAAGCCGTGTCGGTGCCGCGATTTTCCGCGACCAGCAACGCCATCGATATCACCAACCGTATTCCCGGATACACGGTCGAGCCGCTGAAGGACATGGGCTACGAGGTGATACGCTCCGCGCTTACCTTCGGCATTGCCGCCGTGCACGGCATCCGCATCGACGACGGAGTGCTGAGTGGCGGCGCCGACCCGGGACATGACGGCGTGGCGCTTGGGGTTTGAGCCCGTCCGGGGTAGCTTTCTCTGTATATTCGGTGGCAGGCGATCACCGCAAAACCAGGGAGCAGCCCTATGGAAACCCTAGTTGTTCCGGCCGGTGAGGGCCGGGCGTTCATTATCGAAAACGGTCGGCGCATCCGCATTTCGACGCCGAAGGGCCAGCAGTCGGCCGATTTCTTTGCGTGCAATGGCGGCGATACCACGGAGTGGCTGTCGCCGCCGCACACCTGGATGCCAACGCGGTCGCTGCATCCGCGTGTCGGCGATACGTTTCTCTCAGGCCGACGCCAGCCGATGCTCGAATTCGTCGAGGACGGCGCCGATGGCCTGCACGACTTCATCATCGCGCCGTGCGATGCGATCAGATACAAACAATTCGGCGTTGAGGGGCACCACAGAAGCTGTGCGGAAAACCTCGTGCTGGCGATGCGAGACATCGGTCATGAGATCACGCAGGCGCCGCTTGCGGTCAACTTCTTCACCAATACCGTGGTCGAGGACGGCTTTATGTTCAACACGCCGTCGGATCCGGTCGTCCAGCCGGGCGGCTATGTCGTACTCGAGGCATGCATGGATCTCATCGGCGCGGTGTCGTCATGTCCTTATGATCTTGAGGGGCCGGGATGGGCGATCAATGCTCCCGGCGGGCCGACAGAGATTGTCGTTGAATTGATGTAGGCTCGTCAGGCGTTTTCAACCTCACCGGCCAGCGCGCGGCCGCGTGCCAGCGCTTCGACATTGAGGTCGCGCAGGGCGGCGGGCACGCGTGCCCTGACGGCGTCTTTGAGAGCCTCGGGCGAGCACAGGCCGCTCAACTCCGCCATGGCGCCGAGTGCCACGATGTTGGCGACGCGCCTGTTGCCGACCGCTGTCGCGGTTTCAATGACCGGCAATTGGATGACCCTGAAATCGCCTTGCGGCGGGTCCGTCACATGGCGCGTGTCGACGACGACGACGGCATCGTCCTTGATCATGCCGTCGGATGCCTCGACGGCGCATTGGTCGAGGATCACCAGATAGTCTAGTTCGGTGACGAGGGGATAGTCCGCCGGGCAATCGGAGATCACCAGGTCGGAGCGGCTCAAGCCGCCACGCGAGGTCGGCTCGTAGCTTTGCGACTGGGAAACGCAGCGGCCCTCTCGGATCAGCGCTTCGGCAAGGATGCCGGCGGATAGGATCAGTCCCTGACCGCCCGAGCCGCTCAACCTGACTTCGCACTCAGTCATTGCCGCCTCCAGTGGGTGGGCGCGGTGCGCTCAGGTCTGCCGAGTGTCCGATGTTGCGGGTGCGGTACTCGGGGTGCTCATTACGGGCGAGCACGCCGGTCCGGAACGGGTTCGGACGGAACGGCTGGTCGACCGCGTTGCCGTAACTGTCCGGGCGCATGACGGCTTTTTGCGAGAGGATCATTTCCGGCGAATTGCCAAGATCGTTCTTGCGGCCGTAGATTTCCGTGCAGTCGGAGATAATTTCGACAAACGAGAACCCGTCATAGACGAGCGCTTCGGCGATGAGGTCCTTCAGCGTCGGTACCTGCAGCGTTGCTTCGCGTCCGACGAACCCGGCGCCGGCGGCCTCGGCGAGCGTGCAGGCGTCAAAGGCCGGCTCGTGATTGCCCTGCGGCGTGGTGGTGGTGAAGCGGGACTCGGCGGTGGTCGGCGAGACCTGGCCGCCGGTCATGCCGTAGACTTCGTTATTGAGCATCAGGCAGGTCATCTTGAGATTGCGGCGGCAGGCATGGATGAGATGGTTGCCGCCGATGGCAAGGCTGTCGCCATCGCCGGTGATGACGACGACTTCAAGGTCGGGACGGGCAAGGGCGAGCCCCGTGGCGAAAGCCAGCGGCCGGCCGTGGGTGACATGAAATGTATTACTGTCGATATAGGCGCCAAGCCGGCCCGAACAGCCGATGCCTGTGACGACGGCAAGCGCGTCCATTGAGATTTCAAGTTCATGCGCGGCCCACATGAAGGCGCGCAGCGCCATGCCGTGGCCGCAGCCGGGGCACAGAAAATGCGGGAACAGCTCAAGGCGCATGTAGTCGCGCACATCGAAGCCCTCGGCCGACACATGGCTCATTACATTCATGCGCCAAGCTCCTGAATCTTTGAGAGGATTTGACGGGGCGTTATGGCCTCGCCATCAATGCGGTTCAACGGTGCGACGGTGATGCGGTCGGGACAGATACGCTCGATCTCAAGGCTCATCTGGCCGGCGTTCAATTCCGGCACGAGGACGGCCTTTGCATTGTGTGCCGCCTTGCGCAGCGGCTCTTCGGGGAACGGCCACAGCGTTATCGGCCGGAACAGTCCCGCCTTGACGCCTTCCTTGCGGGCCATTTTCACCGCGGCACGCGCGGCGCGCGCGGTGACGCCGATGGCCGCAACAACGATCTTCGCATCGCCGGTCTCGACGGTTTCATAGGATTCAATGGCGCTGCGGTGATGTGCGGTCTTGCCGAGCAGGCGCTGCAGGAAGCGGTCGACTTCGACCGGATCCTGTGTCGGAAACCCCGTTTCGTCGTGGGTGAGGCCGGTGGTATGGGCGCGGTAGCCGTCTCCCGGGCGCGCCATTTCAGGGATCATGTCGCCGGTTTCGGCGCAGGCGCGGAACTCCTGCTTCGACCCGGTCGCCCATTTGCGGCCCGCAAGCGTACCGGCCGCGGGCCCGGTCAGTTCGATGGATTCAAGCAGGTGCCCGATAATCTCGTCATAGAGCACCACCACGGGCACCCGGAATTCTTCCGACAGATTGAAGGCGCGGATCGTCTCGTCGTAGATTTCCTTCACCGAGGCCGGTGCAACGACGATCACCGGATGGTCGCCATGGGTGCCCCAGCGTGCCTGCATGATGTCGCCCTGACCGGGGCGTGTCGGCATGCCGGTGGAGGGTCCGCCACGCATCACGTTGATAATGACGCAAGGGGTTTCGGTCTGCGCCGCAAAGCCGATGTTTTCCTGCATCAGCGAGAAACCGGGCCCACTCGTCGCGGTCATCGCCTTGGCGCCGCCGAGCGACGCGCCGATTATGGCGCCCATCGAGGCGATCTCGTCTTCCATCTGAATGAACACGCCATCGACGCCCGGCAGTTCGCGTGACATGCGCTCGGCGACCTCGGAGGACGGCGTGATCGGATAGCCGGCAAAGAACCGGCAGCCGGCGGCAACCGCCCCGAGGGCGCAGGCATGGTTGCCCTGAACGTTCTGCGTGGCATTTACATGTTCCATGGCGTCCACATGTTGCATGTCAGGCCTCCACCGTCAGTTCGATGGTCGCGGGATCCATGACCGGGACGTTGTGAACGCGGATCGCAAAGTCAGGGCAGAGCCATTCGCAGATGCGGCAGCCGGTGCAGGCTTCCGGATTTGCCAGTTCCACGATTTGTTCGGCGTTGAGCACAAGGCAGCGCTCGGGGCACATGCGCACGCAGATGTCGCAGCTCTTGCACCACTCGGGAATGATCTCCAGTTCCGAGCGCAGCTCGGGCCCGGCGGGAGGGGTTGGAATTGCAACGTCTTCATCGCGCGGCACAACGGCGTTGTCGACCCAGGCGCGTCCTGCAAGGAATGCCTCGCGGTTGACCTCGAGTGTTTTGGGCGGAACGCAGTCGGCGATGACGGCGAGCCAGTCGTCGAGCTCGAAGTCGAGCACCGTCGACAGAACGCCGAGCAGCACGATGTTGGATGCGCGTTCATTGCCGAGCTCATCGGCCATGCCGGTGGCATCGAGCGCGTATCCGGCGTCGAGTTTGCCGATGACTTCGGCCGGCGTTGAGCGTGCATAGACCGGCTCGACATGACGCGCGCGCTTGAGGCACGCGAAGGGCGGGATGATCTTGCGGGTATCGGAGATCAACGTGCCGGTTTGCGGATTGAGATAGTTGAGCCAGCGCAGCCCCTCCGCCCATTCGAGCGCCAGCAGTACATCCGCTTCGCCAGCGGGAATGGTCGGCGACCACACGGCATCGCCGAAGCGCACGTGCGAAAACACCGCGCCGCCGCGTTTTGCCATGCCGTGCACTTCGCTTTGCTTGACCTCGTAGCCGTGCCGCTGACAGAGCAGCGCCAGCGCCTTCGATACCAGGATAACGCCCTGGCCGCCGACGCCGACGATGAGGACGCTTGTTGTCTTGTGTTTGCCGTTGGTTGCCATGGCCGCGGCCTTTACTGCGCAACCGGGTGGATGCCGTCGACGGGGCAGACCTGCGAACACATGGCGCAGCCGACGCAGGCGGTTGGGTCGATCCTGATGCGGTGATAGCCGTTATACATCTCGTCGTCCCACGACAGCGCCGGGCAGCCAAGGTTCATGCATGACTGGCAGGCGGTGCATTTGTCGGTGCGCACGGCAAGTGCCTCGCCCTTGAGCTTCACCGGATCGAGCACGCAGGGGCGGTCGGAGATGATCACCGACACACCCTTGAACTCGACAGCTTCGCGCAGCGTGCGCGTCATGGCGCCGATCTCGTAGGAGTCCACCGTCTTGATCCATTTCACGCCGACGGCGCGGCAGATTTCGTTGAAATCGATGCGGTGGGTTACCTCGCCGCGCAGACTGCGCCCCGTGGCGGCATGGTCCTGGCCGCCGGTCATCGCCGTGATGTGATTGTCGAGCAGCATGACGGTGATGTTGACGTTGGAATAGACCGCATCGATGAGAGGCGGAATGCCGGCGTGCAGGAAGGTCGAATCGCCGATTGTCGCGACGATGGGGCGGGTCTCGGTTCCAGCCTTCGCCATGCCCACGGCGTTGCCGATGCTTGCCCCCATGGCGACGCAAGTATCGATGGCCTGTAACGGTTCGATGGCGCCGAGGGTGTAGCAGCCAATGTCGCCGGCGACGCGCGCGTTGATGTTGCGCAGCGCCAGGTAACTTGAAATGTGCGGGCAGCCGGCGCACAGCACCGGCGGCCGCGCCATCGGTTCGGCTTCTAACGGTGTGGCGCTGGCGGAGGTTTCGAGCACGCCGGCCGCTTCAAAGCCGCGGCGGACGATCTCCGGCGACAGTTCGCCGGCACGAGGGAAGAACTCCTTGCCTTCGACGGCGATCCCCAGAACCTTGAGCTGTTCCTCCAGCAGCGGCTCAAGCTCCTCAACCACGATGACGCGTTCGACGCTTGCGCAGAAGCGCTCCACCGCGCCGGTGGCAAGCGGGTAGGACGAGGGCAGTTTCAGGATCGTGGCATCGGGCAGGATTTCCTTTACATAGGCGTAGGCCGGCCCGACCGTCACGATGCCGACATCGGACGGGCCTTCATGCCATTGCGTGAGGTCGCACTCGTCGAAATAGACGCCGAGTTTACGCTCGCGCTCGATGACCTGCGGGTGGCGGATGCGGGCGTGGGCTGGAATGATGACATTCTTGGTGAAGTCTTCAATGAATGATTTATCTTCATGCTCGAGGCGTTCGCCGCGGCGCACGAGAGAGCGGGTATGGGAAAGCCGGGTGGTGGATCGCACGATGACGGGCGTGTCGAACTCTTCCGATATGTCGAAAGCAATGCGGGTGAAGTCGAGGGCTTCCTGGGCGTCTGCGGGCTCGAGCACCGGCACCATGGCAAAGCGTGCAAAGAGCCTTGTGTCCTGCTCATTCTGCGAGGAATGAATGCCCGGATCGTCACACACAGCAAGAACCAGGCCGCCATTGGCGCCGATGTAGCTCTGCGACATGAGCGAGTCCGACGCCACGTTGAGCCCGACATGCTTCATCGCCGTGAAGGCTCGCGCGCCACAGAAAGATGCGCCGATGGCGGCGTCGAGCGAGGTCTTCTCGTTGGTTCCCCATTCGGCATCGACATCGGACGCGGGATAGGTGCCGAGCGCTTCAAGGATCTCCGTCGAAGGCGTGCCCGGATAGGCAACCGCTACTTTGACGCCTGCCTCCCAGGCGCCCTGTGCGATCGCTTCGTTGCCGGTCATCGGATATTGCGATGTAACCGCCTGCCGCTCGATATCCGAGGCTTTGTCCTGGTAATTCACCGATTTCCCCCCCAAAGAGGTACCCCACCACCACACGCCGCAAACGCCGCAGCGCCAGCAAAAGGTGTTGCCAGATGTCACACGGGGGATGTCAAAAACCACCTTGCCGCAAACTCAAGCGGCACGTTTGTTCGCGGCAAGCCCCACGCAAAGACGCGTGAAGACACTCTACAGAGAGGCAGTGGCGGGCAGGTTTGATCTGAATCAAGAGGCAGTGAGCCAGTGCGGCGTGCTTCGGCCCCGGACGGGAGCGCCCATGCACGGTTTCCGTCAGATCCCAACAATCGCCAGGCCGCCATTGGGGCAGAGGACCTGGGCGGTCATATAATCTCCGGTGGGAGTGCACAATGTGGCGACCCATTGCGCGATCTCGTGCGGCTCGGCGGCGCGTTTGAGGAGGGTAAGATCGGCCTCTTCGGCAATTGCCGCCTCGCCGAGCGGAACAGTCATGCCGGTGCGGGTGACGCCGGGGGCGACGGCGTTGCAGAGAATGTTCCACGGCGCGAATTCGCGCGCCCAGGCCTTGCTGACGCCGATCAGGGCGGCCTTTGCGGCGCAGTAGTGCGATGAGGTTTCAAAGCCGATCTGGCCGCGTTCCGAGGCGATATTGACAATGCGGCCCCAGCGCGCCTGCTTCATGCCGGCAATCACTGCGCGGGTCGCCGCATAAGCACCCCACAGATGCACGTCCATAAGCCTCTCGTATTCGGCGTGGTCGATCTGTTCGATCGTGGCGCCGCCGCCCGGCACGCCGGCGTTGTTGACCAGGATTGTCACCGGCGAGATGTGTTCGAGGGCAGCGGCAAGGGCGGCCTCGTCGCCGACATCGCAAACCGCCGAATGCGCCCTGCCGCCGGACTTGTGGATGGAAGCCACGGTTGCGTGTGCGCCCTTTGCGGAAATGTCCTGCACCAGAAGCTCCGCGCCGAGACCGGCGAGAGCTTCGGCGCTGGCGCGTCCGATGCCGCTGCCGGCACCGGTTACCATCGCGCATCTGCCGTCAAGTGTGCCCATGTTGTCCTCCGAAATTGTTCGCATGTCGTTGTGCCGTGCCGCGTATTGTGGACGACACCGCGTTAAACGTCGACGGTGCGCGAACACTTGCGCCTGCGGCTTGCACATGCTCATTGCGGACGCGACACGGATGTAAAACCATGAGAACGGCGGAGAGGGGAAAATGGCGCGGTTTGAACGACTTTTGATTACCGGTGCGGCGGGTCGGCTGGGCACGGTATTGCGGCGCGAACTGGCGCCGCTGGCGGCGCATCTGCGCCTCAGCGATATGGCGGAGATGGCGCCGGCGGGCGAGCGGGAAGAGATCGTCCAGTGCGACCTCGCCGACAAGGATGCCGTCATGGAGATGACCCGCGACGTCGATGCGGTCGTGCATTTCGGCGGCGTGGCGCTTGAGGGCACTTTCGATGCGATCCTCAGCGGTAACATCGTCGGCTCCTACAACATCTATGAAGGTTGCCGGAAAAACGGCGTTGCGCGCATCGTCTATGCAAGCTCCAATCACGCGGTCGGTTTTCATCCCCGCAATGCGGTAATCGATGCGACGGCGGCACACCGCCCCGACAGTATCTACGGCCTGTCGAAATGCTTCGTGGAGGACCTCGGGCGCTACTATTTCGATAAATTCGGCGTTGAAACCGTGGCGCTCAGGATCGGCTCGAGCTTTCCCGAGCCGATGGACCGGCGCATGCTCGCCACGTGGCTCTCGTTTGCCGATTGCGCGGAACTCGTGCGCCGCTCGCTGATCGCGTCCGGCGTCGGGTTCACCGTGTCCTACGGGTCGTCCGCCAACAAGGAGCAGTTCTGGGATAACCGTCACGCGGCGCATCTCGGCTACGAGCCAAAAGACAGTGCGGAAGGTTTCCGGGAGAAACTGGAGGCGGAAACCCCGCTGCCCGATCCTCACGATCCCGCCGTGGTTTGCGTTGGCGGCTCTTTTGCCGCGTCTGGGCATTTCGAGGATGAGACTTGAGGCCGATTGATTTAGCATCGCCGCGATGAGGAGAGATTTGCGATGAGCACCGATGAAGCGGAAGTGCTGATCATCGGCGCCGGAGCTTCCGGCGCGGTGGCGGCTAAACACCTGGCCGAGGCCGGCGTTGGCGTCGTATGCCTGGAACAGGGCGGGCAGGTGAGCCCGGAAGAGTTCTATGGCGACAAGCCCGAATGGGAAGTGATGAGCCAGCGGCGCTGGCATCCCAATCCGAATGTGCGGGGGCTTGAAAACGACTACCCGGTCGACACGAGCGAATCCGACGTCAATCCATTGATGTACAACGCGGTCGGCGGCAGCACGGTTCTTTATGCGGCGCACTGGCAACGGTTCATGCCGTCCGATTTCCGTGTCCGCAGTCTCGATGGTGTGGCCGATGACTGGCCATTCGCTTGCGAGGACCTCGAGCCGTTCTACGACATCATGGATGTCGAGATGGGTGTGTCCGGTCTTGTCGGAGACCCGGCCTATCCGCCGATGACGCCGCCGCCGCTACCCCCGATGCCTATCGGGCCGATCGGAAAGCTGGCCGCACGGGGCATGAACGAGCTTGGATGGCACTGGTGGCCGGCGCCGCAGGCGATCCCGTCACGACCCTATCGCGGGCGCGGCCAGTGCGTGCGCCGCGGCAGCTGCATGCAGGGCTGTGCGGATCAGGCCAAGGGGTCGACCGATCTTACTCACTGGCCCGATGCAATCCGCCATGGTGCGCGTCTGATAACCGGTGCGCGCGTTCGCGAGATCACAACATCTCCGAGCGGGCTGGCGGACGGCGCTATCTGGATCGACCGGGAGGGGCGCGAACACCGCCAGAAGGCTCGCAATGTGCTTGTGTGCGCAAACGGTGTCGGCACGCCGAGGCTGCTACTCAACTCGGTTTCCAAAGCACACCCGAACGGCCTCGCGAACGCGTCCGGGCTGGTGGGCCGCAACCTGATGATGCACCCTTATGCGGCGGTCGTCGGCTATTTCGATGAGCCGCTGGAGAGCTGGATGGGGCCGGCCGGGCAGGCCATTCAGTCGATGCAGTTTTACGAGACCGATGAGACGCGCGGCTTTGTGCGCGGCGCCAAATGGAACGCGATGCCGACGGGCGGGCCGCTTGGCATGCGTTCGATACACGGCGGCGGGCCGCTTGAAAGCGCATGGGGCGAGAATTTCCATCGTGGCACCGAGCGGCGCCTTGGCCGCTCGTTCGAGTGGGGCATAATCGCCGAAGATCTGCCGAGCGAAGACAATCGCGTCGTGCTGGACCCCGAACTGCGAGACGGCGATGGCGTTGCGGCTCCGAAAATCATTTATCGGAATTCGGAGAATACGCAGAAGCTGATTGCCTTCCACCTGGAACGCCAGAAAGAAGCGATGGCGGCTTCCGGCGCCAGGGCGATTTCGCTGACCACCCTGATGCGCGATTGCGGATGGCATCTCATGGGCACCTGCCGGATGGGAACCAATCCGGACCGTTCCGTGGTCGACCAGTGGTGCCGGGCCCACGATGTTCCGAACCTATATATTCTGGACGGCAGCGTGTTCGTGACGTCTTCCGGTTTCAATCCGACCGCTACGATCTGCGCCATTGCGCTGCGCGCTGTTGCGCACATGCTGGAGACCCGTGGCGCGACGGAGGCGGTGTGATGCTGAGCGATGCGGAGAGAAAAACCCTGGGCGCCATCGCCGATGTGCTGATCCCGGCCTATGGCGAGATGCCGTCGTTCAGCCAGTCCGGTGCGCATAACGCCCACACCGACAGGGTGCTGGAGCTGCGGCCGGAGCTGCTCGATGCTCTGAAGGCAGCGTTGGCGCTCGGCGGCGGAGGAGGGGATGCGGGGGAGATTGCCGAGATGCTCAACCGCGATCAACCTGATGCCATTGGGCTGATAGGCCTTGTCGCCTCGTCGGCCTACTATCTCGATGCCGACATCCGCACAAAACTTGGATACCCGGGCCAGCTGCAACGCCCGCCGGTCGAAGACGAAGAGTACGACTATGAAGATCTGCTGCAGCCGGTGATCGCCCGCGGACCGATATTCCGCGAACCACCGAAATAGCTGGCTCAGAACTCCATCCAGATGGTGACCGGCCCGTCATTGACGAGGCTCACCGACATGTCGGCGCCGAAGGCCCCCGTCTCGACGGGCACGCCGTGTTCGCGCAGAAGTCCGCAGAATGTTTCGTATAGCGCGTTGCCGTCGTCCGGTGCCGCGGCGGCTGAAAAGCCGGGGCGGTTGCCGCGCGATGTGTCGGCGGCAAGCGTGAACTGACTGACGACAAGGGCCGCACCCCCGACATCGACAACGGAGCGGTTCATGCGGTCTTCTTCGTCGCGGAAAATTCGCAAGCTCGCCACCTTGCGCGCAAGGTGTGCGGCGTTGTCTTCCGTGTCGCCCTGCATGGCGCAGACAAGCACGAGCATGCCCGGGCCGATTTTGCCGATGGTGTCTCCGGCGACATCAACTTGGGCTTCGGTCACTCTTTGGATGAGACAGCGCATGATGGTCCTCCTGCCAGGAGCCGCATTCTGCCTCAACCGGATTTTGCTTGCCATGCAAAACCGGTGTTGCACACTGGGCCGGGATACTAAAACGAGGAGGCGTTCGCCATGGCCGACATCAATCTGCCCGACATAATTCTGGCCGATGGTCTTGTTCTGGAAGACGGCTGGTACGCGGTGCAGCGTCTTGACGAAACGACCTACGCGATCGGTGAGCCGGCTTACTACCAGCAGAACTGGAGCTATCTCCTGATCGGCAATGAGCGGTCCTTGTTGTTCGACACAGGTTCGTTCTCGCGCGATATCTCGGGCGTCGCCGCCCGGCTTACAGACAAACCTTTGACCGCAATGCCCTCGCATATGCATTTTGATCATCTCGGAAACGTGCACCGGTTTTCTCGTGTGGCACTGGCGGACCTGCCATGCCTGCGTGCCTTCGAAAAGGGCGGCGTTGTCACGCCGAGCGAAGAGTTCTTTCTCGGGGCGTGGGAAAACCTGGAGGCTCCGGCCTTCAAGGTGTCGGAGTGGCTTGCGATCGAAGGTGAGATTGATCTCGGCGGGCGCAGACTTCGCATCTTGCACACGCCCGGCCATTCGCCGGATTCCGTTTCATTGTACGAACCCGGGCGCGATCTGTTTTACGCGGCGGATTTTCTTTATGACGGGGATCTCTATGCCCAGGTGCCCGGCGCTTCGTTGCCGGAGTATCTTGCCATTGCGACGTCCGTCCGCGAGCAGATCGGCGATGACACCCAGATATTGTGCGCACATGGCAATGTAGCGGACGGCGATGTGCATTCCGCCCCCATCATGCAACGACGCGATCTACAACAACTTGTTGCGGGTCTTGAGCGTGTGCGCCGCGAATGCCTGAACTGGCCGGAGCGCGATGAGTGGCGCGTTCCCTTCAGCGACAGGATGGGCATTTTGATCTCTCCGCAGTCCGTGGCGCAGTGGCGGGGCACGGCTCAGTAAGTCGCGCGGCCGCCGGAGACGTCAAACACGGCGCCGGTAGTGAATGCGCACTCACGCGATGCCGCAAACGCGACGATGGCGGCGATTTCCTCAACCTTGGCGAAGCGGCCGCGCGGCACCTTAGAGAGCATGTAGTCGATATGTTCCGGCAACATCTGATCGAAGATCGCGGTGCGCGCCGCTGACGGCGTCACCGCGTTGACGGAGATGTCGTGGCCGGCGAGTTCCTTGCCCAGTGATTTGGTGAGACCGATAACGGCCGCCTTGGAGGCGGAGTAGGCCGGCGCGCCCGGGTTGCCTTCCTTTCCCGCGATCGAGGCGATGTTGACGATGCGTCCGTAGCCGCGCTCAATCATCTGCGGCACGACCGCCCGGCAGCAATGGAACGGCCCGTCGAGATTGATTTTCATGACGTTGTGCCAGTCTTCCAGTGTGTATTCCCAGGTCGGGGCGTTAGGGCCGGAAATGCCGGCGTTGTTGACCAGTACGTCGATCTGGCCGAACGCCTTGAGCGTTTCGTCGCGGGCAGCTTCGACCGATGCAAGATCGGTGACATCGGTACGGGCGGCAATGACCGCTCCGTTGGAGCCAATCTCTGAAGCCGTTTTAGAGGCGAGGCTGTCGTCCAGATCCCAGATCGCCACTCTGGCGCCGCCGTTTGCGAGACGGATGGTGATTTCGCGGCCAATTCCCTGTGCGCCGCCGGTGACGACAGCGCACTGGTTCTCAAACGTCGTATCGCTCATTTCACAGGTATCCTCGATAAGGTTTTGGTTTTCGCCGCCGGCTCACAACGCCCAGCCGCCGTCGACGGGATGGGCAACGCCGGTCGTGTAGGCGCTTTCGTCGGATGCCAGATAGAGTGCAAGCGAAGCGATTTCGGAGGGTTCGCCAAGGCGCCCCATGGGCTGGCGCGAAATGAACGCCGCGCGGGCGGCTTCATAGTCGCCGAGCGCATGCAAGCGCTCCTCGAGCGAGGGAGACTGAACGGTTGCCGGGCAGATCGCGTTGCAACGGATACCTTGAGAAATGAAGTCGGCGGCGACGGACTTCGTCAGGCCGATAACCGCTGCCTTGGTGGTGCCGTAGACGAACCGGTTGGGAACGCCTTTAAGGGAACTCACCACCGACGACATGTTGATGATGGAGCCGCCGCCGTTTTCGATCATTGCCGGAATGAATGCGGACACCATGCGGTACATCGAAGTGACGTTGATATCGAACGAGCGCCGCCATTCCGTTTCGCCGCACTCAAGTATCGTGCCCTGATGCACATAGCCCGCACAGTTGAAGAGGATATCGGGCGTGGCGGTTTCGCCGGCCAGGGCGGAGATCGCCCCGGGGTCCGTCACGTCGAGAACGCGAGTTTCAACGCCGTTGAGCGCGGCAAGCAGATCGCCGTTGATATCCGTGGCCAGAACGTTGGCGCCTTCGGTCGCAAACAGTTCCGCCGTTGCCTTGCCGATCCCCTGGCCCGCCGCCGTTATCACGGCGCGCTTGCCCTTCAATCTTCCGCTCATGAACACTCCTTTGTGCGGTGCGAGGAGGGCGATATTGCGATGAACGCGGCGGACGCACAATGGATTCCTGTCTGATGTTGCTGGGAGGTGGATAACGGCAACGCCGGGCCCCAAAATGAGATCCGGCGCTACTGTTTGGAACAGAATAACGCCGGACCGTGTCGGGTCCGGCGTTAGGGGAGGAGAGACAGACGTTCGGGGGTGCCGTCAGCTTTGAGGCTGTGCGGCGGGACCGTCTGAACTCTCAGGGGCCTCTTCTTCGGAGCGCTGGCGGCGCTCGTCCATGAACTGATCGAACTCGGCCTTGTCGCGCGCCTGGCGCAAATTGTCGAGAAAGCCCATGAATTCGTCATGTTCCTGCTCCAGACGGTGCAGGGTTTCTTCGCGGTATTCGTCGAAGGCACGATTTCCGGTTTGGTGACCGGCCTTTGTGCGCGACCACCACTCCGAGCGGGACGCCTTGCCCGATTCGGTTTTATTGTACCAACGTCCGGGGCCACCACGCTTGCTGCATCCCATTCGACCACTCCAAATCATGTATGCCAGGACTGCAAGGCCGATGGGCCAGAACACGATAAAGCTGACGACCATTACAGCGATCCAGGCCGGTTTGCCGTAATCGTCCAATTTCTGTGCAAGTTCCATTGGACCCTCATGTTAATGTATTTAACATTCACATATTTGGGCAGTGCAGGTCGATCTGTCAAGTGTATGACGCAAGATTTCAGATGAGAGGCGCCTAGCCGGTTTGTCCGTTCGCACCTCGCATTGATCCAAGGCCTTGTAAATAAACAAGAATTGCGGCCTCCAGAAGATCTTCCGGCGGCATTGGCAGTTTGCGTCTTGCCGCGTCGCCGCGGGCAAACAATGAAGCGATGCCGTGCGACAGCGACCAGACATGCAATGCCATCATAAGCGGAGGCGGCCGGTTTTCCGGCGCAAGCGTCGCGCAAACAGCCTCTGCCGCTTGCCGCAAAACGGCAAAGGCATCGTCGCTTGCCCGGGCAAGGTCGGTGTCCATGTCGGGTGGCAGCCCGGCTTCAAACATGGCTGCGTAGTAGGCAGGTTCACTGCGTGCGAAGTTCAGATAGGCTCGCCCGGTGCTCTGAAACGCCGTGATCGGGTCGGGCGTGCCGCCGTTCCAGGCCATGGACAACTGCTCGCCGAAGCGTTCAAACCCGCGCCGTGCGACATCCGCCATAAGCGCGTCGCGGTCGCGAAAGTGGCGGTAGGGGGCCGCCGCGCTGACCCCTGTCGTGCGTGCGGCTTCGGCGAATGTGAAGCCCGCAGGCCCCTTGCTGGCAATGAGGTCCAGGGCCGCCTGCACCAGCGCTTCGCGCAAGTCTCCGTGATGATACCCGCGGCCTTTGCCGCGTTTCGACCAGCTCATGTGAATATGTTTTACATGAGTCTGTGCAAATGCCCAGCCCTCAATCTGTCGAATCGGTACCGAAACAAGGCGCCATCCGCCAAGGAAATTGGTTACGGCCGGTTAACCAGTGCGGCAAAATCCGGCCGGCCGTGAAGCGGCTATTAAACTGTATTTCCGATACTCCGCCGGTTGTAATGCGCCGGTCTGTCTGGCGCAGGGCTGTCTTTAGTCAGAGTGACGGAGCCAAAATGGCGGAAGAAATAAAGCAAAACGGGGAAAACCCCGCGAACACCTCGGGCGGTGCCGGACCGGTCGGACAGGAATTGAACAATGCTGCGCCGGGAACGGACGAAGCGGTTCGCGATGCCAATGATTACCGTCTCACAGGCGATGGCGGCATTTTGGAAGAGATCACGCTGTCGAATGTCCACCAGGGCAGCCAAACATTCAAGGATCCGGAACTTGATTCCACCGAGGTTGTATCGCCGGAGCAAGAAGCGTCATTTGTCGCCGATGGTGATGTTGCGGGAGGCGAACCGGCACCAGTGCCGCCGGTTGGCGCAGAAGCGACCGGCGCTAATGAGCAGCTTTCCGAAGGCGTCAACGCTGCGCTGACGGGCAGCGGCGCGGAGGATTTGCCGCTTGAAGCACCTGCCTTCCAATCGCAATTCGATGGCGCCCGCCAGGCTTCGGCATATGAGGAAACGGATGCCGAGGGCAGCTCACAGATTTCCGGCGCGGCCGAAGCAGGGATGGGCGACGAGCAGTTGGCGGCTCCTGTGCCAGGCGTTAGCGACGATGGAGATGTCAAGAGCTCACCAACTGACATAGAAATCGCCGGAGGCAGCGTCGACGAAAACGCCGCCGTCGGCACCGTCGTGGCGCGCCTTTCCGTTGACGATCCGGACGCCGGCGACAGCTTTACATTTGAAATTGTCGGCGGATCGAGCGTGTTCGAAATCATCGGTGACGAGGTGCGCGTCAGAGCGGGCGCCGATATCGACTTTGAAACGCTGGACACCTATGACCTCAATATCCGTGTGAGCGACTCCGCGGGCAATTCCTATGAAGAAGCCGTGCCGATCGCGGTAAACGATCTGAATGAAGACCCGACAGACATCGCCGCCAGCGGCACCGTAGTTGACGAGAACTCCGCCCCCGGTACGACCGTGGCAGTCCTGAGTGCGACCGACCAGGATTCCGGTGAGACCTTCACCTATGCGCTGGTCGATGGCTCCGGCAATCCGGTTTCCGACGCGAACTTTGAGATCGTCGGTGACGAGATCCGCGTCAAGGCGGGTGCTGACATCGACTTCGAATCCGATCCCAGCCACGACCTGATCGTCCAGGTCACCGATTCCGGCGGGAACACCTATTCGGAGACCGTCACGGTGACGGTCAATGACCTCAACGAAGATCCGACCGACATTACGGTGTCCGGTGGCGCGGTGGACGAGAATGCGGCGGACGGCGCAACGGTCGCGACGCTCTCTGCTGTGGACCAGGATTCGGGCGAGACCTTCACCTATGCGCTGGTCGATGGCTCCGGCAATCCGTTCAGTGATGCCAACTTCGAGATCGTCGGCAACGAGATCCGCGTCAAGGCGGGTGCTGACATCGACTTCGAAGCCGATCCCTCGCATGACCTGATCGTCCAGGTCACCGATTCCGGCGGGAACACCTACTCGGAGACCGTCACGGTGACGGTCAATGACCTGAATGAAGATCCGACCGACATTATGGTGTCGGGTGGTTCTGTAGATGAGAACTCTGGTGCCGGCACGACGGTTGCGACTCTGTCTTCTGTCGATCAGGACTCCGGCGAGACTTTCACGTTTGCGCTCGTCGATGGTTCGGGCAATCCCGTATCCGACGCGAACTTCGAGATCGTCGGCGATGAGATCCGCGTCAAGGCGGGTGCTGATATCGACTTCGAAGCCGATCCCTCGCACGATCTGATCGTCCAGGTCACCGATTCCGGCGGGAATACCTACTCCGAGACCGTCACGGTCACGGTCAATGACCTCAATGAAGACCCGACCGACATCACCGTGTCGGGTGGCGCGGTCGATGAGAATGCCGCAGATGGCACGACGGTCGCGACGCTCTCCGCGGTTGATCAGGACACCGGTGAGACCTTCACCTACGCGCTGGTCGATGGTTCGGGCAATCCGCTGTCCGACGCGAACTTCGAGATCGTCGGAGACGAGATCCGTGTCAAAACCGGTGCTGACATAGACTTCGAGGCCGATCCCTCGCACGAT
>JAJFHE010000025.1 GCA_021775755.1 Hyphomicrobiales bacterium | reverse complement strand
CAGTACGGGCCGTACAAGGCGAAGGTGTCGATGGACTATCTCGACACGCTTGGCGACCGTCCCGACGCGAAGCTTATCCTGACGACGGCGATCACGCCGACGCCGGCGGGCGAGGGCAAGACGACAACGACTGTTGGTCTTGGCGATGGCCTGAACAAGATCGGCAAGAAGGCGATGATCTGCCTGCGCGAGCCGTCCTTGGGTCCGTGCTTCGGCATGAAGGGCGGTGCTGCCGGGGGCGGTTATGCGCAGGTCGTTCCGATGGAGGACATCAACCTGCACTTTACCGGCGACTTTCATGCGATCGGCATTGCGCACAATCTTTTGTCGGCGCTGATCGACAATCACATTTACTGGGGCACGGAGCCTGATATCGACAGTCGCCGTGTTGCGTGGAAGCGCGTCGTCGATATGAACGACCGGGCGCTGCGCAACATCGTCAACTCGCTTGGCGGGGTGGCGAACGGGTTTGCGCGCGAGGACGGTTTCGACATTGTCGTGGCGTCGGAGATCATGGCGATCTTCTGCCTTGCCAATAACCTGCAGGATCTGACCGACCGTATCGGCAAGATCGTGATCGGTCAGAACCGGGCACGCGAGCCGATCTATGCACGCGATGTGAAGGGCCCGGGCCCGATGTCCGTTCTGTTGAAGGAAGCGATCGCGCCGAACCTCGTGCAGACGCTTGAGAACAACCCGGCCTTCGTGCATGGCGGCCCGTTTGCGAATATCGCGCATGGCTGCAACACGGTGATCGCGACGAAGGCTGCGATGAAGCTTGCCGACTACGTTGTGACGGAGGCGGGCTTTGGCGCCGATCTTGGGGCTGAGAAGTTCTTCGACATCAAGTGCCGCAAGGCGGGGCTGAAGCCCGATGCGGTTGTTCTTGTGGCGACGGTTCGCGCGCTGAAGATGCATGGCGGTGTGGGCAAGGCCGATCTTGGCACGGAGAACGTCGAGGCGGTAACGGCTGGATGCGAGAACCTTGTGCGCCATATCCGCAATGTCAGATCGTTCGGTGTTCCGGTGACGGTGTCGATCAACAACTTCATTACCGACACGGATGCGGAGCTTCAGGCTGTGAAGGCTGCCGCCGAAGCGGAAGGCGTCAGGGCGTTCATCGCGACGCACTGGGCCGATGGCGGCGCGGGCACGACGGACCTGGCTGAACATGTTGTTGAGCTTGCCGACAGCGGCGAGGCCGACTTCCAGCCGCTTTATCCAGATGACATGCCGCTTCGCGACAAGGTCGAGACGATCGTCAAGAAGATCTATGGCGGCGACGGGATCAGCTGCGACGGGGCGATTGAGAAGCGCTTCGATGAATTGCAGAAGGACTACGGCGATTTTCCGGTGTGCATGGCGAAGACGCAATACTCGTTCTCGACGGATCCTGACCTGAAGGGCGCGCCGTCGGGCTTCACGGTTCCGATCCGCGAGCTCCGGCTGTCGAACGGTGCGGGCTTCATCGTTGCCGTGACCGGCGCCATCATGACGATGCCCGGCCTGCCGCGCGTGCCGTCCGCCAACAACATCTATCTCAACGAACAGGGCCAGATCGAAGGCCTGTTCTAGGAAAGCGCATATTGATGACAATACGCACTATTTTTGTTCCGGTTAGAGGCGATGGTAAAGGCGAGTCCGTTCTGAATGGCGCCCTCGCGCTGGCCAGCCGGTTCAACGCACATATCGAGGTCAATCACTGCCGACCCAAACCGGACGACATGTTGCCGCTCGGCACCTATCTCAATCAGGCTTTGCGCAAGCAGATAACCGACTCCGCAAGCAATATGGCGGATGAGGAAGAAAAGCATCTGAAAGAGATTTTCGAAACCTATTGCAGCGCGCACGATCTTGCGGTGTCGGATACTCCGCCCTGGCCGACGGACCGTACGTCGGTGGCCTGGCGTGAACGCACCGGAAAGCAGGCGGCAGTCGTTTCCCAGTATGGCAGGCTTGCAGATATCGTTGCCGTGGCTCAGCCTGAATCAAAGGGCTCGCTCGGCCACAACACTCTGGAAGCTGCAATATTTTCGACCGGACGATTGGTGCTCGTCTGCCCCCCCGAACTGCAGGCGCCGGTGGGGGGCCATGTCGCCATTGCCTGGAATGGCAGCGCGGAGGCCGCGCGCGCCATATATATGGCGCTGCCGGTTCTGGCTGCTGCCGATCAAGTGACGATGCTGTGCGCAAACGCACCCGATGAACCGGTTCCCGGTCCGCACGAGGCCGAGCAGTGGCTGGCGACGCATGGTGTCTCCATAAACATTGAAACGTTTACGTCATCGGGGCCGACCGTCGGCAACAACCTTCTTTCCATGAGTAGGCGGCTTGGCGTTGATACTTTGCTGATGGGAGCTTACGGGCAAAGCCGCCAGAGGGAGCTGATTATGGGCGGTGTGACACGGCATGTGGCCGACAATGCAGAGATCGCTGTGTTGTTGGTGCATTAAGTTTTGCAGGGGCGGTTTTCGAGTTTTGTTGCAAGCATAAGCAATTAAACGAAAAATTGAGTGCAGGGCAGGGAAGATTCATCGATTTCAGACATTGAAATCACGCTGGAAACTGCTACAATGGATCTGTGGTATACAAAACGCCACAGGGTTTCGGTGGACGGGAAGCCGCCTTATTAGGGGCAGCTTTATGTCATTAAATCTCGGTTCACCGATGGCATTGGCGCCGCGCTGTGCTGGTATTGCGGTCGGTGATGCAGATTAATTGGGAGGAAATGGAACAATGCGACTACTCCGCAATATCTTTATGAGTGCCGCGTTGACGGTTGCCGTAAGCGCAACCGCAATGAGCGGGCTCGTTGACAAGGCGAAAGCGGCCTGGGAGCCGGTGAAGCCTGTTGAGTTTATCATCATGGCCGGTACCGGCGGTGGTGCTGACCAGATTGCCCGTCTGATTCAAGGGCTGATCGAAAAGCACGGCCTGTCGCCGCGCCCGTTTATTCCGATCAACAAGCCGGGCGGTTCCGGCGCTGAAGCCCTGCGTTACCTGCAGGATCACGCGGGTGACGACCATACCATCCTCGTCACGCTGAACAGCTTCTACACCACGCCGATCATTCAAGCGGATCTCGGTGTCGATGTATCGCAGTTTACGCCGATCGGACGTATGGCGCTCGACACGTTCCTGCTGTGGGTGCAGTCCGACAGCGGCATCACCGACCTTGAATCCTATGTGGCAGCCGTCAAGGGCACCAATGGCACATGGAAGGTTGGTGGCACGGGATCGGGTCAGGAAGACTCAATCCTCACTGCCATGATGGAAGCTGAGTTCGGTTACGAGGTGACCTACATCCCGTTCCCGGGTGGGGGCACCGTGGCCAAGAACCTCGTCGGCGGGCATATTGACTCAACCGTCAACAATCCTGCTGAACAGAACGAGTTCTACCGCGCCGGCAACACCATGCCGCTCGTGCAGTTTACACCCGAGCGCATGGCAGCCTATCCGGACATTCCGACCGCACGCGAGCTTGGCGTGGACATCGTCTACTTCATGCAGCGTTCGATCAACGGACCTCCGGGCATGTCGGCTGAAGCTCAGGCCTGGTACATTGATCTGTTCTCGAAAGTGTACAACGGCGAAGAGTGGCAGACATTCTGTGTCGAGGACGGTCTCGACTGCACGGAATGGCTTGCAGGCGACGATCTTCAGGCGTTCCACGGCGCACAGATCGAGCGCCACAAGGCTCTGATCGAAGAGGTTGGCGCCGCAGCGCTTACAGGCGAATAAGTTTCGCGACACAGCAGGCGGGCGGCACTTACGGCCGCCCGCCTGCATTCCCAACGAGGCGACGACACACCGTGTGCGAAACGGTCAACTCCACCGGTATATGTGGGCTCGGTACAAATTTCCATAGTATCATTTCAAGGTTGAACGGCGTTGGATCCTTCCGATTCCGGCGCACTGTGGGAGGCGGCTGAAATGACAGTACGAACGGCTGAACTCGTAATGGCGATTGCGATGGCGCTGGTATCGATCGGCTTCATGTACAAAAGTCAACAGGGGCTGGCCATCGGCTGGTTGCCCGAGAAGGGCCCCGGGTCGGGTGCCTGGCCGTTCTGGCTCTCCGCCGGCATGCTGCTGTCGTGTATCTGGACCATTGTGCGCTGGTTCAAGCGCACCACACCGCAGTCGCGCTCACGCGACCCCTATGTCGGCGCGAGTGAGCTGCGCATCATCGGCATCACAATTCTGGCCCTGTTCGGACTTTTGCTGCTGTCCCAGTTCATCGGCATGTACATCGCGATTGCGCTGTTCCTGCTGTTCTACTTGAGATTCCTGGGCAGTCACGGCTGGAATTTGACGTTAACACTGGCTCTGTTGACGCCGACGTTTCTTTTCTTTTTCTTTGAATGGGCACTGCGTATTCCGCTGCCGCATGGCTGGTCTGAACCGCTATTCGTCAGCCTTGGTTTGTACGACATCATCTATGGCCGCGGCGGTCCCGGGCTCTGGCTGGCAGTGATCCCTGTCGGTGCAGCGATTTCTATATTCATCAATTGGTACACCAACCGCGTGCCGCGCTGACGCAACGGCCAACGCAAGGTTTTGACCTGCCATGGAAACAATCATCGAACCCTTGTTCAACGGTCTTCTGCTGGCCTTTGAACCCGTCAATCTGACATTACTCGTGATCGGGTGTCTGGTTGGGCTGTTCGTCGGCGCCATGCCAGGCCTCGGCTCGGTGAACGGCGTTGCGATTCTGCTGCCAGTGACGTTTCTGGTGCCGCCGACATCGGCTATCATATTTCTTGCAGCCGTCTACTACGGCGCTATGTATGGCGGCGCGGTGAGTTCGATAACACTTGGAATACCGGGGGCATCCACGGCGGTGGCAACGGTGTTCGACGGCCGGCCCCTCGCACAGGCCGGCAAGGCGGACCTCGCATTGACGACAGCGGCGGTGGCGTCGTTTATCGGCGGCACGATATCCGTAGTGCTGTTTACGCTGTTTGCGCCGCCGCTGGCTGAATTTGCGTTGAAGTTCGGCCCGGAGGAAGAATTCGCCCTGATGATTCTCGCCTTCGCCACGTTTGTCGGCCTTGGCGGTGACGACGTACCGAAGACGATATTCTCAATTCTCATCGGCCTGGTGCTCGCCACCGTTGGCCTCGACATCATCTCAGGTAAGCCGCGCCTCATTTTCTTCGACGTTTCGGGCTTCTTCCACGGCATCAACTTCCTCGTGCTGGCCATCGGTATCTACGGCATCGGCGAGATGCTGTGGACGCTAGAGCAGACCCAGGGCGACGTGCAGGTGCACAAGGTCAAGAGCTCATTCCGCTCGCTCTGGGGCAACCTGAAGCACGTGAAGGAATATTTTGGCACGACTGTGCTGGGTGGTGTTCTCGGCTATTTCGTCGGCATTCTCCCCGCCGCTGGGGCAACCCCTGCGTCCTTGATGTCATACGGGCTCGCCAAGACATTCTCCAAGAACCCGGACAGTTTCGGCAAGGGCAATGTTTCCGGTGTCGCGGCGCCTGAATCGGCGAACAATTCTGCCTCCACCGGCTCGATGCTGCCGATGATCACGCTCGGCATTCCAGGCTCCCCGACCACGGCCATTTTGCTCGGCGGCATGATCATCTGGGGGTTGCGCCCGGGCCCACTCTTGTTCAGCGAGCATCCCGACTTCGTGTGGGGCCTGATCGGCTCGCTTTACGTTGCCAATGTGTTCACGCTGATCTTGAACCTGGCCTTCATCCCGGTGTTCGTGCGGGTGTTGACGCTGAAATTCACGATCCTTGCACCAATGATTTTCATCCTGTGCATTGTCGGTGGATTTGCCCCGACGCAAACCATGCACGATGTGTGGCTGATGTTCGTGTTCGGTGTTGTGGGTTATCTGTTGCGCAAGCTCGACTATCCAGTGGCACCGGCGGTCCTGGCCATCGTGCTCGGGCCTTTGGCGGAACGCTCGCTACGGCAGTCTCTGCTCGGATCTCACGGCGACCCGATGATATTCTTCGAACGTCCGCTCTCCGCCTTCTTTATGGTGTGCGCCGTCGCACTCGTCGCATACCCGATGTTCCTGATGTGGCGCCGCAAGAAGAACGGCGCGAATGGCGGGGCGGAAGCCGGCTGAGTCGGAATTTAATGATCTGAAAGTTGACCGGCGTGCGGACGCGGGTAACACTGGTGCCATGATCCGTACACTCATGGCACTTGGCGTTGCCACAATCGCCCTTGCGCCCGTATCCGCTGCCGCAAATGACGCGTCGGCGGTCTTAGGTGCAGGCGGTATCCAGTATGTTCCCAATGCATCCATCACCATGGTCGAGGAAGACCTGGAGATTTCGCGCGAACAGGTGAATGTTTCCTACACGTTCCGCAATATCGCCGATGAGGACATCACGTCGCTTATCGCTTTCCCGCTGCCCGTGGTGGATCTGTCGTCGATGGACCCGATCGGTTTTCAGGGCGAGGATGGTACCAACTTCGTCGACTTTACCGTCGTCGTTGACGGTGAGGCCCTGACGCCGGACGTCGAACTGAAAGCGGAGATCGGCGGCGTCGATGTCACCGCTCAGGTGGCCGGGCATGACATTCCGATCAATGCCTTCGCAGGCGAGTTGTATGAGGTGCTTAAAGCGCTTTCGGATGATGCCAAGGCAGACCTCCGCGATGCTGGCCTTCTCGCGTGGAACGAAGCGCACGGCGAACTGCAGCCTCTGTGGAGTGTGCGCGTAACCTATCACTGGCTGCAGACGTTTCCAGGCGGCGGCGAGACCAAGATCGCCCACAGCTACCGTCCCGTGGCGGGCGCCTCGTTTTTCGGCCAGTTCTCTTTGAGCGAGAACTACTTCCGCAACAACTACTGCGTCGAGGGCGGATTTGCCCGCGCCGCCCAGGTGAAGATCGACGAGGCCCAGGGTGAGTTGCTTGTGGCCTACGAGGTCCACTACATTCTCAAAACCGCCAACACCTGGCACGGTCCCATCGGCCGGTTTCACCTGACCGTCGACAAGGGCGATGAGGCAAATCTGGTGTCTCTCTGCATCAACGACATCGAGAAGACCGGGCCGTCGCGCTTTGAGGTCACGCTGCACGAGTATGTGCCGACCAGCGACTTGCAGATCCTTTTTCTCGAGCACGTTCCGCAGTAGTGCTCCGATTGGCAATTGCGAACATCTCATTGCGTGAGACGGCGCCATTGATGCTCGCGCCTCCTTGGTATAGGACGCTTGGAGTGGCAATGTCAGGGGACGGGATCTCATGAAAGAACTGAAATCGGAGGTGTCCGGCTTCGTGGTCTCTTTGGAGGCGAAAGCCGGCGATGAGATTGCGGCCGGTCAGGTCGTGCTGCTTGTTGAAAGCATGAAAATGGAAGTGCCGGTCGAGGCGCAGATGGCGGGCACCTTGGAAGAGATTCTCGTTGGCGAAGGCGACAGTGTTGCGGAAGGCGATGTTGTCGCGCATGTCCGCGAGGCCTGATATCCTCGCGCAAGCACACAACAGGAGAGGCTTCGCGTGACCAGCAAAGATGACGAGGGTGGCAGCGGCGAGCCGAGGCCGGATCTGGCCGAGGTGCTCGACGCCAAGGCGGCAACGCTTGACGATAACCGCCCGGAAGCCCTCGCCAAACGCGCCAGGACCGGCCACTGGACCGCGCGAGCGAATATCGCCGCGCTGCTCGATGAGAAAACCTTTCAGGAATACGGCCAGCTTGCACGGCCGGCATTCGATTTGCGTGTGGGGCCGGCCGACGGCCTGGTCATGGGCCTTGGAAGCGTTGCCGGCCAAAGCGTCGCCGTGGCAGCCTATGACTATACCGTCCATGCCGGTACGCAGGCGACCATCAACCATGCAAAGTCGGACCGCATGATGCACATCGTGGAGCGCCTGCGGCTGCCCTTCGTGTTCTGGACCGAAGGCGGCGGCTGGCGCCCGCACGAAAACAATATCTCCGCCCGCGATTTTGAGGAAACCTTCGCCATGATGGCGAAGCTGTCTGGCCAGGTGCCAACGCTCGGCATTGTCGCGGGTCGGTGTTTTGCCGGCAATGCGAATGTCGCCGGCCTCTGTGACACCTTGATTGCAACGCGCAAGGCAGCGCTTGGGATGGCCGGCCCACCGCTCGTTGAATCCGCGCTCGGCCTCAAGCTGACGCCTGAGGAGTTGGGGCCTCCGGAAGTGCACGAGGCGTCCGGCGCGGTCGATATCGTTGTCGAAGACGAGGCGGAGGCAATCGAAGTCGCGCGGCTTTACCTGTCCTATTTCAGCGATGAGAGAACACCCGGCGAAGCGCCGGACCCGATGGCGCTGCGTGACATCGTGCCGGAGAACCCGCGCCGTGCCTACGACGTCCGCAAGGTCATCGAGGGTGTTGCCGATGTCGGATCGGTACTTGAGCTGCGGCCACGCTTCGGGCGCGCCGCCGTCACCGCCTTGATCAAAATTGCCGGGCGCCCCGTGGGCGTGCTGGCGAACCAGCCGATGTTTCTAGCCGGCGCTATGGACAGCCCGGCCTGCGACAAGCTCGCCCGTTTCATTCAGCTTTGCGATGCGCATGACATTCCGATGCTGTTTCTGTGCGACACGCCGGGGCTTATGGTCGGGCCGGAAGTCGAGGCGACAGCGCTAGTGCGCCACAGTTCGCGCATTCTGACAGCAGCGGTTAACGCGACGGTTCCGTTCATGACCGTGGTTCTGCGCAAAGCCTACGGTCTTGGCTACTACATGATGGGATCGCTGCCGCTCAATCCGGCGCTGCTGGTGGCGTGGCCGACGGCCGAATTCGGCGCCATGGGGCTGGAAGGCGCCGTCAAGATCACGCACAAGCAGGAGCTCGATGCGATCGACGATCAAAAGACGCGGCTCGCGCGCGAACGCGAACTGGCCGACGAAATCCGCGCCCGTAACACCGCGCTTCAGGTCGCCGCGCGCTATGAGTATGACGACGTGATCGACCCGGCGGACACACGCGATGTCGTATTGAAGTTCCTCAATGCCCTGCCGCCGACACCCCCGCGCACCGGCCGTAAACGCACCATCGACAACTGGTAGAACCTTCTGGACCGATTCCATATGAACGAGAAACGGTCTAGGCGCTACTTCTTCTTCGCCATCGCCTCGTAGTGATCGGGCACCAGGTTCTGCTCCGCTTTCGGCGGCCGTACATAACTTGTACCGGCGGTCCGCGGCGGCAGTTCGATCGGTTCGGGCGTCAGATCCTCATACGGGATCAGGCTCAGAAAATGCCGGATGCAGTTCAGGCGCGCCCTTTTCTTGACTTCCGCTTCAACCACATACCAGGGCGCCTGCTTGATGTCGGTGTGGGCGAACATACTGTCCTTGGCCTTGGAATACTCAACCCAGCGGCGGCGTGATTCCAGATCCATCGGGCTCAACTTCCAGCGCTTTGTCGGATCTGTGATGCGGCTTTGGAAGCGCCGTTCCTGTTCGTCGTCGCTGACGGAGAACCAGTACTTGATAATCTTGGTGCCCGAGCGCACCAGCATGCGTTCGAATTCCGGACAGGCGCGCAGGAACTCTTCGTATTCCTCGTCCGTGCAGAACCCCATGACACGTTCGACGCCGGCGCGGTTGTACCAGCTGCGGTCAAAAAGCACGATCTCGCCAGCCGCCGGCAGGTTCGGAACATAGCGCTGGAAGTACCATTGCGTTTTCTCCCGTTCCGTCGGCGTGCCAAGTGCCACCACACGGCAGACGCGCGGGTTCAAGGATTCGGTCATGCGTTTGATCGTACCGCCCTTGCCGGCGGCATCGCGGCCCTCGAACAGGACCACCACCTTAAGTCCGGAGGCTTTGACCCACTCCTGCAGCTTGACGAGTTCGATTTGCAGCGCCGCCAGTTCCTTTTCGTAGATCTTGTTGGGGATCTTGCTCCGGTCCGCCTTGATGTCGGCGCCGGTCTGCCCAACTCGATGGACGGACGGAACTGTCTCCGGCTCCCGCTTTGTTTTTGTTTCCTTGGAAGGTTTGCTTTTCTGCCTCGGCTTCTTGGCCATCGCCGTCTTCCTTGTCTGACGCACTGATTGGTGAACCGTGAGCTTACACCATTGAAACCGTCTTCCAAGCTGCGCGGGCGTCCCTGCGGCATCGCGTCAAACAGCGCGCGCCTTCCGCAGAGCGGCGATCTGAAGTTGGTCGTAGCCGAGGTCTTTCAGGATTTCGTCGGTGTGCTGGCCGAGTTCAGGCGGAGGCGTCCTGATTTCGCCGGCTGAATTCGACAGTGCTATGGGAGCGGTGGCAATCGGGGCCTCGGGCAGAGTGCCATAGCTCATGCCGTGAAAGAAACCCATGGCGGCGATGTGGGGGTCGTCGAGCGCCTGCTGTGGTGTGTAAACCGGTCCGGCGGGAACCGATGCTTCGGCATAGGCGGCGAGCGCTTCTGCCGTGGTGAGACCGGCGGCGTGTTCGCGGGCAATGGCGGTGAGCTCTTCGCCGTTATCGCCGCGGCCTATATCGCTCGCATAGCGGGGATCGTCGAGCAGGTCGGGCCGTGCGACCATCTGCGCCCAGCGTTCGAACAGCGGCTGCCCGATCACCTGCACCATGATCCATCCGTCCCGTGTCCGCACTATGTCGGCGGGGCTGGCGATCTGAGCCCGGTTGTGGGTCGAGACACGGTCGCAACCTGTCAGGCTCTGTTCGATCAGATAGGCGTTGGCATAAGTCAGCGCCGTGTTCAAAAGCGCGCCTTCCACAATCTGTCCTTCTCCGGTCCGCTCCCGGTGCAGCAGCGCGGTCACCGTCCCATAGGCCGCCATCATAGCGGTGCCGAAGTCGACGACGGGCAGGACAAATCGGGTCGGTGACCCTTCCGGGCCGGACAGATACGCGCCCCCCGACATGACCTGCGCCAGTCCGTCAAAGCCGACCCGGTCGCTATAGGGGCCGCCTGTGCCAAATGTCGAAATGGTTGTCAGAATGATGTCGGGTTTGATGGCGCGGAGTGTTTCATAGTCGAGCCCCATTGCCTTGAGGCCGGGGGCCGGCAAGTTCGCTACCACGACATCGGCGGTTTCCACGAGCTTTGCGACAACTTCACGGCCCTCGGGCTTCATCGGGTTGAGGGTCATACCCTTCTTGTTTCGGTTTACCTGAAGGAACAGCGCACCCGCGCCATCCGGTTCCACAGGCATGGTGTAGCGGTCTTCCGATCCTGCCAGCTTTTCGATGCGGATCACCTCGGCGCCAAAATCCGCAAGCAGCGTCGCACAGTAGGGCCCGGCTACATAACGGCCGAAATCAAGCACTCTGTAACCGTTCAATACGCCCATTCGCGCTTCCTTACTCCGCAGAATTTCTTCGCCAAGGGGGGATGATTGCATTGTTTTCTAACAAGTGTAAGGTCCCTTAGACGCAGCTTGACGATCCACAAACACACATTGCCGTATGTCTCTTGAAGCCCAGAACAGTTTGCTAGGGAATGCCAGCTCTAAGTTCGACAGATCCCATGACGTGATCCTGAGAGCTGCTGCAAGCCTGTTTCGTGAACGAGGATACGCAGCGTCTACTCTTCGTGATATTGCCGCGGCGGCGGGTATGAAGGCGGGCAGCATTTACTATCACTTCGATTCGAAGGAAGAGATTCTCGACGTCATCCTGGATCAGGGTGTGCGCGAAATTTTTGACGGCGTGAAAGCCGAGCTTCAATCGAGCGAAGCGGAATCCGATTATCGGGTGCGGATCGCCGGTGCGGTGAAAACGCACCTGGCCCTGATCCTCGAACGCAGCGAATTCACGTCGGTGAACATCCGCATATACAGCCAGTTGCCCGAAGAAATTCGCGAACGCCACTATCCCTTGCGGCGCGCGTACGCTGAACTCTGGGACACGCTGCTGATCGATGCGCAAATGGCCGGACAATTGCGTGAGGGGGTGGACATCGCGCCGTTACGCCAGTTTCTGCTGGGCGCGTTGAACTGGACCGCTGAGTGGTTCGACGGAGAAAAGCACTCCGTTGCCACCGTTGCGGCGCGCTACGCAGATCTTATCCTCTATGGAATTTCGGCCGAGACCGGCGACGCTCCCGGCTAGGCGTCTTCGGCCGCATCTCTAGGCGTCTTCGGCCGCATCTATTGTGTGAACTTGGGTTTCCGGCGCGCTTCGAATGCAGCAAGGCCTTCGGCAGCATCGGCGCTTTGCAGATGGCGCACGGCCGCCTCGCGCTCAAGCTGCATCGCGGCGTCGAGGGTAAGCTCAAGGCCGTCGCGGGCCAGACGTTTCATCTCGCTAAGGCCAACGCGGCTGCGTGTCGTCAGGGTGTGGCAAAACGCAAGCGCCTCTCCGTGCAGGTTTTCGTCTTCGGCGACCATGTTCACGAGACCGGCCGCATGAGCTTCCGTGGCACTCATCCACCTGGCGCTGTAAAGGAGGTCCAGGGCGCGGCGTAACCCGAGTATGCGGGTTAGCCGTTGGCTACCGCCCCAGCCGGGAATCAAGCCAAACTGCGCATGCTGATCGCCAAATTGTGCACCCTCAGCGGCAATGCAGATGTCGCCCGCCAGCATCAGCTCAATACCGCCGGCGAGGCACAAACCCTGCACCGCGACGACGACGGGCAGAGGGCTTGCCTCGAGCCGGGAAAGCGTGCTCTGGCCGCAGTCGATAAAACGGTCCAGTTCCTCACTGGAGTGTTTCGTCGCCTGCACCTCTTCAAGGTCTGCGCCTGTGCAAAAGTGCTTGCCTTGCGATCTTACGAGAATAGCGCGGACATTCCGGTCTGTTTCGAACGCGGCCAGTGCCTCATCGATCCCGGTCATTGTGTCTGTGGAGAGGCAGTTGAACTTTTCCGGCCGCGCCAGCTCGATAATGCCGACACCATCTTCGATCGATTGCAGCACTGGATTCGTCATGGGTTCACACCCTCAGTCATATTGCAGGGCAACGCGTCCGGCCTTCTCCCGCGCAATAACAAGCTTCTGGATTTGTGCCGTGCCGTCGCCGATCTGCAGGCCGAGCACATCGCAATAGCGCTGATGATGCGGCAGGTCGGTGGTGTAGCCGTAATGGCCGTGCAGAATCAGGCACTGGTGCAGGATCTCGCAGGCCGTCTTCGGCACATACCACTTGCACATGGCGGCTTCCGAAGTGTGTGGCTGGTCGTTATCGCGCAGCGCCAGGGTGTGGTAGCAAAGCTCACGCATCATCGTGAGTTGGGTTTCCGCTTCCGCCAACGGAAAACTCACTCCCTGAAACTGCACGATCGGCGTGTCGAAGGCTTCGCGCTCGCCGACATATGTCCAGGTCTCGTCCACCGAAGCCTGCGCCGGGGCAACGCACTGCAGTCCGATGAGCGCGCGGCTGTAGTCGAAACCCGCCATCACGGTGCCGAATGCCCGGTCCTGTTCCGCCATCAGGCATTCGGCCGGCACGAATGCATCGTCGAAGAAAACCGAACCCCGCCCGACGGGTTTGGTGCCTATATCGTCGAAGTGGGAGCGCGTGATGCCTTTTTCAGTGAGATCGACCAGAAACGCACTCACCCCGCGCGCCTTGCCGGCCGGATCGCCGGTTCTGGCGAAGATGATCGCCACATCGGCCTGATCCGACAGGCTGAACGAGGTTTTCTCACCGTTAAGGCGCCAGCCATTACCCGATTTTTCGGCGCGCACCTGAAGTCCTGCCGCATCGGAGCCGCCTCTGGGTTCGGTGAGACCCAGGCCAATCAGCTTTTCGCCGGCGATGATTTTGGGGATCCACTCCTGAACCAGATCCGGCGAGGCGTGTTTCACCACCATGCCCCCAAGGAGCGAGGCCAGCAGCTGCACATAGCTGACATTGAAATCCGCGTAGGCGATTTGCTCGGTGATGATGCCGGAGGTAACCGATGTCTCACCCAGCCCGCCTTGGTCTTCCGGCAAGTCGACGCCGATCAGGCCCAACGCTCCCATCTCGCGCAGCACATCGCGGTCAAGGGCATGTGCTTTGGCGCGTGTCTGATACTGCGGTGCGAGCTTGTCGCGGGCAAAGCGTTCGGCCGCATCGCGGAACGCGGTTTGCTCACTCGTCAGATGGTGTGGCACAGGTCGCCCTCCACAGCGATTGTTCACAACGGTTCAAGGATATTCTAACGGACGTTAGATTTTTGGTCAACGCACATTGATGCGCCCGGAACAGCGCAACGGGTGCCGCGGATGTCACGAAACTTGGAGAGAGAACTGAGGGATGGAGGGCCGGCTGGCTGGGGAACCAGGATTCGAACCTGGACTAACGGGGCCAGAACCCGTCGTTCTACCGTTAAACTATTCCCCAAGAGATGCCTGTCCGCGCGTGATATCCCAAGTGATGCGCCGATTCAATCTGAAAATGTCAAGGCGCGAGGGCTCAAGCCCGATGTTGGTCCCCAACAATGCGCTTGCTCGTCGGTGAAAGCCGTAAGGCAATTTTCTTTGCACGTTGAAGCTGTTGATTCCATTTGCCATATTGCGATGCGCGCCCGCAGTTGCGAGCGGGCAGGCGTAACCGGCCGGGTGGCCACGCAAATGCGGGAGAGATGAGCAATGGGAGACGATGCGTGACGATGCCCGGTCTGCCTGGGTTCTCGCTGGCCGCCATGCGACGGAAATTCGTCGACACATCGCAGCTGAACGAACAACTCGGCGATATCGACTACGACCTGCGCACCGCCCGCACCGAGCACGCCATCGTCTGGTCAAAGGCGATGGCCGCCGGGCTCGCAGATGTTTATCCCGCCCTTTCTCCGGGGTTGGGGGAAGCCACAGCGGATTGGGCCAGGTGCTATATCTGGGCGATCAACTGCCATCTTGGAAATCCCGTGTTTGTTTATGTGAACGGCTATCGCATGGAGGAATTCTTCGTGCATGTGTTGCCGTCCCTGATACGCCCCATCGTCATCGTCAGCGGAGACAGCATCTGGTCCGTCTTCTCCGAAGCGCTGCCCGAAAAATTTCTGAAGGCAGGGTTTCCTCGTGACTGGCGGGTTGTCGCCGTGATTGCACAGAATCTGGATTTGGTTCACCGGCGCGCCTTTCCCGTGCCCGTCGGGCTCGACTTCCACAGCATTCATCGCGGAACGGTCAAGACATGGGGTATGGAGAAGGGGCAAACGCCGCAGAGTCAGGAGGATGAACTGCTTGGCTGCCGCGATGCCGCCGCACCGTGGATACAGCGCTCCCCGGTTGTTTATGTACAATTCAACATCGAATCCAACATCGATGACAGGATGCAGTGCCAGGTGGCATGCGAACGGCTGCGCGCCGCTCGTATCGAGCGCTTTCAGGTGCCGCGGGGGCCCCTCTGGCAGGCGATGGCGCGGTGCCGGTTCGTTGCCAGTCCTCCCGGAGGCGGCCATGATTGTCACCGCACCTGGGAGGCACTTGCGCTTGGCTGTGTGCCGATTGTCATGCGTAATCCCGCCATGTCGCCCTTGTTTGCGGATCTGCCGGTCTGGGAGGTCGATCACTATTGCGAGGTGACCGACGATACGCTTGCAGAGAAATCCCGGGAGTTCGAAACGCGCCTCACCGAGGGCGCGTACGACTGGTCCAAGCTGACGGTGCCGTGGTGGCGCAAGCATCTGCGTAACGCAGTTGCGGCTCGGGGAAGTCGCTGGATGAGGCTCGGGACGTGAGCAGGTGTGGCCTCTATTGCAACCGGGCCGCTTTTCCTATTACTGGCACGTCCCGCAAACAGCATGAAAATTGCCGATGTGCGGAGCGGACGCCGCTACGCCCCTCCAGGCCGAAGACAATAGATGCCGATGGCTCGTGAACCGATACCGCTCGTTGTCTTTGCCTGCGACCGGCCAGCTTATTTGCGGCGTGCGCTGGATGCCGTTTTTGCCAATGACGATGAGCCGGGGCGCCGCATATTCGTGTCGCAGGACGGCACGGAGAAACGCGTCAGCAAGGCAATCAAGTGGTACGGACCCCGGATCGAGCATCTGACATTCGCCGAACCCGTGCGTGATGGATCACGGCCCGATGGCTCCTGGGAACCGGGATGTACCGCGGAGCGCTACTCCAAGTATTCTGTCTATTACCGCATCTCGCAGCATTACGGCTGGGCGTTCCGGCAGCTTTTCGATGAACGTGGTCTGGAGGGCGTGATTGTGCTTGAGGACGATCTCGAAATCGCTCCCGACTTTTTCAACTATTTCCGCCACGCGATCGCGTTGATGCAGGCCGATCCAACCATCTGGACGGTTTCGGCATGGAACGACAACGGTTATCCCGGGCGTGTCGAAGACCCAGCGCGTCTTTGCAGATCGGATTTCTTTCCGGGCCTTGGCTGGTACATGCCACGCGCCTTGTGGGACGAACTGCGCGACATCTGGCCCTTGCAGACCTGGGACGACTGGATACGCCTGCCGGAGCAGCGCAAAGATCGCTCGGTCGTTTACCCTGAAGTCTCCAGAACCTACAATTACGGGCGTAGAGGGTCGAGCCACATTGACCATTTCGACAGGGCCCTGGAAGCGATTGTCCTGAACACGCGGCCGGTGGATTTCTCCGGCCGGAACCTGGATTACATCACAAAGGACAACTATGACGAGGCGCTTCGCGATGCCGTCTCCGGTGCCTGCCTGGTCGACATAAGCTGTCTTCCCGACACCTCGGGCGGCGACATCAAGCTTCTCTATCACGGTGAGCAGAGCTTCGATGAACTGGCGGAACATTTCGGCATCAGGCTGGGATTCCGGGACGTCGGCCTGGCGCGGTGCAGTTACGACGGAGTGGTCTCCTTGCGCGACCGGGGGCGGAACGTCTATCTCGTTTCGCTCAGCTATCTTGCAGGAGGTAACCTGAAGCGGTCTAGCCGGACCCGTCCGGCACCGCTGGCGTAAAGTCGATCCATGGATCGCGCTTGCGAATGTGCGCATGGCTCCGATCCGAACGTGAATACTGGATCGTCGACACTCCCTTGTCGTCATACTCTATGACCGGCGGGTCGCAGAACGCCCTCAATGACCCTAAGACGTCGGTTCGCCACAACAGCTCATCGGCGGGTTGAACTCCGTTGCGGGTTGCTTCCTCGATTACCGCGTGAGCGCCCCTCGGGGCAAGTGCGTATCCCCCGGCGCCGGAATAGGTGTTTTTCAGGAAGCTGAGGGCCATGAAGCCGGGGATCAGAGGCGGCAGAGGAGCAGTCACGCGGATGTCGTGCTCAAAAACAATGACCGGTTCCTCCCGTTCCGCACACATTTTCCACAACCGGTAGTGGGACAGGAAACATCCGAGTTCCGGCGTTGTCATATGCCAATCGCCCCGGGCGACCTTGTCGCGGTCGCCGATCGGTTCGTCCGAAACACGATGGAAGAGAGTTGGATTGAGAGCCAGCCCTTCCGCCCGCAGAGAGCTTTCGGCCTCATACCGCGTCGTCGCCGCGAATGGTTCTACCTTAAGATCGAACTGTCTTGCCGTGTCGATGCATCGCAAGGCGCCGGCTTCCGAGTGCGGCAGCCCTGCAATGGTAATGACGTGCGCTCTCATGCGATCCGTTACTCTTTATCCGCGAGGCGGCTGTGTTGCCGCTATGGCATCCCTGACCGGTTCCGCATCACCGCCAAGGTGTCCATCGCTCCGCTTTGAGTCAATATTCCTGATGCTTTCACACGGTCCGAAATCGTATGATATTGCCAAGGACCAGTTTGGTTGGCGCAAAGGACCCGGTACCCGGCAATGGCGACACGCGAGACGCTCGCAGAGGAAATTGCAAACTGGCGGGAACAGCCCTGCAAATACCCTGCTGCGCGCTTCGATGGGCGCGGCATCGTCATTTGTGCCGGCGGTTCGCGCTACTTTACCAACGCCTGGGTGCTGATCTGGGTGTTGAAGCGGGTTTTGAAGACGGCGCTCCCTGTGCAGGTTTGGCATCTCGGCCGGGCCGAGATGAGCGAAGGCATGCGGTTGATGCTGCGCGAAGAGGGCGTCGAGGTCGTAGACGCGGACAAAGTGCTGGCGGGCCATCCCGCGCGCGTTGCCGGGGGTTGGCCCCTGAAACCCTATGCGATTGCCCATAGCCGGTTTCGCGAGGTCGCCTACCTCGACGCCGATACGATACCTTTCGCCGATCCGGCCGGTATTTTCGACTGGTCTCGGTATTCCGACACAGGCGCTCTGTTCTGGCCGGACGTTGTCGATATACGGGACACAAATCCGATCTGGGAAATCCTCGGACTTGAGCCTAAGACGTGCACGTCGCTGGAGACCGGCATCCTGGCCATCGACAAATCGCGGACCTGGCAGGCCCTTCAACTGACGATCGTGCTCAATGAAAACTGGGACTGGCTTTATGATGTCCTCTACGGCGACAAGGACACATTTCTCGCCGCGTGGACGGTGCTGAACCTCGAGTTTGGCCTGATCCCTCATCACCCCATTGAGACCGGCGGGGCGTTCCTTCAACGCGATCCGCAGGGCGACATCATCCTGGAACATCGCACGCAATCGAAGCTGTTATTGGACGGTGAAAACATTCCCGTAAGCGATGAGGCCATGAACTCCGCGTGCGGCGAAGCGCTGGCGCAATTGCGGCGAGGCTGGGACGGCACTGTGTTTCATGCTCCCGAGCGGAGCGAGGCCGCGCGGGATTTGGAATTGCGCCTTGGTGCCATCGGGTCCTATCAGTATGCCGGGCGTGGCGGCGGTGTATGCGACATCGAACTCAAAGCGGGCAACCGTGTCGGGGCGTCCGATGGTGGTATGTTCAAGCACTGGGCGGTTGTAGACCATGACGGATCGCTGGCATTGGAACTTTATGCAGCGACCCGCGCCGCCGTGCGCCTGCACGCGGACGAAAGCGGCGCCTGGCGCGGTCAAAGCCTGTCAGGCCCGCCTTATGACGCGGTTCTCACCGTCACCGGCGGGTTTCCGCTGCGCGAGATGGACCCTGAAGCCGAACATCGGCGCGAGGCCGTTCGGATCGTCGCTGGGCTTCTCGACACCTCTCTCATGGGAGCGGGGTATGATCACGCCATGGCGGAGGAACTCAATGCGGCCTGCCGGTGGGCCGCCAGGGTCAACCCCCATGTGGCGCAGGCATTGAAGCTTGGTCTCGACGAAAGGGCGCACCGTGTCCCCGGTCGGTGGCTTAAGGGCTTGCGGGCCGCTTCAACGGAAATTCTGAAGGCGGAGGAGCAGCGTGCGGCCAACGGCGAGCGCGCATCGATCCCCATTCCCTACATCGACCCAGATCACTACGAGCGCCAGCTGTGACACGGCGAGGTGGACCTGAGAGCGGGCAGGGGGAAAAGCCGCGGCTGCTTTTCATTTGCCCGATCCTGCCAGCGGAAACCGGAAACGGGCTGGCAATGCGCACCGGTCAGTTTCTGGAAGGCGTGTCGCGCACCTTTGACGTCGATCTCGCGGTCGTGCTGCTCTCAGCCGAGAGCGTTACGCCGAATGACTTCGTTCTGTCCAAAGTGCGCAGATGCCATGTGTTTTCCGAACTTGTTGCCGACACGCACTACCAGTTCATAGACCGGGTGATCGATGCGGAAGCAAAGCTTGCGGCATTTCAAGCCTATGGAAAACCATCAATCTGTTCGCTCGTCACGCCGGCGCTCTGCGAAGAGATTGAGAAGTGGATAGCCGGCGAAACCTACGCCGTCGTGCACATCATGCGCCTCTATCTGGCACCGGTTGCCCAAATTTGGCTCAACCGCTCCTCGCCGGCGGGGCCGGTTCTGACCCTCGACTGCGACGAGAACGAAACCACGACCCATCAAAGCCTGGCGCAGTGCCACAGGCGCATGGGAAACGTACCGCAGGCGCACTGGCTTGAAGCGGAAGCCCGGGCGTTCGAGAAGTTGGGGCAGGATTGGCTTGGCAAGTTCGCGCGTGTGTTCTTCTCCTGTAGCGATGACGCGAGCGCGCACGCCAACGCGCGCTACGTGCCGAACTCCTCGCATATTCCCGCAAATGTCTCCCGCCTGAATTCGGGGGCGGTGCGCAATGTGCTGTTTCTGGGCACGCTGAGTTATGCGCCGAATACGGAAGCAGCCCTGTGGTTCGCCGAGTCTGTTTGGCCGTTTGTGCTGCAGGGAGCTCGTGAGCCGCTTAAGCTCTGGCTTGTCGGACCCGAGCCCGCCGAGACGATACAGGCGTTTTCCGGGCGCGACGACATTGAAGTTACAGGCGCTGTTCCGGACGTGGCACGCTATTACCGGACCGCCGATCTGGTTGTGGTGCCCATTCGCAGCGGCGGGGGAACCCGCATCAAGGTTGTTGAAGCAGCGGCTTACGGCGTGCCCATGGTGGCGACGACGCTGGGGGCGGGTGGGCTTGATCTGCGCCATGAAAGGGACCTTCTCATTGCCGACGACGCGCAGGCTTTCGCCGAGGCGTGTCTCCACCTTTTGAATGATCGGGCCTTGGCCGAAAGTCTGGTAAGCCGCGCCAACCGGCAGGTGCGGCGGTTGTATGACCGCGACAGTCTGGCCCGCGAGATCGGCGATGCGGTGCTAAGTCTCGCTCGGGGAGAGGACGCGCCATCGAACATCACGTGACAGTGCGTACCTTTCATCGCGAAATCGATATCGCGACGAACGATAAGGATATGGCCGCCGGATGCGCGCACGTTGGCGCACACCCGGACGTTCCGGGCCTACCCGTTGCCCGCCACGCAATGCGGATAATCCGATCCGGACGACAGTTGCTGCTTGAAGAAGACGGCGAGCAGGCGCGGGCGCACAGCTGCCCGGCAACACTCCTGCGCAACGTCCGCTGGCGCATCCGCCGCCGTCTCGCACAAGAGATGTCCGATGCGCCCATTCTGAATGCCGCTTCACTGACGCACGGCGGAATGCGCGTACTTCTGGTGGGCCCGCGTGGAAGCGGCAAAACCGTTCTTGCCCTCAAACTTATGGAAGCCGGGTTGAGCTTTGAAGGCGATCACCGGGTGGCGGTGCGGAGCGGTGGCAGTATCGCGTATCCGCAGCCCGTCCGCATATATCGAAGCTCCCTGGAACTTCTGCCTGATTTTGCCACGCGTTTCCATAGCCGCCCTCCGGCCACCGACAGCTCAGATCATCGCTATTTCGGTTACGACCCGGCCAGCGCCGGACATGTCTGGCGCATTAGCGAAGGTCCGGTGGATGTGGTTGTCGTGCTCGCCGCGAATTTCGGCGGCGCGTCGTCAATCCGAAGCATCTCGACTGCGAGGTTGATACAGCACCTCATGTCGAACTCCAGGCTCGGGCAGGGTGCCAAGGGAGAACAGGCGGCGCGATTGATGACGCTGGCACCCGGCGCGCATGGCTATGATTTATCGCACGGCAACCTCGGCGAGGCGGCCCGCCTGATAGTGCGGGTTCTTGAGCGGCATGCCGCATCCCCGCCGGCTCGAAACTGAGCGCCCGCTTACCGGCCGCCGCCGTCGCGTTGGCGCTCAAGGATCTGCTGCAATGACGTCAGCGAACGCAGGGTATCATTTTGTGCAGAGGTTGTTACCTGCTCGGTATCGACCTGAGGCTCGCTAACGAAGACGTCCGCTTGAGCTGCGGGTGTCTCCACCGTTCCGGACACGTCGTTACCCTGCAGCGGTGGCTGTAGCGCATCGGGCGCACCGAGGGGGGCAGTCTGCAGTTCATCAGCGATGTCTGTGTCTAGTGTGAGCGCATCGGGCAACGCTGCCGTCGTCAAAGCCTGTTCGCTGTCTGATCGGCCATCCTGATGTGCGGCGTCTTCGTCTTCAGAGGTGGGGCGCTGTGCATCTGGAACCGTACGATTTCGGGCGCGCCAGCGTGCGACGATATCGTCCAGGAACTCCCGGTCGTTGGAGTCTTTTTGCCAGATCTTGGAGAACTGAGTGGTGCCGTTGCGGGGCATGGCGTCTTCGGGCAGGCGGTCGAAGCGGACGCGGGTTGGTATGGAGACGGCTTCGCCAAAGACGACCGCTTCACCCGTACCCAGTGTTGGCAGAATTTCAAGGAGGCTTGCCGAAGCATCCGAAACGCGCGCGCGCAAAATGTCCTGGTCGCGTTCGTTCGGCAGTCGCAAACCGAATATGGTGTTGCACTGCCACAGTATCGTGGGTTCGAGTTCGGCCGGCCGCTGCGACACGATTGCGAGCGAAATGCCATACTTGCGGCCTTCCTTGGCGATGTGCGACAGGGCGCGCTTCGCCGGCTCGAACCCGAGAGAGGAGTCGGCTGGAACGTAGCGGTGCGCCTCTTCGCACACGAGTGTAACCGGCAGTTGGCCGCGGCTCCACATCGCCAGATCGAAGCTCATCCGGCTGAGCACCGAAACCACTACGTTGATCACTTCGGAAGGAAGGCCGGCGAGCTCGATGATGCTGATCGGGCGGCCGTTCACGGGCACACGGAAGATGTGACCGAGGATGCTCGCCATGTCGTCCTGCACCGTCAGGTTTCCGAACATGAACGAAAACCGCGGATCCCGCGATACCGATTCCAGGCGCGCCTTGAGCCGCTTGAAGGGGGTGAGTTCCCCGCGCATTTCCAGTCTGCCGATGTGCTCCTCGATCAACGCGATGAGGTCGGAAATTCTGTAAGGCACCGGGGTGTCGACAGACGGCGGGATCAGGTCCTGTTCCACCTTTTGCAACACTGCGCGGAACTCTCCGCGCTTCTGATTGAGGCGATATCGGTTCTTCGCCATCGGTATCAGTTCGCGCAGAATTTCCACATCGGCTTCCCGGCCGACATGATGCGTTATCACGACCTCCACCATCTCTTCGAACGTCAACAACCAGAACGGAAGGTTCAGGACATCTGAGGTTATGACTTCCGCCATTTCACCGAACGCGGGAGCATATTCGCGGTGAGGGTCGAGCAGAACAATATGCGCTTGCGGTGTTTTCTCAAGGATGCGTCGCAGCAGCAGCGCGGTTGCGCACGACTTGCCGGTGCCGGTTGAGCCCAGTATGGCAAAGTGTTTGCCGAGCAGGTCGTCGGCATTCACCATGGCCTCGATCGCGGTACCCTGGAGAACACTCCCGATCGTTATGCTCATTCCGCTTTGAAAGGTGTAGACGCGTTCGAGCTCGCCATCTGTGAGATGGAAGGCTTCGAAGCCGATGGCCGGGTAGCTGGAGATGCCGCGGCGGAAGGGTTCGGCTTCCCCTTTGGCGGAGCGCGGCAGTTCGCCGACGAATTCAAGCTCCACGATACGCGCCTCGGTTTCCGCCGGGTCGTGCGAGGGAACGGGCACGCTGAGCGCCGAGACGAGCCCGATAACGACGGACTTCGGTGTCTCGATCTTGAGCAGCGTTCCCATCTCTGGAGGCGTGACGGTGGTTTCCTGCTCTGACCCTGCCTCGAACAGGAGCACGATTGCCTGGGATCCCGACACCGCCACGAGCCTGCCAAGCGGCCGTTTTGCAGCCGGGAGGTTCTGTTTCGTGTCGCCGTTGTTTTCCGCTTTACTCATGGCGTCCTGCCCAGTTTCATTTTCACGAGCCGAATGCCGTCAGGCCGGGTTCGCGGGAATGGTCGGTACCTGCGTCGCCCTCGGTCACCGCATCGCCGGCAACCTCGGCATCCAGGGGCAGCGTCACAGTGATCGTGGTGCCCTTGTTCTTCTCGCTGTGCACGTGAAGGTCCCCGTCGTGAAAATCGATCAGTGCACGGACAATAGGAAGGCCGAGACCGGAACCTTCGTACTGCCTGTTCAGACTGCTGTCGGCTTGGCCGAACGGCTGCATGGCGACGACGATTTCGTCTTCGCTCATGCCAATTCCGGTGTCGCGGACGACAATGCGCATGTTCAGATCGTTAAACAGGTCGACCGTCAGTGTGATGCGGCCGCCGGCCGGCGTGAATTTGACCGAATTCGACAACAGATTGATCAGGATCTGCCGGACTTTCGTCATGTCGGCCCGTATCATCGGCAGGTCCGGACGCACGTCGCAGTAAAGCTCGATCTGGTTTGCCTCGACGTTGTCTCTGAACAGCACCACGCACGATGCGATCAGTTCCTCAATGTCGACAGGTTCCTTGTACAATACGAGGCGGCCGGCCTGGATTTTCGAGAGCTCGAGAATGTTGTTTACAACCGACAGGAGGTGGCGGGCGGAGTCTTCGATATATCCGGCATACTCAGGCGCTTTTGAATCGGGATTTTGCGTTTCGGTCTGGCCGATGACTTCAGAGAACCCGATGATCGCATTGAGCGGCGTGCGCAGCTCATGGCTCATTTTTGCAATAAACTCGGTCTTCGTGCGGCTGGTATTCTCGGCATCCGATTTCGCCGCCTCCAGTGCGACATTGGCACGGTGCCGCATCACCACGCTGCCGAGCTGGTCGCAGTAATTATGCATCAGCGAACTGCGCCGAAAAATGCGTGGTTCCCGGTTGAATTTCATTTGCGGACCTGAGGCTGCAATTGCGTTTTAAACATTACGCACAAGACCAATAAGCGTGCGTTAACGCTGTTGAAGCCGGGTGGGTCCGTGAAACCAGGTTGAAATGGTCTAGTTGCGCGCCTGTCTGGCGGTCTCGTAGGCGGCAATCAAGCGGGGATACAGCTCGCGGCGCTGCGTTGCCGAACGTGAACTGCGATATTTATTCAGAAGCGCGAGGTAAGTTCGCCGTGCATTGGATGTTCCGGCGCTGCGGGTTTGCCGCGTGCGGGTGTATCGGCCCTGGCGTTCGCTCCGCTGTTGAGATGCAAGGTGCGACTGCGCGCCATGGGTTTCCTGTTGCAGGTCAGCGTAGTTTTCGCGCCATGATCTGCTGTTGGAACTGCCCATCTGTAGTTGCGGCGAGCTTTCGCCTGGCGCCATGTCGACGCTGAATATCCGGCGGCTGCCATTCATTACATCGAGCCGGACGCCGACATCGTGGGGAGTGCTGTCGACACCGATCGGCATGTAGAAAGTAAGATGACCGCCCGGTGCGATTTCAAGTCCGGACGATGCGGCTGGGGATATTGTGGTCATGCTCGCGCCAGCGAGAAAGCAGATTGCGGCCGCGGTCCGGACGGTCCAGGACTGTGTGGCGTCTCCGAAAGATCTGCGGTTAAGTCCGACTGGTGTTTCGAAACGATACAGTGGTGAAGTCACTGGCATGATCCGAATTCTCCCTTTGGGGGGGCAACACCCGCTGAAAGCCGCGGGTTTGCCCCGTTTGTGCGCCACCGTGCGATCGTTGCGTCATGGTGTGCGGTTATTGGTGGGAGTATCAGCAAGATGTGTGCCGGGCACCGGACCCGGCGCGCCGCTTTACGCCATGCGTGAAATGCGTAAACTGGCGCCAACGATAACTAATCAGGCGGTCGCCTGGCCCCCCTTCCAGAACATGTGGGAAGGTGCGGGGCGCGGCCTCCGGGCGGGGAATTGTGGACGCCACAGGCGCGCCTTCGCGGGCGGCAAAAGAGCTGCCGTCGCGAAGCACACCAGCACAGTCTGAGCAGCAGAACGCGGCAGGCGATGCCGCCGGCGCGCCGTGCAGTGCGGCGGCGCAAGGCGCCTGCCAGCCTGCGTCCCCCGCGTCCGGCACCTCCGAACAGTCAGGCTCCCAGGATCGCTCGAACGAGGGCCGCCGCCGCGGCCGACGCCGCCGGCGGCGCAACCAGCAGCCTGCCGAGGGACCGGTTTACGGAGCCCTCGATCTTGGCACCAACAACTGCCGCCTGCTGGTAGCCTGCCCGTCGGCGGAAGGATTTCGTGTCATTGATGCGTTCTCGCGCATTGTGCGTCTTGGCGAAGGCGCAAGCGCAAGCGGCAAACTGAGCGAACCCGCCATGGGCCGAACTATCGAGGCATTGAAAGTGTGCACCGGGAAAATGGCACGCCGCAACGTCACCCGGTTCCGGCTTATTGCAACGGAAGCCTGTCGTACGGCGGAAAACGGAGCGGAGTTTATCGACCGCGTTCATCAGACGACAGGGCTGCGGCTTGAAGTTGTTGACCGGGAGACGGAAGCGCGCCTTGCCGTTGCAGGTTCGGCTTCCCTCATCGCGCCCGATTGCGGCCGTTCGCTGGTGTTTGATATCGGTGGCGGATCGACGGAACTGATGCTGCTGGAAAACGCCGATGGCGATCACCAGTTGCACGACTGGACCTCCCTGCCGGTCGGGGTTGTTACGCTTGCCGAACGCCACGGTGGTGTTGAAGTCGGGCGTGCGACATTCGACGGAATGATGGAAGACGTACGCCCCGCTATTAGCGACTTTTTGAACCGTGCCGCCTTTCCGGTCGAAGAGGGCCTTGGCTGTCATATGCTCGGCACATCCGGAACGGTGACCACCATCGCCGGTGTGCACCAGAACCTGCGCCGGTACGACCGTTCTAAAGTTGACGGATCGTGGATCAGCCGCGGCGACATCAACGGCGTCACGGACCGGCTGCTCGCAATGACTTATGAGCAGCGCGCCGACAACCCGTGCATTGGCCCGGACCGCGCCGACCTGGTGCTTGCAGGCTGCGCCATTCTTTGCACGATGCTGCAGCAGTGGCCGTGCGAGAGGGTCAGGGTGGCCGACCGGGGCTTGCGCGAGGGCATCCTCACCGAACTGATGACGGAGGATGGAACCTTCGGTCGCGGGCCGCGGTCCCGGCGCCGGCGGTCACGCGGGCTCTATGGCGGCGCGCGCGCGCCGCGCACGGATGCGGCAAACCGGTGATTGGGCCGATGATTGGGCCGCTGACCGGGCTGTTGAGCACATAAGGAAGAGCCAAAGTGGCAAAACAACCATCACGTGGCGGAGCCGGCACCTCCCGCGGCCGTGGCACACGGCAACTGAAAACCCGTGTTCGCACGGCACGCGGCCGCAAGCTGTCATCTACGCGCTGGCTTGAGCGCCAGCTCAACGATCCCTATGTCGCCGAGGCCAAGCGCCTTGGATACCGCTCGCGCGCTGCATTCAAATTGCTCGAAATCGACGACAAATATGAACTGCTGAAACCCGGCGCCGTCGTGGTGGATCTCGGGTCGGCGCCCGGCGGTTGGTCCCAGATCGCCGCGCAGCGCGTCAAAAGCGTCGAAGGCGAGGGTCGCGTCATTGCGATCGATCTTCAGGAGGTCGAGCCGATCCCCGGTGTTGAGTTCGCCGTTGCGGATTTCATGGAGGCTGAAACCGAGGCGTTGCTGATAAAGATGCTGGACGGCGCGCGCGTTGACGTCGTGCTTTCCGATATGGCGGCACCGGCGTCCGGGCACAAACGCACCGATCATATGAAGATCATGGCCCTGTGCGAGGCAGCGCTCGCCTTCGCCTGCGACATTCTCGCGCCTGGCGGCACCTTTGTTGCAAAGGTTTTGCAGGGTGGCGCCGAAAACGATCTCCTCGTTGCAATGAAACGCAGTTTCACCACCGTGCGGCACGTCAAGCCGAAGGCCAGCCGCTCGGATTCGTCTGAACTGTATGTGCTCGCAACCGGCTTCCACGAGGCCGGGTCCGAACCGGATTAAGGCCGCAGAGAAACTGCCGCAAAACAGCGGATTTCAGGGGCTGATGCCTTCATCCTTCTGTGCGGCGTTTGCGCCTTTGCTTTTGTCGCAATCGGATGTTAAAGACGGGTGCCAACCCGGGAATCGGGCAGGGAATCGCAGGACTTCTTCGCTGATTCCGGCCCCGCAATCGGCCCGGCGCAGTCCGCATGAAGGAGTTGGCACATCATGGCCGCACGATCCCGCAAGGACAGTATCCCGGAAAGTCTGACGTTTGACGACGTGCTGCTGCGTCCAGGCGCCTCCGATGTGTTGCCGAGTGAAGTCGATACGTCCACGAAAGTAACGCGCGATATCACGCTCAACATTCCTGTCCTCTCGTCCGCCATGGATACGGTCACCGAGGCGCCGCTTGCCATCGCCATGGCGCAGGCCGGCGGTCTTGGCGTTGTCCACCGCAATATGGATCCCGAGCGTCAGTCTGAGAATGTCCGTCAGGTGAAGAAGTTCGAATCCGGCATGGTCGTGAACCCGGTGACGATCACTCCGGAAGCCACGCTCGCCGATGCTTTGGCTCTGATGGAACATCACAAGATCTCAGGCATTCCGGTCACGGAGAACACGTCCAATGGCGGCTGTGGAAACGGCCGGCTTGTCGGTATTCTGACCAACCGCGATGTGCGCTTCGCCACCAATCCCGAACAACTTGTCTGCGAGTTGATGACTCGCGATAACCTGATTACGATTCAGGAGAATGTCGAATCCGACGAAGCCAAGCGCCTGCTCCATCAACACCGCATCGAAAAGCTCTTGGTCGTTGATGAGGACTTCCGCTGCGTTGGCCTGATTACCGTGAAGGACATGGAGAAGGCCAAGCTGCACCCTGCCGCTTCGAAAGACGAGCACGGTCGTCTACGCGTTGCTGCGGCAACCGGCGTTGGCGACAAGGGCATCGCGCGCGTCGAACAATTGCTCGACGCCGGTGTCGATCTCATTGTGGTCGATACGGCACACGGCCACTCCGCGCATGTCCTCGACGCGGTTAAGCGCATCAAGCGCATGAGCAACGCGGTTCAGGTCATGGCCGGCAATGTGGCAACTGCCGAAGCCACAAGGGCGCTGATCGATGCCGGCGCCGATTCCGTCAAGGTGGGGATCGGGCCGGGCTCGATCTGCACGACGCGCATCGTTGCAGGTGTCGGTGTGCCGCAACTCACCGCCATCCTCGAGTGCGTTGAGGCGGCGCAAAAGTCGGATATCCCGGTGATTGCCGACGGCGGTATCAAGTATTCCGGCGATCTTGCCAAGGCGCTCGCGGCGGGTGCCAGTTGCGCGATGATCGGCTCGCTGTTCGCCGGCACCGATGAAAGCCCGGGCGAGGTGTTCCTCTACCAGGGCCGCAGCTACAAAGCCTATCGCGGCATGGGGTCGGTAGGCGCCATGGCACGCGGTTCCGCTGACCGGTATTTTCAGCAGGATATACAGGAAACTCTCAAGCTCGTGCCTGAAGGGATCGAAGGGCAGGTGCCCTATAAAGGGCCGATGGAGAGTGTGCTCCACCAGCTTGTCGGCGGTCTGCGCGCGGCAATGGGCTACACGGGTTGTGCAAGCCTTGCCGACTTTGGGTCGCGTTCTGAGTTTATCCGCATCACATCCGCATCGCTGCGCGAAAGCCACGTTCACGACGTCGCCATCACCCGCGAGTCGCCTAACTATCCAAGCCGTATGTAATCGGCAGGCGGCGTATTACGTGCCAAACGCTTCGATTTGTCGGAGCGTAAAGAGGATTTATTTCATGCATTTCGGTGCGCGGCTTCAAGCAGCGATTGAAGTTTTGACGGAAATCGAATCCCGGCATGTTCCCGCAGGCGACGCGTTGCGCGAGTGGGGCAGGGCGCACCGGTTCGCAGGCTCCGGCGACCGTGCTGTCATCGGCAACCTCGTATTCGACGCTTTGCGCAGCCGCCGCTCGCTGGCGGCGTGGCTCTGCGATGATGGCCCGCGCGCCGCGGTACTGGGGGTGGCCGTGCGCGATTGGCGCCGGACGGTGGACGAGGTGGCCGAAGCCTGTCTTGCACCTCATGCGCCAGGCGAGCTTTACGCGAACGAACGCCAGGCACTGGAGGCACCGCTCCTGGATCAAACGGGCGTGGAGGCCGGCGGCGACTTTCCCGACTGGCTTGTGCCGGAGATGCAGCGCGCCTTCGGAGCGCAGCTTGCAACCGAGGCTCGCGCGCTCTGTGCCCGGCCGCCCATCGATCTGCGCATCAACACGCTCAAGTCCGACCGGGCGAAAGTGCTGGCGGCACTGTCGCGCCATGGCGCACGGGAGACGGAGCTCTCTCCCGTAGGCGTGCGCATCGACGCGCCCCCGTCGGACAAGCGCTATCCGAATGTGGAAGCCGAGGCCGCCCACGGCAAAGGCTGGTTCGAGGTCCAGGATGAGGGCTCGCAGATTGCCGCCGCCATGTGCGCCGCGGAACCTGGAATGCAGGTGCTGGACATGTGCGCCGGTGCCGGTGGCAAGACGCTGGCGCTCGCCGCGGCCATGGAAAACAAGGGACAGATACACGCCTATGACAGCGACAAGAGCCGGTTGCGGCGGATCTTCCCGCGGTTGCAGCGCGCCGGTGTAAGAAACTGTCAGGTCATTGATGCTGGCGATACACAGCGCCTGGCAGCATTGGACGGGCGAATGGATGTGGTGCTTGTCGATGCGCCGTGCAGCGGCTCGGGCACATGGCGCCGCCGCCCGGACGCCAAATGGCGGCTCACGCCGGAAGCGCTCGACCGCCGCCTTGGTGAACAGCAAACGGTGCTCGCACAGGCGGCTCCGCTGGTGAAGCCGGGAGGCCGGCTTGTCTATGTCACATGTTCCGTGGTGCCGCGGGAAAACGACGATCAGGTGGCCGGGTTACTCAAGGCGCAGGACGGTGCGTTTTCGAGTGCCAATGGGGAAGAGATTTTGGCGGAAGAGAATTGGAAAGCACGGTTCGACACCCCTGTGCCGTCTGCCGGCGACGGCAGTCACGGCCTTCTGCTGACACCGGCACGGACCGGTACGGACGGGTTTTACATTGCCGTGCTGGAGCGCGCGCCTGCGTCTCAGTAAACCCTTGACCGGGGAGAGTTTGAGTGATCATTCGTGGCAACATTGCGCAGGTCGGTTGCTTGCGTGAACAGGACGGGCAGCAGGCAACATGCACGACCGCATTCTCATTCTCGATTTCGGCTCTCAGGTAACCCAGCTCATTGCGCGCCGCGTCCGCGAGCATGGTGTTTACTGCGAGATCGTGCCGTTCAACCGCGCCGCGGGCATGCTCGAGGAGTTTGCTCCCAAAGGCATTATTCTGTCGGGCGGGCCGGCAAGTGTAGTCGCCACCGATACACCGCGTGCGCCCGACGCGGTCTTCGAAATGGGCGTGCCGGTGCTCGGCATCTGCTACGGCGAACAGACCATGTGCGCGCAGCTTGGCGGGCATGTCGAAGAATCCGACGAGCGCGAGTTCGGCCGCGCCGAGCTTGAAGTCACCGGCGATTGCGCGCTGTTTGACGGCGTCTGGTCCGCTGGAGACAAGGATCAGGTATGGATGAGCCACGGCGACCGGGTGGGCTCTCTGCCGCCCGGTTTCACAACCGTTGCCGTGAGTGCCAACGCGCCGTTCGCGGCCATTGCCAATGAAGAACGTGCATTCTACGCGGTGCAGTTTCATCCCGAAGTCGCGCACACACCGCGCGGCTCCGAGCTGCTGCGAAATTTCGCACTCACGATCTGCGGCTGTTCCGGCGACTGGACGATGGCCTCTTTCAAGGATGAGGAGATCGCCAAGATTAAGGCGCAGGTCGGCTCCGGCCGGGTTATCTGCGGGCTGTCGGGCGGTGTTGATTCAGCGGTCACCGCGGTGCTGGTGCATGAGGCCATCGGCGAGCAGCTGCAATGCGTTTTCGTCGATACCGGCCTGATGCGGGCCGGCGAGGCAACCGAAGTCGTCGATCTGTTTCGCGGCCACTACAACATTCCGCTCACCCACATCGACGCATCGGCCGAATTCCTCGGCAAGCTCGACGGCGTCAGCGACCCGGAAACCAAGCGCAAGATTATCGGCGCGACCTTCATCGATGTCTTTGAGCGGGAAGCCAAATCAATCGGTGGTGCCGACTTCCTCGCTCAGGGAACGCTCTACCCCGACGTCATCGAAAGCGTTTCGTTCACCGGCGGGCCGAGCGTCACCATCAAATCGCACCACAATGTCGGCGGTCTGCCCGAGCGAATGAACATGTCGCTGGTGGAACCTTTACGCGAACTCTTCAAGGATGAGGTGCGTGTGCTTGGCCGTGAACTAGGTCTGCCGGAAAGCTTTGTCGGGCGGCATCCGTTTCCGGGGCCGGGCCTCGCCATCCGCCTGCCCGGAGAAATCGCCCGCGACAAGCTGGAAATTCTGCGCCGCGCCGACGCCATTTACCTGGAAGAAATCCGCAATGCAGGCCTCTACGATGAAATCTGGCAGGCTTTCGCGGTGTTGTTGCCGGTGCAGACGGTCGGTGTCATGGGCGACAGCCGCACCTATGACTATGTTTGCGCCCTGCGGGCCGTTACCTCGACCGACGGTATGACCGCTGATTACTATGATTTCAGCCATGAGTTCCTCGGCCGAACGTCAACCCGCATCTCAAATGAGGTGCGCGGCATCAACCGGGTTGTCTATGACATTACGTCGAAGCCACCCGGCACCATTGAATGGGAATAGCCAACCATTGCGGAGACCCGAATGACTATCCTGATAATCGGCATCATCGTTTTCTTTGCGTTGCATTTCGTGCCGTCCTTCCCCGGCATCAAACAGGGGCTCGTTGACCGTATGGGGCTGATGGGGTACCGCGGCTTTTTCTCGGTGCTGTCTACCGCCGGTCTTGCGCTGATCGTGTGGGGCTATTGGCAAAGCGAGTTCACGCCGGTTTACGAGCCATCGCCGAACGCGCGCTACATCACAATGGCCTGCGTTCTGCTTGCGTTTGTCTGCCTGGCGTCCGCCAATATGCAGAATCACATTCGCAAGGCGCTCAAGCATCCAATGCTCGTTGGCATCGGGTTGTGGGCGCTGGGTCATCTCATCGCAAATGGCGATCTAGCAAGCATCATCTTGTTCGGCGCATTCCTTATCTATGCAGTGATCGACATCCTGGCGGCGAATGCACAAGGCCGCGTCAAGGTCGTCGAACCCAAGCTCACCCACGATGTGATTGCCATCATTGCCGGTTTGGCGCTCTATGCGGTGGTGTTGTATCTGCACCCGATTGTCATAGGGGTGGCGATTATCTAGAGGTGAGCACATGCCGAAAGTTCTGGTTGAACAACATGTGGCGGCAGGCGCTCCGTGGAGCGGCATCATCGAGGCGGGCGACCGTTTGCGCATCGTCGATCTTGAGGGCCATCAGGGTGTCGATTTTCTCTGCTATAACGCCGACGACCCGCAGGAGCGCTATCACGCACCGAACACGATAAAGGCGCTGGGCTCAATCGCGCTTGGCGCCGGCACCGTGCTCTATTCCGACCGGGCCGATGCGCTAATGACCATCGTTGAGGATACCGTTGGCAATCACGACACCATCGGCGGGTGCTGTTCGATACCATCCAATCGCATGCTTTATGGCGTCGACAGCAAGGTTGGCTGCCGGGAGAACTTTCTTGCCGCCCTTGAACCACACGGGCTTGGCTGGCGCGACATCGTTCCGAACATCAATTTCTTTTGCAATGTTCCGGTGGCGCCCGACCGCGCCCTCACAGAAGGCGTTTTTACGCCAAGCCAGTCGCGTGCGGGCGATTATGTCGAACTGCGCGCGGACAAGCGAACGCTGGTTGCCATTTCAAACTGCCCGCAGGTCAATAATCCCTGCAACGACGGCGAGCCGACACCCATAAAAATTATCGTAACAGGTAACAACGGTTGATTGAAAATGTCCGCAGATCCACGTTTTGACGTTCTTTTCGAGCCAGTGAAAATCGGCCCCGTCACCGCTCCCAACCGGTTTTACCAGGTGCCCCATTGCTCCGGCATGGGCTACGGCCTGCCGCAGACGCTCGCCGCCATGCGCGAGATGAAGGCTGAAGGCGGGTGGGGGGTCGTCAACACCGAATATTGCTCGATCCACCCGACCGCCGATGACATGCCGTTTCCGCATGCCAGCCTGTGGGACGACGACGATGTACGAGCGTTGGGTCTGATGGCGGAAAAGGTTCACGCCCATGGTGCGCTTGCCGGCGTGGAGCTCTGGCATGGCGGGTTCCGTTCCTCAAATGCCCTGACGCGCATGATGCCGTTTGGCCCCGTAAGCCTGCCGGCGGTCAACGACCCGATCCAATGCAAGAAAATGGACAAGTCCGACATTGCCGATCTTCGCAGCTGGCATAAGGATGCTGTCCATCGGGCGCTGCGGGCCGGATTCGACATCATCTACATTTATCCCGCGCATACGTACCTGCTGGCGCAGTTTCTGGATCCGAACATCAATCAGCGTACCGACGAGTATGGCGGCAGTCTGGAAAACCGGATGCGTTTGTTCACCGAACTCCTTGAGGACACGCGTGAAATCGTTGACGGCGTCTCTGCGCTTGCGGTGCGTGTCGAGGTCGACGAAGAGGATGGATCGGGTCGCGAGGAACGCGCCGAAATGCTCGAAATGATCCGACATCTGCCGGATCTCTTCGATGTCACCGTCGCCGACTATGGCCACGAAATGGGCGTGTCTCGGTTTGTGAAAGAGGGATCGCTCGAGGCATCGGTATCGCACGTTCGCGAGCTGACCGGAAAACCAGTGGTTAGTGTCGGGCGCTTCACGTCGCCGGAAACCATGTTGTCGCAGGTAAAGCGCGGCGTGCTCGACCTTATCGGCGCGGCGCGGCCCTCGATCGCCGATCCGTTCCTCCCTGCGAAAATCCGCGAAGGGCGCTTCGATGAGATCCGCGAATGCATCGGCTGCAACATCTGCTACGCCTGCGATGGACGCGGCGTTCCGATCCGCTGTACCCAGAACGCAACGATGGGTGAGGAGTGGCGGCGCGGCTGGCACCCTGAGCGGGTTAATCCTGCGTCATCGACAGAGAACGTCCTGGTTGTCGGCGCCGGACCGGCTGGGTTGGAAGCCGCCCATATACTAGGTAAGCGCGGTTACTCCGTCATGCTCGCCGAGGCGCGTGACGAGGCCGGCGGGCGCGTCACCCGGGAAAGCCGCTTGCCGGGTTTGTCGGAGTGGGTGCGGGTGCGCGATTACCGCGTTCAGCAGCTTTCGCAAATGGCGAATGTCGAGCTTTATCCCGCAAGCGCGATGAGCGTCGACGACGTGCTGGCCACCGACGCACCGCATGTCCTGATCGCCACGGGAAGCACATGGCGCAGCGATGGCCGGGGCCGCAGTTCCCCGACACCCATACCGGGATTTGACGCGCCGCAGGTCTTATCCGCTGACGACATCATGGACGGTCGACGGCCAGAGGGACCCGTTGTCGTCTACGATGACGACCGGTACTATATGGCATCAGTCCTGGCAGAACTTTTGGCGCGCGAGGGGTTTGAAGTCACCTACGTGACGTCTGCCGGTACGGTTTCTTCCTGGTCGGGCTACACTGCTGAGCAGGGCGCGGTTCAGTCCCGCCTCATCGAGCTGGATGTTGATATCGTCGTTAGTCACACGGTGGGTTCATGGTCGGATCAGTGTGCGGTTCTGGAATGCGCTTACTCCAGTCGACAAATGGAAATTCCCTGCGGCGGCTTAGTGTCGGTAACCTCACGCGAGCCGAGCGATGAACTTTGGGAAGCATTGTCCGATCGTCTCGCACAAGGAACCGGAGGGGCCATCAAGACTCTGCGCCGTGTCGGCGACTGCAATGCGCCCGGTATTATCGCGACCGCCGTCTATGACGGACACACGGCGGCACGTGAGCTTGGTGAACCGGAAGACAGCATTTTGCCGAACCGGGAGCGCATCGTCGTTAAGCGATAAAGGCCGCCTTGCAGCGCACACTTGATATTGCGGTGCAACAAGGCAATACTCGCGCTGCAACATGAAGCGCAGGGAGGTCAGTTCATGTCCGTGCAAAAACCCGTGAGACGTGTTACCGCGCCAGACATTACCGCGCGCAAGGGCGGCGAGCCGATTGTCTCCCTGACCGCCTATCACGCGCATACTGCCGCCCTTGCCGACGAGCATGTGGATTTCCTGCTGGTCGGCGATTCTCTGGGCATGGTCATGCACGGCTTTGAGAGCACGCTGCCGGTTCCTCTCGACTATATGATCATGCATGGCCGCGCCGTCATGCGCGGCGCCAAACGCGCGCTCATCGTCGTCGACATGCCGTTTGGTTCTTATGAAGAAAGCCCTTCACAGGCGTTTCGCAACGCGGCGCGCGTCATCAAGGAAACCGAGTGCGGTGCGATAAAACTTGAAGGCGGTGCCCGCATGGCGGAGACCATCCACTACCTCACCGAGCGCGGCATTCCGGTGATGGCGCATATTGGTCTGACCCCCCAGTCCTTCAACGTAATGGGCGGCTTCAAGACGCAAGGCCGCACGCGTGATCAGTGGCAGGTGCTGGAAGACGATGCGGTGGCGGTTACGCAAGCCGGCGCGTTTTCATGCGTTCTGGAGGCAATTGCCGAACCGTTGGCCGCGAAAATTACCAAGGCGATACCGATCCCGACCATCGGCATAGGCGCATCCGCGCAGTGCGACGGTCAAATCCTCGTCATGGAAGACATGCTCGGTCTGTCGCCCCGTGTGCCGAAATTCGTCAAGGAATTCGGCAATATCGGAACCGCAATCGAGGGGGCAATCAAGGCCTACTCGAGCGAAGTCAGGGCGCGCAACTTTCCCGCCGATGAACATACATACGAGGTCAAGGACTGAGCCTCACACGGTCTCGCGTAATTTTGTTGCACGAGGGATAGAGGCGCGGAATCGCTTGACGACGATTAAATGCATGATATCAATAGTTTAAGTGAAAAAGGTTGGCGGCCCACGCGTTTACACTCTTTCAACACCGCGTTTGCCTTGAAATAGCCATCGCGCTATTTTACCCGCCAATTCACACATACCGCAGTCGCCATCGCTGCCGCAGCGGCGAGGCAGAACAATCCGGAGCGCGCCCTTGAGCGACGAATCCATTTTTCGCGAAGTTGATGAAGAAGTTCGCAATGAACAGTTCCAGAAACTCTGGGACAAATACGGCGTCTATCTGATCGCCATATGCGTTGGCATTGTTGCAGCCGTTGGCGGCATCAAGGGCTGGCAGGCGTGGGAGAAGTCCGCGGCCGAAGCGGCAGGTGCGCGCTATCTCGAAGCCATGGACCTGTTCGAAGAGGAAAAGGTCGAAGAGGCGCAGACGGTTTTGCGCGAACTGGCCGATGACGGACCCGGCGGCTACGCGCTTCTTGCCAATTTCCAGACCGCTACGGCGCTTGTGGAAGCCGGCGACACCGAGGGTGCGAAACGCATCCTGGAGGCGATGGCCGCGAGTTACAGCGCTACGGATCTGGTCGGCAATCTGGCGCGCCTTAAACTTGCGCTTCTCAACATCGATACGGCGGATTTCGATACGATCAGTGCGGGCATTGGCCCGATTGCGGCGCAAGAGGGACCCTATCGCAATGCGGCGCGCGAGATCCTTGCGCTGTCCGCCTATCGTGCCGCCGACTATGCTGCGGCGGACCGGCTTTATGTCGAAGTTCGCAGCGACCCGACCGCGTCCCAGTCGACCCAGGACCGCGCCCGGCGCATGCAGGAGCTTATCGAGCCATACTTGCCCGGCGGCGACGACGGCGCAGCAGCGGGCGGTGACGCCCAATAGCAGTGTCCTGCCGCACCGTGCGGCGGACAGGTGGAGTTTAAGCAGTTGAGGCTATCGGCTAAATCTCTGAGACCGGCTCTGGTTGCGATCGCGCTCAGCGTAACGCTTTCCGGCTGCGGATCCTTCAAGGGCGTGCAGAAACTTCTCGGCACGACCGAGGACACCATTTTGCCCGGTCAGCGTGAAGAGGTGATGGCAACCACCACCGACATCACGCCGGACCCGACGGTCAGTGCGGTTCCTATTGTGGTTCCGGCAGCTCAGACAAATCAGAACTGGTCGCAGCCCGGTGGCGTGCCGAGCAATGCCCTTCAACATGTTGCACTCGGCCCTCAGCCCCAGCGCGCCTGGTCATCCAGCGCGGGCACCGGGTCGAGCAGCCAGGGCCGCCTGACCGCCAGCCCGATCGTTTCCAATGGCCGCATCTTCGTTCTGGACACTCAGGCAACGTTGCGGGCGTTCGACGCATCGAGCGGTGGCGCTGTCTGGTCGAAAGCGCTAACCCCCAATCAGGAGGAATCCGACGAGGGATACGGTGGCGGTGTCGCATCGGATGGCCGTAAGGTTTATGTGACGACCGCGTTCGGCAACGTCATGGCATTTCTGGCGTCGTCCGGCGAACTCGTGTGGGGCAAGCGCTTGGACAGTCCTATCCGGTCGGCGCCGACGGTTGCCGATGGCCGCGTCTTCGTCTCGACAATCAGCAATGAAGTTTTCGCGCTTTCCGCCGAGGACGGCTTCACGCAGTGGAAGTTCGACGGCGTGGGAGAAACCGCATCGCTCCTCACGAGCACATCTCCCGCGGTGCGCGGCGACACGGTGGTAGTGCCGTATACGTCCGGTGAAATCATTGCGTTTTCCGCCGCAACGGGCAGGCCGCTTTGGGGCGACAGCCTGGTGCGCACAGGTGCTTTGAGTTCGCTCGCGTCGATGAACGACATCTCCGGCCGGCCGGTGATCGAGGGCGGACAGGCGATCGCCATTGGACATTCAGGCCGCATGGTGGCGATCGACGTAACATCGGGTGAGCGCATCTGGTCCAAGAACATTTCCGGCACGCAGACACCGTGGGTTGCCGGGCCCTTCATCTTCGTCATCTCGGGGACACAGAACTTGATGGCGGTGACACGCGATCAGGGCCTGGTGCGGTGGACGAAGGAACTGCCGGGCGACCAGATCTGGAGCGGACCCGTTCTAGCCGGCGGCCGGCTGTTCGCCGTTTCGTCGAAGGGCATTATGGCGCAGGTCAATGTGCAGGACGGCAGCATCATTTCACAGAGCGACATCGGCGCCGCCATGTTTATTGCGCCCATCGTTGCGGGCAACACGATCTACCTTCTCACCGACGACGCCACGTTGATTGCGATGCGCTGATACGTCCCGTCGTAGCGGTCCGGGTAACGGTGTAACAGCCGCTCCGCACCGGTTTGGATATTTTCATCAATGCCCTTCACAGTCGCAATTGTCGGAAGGCCGAATGTCGGCAAGTCGACACTGTTCAACCGTTTGGTCGGACAGCGGCTGGCGCTTGTCGACGATGCACCCGGTGTCACCCGGGACCGGCGCGAAGGCGAGGGCGGCATCGCCGACATGGAGTTCTCAGTCTTCGATACCGCAGGCCTTGACGACGCACCCGCCGCCTCGCTTGAGGGGCGCATGCGCGCGCAAAGCGAGGCGGCTATCGGCGAGGCCGATGTCTGCTTGTTTCTGATCGATGCCCGTGCCGGGGTCACGCCGCTCGACCAGCACTTTGCGGACTTTTTGCGCAAGACCGAAAAGCCGGTCATCCTCATTGCCAACAAATGCGAGGGTCGCGCCGGCGAGGCCGCGCTTTATGATGCCTTTTCGCTTGGAATTGGCGAGCCTGTGGCTCTGTCCGCTGAACACGGTGAGGGTCTGGGCGAACTGTACGATGCGCTGTTGCCGTACGCGGAAGCCGCGCGCCAGCGCCATCTTGAACCCGATGATGAGGGCGACGATGAAAACCGCCCAATGCGCATCGCGGTTATCGGCAGACCCAATGTCGGCAAGTCGACGCTCATCAACAAACTCCTGGGCGAGGACCGTCTGCTGACGGGGCCGGAAGCCGGCATTACCCGCGATGCGATCGCTGTCGAGTTCGAGCATGACGGCCGCAGTGTCAGGCTGCACGATACTGCCGGCGTGCGCAAACGCGCACGCGTAACCGGAAAGCTTGAAAAACTCTCGGTCGCCGACACGTTGCGCGCGGTGCGCTTTGCCGAGGTTGTCGTTGTCGTCATCGATGCATCGATGCCGTTTGAGAAACAGGACCTTCAGCTTGTCGATCTCGTGGCGCGCGAAGGCCGCGCACTGGTGATCGCGATCAACAAGTGGGACGAGGTTAAGGACAAACGCGAACATCTCGCGGTGATCGAGGAACGCGCCGCGCGCCTGTTGCCGCAGGTGCGCGGTGTCCCCATCGTTACGCTGTCGGCACTGACCGGCTCGCGGCTTGGAAAGCTCATGCCCGCAGTGTTCAAGGCTTACGATGTCTGGAACCGCCGCGTGACGACAGGTGCGCTGAACCGCTGGCTCGACGAGGTCGTACAGCGCCACCCGCCGCCCGCGGCAAAGGGACGGCGCGTAACCCTGCGCTACGTTACGCAGGCTAAGACTCGGCCGCCGACTTTCGTGCTTTTCAGCTCCCGCGCACACGAGTTGCCGGAATCCTATGGCCGTTATCTGACAAACACCCTGCGTGAGGATTTCGGCCTGTGGGGCACGCCCGTTCGGGTTCAGTTCCGCAAGGGCAGCAACCCTTACGCAAAGTCATAGAAAACACGGCTGCAAACGGTCTATTCCCTCACGTTGCGGATTGCGTTACGTGAGTGTATGCGGCACGGACACAAAAAGATCGGGGCGGCGCGCCGGCGAAGCGCCTGCCTGTTCCGGGCCGCCGTTCTGGTGGTGACCACCCTGGCCATTTCAGCCTGCTCGTCCGATGACACAAGGCGTGTCGACATGTGCCAGTCCGTCGTCGGTTATCTTCAACTTGGGGCCGATGCCGTTGACTTTGTGTCGTCTGAGGCGAACCGCAATGACAACACCGTGCGGGTCAAATACCGCGTCCGAATGCGTGGCCGCCCGGGCAGGGTGCAATGGGTGCGCTGCAGGTTCGATCAAGGCGGCTTTCAGTCACGCGAGCCGAACCTCGTCGCCGTGGAAACCTCCAACGGTCCGCTGGGCGATGGGCGGCTGTTTGTCTTGAAGCGCTGGTGGCTCAACGAGGGGTTCGCCGCGTGGCAGCGCGACGAGAGCTGAAACGCATTACCGCTTGGCGAAGCTCTGCGTCGGGAAATCGTAGACCATGCCGTTCTGTGAACATTCAGGCGTCACCAGCGGGATGAAGGTCTCGGCCACCATTTCCGGCGTCGGCAGGGTTTCGGGATCTTCACCGGGCATCGCCTGAGCGCGCATGCCGGTGCGCACAGGCCCCGGATTGAACAGATTTGCGGCAACGGATTTCGAAGCGTTTTCCGCCGCATAGGTCTTGATCAGCGCATCGAGCGCCGCCTTCGACACGGAGTAGACACCCCAATAGGCACCGCAGTTGACCGCGGCCCCGGATGTAACGAACACCGCGCGCCCCGCATCCGATTGTTGCAACAGCGGATCAAGCGAACGAATGAGACGCCAGTTTGCTGTGACATTGATCGCCATGACCCGGTCCCACACTTCCGGATCGATGTGGTCCAAAGGTGTCAGTTTGCCAAGAATGCCTGCATTGCCGACAAGGATGTCGAGCTTGCCCCAGCGCTCGAAAATGCTGGCGCCGAGGCGGTCGATAGCATCGAAGTCCTGCAGGTCCACGGGCACAAGCGTCGCATTGCCGCCGGCGGCTTTGATGTCGTCGTCCACTTCTTCAAGGCCACCTTGCGTGCGCGCCAGCAAAATGACGTGCGCTCCCTCGCGGGCGCAGGCGAGCGCCACGGCGCGTCCGATGCCGCGCGAAGCTCCGGTGATAACGGCAATACGTCCTTCCAGGCGTGCGCTCATGGGTGTTCCTGCTTGTTCTTGTTGTGCTGGATGGTTCAGCCGGTCTCAGCCAGAAGCGACAATTGCCGGGGCGCATTGCTGCCGTTGCGGTCGGTCAGCGGCGTCGGATAGTCGCCGGTGAAGCAATGATCGGTAAATTGCGGGTTCACCGGATCGCGGCCTTCATAGCCCATCGCCCTGTAGAGGCCATCGACCGACAGGAACGCCAGGGATTTGACGCCGATATGTTCGCGCATTTCCTCGACCGAATGGCTTGCCGCAAGCAGTTTGCGCTGGTCCGGCGTATCGATGCCGTAAAAGTCGGGATGTGAAATGGGTGGGCTGGCAATGCGCATGTGCACTTCCCGCGCGCCGGCGTCATACATCATCTGCACAATCTTCACCGACGTGGTGCCGCGCACGATGCTGTCGTCGATCAGCACAATTCGCTTGCCTTCGATCACCGCGCGGTTGGCGCTGTGTTTCAGTTTTACGCCGAGTGCACGGATTTGCTGTGTCGGTTCGATGAAGGTGCGCCCGACATAGTGGTTGCGGATAATGCCGAGCTCATAAGGGACACCCGATTCCTGAGCATAACCAATGGCCGCGGGAACGCCTGAGTCCGGCACCGGGATCACAACGTCCAGATCGCCGGTCGCTTCGCGGGCAAGCTGCCGCCCCATTTCCTTGCGCACCTCATAGACGCTGCGGCCACCGACAATACTGTCCGGGCGTGAAAAGTAGATGTATTCAAACACGCAAGGCCGCGGCGGGCATTTGGGAAACGGATGCAGACTCTCGATGCCGTCTTGTGTGATGACGACGATCTCGCCGTTTTCGATTTCGCGCACAAACTTGGCGCCGATGATGTCGAGCGCGCAGGTTTCGGACGCCAGGATCGGCGATCCATCGAGGTCGCCGAGCACGAGCGGCCTGATGCCGAGCGGGTCGCGCGCGCCAATGAGCTTCTTGTTCGACATGGCAACAAGCGAGTATGCGCCTTCGATGGAGCGCAGGGCATCTATGAACTTTTCAATGAGGCGCGGCCGCCGGCTCTGCGCCACGAGATGCAATATGACCTCTGTATCGGATGTCGTCTGGCAGATCGCACCGTTCCCGACCAGTTGATCGCGCAATGTCATCGAATTGGTGAGGTTGCCGTTGTGACATACCGCGAAGCCGCCTCCAGACAGCTCCGCAAACAGCGGCTGCACATTGCGCAGGATCGTCTCGCCGGTGGTTGAATAGCGCACGTGGCCGATGGCGCTGCGCCCGGTAAGGCGGTCCATGGTGTTCTTTTTGGAAAAGTGGTCGCCCACCAGCCCGAGGCGCTTTTCAGCATTGAACCGGTGCCCGTCGAACGACACGATACCGGCTGCTTCCTGACCGCGGTGCTGCAGGGCATGCAGCCCGAGCGCCGTCAGGGCGGCGGCGTCTTCATGCTCGAACACACCGAATACGCCGCATTCCTCGTGCAGCCGGTCGTCGTCGAAGCTGTGTGAACTCGATAGCGCGTTTTCACTGTCCGGCATTGGGCGGCTCCATCCAGCCAAGGAAAGCCCTGCGAACCTGACTCCGGCAGAGCGCGGTCAATTGGTGCTTTGCTGCGTACTCTGCAGAAGCTGATTCAAACCACTGCGTTCGTTACCGTTATAGCCTTCGTTGCTGCTGCTGTCAGCCGGCGCGTCCGGTTCGATCCCGGGTTGCACGTCTCCGTCGGGCCCGCTTGAGCCCGCGTCATTGCCATAGGTCTTCGATTTGAGAGCCTCGGCAATCTCGATCGGCAGGTAAGAGATGATCACCTCGGCGGTCGCGTCAATAAACGGCAGGGTCGCCGCATTGCGCAGTTGCGAGGGATGGTCGTCGCGGTTCACAAGCCAGATAAAGAACAGGTAGCACACCACTACAAGCAGAAGCCCGCGCACCAGACCGAACGCAAATCCGACGGTTCGGTCGAGCACGCCAATGGAACTGTCCAGAACCCAGTCCGACATCCGCATTGTGAGAACCGAGATGATGATCAACGCGACCAGGAAGATTGCGGCGACGAGAACGATGTCGGCAACCCATTTGTCGGCTTCGTGAAAGTAAGACCGCGCGGTTTCCGTCAGGAACGGGCGCAGAAAATACGCGGCAAGCGCCGCGCCGCCCCACGACAGAACGGAGAGAACCTCACGCGTGAAGCCACGCATCAAAGCAAGTATGCCTGAGATCAGCATGATCCCAATGAGCAGTGCATCAACGAACGTAAATGTCATGAGTGTTCAGACGATATCTTGTGCGCGCTTTGGTTCTGGAGGCGAGTTTTGACCTTCCCGTATACTGGGCATACTTCAACTTTCCGGCCTTGGCCACCACAAACCAACATGAATGTGAAAGCGGGTAATTATTGGGCGTGTGCGGCGTCTGTGTTTTGGCTGGCAATAGTTACCGCGCGGGTGTCGCCGTTCTCGCGAATCCAGGCGAGCAGAGTGTCCACATTGCCGAGCTGCTCAACGCCCATACCCGGCGCGGGCGTTACGGCTTTCTCGATCGATCCGGAGGGCACCACGGCACGCTCGAAGCCCAGTTTTGCAGCTTCCTTGATGCGCGCCGGCGCCTGGCCGACCGGGCGCAGCGCACCCGACAGACTGACTTCGCCGAAGAACACGGCATCAAGCGGCAGGGAACTGTTGAGAAGCGAGGACACAAGTGCCGCCGCGACTGCAAGGTCAGCGGCGGGTTCGCGCACTTTCAGGCCGCCGGCAACATTCAGATATATGTCGTGGCCCGCAAAATGCAGGCCCGCGTGTGCGTCCAGCACCGCGAGCACCATGGCGAGCCGGTTGGCGTCCCAGCCGACCACGGCGCGGCGCGGCGTGCCAAGCGGCGAGGGGGCGACGAGCGCCTGAATTTCCACAAGAATAGGCCGGGTTCCCTCAATCCCGGCAAACACCGCAGCACCCGGCGACGAGGTGTCGCGGTTGCCGATGAACAGGCGCGAGGGGTTTGATACCTCCCGCAATCCCTTGTCCGACATCTCAAACACGCCGATTTCGTCGGTCGGCCCGAACCGGTTCTTTACCGCGCGCAGAAGCCGAAACTGATGGCCTGATTCGCCTTCGAAGTAGAGCACGGTGTCGACCATATGCTCGACTACCTTCGGTCCGGCGATCTGGCCTTCCTTGGTGACGTGCCCGACCAGGATGATGGCGCTGCCGCGCGCCTTTGCGAAATTCGTCAGGGCTTGAGCGGCGGCGCGCAATTGGGTGACGGTACCCGGTGCCGCGTCAAGTGCCGGCGACCAGACCGTTTGCATGGAATCCACCACCACAACGTCCGGCGGCGTTGCGTTCTCAAGGGTAGCGAGGATATCGGCAAGATTGGTCTCGACGCCGAGCGCTATTGCCGACTTGCCGAGCCCGAGACGCTGTGCGCGAAGCCTGACCTGGGCAATGGCTTCTTCGCCCGACAGGTACATTACCGCACTGCCGCGATTGGCCAGTGCTGCGAGGATCTGCAGGAGCAGCGTCGATTTGCCGATGCCGGGGTCACCGCCAACGATGAGGACTGAGCCGGGAACCAGACCGCCACCGGTTACCCGGTCGAACTCCGCGACGCCGCTTTCGATGCGCTCCGGCGCGGTGTCATCGCCTTCGAGGCCGACCAGCTCAATGATCTTGCCGCGCGGTGGTTTGGCTCGAGGTGAGCCGCCAACACCGGCCAGCGTACCGGTTTCTTCCTGTAGTGAATTCCACGCGCCACACGCATCGCACCGTCCCGCCCATTGCGGCGTATCGGCACCGCAACTCTGGCAGACAAATTTCCGGGCCGGTTTGGCCATCGTCTAGGGTTTCAAAACTTCCATCTGGATCGGCCCGTCGGCACTGCCGTGGATGAACTGCTCGACGTAATCGCTGCCACTCTCGTCGACATCCTTGGCATCGCCGTGCCAGATCATTTCGCCTTTGTAGATCATTGCGATTTTGTCGGCGATCTTGCGGGCACTGGTCATATCGTGCGTGATCGACACGGTCGTAGCGCCGAGTTCCTGCACCGTGTGAACGATAAGATCGTTGATCACGTCGCCCATGATCGGGTCGAGACCGGTGGTTGGTTCGTCGAAGAAGATAATGTCCGGGTCCGCGGCAATCGCCCGCGCCAGTCCGACACGCTTCTGCATGCCGCCGGAGAGTTCCGCAGGCGACAGTTCGCCAACCTCAGCGCCCAGGCCAACCTGGCCAAGCTTCTGGATGGCGATTTCCTTGGCGTCTTTCCGGTTCATTTTCTTGCCCTGGATCAAGCCGAAGGCGACATTTTCCCAAACCGTCAGACTGTCGAACAAGGCGGCGCCCTGAAACAGCATGCCCATTTTCGCCATCACGGCGTCGCGGTCGGATCCGCGCAGTCCCACAACCTCGCGATCGTCGATCTTGATCGAGCCTGAGTCTGGATCGAGCAGGCCGAGAATGCATTTCAGCATCACCGACTTGCCGGTGCCCGAGCCACCGATCACGACCAGCGATTTGCCACGCTCGACGTCGACTGTCACGCCGTTCAGCACATGTTTTGGGCCAAACGCCTTGCGAACGTCTTCAAGAACAATGTGACGGTCTGTGCTCAAGCGGCCCTCACTCGGTGAACAGAAGCGACGTCATGACGTAGTTTGCCGCAAGAATGAGGATGGACGCAGTCACCACCGCGTTAGTCGTCGCGCGGCCAACACCTTGTGCACCACCGCGGCTGTAAAAGCCGTGGTAACAACCCATCAGCGCGATGATGAAGCCGAAGACTGCTGATTTCGCGAGGCCGGAGAAGATATCGATGAACTCGATGAAGTCGACTGTGTTCTTGATATAGACGCCGGAGTTGAACCCAAGAGAGCGGGTGCCGACAATGTAACCGCCCATAATGCCGATCGTATCGGCGACAACCACGAGCAATGGCAGTGTAACGAGTGCTGCGATCAGTCGCGGCGCGACCAGATATTTGAATGGATTGGTCGACAGCGTGACAAGTGCATCTATCTGTTCGGTAACGCGCATGGTGCCGATCTCGGCTGCAATGGCAGCGGACACGCGCCCGGCGACCATGAGTCCGGCGAGCACCGGTCCAAGTTCGCGGGTAATGCCAAGGGCGACGATCGATGACACCAGGCTCTCGGCGTTGAAGCGCGAGCCGCCGATGAAAATCTGCAGCGCCAGCACACCGCCCGTGAAGAATGCCGTAAGGCCGACCACGGGCAGCGAGTTGTAGCCGATGCGCACCATCTGTTCGAAAATGAGCCGCGGGTATATCGGCGGCAGAATGCAGTGCATCACCGAGTTGTAGAGGAACTGGGACAGCCTGCCGACATCTGCAAATGCGGCAAGCACCACCTGACCAATGACAGCGAGAAAATTCAAAGGAGACAGACCCCCGTTATTCCACATCCCCCGAGGTGTAAACACGCTTGCCCCGGGAACCAAGCCGGCTCAGGACTTCATAGCTGATCGTCCCGGCCCAGTCCGCGAAGTCATCCACCAGGATCTGCCTGCCGATGATCTCCACATTCGTGCCGCGCATTACATTTTCGGCTGCTATGTGTGTCACATCTACCGTGATCATGTCCATAGAAACCCGCCCCGCGAGCGGCGCAAATTCACCCCCGACCGAGACGCCTGCCTTGCCGTGTGCGTTGCTTGTGCTCAGCATGCGGAAAAAGCCATCCGCATAGCCGATGGAAACAACCGCGATTCGTGCCGGGCGGGGAGCGCGCCATAGTGCGCCGTAACCCACCCCGGCGCCTGCCGCGACGTCGCGGACCTGCAACACTTTTGCCGTCACCGTCACCACCGGCTCCATGGGATGGGAGCGGCCGGTGAACGGATTTCCGCCGTAAAGGGCAATGCCCGGGCGCACGATATCAAAGTGCCGGCAGGGGTCGCCGAGCGTGGCGGCGGAGTTTGCCAGGCTCGCCGGCATGGCGGGCAGCAAGCGGCGCAGGGCTTCAAGGCGGTCGGGTTGGCGCTCGTTCTCCAGGTCATCCGGCAGGTCGGCATGAGAAAGGTGGCTCATTGCGAAATGCCAGTCGAAGGCGTCGAGCAGGTCCTGACGGGATGCCAGCCTGTCCACGTCGGTGGCACTCAGCGCAAGCCGGTTGATGCCCGTTTCGACGTGCAGCGCGGCGGGCAGGCGTCGGCCGAGTTCTCTGGCAAGCGCGGCCCATTCCTCGATTTCCTCAAGGCTTGCCAGCACAGGCACAGCATCGATTTCGGTGTAGAAGCGCGCGCATTCCGGTGCCAGGCCGTTTAATACATAGATGCGCCCGTCGGGAAGATGTCGGCGCAGTTCGCGTGCTTCCATCGGCAGTGCGACGAAGAAGTCTCGGCACCCTTCAGCATGAAGCGCCGGCGCGGTGCGGGCGATGCCGGTGCCATAGGCGTCGCCCTTGACTGCCGCGCCGCAGCGTGCCGGCGCCGCCGCATCGGCTAGAAGCCGGTAGTTTCGTCGAAGTGCTGCAAGGTCGACACGGACGGTGACACCGGCCTCGTCCGCGGCCTCCGCTCCACCTCGCGTGAAATCATTCATAACGTGAGGCTATTCGAAGCGGTCAGGCACATGATCTTCTGAGATGTAGTTCTGGAATTTGGTCACTGTGGCCTCGAACTGCAGCCTGATTGTGCCCGTCGGGCCGTGCCGCTGCTTGCCGATGATCACCTCGGCCAGACCGGTGACACGGTCCATCTCTTCCTGCCACTCGAAAAACTCGGGAGTGTTTTCGCGTGGCTGGCGGCGCTGCAGGTAATATTCCTCGCGGAAAATGAACAGTACCACGTCGGCGTCCTGCTCGATCGAACCCGATTCGCGCAAATCCGCCAGCTGTGGCCGCTTGTCGTCGCGCTGCTCAACCTGACGCGACAGCTGCGAGAGCGCCAGGATCGGCACGTTCAGTTCCTTCGCCAGCGCTTTCAGTGTCGTGGAGATTTCCGACACTTCCTGAACGCGCCCTTCCATGGCCCGCCGGTGAGAGCCGGTGAGCAGCTGCAAATAGTCGACGAGAATGAGATCGAGGCCCTTCTGGCGCTTGAGCCGCCGTGCCCGCGCCGCAAGCTGTCCGACGCTCAGGCCGCCGGTGTCGTCGATATAGAGCGGCAGAGACTGCAGCTCCTGCGAGGCCTGCACAATGTTGTGGAACTCGTCCTCGGTAATGCGGCCGCGCCGGATACGTTCCGACGGGATCTCCGCCTGCTCGGAAATGATGCGTGTGGCGAGTTGTTCCGCCGACATTTCCAGCGAGAAGAAGGCCACCACACCGCCTTCGACAGCCTCCTCCACCCCGTCGGGCCGGGTTTCGGCGCGGTACTTGCGCGCCACCGAATAGGCGATATTGGTGGCCAGCGCCGTTTTGCCCATGGCCGGACGGCCGGCAAGAATGATGAGGTCGGAGGGCTGCAGACCGCCCATCTTTTCATCAATGTCGCGCAATCCGGACGAAATGCCCGACAAACCGCCGTCGCGCTCATAGGCCTTGGCCGCCATGTCAATGGCATGGGTCAGCGCCGTGCCGAAGGGCAGAAAGCCCTTGCCGAATTTTCCGGTCTCCGCGATCGAGAACAGTTCCTGCTCGGCTCGCTCGATCATCTCACGCGGTGTGATGTCGACCGGCGCGTCATAGGCCGACGTTACGATGTCTTCGCCGATGTTGATCAGGTCACGCCGCTGGGCAAGTTCAAAGATCGTGCGCCCATACTCTTCCGCGTTGATGATCGTTGTTGCAGCAGCCGCGAGGCGCGCCAGATAAGCGGCGCCGCCGATTTCGCGAAGCGACTCGTCAGTCTCAAAAAACGATTTCAGCGTCACCGGTGACGCCAGCTTGCCAGCGCGTATCAGCGACGATGCCGCCTCATAGAGGCGCGCGTGCAATGGCTCGTAGAAGTGTTCCGATTCGAGAAAGCCCGACACACGGTCACACGCATCATTGTTGACAAGGATCGCGCCGAGCAGCGCTTGCTCGGCTTCGATGTTATGAGGCGATGTCCGGTAGTCGACCTCCCGATCATCTGAACCGTCTAGTGAGGTTGATATGATCGCGGTCGATTCCATTGCTCCTTGATACCCAATCGCGTCAATGCGCGACACCGATTCGTGGAGGGCATTTGCGCTTATCCCCGATATCCACAGAATGTGTCGTCAGGCGGGCAAAAAGTTAAACGGAGCATTGACTGGTTATTCGGCAGGGATCTTGGTCGGCTCGGAAATCGAGCGCACATCGTCGCGCAGCTCCTGCTCCATCTCGAACATGTACTCGCGGGTCATCGGCACGACGTCGATCTGCTTTGCAAGCTGCAGTTGGAACACAGTAAGGCCGCTGTGACGGAAACCCATTTCGCAACTTTGCAGATAGAACTCCCACATGCGACAGAACTCTTCGTCGTAAATCTCCGCAACACGCTCGCGGTTGTTCTGGAAGTTGACATCCCATGCCTTGAGCGTTTCGGCATAGTGAAGCCGCAGGTTTTCGAAGTCTGTCAGCCAGAGGTCCTCATCTTCAAAAATCGGCGCAAGTTGCGAAAGCGTCGGCAGGTAGGCGCCGGGGAAAATGTAACGGCGGATCCAAACACTGATCGGCGAGGGCAGACATTGCTTGCCAATAGTGTGAATGACCGCGAAGCCATCGTCTTGAAGAAGCTTGCTCAGTTGCTTGAAGAATTCCCGGAAATGCGGTTCTCCGACGTGTTCGAACATGCCAACCGAAACAATACGGTCGTAAACGCCGCGTTCCTGACGGTAATCCAGAAGCTTGAATTCCACGAGCTTGGTCAGGCCTTCCGCCCGGGACCTGCGAACGGCGATGTCGTACTGCTCTTGCGACAGTGTGAGGCCTGTGACACGAACGCCGAATGTCTTGGCCAGATAGAGTGCAAGACCACCCCAGCCACAGCCGATATCGAGCACTTTCTGCCCGGGCTTGAGATCCAGTTTGGCGGCAAGGTGTTGCTTTTTTTGCAGTTGCGCGAGCGCGAGATCGTCGTCCGGCGTGCGGAAATAGGCGCAGGAATACTGCCGATCCGGGTCGAGGAACAATGAGTAAAGCTCCGCCGACAGGTCGTAATGATGTTTGACGTTGACTTCTGCACGGCCGATCTTGTTGACGACTTCGCGTCTGTAGAACCAATTCTTGAGTGCGTTCAGCCGGCGGTTGAACGGGCTTCGCTCCGCTGCTGCCATGCTTTTCAAGGCGATGACCAGCAGGTCGCGCAGAGTGCCTTCCTCTATTGTCAGCGACCCGTTTGTATAGGCATCGCCAACAACCATTGTCGGGTAAAGCGCGATTTTCCAGTGCAGCGATGTGTCGTGCAGCTTAACGACGACCTTTGGCTTGTCGGTACGTTTGAAATCATGCCTGACGCCCCGGGCGTCTATCACCACAAGGTGCCCGAACTCGATAATTCTATCTATTAAGCGTGCCGCCAACATTTGCAGATGCAGATATCTGCCCACTCAAGCCATTTCCAAGGGCGCGCGCATCACCACGTGATGCGCGCATTCCCTATAATCTGCCATTATTTCTTGATCGTCGGCAAGCCCCTATTGGGTAGAGTTTACAGGGCGACTTAGTTAAGGGTTAACGCGCCACCGGGCAGACGGCATCAGCTTTCTTCGTCGCTGGATTCATCCCCGGTGCCGGATTCATCTCTACTCCCACCTTCTTCGGTTTCGTTAGCGTCATCGCTCTCGCCTTCAGCAAGCTCTTCTTCGGCCTGTTCCGCCAGTGATTCGTCTTCAAATACTTCCTCGGCGGAAATCGCCTCCTCTTGGTCGTCCAAATACTCATCGTCGATGCCGATTGTTTCGCCGCGCGCCTGTCGCTCGGCTTCATCGTCTGAACGGGCGACGTTGATGGTGAGGCTTACTTCGACTTCAGGATGGAGTGCGACGCGCACATCGTGCAGGCCAACGGTCTTGATGGGCCGGTCCAGAATGATCTGATTGCGCGTCACCGTCGCGCCGCCTTCGGTCACGAGTTGGGCGACGTCGCGTGTCGAGACCGAGCCGTACAACTGACCTGAATCGCCGGCCTGGCGAAGCGCCACGAATACGCTGCCCTCGATTTTTCCGGACACGGCTTCCGCTTCCGTCTTGCGCTCGAGATTATGCGCCTCGAGCTGCACTTTCTGTGTCTCGAACTGCTCCATGTTTACCTTTGTGGCGCGCAAGGCTTTCTTCTGTGGCAGCAGGAAATTCCGTGCATAGCCATCCTTGACGCGGACCACGTCTCCCATCTGGCCGAGTCTTTCGATCCTCTCCAGCAATACGACTTCCATGATGCTTCTCCTTACTTTCGTACGTTGTGATTGAAATAAACTGTTAGTCAGGTTTGCGGTCGCCGGTGTCCGGACGAGGCGGGCGCCGGCGGCGAATTTTGAGAACCGTCTCGGCAAGGCCGAGCGCGGCGAAGGCAAAGGCGGCAATCCAGCTGAAAACGAACAGCGCCAGATAAATCGAGCCGAGGATCAGTGGTCTCGCCGGGATGTGCCGGGCGGTGAAATGAATGACCGCAAGACCAAGAATCGTGTAGGCGGCGAAAAGGGTGGATGCCGGTGCGGTGGCCAGCAGGCCTACGGTACCGGGCACGAACGCGGCCGCGGCGGCAATCAGCGTTGCGACGACGGCGCTGCGCGGCAGCTCAAGCTCACTGAACGCGCTCCAGGTGCGCGCGCGCCGCCCCGACACCGCGACAACCTTGTTGGCTAGCCAGACGTTGGCCAGCAGGGTGAGCATGGTGACGATCGCCGCCGACGGCACCATGGCGAACACGAGCTGCGACACCAGCCAGTCGAAACCGGCACCGTCCGATCCAACCGTCAGGCTGCGCTTCAGTTCCGGCTGCGCCTCCAGCCAGGCGACGACCTGAGCGCGCATTGTCGAGTAGAAGGTTTCGGCATCGGGCCCGAGCAGGGCAACGGGGAATAGTGCAAGAACCGCGGCGATGCCCGCGCACCAGATGATCAGCCGTCCGGCCGGGTACCATTCCGCGGGAGCAGCGCCCGCGGTACCGGCCTCGCCGCCATCGCCGGAGCGCGCCAGCATGGCAAGGTAGCCAAGAATAAAGGCCGGTGCCGAAAAGCCGATGAGGTGAATTGCGCCGGCCTTGAATCCGAACACTGCGGTGAGGGCAATGGCAGCCGCACCACCGCCGATTGCCGCGCTCGTGGCACCCCAGCCCATTGCTGCGATGAACAGCGGCAGGGGCACGAAATAAAGCAGGATGATCGACAACAGAGAGGGCGACAGAACGGAGCCGAACAAAAGCGCCGACGTAAGTCCCGAACCTATGGATATAAAGATGTAACCTGCCATGGTCAGCTGTCCCGCATTAAGCGGTTAGAGGCAGGTCCAGGCCTGCCCCAACCTCAATCTAAGTGCCCGGTCTACTTTACGAGATAGGGCAGCAGTCCAAGAAACCGGGCGCGTTTGATGGCGCGCGCCAGTTCGCGTTGCCTTTTTGCCGATACCGCGGTGATGCGGCTCGGCACGATCTTTCCACGCTCTGAAACGTAGCGCTGTAGAAGCCGCGTATCCTTGTAGTCGATCTTCGGCGCATTATCGCTGGAGAACGGGCAGGTTTTGCGGCGCCGGAAGAACGGCCGGCGGGCCGGGGAGGGTGACATGCTCATTTGCTGGCCTCCTCTTTACTGGCTTCGGCGGGTTTGCTGGCTTCGCCGGGTTTGCTGGCTTCGGCGGATTTGCTGGCTTCGGCGGGTTTTGCTTCAGCGTCCTTGGCTGCTGCAGGTGCCGGTGTGCTTTCGCTCTGCGCGGGCCGCGGCGGTCGGCGGTCACGGTCGCCGAAGTTGCCGCCTCTGCGGTCGTCACGGCCACCGCGGCTGCGCATCATTGCCGACGGGCCTTCTTCATGCTCATCAACGCGCAGGGTGAGGAAGCGGATGACGTCGTCATTGAGACGCATCTGGCGTTCCATTTCCGCTACCGCAGTGGATCCCGCGTCGATGTTCATCAGCGAGTAATGCGCCTTACGGTTCTTCTTGATGCGGAAGCTGAGCGACTTGACGCCCCAATACTCCGCTTTTTTGATTTCGCCGCCACCTTCTTGGATGACGTCCTTGAACTGGTCCGTCAGAGTCTCCACCTGCGCGGTCGACACATCCTGGCGCACCATGAATACGTGCTCGTATAACGGCATGAATTTCAGGCCTTTCCAACGTTTTCCTTGCTTCAAGTTCCGGCGCAGAGCCCCTCTTGAGCCCCGAATTGTGGAAAGGCTCAAAGGAAGGTACGTCAAAAGAGCGGAGACACCGAGGGACCGGGCGGCTCGATCAGCCTTCCGACGCGCAACAGGCGCGCTCCCAGGTTCAGCCTCCGACCGAAACCTTGAATCTGCGCGCTGTTATACGCAAAACGGCGCCAATGGCAAGGACTATCGCGCGCGCCGGACACCCGGCCGCAGGCGCGGTTATCCCGGCCCTAGCGCGCCCGTCTTGACAGTACCGGCCAATCAAGTATCAGTGGCCGAAATTGCGGCGCTTCCCAAAGAGCATTCGCCCAACGCAGCGCCAGTGCAGCCCCAACGCAGCCCCAACGCAGCATTGGGTTAAAACAGCGGGACCGAGACGACATGACAGTTGCGTTTACCTTCCCCGGTCAGGGAAGCCAACAGGTCGGCATGGGTTGCGATCTCGCCGAGGCGTTTTCCGCCGCGCGCGAGGTCTTCCAAGAGGTCGACGATGCGCTGTCTCAGAATCTCTCAAAGCTGATGTGGGAAGGCCCGGAACCGGAACTGACGCTCACGGAGAATGCCCAGCCGGCATTGATGGCCGTCAGTCTTGCCGCGATGCGCACGCTGGAGCGCGAAGGTTCAATTTCTCTTGCAGAAAAGGCCTCGTTTGTCGCCGGTCACTCGCTCGGCGAGTACTCTGCACTAGCGGCGGCGGGAAGTTTTTCCATCGCGGATGCGGCGCGACTTCTGAAAGTTCGGGGGCGGGCCATGCAGCAGGCAGTGCCTGTCGGCGAGGGAGCGATGGCCGCGCTGTTGGGCCTCGATGTCGAACAGGCGATTAAAGTGGCGGCCGAAGCGGCGGCTGGAGACGTTTGCCAGGCGGCGAACGACAACGCCCCGGGGCAAGTCGTCGTGAGCGGTCATCTCGCCGCCGTTGAAAGGGCGGTTGAAATTGCCAAGGAGCACGGTGCGCGCCGCGCCATGATCCTTCCCGTAAGCGCCCCTTTTCACTGCAGTTTGATGCAGCCGGCGGCCGACGCCATGGCCGAAGCGCTCGGCGGTCTGGAGATGGCGGCACCCAAGGTGCCCCTGGTCGCCAATGTGTCAGCCGGCCGTCTCGTCGCTCCTGACGACATCCGCACAAGCCTTGTGGAGCAGGTCGTTGGAATGGTGCGATGGCGCGAGTGTGTCGGTTTCATGGCTGAAAACGGCGTTGAGACGCTGTACGAAGTTGGTGCCGGCAAGGTATTGAGTGGTCTTGCCCGCCGGATCAACCGCGATCTGAACGCTCAATCGGTCGGCACGCCGGACGATATTGAGACGGCTCTAAACGCGCTCTAAGACCGGCAGCGAGTAAGCAAGAGGTGGAAATGTTCGACCTGAGCGGCAAAAACGCCCTGATTACAGGTGCCAGCGGCGGCATCGGCGCGGCGATCGCGCGTGCACTGCACGAGCGCGGCGCAGCGGTGGCGCTGTCGGGCACTCGGGAAGATGCCCTGGCATCGCTTGCAGCGGAGCTTGGCGAACGCTCGCATGTGTGTCCGTGCAATCTGTCAGACACGGCGTCTGTCGCGGAGCTTATCCCCGCTGCCGGCGCCGCCATGGGCTCTGTGGATGTTCTCGTCAACAATGCCGGCTTGACGCGCGACAATCTCAGTATGCGCATGAAGGACGAAGAGTGGGATCAGGTTATAGCCGTGAACCTCACGGCATCGTTCCGTCTTGCACGCGCCTCGCTGCGCGGCATGATGAAGCGCCGCTGGGGGCGGATTATCGGCATTACGTCTATTGTCGGCGTCACCGGTAACCCGGGGCAGGTCAACTACGCGGCCTCGAAGGCCGGCATGATTGGGATGAGCAAGTCGCTGGCCCAAGAGGTTGCGAATCGCGGCATCACCGTGAATTGCATTGCTCCCGGATTTGTGGCCACTCCGATGACGGATGCATTGACGGATGCCCAGCGAGAGGCGATCTTGAGTAAAGTTCCTGCAGCAAAACTTGGCGAACCTTCCGATGTGGCGACGGCGGCGGTATATCTGGCAAGCGATGAAGCGGGTTATGTAACCGGGCAAACGCTGCACGTTAATGGTGGAATGGCGATGGTTTGACGCTGTGTTTTCTGACCTCCCGCGTCGCTGGAAAATGCGTGGGATATGTGTTAGGAAGCGCCGGACTTCTGCCGGGCCACCCGGGGTTTGGACATAGTGAGAATCGTATCAGGCAGTTGAAAAGCAAGGCAATTATGCCTCGATGTGACCTTCTAGCGCCAAGTGGTGTCAATAGGATAATTTGAGGACTACAAACATGAGTGATATCGCAGATCGCGTCAAAAAGATCGTAGTGGAGCATCTCGGAACCTCCGAGGACAAGGTCAGTCAGGAAGCCAGTTTCATTGATGATCTGGGCGCCGACAGCCTCGATACCGTGGAACTCGTAATGGCGTTCGAGGAAGAGTTCGGTATCGAAATCCCCGATGACGCGGCTGAGACCATCCAAACGGTTGGCGACGCTGTGAAGTTCATCGAGGGTAACGCGTCGTCCTGACGCGCCCTCTCACACGTTCCCTTGCCGGGCGGCGTCCGGTGGCGCGCTCAACTGTAGTGCGACCGGAATTTGAACGGCTAGAGGTTTAACGCGAGGCGGCGAGGGTCGGTTCACGGCGATGCGACGTATAGTCATCACAGGTATGGGAATGGTCAGCCCGCTGGCGTGCGGCGTCGAAGAGACGTGGGCCAAGCTGATCGCCGGTGAAAGTGCCGCGCGCAAGATCGACAGCTTCGAAGTTTCCGATCTGGCCTCCAAAATCGGCTGCCCGATACCGGTCGGCGATGGGTCGAACGGAACCTTCAACGCCGACGACTGGATGGACCCGAAGGAACAACGCCGCGTCGATCCGTTCATTATATATGGCATGTGCGCCGCGGTGCAGGCGGTTGAAGATTCAGGCTGGAAACCAGAGTCATACGAGGACCAGATTGCCACAGGCGTCATGATCGGATCCGGCATCGGCGGGCTGATCGGTATCGAGCAAACGTCTCTGCTTCTGGCCGAAAAGGGTCCGCGCCGTGTCAGTCCGTTCTTTATTCCCGGACGCCTGATCAATCTCGCGTCGGGCTATGTATCGATCCGCTATGGCATGAAAGGGCCGAACCATTCGGTGGTGACGGCCTGTTCGACCGGCGCGCACGCCATTGGCGATGCATCCCGCCTGATCATGCTGGGCGATGCCGATGTTATGGTCGCCGGCGGCACCGAAGCGGCGCTGTGCCGTCTGAGCATCGCCGGCTTTTCGGCGTGCAGGGCTCTTTCAACTCATTTCAACGATGATCCGCAACGCGCCTCGCGCCCTTACGACGTTGACCGGGACGGTTTTGTCATGGGCGAGGGCGCGGGCGTCGTCGTGCTTGAAGAACTTGAGCATGCCCGCGCGCGCGGCGCCAAGATTTATGGTGAGGTGATTGGTTACGGGCTGTCCGGCGATGCCCACCACATCACCGCGCCGGCGTCAGATGGCGACGGCGCCTTCCGTTCCATGCAGGCTGCCATCAAGCGCGCCGGGATCGAGCCGAAGGACATCGACTACATCAACGCACACGGCACCTCGACGCCGCTCGGCGACGAAATCGAACTCGGTGCGGTCGAGCGGCTATTTGGCGGTGACGTTGGCAGCTTGTGCATGTCATCGACCAAATCCGCCATCGGTCACCTGTTGGGTGCGGCGGGCGCTGTGGAGACCATTTTTTCGATTCTCGCGATTCGCGACAACCTTGCGCCTCCGACACTCAATCTGGATAATCCATCGATCGAAACGGGGATCGATCTGGTTCCTCACGAGGCCAAAAACGCGGACATCAACATAGTATTGTCCAATTCATTTGGCTTTGGTGGGACGAACGCATCGCTGATCCTCCGGCGCCACGAAGGCTAAGCGTTCATGTCGCGCCCTGCGTCGGAGCGGAAATAGGCTAACGATGACCGGCGAATACGATTACGACGACGACTACGACGATTTTCGCGACATGCGAAGCGCTCGCGTACCCGAGGCTGGCGGAAGTCTGGTGCGCCGCGCCGCCAACCTGATTGGTGGATTGCTGATGATGTGCCTGCTGCTCGCCGCGGTGGCGGGCGGCGCCTATTTGTATGTCACGACGGCATTCGATGCGCCCGGACCTTTGGCGACAGATCGCACCGTTGACATCGCACGGGGACAGGGCCTGCAGGAAATCGCCGCCACCCTTTACGATGAGGGCGTCGTGGACAGCGACAAGATCTTCATCATGGGTGTTCTCGCTCACCGCGCCAATGGCAGCCTGAAGGCGGGCGAATACCAGTTTCCCGCCGGCACCAGCATGAATCAGGTCATGAGCGCGCTCACTGCGGGGCGGGCAATTCAGTATTCGGTTACGGTTCCCGAAGGGCTGACGACACGGCAGATCGTGGCGAAACTTGAGGCCGATCCGGTCCTGACTGGCGAAATTAGCCAAATCCCGGCCGAAGGAGCGCTGCTTCCCGACACGTATGCATTCACGCGCGGCACGTCGCGTCAGGCAATGATCTCGCGCATGCGCGACGCGCAGCAGGAACTCGTTGAAGAGTTATGGGCTTCGCGTGCTGAAGGACTGCCGATCGACAAACCCTATGAGGCGCTGATCCTGGCATCGATCGTGGAAAAGGAAACCGGCGTTGGCGGCGAGCGCGCTCGCGTCGCCAGCGTTTTCGTCAACCGGTTGCGGCGGTCCATGCGGCTGCAGTCGGATCCGACGATCATCTACGGCATCGTCGGTGGCGAAGGCTCGCTCGGCCGCCCTCTGACGCGCACCGACATCAACACCCGTACACCCTACAACACCTACAAGATCGACGGGCTGCCGCCGACGCCGATTGCCAATCCGGGTCGCGCCGCCATTGCCGCCGTGCTGCAGCCGGCAACGACCGACGATCTGTTTTTTGTTGCGGATGGAACCGGCGGCCATGCTTTTGCGGCAAGCCTGGTTGAGCACAACCGAAATGTCGCCGAATGGCGCAAGATCGAGCGTGAGCGCCGCAACGCCGAACGCGAAGCTGAGCGTGCAGCCGCCGAAGCCGAGGCCGCTGCAGCCGGCGAAGTTGCTGCTGCCAATGACGCCGACACTGTCGACCCCGCTGTTGCTGCTGCTGGCGAATTGGCAAGTCAGACGCCCGGTGACACCGCGGCGGCCGACGCTGCCGGCGATGGTGAACAGGCCAACGCGCAGCAGCCTGAAACCCAGGAACCCTCTGCGGTCGAGGCAGGTGTGGCTGAAACGCCGGAACCGGCAGCGGAACCCGAACCCGAACCCGAACCCGCCGAAAGCCCTGACGCGAGAGCGTCATCGGATCCCGTCGAATCGGGCGATGGCGCCGGCGGCGCCACGGGCGGTGCGGAACCATCGGCCGAAACCGATCGTGAGTATCCTCTTCCGCTTCCCAAACCGGAGCCGCCGCAGCGCGCGTCTTCGGCGAGCCCGACTGTCGACGTGACCGTCGTGCCGCTGCCGGCCGCCAACGCCAATTGACCGGGGTCTCGGGACTGCTCTATGTAGACTGAGGTTTCAGGCTTAACCGATTCTATCAATTGCAGTTTCAAGGTTCATCAATGGCACTTGTCAGCATGACCGGATTTGCCCGCGGCGATGGCCAGCACGATGGGCTGCGCTGGACGTGGGAAATCAAGACCGTAAACGGCAAGTCGCAAGATGTGAGACTGCGTTTGCCCTATGGTTTCGAAGCGATGGAACCTGAAGTCCGCGCCGTGGTTCCCGAATATGTCCGGCGCGGGTCGTGCCAGCTTTCTTTAAACGTCAGTCGCGTGGACGTTGCTGGCGAACTGCGCATCAACGACCGTGCTCTGGAGCTTGCTCTTGCCGCGGTGAAGCGGGTGGCATCGGAAATCGACACCGCGCCGCCGAGTGCTGAAGGTATACTGGCCCTGAAAGGCGTTCTTGAAGTCAGCGATGCCGGTGCAGATGACGACGAAGAGGCGCTGGCTGCCCGCAACGGCGCGATGATGGATAGCCTGCGCGCGACACTTGCGGATCTGCGCACAATGCGTCAGGGAGAAGGTGCGAGACTTGAAGCGGTTCTCGCCGCGCAGATCGGCGATATAGAAAAACTTGCAGAAGCCGCACGCGACTGCCCGGCACGCTCCGTTGAGGCCATATCGGCGCGGCTGCACGAGCACATTGAACGCCTGATGTCGCAAAGCGGCACATTCGACGAGGACCGTTTGCACCAGGAAGCGGTTCTGCTCGCCGCGAAAGCCGACATACAAGAAGAACTGGACCGTCTGTTTGCCCATGTCGAGGCCGCGCGGGAGCACTTTTCATCGGCTCAGCCGGTTGGACGAAAGCTCGACTTCCTGACCCAGGAATTCAACCGCGAAGCCAACACGCTGTGCTCCAAGTCCAATGCGGCCGAACTGACCCGCATCGGACTGGATCTCAAGGCGGTGATAGACCAGATGCGCGAGCAGGTGCAGAACATTGAATGACGACAAGCACGAATTGGAGCCCATTGCCCGGCGCGGATTAATGCTGGTCCTCTCGTCGCCTTCTGGCGCCGGCAAGACCACCCTGGCCAAGCAGCTTCTGGCTTCGGATAACTCGATCGACATGTCGGTCTCGGTGACGACCAGGCAGCCCCGGTCCGGCGAGACCCACGGCAAGGACTACTATTTCATTTCCGGCGAGAAGTTCGATGAAATGGTCGCCGAAGAGGGGTTGCTTGAGTGGGCGGAAGTGTTCGGCAGCCGCTACGGCACGCCCCGAGGCCCAGTGGACATGACGCTCGCGGAGGGCCGCGACGTGCTGTTCGATATCGACTGGCAGGGCACGCAGCAGCTTAATCAGCGTGCCGGTGACGATCTGGTACGGGTCTTTATTCTGCCGCCGTCCGCCAAAGTGCTGCAGGACAGACTGATCAAACGTGCACAGGATTCTCCATCCGTTGTCGCAACGCGCATGGCCCAGGCATCGAATGAGATCTCGCACTGGGCGGAGTATGACTATGTGCTCGTTAACGACGACGTTGATAAATGCAGCCTTGCGATCCGCTCGATACTTCACGCCGAGCGCCTGAAACGCTCCCGCCGCATTGGCTTGTCTGAATTCGCACGCCGCCTTCAGGACGATCTTTGATCTCTCACGGTGTCAGAACCACACGTCCGATAACGCGGCCCTCGCGCAGGTCGGTGAGCGCGTTGTTGGCCTGATCGAGATTGCGAAGCTCGACTGGAATGGCTTCGACCTTGCCGGCACGCACCAGATCAAGCATCTCGCGTGCATGGGTGAGCGATCCGACAAAAGTTCCAAGGATGGCGAGTGCGCGCAAGGGAAACATCGGCGCGGGTAATGAAAAGTTCCCGCCGATCAGCCCGGCGACAACCGCGCATCCGCCCTTGCGCACGACACTTTGGGAAAATTGGAGAGACTTTTCCGAGCCCGCAAAATCCACAGCCGCGGAAACTCCACCGCCGGAAGCCTTCAAGACCGTTTTTCGGATGCCGTCCTCGGAGGGGTCAAAAACCTCATCGGCTCCCGCATCTATCGCGGCCTGGCGTTTGGCCGGATCGATGTCGGCGCCATAGATTTTCGTGTCGTAGAGTGCACGGGCAAAGCGCAGGCCCATCATCCCGACGCCGCCGAGGCCCACCAGTATCAGCGGCCCTTCCTCAAGATAAGGCGCGACCTTCTTCAGCGCGCTGAAGGCAGTCAGACCCGAACACATATAGCTGCCGGCAAGCTTTGCATCGAGACCTTCCATCGACAGGAGATAGCGTGGATGCGGCACCATGACGTGCGATGCAAAGCCACCGTCGACCGTGGTTCCAAGGTGGTGCGTAACCTTGCACAGATGCTCATCGCCGCGTGTGCATACCGCGCAGGCACCGCAACCCATCCACGGATAAACGGCATATTGCTCACCCGCGCTGACGCCCGCGGCGTCCGGCCCCACAGCCTCAACGGCGCCGGCGATCTCATGGCCCAGCGTAAATGGAAGTTCGCGGCCCGCACGCACATCCAACTGCTTGCCGCCACCGAGATCGAAATAGCCATCATGCATATGAAGGTCTGAGTGGCAAACCCCGCAATGGGTGATTTTTACGAGCACCTCGGTGCCGGTGGGCGCGGGCGTTTCGACTTCGGTTTCCTGTAACGGTTCGCCGTACTCGATCATGGATTGGCGCTTCATCTGTCGGTCTCCTTCAACGGTGTACGGCGGGAACACTTATCTACCAGTATCGAGCGCGTCCAGACATGCGGCAAGTCTGCAAAATCCTGCAACATCGATTTGTTCCGCCCTGATGTCGCCGGCAAGGCCCGATGCGTGCAGGAGAGCGGAGACTTCGACACCGAGGGACTTCAGGCTTGAGCGCAGCATTTTGCGGCGCTGGCCAAACGCCGCCTGTGTCACGCGCTCCAGCGAGGCGCGCTCGCAGGCCGGCGCAGGGGAGGCGCGCGGCGTGAAACCGACAACGGTTGAGTCAACTTTCGGCGGCGGCGTAAAAGCGCGCGCCGGGATATCGAACCGGTGCTCCACGGTGCAGCGCCACTGCGAAATAACGCTCAAGCGACCGTAGGTTCGCGAGCCGGGCTTAGCCCGGATCCGGTCGGCGACCTCTTTTTGAAACATCAGCGTCATCGATGTGTACCAGGGTGGCCAGGGCTCCGAACACAGCCATCCCGTCAGCAACGGTGTGGCGATGTTGTAGGGCAGATTGGCAACAATGGCGGCCGGCCCCGAAACAAGCTGGCCCCAGTCCACGGTCAGGGCATCCTGCTCCAATATCTTCAGCCGGCCCGGATAGGCCGTGCTGAGTTCGGCAAGAGCGGGTAAACAGCGCGGATCCCGTTCCAGCGCAACAATCTTCTCAGCGCCGCTCTGCAACAGGCTTCTCGTAAGGCCGCCCGGTCCTGGCCCGACTTCCACGACGGTCAAACCGTCGAGCGGTCCGACCGCCCGCACGATCTTGTCCGTCAGGTTTTGATCCAGGAGAAAGTTCTGGCCAAGCGACTTTCGCGCTCTGAGGCCGTGGCGGTCTATAACCTCGCGAAGCGGTGGCAGGTCAGGCATGCTCATGGCGCTCACGAACGTTGCTGGCGAGCTCCTGCGCAAGTTTGATCGAAGCGATCAGGCTGTCGGCATGCGCCTTGCCGGTTCCGGCAATATCGAGCGCCGTGCCATGGTCGGGGGATGTGCGGATAAACGGCAGGCCGAGCGTGCAGTTGACGCCAGTGTCGAAGCCCACGGTCTTGACCGGAATGAGCGCCTGATCGTGGTACATGCAAACGGCGGCATCGTAGTTTTTCCGCGCCGCTGCATGAAACATCGTATCGGCGGGCAGTGGGCCAAACGCATCGATGCCGGCCTCCCGCAGATGCGCAATCGCCGGCGCGATGATTTCCGTTTCCTCACAGCCCAGTGCGCCGCTCTCGCCGGCATGGGGATTGAGTCCTGAAACCGCGATGCGCGGCCGCTCGACCGCAAATCGTGAGCTCAAATCGCGGGCAACGGTCGTGACGGTAGCGACGATGAGGCCGGTGCTAAGCGCCTCGAACACTTCAGACAAGGGAATGTGAATGGTCACGGGAACCGTGCGCAGCGATCCCGCAACCAGCATCATTACCGCACCGGTCGTAGCGCCGCTCAGATGTGCCAGATATTCCGTGTGCCCTGGAAACGCAAATCCGGCCTCGTAAAGAACCGACTTCTGGATCGGGTTGGTGACAATGCCTGACACCTCGCCGCTGCGTGCGAGATCAACGGCAAGATCTATGGCAGAAACAGTTGCCGCTGCATTGGTTTTTGTCGGCGCGCCGGGTTTTACGGCTTCACTGGTTTCGACTTTCAAAACCGGGATTGCAACATGCCAGGTATCCGTTGCGTCCGCGGCGTCCTCAATCTCGCAAACCTGTATGTCTTCGCCGAGAGTGGAAGACGCCGTGCGGAGCAGGTCGGGATCGCCGAGGTAAATCCAGGGGAGTTGCCCGGTGGCGGTGCGCGCGCACCACGCCTTCACGGTGATCTCCGGCCCGACGCCCGCCGGCTCGCCCATGGTCATGGCAAGAGGTGGAGGCGTCCGGGTCATCTCGTCATCGCGTCTGCGGGCCGTGCATCACGATGCCAGTTCGGGATCGCGGTACTCGATGATGGCGTCGCGCCTGAGATCGCGCAGGAACTGCTCGCCGATACGGTCGAATTTGCGCTGCAGGAGCGCATCTTCGACCTGTTCGCGCGTGGGCCGCGGCGCTTCGATGGATTCGCGGTTGCAGTAGACGATGACCAGAACGCCACCGGGATCGGGAGCTGGGCCGATGGCATGTCCCGGGCCCACCTGATCCAGCGCCCGCTTCAACGGCCCCGACAGACCCTCGGCCGGTATGCGCTGGGCATTGAAGATGCGCTTGTTGAAGACGCCGGACGTCGCATTGCTGATCGAGCGGCATCCGCTGATGCGCCCCATCACCGTGTGTGCGTCACGCAACCGCGCCTGGCGCAATTGCGATGTGGCATCGCTTTCAAGCGGCAGGAGGATGCGCTGGATCACGTAGACGTAGCGCACCTGTGCGGACGTCTCTTCGACAACCTGGTACTCGCGGTCGACATCTTCCGTCTCGACCTGAATGCGCCGGCCGAACCTGAGTGTCACCACGCGGCGCCAGGCAAGTGAAGACTGGATCTCTTCTCTCACCGTTTTGATTTCGATGCCTTCGCTACGCAGGCCCGCACTCCAGTCGTGTGTGCTGGCGCCGGCGCGCGCCGCCATGCCTTCCAGGCTTTGATCGACCTGGAGGTCGGTGACGCCGAGACTGAACCGCTCGGCTTCCTGGCGCTTGAGCGTGTTGTCGATCAGTTCTCGCAACGCCTCCTGGCGCAGCTGTAACGAGCCGCCGCGCGCGCCGCGCATGGTCTTGTTGAACTGTACGCGCTGGGAAACGTCGTACTCGGATATGGGCTCGTCATTGACGATAGCAACGAGGCTGCCTGAGCTTTGCGCATCCGCAATTTGTATCTGCGGCACCCAAATTGCCGCAGCCGCGACTAACAGCGCACAGACGATCCAGGTGAAGGGCAGGATATTGTTGTTTTTGATCATGGTCTTGCAAAACGGCATTTCGTTTCGGGGTTAGATTTATCCGCCACGCATAAGGCACAAAAGTGGCAAATCAAGCGCTCCCGATCTTGTGCATTTGCGTGTACACGGCCTAATCGATTTCCGATCTGATGCTTCCGCCGCCGAGTGTCTTGAAAATGACGTTGAGCATGATCGACGTATCGGGATCGACTTCCCGATCGGAGGTAAAGTTTTCGCTGTAGACCAGTTCCGCCTTGAAGCACTCGCACAGGAACCTTAGGCCGACAACGTTGCTGATCTGCTTGTCAAGGCGGATGTCATAGCGGAAGCCGCCGAAAATCTGCCAGTAGTCCGAAAGCGAGAGCGTTCCGCCCACATTGATCTGCTCGGTCGCGAACGGTCGGCCAAAGGCCGCAGCTCGCGCCAAGTCGCTGTAGTGGGCACTAATGGTGACTGGCCCAAAGACACCGTGTGCCGATAGATCGTGACGCTCGATATCGAAGGTGTCTTCATCGAAGCGCATCATCGATGAAACGCGAACATTCTGGATCGGTTGGAATGCGATGCCGGCAATGAAATCGGAGCGCGTCGTATCAAGTCCGGTGCCGGCGCCGAAGCTGTTGTCGCCGGCAATGTGGAATGTTTCACCCGCCGTTGCACGGATGAACGATCCATCATTGAAGAGCACCGTGTAATTGGCGCCGATATTGGCACGTGTGCCGCCTTCGACACGGTCAATGCCGTTGAACTTGTTCTGCAGGAAAATGTTCGACGCATCGAATTCAAACTGGATGCTGTCTTCGTTGGGCAACTGATCGGTATTCGTTTCGTTCGTTGACGTGATGATCTGTCCGACCGGCTCGAAAATCTGCGTCGTATTTTCGGTTGCGCGCGAGAACGGCCAGCGCACGTCGACGCCCGCCGTCGGGAACACACGCGCCACGGTTTCCTGGCCCCGGAAACCGCCGAGCACGGTCGGGTCGGGAACGTTGTCCACGATGTAGACATCGCCGCGCACCCCGGCAAACGGCGTAATGACCTGCCCGTAGTCGTTCACAATACGGTTCTGCCAGTGCAGTTCGCTGGTAAGGCGCGCCGAGTCGGCACCAATGTCGCGCTGCAGGTTGTAGATATGCGTATCTAACCCGAGTTCGCCGCCGAACACCGCTTGATCGAAATAGTAGTAGTGATGGATCGCGGGCAGGGCATAGGGAATGGTGTCGTTATCGTCAGCCGCCAGCAATCCCTGGAACGAATATGCTCGGCCGTCGAAGTAGTTACGATCATTGAGGCCGATCAGGTAGAGTTGCGATATCAGATCGGTCCGCCGGTTGATTTTGTAGGATCTCAGGAACGTGTCATCGGTGGTGGCCGTGCCGTCCCAGCCCCAGTCCCAATGCTCGTTGAGGCTGAACGAACCGGCTGAGGAGACGCTGCCGCGAAAGCGCCGGTCGCCCGGCGGAGTGACGCCCGGGTCAAGCTGATAAATTCCAGCTATCGTTATGTCGTACTGGCCGTTCGCCAGCCGGTGGCGCCAGTCGGTCTGCAACAAAAGGCCCTGGCGTGTCGTGACCGTCGGCCGGAACGTCACGTCGTAATGCGGAGCGAGGTTCCAGAAATACGGAATTTCGACACCGACACCGAGTTCGTCCGACGTAATGATACGTGGCAGGAGGAAACCGGAAGCCTTGTTGACGCTCGGATCGGGCTGCGACATCCACGGCAGGCCGAATATCGGCACGCCGAGAAACTCAAGGGTGGAATCCTCGTAGTAGAGCCGGCGCTCGTCCATGTCGTGGGTGACTTGGCGCGATCGAAGCTGCCACAGGGGCGTGCCATTGTCGGTGATGCATTCGTTACAGCGTGAATAGGTGACGTTGTAGAAGATATTGACGTTGCCGTGCCGCTCCGACGTCTGCGCGATGATCCACGCCCGGTTGGTCAGCGTGACGCGGAGGTACTCGATAAAGCCTTCCTTGAAGTCGTCACTTAGAACCATACGCTCCGAGCGCGCGATATTGCCGTTGGGTTCGCGGAACACAACATTGCCGATTGCCGTCATCAGGTTCTGTCGCGGGTCGTAAACCACGGTGTCGGCAATCAGGGTGTAGGGGCCGTACTCGATGAGCACATCGCCGATCGCCGTCACGACGCCTGTGCTGCGGTCGTGCTGCATCTGATCCGCGTCGACATTGATCGGTGCATTAGGGCCCGGGTCGACATAGGCGGGTGCCCGGGCGCCGCGATCATTGCTGTCGATGAGGCCGACCTGAACGGGCTGTTCGTCCTTCGTAGCCGCCTGCACGGTGTGCGGCAGGCTCAGCAGTGCCAGCACGGCGGCAGAGGCGCAGGCAATGGCGCACGCGAAAACGCGCCGCGCCTTTCCGCGCCGGTGCAGCAACCGATGTCGCTCGTTACCCGCCATTCACTGACAACCGAAACCAGTCACTGGTTCAGTATTCCCCCTTTTGTGTGTCTCCGCACGGCGATTTGTTTCCCCTCGTTCGTGCAAGCAAACTTCATTCGTTTTACGCCAGCCTTCCCGGCCATTTTACGTTCGCCGTTCCGGCATGTATTTCGTTTGCCGTTCCGGCATATGTCACTCAGCACTAAACTCCCTTCCCCTCACTGTGGCCCTCAGTACAGGAAGGGGTGGGTGAATGTGCCGTCTCGGCTCAATTTTCTACGCTCCACTTTAGCCTGATCGTTCGCAGGAAGGCTAGTAGATTCCTCCTCGATTTGCATCCGAAAACCTTTGTTGCGATTGGAAAAAATCGTATTGCGGTAAATATCGCGACGAATAGGTGACACCTGTTGCACGGCTGCAATGGCCCGGTGCAGGAAAGCCACAAATCAACCGTGCCCGGAACGCCGAATCGCATTCCAATTTGGCGCCCTCAAGGTCATCGCGGGACGATTTGTGGACGAGAATGTGATGTGCGCGGAAGTTTCCCGTTTGCAGATTGCATCCTTCCGTGAAGTCGACTGGCAGATCCACTGACCCGCAACTCCCGGAGTTGTCGGATAGGGCTGCAGCAGCTAAGAGAGGCTGGGCACGGGCGTGTCCGATAAGAAAATTGTAAGCGTTTTACCGCCCACGAAGGGCCGAGCACCCGCGAATTGAATTGAGGCAAACATCCCATGAACGTGAAATTTTCAGCCCTGTCCGTACCGCAAAGCGGTGCTCTTGTCCTGACCGTCGCGAAAGGCGCGAAGTTTGCCGGATTCGGCGCCGAGGTCGACGCTGCAACAGGCGGGCAGCTCAGCCGCGCGATGAAAGCGGCTGATTTTACCGGCAAACAGGCCTCCATTCTTGATGTTGTCGCCCCGAACGGGCTGAAACTCGACAGGATCTACCTTGTGGGGCTTGGGGCCTCGGGCGACCTCGCGGCTTATGATGTTGAAAAATTGGGTGGTTCGGTGGCTGGCAGGGCTGCCTCGGCACGCGTCAGGAAACTCTCCATCGCCTCGGAACTGCATGCGGGAGCCGAACTGAATGCAGGCGATTTCGCCGGCCGCTTCGCCTCCGGCGTGAGCCTGCGCCTCTACAAATTTGACAAGTATAAATCCGCCGCCAAGCGCGACGATAATGGCAACGGCGATCTGAAAGCCGTAACCGTTATGAGTGCGGGCGCCGCCGCCGCGCGCAAGGCCTACGCCGCACTCGGCGCCATCGCGGAAGGTGTTCACCTCGCGCGTGACCTGGTCAACGAACCGGCAAATATCCTTTATCCAGTTGAGTTTGCAAAACGCGCAAAAAAGCTGACCAAACTCGGCGTCAAGGTGGAAGTGCTCACCGAAAAGGACATGGAAAAGCTCCAGATGCACTCGCTGCTGGGCGTGGGTCTTGGCTCGGTCCGTGACAGCCGTTTGGTTGTGATGCAATGGCAGGGCGGCCGCAAGGGCCAGAAGCCCGTCGCTTTCGTCGGCAAGGGCGTAACCTTCGATACAGGCGGCATTTCCCTCAAGCCCGGCGCCGGTATGGGAGACATGAAGGGTGACATGGGCGGTGCTGCCTGCGTCACCGGCCTCATGCATGCCCTGGCCGCACGCAAGGCGAAGGTGAACGCCATAGGCATTATCGGCCTTGTGGAAAACATGCCGGACGCGGCCGCGCAACGGCCAGGAGATATTATCCGGTCGATGTCCGGTCAGACCATCGAGATTCTCAACACCGACGCCGAAGGCCGCCTCGTGCTGGCGGACGCGCTTTGGTACACCCAAGACCGCTTCAAGCCCCGGTTCATGATCAATCTTGCAACGCTGACCGGTGCCATTCTGGTGGCGCTCGGCAAGGAGCATGCTGGTATTTTCTCAAACGACGATGAGCTGTGCGAACGCCTCAGTGGCGCGGGCGAAGCGACCGGCGAGAAAGTCTGGCGTCTGCCACTCTCGAAAGCATATGACAAGCTCATCGACACGCCGAATGCCGACATGAAGAATATCGGCGGGCGCAACGCGGGCTCGATTACCGCGGCGCAATTCCTGCAGCGCTTCGTCAACGACGTGCCATGGGTTCATATCGACATTGCCGGCACCGCCATGGATTCGCCGAAAACGGAAATCAGCCGCAGTTGGGCCTCCGGCTATGGCGTCCGGTTGCTCGACCGGCTGGTGTCCGACAACTACGAAAACTGAGCCCGCCGCGAATGGGGCAGATTGCACGATGACGGAAGTGCTGTTCTATCATCTTGAGCGCCAGCCGCTTGAGCGCATACTTCCCACCTTGCTTGAAAAGAGCCTGCAGCGGGGCTGGCGCGCGGTCGTGCAGGCGGGCACTTCGGAACGCGTTGATGCTCTTGATGGTATCTTGTGGTCCTACCGAGAAGAGGCTTTCCTGCCGCATGGCACCAGTGCCGATGGTCATGGCGAGGCGCAACCGGTCTTTCTTACCGATACGGATGTCACACCGAATGAGGCGGAAGTCCGGTTCCTTGTTGATGGCGCCGAGACCGGGGACGTGTCGTGCTATGTCAGGGTTGTTTGCCTGTTCGATGGGAATGACGAAAGTGCCGTCGCGAGGGCCCGAAAGCAATGGAGCGCGTTTAAGGATGCCGGTCACGACGTGACCTACTGGCAGCAGGGCGAAGCGGGCAAATGGGAGAAGAAGGCATGAGTGAAAAACTACGTTATCGCGTCTTGACGGGCCCGGACGACCGCAACTTTTGCGAACGCATCTCCGCGGCTCTCGACGATGGTTACGAACTGCACGGCTCGCCCTCCATCACTTGCAACGGCGAAACGGTCATCGTTGCCCAGGCCCTTGTTCTGCCTCCTGCGTAACGTTAGGTCGGATGTATTGTTTGTGTAATGCCGATATGTTTCAGTATGTTATGCGAATATTTCGAATCGGAGTGCGAACGTCATGTCAAGCCCGTGGATTGATATAGTTGCCGACGAGGACGCGACCGGCCGCCTCCGCACGATTTACGATCGCATCAGGTCACCGGCCGGTCAGATTGACCGCGTCATGTCGATCCACAGCCTGCGCCCGCACAGCCTCGAAGGCCACATGGCGCTTTATAAGAATGTGTTGCATCACAGCGCCAACACGCTGCCCAAGTGGTATCTCGAGGCGATCGGTGTGTTCGTCAGTTTGCTGAACGGTTGCGCCTATTGCGCGGAACATCATTTCGCCGGCATGCGCGAGCTGCTGAAGGACGATTCCCGCGCCGTGGAAATCCGCGCCGCATTTGAGCAGCGGTCGCCGGAGAATGCCTTCCATACTGCCCAACTTGCAGGATTGCGTTACGCACAAGCACTGACCCTCGCGCCGGCGCAGATGAGCGAGGCTCTCATCGCCGACATGCGTGTGGAAGGTCTGGACGACGGGCAGATTCTTGAGATCAATCAGGTGACCGCGTATTTCGCCTACGCCAACCGCACGGTGCTCGGACTTGGAGTGACCCATGAGGGCGAGCAACTCGGCCTTGCGCCCAGCGACACCGGCGATCCGGACAACTGGGGCCACCAGTAACCCTCCCGCCGGTCAATCCGTCAGCAGGTAACTGTCGGACGGCCTGATCGGTTCGGTCCCCTGGATCTTCCCGATCGGGAGGCCCGGGCGCGCCAGCTTTTCAAGCGAGCGGGCAAACAGACGGCCATCGGTTTCGGCAAACACAGGCGTGCGCGCCGCCTTTGCGTTGTCGCGGGTCACATCGACAATCTCCGCCACCACATCGCCCTTAGAGACCATGGCGCCGAGGTCGCGTTTGAACGCGACGATGCCGGGGCAGGGAGCAATGATGAGCTGGGTCGCCTCGAACGGCGCCGCGATGCCGCCGAACTTCTTGTGCTGGCGCGGTTTGCCTGAAATCGCGCCGCGCCCGCGAAGGAACGCCAAAAGGCCGAGTGCGTCCCCATGCGCCATGTCGTCATAGGCGTCTGCAACGCCGCGCAGTTCAACGACGGTCGTGAGCGGCAGTTCGACCGCTCCGGCGCCGTACTTGCCGCGCACCGCAAGCCACGGTGCGGCAACCGTCTCCTCGAACGGGTTCCCCCCCGAGGCGCGCGCCAGCATGACCACCTCCGCGCCAAGGTGGGCCGCAAGGTCTTCTGCATCCGGCCATTGTTCGGGGTCGAGGTAAAGGTGCATCTCAGCATCGGAGTCCGTGTGGAGGTCGAGAACGATTTCCGCACTGCAGGCCTGCTTCAGCAACTCCAGTTGCAGGGCTTCGGCCTCCGAGCCGGGCGTCATTTCCGCCAGTGCAGCACGTGTTGCCGATGCGACAATATCTCTGTTCGCATTGGCGTCTGCACCGATTTCGCCGTCCACCGCGCCGAGTGTCGTTTCGCTGGCATCGGGAAAGCCGCGGTTGAAGTTGCGCCCCATGGCGAGTTCGTAGCGCCCGTGAAACCGGGTGAGTGTGTATTGCGACGTACCGACCGGATTGGCCATCGGAACGACGGTGATATCGCCAATGACCTCGCCCTTTGCGTCGGCCTCGCTCAGGAGGCAAACGAGATGGTGGGCGGTGAGGGGGGCGGCCAGTTCATCGGCGTGCAATCCGGCCTGGATATAGACCCGAGGCCGCGCGCCGCGCGTTCCGAAGCGGTAAACATTCAGCGTTCGCGACGTTCCGAGGCTGAACGGCGCAAGCGATATGATGTCGACTTGTTTTGTCATAATTAGGCACGCTTCTCCTGTCGCGGCGGGCATTTGCAATATGCGCGCAGGCAACCCGGTGGCGACATGCTACGTTAGGACAAATGATTGGATCATTGGAAGATGGTTGGATCTTTGGAAGAGCCGGCGGTTCGGGAACGGAGTGAACGGGGAGCCGTTGCGCGGCTAACGGCAGCCGGGTTGCAGGTGCCGGGGCTGGAGCCGGTGTCACTGACCGTAAGCTCCGGTGAATGTGTTTCTCTGAGCGGTCCATCGGGCAGCGGCAAAAGTCTCATCCTGCGCGCGCTGGCAGATCTCGATCCGCGTGCTGGCGAATTGGCCCTGGACGGCACACCGCGCACGGAGGTTTCCGGCCCGAACTGGCGCCGCGCCGTGCGCTACTTTGCGGCGGAAAGCGGCTGGTGGGGAGGTCGCGTGCGCGACCATTTCCGCGATCAAGGCAGTGTCGGCAGCTCGCTTGACATTGTCGGCCTCCCGGCGGACGCCGCGGACTGGCAGATTGACCGCCTGTCGAGTGGCGAGCGCCAACGCCTGGCGTTGCTGCGCGGACTGGAAGACGGCCCGCGCGTCCTGCTGCTGGACGAGCCGACAGGGGCGCTCGATGAAGACACGCGCGACCTTGTTGAAACACTGATCATGGCGAAGCGTGCCGGTGGCACAGCCGTGCTGCTGGTGTCGCACGATCGCGGTCAGATCGCGCGGCTGGCGGACCGGGGACTTGAGATCCGTGGCGGATGCGTTGAGACCACGCCGTGAGCTATGTGGTCCTCAGTTATGCCGATCTGGCGCTCGCCGCGACGCTGATCCTGATCAGCGGGGCGTTGTCGCTCGCCTTCCGCCTTGGTGTCGGGCAGCAAATGCTGATCGCCGCGGCTCGTATGTGCGTGCAGCTCGGCGCCATCGGCTTCGTGCTCAAGTTCATCTTTGCCCAGTCATCGCCGCTGTGGACCATCGGGCTTGCCGCAATGATGCTGCTGATCGCCGGACGCGAGGTTCTGGGTCGGCAGACGACGCTGTTTCGCGGGCTTTGGACGTACGGCATCGGCACAGCGGCAATGACATTTGCAACGACACTCGTTCTCACATTCGCGCTTCTGGTGCTGGTCAGGCCGGAGCCGTGGTACGCGGCGCGTTTCGCACTGCCATTGCTCGGCATGCTGCTTGGCAACACGTTGAGCGGCGTCAGTCTCGGTCTTGAAACCCTGATTGCCACGGCGCGGCGTGAGCGCAGCGCGATCGAAGCAAGAATTGCGCTGGGGCATACGCGGTTCGAAGCTCTGGGTGATGCCTACCGGTCAAGCCTGCGTACCGGGCTGATGCCGATCATCAACGCCATGTCCGCCACCGGTATCGTCACGCTGCCGGGCATGATGACCGGTCAGGTGCTCGCAGGCGTTGACCCGGTGGAAGCGGTAAAATACCAGATCCTGGTGATGTTCCTGATCGGCGGCGCAACAGCGCTCGGCGTTGTCGGTGCCGTGCTGGCAAGTGTCATGCGCCTCACTGACGAGAGGCACCGGCTTCGCCTCGACCGCTTGCGTGTTGAATGATCGTCACCAGATCTTGCCGAAGTCGCCGTGCCGTCCAAGCCCGTCCTTGAATCGCGATGCACCTGCAACCCCATTTTTGATGAGCGCCTCGCGCCCATTGTACCACTCGTTTATGAGCGCTTCGCGGACCGGTTTTCCCTGGCCGCGAATAGCTGAACGGCGGTCGGCACGCACACACACCTGCGGAAAGCGTGCGATGTCCTGCGCCAGTTCCTCGGCGCGTTCGCGTGAACCGCCATCGCCCACCACGTATTCGCATAGGCCTAGCCGTTCGCATTCATCCGCAGGCACTTTGCGCCCGGTGAGAATGATTTCCAGCGCACGGCCCTGGCCGACAATGTGCGGCAGGCGCACAGTGCCGCCATCGGTCAGGGGCACGCCCCACCGCCGGCAGTAAACGCCGAGATAGGCGCTTTCCTCCATGACGCGGAAATCGCACCACAGCGCCAGTTCCATGCCGCCGGCAACGGCTGGCCCGGCGACCGCGGCAATCACCGGTTTATCGAGTTCCAGTCGGCTCGGACCAAGCGGACCGCGAGGGATATCACCGCCATTGGCACCGTTGACGGCATCTTGTGGAATGTCGAGTTCCCCCAGTGGATACTCCGCATCCAGCGTGCTGACATATTTGAGATCCCAACCGGCGCAAAACGCCCCACCCTCTCCCCAGAACACGGCCACCGACGCACTGTCGTCGGCATCGAATTCAAGGAACGCCTGTGTCAGGGCGTCGGCGCTGTCGGGGTCCATTGCGTTGCGCGCCTCGGGCCTTGAATGGATTACCGTCCAAACGCTGCCGTTTTTCTCAATGCGTACTGTCATGATGTATCCCTGTTCGATATCGTGGGGTTCCGGGTCTTTGGAACTATAGCCACGATCCACCCGAGTGCGACAGGCTGTGCCAATGTCCCGCCCTTGTGATTTCAGGATGAGGGAAACACCTTGAATGCCTCGGGCGCACGTCCGACGTTGCGGTGAACACGTTGGAAACATGAGGATGAGGAGTTCGACATGTCACAGTTCGCACCGAAAACCGCACTGATCGTTGGGGCCGGATCCGGATTGAGCGCGTCCATGGCGCGCAAGCTCACCGGAGCTGGTGTCAAGGTTGCGCTGGCCGCCCGCAATTCAGACAAGCTGTCCGGCCTGTGCGAGGAGATCGGGGCGAGCGCGTATTCGTGCGACGCGGCAAGCGCTGCAAGCGTCACCGGTCTGTTCGCCGCGCTCGACAAGGATGCCGGAGCGCCTGATTTCGTGCTCTACAATCCGAGCGCCCGCTCCCGCGGACCGATTGCGGAACTTGACGCCGAAGAGGTCAAGAACACGCTTCTGGTAAGTGCTTTTGGCGGGTTCCTCGTGGCGCAGGAAGCGACAAAGCGCATGCTGGAGAAAGGCGAGGGCGCAATTTTCTTTACCGGCGCATCTGCGTCCGTGAAGGGTTATGCGCATTCGGCACCGTTTGCCATGGGCAAGTTCGCGCTACGCGGTCTCGCGCAATCCATGGCCCGCGAGTTGCAGCCGAAGAACATCCATGTTGCTCATTTCGTCATTGATGGCGGCATCGAAAATATGGAGCGCCCGGAACGCATCGCACCTGCCGGCAAGCCGGACAGCATGCTCGATCCTGACGCTATTGCTGAGACTTACATGGCCATATTGAATCAACATCGCAGCGCCTGGAGTTGGGAGGTTGAGGTCCGGCCCTGGGTCGAGAACTTCTGAAGGAGAGATCACGCGTGTCTCTCGTTATCGAGCGCATGGATGCGCAAAGCGATGCCATCGCTCAGGTTTGGCGGTGGCGCCACGATGAGTGGCTGCACGAATTTGGCTTCACGCCGGAGCAGTCCGAAAGTCAGCTTGTTGAATTTCTCCAGGAATGTCCTCCGAATGAAGCGGCGCTACTGGCGCGCCATGACGGCCGCCCCGCCGGCACTTGCCTCCTGGTACGCGACGAACTTGACCAGCGCCACGACGTGACCCCGTGGCTCGCCGGCCTTTTCGTTGCGCCGGAATTCCGTTGCCAGCGCATCGGAGCGGCTCTTGTGAAGGCGATCGAGGATCGTGCGCGCGATTTCGGTTTTGACGGGCTTTACCTCTATACGAGTGGCGCTGAAGAGTATTACGCCCGGCTCGGTTGGCGGCTGATCGAGCACTTCGATTGGGACGGTGAAGCAAGCTCGCTCATGAAGATCGATACCTGACATGGTCAAAAGCGTCCGTTCAGAGCTGAATACACGCCAGAACACCCGGTAAGCATGGCGATATTCGAACAGAAATTAGAGACAGCGGCGGTGGCTCAGTATATGGTCCGGCAAACTTTGGCCCAGCGACCCGCGGCGAACAGGCAAATTGCATGGCGGCAGTCTCGGCTATGACACGGAAGAGGGCATGGCTGAAGACTTGAAGACGCCGGACGCGGCCACCGCCATGCCCGAGGCCCGGCAGCTGGCGATGGATCTCGCCATCTACCGGGGCGCAAACCGTAAGCGAAGCCTTTTTGAGCTCACTGTTACGATAGCTCCTTTCGTTTTGCTTTGGATTTTGATGTGGCTTTCGCTGGACTGGAGCTATTGGGTCTGCCTGCTGCTGGCGGTGCCTACCGCCGGTTTCCTTGTGCGGCTGTTCATGATCCAGCACGACTGCGGTCATGGTGCCTTTTTCAGGCGGCGCGCAACCAACGACTGGGTCGGGCGCACGCTCGGCGTCCTGACACTGACGCCCTACGACTACTGGCAGCGCTCTCATGCCATTCATCACGCAAGCTCTGGCAATCTCGACCGTCGCGGCATTGGCGACGTTGAAACGCTAACCGTGCGCGAATATCTGGCGATGCCCTGGTGGGGCCGGTTCCGCTACCGCCTTTACAGAAATCCAGCGGTCATGTTCGGCCTGGGTCCCGTCTACCTGTTCGCTCTGCAATATCGCCTGCCCGTCGGGCTGATGCGCGCAGGCTGGCGTCCCTGGCTCAGCACAATGGCGACCAATGGCGCCATCGCGCTTTTGATTGTTGTCATGATGTGGTGGGCGGGTGTTGGCGATTTCCTCGCCGTGCATGTTCCGGTCACGCTGCTGGCGGCATCAATCGGCGTCTGGATGTTCTATATTCAGCACCAGTTCGAGGACACATCCTGGGCGTCCGAGAAGGACTGGTCCGTTCACGACGCGGCGCTGCACGGTAGCTCGCATTACGATTTGCCTGAACCCTTGCGCTGGTTTACCGGCAATATTGGCATGCATCACATCCACCACCTGAGCAGCCGCATTCCGTTCTACCGGCTGCCCCACGTGCTGCGCGATCATCCCGAACTGGCCTCGGTCGGCCGTATTGGCCTTCTTGAGAGCTTCAATTGTGTGCGGCTCGTGCTGTGGGACGAAGCCGCGCAACGCCTGATGTCGTTCTCCGAAGTGCGTAAGCGCGCCCGCGGCCAGACCTGATCTCCAATGACGTTGTTCACCCGGACTGGACGCCGATGGCTGCCGCTCGCGAGCAGTCGCCGGAAATTTATGATCGGCGGTGTCATTCGGTAACGTGCAGCGGTGCCCCGGTGTGCGACAAAAACCACTTGATACGGGAGACGGTTTCGCCGGCCTGCTCCTGCTGCACCCAGTGGCCTGCACCTGGCACAAGCTCGCAGCCGAGCATGTTCGTGCAGGCGCTGGTTTGCATGTACTCCAGAACGCCAGGCTGCTGATAGACGCCCCAGTCTTTTTCGCCGGCGATAAAGCAGGCCGGAACGTCGATGGTTTCCCCGGAAAAGGCCCGCAACTCCGCCGTCTGTTCGGCCGTAAACGTGCAGCGGTACCACTGCAGCCCGCCCTGGAAGCCTGTGCGGGAGAACTCGGCTGAATAGAAGCGCAGCTCTTCATCGGTAAGCCAGCGGCAGGCAGTCGCTTCCTCATCTGACGGCATATGCGGCGCAACCGTTTTGGCCATGCCGGCACCGCGATCCATGACGTAGTAGCGCGGCATTTTCGCCATTTCCTCCGCCGACCACGAGCCTAACCGGAATGGATCATTGCCGGACCAGTCAGCGCTTTTCATGTGGAAGTAGGCGCGCAGGAAAGCGCCGAGCCCTTGCGGGCAATCGCGCATCTCCCGTTCCGTGCCGCGCCTGCTGTAATGGTGCTGGTAATGCTTGCGCGGCGGAGTGAGCGACGCGAGATTCTCGTCCAGTTCGCGCTGGCCAGGCGTTGCAATTTCAGCCGGCGCACCGGGAGGACCCGCAAAAGGCGCACTCATCAGTACCACCGAGCGGAAAACATCCGGCCGTGTCAGTGCACACCAGGCAGCGACAGGAGAGCCGAAATCGTGGCCGATGACCGCCGTCACCGAGCCATGCCCAAGCGCCGAAATCAAGGCTTCGGCATCGCGTACAAGATTGAGAAGCCTGAATGGTGCGAGACTGCCGCCATAGTCGGCGCTCCAGCCGGTTGTGCGCCCGTATCCTCTCTGATCCGGCGCGATCACATGGTAGCCCGCTTGCGCGAGCGGCCCCATCAGCTTCCGCCAGCTATAGGCGAGTTCGGGAAAACCGTGCAGCAGCAACAGACGCGGCCTGGCAGGGGGCTCAAACCCCGCCTCCAGAACGTGCATCGTCAGGCCGTTTACATTTTCAACAAGTCTGGACCGCACGCCGCCGGGCAGTACAATGGCGGGGAATTTGGCAATCCGGCTCATCCGCGGTCTATCCTTCAGGCACCCGCGGCGGCAATTGATTGCGTCTCATAGCTTTCCGTCGCCTCAAGCCACTGCGCCTCAAGAGCTTCAAGGGTGCGTTTCATATCTCCGTGCCGGCGTACCGCGTCTTTTGCACCTTGCGGGTCTCGCTCATAAAGGTCCGCATCCGCAAGCTCCACATCGAGGGCGGCGATCTGCTTCTGGGCGGATGCGATTTCGCGCTCGAATTCCGCGATCTTTTTCTTTAGCGGTTTAAGGCGTTCGCGTCGTTGGGCGGCCTGCCGGCGGCGCTCCTGGGCCGAACCACGAGGTGATTCGATTTCTCCGCCTTGCGGTGCAACTCCTTCCAGCGCTGCATCTTTTGCTCCCGACAGCACGTATTTTCGGTAGTCGTTGAGGTCGCCGTCGTAAGCGCGCACCGTACCGCGCGCGGCAATCCACAGACGGTCGGCGCTTGTTTCGATCAGGTGGCGGTCGTGCGAGATCAAGATGACCGCGCCTTCATATTCCATGAGCGCCTGAACGAGAGCCTGCCGGCTGTCGACATCGAGGTGGTTCGTCGGCTCGTCGAGTATGAGAATGTGCGGCTTGTGGAACACCGCAAGCGCAAACAGGAGGCGCGCCTTCTCGCCGCCGGAAAGGTTATCGATTTTCGTATCGGCCTTTTCAACGCCGAACCCGAACTGCCCGAGCCGCGCGCGGCGCTGTGAATCGCGCGCATCGGGCATCAGGTCGCGCGCATAGTCGTAGGGCGTCCGCGAGGCGTCGAGCTCATCGAGCTGGTGCTGCGCGAAATACCCAACCACGATCTTGGAAGACCGGGTCATGGTGCCGGACATTGTCTGCAGCCGCTTCGAAATCAGCTTGGCAAAGGTGCTTTTGCCGTTGCCGTTGACGCCGAGCAGCCCGATGCGGTCATCGGGATCGATACGAAGGTCAAGACCAGACAGCACCGGAACGCCCGGTTCATAACCCACCGACACGTTGTCCAGTGTGATCAGGGGCGGAGCGAGCGCCTTTTCGGGTTCTGGAAAATTGAACGGCGTCACCGCCTCTTCGAGCACCGCGGCAATCGGCTCCATGCGCTCGATCGCCTTGATCCGGCTCTGCGCCATGCGCGCTTTCTTGGCCTTGTAGCGGAAGCGGTCGACGAAGGACTGCATGTGCTTGCGATGCGCCTCCTGCTTGGTGCGCATCTTCGTCTGCAGCTCAAGCTTCTCGCGCCGCGTGCGCTCAAACCGATCGTAGCCGCCGGCGTAAAGGGTGAGTTTCAGATGTTCCAGATGCAGGATCGAGCCCGCGACACGGTTCAGGAGGTCCCGGTCGTGGCTCACCATGACCACTGTATAGGGGTAACGCCGGATATAGTTTTCAAGCCAAATCGTGCCTTCAAGGTCGAGATAGTTGGTCGGCTCGTCGAGGAGCAGGATATCGGGTTGACTCAACAGCACCGAGGCGAGCGCGATGCGCATGCGCCAGCCGCCGGAAAACTCCGCCACCGGCCGGGTGTGTTCGCCGCTTTCAAACCCAAGGCCGTGCAGGATTGCGGCAGCCCGGGCGGGAGCGGAGTGGGCGTCGATATCGACCAGCCGCATCTGGATCTCGGCAATCTCGTGGGCGTCCGTCGCCGCCTCCTGGCGCGCCAGCAGTTGCGTGCGCTCGCGGTCGCCGGCCAGCACGCAGTCGACGACGGCAATATCGCCCCCCGGCGCTTCCTGTTCCACGCCGCCCATGCGGGCATTGCGCGGAATGGATACCGAGCCCGTTTCAGGCTGGATCTCACCGGTCAGAAGGCGCAGCAGCGTGGTCTTGCCGGTACCGTTCCGGCCCACCAGTCCAACCTTGTGGTTGGACGGCACGCTGGCGCTGGCGCCGTCAAACAGGAGACGGCCTTCAATCCGGTAAGTCAGGTTGTCGATCTGGATCATTGGGCCGGGCGTGGTGAAATCTGGAGCTTGTGAGACAACGCACCGCGCTTGCGGGCGGGCGAGGCTCCCGATATAACCCGCGCCAACCCGTAACGGAAGCTTCCATCACACAATTCAGGGATTCTCGACACCATGGCTGTTGAACGCACTTTGTCCATCATCAAACCCGACGCGACGCGCCGGAACCTTACCGGAAAAATTATCGACAAGTTCGAGAGCGCCGGATTGCGCGTCGTCGCGCAAAAGCGCGCCCGGTGGAGCCAGGCCGATGCGGAGAAATTCTACGCCGTTCACGCCGAACGCCCGTTTTACAATGACCTTGTCGCCTTCATGACCTCCGGCCCGATCGTGCTGCAGGTGCTTGAAGGCGAGGGCGCCGTTGCCAAGAACCGGGAAGTCATGGGTGCGACCAACCCGGCGGACGCCGCCGTCGGCACGATCCGCAAGGAATTCGCGGAAAGCATCGAGGCGAATTCCGTGCACGGTTCCGACAGCGCCGAGAACGCCGCCATCGAAATCGCTATGTGCTTTTCGGACGGCGAAATCGTCGGCTGACCCTAATCCAAGCATGAAATTAGAAAGGGCGGTCCCCCCGGGGGCCGCCCTTTTTGCTTGTCTACTCCGCCGCCTGCGCGGAGATGCCGTTATCCACAATGACCGGCGTCTCGAAATAGGTAATGTCCGGTTCCGTGCCGTATTTCGCAGCGATAAGCTCGCGCCATTCTTCCGAATAGACCCGCTCGGCGTCTTCGCGCGTCTGCCAGAGATAAACGCCGCCGGCGCTGCCGTCCTCGCCATAGAGATAGTACTTGCGCACAAGACCGGGTAGCGCCTGATAGCGCGGCGCGGTGCTTTCAAACAGCGCGGCAGCCTCTTCCAGCGTCGTGCCGGGGGTGAGCGGGAAACGGACAATGGCGGTGATCATGTCTGCGGCTCCTCGTTTTGGGGTTGGAAATTTGTGCCAAACTATCAGGCTCGCCAACGGGCGCAATGCCGGTTTGCCGCGGCGAATATTTTTCATCTGCGCCAGGGTATCGCGCGCGTTCGCGCGTGCAGTACGATAAGCGCCTGACCATGAGGGAACCGCATGCCGCGCGCACTGGAAAACAAACGCCGCCAGGGCGGCCGCGCCGCGCGCAAGGCGCGCCGGGCCGAGGGCCTGAGCGTCGAGATGCGGGCGGTGCGCCCGGGGCTGCCGGGTGGGCGCTACAAGCCTTTGAGCGAGCCGGATGTTCAGCGCATTCATCACGCAGCGCTTGAGCTGCTTGAGCGCGTCGGCATGGCGGAAGTGCCTCAGATCGTGACCGATAAGGCGCTGTCTCTTGGCTGCACATTGAACGACCGGGGAAGATTGTGCTTCCCCGCCGCCTTCGTTGAGGATGTCATAGACGGGGCGGCGCGCAATTTTACGCTCTATGGCCGCGACCCCCGTCACGACATCGAAATCGGCGAAGAGCGGGTTTACTACGGCACTGGCGGTGCGGCAGTGAAAGTGCTCGATCTTGAGACCTCCGAACACCGTCCCTCGACGTTGCGCGATCTCTACGATTTCGCCCGACTTGTCGACCGGCTCGACAATGTCTGCTGGTTCACCCGGTGTGTCATTGCCACCGACATTGAAGACGTCGTCGACCTCGATATCAATACGGCCTACGCGATTGCCGCCGGCACGCAGAAACATGTGGGCATGAGCTTTGTCTCCGGCGAGACGGTGGCCCCCGTTGTGAAAATGTTCGACACGGTGCTGGGATCGGAAGGCGGCTTCCGCAAGCGGCCCTTCTGCAAGGCCCACATCTCGCCCGTGGTGTCGCCGATGCGGTATGGCGAGGACGCGGTTTCCGTCATGCTCGCGGCCATTGACCACGGCATGCCGATCAACTCAATCATCGGCGCCCAGTCAGGTGCCACGGCGCCGGCGCCGCTTGCCGGCATGCTTGTGCAGTCGCTTGCCGAAACGCTGGCCGGCCTTGTCCTCGTCAATCTCTTTGCGCCGGGCTATCCGGTGATCTTCTCGAACTGGCCGTTCGTCATTGACCTGCGCACCGGGGCGTTCTCAGGCGCCGGCGGCGAAACGGCAGTGCTCAACGCCGCCGCCGCGCAAATGGCCAACCATTACGATCTGCCCGGCGGCGTTTCGGCCAGCATGGCGGATTCAAAGATCCCCGATGTTCAGGCTGGCTTTGAGAAGGGTGTAACGACGCTCGCGACCGGCCTCGCCGGCGGCAACATGATTTATGAATCCGCCGGCATGTTCGCAAGCCTCATGGTGGCCTCCTTCGAGGGGTTCATCATTGACGATGAAATGCTGAATGTCGTGCAGCGCGTCATTCGTGGCATCGAGGTGAACGATGAAACCATCGGGCTCGATGTCATCGAAGAGGTCGTCAACGGTCCGGGCCACTTCCTCGGCCACGACCAGACCATAGCGGCCATGGAGCGCGATTACGTGTACCCTGACCTTGGCGACCGCGACAGCCCGGACGCCTGGTTGGAAGCGGGCTCCACCGACATGTGGCAGCGCGCGCGGCTGCGTGTTCGCGAAATTCTCGGCGAGCCGGGCCCGGCCTATATTTCCCTCGAAGCGGACCGCAAGATCCGCGAGCGCTTCAACATCCTGCTGCCGGTGAAAGCCGTGCGCGGTTGACAACAATCGTTACTCCGGCGGCATGCGGTTCCACGCGTCCAGCGCGGCGATCTTGTAGGCTTCCGCAAGCGTCGGGTAGTTGAAGGTGTTTTCAACGAAATAGTCGAGCGTGCCCTTGAGGTTCAGGACCGCCTGGCCGATGTGGATGAGTTCCGTCGCGCCTTCGCCGACGATGTGGCATCCAAGCAGGCGACGTGTCTTCAGCGAGAAGATCATCTTCATCATGCCGGTATCGAGGCCCATGATGTGACCGCGCGAAGTTTCGCGGAAGCGCGCCACGCCGCATTCATAGGGGATGCCGCGTTCGAGAACTTCCTGCTCGCTCATGCCGATCGTCGAGATTTCCGGCACGGAGTAGATGCCGTAGGGAAAATACTTCGGCGGCACGAGCGGCTTCGCGTCGAAGGCGTGGCATGCCGCGATGCGACCCTGTTCCATGGACGTTGAGGCAAGCGAAGGGAAGCCGATCACATCGCCCGCGGCATAGATATGCGGTACCGACGTCTGGAAGGTTGCAGCGTCCACTTTGAGGCGCCCGCGCGTGTCCGCCTCAAGGCCGCAGGCGTGAAGGTTAAGCGCCTCCGTGGCGCCGATCCTGCCGGCGGCGAACAACAGGGCATCGGAACGCACCATGCGTCCGCCCTTGAGGCTGACGATGCAATTACCGCCATCGTCGCGGGTAATGGATTCCACCTCGCACCCCATCCGCATGACGACGCCACGGTCGCGCAGCTGGTGAATGAAGTCCTCGATCAGCTCGCGGTCGATGAAATCGAGCATTGTCTGCCGCGGTTCGACCAACGTTACCGGCACATCGAGCGCGGAAAAGATTGTCGCGTACTCCACGCCGATCACACCCGCGCCGATCACCGTAATGGTGCGTGGCAGCCGGACCAGATCGAGCACGTCGTCACTGTCGAGAACGCGCTCGCCATCGAACGGCACATGATCGGGCCGGTAGGGGTGAGTGCCGACGGCAAGCATGAATTTGTCGGCGCTTGCGGTAACGGTCTCGCCGTCCTCGCCGGCCACTTCCACCGTGTGGGCATCGGTGAAGCGTGCCGCGCCCTTCAGGGTGGCGACGTGATTGCGGGCAAACTGATGCTCCAGAACCTCGACCTCATGGTCGAGCGTGATGTGCAGCCGCTTGCGCAGGTCCTCCGCACCGATATCCTGTTTGACCCGGTAGGCGCGGCCGTAAAAGCCGCGCTCGCGCCAGCCCGACAGGTTGAGCACGGTCTCGCGCAGCGTCTTCGACGGGATGGTGCCCGTATGTACCGAAACGCCGCCAACCCTTCGGCCTTTCTCGACCACGAGCACAGACCGGCCGAGCTTGGCCGCCTGAATGGCGGCGCGCCGGCCGGCGGGCCCGCTGCCGATGACAATGAGTTTATAATGGTCCGTCATGGTCCTCCCCCCAACAGAGGCGCACATGTTTCCTCATCGCCTGCCTAAAGTGTTAAAGCTTGAGTCACAAGCGTCATCGCGGGGGCAGCGCACGGACTGAATTGTATGCAACTCATTAATGGACTGCGCAAAGATGCCATCGCCGGTGATATCTACGGCGGACTGACGGCTGCTGTTGTGGCGCTTCCCCTGGCACTCGCCTTCGGGGTTGCCTCGGGCGCCGGTCCAGTGGCCGGGATTTACGGTGCCATTTTCGTCGGCTTCTTCGCCGCCGCGTTCGGTGGAACGCCTGCTCAGGTGTCCGGGCCGACGGGACCGATGACTGTCGTTATGGCGGCGATCATTACACAATATGCGCACGAGCCCGCAATGGCCTTCACCGTCGTCATGATGGGCGGTGCGATCCAGATTGTTTTCGGCGTCTTTCGCCTCGGCCAGTACATCCGCCTCATTCCCTATACCGTCATTTCCGGCTTCATGACCGGTATTGGCTGTATCATCATCATTCTGGAGCTGGCGCCGCTGCTCGGGTTGTCCAACCCGCCAGGCGGCCCTTTGGCCGCGTTGCTGGCGTTGCCGGAATTCATCGGCAATTTCAACTCCGATGCCCTGCTGGCGGGGCTTGTGGCGCTGGTAATCGCCATGTTCGCCCCGGCGCGCCTGACCAGATACTGCCCCGCTCCGTTGATCGCGCTGGTCTTGGGAAGCTTGTTGGTTCTCTACGTTCTGAAAGACGCGCCGGTCATCGGCAACATACCGCAAGGTTTGCCGAGCCCGCAGTTGCCTGCATTTACCCTGAAAGCCCTGCCGGACATGGTGGGCTCAGCCATTGTTCTGGCGCTGCTCGGCGCCATCGACAGCCTCCTGACGTCGCTTATCGCCGACAATGTGAGCCGCACCCAGCACAAGTCCGACCGCGAACTGATCGGGCAGGGCATCGGCAACATGATCGCCGGCCTCTTCGGCGGCATTCCCGGCGCCGGCGCGACGATGCGTACCGTGGTCAACATCCGCTCCGGTGGACGAACCCCCGTATCGGGTGCGCTCCACGCGCTTGTGCTGCTGGCCCTGATGCTCGGACTTGCGCCGCTTGCCGAACGCATCCCGCATGCGGTCCTCGCCGGCATCCTGCTCAAGGTTGGCTACGACATCATCGACTGGCGCTACATTCGGCGCCTTCACCGCGCACCGGTTTCCGGTGTCGTCATCATGCTTACCGTGCTGGCGCTTACCGTTCTTGTCGACTTGGTCACCGCGGTTGCCGTCGGTGTTGTCATGTCGAGCGTTCTTTTCGTCAAGCGCATGCACGACCTGCAGGTTGAGGGCATGGAGATGGTGACCGGCGCGCAGGCGCACACGGGTCTAAGTTACGAAGAGGCCGCCATCATGGAAGAGTGCGGCGATCGGGTGCTGCTCTACCGCCTGCACGGTCCAACGAGTTTCGGCGCCGCCAAGGATCTGACATCCAGCTTTCTGAACGTCGCTCATCACGAGGTGGTGATCATCGACCTGACCGATGTGCCGCTTGTCGACACCAGCGGCGCATTTGCCATCGAGGACATCATCCTCGATACAAAAGGCCATGGTGGTCATGTGCTGGTGTGCGGCGTCGCGCCGAGGGTGAAGGAGATCCTCGACAGGATAGGCATCTCGGAACTCTTTGATAACGGCGAGCTTGCGGCCGACCGGCTGTTCGCCCTGACCGCCGCACGCGACTTGCTGAAGCAAGCCGACCCCGTGAAAACCGGTTAGCGCTCGTTGCCGGTCTCATCGGCTTCGCGAATATGCGTGATGAGGTCCGGGCTTGGATAGCAGCCGGGAGCAAGGCCAGCGCTTTTCTGATAGAGCCCGACGGCAACGCGAGTCCGGAACCCGATGAGGCCGTCGATCCCGCCCACGTCATAGTCACGTGCAACAAGGCGCTGTTGCAGGTCTTTTACGTCGGAGCGGGTGAAGCGTGACACCCGGCCCCAGCCTGTGTGGAAGCGTCGGTTGTTGAGATAGCGGTCCGCAAGGTGACCGATATAAAGCGCGTAAAGGTCGGACGTGTTGTAAGACTTGATGACGTAGAAATTCTCAAGCGCGATGAACGCGGGGCCATAACGGCCTGCCGGCATCAGGAGAAATCCGGTTTGCGCGAGCCGTTCCTCCGGAAAGCTCCTCGCGAAGGTTCGTGCCGCGCCAAGCGCCACCCACTCAGATATCGGCCGGCCCTTGTCGGGCCCCTCAAGAGTACAGTCGAAGCTCTCGGGCACGACGATTTCATAGCCCCACGTTTCGCCCGAGCGCCAGCCGTGGTCTTGCAGGTTCTTTGCAGTTGAGGCCAGCGCATCGCCGATGGTGTTCCAGATGTCGCGGCGCCCGTCATTATCGAAGTCGACCGCGTAGTCGTCGAACTCTCCGGGCATCATCTGGGTGTGGCCCATGGCTCCGGCCCAGGAGCTGCGCATTCTCGCAGGCGTTACGTGGCCTGCTTCCAGGATGCGCAGGGCATCAAGCAGATGCGTGCGGAAAAACGCCGCGCGCCGCCCGATGAAGGCCTGCGTGGCAAGTGCGCGGATGGCGTAATGCGGAATGTCGACCCGGCCATAGCTTGTTTCGCGCGCCCACAGGGCAACAAGAATCTCGCCCTGCACACCGTACTCTTCCTCAATGCGGGCAAGCGTCGTGCGGTGCCGCGACATGCGGCGCTGGCCGGCGGTGACGAGATTGTTGAGAGTGCGTTCGGGGAAGTAGCGGAACGGCTGGTCGAATTCGGGCTGCTGGCGGTCGTCTTCCTGCGGCTCTGTTTGTGTCGGCGGCGAGCTTTCCAGCACGGGAGGGGCGAGATCTGGCAGCGACCAGTCGAGGGTTACACCATCAAACGCACTATCGAGCGTCTCTTCTGAAACGCCCTTGTCGATGGCCTCGGCGCGCAGTTGCGGCAGCCATTCCAGATAGAGTGTTTCGACGTCCTTGCGGTACTCGCTGCGCGATGCGGCAAGGCCGGGGCCGGTCACAGCCAGCATCAAAACCGCGATACCCAGTGCCGCCAGTCGGTTCGTCATGCAGGGCCCCTCATGTCCGGATGTGTGATGCGCTGAAACCCGGGCGAAATCTTGGCGCTTTCCGGTGTTTCCGGCCATCTCACAATTTGCGCGAAACCGCGCTACGGTCATGGAAGGTAAGGCAATTGATTCGTGCAAGCGCCTAAAGATGCGGGAGACTGACATATGAAATGGGGTACGACCGCCGCACGCTGCCTTGGTTTGTTGGTGATGGCGGGCGCCGTGCCGCTCGCCCACGCCGGGGCGCTGTCCATTGAAAGCTGGCGCAGCGACGATGCGGCGATCTGGAGCGACACCATACTGCCGGCCTTTCACGCCGCGCACCCTGAAATCGTTGCACGTTTCGCGCCAACACCGCCGACAGAGTATAATGCCGCCCTCAATGTCCGCCTCACAGGCGGTATCGCCGGCGACCTGATCACCTGCCGCCCGTTCGATGCGTCGCTCACGCTCCATGAGCAGGGCCATCTGCTGGCGCTGGATGATCTTCCCGGAATGGAGAACTTCTCCAACGTCGCCAAGTCCGCCTGGCAGACCGATGACGGCGCGGTCACCTATTGCCTGCCTATGGCCTCGGTTATCCACGGCTTCATCTACAACAAGGACGCTTTTACAGAACTCGGGCTGGCCGAACCCGAAACCGTTGAAGAGTTCTTCGCGGTTCTGCAGCGTCTTGAGGACGATGGCGGCTACATTCCAATGTCCATGGGGACCGCCGATCAATGGGAAGCCGCAACCATGGGATTTCAGAATATCGGCCCGAATTACTGGGGCGGCGAGGCAGGCAGGCGGGCCCTCATTTCAGGTGAGGGGCGGCTGAGCGATGCGTCCTATGTGGCCACGCTTGAGCACCTGTCGCGCTGGGGCGCCTATCTCGGTCGCGGCTTCAAGGCGCAGTCCTATGCCGACAGCCAGACGCTTTTTACGCTGGGCCGCGCGGCCGTCTATCCGGCGGGCTCGTGGGAGATTGCCGGTTTCCGCAAGGATGCGGAGTTTGAAATGGGCGCATTTCCGCCGCCGGTGCCGGAGGGAATGGAGGGCTGCCACATTTCCGATCACACCGATATCGGCATCGGCATCAATGCGGCCTCGCCGAATATCGGCGACGCAAAAACGTTTCTGACCTGGATGGCCGGAGCCGGGTTCGCCGGCACATTCGCCAATGCATTGCCCGGCTTCTTTCCGCTTTCCGATCACGCGGTTGAAATCGAGGACCCGCTGGCGCGCGCCTTCATGAGCTGGCGCGGCACATGCGCATCGACGATCCGCAATTCCTACCAGATCCTGTCGCGCGGCACGCCCAATCTGGAAAACGAGATCTGGAACGTTTCCGTTCAGGTTATTCACGGCACGATGACGCCTGAAGACGGGGCCGCGCGGTTGCAGGAAGGGCTCGCAAACTGGTACGGGCCACAGCAATGAAGTTCGGCCCATGACGCGAACGCGAACACGCGACGGCGTACATCCTGGCTGGATCACGCTCACCGCTTTTCTCGCCCCGGCGGCGCTGATCTACGGGGTGTTTTCGGTCTACCCGCTGGCACGCACCATCGCGTTCAGCTTCTACAGGCCGCAAGAAGGCGGTGCGGCGCAGTTCGCCGGCCTCGCCAATTTCGTCACATTGTTCGCCGATCCATACTGGTCGGAGGGCTTTTTCAATGCGTTGTGGAACAATCTGATTTTCTTTGCCGTCCACATGGCCGTGCAGAACCCGGTCGGCATTGCGCTTGCGGCGCTGCTTGCGGTGCCGGGCCTCAAGGGACGGAGCCTCTACCGCACGACACTGTTCCTGCCGACCATGCTTTCCGTCGTGATTGTCGGTTTCATCTGGCAACTGGTTCTCTCGCCGCTGTGGGGCGTGGGCGAGGAACTGATGACGGCGGTAGGGCTTGGAAGCTGGTTTGCACCGTGGCTCGGCGAGGAGAGTTCAGCACTCGTCACTTTGTCGCTCATATCGGTGTGGCAGTTCGTCGGCATCCCGATGCTGCTGGTGCACGTTGCACTGCTCAATATCCCGCGTGATCTGATTGATGCGGCACGCGTCGACGGGGCGGGGGCGTTCGGGGTGTTCCGGCATGTTCAACTGCCGCTGGTTATGCCGACGGTCGGCCTTGTGTCGATCCTCACATTTATCGGCAATTTCAATGCTTTCGATCTGATATATGCCGTGAAGGGTGCGTTGGCGGGACCGAACTTTTCGACCGACATTCTCGGCACCTACTTCTACCGCACATTCTTCGGCTACCAACTACAGTCCGGCAACGCGGAGATGGGGGCGACCGTGGCCACGGTGATGTTTCTCATCATTCTGGCGGGCGTCATGATCTACTTGTTCTTTATGCAGAAACGCATGCTGCGTGCCATTTGAGACATGTCGCTAAGAGGGTATCCGCAAGCGCAGGATCCGGTCGCGGCCCTGCTCGGCGACGTAGATCCATCCGTCATCGCCGAGAGCTATGCCCTGTGGTTCCCGCAGGTTCGACAGCACTGTTTCGAGGCGGCCGTTCAAATAGCGCAACAGTCGTCCGTTGCGCCGGTCCTCGGTAATCCAGATCGCGCCGTCCGGGCCTAGAGATATCTGGTCAGGGTTGTTCAACCCGACTACCACCGTCCGTGTTTCGCCCTCTGAAATGCTCAGGATTCTCCCGGTATTGCTTTCGGCAAAATAGATGGTGCCGTCCGCGCCGAGGTCCAGCCCTTCAGGCTTGTCCAGTCCCTCCGCTAACTCATCGACTTGGCCGAGAGCGGAGACGCTCAGCACCCGGCCGCTGTCGACCACGTCTTCCGAGATCACCAGGTTCCCGTCTGCAAGCACTCTTATGCCTTCAGGATTCCGGAACCGTCCATAGAGGTGCGTTTCGCCCGTCTCTGGGTCGAGCCGCAAGACGCGGCCGTTTGCCGTTTCCTCCGTCACGTAAAGCGCATCGGACGCGTGTGTGAGGCCATCGGGACGATGCAGGCCATCGAGCAGCACGTGCCGCTCGCCGCCCTGCAGCCGGATGATCTGGCCCTGTCCATCGGACATTTCGAGGCTGATGTAGAGTGTCTGGTCCGCCACAGCGACAATGTTGTCGACCTTGTCTAGGCCGGTTGCATAGACCTCGTACTCCCAGGGGCCGGACGCCACGGGACGTTCGAACTCTGAATCCCATATCATCCACGCGCCGGTGGCCGCGGCGGCCAGCACAGCGCCCAGCGTTAAAAATCGCAATTGTTTCATTTTGAAGCTCCTTGGGCTTCGTACTCCGGTTTTGTGAGTTATGCAGCAATTTTCGTGCCGTTGGCAGCCTGCAAACAGGGAGGGAACAGGGGCAGCCATTGACCATTAATCAATCATATGATTGAATATCAATCAAATGATTGATGAACAGGCTGCGACCGTTCCGGATATGCAACAGGCTGACCGCCTGAACGCCGTGTTCGCGGCGCTTTCCGACCCGGTCCGCCGCGCCATCCTGGAGCGGCTGGACGGAGAGGAACTGCTCGTTTCGGAACTTGCGGAACCGTTCGACATTTCGTTGCAGGCGGTGTCGAAACACATCCAGGTGCTCGTGCGCGCCGGACTGATCTCGCAAGAGCGCACCGGCCGTATCAGCCGCTGCCGGCTCGATGCGGGCCCGATCTACGACGCGGCGGTCTGGGTCAACCGCTATTCGAAATACTGGCAGGCGCAATTCGAAACTCTGGCGGCCTGGCTTGAAGATCTCGATGAGACAAAAAAACGGTAGCAGCAAACATTCAACAGGGAGAAACGCAATATGGTGTACGCAGAAACCAGGTCGAAAATCGATACTATCCGCCGGAATATCAGCGAGTTGCGAGGAGAACTGCGGACGCTTCAGGAAGCCATAGAGCCCCAGGAAGTGAGCAACTATGCCTTCAGCACGTCATCGGGAACGGTAACGCTTTCGGAGCTGTTCGGTGACAGGGACACGTTGTTCGTCATCCATAATATGGGGGCAAGTTGCCCCTACTGCACGCTGTGGGCAGACGGCTTCAACGGTGTGCTCGGCCATCTGCAAAACCGTGCTGCCTTTGTCATGTCGAGCCCCGATGCGCCCGATGCCCAGGCGAAGTTCGCCGCGTCGCGTGGCTGGTCCTTCCGTATGGTGTCGCACGAGGGCTCAAGTTTTGCCGAAGACATGGGCTACAAGGCCGGTGAGGGGTGGATGCCCGGCGTTTCCGTGTTCAAGCGCGACGGGGACAAACTCCTGCGCGTCTCCGATACCCATTTCGGCCCGGGCGATGACTTCTGCGGTGTCTGGCACCTTCTCGACCTCATTCCCGAAGGCTCGGACGGCTGGCAACCGAAGTACAAATACGGATGAGGGGAGATACGTTTAGGTGCCGTGCTCCAGGATCTTGCGCAACAGCGCGAGATCCTTGCGGTTGGCACGGCGCACCGCCATCGCCATGAAAGGTGCGAACACACGTGAGAAGCCGGTGGGCGTTCCCCGGTTGCGCAAGGTCATGCGGGTCGTGTCCGGCGTAACCGGCTCCCACATGTAGCTCGTTTCCATCGGAAACGGCCCTTCGGCCGTGCGCATCACCATGCGCTCATCCGGTACGAACTCAACGACCTCGTATGTGTAGGAAAGCCGCCGTCCGAGAAACTGCGCGACAAAGGCGATCTGCGAACCGATTGTGACCGGACGCGGCGTCTTCCACTCGACAGACCGTATGTTCACATACCACGCCGGCACGTTGTCGGGATCGGATGCAAACGCCGCCACCCGCGCGCGCGGAGCGCGGATTTCTGTTTGCGTGGAGACATCGACGGTCATGGCCGGGCCCATTGTCCTCCAGCAAACGGATTTGGGCAAACTTACGCTGTGACGTCTACCGCGCAAGAGCGGGCTATCCCGCACTGTCATCCGCGATTTGCTCGAAGCGCTCCGCAAGCTTGAGAAACTCGTCGGCCCAATCGCTCGAAAGGCTAACCTCTTGTATCGGACCGGTCGGTGCAAACAGCAGAGCAAGTCGCCTGTGTGCGCTTTCTTCGTCTGTGCCGACGGTCCCGGCGATATCTTTCAGCTCCTCAAGGGCATCCAGAGCATTGTCCCAGGAAGACCAGGAGAAATCGTTCTCCGGCAGCGCCAGCAACAGGCTCGCCTCTTTGACGATATCGAGGAATTCGGAAAGACCTGAAGTTGAGAGCATCTGAGGGCCAGTTGCAAACCGGAGTGATCACGCCGACGAGTTGTCATAGAGCTGCAGCAGCAGGCCGTGCACGTCGCCGAGCACCCAAAGATCGCAGACCTTGCCGTCCGCGAACGTGAAGTGCGCGCTGCCGTGCCACTCGACCCGCTTGCCGGACGGCGCATAGCCCATCATCTCGCCCGAGTGTAGGCCGTGAAACAGTATTTTCACAGCACACCAGGTGTTGCCTGAGGGGGATCCTCATCTGAATTTGACGTCTGCGCAATGTGTTGTGTGTCAGACGGAACCGACAACATAGGAATCCAGTTGCCGTCATGATCAAGAAGATTTGAGTTTGTTTTCACGATTGAGCGATGGGATCATCTGCTAAATCAAGGGACTAGAAGAATAGCACCGAGTAGTTTCCAAAATACGCGGAGAAAGACAAGAGGGGCGTGATGAGTGACGGCAAGTTGCAGGATCTGGAAGGGCGAATATCAAACAGAATTAGCACTGTTCAAAGTGCCATGGCCAAGTTCAGGGATCTGAACAGAACACTGTCGGTCCAACTTGCTTGCTTGGGGGCTGCCAGCACCTTGTTTATAGCCATCAGCCAGTACGATTTTGCGGCAGCGCGTTATCTTAGTATCCTGGCTCTCATTGCGAGCGCGATTATCACAATAGTGAGCGCATGGGAAAGCGCGACAAAGCCGAGGGAAAAGTTTATCCAAAATGCTGACGCGCTAAATGAGCTGTTTGACGTCAAAGCAAGGCTCGACTGGCGCAAGCTAAAAGAAGGCGAGCCACTCAAAGAAGCTGAAATTGATGCATTCTTTGCGGAGTTTCGGGTTTTGGAAAAAGGTTTCTTCGGCAGTATTGCCAGAATTCACATTGAAAGTGACGGTGCGGGCGGTTCCTGATGTGGCCGACTGAGAAGCATAGACATCGCGCTTCGCATGCTGCAGTTGGTTGGTCCCAAGCAGATCACGCCGACGAGTTGTCATAGAGCTGCAGCAGCAGGCCGTGCACGTCGCCGAGCACCCAAAGATCGCAGACCTTGCCGTCCGCGAACGTGAAGTGCGCGCTGCCGTGCCATTCGACCCGCTTGCCGGACGGCGCATAGCCCATCATCTCGCCCGTATGCGTGCCGTGAAACAGCATTTTCGCAACGACGCGGTTGTCTTCTTCGATGAGTTCCAGGATGTCGCACCGGTAGTTCGACAAAGCGCCGGTGACCTTGTCGACATAACCGGCAAACTGCTCATGCCCGGTAAGTGTCGCGCCCAAAGATCCCCGGAACGCGAATCCGTCGCCGAACACGTCCGCGATGCGGCTCTTGTCGGCTTTGTTCCAGATCTCGTCGTAGAACACGTGCACAAGTGATTTCTGCATTCTGATACTCCGGAGCCGGGTGGCCGCACCTTCCATAGGGAAACTGGTCCTTTGCGGATGTGCGCGGTTGTGTCAAGTGTCGGGAAATACGAACCGATGCAGAGGACACCGCCACATGCCGTCACCCGATGTAATCATCGCCAGCCCGAACGACGCACTCAAGGCCGGCTGGCGGACGCTCTACAATGGCTACGCCACGTTCTACAATCGCGAGATGACCGACGATATCGCCGCCGCGGTCTGGTCGTGGATCAACGATCCGGCGCACGAGCTCAACGGTGCGGTGGCGCTCGTTGACGGAACGCCTGCCGGTTTGATCCATTTCCGGCGCATGCCCAGCCCCCTGCGCGGTGCCGATATCGGGTTCCTTGACGACATGTTCATCGATCCGGCCATGCGTGGCCGGGGCATTGCCGATGTGCTGTTTGAGCATCTGCACGCCGAAGCGAAGGCACGCGGCTGGGATATCGTGCGCTGGATCACGGCGGACGATAACTACCGCGCCCGCTCGCTCTACGACCGGCTGTCGAAGAAGACCTCCTGGAACCTCTACGAGATGCCGGTTTGACCCGGGTCACGGGCCGGGAGCTTTTCCTGATTGCTGCTATTGGCCTCTTCTGGGGGCTGAACTGGCCTGCGGTAAAGATCATCCTTGGCGAGATCCCGCCATGGACGCTGCGTGCCATCGGGTTTTCGCTCGGCGCGGCGATCCTCGCTGCAATCGCGGTCTGGCGCCGGGAAACGCTTCGGCCTGCACCGCGCGAGTGGTGCATGATTGCGGTGGCGGGGTTGCTGACCGTTTTCGGTTTCAATGTCCTGACCGCCTTTGGACAATTGCTCACACAGACATCGAAGGCCGCGATCATCGCCTTCACCATGCCGGTATGGGCGAGCCTTTTTGCCTATGTCTTTCTGGCGGAAGCTTTCACGCGGTATCGCGCGCTTGCGCTCATCATGGGAATGGCGGGCCTTGTCCTTCTGTCCAGTGAAGATATCCCGGCGTTTACGGCGAATCCGGCCGGTCCGTTACTGATGCTGGGATCGGCAATCTCCTGGGCGGCCGGCACTGTGCTTCTCAAAGGTACGGACTGGACACTCGGCCCCATCGCCCGCGCCGCCTGGATGGTCGGATTTTCAGCGGTTCCCGCGGTTGCCATGGCCCTGGCGATCGACAGCCCGGCGCAACTGCCCTGGCCGTCCACAACGGTGCTTGCGACGCTTGCTTATCACGTCGCGTTCCCGATGGTTGCCTGCTATGTCGCCTGGGTTCTCCTCGTTGCGCGCCTGCCCGCGGGCGTCGCGGCAATCGGAACCCTTATCATTCCGGTCGTCGGCGTGTTGTCGGCAGTGGTCATCCTCGGCGATCCGCTGACCTGGCAAAGGCTGGCGGCGCTCGCTCTCGTTCTGGCATCAATTCTGTTGTGCGTGAAGGAGCCCGCCGCCGGCGGCACTCGCCGGCCTGACTGAAAATAATTCGCGCCGCAGCAACCGCTCGTCGATTGCCGGAATCTTCGAGCGCCAGCCGGACACCCGTTCCGCGTACTCGCGTTCGCCGAGAAGTTTGGCGAGTTCCCGGGCATTCGTCTCATCCGCGTGCAGTTGCCGACGGCACGATGCGCCAAACTCCGCAGTGACGTCTTCGCAGGCCGCGACAACCCAGCCCGTCTGCAGGAGCAGAGTTGCATAGTCGGTGTCGGTCTCTATGAACTCCGGTCCGTTCTCGACCGCCCTGCGATACTCTCGCTCGCCGAGGCCGGGTGCGATGGAAATAACCGTGAACGCCATGCGGCCGGCTGGGGATATGACGCGCCGGCACTGCGCAAGCACCTCGCGCTTTCGCTCAAGACAGCACAGCAAATCGCTGTGACTGATGGCCTCGAAGCTGGCGGACGCCAAAGGCACTGCCGAGGCGTCGGCCTGGACCGCCGAAATTCTGTCTCCCAATCCCCCGGTCCGCGCGCGGTCGCGGGCGATGCGAAGGCCGGCGAGGGGAAGGTCGAGGAGAACAGCGGCGCAGCCGCTTTTTTCGGCAAGATAGAGGCCTGGCCAGCCGGACCCCGCGCCGATGTCGAGCAAGCGGCTGCCGCTACCCAACACCAAGCGTTCCGCGATCCGCTCGGCCTCGGTCTGGGTCGTCCAGCTGTCGGCCCCGTAATCGCACCCGCAGACACAGCGCTCGATCGCCAGCATGACCGGCGAGCGGCCGGCCGCATAGCGTGCTTCGTACCGCTCCTTTTGGGCTTGCTCTGCAGCACTCAGGCTTGCCCAGCGATGTGTGGGCGCGTCCACCTCAGTTCAATCCGGCTTTCGTCAGTCCGCCAAGGTAGGTTTCGATCTGATCGTCGCGCTTCAGATAGAAGAGATGTTCTCTGGCGAAGTCGACGGAGAACTCCGGCTTCACCTTCTTCAGCTCCTTGATCGCGGTCTCGGCTTGAGAGCTTTCACCCGCCTGTCCAAGAGCCGCGACAAGGTGAGCCCGTGCCCAGTACTGCACATTCGGCACCTGCACTGCCTTTCGCGCCCAGGAGACGGCGTCGTCAAACTCGTTTTTGAACAGATGCGCCAGCGAGCGGTAGGAGTAAAACGCCCAGCGGAACGGATCGTGTGGGCTAAGCCGCACGGCGATCTCAAACTGGTCGATGGCCTCATCGAGGCGGCCTTCGTAGGCAAGGGAATCTCCGAGCCCGCAATAGGTCTGGGCGAGGCAGGGATTGAGTTCCAGGGCGTATTCCAGCGCATTTATGGCCTGGTCGTATTCCCGCCGTGCCAGGTGCACGCGCCCGATTACGAAGTAACCGATGGCGTCCTGGTCATCCAGCTCGATCGCGCGTTGTGCCGATGACAGCGCTTCATCCAGAACGGCATCGTCCGGCGTTGCGTCGAAATACACCATGCTGAGCGCCTGGGCATATGAGAGGCGCGAGTGGGCGGCAGCGAATTCCGGGTCGAGTTCGAGCGCCTGGCGAAGCAGGTCCTGACACTTGAGGTTGCCTTCGCGGGTGAATTTGTAGAACTCCGCGACACCAAGCTGATAGAGATCCCAGGCGCCGAGGTTCTTGCGCGGCCGCCGCTCGGCTTTCTTCTGCTCCGTCAGTCCGAGTTCCGATTCGATGCGCGCGGCCACCGTTTCGGTGATCTCGTCCTGAAGATCGAATATGTCGACGATGTCGCGGTCGAACCGTTCCGACCAGATGCTGTGCTCCGAGCTTGCATCGATGATCTGGACGGAGATGCGCGCCCGCGTGCCGGCCTTTCTGACGCTTCCGGTAACGATGTAATTGGCGTCGAGCTTCTGCCCGATGGTCTTGATGCTGTCTGAGGAGTTGCGGAAAGCGAAGGCGGGATTGCGCGCAACGACGTTCAGCCATCTGTTTTTCGACAGGGCAGTTGTGAGGTCTTCGGTAATTCCGTCAGCAAAATAGTCCTCAGCCGGGTCGTGGTTCAGGTTCTCGAACGGCAGAATTGCGACCGACGGCTTTAAAGCGATTGTCGCCAGCATGTCGGGTACGGGGGCGGCGTCTTCCTCGCCCGCCGATGCGGGCGCTGCGCTTTCTATCGGCGCAACGAAACGAAAGCCACGCCCGTGTATGGTTCGAATTGTGTGTTGCGAGGCTCCGTCATCGCCGAGCACCCGGCGGGCCGCTTTGATCTGGCTGCTCAGGGCGGCGTCCGAGACGATCCTGTTGCCCCAGATTTCCTCAAACACCTCTTCCCGCGTGACCGTGCGGTCGCTGTTTTGCGCAAGATAGACCAGGAGGTCAAATACCTGCGGTTCAACTGCGATGCGCTCACCGGCCTCACGCAACTCGTAAAGCGCGGTATCGAGTTCAAACGTGCCGAACCGGATGACATTGGCACTGGCGCTTTCCGGCGCGAACTCGACGCGATAGGCTTCAATCGGCCGGCTGATGTTCTTCACTTTCTGCTCGCCCAGAGAAGCGAACTGCACCGCGACATTGCCGCCTATGTGATCGTGTACCTGTTTCGACAAAACAACGCCGCCCGGTTGAGCGATACTTTCCAGCCGCGCCGCCACGTTGACGCCGTCGCCGTAAATGTCGTCGCCGTCGACAATGACGTCGCCGAGGTGCAGCCCGATGCGCATATGCACCTTGTGCTTTTCGCTGACCGTGCCGTTGCATTCGGCAAGCTTTTCCTGGATTTCAACGGCACACTGCAGGGCACCGACGACGCTCGTGAATTCAACGAGAATTCCATCGCCCATCAGCTTGACCGTACGGCCCGAGTGGCGCTCGATCGCGGGGCTGATGAGGGTGCCGCGCACGTCTTTCAGGCGGCTGAGGGTGCCTTCCTCGTCGCGTTCCATGAGGCGGCTGTAACCGACAACATCCATTGCAACGATGGTCGTCAGTTTTCTTTGCATGTTCGTCTCCACGCGCCCCGGAATTGCGTTCGCGAAGGTCGCTGTTGCGCTCGCGTTATTGTAAGTATTCCGGCGGCGGGATGAACCCAAAATCAGTCCCCGCTGCCAGGCGGTTGTCCGGGAGTTCCGAACAACCCTTCCGAACGTCCGGTCAATCGTCGCCGTAGCCTTCAAACAGCGCGGTCGAGAGATAGCGCTCAGCGCAGCTCGGCAGAACCGTTACCACCGTTTTGCCCTTCATTTCATCGCGGGCCGCAATTCGCATGGCACAGGCAAGCGCCGCACCCGACGAAATGCCCGCCGGAATACCTTCGAGTGCCGCGACCTGCCGCGCCGTCTCTATTGCTTCTTCGTTCCCGACCAGCATGACTTCGTCGATGAGGTCCGTGTTGAGGACATCGGGAACAAAGCCCGCACCGATGCCCTGGATCATATGCGGAGAATGCTCCCCGCCCGACAGAACCGGGCTCGCTTCGGGCTCGATTGCGATGATCTTGATGTCAGGGTTGCGTTCCTTGAGCACTTCGCCAACACCCGTCAGCGTTCCGCCTGTCCCCACGCCGAGCACCACGGCGTCGACGACGCCGTCTGTGTCGCGCCAGATTTCCTCCGCTGTCGTTTTGCGATGGATCTCGGGATTGGCGGGATGTCCGAACTGCCACGGCATAACCGCGTTTTCGGTTTCGGCGATGATTTCGTTTGCCTTCTCGATCGCCCCGTTGATGCCTTTTTCCCGCGGCGTCAGCGCCAGCTCCGCACCGAGGAATTTCATAAGCATGCGCCGCTCAATGGAAAAACTGTCGGGCATTGTCAAAATGCACCTGTAGCCCTTTGCGGCGCACGCGAAGGCAAGGCCTATGCCGGTGTTTCCCGATGTCGGTTCAACGATGACACTGCCGGGCCCGATGGTGCCGTCCGCCTCCATCGCCTCGAGCATCGACACTGCGATGCGGTCCTTGACGCTGGCGATCGGGTTGAAGAATTCGAGCTTGGCGAGAACCTCTGCTTGGCATCCGCGTGCATCGGCAAGTTTTCTGATGCGCACAAGCGGCGTGTTGCCGATGGTTTCCAGAATGCTGTCATACACGCGGCCGCGGCCCGGCTTATCGAACGTAAGGCGTCGTGTGTCCTGGATGTTCATATGAATTTCTCCTCACTGCTCGGGGTTTGTCGCACTGATGACCCACGACGAGCTGTCCATGACGATGCCGTCCGCGGCAATTTTCTGCTGCTTGATCGCCTTGGCCAAAGCAGCCTCGATCGTTCTGCGCTTGCCTTCGGCTTCGTCGCCGGCTTCCCTGAAAACTTCGCCGGCAGGGCCGATTGCAAGCTGGAAGTCGATGGCGTCCTGAGTGTCGTTGCCGACAAGGACCTGCGCATCGACGCGCTTAAACTCAATGTTTTCGTAGCCCGCGGCCTCCATCATGGCGCGCACGGTGTCTTCATTCGCCATTGAGAAGGGGCCGGGGCCGCAGGTCTGCGCGTCTTCGCCCGGTTGCGGCAGGAACTGCAGCACCACGTCCTTGGCCATTGACAGCCAGGGATTGTCGGCACGGTTGCGCCAGACGATGTGCACCATGCGACCGCCGGGCCTCAGCGCCTTGCGCATGTTGCGCAGGCCGGCCACGGGATTGGCGAAAAACATTGTACCGAACCGCGCGAACACGAAGTCGAAACCCTCGCTCGGCAGGGCGATCTCCGCATCGCCGCGCATAAACGAGATGTTCTTCAGACCGCGCGCTTCCACGTCGTTGCGTGCGTAGTCGAGAAACGTATCGCAGCAATCGATGCCGACGACTTCGCCGCTATCGCCGACGAGCTTGGCGAGCTTGATCGCGGTATCCCCGAAACCACAGCCCACATCGAGCACGCGGTCGCCTTCGTTCACGGGGAGTGAAGGAAATACGGCCTCGCTGTGCTGCGTCAGCCCGTCGACCAGAACGTGCTTGAAGCGGATGAACTTGGGCGCAAGCACGTCATTCCAGAACTGAACGAAATCGGAATCTTCCGGGGTGGTTAGAGGCTGTGTGACGTCGCTCATGGTGAGATGTTCCTCATTGAAAGGGCTGTGCGTTGTGTATGAACAATAGATAGGGGCGGCGGCGAGGTGTTGCTTGATTTGTTTATGAGGGAAGTATGGAGATCTCCTGGGGAGATGATGGAAAATAGGTCCGAACCGCGCGAATCGCGCCAAACTGCCATCGCCACTCTGCGAGGACGGGGCCAGGAAGGGGAATACAGTGACGACGCGGATGCGCCTGTGGGCTGTGCATGTGATGCTGCTCGTATATGCAGTGCTCGCGCTGGCGCCTGTCCTGCTTATTGCCATGAATTCCTTCAAGTCGCGCAAAGGTATCTTCCGCGACCCGCTGGCGCTGCCGACAGGCGAGACATTCTCAACCGTGGGGTATGAACGGGTTTTCGCCAATTCAGATCTATGGCTGTGGTTTGCCAACAGTCTGGTCGTTACCGTCGTCACGCTTGCAGCCGTCGTCGTATTCGGCACGATGGCGGCCTGGGCGCTTGCCGCTTACAGGTTCCGCGGCCGTCTTGTGGTCGGCCTGTTCCTGGCACTCGGTATCATGGTGCCGATCAGGCTTGGAACGGTCGCGATCCTCGATCTCATGACGAGCCTTGGACTGACCAACACGCTGGCCGCTCTCATCCTCGTCTACATCGCGCAAGGATTACCTGTGGCGGTGTTCATATTCTCCGAGTTTATGGCCCAGGTGCCGCGCGATCTCGCCGATGCGGCACGCTGCGACGGCGTGCCGGAATTCAGGATTTACGCCCACATTGTGTTGCCGCTGATCCGCCCGGCCATTGCAACGGTTGCAATCTTCGTCATGGTGCCGATCTGGAACGACCTGTGGTTTCCGCTCATTCTGGCGCCCGGCGAGGGAACGCGCACCATCACCCTCGGCGTGCAGCAGTTCATCGGCCAGTATGTGACGGACTGGAGTGCGGTATTGGCGGCGCTGACGCTGGCGGTGGTGCCGATCCTCGTCCTCTATCTCGCCCTGTCGCGCATGATGGTGCGCGGGCTGACGGAAGGTGCGCTCAGATAATGGGGGGATCGCCGCATGGCTGATGTCGATATCAAGGGGCTCGCCAAGCGCTTTGGCGAAACGGCAGCTCTCGAAGACGTCTCGCTTTCGGTGGCCGACGGCGAGTTCTGCGTTCTCGTCGGGCCGTCGGGATGTGGCAAGACCACGCTGTTGCGCATCATTGCCGGGCTTGAAACGGAAACGGAAGGCAGCCTGTCGATCGGCGGCGCGGACGCGCAAGCGCTTGCACCGGCCAGACGCGGCATCGCCATGGTGTTTCAGTCCTACGCGCTCTATCCGCACATGACGGCCTACCGCAACATGAGCTTCGGTCTGAAGTTTCAGAAGGTCTCGCGCCCGGACATTGATGAGCGCGTACGCTCGGTGGCTGAAATGCTCGGAATTTCGGATCTTCTGCACCGCAAACCTGCCGAACTCTCCGGCGGGCAGCGCCAGCGCGTCGCCATCGGTCGTGCCATCGTGCGCAATCCAAAAGTCTTTCTGTTCGACGAACCGCTCTCCAATCTCGATGCCGCGTTGCGGGCCACCACACGTCTTGAAATCGCACGTCTGCACAAGGCGCTCGGTGCGACCATGATCTACGTGACGCACGATCAGGCGGAGGCGATGACCCTGGCCGACAAAATGGTCGTCATGAAGGACGGGCGTATTGAGCAGATCGGCACGCCGCTTGAGGTTTACCGCAAACCCGCCAATCTGTTCGTCGCCGGGTTTCTCGGCCACCCGAAAATTAACATCGTCACCGGTGCTATCGCCGCGGAATATGGCGCGGCAAGCATTGGACTGCGCCCCGAGCATCTCACCTTATCGCCATCCGGCAAGGGATATGCCGCACGCGTCGTGCATGTCGAACCGCTCGGCAGCGAGGCGCATGTGCATCTGCGTTCGGACGCGCTTGGGCCCCTGATCCTGCGCGCGCCATCGGACTTTTCAGTGTCCGGCGACGGCGATCTTCATGTCACGTTCGAGCGCACGCGTGTCCTGCTGTTCGACGAGAATGGCAACGCCATAAACTGACCGCATCACGCGCGCATGCGTCCGCCATTGGCGTCGAAGGGAACGCCGGGCGAGATTGTTGCCAGCCGCCTCTCGCCGTTGATCTCGACTTCGACGGTTGCGCCTTCCTCATAGGCTGCCGGTTTGAGGTATCCCAGCGCGAGACTTGAACCGACGGCGTGGCCATACCCGCCCGAGGTGACATAGCCGACATAGCCGCCATCGCGGAACACCGGCTCGCCGCCCCATGCATCCATGTCGGACGCATCGACCAGCAGGGTCGCGTAGGTCTCGGGGCTGCCCGCGTCTCTTGCTGCAAGCGACGCATCGCGGCCGACAAAGTCTTCGTTGTTCCAGTCGACGAACCGGTCCATGCCCGGCTCCATGACCGTGTAGTCCGGTGCAAGTTCGCTGCCCCAGCTCTGGAATCTCTTTTCAAGCCTGAGGTTCATCAAGGCTCGCCCGCCGGCGGGGCGAATGCCGTGATCGGCGCCCGCGGCCATCAGGGCATCCCAAAGGCCACGCTGATACATGGAGGGCGTATAGACCTCGTAGCCGAGTTCGCCGGTAAAGGAGACGCGCACGGCGATCGCATCGGTGGCGCCTTGCAGCTCAAGCCGTTGCGCACTGAGAAACGGCAGGGCATCTCCCGACACGTCGGACAGTGCAATGGAGCTCAAAATGTCGCGCGCCTTCGGGCCCGCGATCATCAGACCGGTCCAGGTGTCGGAAAGGTTGCGGACGCGCACGCCCTCGGCGGGCAGGAAGCTCCTGAACCAGCGCTGATGCACTTCCTGCATGGCGCCGGCACCGAGCAGCAGGAATTCCTCATCGCCAAGGCGCGACACCGTGAAGTCGCCAATCATGCGGCCCTTGGGCGAAAGCATCGGGCAAAGCGCCGTCTTGCCGTTCTTCTTCGGGATGCGCCCCGCAAGCACGCGTTTGAGCCAGGCTTCCGCACCGGCACCTGAAACGCCGTGCTTGGCAAAACTTGAAACATCGAACAGTCCGGCCTGTTCGCGCACCGCGCGGCACTCTTCGCCGACCGTGTGCCACCAGTCCTGCCGGGTATAGCCATATGTGTCTTGTGCGGCCGTGCCGTTGACGGCGTACCACAAAGGCACTTCCCAGCCATTGTTGAGACCGAACACGCCGCCCGCGTCGCGCTGGCGGTCGTAGGCAGGGAAGGTGCGCACCGGGCGTCCGCCATCGCGTTCCAGAAACGGGTAGGGGCGTTCCTGGCGGTTTTCGTAATAGTACTTCGTACGCTCGAAGGCGAAGCGCTTACCGGCCCAGCGCCCGAACCGCGCCACGTCCCAGAAATTGACGTCCATGGAAGGCTCGCCGTCGATGATCCACTCCGCCATCACCATGCCGATGCCGCCGGCCTGGTTGAACCCGGTCATCACGCCCGTCGCGCAGAAATAGTTTTTCAGTGCCGGATGAGGTCCGAGCAGCGGGCCAAGGTCGGGCGAAAAGATCATCGGTCCGTTGATGACGCGCTTGATGCCGACTTCGCCGAGACACGGCATACGGTCCATGGCGATTTCGAAATTCTTTTCCATGCGCGAGATGTCGTCGGGCAGGAGCTCATGCCCGAAGTCGAGCGGCGTGCCGTCGACCGCCCAGTGGCGGCACTTGTCCTCATAGGCGCCGAGCAGCAGGCCCTGGCCTTCCTGGCGCGAGTAATAGCCCGCCTCGGTTTCGCTGATGCTCGGATGGCGGCCTTCCATCTCGACGATTTCCGGAACGTCCTCAGAAACGAGATAATGATGCTCGACGCACATGAGCGGCATCGAGATGCCCGCAAGGGCCGCCACTTCACGCGCCCAGAGCCCTGCTGCATTGACGACGTAGTCGGCCTTGATAGACCCCTTTTCGGTCTCGACGATCCAGCCGCCATCCGGGGTCTGGGTCGTGGCGGTGACCGGTGTGTGGCGGTAGACCGTAGCGCCGTGTTTGCGCGCCGCCGCGGCATAGGCAAATGTCACCTGCGACGGGTCGACATTGCCCTTGAGCGGTTCCCACAGTGCTGCCTTGATGTTCGTCGTGTTGAGCACCGGCGCGCGCCGCTTCGCCTCATCGAGCGAAACCCATTCCGCGTCCAGGCCATTGCGCCGCGCCCGTGCCCGCGCGTTGGTCAGCGTCGTGACTTCCTCATCCGATGCGGCGAGGTAAAGTCCGCCGGTTGCATGGTATCCGATCGGCTGTTCGGCTTCCTCGCCCAGCGTGTTGTAGAGCTTGACCGTATAGTGTTGCAGCCGCTGCGCGTTGGACGGCGAGGTGAGGACGAACAGGTTTCCCGCCGCATGCCATGACGATCCGGCGGTAAGCTCGGACCGTTCGATCAGCACCACATCGCTCCAGCCCATCTTGGCGAGATGATAGAGAATGCTGCATCCGGTAACTCCGCCGCCGATGACGACAACGCGGGCATGATCTTTCACGAGGCTTCTCCTGTGGCTTGCGATGAAAGCGGCGCAAGCATCTGCGATCTGCGATGGATCGCAAGTGAATTGGCTTCATGGCCGCGCAATGACAGGTCGCGGAACCGGCTCACGGAGAGCCTGCACCGGCTACGCGCACGTTGATAACCTCAATCTGGCCCGTGCCCGTGCCGGCGGCAAGGTCCTCCATGGAACTCGTGCTGGTCAGGCAATTGAGGGTCCGTCCATCCGCTCCGCCCAGCTGACAGGCAACGGCGCGGCGTGCGAGGGTCTTCACGCGGTCGGTGATCTCGCCGCTGGCGGCGATGCGCAAGACTTCATTCGTGTCGAAGAGCGCCACCCACACGGCATCTTCTCGATCGAGGCAGATGCCGTCCGGCCGGTGTTCGCCAATGTCGGTAAGCACAACCGGATTTGAAAGGCCGCCGTCGGCGCCAATATCGAACCGGGTCAACCGGCCGCCCATTGTCTCCGCAACAATGAGATGACCGCCATCGGGCGTCACCGCTAGGCCGTTTGGAAAGGCAAGGCCGTCAGCGACACGCCGGGCGCTGCCATCCGGTTCGACGAGAGCAATTGCCGAGGTTGCGGGTGCGCCTCCGTGGAAGAGGTCGAAACCGAAGCTGCCGACATATGCCCGGCCATCGCTCGTGACGACCATGTCGTTTGCCGGGCCCGCGAGTAGGCTGGAGAGGTCGGAATGCGGAACGAGACCGCCGTTCTCGATCCGGTAAACGGTACTGTCATGCATTGACACCACAAGCGGTGTGCCGTCCGGCAGAAACCCGAGCCCGGATGGGGCGTGCGGCACCTCCGCAATCGTTGTGCGGGTTCCCGTCGTGTCGATTGCCACGACACATCCTCGCGCCATGTCGGAAACGAACAGCCGGTCATCGTGCCATCGCGGGCCTTCGAGGAACCCGAAGTCGTCCGCCCAAAGTTCCGTCTCGTGATGATGAACCGCCACTGCAAGCTCCCCTCAACGCGGGCCGCCTTGTAATCTGGCGGCTCAGGCGCCGGCACGATACACTCTGGCGTGCACGATGTGCAGCACGGAGGAATTCACACCATGGCGGGACGCGACCAGATTAGAGAGGCCGGGATAATTGCCTACCTCCTCTACGGAATTTCGGTGCCGCTCGGGCCCGTCATCTTTCTCGGCATCATTTACGCCTATGCCAAACGTGACGGCGTGCAGGGAACCTATGCGGAGAGCCACATGGTGTGGCTCATCCGCACGTTCTGGCTGACGCTTGCGGCAACGATTATCGGCGTCGTCACCTACGTCTTTCTCATTGGCATCGTCATACTGGGTATGACCTGGCTGTGGTTTGTCTACCGCGTCGTTAAAGGCTTCGTCATCTTCAACGATGGAAACCCGATAGCCGACGCCCGCAGTTGGTTCTAGCTGCGATCCGAACTATTCGGAGTGACCGGAACCGTGGTCGTCATGGCCTGAATGCCCGCCGTCACCATCACCGCCCATTTGCCCGGCCATCGGACCCTCGGGCTGTTCGCGGGCAACGACGGCATCGACATGCAGCATGCCGGCATTCTCAAAGGTCAACATCAAAGGCACAACCGTACCGGCTTCGGTATCCGCGGTGAAGCCGAACAACATGATGTGGTCGGCGCCGGGCGTCAGGCGCGCCTTGCCGCCTGCCGGCACGTCCACGGCCTCGATCGGCCGCATCTGCATGACGCCATCGTTCATGGAGTGTGAATGAAGCTCGGCGCGTTCGGCGGCTGGCGTCGAAACGCCAATCAGCCGGTCATCGGCGGTGCCGTTGTTGTGGATCATCAGGTAGCCGGCGGCCGGCCGGTTGGGAACAATCGCGCGCACCCAGGGAATGTGCACGACGATATCGCCGGTTCGAAATTCCTGCATCTCGTCGGCGGATGCAGGTATGGCGGTAATGCTTGCGAATGCAAGAAGCGTGGAAAGGGCAAGGGCTCTCAGAAACATGGGATAAGTCTCCAGACTTGCGGTCCGGCTAAGGGCACGACGCAGTGCCCGCATTGCCGGGCCTGAACAAAAAGAACGGCTTTTGGTAACGGCGGTTCAGGCTGGAGGTGCCCGGATGGCTTGAGAGCGGACGGCAATGGCGGCCGGTCTGTGGTCCCCCGCCGGATTGGCGGCCAGGGTTGGTATGCGGCAAGGCTGCAAAACGGGCGTACCCGGAACTGCGGGGCCAAGCGATTTGGCAAGTGCGGGGCACAGAAAGCACGGCAGCTCGCTGCCCGCTTCGCTGGAGGGGGTGTTTGTGCCGCCCTTAAGGTCGGCAAGCCGGACCGTGATCAACATTCCGTTTGAACAGATGACGATCTCGCCATCAAGGCCGCCCGCGGCCAGAACACCGACGCGCGCTTGCGCGATCGACAGGTGAAAACTCCCCGCGACGGCATGCGTGAACATGACCAGGGCGAAGAGGGCGTGCAGGAAGTGTTTTCCGCGCAACCGTTTCATAATGCCATTTTTAGCAGAGGAGACACGCCTGGCGCCAAGGGAATTGCACAGACAAGATGCCGCGCTTCGGTGGTGCGCAATCAGTTGCCCGAACCGCTCATGAGGCGCTCAAGATGCGCCTGGATATCCTCCGGGACATCGACCGCCTTGCGGGATGCGAGATCGAGCAGGGCCGCATGAAACCGCGCTTCGAATACGACCAGTTCGCCTTCGGTGCGGATCATCCGGTGGTGAAAAGTTGCCCGCTTGCTGCTGTAGGCTTCCACGGTCGATTCCAAACGGATTGTATCGCCGGCGCGCAGCTCGCGCTTGAATTCGGATTCGGCCTTCACGACGACAAAGCACATTTGGCGCTTTTCGATGTCCGAGCGGCCGAGACCGAACTCATTGGAAAACGTGAACATGCCATCGCCCACCGAGGCGAAGTAGTACTGCACGTTCATATGACCGAGAAAGTCGCATTGCGCGGGATGAACCACACCGCGCCAGGTTTCGACATACATATCAGGCGGGTCCGTAATTATTTGCTCAGGTCCAGCTCTTATAGCGGTGCTGCCGTTCCGATAGAAGGACAGCGTTCTGTATTGTCCTCGTTCATGTGCGAATTGCGGCGGCGTGGGCTGAAATCATCGCGAATGTGAGCCCACCAGAGGCTGAAGTATGACCGGCCCATGGTTGCGGAGAACATGTCCGGTGCGGCTTGCGTAAGCTTTGGCAGTCGCGACCAGGGAACATTGGGGAAGGTATGATGTTCGTTGTGATAGCCGGTATTGAACAGTAACGGATTGCCCCACCAGTAGCGCGAATGGGTTGGAGTTTCACGATCATCGCCGTAGTGCTCGCTCAACGACTGGCCGTGGTTTGTGAACCCGCACCGGCCTTCGAAGATCGACACGGACCAGAGGTGATAAAGCACGCCCCACGGGCCAAGCAGCAAATACTGAACGCCGAGCGATGCAATCGACGCCGCGATAAACACCTGCCGGTCGCGGCGGCTTGGCTGCGTTGAGTTGAACCAGCGTTTCACATCGTAGAGCGCGCGCTTCGAATGCCGTTTGACAATGTAGGCGGGTATTTTCTCCGCGACAACGAAACCGAGCGGCAGAAGGCTGATTGCGAGGGTGGCAATGGTGAGGCAGCGCTGCACAACCGGGTGATCATGGCGGAACGTGCGCCGCGCCACGTAACCGCAAACGTCCTCGTGCTCATAGTCGCGCAGATAGTTGCCAAGCTGCGTGTGATGGCTCGTTACGTGATGGTGCTGGTAGGTGAGTTGATGCGAGAACGATGTCAAAATGGATTCTAGGCCAAGGTCGAATGCCAGCTTTGGCAGACGCTCGCGGAAGATCAGTTTGTGCGCGGTCTCATGAACAAGACTGCCGGCTGAGTGCATGACGAACTGGCCGAAACAAAGCGCCACCAGAAAGATGACGAGCACGGGCGCATCGGAGACGAGCCACGCGGTTGTCCAGTGTACCGCGAGGATTCCCGGGATCGCCAACGCGGTGCGCGCATCCGGGCCTGACAGGGCTTTAAGTTCGGGGTGCTGCGCCAGAACCGTGCGGCGCATCGCATTGTGCTTGCGCGCATCGGCTGAAAGCTTCCCGCTGACGCCAGTCGCCGTTGACATCACCGCATGCTGGCGCGCCGCGGTGACCAGGCTCTGATCAGGTTCGCTGAGAATTTCCATGTGCCGTTCTCGGTGATCCGCCAACGGATAAAGTTGGTGGACATACAGCACAAAGATCAGCGAATTACCAGCCGTTACCGGCCTTCGTTCGCGTCAATGGATCTGCGGTGGCGAGTTCCACGATCAGGCAAATATCTCCGCCAGGAAGGTCGCTACCGGGCTCGCCAGAAGCGGTGTCAGCAATCCAAGGATACGAGCCGCCCACCGTCGCACCTCGGCGCTGAAGATTGGGATTTTTGGAAGCGGGGCGGTGTCGCCGCCGTCAGGATCGGAAGCGTTGGTTTTTGCAAGCACGCTAGGATGGTTCACCCTGGATGAAAGATACATAGCGGTCGGGATGTAGAACGATGCAAGCAGCATGGTGAAGATCGTACCCTGGACCGATGTAACGGACAGCACGACACTTTCGAAATTGCTCCTGACCGCGTCGCCATCGATGAATGGCAGGGGCCAGGAAAACTCTATCTTGCTTTGCAGGACGCCCAACAGAAGCATCGCCGCGCCGAGGTAGAGGAGCGTGTTCAACTGATCAATGCGTGCTTCGCATTCCTTTCGATATGCCGCTTGTGCGTCATCGGTATCGGGTACGTTCGATAGCCCCATGACAAGAAAGAATGCCATGCCCAGCAACAGGCATCCGGCAAGCATCGCCGAAATGTTCGCAACGTGGTGAAACTGCGTCGCAAGGTGAAGAACGCTTTTTTGACACGGGGTCTCCGCCGCGATTGGACAATGCGGGATCTTCCCCAAGGTGTCTGAAAATACGCTATCGCCCATCAGACCGTACGTGTGGACCGGGCTGCTGGTTTCGGAGAGCACGATGTAGGCTACCGCCACGATCAGGATGCCGCCAATTGCGGCCTTGATCGGGACCGACAGGCCGAACGTCCTGTTCGCAAGCGCCCACATTTTAAGGCCGCAGTAGACGGCGACAAACGCGCAGACGCCGCACAACAGGAATGTTACCGCGATAACCGAATAGCGGTTGACGGTTTCGGCCGCGGCCAGGCCGGCAAATTGCGCCGTCTCGACCAGTTTCATAGCGATATCGAAGTTGCCGAAGTGTGGCCAGACTTTGAGCAGCACAACCATTGCGGCCGGCGCGACGGCTAGCGCCGCAATCAGCCCAAGGTCCGAAACCACGATCTTAGAGTCGTACGGAACGACCCCGGTGTCATCTGCCATGATTGCCCCCACAACAGCCGCTGCGCAGTGCGCGCCGCAAGATGAGGGGTAAGGCTAGACTATTGACACTGTTTCATCAAATTCCAGCGTGCGTCCATCGTGTGCTCGAACCATCGATCTCCGCCAGCGGCAATCGGATCGGGTATTTTGCGCGTATCGCTTCGTGTACGGCAAGCGGTACGTGGGCTGGATAATAGCCCGACAGGATCTCATGCACCTTGGTATGCGCATCGCGCACCAGGTCCGGCCTTTCGGCCTCGTCCCACTCCTTGATGCTCATGCGGTTGGAGACGCTTGGATAAAGATATTCGCTCTGCATCAGATCAAGCGTCTGCGCGCTGCCGAGAAAGTGGCCGGCGTCCTCGACCACGGCGTTGATGGTGTCCTTGGACAGCGTGTCGTCCGTTACCTCGATGCCGCGTACCGTGCGGTTCACCATGCCGAGCATGTCGTTGTCGATGACGAGCGCCTCGCGCGATGACGACAGGATGCTGGCCAACATGCTGGCGGATTCATAGACCATGTTGGCACCGGCCGCCGCGGTGAGCGCGACCGTGATGCCCTTCTCATAGCCGGCCTGATTGTCCGGCTGCTTGGCATCCGCCATGCCCGCCGGCATCGCCGACGGCAGGCCGAGCCAGTTGACGATCTGGGCGGACGCCGCCGTGAGCAGGGCTTCCTCGCCGCTGCCGCCCGACATCGCGCCGGTGCGCAGATCCGACACGAACGGCCACATGCCCATGGTGACCGGATGGCCGGGACGCAGAAGGTTGACGACGGTGAGGCCGCTCAGGCACTCCGCCAGCGCCTGTACCAGCGATCCCGCAAGCGCCGCCGGGCTTGTCGCGCCGGCCTGTCCCGCAGACACCAGCATCACCATCATGCCGGCTCTGACTCGCGCCACGAGACACCCGCAGCTTTCCTGCGCATAGCGCAGCGGCGGCACGACGAAGGTGTTCGTGCCATGCAGGAACGGCCGCTTCCGGAAGGCACCGGTGTCGCCCAGCATGGCATCGGCGATTTCGACCACTTCATAGACATGTGCGGGGTCGAAGAACGAACTCGCCACCGGTTTCGTCGTCGCAGACATCACCGCGTAGGCCGTGTTGATGTCGAGCTCGCGCGGGCCTTCCATGTCGCGCGCCACGATCGGGCGCAGGAAGAAATTCAGATGATCGAGATGGTGATAAAGCCGCGCCAGATCATAGAGGTCGGCAAGCGTTGAATGCTCGAACTTGTTGGCGACGGCATCGTACATGTGCACCGCCGCGCCGCCGGTGCCGAAATGAACGCGCGATCCGCTGACTTCCAGATCGTGCGCCGGATCGAAGCCGTAGATGGTCAGTTTCTTTGCCGCATTGTCGATGGCGTCCATGACCATGGTGCGTGGAAACAAAAGGCGGCCGTTGTCGGTGAGGGTGCCGCCTGCATCCGTGACGACCCGCGCGAATTCCGCAATGGGATCTCCCATGCCGGTCTCTTCGAGAAGCTGAAGCGCGGTGTCGAATATACGCTCCATGTCGGGTTCCGACAGCGGCGCATAGCGTCCACCTTCCAGACCCGCTCGGACCGCCTGCACATCCTGTTCAGAACTCGGTGCACGCCGCTGCGCAAGGCGCGCTTCGCGCCCGCCGCCGCGTTTTGAACGTGTCCGGGTGGCGGCCATCGGGGCCTCCCGTTCAGGGGCCTCAGGCGCGCAGCCGCTCGTTCTTCGGATCCCACAATGGTTCCGCTTCGACGCGGGCACTGCAGCGGCTCGACAGGATCTCGATTTCAAGCTCCGTGCCGGGCGCTGCATATTGCGGCTCCACGTAACCGAAGGCGATGCTCTTGCCGACGGTGTACCCATAGCCGCCGCTGGTCGACACGCCGATGACACGGCCGTCCGCGAAGATCGGCTCATTGCCGCGCGCCTCCGCGTCCTTGGCGTCAACGGTCATGTAGATGAGCTGGATGCGTGTGCCTTCCTGCTTGGAACGCTGTGTCGCCTGCTTGCCGGTGAAGTCGTTCTTGAGATCGACAAAACGCTCCATGTCCGCCTCGATCAAAGTGATCTCGTTGGTCATCTCAGCGCCCATGCCGCGATAAGCCTTTTCGATACGCATGGAGTTCATCGCATAGGTGCCGAAGTCCGCAATGCCGTGCGGCTCGCCCGCTTCCCAAACGGCATCGTAGACCGCTTCCAGCTTATCCATCGGCACATGCAGTTCCCAGCCAAGTTCGCCGACATAGGAGACGCGCAAAGCCCGTACGGGGGCGCATGCGACATCGATCTGCTGGCCGGTCAGCCATCGGAACGAAGAGTTGGTCAGGTCCGCGTCCGTCAAACCCTCAAGCGTGTCGCGCGATTTCGGGCCGGTGACCACCAGCACGCCGTAATCATCTGTGATGTTGGTAATCTCGACCTCTTCGCCGTCCTGTTTGGCCTTGGTCAGAAGGTCGAAGTCCTTGACCTCCGCCGTCGCGCCGGACAGCGCATAAAAGTGATCGTCGGCAAGGCGGGTCACCGTCATCTCCGCCTCGATCATGCCATCGCCGGTGAGGATGTGGGTGAGGGTGATGCCGCCGGCGCGCTTCGGAGCGCCGTTGGCGGTGACCCGGTCAAGAAAGGCTTCCGCGCCCGCGCCGGTGATGTCGTACTTGGCGAAGCTCGTGAGATCGAGCACGCCGACGCCCTCGCGCACAGCCTTGCACTCGTTCGCCACCGGATCGAACCAGTTTGTGCGCCGGAAGCTGTAGTCCTCGCCGGTACCCTCGCCGTCGAACCACTTGACGCGCTCCCAGCCGAAAGTTTCCTGGAACACCGCACCTTTGGCTTTGAGCTTCTCGTAAAGGGCTGAGGTGCGGAACGGCCGGGCCGCTTCATGCTGGTCGCCCGGTGTCAGCAGCACATACATGTGCTCGTAGTCGGTGAGCGACTTGGCGAGGCAGTAATCGCCCGCCGCCCAGTCGCCGAAGCGCCGGGGATCGACTTCCGCCATGTTGATTTCCGCCTGGCCGTGCACCATCCACTGGGCGAGGTACTTGCCGGCACCGCCGCCCTGGCTGATGCCGATCGAGGCGCCGCAGCACATCCAGTAATTGTCGCGCCCGGGCGCCGGACCGGCGAGGAAGTTGCCGTCGGGCGTATGCGTGATGGCGCCCGCGACCGTGCGCTTGATGCCGTACTCGCCGAACAGCGGAAAACGCTCGCAGGCTTTCAGGAGCCACGGTTCCAGCCGCTCAAGTTCCGGGGGCAACAGCTCGCTTTCGAAGTCCCAGGAAATGTCTTCCAGGCATTCCTTCGAGCCGGTCGTCTCGTAAATACCGATCAGAATGCCCTTCTGCTCCTGGCGCAGATAGCTGGAGCAATAAGGATCGCGCACTACCGGCAGTTCAACATCGCGCTCGATAAGTTCCTGCACGGCTTCCGTCACCACATAGTGGTGCAGCATGTTGGTGATCGGGACCTTATGGCCGGTCCAGCCGCCGACGATGTCGCAATAGCTGCCTGCCGCGTTGACCACATGCTCGCAGATGATGCTGCCCTTTTCCGTCACCACTTCCCATTCGCCGTCCGGCGCGGGCTTGATGTCGAGCACCCGGTTACGCACCTGGATCTTGCCGCCGAGATCGCGGCCGCCCTTGGCCATGGCATTGGTCAGCTGGTAGGGGTCGACGTGGCCGTCATTGTAGGTGATGGCGCCGGCCTTGACGTTGTCGACATTGAGGAACGGGTGGTACTTCGCAATCTCGTCCGCATCGACGATGTCCATATCGAACCCGGCAAGTTTGCCGATACCCTTCACATAGTGAAACCAGTCGACCTCATCGTCGGTGATTGCCAGGCGCACCCCGCCGCAGCCGTGCCAGCCCGCCGCCTGTCCGGTGAGCTCTTCAAGCTTTGGATAAAGCTCGGTGCCGTAGAAGTGGATCTGCGCCATGGTGAGCGAGCCGATGAAGTGCGGGCACTGGCCTGCCGCATGCCATGTCGAGCCCGATGTCAGCTCGCCTTTTTCGACCAGCACAATGTCGGTCCAGCCCTCAAGAGCCAGATGATAGAACAGGCCGACGCCCATGGCGCCGCCGCCGACAATGCAAACCCGAGCATGAGTGGTCATAGGCTTCCTCCCAGAGAAGCAGTTAGATATCGTTCAGCCATAAATAGACCTTCTTTTGGGGGCCTTCGTAAACTGGCATTATCGTGAGTTATACGATAACCTCAGGTTATGGATGGACTGCGCAAGACGCTACCCCCCGCGGGCACGCTGGTGGCCTTCGAAGCTGCTGCCCGGCATGTCAACTTTACCCGTGCGGCGGAAGAGTTGAGTGTCAGTCAGGCGGCGGTAAGCAAACACGTGCAAACCCTTGAGCGCGATCTGGGGGTGAGCCTTTTTCACCGCCGGCCCCGCAAACTGGCGCTCACTGAAGAGGGCCGAAAGTTTTATCAGGCAGTGACGGTGAGCCTGCGCCACATGGCGCAGGTCGCGGAAGAGCTGCGCCAACTGCCCGGCGAAGCGCGCCTCATTGTCTCCACCACGATGGCGTTTGCGTCCTACTGGCTGCTGCCGCGGCTTGCCCGCTTCCGCACCCGCTATCCCGAAGTCGATGTTGTGCTGCTCGCCTCCGATCCCTATTTCGGCGATGTCTCGACGACGCCGCATGTCTCGATCCGGTTTCACCGGCCCGAGCCGCCGGGAGACGATGTGCGGCTGCTGTTCGGCGAAGAGATATTCCCCGTCTGCAGCCCGGCGTTTCTTGAGGGGAAGGCAGTGTCCGGGCTTTCCGGTCTGGCGCAAGAGCCATTGCTGCATCTTGAAGAACCGCGGCTCGAGCCGATGAACTGGCCGGTCTGGCTCGCGCATTTCGGCATCGACCTTCCCGAAACCCTCCAGGGCCCGAAATTCCCGAACTTCAACGAGGTGATGTTCGCCGCCGAAAACGGGCAGGGCGTGTCGCTTGGCTGGCGGCACTTGTGCGACGACGCACTTGCTACCGGCCGCCTCGTGCGTCCGGTCGAAGAGACCCTCAACACGCAGTGGGCCTACTATCTGCTGCTGCCCGAACGCCATCAGGCTTTCGATCAGGCGCAGGCCTTCGCCGACTGGGTGGAGGAGGAGGCGGCTGTGTCTAGAGGAAGCTAGCTCATGACCTAGTTTCCCGCCGGCACGTCGGCGTAGTCGCCACGCCGGCTGCGCCGTTTCCTCAACCAGCTCTCAATCGGCAACTGCGCCAGGGCCGCGCCGAGGAACACAAGGAGTGCTCCCCATGTCTGGTTGAGGTGCATGGTGCCGCCGACCATGGTCGCCATCAAGATCACATAGAACGGCACCAGATTGTGGTGCATGGTCGTAATGGTCACGCCGATGCGCCGGATCGCGGCGAACCAAAGCGTCATGGCAAGGCCGATGGCGATCGCGCCGCACCAGGCAATGTAACTCATTGACTTGACGGAGATGTCATAGACTGGATCGACAATCCCCAACATGACACAGCCGATGGCCACTGCCGCGGTGCCGAGCGCCGCGACCATCAGCGTGAAACACGCCTGCGCGAGATTGGAAATGCCGGTCAGCCGTTTTGCGGTAACCCGCGAGTACCAGACAAACAGGAACACCGACGCCAGCATGTAGGGCTCGCCGCCCTGAAAGCCGAAGGCGAGCAAGCCTTCGCCGGGTCGTAGATTGGTGAGATAGCCACCGATTACCGCAAGCGCGATACCGGCAACGATGGATACGGTCAGGCGCTCGGTGCGCTCCAGGAGCCCGAGGCCCGCCGAGATCAACGGCATCATTGAGATGATGATCGCCGCGGTAACCGGGTCGGTGTACTTCTGCCCCCAGATGAAAAGCACCGTTGAGGCCGAGAGCAGCCCGCCGCCGATCCACCACACATGCGGCCAGGGCGCACGGGTCACGTTGTGGGCACCGCCCGTCACCAGCAGAAGAAACAGCAGGAATACGGCGGAGAACCCGGCCCGGAACGGCGCCAGCAGAACCGGATCCCATCGGTCGATGATCGCAGCCGTCACCGGAAACTGCGTCGCCCACAGTATCATCGCGATAAACGCGATCGCATTGCCGCTGAGACGATGCCGCATGACACACCAACTGACGTTTCTTCCCCGGTGCCAACTCTATGCCTATTGCCGGACGGCGGGTAGAGCTTGTGCGGCACCGGTTGAGTGAAAAAAATTAAGGGCAATCCACGGCGGCTCCCGCCGCTGGAAGCTGTCCAGTGCGCCTGGCCAGCAAGGTGATCGCTGACGAATTTGAGGGGCATGACAATCTGGAATTGACACCGGGCATGCAATCCTGTCACTTCGCCGCATGCTGTCGGCGCACGTTGTGCGGGCCACGATCAGGAGATGGCATGACGCCGGAACTGGCACGTTGCATACCCACCCACAAGTCCGATCATGCGGCGGTCGAGGCAGCCACGGCGCTCGGATTCCCGGCCATCAATCCGATCCTCGCACATCTGCTCGAATGGCTGCAGGACATAAACTGGCCGGTTGCGGATGACGTCATCGAACTCTTGGCCCCCGCCGGCCCGGAGATCGCACCGCATATCCGGATTATCCTGAACTGTGACGACGACGGCTGGAAATGGCATCTTATTGTCGGCCTGGGCAAACGGCTCGGCAGCGACGTGCGGGTGCTGATATTGAACGACGTGCAGCGCTTGACTGAAGCCCCAACCGACAACGAACGTGTTGAGGAAGTCGACGAGGTCGCGCGCGAACTTCTTGAGTTCTGGGGCGAAGATAAAGCAAAAGACAGGAAGGTAACATGAGCCAGGAAACCCCCTACACCATGCCGGACTATTGTCCGCTCTATGCCGCGCTTCCCTACCATTACAAGGGCTACCGCAAACTGAGCGCCTTCTGCCGCACTGACGAGGCCGCGCTGGCGCGGGCGCTGCCGGCCGGCTTTACGCCGCTGTCGGATCTTATGGAAGTGTTTGTCATGGATGTGCCCGAGGGCGGCCCGCTCGGCGCCTATCAGGAAGGCGGCATCGTTGTGCCGTGCAGCTATGGTGATGTGACGGGCGCGCATGTGCTCTACGAACAGGTCTCCACCGACGACAGCCTGTGTGTCGGGCGCGAAATCTGGGGGTACCCGAAGAAGCTTGCCGATGTCGCCTGGGCGGAGGCCGCCGATGGCTCGATCGACGCATCCGTCACGCGCCGCGGACACCGCCTCATCACTATGAGTTTCACACCGGGCGATGCGCCGTTCGAGAAGCCGGCGATGCACCCGCGCCTTCAGGTGAAGCGCTTCCCGCGTGTCGACGGCAACGGCTTCGACATGAACCAGATCATCACCAACGAACTGTCCGGCGCGGTTCTGCACGAACACCGCACCGGTACCTGCGCCGTCGAACTCGGCGGCTGGGAACAGGACCCGCTGCACGAACTGCCGGTGGCGGAGGTTATCGGCGCGGAGTTCGTCGTTGGCGATTTCGTGCTGGGCACGGGCAGTGTGCTGGTGGAGGACGTGGATGCGGCGTGACTTCTCGCTGACCTGAACTCAGCCGGCCTTTGCTTCCTGCACCCTAAGGCAAAGATCAACGCCGGTTTCCGGGCGTCCGGCGTTGCCGTCGGTGGGCGGGTAGAACTCATAGCGCAATATCGGGTCGCAGACGATATCGCTGCCGGGCAGCCAGTCTGATGTCAGCCACTCCCATTTTGCGTGCAGGCGGGGGCCATCCGGTTTGACATGCATTACCGCATAGGTTCCGCCGGGGATCGTCTGAATGCTCACGACTTCGTCTTCGCCGATGGTGTCGGGAACGACGATACAAGCATCGTAACGGCAGTGGGTGGCAGGCGTTATCGCCGCGTGGTCGGGGCACAATCCGATATAATCGCTCGCATGGTCGCGCAGTCCGTGCGCGTGCGCCCAGTTTCTTAGTGCGCGGTAGGTCTCGGCAATGCCGCCATTGGGATTGCCGTAAGGTCCGATGTGGCGCAGGTAGGCAACGCGGTATTCGGGGCGGGCTTCGACGCGTACCGGCGCATGCACACCGCCGGTATCAGGCGTGAGGTCTGCCGGCGGTTCAATAACGGTGTTGCGCCGCTCATCGTTGGGAAAGCCCGCGTATGACCACTGATTTGCCGCCTGAAACGCGCGCGGAGACGTGTTGAAACGCTGCCGGAACGACCGCGAAAACGTTTGCGAGCACGAAAACCCGCACTCAAGTGCGACATCGGTTATGGCCCGGTCGCGCACGAACACCAGCATACGCGCGGCACGCTCAAGCCGGATGCGCCACAGATGGTGCAGAGGGGTTTCCTGCGCATAGGCGCCGAAAGCCCGGGTAAAGTGATATTTGGAGAAACACGCCACGTCGGCCAGAACGTCGAGGTTCAGGGCCTCGGCAATATGGTTTTGCGCGAAATTCATGACGCGGTTCAGGCGATGGCGCTGTGCTGCACTCCGTCTCATCGTCAATCCAATTCGCCTCTTTGTTCTCCGCATGCTTCCTGCCGGCGGCTGCGGTCGATTATAGTGGTTCCGAATACTGAGAGAATATGCTAATTTCGATACAGATTATCTCAAAATACGGAAGGGTCTGCTGATGGACCGCCTTGACGCGATGCGGGTGTTTGTTGCGGTGGTGGAAGCGCAGGGTTTTTCGGCGGCCTCGCGCAGTCTCTGCAAGCCGCTGCCCACGGTGTGCCGCAAGATTTCGGAACTTGAAAGCGAACTTGGCGCGCAATTGTTCATCCGCTCGACCCGCAAGGTTGCGGTCACCGATACGGGGACACGGTACTACGAACATGTGCGCCAGATTCTTGAAGATATCGACGATGCCGAACGCCAGGCGTCGGGCGAGTATCAGCGCGCCACCGGGCTGTTGTCGATTACCGCGCCCTCCATGCTCGGCCAGCTTCATATCCTGCCCATCGTCAGTGCCTTCATGATGCTGCACGAGGAAGTCGAGGTGCGGCTGCTGTTCACCAAGAACCATTTGCTGGACCTGCCGGAGGATCAGATCAACCTTGCGCTTCGCATCGGCGCGCTGTCGGCAAGCTCCATGACCATCATTCCAGCCGGTACGGTGCGCCAGGTTGTCTGTGCCAGTCCCCGCCATCTCGAGACGTACGGCACGCCGGCGACACCTGAGGAGGCGGCCACGCATGACTGCATTACCTTCTCGCGCTCCGGCAGCCAGTATCCCTGGTCGTTTAGAATGCCCTCCGGCAAACCGGGTGAGGTGCTTGTCAGATCGAGACTGCTTTTGAACTCGGCGGAAGGCGCCATCGATTCGGCGCTGGAGGATGGCGGACTTGTGCAACTTTACTCCTATCAGGCAGCTCCGCACGTCGCGTCGGGGGATCTGCAGATCGTCCTGCAGGAGTTCGAGGTTGCTCCGCTACCCGTCAACTTTGTCCTGCCGCACCGTCAGCGCGTTCCCCAGAAGGTCAAGGCGTTCATGGACTACGCCCTACCGGCGCTGCGGCGGCGCCTTCTTGATGTCGCCGCGAAATGCGATGGCCACATATCCAGTTAGAGCGGATTGGGATCTGCTCCGGTACAACGCGCGATGCCAGTTTTCCATGCAGTTCAAGCTGTGTATTGGGGATGTTGATACAAGCACAGTCCATCAGGCAGTTCGGCTAATGCCGGCTCGCCGGCGCTTCACCCAATCCGAATTCAATCTGACAAGGGCGTTGAGGGAAAACTTTGCCGAGATTGCGCAATCGCCGGCATTGTCCGCCGGTTGGGCTGTAGCTGATTTGACCCCGCCATTGCACTCAACTACGCTTTTCTCATGAAGCATCGGGCCTGACATCAGCAGTCTATCCCCATCTGCCGCAACCTGTCCCGCGGACGGGAGGCGAATGTGCGCGTGCCCCTAGCCTGATTTTCCCGCACGCCATGTTTTGCTTCGGTCTGCCGGCCGGGGCGGCTTCCGAATACACTAGATTTGGAAAGTAACGATCATGAGCGATCCCATCTGGACACTGGGTGCGTGTGAACTTGCACGGCGCATCCGTAACGGCGACCTGACCAGCCTCCAAGTCGTGTCGGCCCATCTTGAACGCATTGAAAGCGTTAACGGCGTGCTTAACGCCGCGGTGCGTGTGGTGGCCGATGAAGCCCTCGACGCGGCCCGCGCCGCCGATGCCGCGCTTGCGGAGGGGGCGGCGGCAGGGCCGCTGCACGGCGTGCCCGTTACGATTAAGGAAAACTTTGATGTCGCCGGCATGCCGACGACCCATGGCATTGTCGGATTGAAGAATTCGATCGCCACGGCCGATGCACCGGTTGTCGCGCATCTGAAACGCGCCGGCGCCATTCCCGTCGCGCGCACCAATCTGCCCTGCTACGGCTTACGCTGGCACACCGACAACGATCTCTACGGGCCGACCCGCAATCCGTGGAACCCGGCGCTGACGCCCGGCGGTTCAAGCGGTGGCGAAGCGGCGGCTATTGCCGCGGGGCTGTCGCCGTTGGGACTTGGCAACGACATGGGCGGTTCGTTGCGCTATCCGGCCCAGTGTTGCGGCATCGCCGCCCTCAAGCCGGGCCTTGGCCGGGTGTCGCGCATTGCCACGTCGATCTTCTCCGATCCGCCGACATTCTATTCCCAGATTGCCGCGGTTAACGGGCCCATGGCACGCCATGTTCGCGATTTGCGTCTGGCCCTTCAGGTGCTGGAACAGCGCGACCCGGCGGACCCGTGGTGGACGCCTGCGGCGCAGCGGACACCGGCCGGTCAGATCCGCGTTGCGGTGTGCGCAAATCCGGGGGGGCACGGTGTGGCGCCGTCTGTGGCCGATGCCGTGCGCCGTGCCGCGGACATTCTGGCGGATGCGGGATATGCCATTGAGGAAGCCGAACCGCCGATGATCCGCGAGGCATCGGCAACGCTTGAAGCAATCGCCAATGCCGAAACCATTGCCTATCTGCCGGAGATGATGGCGGAGATGTCCGCCGACGGCGGCAAAATTCTTGAATGGATCATCGGTGACACCGAAGCCGGCGAGGGCGCCTACATGATGGCCATCGCCGAGCGCCATCGCATCGCGCAGGCCTGGAGCGAATTCATGGCGTGCTACCCGCTGATACTTGGCCCCGTATCGGCGTTTGAACCCTTCGCCGTCGGCGATGACATCCGGGCCAAATCGGAGCTTCGCCGGTTCATCCGCTCCATTGAACTTACCGAAGCCTGCAATCTCCTCGGATTGCCAAGCGTTGCGGTGCCGGTGGGCCTCGCCGACGGCGTACCTCAGGGTGTGCAGATAATCGGCTGGCGGTTCGCGGAGACCCTGTGTCTTGATGCAGCCGACGCGATTGAGCGGGCCGAGGGAACGCTCACACCAATCGATCCGGTCGGGTGCTGAAACGGTCTAATCCATCTCCGCCCGGGCATCGGGCCAGGTCGCAACGAAGTGCCGGAGCAGCACCATGATGAAGACGCAAACGCCGATCATTTCGAGGACTTCCTCGGCCAGATAGGCAACCATGTAGGCGAATGTCTCTTCGCCGCCGCTGCGCGACAACAGCCATCCGCCGACGACTTCGAGGCCGAGTGCGCCGCCGACAAATATGGCTCCCGCTGCGATCATGCCGATTGCGGTCGATTTGGGCAACCGCACCAGAAACGGCAGGTAGGCCAGCGCGAACAGTCCGACCAGGACGGCGGCAGGTATGACCCAGGCGAAATAGAGCACGCCCTCCGTGTGGAGCGCTGCCTCGAGCGGGGCATTGACCAGCTCATGGATCGCCAGCAATTCGTCGGCCGCCAGATAGGCGAACACCAGCGCCAGAAGCCGCCAGTGCCAGACGAACCGGTGGCCGTGCCGCTTCGACAGATGCGCAATGACACCGAGGATCGCGGCTGCGACCAGCATGAGGGTCGACTGATACCAGGCGCCGAGGCAATGCTCGGAATTGAGCGCAATGTGGCGCAGATCCTTTACCGCCGTGTGTTCGCCGATGCGCGCGATGATGACCTCGCGCACTATGCCAAGGCCCGCCACGGTGGCCGTGGCGCAGAACAGCACGCGTGACACGCCCTCGATTGAAACGGCAAGCAGGCTCCCGCGCGGAGGATCCTCTGCGAGGGCCTGCGTGTCGTCAAATACCGATTGATAGCTCATGACGTGTCTGCCGGGTTCGTTGGCATTCGTTCCATGTATTCTAACGCCGCAGCCGCTAATCTTGCCTTAACACGCTGCCGGAAGCGGCAGTTTAATCTTGAATATTCAGTGTAACTCGCTGAAATAAAATGCTTATTTAGAGATTCTCCATCCTTTCCATCGACGGGGCGTAGCGCGGTCAAGAAAATACGCAAACCATGGCTGATTCAGCGGTCGGCGCCGCTGTCACCGGATGCCCCGGCGGCAAATTCCGGGATACTGCCAAACGTCTTGAGCCAGATCTGTTGGAACTGAGCTTTGGCCCCTACATTTTCAAACCGGGCCAGCAGGTGCCGGTGCTCAAATCCGCTGTGCCCAAACTGACCTTGATAGGTAAGGTTGAAGTCCCACACGACCTCAAGTCCAGGCAGGCCGAACGTCTGGACCGCAACCGAGATCGGAAAGCTTGTGGACTCCAAAACGACCGTTTCCGTCTGCCTGTAGCCCACCGCGTCTGTGCCGCAGGTAAAGTGCCTTACGGCCACCCCTTCGTCGGCGGCTGCAACGTCTTGCCCGTCGCTTTTGTGTGGTGACACATCAACACCGGCAAGCTCTGAGAAGAGGGCTTCCAGCAATCGCCGGGGACCGGGCAGCGACGTAAGTTCATCCCAGTTTCCATGTTCTGGTTCGCGAACAAAACCGCCGGCCAACACAACCCAGTTTTTCAAATCGTTCATTCCGAATTCTAAGTTATATCGCGATGACTTGGCCAATGAATGATCGTGCACAATCATGGCGTCGGGTTCAGTAACCAAAATCTCGTCCATCGAACGGCCGCTTACAGTTTCAATAGATTGGTTTCACCACTCGCGGCATCGCGCTATATTCCCGCCCGACCCGCCGATAACCGGACCGAGCGCCCCATGAACATCATTCCCAACATCGAGATCCGCCACAGCGCGTGCCCGCATGACTGTCCTTCGACCTGCGCGCTTGATGTGGAGCGCCTTGACGCCCACACCATCGGCCGGGTGCGTGGCGCCAAGGACAACTCCTACACGGCCGGTGTCATCTGCGCCAAGGTCGCGCGCTATGCCGAGCGCATCCACCACCCCGACCGGCTGCTCCATCCGATGCGCCGTGTCGGCGAGAAGGGCGGCACGGACTTTCAGCGCATCTCCTGGGACGACGCCATGGACGAGGTCGCCGAAGGGCTCTTGAAGGCGGAACAGCGCCACGGTCCCGAAGCGGTCTGGCCGTATTACTATGCCGGCACCATGGGTCTCGTCATGCGCGACGGCATACACCGGCTGCGCCATGCCAAGGGTTATTCCGGCATGTACGACACGATATGTACGGCGCTGTCGTGGTCGGGCTTCATGGCCGCAACCGGCACGTTGCGTGGACCCGATCCGCGCGAGATGGCGAAGTCCGATCTCGTCGTTATCTGGGGCACCAACCCGGTGCACACACAGGTCAACGTCATGACCCACGCCATGAAGGCGCGCAAGGACCGAGGCGCCAAGGTCGCGGTCATCGACGTTTACAACAATGCCTCGGTTCAGCAGGCAGATATCGGCATCGTCCTGAAACCGGGCACCGATGCGGCACTCGCATGCGCCATCATGCATGTGCTGTTCCGCGACGGCCACGCCAACTGGCGCTACATGGAAGAATACGCCGACTGCCCGAAGGGACTGGAAGCGCACCTGAAGACGCGGACGCCCGAATGGGCGGGCGCCATCACCGGCATTCCAGTGGATGAAATCGAAGCTTTCGCCAAACTCATCGGCGAAACGCCACGTACATACTTGCGCCTCGGCTACGGCTTCTGCCGATCCCGAAATGGGGCCGCCAACATGCACGCCGCGACGTGTATTGCTACCGTGACCGGCGCCTGGGAACATGAGGGCGGCGGTGCGTTTCACACCAACGGTGCCGTCTATCACTGGAACAAGACGCTTATCGAGGGCCTCGACGTGCGCAATGAGGACATGCGCTATCTCGACCAGTCGCGCATCGGTCCGGTTCTGCTGAACGACCCGTACGACATCGGTGACGGGCCTCCGGTCGATGCCATTTTCATCCAGAACACCAATCCGGTCTCCGTCTGCCCGGAGCAGGAGAAAGTGAAACAGGGCTTCGCCCGCGACGATCTCTTCGTCTGCGTGCACGAGCAGTTCATGACCGAGACCGCGTGCATGGCCGATATCGTGCTCCCGGCCACCATGTTCCTCGAACATGACGACGTCTATCAGTCCGGCGGCCACCAGCACATTGTGCTCGGAGCCAAGGTCGTCGAGGCGCCCGGCGAGTGCCGCTCCAACCATGACGTGATCTGCGATCTCGCAAGCCGTGTCGGCGCCAGCCACGAGGGGTTCACCAGGACACCGCGCGAGCTCATCGATGCGACACTGCAGGCTTCAAGCTGGGGCACGATTGACGATCTTGAAGAAAACCGCTGGATCGACTGCCAGCCGGAATTCGACCGCTCCCACTTCAAGGACGGCTTCCGTACACCAGACAAAAAGTTCCATTTCCGTGCCGACTGGAAGGCGGTGAAGTTCCGCCCCTACAACAAAGGTTCCTACGGCCCGGTCGACGACATGCCGGAATTTCCTGATTTCTGGAACGTCATCGAGGAGGCGGACGCAAAGCATCCCTTCCGAATGACCACGTCGCCAGCGCGCTCGTTCCTGAATTCCACCTTCAACGAGACCCCGTCATCCATCGAGAAAGAGGGCGGGCGCCCTGAACTTTTCATGCACCCGGACGATATGGCCCCGCTCGGCCTGAGCACCGGCGATGCCATCCGCATCGGTAACGAGCGCGGCGAGGTGCGTTTGCATGTGAAAGCCTATGACGGTGTGCGACGCGGTGTGGTCATCGCCGAAAGCATCTGGCCGAACGACGCCTTCGAAGACGGCAAGGGCATCAACACGATCACCTCGGCCGACCAGCCAGCCCCGTCGGGCGGCGGCGCCTTTCATGACAACCACGTGTGGGTGAGGGCGGCCTGACGGAATTGTCGATAGAGGTCACAACCGGCTACTCGAAGGGAGATCATGCGAATATTTATTAGTTATCCGTCAGAACAGCATAGCCTCGCGTACAAGATAAACGAACTTCTTCTTAGCATAGGGCTGAACGTGTTTTTCGACAAAGATGGTATTGCGGTCGGCCAAGACTGGGAAGGTGTTATTAACGAGAATCTTGAGAAAGTTGACGCTGTAATACTAATATGCTCAGAGGAAATAAATTCCAAGAGGGGGATAATACAGAAAGAGGTAAAAAAAATATTGGAAATAATTGAGAGATTGCCAATCGGAGAGCAGTTTTTATTTCCAATTAGAGTCGGGGAGGCAAAGTTGCACCCTCAGCTTGCCAAGTATCAGTATACCGACACCGCACGAGATGGATGGGAAATCGAGCTGCTGGAAGGCATCAAGCACAAATGCGACTCCCGCGGATTTCCTAGCATATCCAAAAACATTGAAGCAGCAGTCAGCCAAATGGTCTCAAAAGTAGATTCCGACAAAAAAAACACAATTTATCACGAAGATTTTGGAGGCATTGAAATTGAGGAGTCATATTTCCAATACAACGAAGTGTATGAAGTGGATTTCATTAGATTAATAAACGCATGCATAACAAAGAATATACTAGATTCAAGATTTCACACTTGTAGACTATCAAGAACAATGGAAGAATTTAACGACGCTCAGCACTATTCTCAATTGGGGGTAGAAGAGTTTTTTCGGCAGGGGAATCTGGTTTCATTGCGATATTTCTCCTCGTCGTGGCTTGGTGGCGCTCATCCAAATCATGGCATATTCACCGAAAATTTTGCTGGCCCAAGTTGTGGGTCATTTTCGCTGCAAGAGTTATTGTCCCATAGTAGTGACGACGCGATTGATATTCTGAAGTATTGCGACAAGAAAATATCTGAGGAGATCGCCCAAGAAGATATTGAGGCAGATATTTTGAGTTTAAGCGACTTTATTTCCAATGATCCCGACAAAGATGTCTGGCCTTTGATCGAGCAGTTCAACTTTGACGATAAGGGCCTCACATTCAATTTCAGCCCTTATGACGTGCTTCCACACGTTTATGGATTTCAAGATGTTTTCCTGCCTTGGAGCTCATTTAAATATGAGCTAGATGAAGAGTTTGAGAATACAGAACTTGCTCGCCTGATCGAACATTCCCGTGGTTGAGAACCGACCCGGCTGGTCCGCCGGGGAGGCGGCAGAGGTTGCACGCGCGTTCGACCCGCGCGATTTGCCGACATCCTTCTATGAAAATCCGTTCCCGACCTACCGGGCGCTGCTCGAACACGATCCGGTCCACCTTTGTCCGGACGGCTCCTACGTTCTCTCGCGCTATGACGACCTCAACCTCGTTTATCGCGATGCCAAACGCTTCAGCTCCGACAAGAAGAAAGAGTTCCTGCCGAAATACGGTGAAAGTCCGCTTTACGAGCACCACACTTCAAGCCTCGTGTTCAGCGATCCGCCGCTTCACACCCGTGTGCGTGGCCTCATCGTCGGCGCGCTGACGCCGCGCGCCATCGCGCAAATGGAGCCCGGGCTGATCGCCCTTGTCGACACGCTGCTCGACGCGCTGGAGGACAGGGGCGGCGGCGATCTCATTGAGGATTTCGCCTCCGCCATTCCGGTTGAGATCGTCGGCAATCTGCTTGATGTTCCGCATGAGGAGAGGGCGCCACTGCGCGACTGGTCGCTCGCCATTCTGGGGGCGCTGGAGCCGGTCCTGACGCCGGAGCAGGAGGCGCGCGGCAACGCGGCAGTTACCGAAATGGCCGTCTATCTCGGCGATCTCATTGCACGCCGCCGCAAGCGGCCCGGCGATCCCGCGGTCGATGTACTGACACGCCTCATCGAGGGAGAAGCCGATGGCGCCCGGCTCTCCGAGCAGGAACTTGTTCAGAACTGCATTTTCATTCTGAATGCCGGCCATGAGACCACAACCAACCTGATCGGCAACGGCCTCTATTCCTTGCTCGAATGGCCCGGCGAGTGTGCCCGGCTGAAAGCGGAGCCCGGCCTCATCGACACGGCGGTCGAGGAATTCCTGCGCTTTGAAAGCTCAAATCAGCTTGGCAACCGCATCACCACCGAACCGGTTGACTTTGGCGGTGTAGCGATGCCGGCGGAAACCCGCATCACGCTTTGCATCGGCGCGGCGAACCGCGATCCGGCGCAATTTCCCGATCCTGACCGGCTTGATTTGTTGCGTAAACCCAACAAGCATCTCGCCTTCGGCGGCGGACCGCACACCTGCGCCGGTCTGTCGCTCGCCCGCCTTGAAGGCAAGATCGCAATCGGCCGGTTTATCGAACGGTTCCCGGATTTCGGTATCACCGCGCCGCCGGTGCGGGGCGGCCGCGTTCGCTTTCGGGGGTTCTTGTCAGTGCCGATTTCTGTAAGCTAGGTGCTTACGAAGTATCTACGCTCGGGGAGACGCTCATGAGCACTGCATTTCAGTCCAAAGATGTCTGGCGCGCATTCGGATCGCATTCCATGGGGCTGGTCACCGGGCCCGGCCATTGGGTTCACCTGAGCGGACAGGTCGCGTGGGACGAGAACCGGATACTCGTTGGCGCCGGCGACATGTATGCACAGACCGTTCAGGTGCTGCGCAATATCGAAAACCTTCTCGCCATTGTCGGCGGCACCATGGCCGATGTTGCCTCACTCACGACCTATGTCACCGAGCTCGACCACCTTGCCGACATCCACAAGGCGCGCGCGGAGTTTTTTGCGCAACCATATCCCGCGAGCACCCTGGTTCAGGTCCCCGGCCTCGTTTCGCCCGATCTCCTGATCGAGATCACCGCCGTTGCCATCGTCCCGCCGGGCCGCTACCGGGAGCCCGACCCCGAAGCGAACACGGTCGACACTTATACGACCAGCGAAGGCGGCTTCAATCTTTGGGCGATTATGAGTGTGGGGGGGGTGGCGGATGCCGTCCGGCACACCATTTATGGTGCATGAAACACACTGGATCATTTGCGGCTCTTTACGAGCGTGGACCGAACTGGTTTGCTGACCGGCCGCTTCGCGAACAACCTTTGTCAGAGCATTTGGAGTATCTGCTCGGCTTGCATGCGCAGGACAAACTCTTGATGGGCGGGCCTTATGGAGATGAAACCGGGGGGCTGGTCATCCTGAATGTTGGCACTTTGGAGGAGGCGCAGGCGCTGATCGCGGCGGACCCCGCCATCGTCGCCGGCACATTGAAGGCAGCTGTCAAAACCTGGAACCGCGTCGTCTAACGGGTGTTGCCTCTCAGGGCGGGCACATATAGCGGCGCGCTCTCCGTTTCGGGATCGGCGAAGACGACCCGTTCGTGAACCACCCTGACGCGCCCGTCGGCAACTAGCCTCAGGGCCTGCGGATAGAGTCGGTGTTCGGAGGTGAGAACCCGCTGCGCCAGAGTATCGGCCGTGTCGTCCGGCAGCACGGGCACGGCGGCCTGGGCAATGATCGGCCCCATATCCATCTCCGCGCGCACGAAGTGCACCGTGCACCCGGATATGCGCACCCCGTCATTCACCACACGCTCGTGAATCGAGACGCCGGGATAGGCGGGGAGCAGGGAGGGGTGAATATTGATGATGCGGTCGCGCCAGCCATCGACAAATTCCGCCGTCAACAGGCGCATGAAGCCTGCAAGGCAGACAAGCTCGACATTGTGCTCGCGAAGTTCCGCGTCAACCACGTGCTCGAACGCCTCGCGGCTGTCATGCGCCCTGTGATCGATGGCGGCGGTGGCGATGCCGGCTTCTTCGGCATATTTCAGGCCCTCGGCATCTAGATTGTTAGAGATGACCACAGCGATCTCGGCCGGATAGCCCGGGCCCTTTGCCGCTTCGATCAGGGCGGACATGTTGCTGCCCCGGCCGGAAATCAAAATGCCGGTCTTTCTGCTCACCCCGGTGGCCCCTCAGATGTTGAAGCTGCCTTTGATCTTAACACGCCCTGTGTCCGTTGCATCGGTTACGACGCCAAGTTCCACAGGCGCCTCGCCACCGTCTGCAAGCCGGTCGGCGACGGATTGCGCGTCCGCCGGGGCGGTGATCAGTACCATGCCGATACCGCAATTGAAGGTGGTCGCCATTTCCCGTGTGGCAACGGCGCCATCGTCGGCAAGCCACGCAAACACAGGCGGCACGTTAATCGCGCCGGCATCCAGTTCCACGCCGAGGCCCAATGGCAGAACGCGCGGAATGTTCTCGATGAAGCCGCCACCGGTGATGTGCGCCAGCCCTTTCACCGCGCCGGTCGCTTTTATCGTGCCAAGCACGCTCGCGACATATATGCGCGTCGGCACCAGCAGCGCCTGACCGAGCGATTGGGCACTGTCGAATGGTGCCGCGTCCGCGTAGGAAAGTTTCCTGTCCGCAACGATACGGCGCACCAGCGAGAAGCCGTTCGAGTGCAGGCCTGAGGAAGGCAGGCCGATGACGATGTCGCCCTCCACGATGTCCTCGCGTGGCAGGATTTCGCTGCGCTCGACCGCGCCCACGGTAAATCCTGCGAGATCGTAGTCGTTCTCAGCGTACATGCCGGGCATTTCCGCGGTCTCGCCGCCGATCAGCGTGGCACCGGCCTGGCGGCAGCCTTCCGCGATTCCCGAAATGACGGCTTCCGCGACAGCCTCATCCAGTGCGCCGCACGCGAAATAGTCGAGAAAGAACAAGGGTTCAGCGCCCTGCACCACGAGGTCGTTCACGCACATGGCAACAAGATCGATGCCGACGGTGTCGTGGATGCCCGCATCGATGGCGATCCTCAGTTTCGTGCCTACCCCGTCATTGGCGGCAATCAGGATCGGGTCGCGGTAGCCGGTGGCCTTGAGATCGAAGGCGCCTCCAAACCCGCCGAGCGCTCCGTCGGCGCCGGGCCGCGCGGTGGAAGCGGCAAGCCCCTTGATTCGCTCAACCAGACGGTTGGCGGCATCAATGTCGACGCCGGCATCCTTGTAACTGTATTTGGTGTTGTCCGAACCGCTCGGTTCTGTCATCTGGCGGGTCTATCCGGTGAGATTTGTGCTCGACAGTCGCTTTTTCGTTGCCATTCGCCCAAAGAGCAAGCAGAAAAGCCACAAATGCGCAACATCTGCCGCTGCGTCATTGTACGGCTTACATGCGCTCCCCACTATGGGGTAGAATTCCCGTGAGAGGGAGGGCGTTTGACCGAGGAGCCCGAATGTATCGTTCAAGTGTCCCAGCGTTCCCTGCAGTGTTTCCTCACGCACGGACCTTCGCACCGATCGCGGTTTTGGCGGCAGCGGCGATGTTGTGTCTGTGCGTGTATCCGGTGCGGGCGGATGTGTTTACGATACCAAGCGTGCGTACTGACGTCACTGCGGCCGACGCCGCGAAGGCGAAGATCGAGGCCATTGAACAGGCGCAACTGGCAGCGTTTCAACAACTGATCGCGCGGCTGACACCGGCCGGCAGCGAAGGCCTCCTGCCGGAGTTTCGCGGTTCCGACGTTGCCCGCATCATGTCCGGCATGACCGTTGAGGACGAACAAACCGGCCCGCAGCGCTATATCGCGACCCTCACGATCTCCTTTCTGCCCGACATCGTGCGCAATCTCCTGTTCCAGTACAATGTCCCCTATACGGAAGAGCAGGCGCCGTCATTTCTTCTCCTGCCGGTCTGGAAAGGCCCCGACGGTCTGGTTCTGTGGGAGGGCGATGGCGACAATCCCTGGCGCGACGCGTGGTTGTCGCGAAATCTGGAGCACTCACTGACGCCGATCCTCGTTCCAATCGGCGATCTGACGGATATGTCGGCCATTTCCGCGCAGGAAGCGGTGAATGCGGATGCCATCAAATTGCAGGCGCTGAGCTTGCGCTATGGCGTTGATCATGTCGTGGTCAGTGTCGCCGAGTCGACTGGAACGGCATCCTTGTCGATCGGGCTCAAGGGTGAAACCGCATTTGGATATCTCGACACCGTGCGCTCCTATCAGGGCAATGAGACAAGTATCGCCGGTGCAGCGATTACCGCGTCCGTGCAGGTTGTACGGCTGCTTGAGGAATCCTGGAAGAACCAGCGCGCGCAGCTGACCTCGCCGACGTCGTTCCAGAACGCCATAACGGTGGCGATCCCCTTCGACAGCTTTGGCGAATGGAACATGATCCGCTCGCGCATCCAGCAAACCTACGGTGTTGGCGATGTGCAGATCGATTCGCTTTCGGCAGGCGGCGGCATCGTGCGCATCAACTACGATGGTTCCCTGCAGGAATTCAGTGAGGAATTGCGCCGCAGCGGCCTGGTTCTCAGTGAGGTTGGCGGCACATGGGTGATACAGCCCTACTACTGAGGCGCGCCGTAATCATGGACGGTAGCGTTTGGCGATGCTCATGGGACTGAATCTTCCCAACGCAATCACTATCGTGCGCATCATTCTGGTGCCCCTCATCATCTGGCTGATAATCACGGGCCAGCCACTGCTCGCGTTTATGGCGTTTGTCGCTGCCGGTGTGAGTGATGCGGTTGACGGCTTTATCGCAAAACGCTTCGACCAGGCCACCGAGCTTGGTGCTTATCTCGACCCGATTGCCGACAAGCTTCTGCTCGTCAGCATATATGTGGCGCTCGGTCTGCAGGACATCCTGCCGGCCTGGCTGGTCATTCTGGTGGTCAGCCGCGACGTCTTGATCATCGGCGCGTTCCTCCTGTCCCTGATGCTCGACCGTCCGGTCAAGGTGACACCATTGATGGTCAGCAAGGCCAACACGACCGCCCAGATCCTGCTCGCAGCGGTTATTCTGGGTCTTCTCGGATTTGGCATTGAGGGCGATCTCCTGATAAACCTGCTGATCGTGAGCGTGGCGGTTCTGACGGTCCTGTCGGGCGTTGCCTATTTCAGGCTGTGGGTGGCGCATATGGCCAACGGCGACGGCGGCATCTCGTGAGCGATGCGACCTTAGGGGACTGAAATCATGACATTGCAACGTCAGTTTCTGATCTGGCTGGGTGCGGTCGCGGGCTTTGTGCTGCTGCTGCATCTGTTCAGTCCCATCCTGCTGCCCTTCATCATGGGCATGGCGATCGCCTATTTCCTCGATCCGGTCGCCGACTGGCTGGAGGAGAGAAGGTTTCCGCGTCTTGCGGCCACTACGCTGATCCTTGGGCTGTTTGCGCTGGTGTTCGTGCTGTTCCTTCTCATTCTGGTGCCGGTGCTGGGGGACCAGATCGGTTCATTCGCCGAACGCCTGCCAAGCTACATCCGCCAACTGGTGAAGATTGCCGACGAGGCCGGGCCCGACTGGCTGAAGGAATGGCTTTCAGACAACGAAAGCAGCATTGAGGGTCAACTCACAGGTGCCGCGCGGGATGTTGCGGGCTGGATTGCCAGTCTTCTGCAGTCGATCTGGAGCGGCGGTATCGCGCTCCTCAACGTGGTCTCGCTGCTTGTCGTAACGCCGGTCGTTGCATTCTACATGCTGAACGACTGGGATCGCATGATCGACATCGTCGACAGCTGGCTGCCGCGCGACCATGTCGGGACGATCCGGCAGCTCGGACGCGAGATCAATGACGCGCTGGCCGGGTTCGTGCGCGGTCAGGGGTCCGTTTGTCTGATACTGGGATTGTTCTATGCCATCGGCCTGAGCATTACGGGCCTGAACTTCGGCATGCTGATCGGCATGATTTCAGGTTTTCTTAGCTTCATTCCCTATGTCGGCTCCATCACTGGACTTGTGCTGGCTGGAGGCGTCGCCATCGTGCAGTTTCTCCCCGACTGGATCATGATTTCGGTCGTGGTCGGCATATTCGTGCTCGGCCAGTTCATCGAGGGCAATTTTCTGTCTCCGAAACTGGTCGGTGACCGCGTCGGCCTGCATCCTGTCTGGCTCATGTTCGCACTGTTCGCGTTCGGTTACCTGTTCGGTTTCGTCGGGCTGTTCCTCGCGGTGCCGCTTGCCGCCGCCTTCGGTGTGCTCGCCCGGTTCGCGGCACGCACCTATATGGGCAGCGCTCTTTATCTTGGAAAATCCGGCCGTTCGTCCGAAGACGGCGATGGTGATTGAAGACGATGGGCGCGCGCGGTAACCGTGATACGCAGATCCCGCTCGATCTGCCGCACGCCGTCTCCTTCGACGGGGCTGACTTTTTCGTCGCCGAAAGCAATGAGGCGGCATTTACCCTCATCGACTCCTGGCCCGACTGGTCCGCGAACGTCGCCGCGATCTGGGGCCCGCCCGGCAGCGGCAAGAGCCATCTCGCTCAAATCTGGCGCCGGCGCTCCGGCGCCATAGCGCTGGCAGGTGCCGATATCGTCGCCTCGCGCCTTGTGGAGTTGAGCGAAACCGATGCATTGCTGATCGAAGACGTCGCGCCGCCTCTGTTCGACGAAACGAGCCTGTTTCATCTGTTGAACCTGACGCGCGAGCGCCGGCAAACGGTCCTGATCACGTCGGAGGCAAGTCCGGCAGCGTGGGTCGTCGGGCTGGCCGACCTTGGAACCCGGCTGCGTGCCATACCGGCCGCTGGCATTCGCGAGCCGGACGATGCCTTGCTGCGTGCGGTCATGGTCAAAATGTTCGCCGACCGTCAGGTGAGTGTCGATGAGACGGTGGTTTCGTACATTCTCGCCCGGGCGGAAAGGTCTCTTGGTGCAATCAGCGACATTGTCGAGCGGCTCGACAAGTCGGCGCTCGCCGAGAAAACCGCGATCTCACGGCCCTTTGCGACAAGGGTTCTGCAGGACCTGTTCGACTGAGCGCCGGCGCGGCGCGCTGAACAGGACACCGTAACCATATTGGCGATATCTTCTCGCTGAAACGCGCTATTTGCGGCACAATTATCGTGGCCCGGCGCGTGGCCGGTTTTGTATTGTGGCGCGAACAATTTACACTATGTCATTAAAGTGGATTGGAGAGTCCGCTAACCTGCCGATCCTTGGTAGGCATTCGCGGTAACAGTTAATTCTAAGGCAGGCTGAAAATGAGCGACAGCCAGACGGCGCGCGACACGGATGGCAAGGCGAAAGCCGGGGGGAACCCGGTTACACGCGCGTTCGACTACGCGCCTGATATCGTTTCGATAACCCGCGACACCCCGCAGCGCTTCATCAACCGCGAGCTGTCGTGGCTGAGTTTCAACACGCGCGTCCTGGAAGAGGCGCGCAATCCAAACCATCCGCTGCTCGAGCGGCTGCGCTTTCTTTCGATTTCAGCCTCCAATCTGGATGAGTTTTTCATGGTGCGCGCCGCGGGCGTGCGTGGACAGATCCAGGCCGGCGTCGAGACCGTCAGCCAGGATGGGCTGACCCCGGCACGCCAGCTTGAGCGTATCAATGAGCTTGCATCCCGGCTAATGGAGGAACAGGGGCTGTGCTGGGCGGAACTGAATGGTGACCTGACCGAGGAAGGTATCGTTCTGGTTGGGCGCTCCGAGCTCTCAGGGGACGAAGAGACTTGGCTTGAGCAGTATTTTCTGAGCTACGTATTCCCTGTTCTGACGCCGCTTGCGGTCGATCCGGCACACCCGTTTCCATTCATTCCGAACCGGGGCTTGAGTTTTGCTGTTGAGCTGAGACGCCGCAGCGACGGCAACTCGATGAGCGCCCTGATCCCGATACCGCATCAGCTTGAGCGCTTCATTCGACTGCCCGCCCAGGCCGGGACCGCGGGAAGTGCCGCAACGCCCGCCCGCTTCATCACCATGGAAAATGCCATCGCCGGATTCGTGTCACGGCTGTTCCCGGGCTACGACGTGCTTGGCGAGGGCGTCTTCCGTGTGCTGCGCGACAGTGACATTGAAGTCGAGGAAGAAGCCGAAGATCTCGTTCGTTTCTTTGAAAGCGCGTTGAAGCGTCGCCGCCGCGGCACGGTGATCCGCCTCGAAGTCGATGAGAACATGCCGGCAAAGCTGCGCGAGTTCCTTTCCGGCGAACTCGAAATTGCCGACCCGGCAATCGTCGTTGCCGGCAAGCTGGTCGGCTATGCGGATCTCAATCAGCTGATCCTTGACGAGCGGACGGACCTGAAGTTCGTGCCTGCGAACATTCGCTTTCCAGAACGTATACGCGATCATGGCGGCGATTGTTTTGCCGCGATCCGGCAGAAGGATCTTGTTGTTCATCACCCCTATGAATCGTTTGACGCCGTCGTGCAGTTTGTTCGCCAGGCCGCCCGCGACCCCGATGTGGTCGCGATCAAGCAAATGCTCTACCGCACATCGAAGGATTCTCCGATCGTCAAAGCGCTTGCCGAGGCGGCGGAAGCGGGCAAGTCGGTGACAGCGCTGGTGGAGTTGAAGGCACGCTTCGACGAAGAAGCCAATATTCAGTGGGCCCGCGACCTGGAACGCGCCGGTGCACAGGTTGTATTCGGCTTTATCGAGCTCAAGACGCACGCCAAGGTGAGCCTGGTTGTGCGTCGGGAAGGTGGGCAGTTACGCTCCTATGTGCACTACGGCACCGGCAACTATCACCCCGCAAACGCGCGTATATACACGGACTTGTCGTTTTTTACCTGCGATCCCTCGATGGCGCGTGATGCGGGCCGTCTGTTCAATTTCGTGACCGGCTACGCGGTACCGACCGATCTTGAAGACGTTGCCGTGTCGCCCATCAATCTCAAAGCCCGCATTCTGCATCACATCCAGGAAGAAATCGCATTCGTTAAAAAGGGCAAACCCGCGCAAATCTGGGTCAAGCTGAACTCGCTCGTCGATCCCGATGTCATCGACGCGCTGTATGAGGCAAGTCAGGCCGGCGTTCAGATCGATCTCATTGTGCGGGGCATCTGCTGCCTGCGGCCAGGTGTGCCTGGGCTATCGGAAAACATCCGCGTGAAATCGATTGTCGGCCGCTTCCTTGAACATTCGCGCATCGTATGCTTCGGGGCGGGACACGGTCTGCCGCATGCGAAGGCACGCGTCTACATTTCGTCCGCCGACTGGATGCCGCGCAACCTCGACCGCCGCGTTGAGTCGCTCGTACCGATATTCAACGAAACCGTGCACGCCCAGATCCTCGATCAGATCATGGTCGCCAATCTTCGCGACAACCAGCAGAGCTGGTATCTGATGCCCGATGGCGCGTGGGAACGCGCCGATCTCGCGGTTGGCGAAAAACTCTTCAACGCGCACAAATACTTCATGAACAACCCAAGCCTCTCGGGGCGCGGCAAGGCTCTGAAGGACAGTGAACCTCCGTCATTCCTGAAGGTGCCAAAGGCGGGTGGTCAGGCGGCCAAGTGAAGCGGAAGAGCAAGAAGAAATCGGGCCGTCTCGTGCTCGAATTTTCTCCGGTTGCCATTGTCGACATCGGGTCGAACTCCGTGCGCCTGCTGGTCTACGACGGGTTGCGGCGCAGCCCGGTACCGCTGTTCAATGAGAAACTGATCTGCGGGCTGGGGCGCGGTGTAGGCAGCACGGGGCGTATTGACGACGATGCCGCCGAGCGGACCTTGCGTGCGTTGCGCCGGTTTCGGCTTCTGTGTTCGCAAATCGGCGTCGAAAAGCAGTTCGCGGTCGCGACCGCAGCCGTTCGCGAGGCGGAGAACGGCGATGCGTTTGTGCGTGAAGCGACACAGGCGCTCGGCGGCAAGATCTCGGTCCTGTCGGGCAAACGCGAGGCGCAACTGGCGGCCATGGGCGTTCTGGCCGCCATTCCGGACGCCGATGGTGTGGTGGGCGATCTGGGCGGCGGCAGTCTTGAACTTGTCGAGGTCTGCGGCGGCTCCATCGGTCGTTCGGTGACACTTGCGATCGGTCCGCTGCGCCTCATGGACATATCGCAGAACTCCATCGAGGCTTCACGGGAGTATGTCGACCGCGCGCTTGGTGAAGCCGACATGCTGTCGGCCATGCACAACAAGACGCTCTATGCGGTCGGCGGCGCCTGGCGCAACCTTGCGCGCCTGCACATGGCGCAAAACCATTATCCGCTCAAGGTGCTGCATCACTACGACATACCGCGTACCGCCGCACAGGGCATGTCGGCGCTCGTCAGTGGTCTCAGCGCAGAGACCCTTCGCGAGATTAAGGTGATTTCCAAGGGCCGTAACGAAACGCTTCCCTACGGTGCGCTGGTGCTCGACCGGTTGTTGCACCTGGCAAAGCCGTGGAACGTCGTGGTATCGGCGTTCGGTGTGCGTGAAGGGCTTTTGTTCTCCAAACTGCCCAAGAAGGCCCGCGCCCGCGATCCCCTGCTTGAGGCGTGTAAGGACTATGCCAACCTGCGCGCGCGCTCCCCTGAGCATGCCAAGGAACTCTGCGCCTGGACCGATCAGCTCTTCGGCGACGATGGTTTAGATGAGACGCCGCGCCAGCAGGTGTTGCGTCATGCAAGTTGCATGCTTGCCGACCTCGGCTGGCGCGTTCATCCCGATTATCGCGGCGACCGCACGCTGACCATCATTTCACAGGGAGCGTTCGTTGGCGTGACCCACCCGGAGAGAGCGTTTCTCGCTCTCACCGTTTATTTTCGCTACGAAGGTGTGTGGAAAGACAAGCCGCCATCGGCGGTGCGCCAGATCGTGCCCGATGATCTGGCTCAGCGCGCCCGCATCATTTCTGCCGCGCACCGGCTTGCCTACCTCGTGTCCGGAGCCATGCCCGGGCTGCTGAAGAAGATCGGGCTGCGGATCAGCATCGAAAAAAAGCTGACGCTCACGCTCCCCAAGGCGCATTCCGATCTGACGGGCGAAAGGGTCGAAAAGCGGCTGGCCGATCTCGCATCGCTCATAAGGTGCGAGCCTGAAATCGTTCTAGACAACTGAGCTGAGCGCCGGTTCGTGTGCCTCTCCGGCCTGTTCGGCGCGCGGGATCACGGCCACTCGACCGTTTTCAATGACCAGGCACGCCCGTCCATGTTTCAGATCGAGCGCAAGGTCGCCGAACAACTCGCGCCGCCAACCCGCGAGGGCGCGCACCTCGGCATCGTCACTATGGGCGATCGCTTCAAGATCGCTGGTGTTGGCGATCAGTTTTTGCGCCACATGATGACGCTCGCAGGCGACTTTCAGGGCGACTTTCAGGATTTCGACAACCGCGCCCGACTTTTCGTCCATCGGCAGCGGCTTGTCCTGTATCTCCGGCAAACCGTCCAGCGAAGCCTCAATGCCTGCGTGAACATGCTGGAGCAGGACCTTGGCCTGGCTGCTGTCCGCATAACCCTTGGGGATGGCGCGCAGACGTTGCAGGTCCTCCGCGGATTTGGGCATCTGGGTTGCGATCTCGCCAAGCGCGTCGTCCTTCAGGACGCGGCTGCGCGGAACATTGCGCTCCTGCGCTTCCTGTTCCCGCCATGCCGCCACGTGCATGAACACTGCCAGTACGCGCTTGGATCTTGGTTTGAACTTGAGCCGCTTCCACGCATTTTCAGGCGCGGTGTAATAGGTGTCCGGCGATTCCAGGATCGCCATTTCCTCCGCCAGCCAGCTTTCGCGACCGGAATTGTCGAGGTGCTTTTTCAGCTTCTCGTAAGCTACGCGCAGGTGCGTGACGTCTGACAGCGCGTATTTAAGCTGTTTGTCGCTGAGCGGCCGGCGGCTCCAGTCCGTAAAGCGCGACGTCTTGTCGATCTTGGCGCCGACGAGCTTGCGTACGAGATTTTCGTATCCGACCGAATCGCCGAACCCGCACACCATCGCCGCGACCTGCGTGTCGAACAGGGGTGACGGAATGACGCCTCCCAGGTAGTGAATGATCTCCAGATCCTGGCGCGCTGAATGAAACACCTTGACGACCGACGTGTTGACCATGAGATCAAAGAGCGGTGCGAGATCAAGGCCTTCGACCATCGGGTCGATCAGCGTTTCGTCCGAAGGCGATGCGATCTGAATGAGGCAGAGCTGCGGCCAGTAAGTGCGCTCGCGCATAAACTCCGTGTCCACCGTGATGAACGGGGCGGTGGCGAAGCGGTTGCAGATGTCCTGGAGGTCTTCTGTCTTGGTCACAATTTGCATGCGCCGTCTATAGCGCAAAACGCGGTTGAATCCATCAGAATCAGTATTTTTTCCGGCGATTTGCATCGCTGCCGTTACGTGATGACCGCCGCGCCAGCCGGAACACCGCCGGCGAAGTGCGCAACAACGTGACAAAGCGCGAGCGTGCATGGCGCGGAACGCTGGCCCGCCGCGTCATTCGATAGAGCGCGCTCACGATCAGCGATGCATGGACAATGGAGGTGTAGGCAAAAAACATCGGTGCGCCGAATTGCTCGATCACCAGGGATGCAATGATCGGCCCGACGGACGCGCCGAGCGAGAAGAACAGCGTGAGGCCCGCCGCCAACAGGACATACTGGCCAGCCTCCGCCTGATCGTTCGCATGCGCGGCCGACAGCGAGTAAAGCGGCAGGGCGAAGGCGCCGAACGCAAAGGCGCCGGCATAAAGCAGCTGCGGTGTGCCGCCGGAAATGAAGGTCAGGAACAAGCCGGATATCGCAGCGCCCGCTGTCGCCACGATGACGATCCAACGCCGGTCAAAACGGTCCGACAGATATCCGAATGGAAACTGCAGGGCCGCGCCGCCAAGAATGCCGGCACTCATGAAGAAGGCGATGCCGGTAATGTCGAGCCCCATTTCGTCCGCATAGAGAGGGCCAATGAGGCGGAACGCGGAATTCGTGAGGCCGATCGTCAGGCAGCCGATGCAGGCCAGCGGCGAGATGGCCCAGATTTTGGAAATCTCGAATTTGAACTCATCCGGCGGCGCGGGGCGTGAACGGTTCGACAGCGACACCGGAACGAGCGACAGGCAGAACAGCATCGCCATGATCGCAAAGAGCTGAAACCCGTCCAGACCGATGATCGGCATGAGGAACTGTGCCCCGACGACGGCGCTGAGATCGACCAGCCTGTATATAGACATGATGCGGCCCCGGTCTTCGTTGGGAACGCTTTCGTTGAGCCAGCTTTCCAGCACCATGAAGACGCCGGCAAAGCAGAACCCCATGGCCGCACGGATAACGATCCACACATAAGGATCGATCAGCAGAACGAGGAGCAGGGAGCCCGCTGACGCCACCGCGGCAAGGGCGGCAAATACGCGAATGTGCCCGAAAGCGCGAATGAGCCGCGCGACATAGAGGCAGGACAACATAAAGCCGAGAAAGTAGGAGGCTCCCATCAGCCCGACAAGCGTCGTGGGAAAACCTTCCGCGCTTGCCCGAAGCGCAATCAGCGTGCCCTGCAGCCCGTTGCCGGCGAACAGGATGCCCGCAGTAATGAGGAGAGCGAAGAAAGGGCGAAGTGACGTCACGACTCAATGGTCTGAGTTCTTTTCCGGAAGTCGAAAGCTACCCGATTTTTTGGCGGTGGCGATGGTTTCATTTCGCGGAGCTGCATTGCATGTGGCGCATGACACCACGTTTTGTGGATCCTTATACCGCTGTCGGCCCTTGGAAGAGCCATGACGCCGATTCTTTGATATAGATCGAGACGGACGATCCGTTCGACCAACACCACAGCGAGACGCCAAAAAATGTCGAAGGCAACGTCATCAACCGCTCCCGGACGAGGTGCTCCTGCTTGCGGCGGGTCGGGGAACCGGCATGCACATCGAGCCCTTAGCCCTGCGGTTTCTCGCACGTAGATGGTGATGCAGCGTGCGGTGCTTGGCCCTCAGGAGTATGGACGACGGACGATACCCGATCTCCTGGAGCGATCGCGCGCGTTCGGCAAAGGGCGCGCCATCGCGTTCGACGTGGCGACAGGCCGCGAAGTTGCATTTGGCGAGTTTCTCGATCGTGTCGCGGGTGTTGCCACCAAACTGACGGAACGTTTTAAGCAGGGTGATGCCATCGCAGTGCTTGTCGGGAACGGAATTGAGTATTTCGTTTTGCGTTACGCGCTGGCCTGTGCCGGCCTTGTAGAAGTCGCCCTCAACACCGCGCACCGGGGACCAATCCTCAAGCATATGCTCGACCTCGCGGCTCCGCGTGCGGTCATTGTCGATGACCGCTATCTGGAAAATCTGGAGAGCGCGAACCAAAGAGGGCAGGGCCTTGAGCGTATCGGAGAAAGCGAGCTTCGGGAGTTGACCTCTCAACCGGGACGCTGGGGTTCGCGGCCGCTTCTTGAGATCGCCCCGTCAGACCCGGCAAGGATCGTTTTTACTTCGGGAACGAGCGGGCGGTCCAAGGGAGTTGAGCTTTCCCACGCCTATGAGGTCTATACCGGAGAGCGCCATACGGGCCTTATCGGTATCGGACCTGAAGATCGTTGGCTTTATGTGACACCGATGTTCCACATCGACGCCATCTACATCGCATCGATCCTGTTCCACACCGGTGGTGCCCTCGCTATTGCGCCGGATTTTTCGGTCTCCCGGTTCTGGGCGGACGTTGAGACTTCCAGGGCAACGTATCTTTGCCACCTTGGTGCGATTTTCGGGCTTTTGCTGAAAGGCGACGACCCGCCTCCCGGCTGCACGCTCAAAACGGCCGTCGGCGGTGGTGCATCGGCGGCACAGATCGAGCAAGTGGAGCGGCGTTTCGGCATCCATGTGCTCGAAGCATTTGCCATGACGGAGTGTATCGCCTGCACGATCAACAGAATTGGGCACCGGAAGTTGGGCACCGCCGGTCAGGCGATCGATGGTTACGAAGTCGCGATCGCAGATCCACACGGCGATCCGTTGCCGTCTGGAGAAGCGGGGGAGATCATCGTCCGGGCGGCCGAACCATCCGGCATTTTCACAAGCTATGTCGGGGATCCCTCAGAAACGTCGCGGGTCATGCGGAATGGCTGGTTCCACACAGGCGATCTTGGCATTCTCGACGATGATGGGTTCCTCACTTACCGTGGCCGGCTTAAGGATGCCATCCGGGTCAAGGGAGAGAACGTTTCGGCCATGGAGCTGGAAGCCATTGCCGATCTTCACCCGGCGGTGGTGCGTTCAGCCGCTGTTGGCGTCTCTTCAGAGATCGGCGATGAAGAGATCCTGCTCTACGTGGAAACGCGCGATCCCGCTTTCGGCGGCGAAGCGCTACGCGACTACATCGCAAAACGCGCGGCGGCTTTCGTGGTTCCGAAATACATCCGCGCAGTTGAGTTCTTGCCGCTCACCGCGACCGGGAAAGTCGACAAATCCGCACTTTCCCGGCAACTATCCGAAATCGAATTGGGTTAGAGGGGCGGGCGTGCGTGACGCCACCCGCTGACGCTGCCGTGGCTTAGCGCAAACCGGCCATCTTGCAGCCGTCAAGCCAGTGCTTCTTGTCCGCGGCCAGCCTGAAGGGCGCGAATTTCTCAGCCTGCTTCAGGGTCCACTTCTTGAACTCCTTGCGTGCCTTGAAGTGTTTCAGGGCAGTCGCCGCCTTTGCGCGCTCCTGTTTTACAATCGGTGACTGTTTAGCGCCTTTCAGACGGTTCGCCTTGTGGGCACAAATCACCGCTTCGAGCAGTTTGACGTCGGCGATGTAGCTGTCATCGCCGGGATGCCAATGCATGGCTCTGATCTCTTCGAGGGAAAAGTCATAGTAGATTGCGTCCTGACGGCCCTTTGCGAAATACGTCCAGGCCATAACCCACCGGTGCCAGTCCGGAATCCGTCGGGCCTTGTGCACGAGCCGAAGCGCGCGATTGTGCTGTCCGTCATGCACGAGAGCATCGGCCATCTCGACGAGCAGATTCGGATTGTTGTCGTTCTTGCAGAGGTAGACTGCACGTTCGAACTCTTTGATGGCGGGTTTCCAACGCTTCGTATTGACGTAGATGTTCGCCAGCGCCCAGTGCGTGTCGTAGTCGCCTTCGTCGAGATCCACGGCCTCTTTCGCAAGCGCCTCGGCGGTTTTCAGACGTTTGTCCTCACTCCATTTTGTTTCCGCATCGGATGACTTGAATTTCCATCCCTCCGTGACGCTCAAGAGATAGGCGTAGGCGAGCCAGCCGCGTGGTCGGATATAGTCGGGATCGAGCCTTAGAGCCTGCTTGAGCTTTGCGACGCTCTTGCGGAAACCGGTGTCAGACGATACCGGAAATCCGCTCGTCGCCGTAATGAACGCATCGTAAGCTTTTTCGTTAGTTGTGCCGCGCATCTTGTTTCATCCCCTGGAAAAACTTGTTTGACTACGGATAAAGACGGTGCCGTGGTTTTGCAAGGCGCTAGAGTGCGTACGTGCCGATGGACGAGGAGAGGCCAAAGGGGCTCTAGGAAGCGGGCATGCCGGCAAGCTCCAATCCATCCAGCCAGTGTTTGAGATCTTCCACATCGCGCACACGCGTGAGATTTTTCTGCTTGGCAACGGACCAGTCCGGACGCAGATCCATAAATCTGCTCATGTATTCTTCGGCGCGATCTGTCGACAACCGGGCTTCCTCGCTTCGTGCCGCTTCACGGTGCTGCTCGGAGATCTGGGCATGGCTTGCGGCAATGATCAGCAACACTTCATTCGACGGGTTGTGGATCTTCGACAGCTCCATAATTGAAGCATCGTAGTCGCGCATGAAATAGAAACACCATCCAAGCACCCACCGATACCACTCGGGAAAGTGCGGATTGAGGTGCATTGCGAACTTTACCCGGCTGAGCGCTTCCAGATGGTCCCCGGTGTATGAAAGCATCTCTGCCATTTCCGCATGCAGATCGGCATCGTTTATGTTGAGTTCCAGCGCCTTCTCATACGCCGAACGAGCCTGATCGAAGTTTCCGGAGTTGAACAGCACGCTGCCAAGCGCCCAGTGTGTATCGTGGTCGGCCGGATCGAGAGTCACCGCTTTTCGCGCCATGGACAGCGCTGTTTCCAATGCGGTGTCATCGCTCCAGTCGTGCAACCAGCTTTGCACGTGAAAGTATGCAAGCCAGCCCCATGGGCGAGCATAATCTTCATCCAGCTCGATGGCGCGCTCCAGCCAGAAACGGCATTGCTCAAGTGTTTCCTTGTTCTCCTCCACGCCAAGGAAACTGTTCATGAAGTGAAGCCCTTTGAGAAAAGCTTCATAAGAGTTGATGTTCTCGGTTTCTTTGTGGGCGGCCCGGTCGAGTTCAACGATCGTGAGTTTTGACGCCAGTGAAGCAACGATCTTGCGGACGACTTCGTCCTGAAGTGCAAACAGATCCGCGACATCGCCGTGAAATCGTTCCGCCCAGACCTGGCGCGCGGTTTTGCTTTCATGCAGTTGAACATTGATGCGAAGCTGATCGCCCGCGCGTTGAACCGCTCCCGTGACCACGTATTCAGCGCCGATCTCTTCGCGCAACCGGTCAACCGGCACCCGCTTTCCCTTGTAGGAAAAAGCCGAGTTTGAGGAAACCACGGCCAGATTCGAAAACCTCGAAAGATCCGTTGTCAGATCTTGCGTGAGACCGTCGCAGAAGTAGTCCTGTTGCGCGTCCTGGCTGAGATTCTCAAACGGCATCACGACAATTGACGGCAGGTGGTCGCTGTCTTCAGACCACACTTTCTTGGGGCTGGCGGCGCTGCCGCGCCATTGGCCCGCCTGATCCAGGTCCTGGTCGAGAAATATGCTCACGACGCGATAGACTTCGATCGGGTAGGGGATGTTCTTCAGGTTGAGAAATCCCAGTTCCTCGAACTTGATCTCGGTCTTGTCCTTGATATTCCAGTAGGTGGATCCTGATATCGCCACCCCGCCCGGATCGGCAAGCGATTCAAGCCGGGCTGCGACATTCACGGGTGTGCCGAATATGTCGCCATCCTCAACGATGATGTCACCCAGGTTGACACCTATGCGGAATGCCATCGCCTCATCACCGCTTTGCGCGGCGGGAAAGGTCTGCACATCGGTTTGAAATTCCGTCGCACATTCAACCGCGTCCACCGCCTCGCTGAAATCCAGCAGCATGCCATCGCCCATGGTCTTGACCATTCGGCCGCCGAACTTCTCCAGCGCCGGCGCCACCAGATCATTCAGGACCGTTCGTATGCGAGCATGCGTTCCAGCTTCGTCGCCGACCATCATCTTCGTATAGCCGACAACATCTGCAACCAGGATGGCGGCTTGACGGCGTGTGACCAAAGGGGACCTCTTTCGCGAAGCGGTGTATGCGGCGCCAGATGAGTAATTGCTGACGTTCGCCTGTTCGCCAGGCGCGGCACCAAACGACACTTTGGACATCGTGCGGCAAAACGCTAGCGCATTGAGGTTCGCATTCTAAGCAAGCGCAAGCTGAAGTTGCTAGCGTATACGGATGAAAGTGCCATAGCGATAGAAGATACGCCTGCACTGCGCTGGGAGCATGCGGGTGCGTCATGCACAGACAAGGCGGCGGGAGCCAGACGCTCCCACCGGTCAATCAGTGTTTAGTCCGCCGCAAAGCAGTAGAGCAGGCCGGCACCACCGGTGCTCTGCAGGTTCTCCTGGCTGCAGCCGCGCGAACCGTGCGCGGCGGTCCATGACGTGTTGCCGCCGCCATGCCGGTCGTGATGGCCGACTGTGGCGCTGCCGTCACCGGAACTCGTCCAGTTGTTGCACGTGTGATCGCCTTCCTCCCACGGGAAATAGGCGGTGCCGTCCGCTCTCGAGCCGGTCAGAATGTCGTGTTCATTCGGGCTGTCGCCGCGCCCGTTCACCAGATTGCCATTCTCGTCCACCGCAGTGCGCTTGACGACATTCGGGCTCAGGTGGAGCTGATCGAGATCGACGGCGATCAGTTCGCCATTGGCGTTGTACCAGGGGCCGGTGCCGATGCGGTTGCGCGCGGAGATACCGCGCCCTTCCGTCACCTGGGTGCTCAAATAGGCGCGCCACGTCCGCCCCGTCGAGCCAGCCACCTCTGCTAGCTTTGCACAATGCCCATCCGCGCCTTCAAGCCCGCCAAGATTTCCGCCCTGACCCATGCCGACACTGGTGACAAAGAAGCCCATCGGATGATCGTCCGCCGCCTGCAGCGGCGTGGCCATCAATGCCACCATTCCGGCAGCCGCCAGTAATTTGTATGCGTTCATGTTTTTCTCCCTTTCACAGTCCCGAAATGCTGCAAGCCATATCGGCGTTATCGCAAGTGAAGCAGCGAAGCCCCGGTTTGACCAGTGTTATCCCGTGTTCTGGAATGACGTATGCGTGAACACTCTGGCGTAAACACGGCGGTCGATGTTGATTCGGTCTAACTCAGCCGGCCAGGGTCGCGCCGGCGCAAAGGCCCGCTGCGCCATGGCCCGAATGGCGCAATCCACCTGTCTGAAATGCCCAGAAGCCTTGACAAACTCGCCCCCGCATGCGCTTTTCCGCGCGCATTCATTCAAGCCTTGGACGAGTCGAAAACATGCATGCTTACCGCACGCACACCTGCGCACAATTGAGACCGAGTGATGTTGGATCGCAAGCCCGCGTGTCGGGCTGGGTGCACAGGGTGCGCGACCACGGCGGGCTTCTGTTTATCGATCTGCGGGACCATTACGGCGTAACCCAGTGCGTCGCGGATCCGGACTCCGCTGCCTTCGCACTGGTCGAGAAAGTGCGTGCCGAGTGGGTTGTGCGCATCGATGGCGAGGTCAAGGCGCGCTCCGAAGACACCGTCAACGACAAGCTGCCGACAGGCGGCGTTGAGATCTTCATTCGCGAACTTGAAGTTCTCTCGACGTCGGAAGAGTTGCCGCTGCCGGTGTTCGGCGAGCCTGACTACCCCGAAGACATTCGTTTGCGCTACCGCTTCCTCGATCTTCGCCGCGACAACCTGCACGCCAACATTGTGCAGCGCTCGCGCATCATCGATTCAATCCGCCGCCGCATGTGGGATGAAGGCTTCTTTGAGTTCCAGACGCCAATTCTCACCGCGTCCAGCCCCGAAGGCGCACGCGACTTCCTCGTGCCCTCCAGGCTGCATCCGGGCAAGTTCTATGCGCTGCCGCAGGCGCCCCAGCAATTCAAGCAACTCACCATGATTGCCGGCTTCGACCGCTATTTTCAGATCGCGCCGTGCTTTCGTGACGAGGACGCACGCGCCGACCGCAGCCCCGGCGAGTTCTACCAACTCGATATCGAGATGAGCTTCGTCACCCAGGAGGACGTGTTCAACGCCGTTGAGCCGGTTTTGCGTGGTGTGTTTGAGGAGTTTGGCGAGGGCCGTCCGGTCACCCAGGAATTTCCCCGCATTGCCTATGCGGATGCGATGCGCAAATACGGCACCGACAAGCCGGACCTGCGCAACCCCATTGTCATGGAAAATGTCACCGACACCTTCCGCGGGTCGGGTTTCAAGATCTTCGCCGGCATGATCGAGAAAGACGATCAGGTCGAGGTCTGGGCGATCCCGGCCAAGGGCGGCGGCAGCCGCGCCTTCTGCGACCGCATGAACTCGTGGGCGCAGGGCGAGGGCCAGCCGGGCCTTGGCTACATCTTCTTCCGCGATGGCGAAGGTGCTGGCCCCGTCGCCAAGAACATCGGCGAGGAGCGCACCGCCGCGCTGCGCGAACAGCTTGGCCTCGGCGATGGCGATGCGGTGTTCTTCGTCTGTGGCGTGCCGAAAAAGTTCGTCGATTTCGCCGGTGCCGCGCGCACCCGCGCGGGAACCGAACTTGGCATGATCGATGAAAGCCGCTTTGACTTCTGCTGGATCGTCGACTTTCCGATGTTCGAATACGATGAGGCGGAAAAGAAGGTCGACTTCTCGCACAACCCGTTCTCGATGCCGCAAGGCGGCATGGAGGCGCTGGAAACCAGGGACCCGCTGGAGATCCTCGGCTACCAGTACGACATCGTGTGTAACGGCATTGAGCTGTCGTCGGGCGCCATCCGGAATCACAAGCCGGAAATCATGTTCAAGGCCTTCGAGATCGCAGGCTATGGCCCGGAAGTCGTCGAAGAGAAGTTCGGCGGCATGCTGCGCGCCCTGCAATACGGCGCCCCGCCGCATGGTGGTATTGCGCCCGGCCTCGACCGCATCGTCATGTTGTTGTGCGGCGAAGAAAATCTCCGAGAGGTCATCATGTTCCCGATGAACCAGCAGGCCGAAGACCTGCTCATGGGTGCGCCCTCCGAAGTCTCGGCGCGGCAGTTGCGGGATTTGCACATCCAGCTCAACCTGCCGAAACAGGGCTGATGCCGGAGCGGCTCAAGTTAACACCCGTTAATCTCTGTTTTACCTAAAATCCTCACCGGATATTGAGACTCTGTCTCTAGCGTGTCTGTTGCAAACAAAGTCGGTGGGCCGGGTTTGTCTTGTGTATTCCAAACGCGAATACGCGCGATGAAGCCGGTGACATACGATAAAAAACAGGCAGGGTAGTTATGAACAGGATTTTGCACGCGGCGTTTCTCGCCGTGTTCGTCTTCGGTGCCAGTGTTGCAACCCAAAGCCAGGCGGGCTCGTCGGGCGGTGGCAACTTCTTTACAAGTTTCGGCAACTGGCTTGCGACGCCGCCGCAGCGCCCCGGTGAAACGCGCCGGGCCCGCGAGCGCCGCAATTCGAACGCTCCCGCGGCGGCATCGAACAACCGCCGCGACTATCGCACCTATCGCGATGCCAACGGCAATATCGACTGGAATGCCTACGCGCTCACCCGTGTATCGCGTCAGGAAGCCGTCGCCACCGGCACGACCTCGCGCGAAGTGGCGTTCAACGGCAACTATGCGCCAGGCTCTATCGTTATCCACACGTCGGAGCGCAGACTGTACTACGTTCTGCCGGGAGGCCGCGCGCGCCAGTACGCCGTCGGCGTCGGGCGTCCGGGGTTTGAGTGGTACGGCGAACACCGCATCAGCCGCAAAACCGAATGGCCCGACTGGCGCCCGCCCTCAGAGATGCGCCAGCGTCAGCCGGAACTGCCGGCGTTCATGCCGGGCGGCCCCGGCAATCCGATGGGTGCCCGCGCGCTCTATCTCGGCTCGACGCTCTACCGTATCCACGGCACGACGGAAAACCAGACAATCGGCTATGCGGTCTCCAGCGGTTGCATTCGCATGCTGAACGAAGATGTCATGGATCTTTATCGCCGCGCTCAGGTAGGTTCCATGGTCTTTGTAAAACTGTAAACAGAACACGCAGTACCGTTTCAGCCTGGGCCTTCCCGCCGCTTGCGTGGCGGGAAGGCCTTTTTCTTATCTTGATCCGGCCAAACTTTTGCCCCCGCCCACGCTGACAATCGGCGTGTTCCATTGAGGGGAGAACTGCCATGGCGAAGCGGCTTTTGACGTTTGTGAGCGTGCTTGCGGGGCTGCTGCTGTTTGCAGCGCCTGTGGATGCGGGGTGGCGCAGCACCGATTTCATGCAATCTCTCGACCGCCTGTTCGATGGTCTGAGTGAAGATTTCAATCGCATTACACAGGGCTCGACGCGCACCGACGTCGACTTCCCGAGGCGTTTTAAGCCGGGCACGATCGTCGTGCGCACCGACGAACGCCGCCTCTATTTCGTCTATGCGAGGGGCAAAGCCTATCGCTATGCCGTCGGTGTTGGGCGTCAGGGCTATGAATGGTCCGGCTCTTCAAACATTTCGCGCAAAGCCGAATGGCCGGACTGGCGCCCGCCGGCGGAGATGATCGCGCGCCAGCCGGGCCTGCCGCACTTCGTGCCCGGCGGTCCGGAAAATCCGCTCGGTGCCCGCGCGCTCTATCTCGGCGACACGCTCTACCGTATCCACGGAACCTCCGAAAGCCACACGATCGGCACGGCAGTGTCGAGCGGTTGTATCCGAATGCTCAATGACGATGTCATTGATCTTTACGGCCGCGCCCGCGTCGGCGACACCGTGCATGTGTTCCACTGAAAACGATCCTGCCGCTCAACAGGCGATGCAATATCCCGGATGCCTGTTGATGAATATTGATTGCTGTTTGCCGTTCAACTGTTTCGCGGTTTACCATCTCTTGGCTTAAGGGCTGAGAGAGAGGGTGCTGTTCTGTTAGTCTGGCCCAAGATGCGGCACCGGACTGACAGACAGAACAAGGAACGGTGCTGGTGGCCGACCCTCATGCAGACTTTTCGAACGTCAAAATCACAGTTGTAGATGACGCCGACACCGCGCGCCGTGTGGCGCCGCGCTGCGGCCAGATGCTCTACGATCTGATCGACAACACCTTCGTGCGCAACATGGGTGTCGGCGTGCTCGCCCGCTTGCACGAATTTGGCGCCCTCGACGACCTGGGCATCCTGGTTGTCGCCGAATCCGGCGGTAAGGTCGTCGGTGTCGGTTTCGCTTCATACGATACGCAGAAGCTTTATCGTACTCTCTTGAGAAAACGCTTCTGGATGCTGCTGCCGGCCGTTGCGAAAAGCCTTCTCAACCCAAAGTCGATCAAACATCTGCTGCGCACATCGGGCTATGCCAAGCACGAGTTCATGCAGGGCCTGCCGGACGCGGAGTTTTTCTACCTGATCATTGACGACGAGTTTCAGGGCAAGGGCGTAGCCGACGGCATCGTCGGTGCCGTCGCCTGTCAGTTCCTCGACCGCGGTATCGAGGTGGTCAAGTTCCTTTCAGGCGGCGACAAGGCCCGCGCCCACCGCTTTGCCGAAGCGCGCGGCGCAACTCTCATCTCCGAGGTCAATCTCTACGCCGAACGCACGTCCCGCGTATACACATTCGACCTGACACCCTTCAAGGAACAGCAGCGCGCGGCGGCTGAATAGCCTTCGTCATTGCGCCACCTCTTGGCGCAGGAGGCAGTCGTCGGCAAGGGGTGTCACCGGCGTATAATCCGTGTGGTGCTTGTGTTCCGGCCGGACGAATGACGTCTGTTTGTTGGAAACCGCATTGAGAATGAGCGAAAAAATCGGGCGGTCCCACGGAGACATATTCGGTGGTGAACCGTGCACGAGAACATCGCCGAATATCAGACCCGTTCCAGCCGCGCCGGTGGCGCTCGCCAGCCCGCCGTGCTCGACCAGCTCCGTGACCTCGTTTTGATCAACGCACCACAGCGGATAGCTTGTCGTCGTCGTATCGTGATGACTGGCGGCGGCGCCGCACTTGTGCGAGCCTTTGATGAAGTAGAGCGGGCCGTTGAACTCACTGACATCACCCAGAAAAACGTGGAGATTGAGCGCCAGCGGCTCCGCCACACCGTCATCGGCGTGGTGCGTGGCAAAATCGTAGTGCCATTGCCAGGCCTCGCCATCGAAGGCGGATTTGACGTTGATCTTCACCTGCTGAACATAGAGATCCTCCGAGAGGATTTGCTGCGCCGGTTTCACAAGCCGGGGATGGCGCACCAGCCTGGCGAATGTTTCATTCCTCAGATGCAGCCCCATTGCGGTGCGCACTTCGCCGCTTTTCTTCTCTACAACGTTCGCATTCGTCTCTTGCGCGAACACCTCCTCTTTGGCCTGGTTGAGCACCGCCACCTCTTCCCTGGAGAAAAGATCCGGCAGCAGGAGAAATCCATTCTCGTGGAACTCTGTGAGCTGTAGTGATGTTAGATGCATTTTGGCTGTTTCCGATCCCGGTCGATTGTGCTCAACCCGCTACTCTGATCTCAATATGCAGGGATTGCGGCGCCCAAACTGTACCCGTGCGCCGGCTCGCGGTCTATGACGGTTGAACTCATGGCCGTGCCGTCAGAGGCGTCGAGTAAGGTCAAAAAGCGTCTAATATGAGCCAATGAACTGGGACGCCTACATCGACATTTATTGCGAACGGTTGGCACCGGGACTGTGGGGCGAACCGCTTAATGCTGTAACGAACGCGGCATTTCTGGTCGCCGCACTGGCGGCATTCGCGCGCAACCGCGGCTTGACAGCCGGTCAGGGCGCTTGGCCCGTGCTTGCGCTCACATCACTGGTCGCGGTGATTGGAGTTGGCAGCTTTCTGTTCCACACATTTGCGACCTACTGGGCTCTACTCGCCGACATCATTCCTATCAGCATCTTCATCTACGCCTATCTGGGCTTTGCGTTGCGGCGGTTTATCGGGGCGGGTTGGCCCGTGACGCTTGCAGTCGTTGCCGGCTTTGTCGCTGCGTCGTCGGTGCTCGACAGTCTGGTGCCCGCGCGGTTCCTCTATGGAAGCGCGGGATACCTTCCAGCCGTGGCAGCACTTGTCGCGACGGGTGCTGTGCTCCAGGCACGCGGTCACGGGGCGGGGCGCGTGTTGCTTGCTGGCGGTGGTTTGCTTGCCGTCTCGCTTACATTGCGCACGCTCGACACGCCTCTCTGCGGTTTGTTCCCCAGCGGCACGCATTTTCTGTGGCACATGCTCAATGCAACGCTGCTCTACATCCTTTTGCGGGCGGCTGCCCTCTTCGGCATGGCTCGAAATTGAACTGGGGGCCGGATCGCTCCGGCCCGCCCTCAATATTAGAACTGGGCCCCGGATTGCTCCGGCCCGCCCCTGAAATTGAACTGGGGGCCGGATCGCTCCGGCCCCCAGCGGGGTGGCTCTATTTTTATTGGTTGACGCCTCACCCCCAAGCCCCGCTCGGGCGCATCGCGCGCCTTGGCAAGTCATAAGAGATCGTGCGTTCCCCGGGTGGCAAAGTCAGCCCGGGTCGCAGCGCCGCATCTTGTTTGGAAATCCAATTGCTCCGGCGTGCAAGCGTGGCCACGTGCACGGGACCCGGAACTGAAGGCGAACTTTAACCACACGGTGGAGCGTCGCGCCAGAGTTTTGTAGGCCCGACAGTTAACGCGCGTCCGCCAGCACGAGGTCGGACGCCTTCTCGCCGATCATGATGATCGGGGCGTTCGTGTTGCCGGAAACCAGCCGCGGCATGATCGAGCCATCGGCAACGCGCAGGCCTTCGACACCAATCACCTTGAGGGCAGGGGTCACCACCGCATCGTCGCCGGTGCCCATGGCGCAGGTGCAGGTCGGGTGGTAGATGGTCGACGCCATGTTCCGGCAATAGGCGAGCAGCGCATCGTCGCTCTGGACATCGATCCCGGGTTCGACTTCTTCGGCGATATGTTCGCGCATCGGTTCTTCGTGCAGGATATCCCGCATCTTCTTCAAACCATCGATATTGGTCTGACGGTCGAGTTCGGTTGAGAGATAATTCGCCCGGATGGCCGGCGCGGCGAAGGGATCGGGCGACTGGATGTGCACGCTGCCGCGGCTTTCCGGGCGCAGTTGACAGACCGACGCCGTGATGCCGGAGAACGGGTGCAGGTTCTGTCCCATCTTGTCGGTGGAGAACATGATGAAGTGCACCTCGACATCGGGCGTTACAAGCTCGGGCCGCGTCTTGAAAAACGCTGCCGCCAGCCCCGCACTGACCGTCAATGGCCCGCGGCGGCGCAGCGCATAATCGACGCCGATGCCGATGCGGCGCAGGATGTTGTTGTACTGATCGTTGATCGTGACGGCGCGTTTGGCGCGCAGGATCATGCGAACCTGAGCGTGGTCCTGCAGGTTTTCGCCCACATTTCGCGCATTGTGAATGACGGAAATGCCATGCTCTTTCAGGCGTGCGCCGCCGCCGATTCCCGACAGCTCAAGCAATTGCGGTGAATTGATCGCGCCGGAACTCACGATCACCTCGCCGGACACGCCGGCGCGCTTCACGGTGCCGTTCTGTCGGTATTCGACACCGCAGGCGCGTTTACCGTCGAACAACACGCGCGTTGCCTGCGCATCGGTTTCGATCGACAGGTTGGCGCGGCCGCGGGCCGGCTTCAGATAGGCCACCGCCGTACTGCAACGGCGTCCGTTGCGCGATGTCGTCTGGAAGTAGCCCATACCTTCCTGGCGTGCGCCGTTGAAATCTTCGTTACGCGGGATGCCGGCGCACACACCGGCCTCGATGAAGCCGTCGGCGACAGGATGCGTATCGCGCTGGTTGGAGACGGCAAGCGGCCCGCCGGTGCCGTGATAGTCATCGCCGCCGCGTTCCTGGTCCTCCGCGCGCATGAAGTAGGGCAACACATCGTCGAACGACCAGCCGACATTGCCAAGCTGGCGCCACAGGTCGTAGTCCTCGTGCTGGCCGCGCACATAAACGAGGCCGTTGATCGAACTGGAGCCACCCAGAACCTTGCCGCGCGGTTGAAAAACCCGCCGGTCATTGAGCTCCGCTTCGGGCTCCGTCTCATACATCCAGTTGAGGCGCGGATTGGTAAAGAGCTTGGCGTAGCCGAGCGGAATATGGATCCAGGGGTTTCGGTCAGGCGGCCCCGCCTCGAGAAGCAGAACCTTGTGGCGCCCCGACGCGGAGAGCCGGTTTGCCAGCACGCACCCCGCCGAGCCCGCGCCAACGACGATGTAGTCGAATGTTCCCGTCGTTTCGATGTCCTGCACGCGGCTTGCCCGATCACTTTACCCGTCAGTGCACTTATAGCACGCAACGTACCGCTTGCGATGCGGCGCCCATAAAAATGGGGCGCCCGATGGGGCGCCCCAGGTTGGGAGGAACTTACCCTTACTTACGAACACCCACTCGTCGAACCGCATGTGTCGCATTTGAGGCAGGTGCCGTTGCGCACCATGGTGAAGTTGCCGCATTCGCCGCACGCTTCGCCTTCGTATCCTTTCATACGCGCAAGAGCCGCATGATCAACTTCAAGCGGTGTTGCTTCCTCGCGCACTTCAAGAACCGCCGTCTCTGTCTGCGTTTGAACTTCCGCAACCGCAAGCCCGCCCTGCAAAGACATTGCTTCCGATACACGGTGTTGAATACTGGCGACCGGGCTGCCGGTGGAACCGGGCATTACGACCACGTTCTCAGACACTTTCTGGCGCACGAACCCGGCGCTCATGACCCGCGAGGCGGGAAGCGAAGCTGGCGGCGTATCGCCAGCCGCAGAGCCGCCGTTCTGGCCTTCGTTGACGCCGCCGCCGAGCACATCGAAGCCGATTTCGCCGGGATCGACATGTGCGAGATCGTGGCGCGTCAGATAGGACACCGCAAGCTCGCGGAACACGTAGTCGAGGATCGACGTGGCGTTCTTGATCGTGTCGTTGCCCTGCACGAGGCCCGCCGGTTCAAAGCGGGTGAAGGTGAAGGCATCGACATACTCATCGAGCGGCACGCCATATTGCAGGCCGAGCGAGATGGCGATGGCGAAGTTGTTCATGAGCGAACGGAACGCCGCGCCTTCCTTGTGCATGTCGATGAAGATCTCGCCGAGACGGCCGTCGTCATACTCGCCTGTTCTCAGATAGACCTTGTGGCCACCGACAATCGCTTTTTGCGTATAGCCCTTGCGGCGTTGCGGCAGTTTTTCGCGCGAAATGATCTCCCGCTGCGTTTCGATGACGCGTTCGACGAGCTTTTCCGCCAGAACTTCCGCACGCTGCGTCGCCGGCTGATCGCTGGCAACCTGCTCCATGACCTCGTCCTGATCGTCCTCGTCGTCGGACAGCAACTGCGCGTTCAGGGGCTGCGAAAGCTTCGAACCGTCGCGGTAAAGTGCGTTGGCCTTCAAGGCCAGCTTCCACGACAACTCATAGGCGTCCAGGCAGTCCTCGACCGTTGCATCGTTCGGCATGTTGATGGTCTTGGAAATGGCGCCCGAAATGAAGGGCTGCGCCGACGCCATCATGCGGATGTGGCTCTCAACGGAGAGGAACCGCTTGCCGGTGCGGCCGCACGGGTTGGCGCAGTCGAAGACCGCCAGATGCTCGTCCCGAAGCCCCGGGGCGCCTTCGAGAGTCATCGCGCCGCAACAGTGGATATTGGCAGCGCCGATTTCCGCTTTCGAGAAACCGAGTCCCGACAGCATGTCGAAGGCCGGGTCATCGAGTTGCTCGGCACTGAAACCGAGAACGCCGGTGCAGAATGCATCGCCGAGAGACCACCGGTTGAACACGAACTTGACGTCAAAAGCGGTGTCGAGCTGGTCTTCGACCCTGGCAATTAGTTCCGCAGGGAACCCCTTGGCCTTCAAAGCTTCATGGTTGACCCCGGGGGCGGTTTCCAGGGTTCCATGCCCGACCGCATAGTCGATGATTTCCCGGATGGCGGGCTCATCATAGCCGAGCCCGCGCAAGGCTTCGGGAACGGCGCGGTTGATGATTTTGAAATAACCGCCGCCCGCCAGTTTTTTGAATTTTACGAGCGCGAAATCGGGCTCAATGCCCGTCGTGTCGCAATCCATGACGAGGCCGATCGTGCCCGTCGGCGCCACAACGCTTGCCTGCGCATTGCGGTAGCCGTTGGCCACGCCGAGGTCCACCGCACGGTCCCAGGCGCGGCGGGCATGGTCGATGAGCCGCCGGTCAGCGCAGTTCGCGTGATCGAGTGCCACCGGCGCGGTGTTCAGACCCTCATAGCCATCGCTCCGGCCATGGGCGGCGTTGCGGTGATTGCGCATGACCTTCAGCATGTGCTCGCGGTTCTTCCCAAAGCCCGGGAAGGTACCAAGCTCGCCCGCCATTTCGGCCGACGTGGCATAGGAAACACCGGTCATGATCGCGGAAATAGCGCCACAGATGGCTCGGCCTTCTGGCGAATCGTAGGGGATGCCCGATGTCATGAGCAGGCCGCCGATATTGGCAAAACCGAGCCCCAGCGTGCGGTACTCATAGGAGAGCTTGGCGATGTGCTTCGACGGGAACTGCGCCATAGTCACGGAGATTTCCAGAACCATGGTCCAGATGCGCACGCAATGCTCGAAGCTTTCGACGTCGAACAAGCCATCGGCCTGGCGGAACTGAAGTAGGTTCAGCGACGCCAGATTGCACGCGGTGTCGTCGAGGAACATGTACTCCGAACACGGGTTGGAGGCGCGGATGGCGCCGCTTGCCGGGCACGTGTGCCAGTCATTGATGGTCGAGTGATACTGAATGCCGGGGTCGGCGCAGGCCCAGGCGGCATAGCCGATCTTGTCCCACAGGTTCCGTGCATTGACGGTCTTGGCGATGCCGGGCGACGTACGCCAGGGCAGATCCCAGTCGGCGCGTGTCTCGACCGCGTGCAGGAACTCGTCGGTGACACGCACCGAGTTGTTGGAGTTCTGGCCCGATACCGTGCGGTAGGCCTCTGAGTCCCAGTCCGTATCGAACAGCGGAAACTCTAGCTCCTCATAGCCCTGGCGTGCGAACTGCACGACGCGGCGGACGTAATTGTCGGGCACCTGGGCGCGGCGTGCCGCCTTGATGGCGCGCTTGAGGGCAGGGTTCTTCTGGATTTCGAAACAGTCATCGCCATCGCCCTTGCAGTTGACGCAGGCTTTCATGATGGCGGTGAGGTGTTCGCGGCAGGTTTTCGAGCCGGTGACGAGTGCCGCGACCTTCTGCTCTTCGCGCACCTTCCAGTCGATGTATTCCTCAATGTCGGGATGGTCGATGTCGACGACGACCATCTTCGCCGCGCGGCGCGTTGTGCCGCCCGATTTGATGGCGCCTGCCGCCCGGTCGCCGATTTTCAGGAAACTCATCAGGCCCGACGACTTGCCGCCGCCTGAAAGCGGTTCCCCGTCGCCGCGCAGTTTGGAAAAGTTCGATCCGGTGCCGGATCCGTATTTGAACAGGCGCGCCTCGCGCACCCAAAGATCCATGATGCCGTTTTCGGTAACGAGATCGTCTTCCACCGACTGGATGAAGCAGGCATGCGGCTGCGGATGCTCGTATGCCGTCTTGGAGCGCGTCAGCCGGCCGGTTTTGAAATCCACGTAGTAGTGGCCCTGGCTCGGTCCGTCGATGCCGTAGGCCCAGTGCAGTCCGGTGTTGAACCACTGCGGGCTGTTGGGCGCGGATTTCTGGGTCGCCAGCATGAAGCACAATTCGTCGTAGAAGGCGCGCGCGTCTTCTTCCGTATCGAAATAGCCGCCTTTCCAGCCCCAGTAGGTCCAGGTGCCCGCGAGACGGCTGAAGACCTGGCGCGAATCGGTTTCAGGAACGTGTCTTTCGGCTTCCGGCAGCTCGGCAAGCGCCTCTTCATCCGGCTCGGACCGCCACAGCCATGACGGGACAGTGTTTTCCTCAACCTTTTTCAGGCGTGCGGGCACGCCCGCCTTGCGGAAATACTTCTGCGCGATGATGTCGCTTGCAACCTGGCTCCAGCTTGCCGGAACCTGGATATTTTCAAGCTTGAATACGATCGAACCGTCAGGGTTCTTGATTTCGCTGGTTGCGGTGCGAAACGACACTCCCTCAAAAGGGGACTTACTTTTTTCCGTGTAACGGCGAGTTATCCGCATTTCTGTTCCTCTGGCCATTAGGGCGCGCGAACCCGTTGCACAACGAACACCTGCCACCGACTCCTGACGCGGAAGGAACTCCTCCCGGCCGGTGCACGCACTCCCTGACAACGGGGACAAACGTCCCCCACTTGTGCTCCGCACCGGGCCGCGAACCCGCAGCCGGACTAGAACGCAAGAACTAATTTTTTCATTTTGGGATCAACAAGGACCGGCGGGTAATAACTTTCCGGGTCTGTGATCGTCGCCCCTCAGCGATGGAGAAACTGTAAGACGAGTGTGTCGCGTCCGTCAAGGATTAGTGTGTTAACGAGACCTTACCACAAGATATAGTGGATAGCCTGTGGATAGCGGGGAAAAACATGGGGAATCACGCGGGATTCCAAGGATTGTGACCGCCTCCCGGCAACCTGGCAAGTGCCCTGTTGGCGTTAACCATATTTTCGATTTTCCGCCTGCACCGTCCCGCCAACCGCTCATTTAAGTGCGGATTAAGCGCGTCATACTATCGTCATCGGCGGATGGGGCGGTTTTGCGCCCAAGAGAATCACATATCGGGCGCTTTTATGTTCCGGAATCTGGCTTATGGGCGGGCAATCGATTCGCTCGACGTTCTCATCGTTGAAGAAAACATCGCGATGCAGAAAATCCTCACCGCTGTGCTGCGCGCCAACGGCGTCGGACGTGTTCGCGCCATGGGTTCGGCGGAAGATGCGCTGCAAGACATGGTTTCGATGCTGCCGGATATCCTTGTCACCGAATGGGAGATGGAATCCAGCGATGCGGAAACGATGATCCGCACCATGCGCAATCCGGCCATGCATCCCATGTGTTTTGTGCCCGTCATCGTGCTCACGGCCAACAGTTCACGCATGGTCGTTGAGCAGACGCTGGAGGCGGGCGCGTCGACAATCTTACGCAAACCGGTCTCGACGAAGGATCTCCTCGGTCGAATCAGGTGGATATTGCAGGATGCCCGCCCGTTCGAACTTAGCGGGCAAATCTATGCCCAGCCGCGTCCGGCCCTGCCGGTCGCGCTGGAACAGATCGTCGCAAACAAGGCCCTTATCTGATCCCCCCGACCCGGGCCGCCGATCGGCGGCTCCAGTGCATTCCGGGCTGGACGTTGCCTGTTACTTGCGCCATATTCCGCGCAAAGCGCATCGGCACCGGTGCGCGGCTCCTGGAATATTGCGGGCCGTCTTGGGATCGTCCAGATGAACTTTATTCTTCAGTTGTTTACGTGGTGGAACGGCCAGACGCTGGGCACACGGTTCTTCACATGGCGCAAGGGCGAGCGGGTCGGAGAAGACGGCTTTGGTAATGTCTATTACCGCGAACGCAAGGGCCGGCGCCGCTGGGTGATCTATAACGGCCTCGCCGAACCCTCAACCGTACCCGCCGAGTGGCATGGCTGGCTGCACTACACTGTCGATGTCCTGCCGAGCGAACAGGACTATACCGCACACGACTGGCAAAAACCCCATCGTCCGAATATGACAGGCACAACGGCGGCTTACCGGCCGGAGGGGAGCGTGCTGACGGCAGCGGAGCGCCCCGCGGCCACGGGAGATTACGAGGCCTGGCGTCCGTGAACCGGATGTCTGGTTGCTGCTAAACGCCGCTGAATGCGGATCTGGATTGATTGAAAGGGCTTACCGGAATGAAAGGCAATGTCATCGAAACCGTGATTGGCGGTCTCGTCATCGTCATTGCGGCGGTGTTCTTCGGCTACGTCTATACGACCGCCGATCTCAGAGCCGGCACGGGTGGATATGAAGTTACGGCACGGTTTGCAAGTGTTGACGGCATTACCACTGGCTCCGACGTCCGCATGGCGGGCATCAAGGTGGGGGCGGTGACGAATCAGACGCTTGATCTGGAGACTTATGAAGCCGTCCTGACGATAGCATTCCGGCCGGAAGTGCGGTTGCCGATCGATTCATCCGCCAAGATTACGTCCGACGGACTGCTGGGCGATCGTTATCTCGTGATTGAGCCCGGCGGCGAAGAAGAAATCCTCACCGACGGTATGTCCATCGACTACACGCAAAGCGCACTCGATCTCTTCGGGCTTATTGGCCAGTTCCTGTTCAAGGATGATGGCGGCGGCGAGCAATAGCAGTGAATGAAGCCACGACCTCTCCAGCCGACCGGCAGATCTGGGCGGCGGAGAGTTATGAAAAAAACGCCCGGTTCGTTTCCGATCTTGGCGCGGCCGTGCTCGAATGGCTGGATCCCAAGCCGGACGAGAGGATCCTCGACCTCGGCTGCGGCGATGGCGCGCTAACGAAATCCCTTGTCGAAGCCGGTGCCGAGGTTGTCGGTGTCGATGCCAGCGAACCGTTTGTCGTGGCCGCGCGAGACGCGGGTCTCGACGCGCGCTTCATGGACGGCCACAACCTGACCTTCGACCGGGAATTCGATGCGGTTTTTTCAAACGCTGCCCTGCACTGGATGACCCGGCCGCAGGACGTGATTGACGGGGTCGAACGGGCACTTCGCCCCGGCGGGCGGTTCGTTGCCGAGTTCGGCGGCCATGGCAATGTCGCGGCAATCGTCACGGCGATGCGGGCCGTGGCGCGCGCACGCGGTGGAGACGAAGCGATCGCGGGGCCGTGGTTTTATCCGACGCCTGCCGAGTACCGTTTCATGCTGGAGCAGGCCGGATTCGAGGTGCGCCGCATCGGGCTGTTCCCGAGACCGACGCCGTTGCCGACGGGAATGGCGGCTTGGCTCAAAACCTTCCGCACGCCGTTCTTTGAGCAATTCGGCGCCGATATGCAGGCAGTGCTCGACGAAGTGACGGACATCCTTTCGCCCGCGCTTTGCGATACCACCGGCAACTGGACCGCGGACTATGTGAGATTGCGGGTAGAGGCGGCGTTGACGTGAGTTTGGCTTGGAAACAAAGGGTTTGCGGTTGCCTGGGTTTTTGCGGCTGTCTGGCGGTCATGGTTTGCGTGGCGGTCGGCCCAGTGCGTGCGCAACGTGTCGAAAACCCCGTGGCGGTGTTCGCCGGCCTAGACAAAATCACCGGTGAAGTTCAGACTTTTGAGGTTGAGCTGAACACATCATATGTGTTTGGCGTGCTGCAGGTGACGCCGCGCGTATGCTACACGCGCCCCTCGATCGAAACCCCGCAAACGACGTCGTTTGTTGAAGTTGTCGAGTTGCGCACGAATTCATCCGCCCGGCGCATTTTTACCGGCTGGATGCTGGCCCAAAGCCCAGGGCTGAACGCCGTCGAGCACCCGGTCTACGACGTCTGGCTGACCAACTGCAACACGGTTTCACCGTCGCCGTCGTCTACGAATGAGTGAAAATCGGCCTGAATATTGAGCGCCCGCTCTAATTGGGCGTGATAACGCTCGCGACTGACTTCCGTTGTTCCAAACTGCGCCAGGTGCTCCGTCACGAATTGTGTGTCGAGCAGTTCAAAGCCGCCGTGAATGAGCCGCGCGGCCAGGTGCACCAGCGCAACCTTGCTGGCGTCGCGCTCGCGGGTAAACATGCTCTCGCCGAAAAACGCCCCGCCCAGACGCACACCGTAGAGGCCGCCTGCAAGGTGTCCGCCGTGCCAGGCTTCAACCGTGTGACAGAAGCCGAGCGAAAACAGCTGGCTGTAAAGGGCGCGGATGCGCGGGTTGATCCATGTGCTTTCGCGCGCCGCCTCGCCGCGCGCGCACGCCTCGATCACTTCATCGAACTGCGTGTCGATCCGGATTTCGAATTTGCCGGCACGGATGGTGCGGCGCAGACGCCTTGGAATATGGATGGCGTCTAGCGGCAGAACCCCGCGGTCGTCCGGGTCGATCCAGTAGAGCGCATCATCATCGGCACTCTCCGCCATCGGGAAAATTCCGGCGGCATATGCCTTGAGCAGAATCTGCGGTGTAATCGCCGTCATCGCGCCCTCAAAAACGTGCAACCGTCCAATCGTGAGACCGGCAGGTCACCTGAGGCTATGACTCCGACAGGAATTCTTCAAGCCAGTGAATGTCGTAATCGCCATTCATGATGTCCGGTTCGCCAAGCAGTCTCTGGAACAGCGGGATGGTTGTCTCGATACCCTCGATGACGAACTCGTCCAGAGAGCGCTTGAGGCGCATAAGGCACTCGTTACGATGCTTGCCGAACACGATGAGTTTTCCGATCAGGCTGTCGTAGTTGGGCGGGATCCGATATCCCGTGTAGACGCCTGAATCGATCCGCACGCCAAGCCCTCCCGGCGGATGGTACGCTTCGATGCGGCCGGGCGAAGGGGCAAAGGTATTCGGATTTTCCGCGTTGATGCGGCACTCGATGGCATGGCCCTGCAGGGAAATATCGTCCTGCGTGTAGTTAAGCGTTGCGCCATCGGCGATACGGATTTGCTCCTGCACCAGATCAAGCCCGGTGATCATCTCCGTCACCGGGTGCTCGACTTGTAGACGCGTGTTCATCTCGATGAAGAAGAACTCGCCGTTTTCATACAGGAACTCAATCGTGCCGACGCCGAGATATTTGAAATCGGCCATCGCATTGGCAACGATGCCGCCGACACGGTCACGCTGTTCCTGATTGAGGGCAGGCGAGAGCGCTTCTTCCCAGACTTTCTGGTGCCGGCGCTGCAACGAGCAGTCGCGTTCGCCCAGGTGAACCGCACCACCCTTGCCATCGGCGACAATCTGGATTTCGATGTGGCGCGGTTTGTCGAGAAACTTCTCCATGTAAACCACATCGTCGCCGAAAGCCGCGCCCGCTTCCGCGCGCGCAGTTGACAGAGCGGTCGACAGTTCATTCTTGTGGCGCACAACCTGCATGCCGCGGCCGCCCCCGCCCGACGCCGCCTTGATGAGAACCGGATAGCCGATTTCGTTCGCGACCCGCTCGGCCGTTGCATCATCGGTAATCGCGCCCTCAGAACCGGGCACCACCGGAATGCCGAGGTCGGATACCGTCTGTTTTGCCGCGATCTTGTCGCCCATAAGCTGGATATGTTCCGGCGTCGGCCCGATGAATGTGATGTCGTGTTCGCGCAGGATTTCCGCAAAACTGGCATTTTCGGAGAGAAATCCGTATCCCGGGTGCACTGCCTCGGCGCCGGTGATTTCACATGCCGCCAGGATGCTCGGAACGTTGAGATAGCTCTCCGTCGCCCGCGGTGGTCCGATGCACACACTCTCATCGGCGAGACGCACATGCATGGCGTCTTCGTCCGCCGTTGAGTGAATTGCAACGGTGGCGATGCCCATTTCGCGGCACGCGCGCTGAACCCGCAGCGCGATTTCGCCACGGTTTGCGATGAGGATTTTGTCGAACATGGCGGGTGCTGTCCGGTCCGCTCTATTCGATGATCATCAGTGGCTCGCCAAACTCGACCGGATGGCCGTCCTGGACGAGGATTGCGGTGATCTTGCCGCCGTGCGGGGCGGGTATGTGGTTCATGGTTTTCATCGCTTCGACAATCATTACGGTCTGGCCTTCGCTGACCTGGCTGCCGATTTCCACAAACGCGTCGGCGCCAGGGGCCGGTGCCAGATAGGCGGTGCCGACCATCGGCGATTTCACGCTTCCAGGATGCTCCACCGGGTCTGCCGCAACCGGAACTGCCGCGGGCGGCGCCGCGGGCGCGGCGGCGGCGGTGACGGTCTCCATGCGCGTGCCGCGTGCAACGCGAATGCGCCAGTCGTCCTGTTCGATCTCGAGCTCGGATAGATTTGTTTCGTCAAGGAGTGCCGCGAGCGTTCGGATAAGTTCCTCGTCCACGGTGTTCTTCTTCTTCGTCATGCTCTCCCGATCCGTCACACATTACCGCTGAGCTGAGAACCCGCAGCATCAAGCGCTAACCGGTATCCGGTTGCGCCGAAGCCACATATCACGCCTGTCGCAGCAAGGGAAACATAGCTGTGATGGCGGAATTCCTCACGCCGGAATATGTTTGAAAGATGCACCTCAATGACGGGAATGTCCAAGGATTTGATGGCGTCAAGCAAGGCCACCGAAGTGTGTGTGTAGGCACCTGCATTGATCAACAGGGCCGCGCCGCCGACACCTGCTTCCTGGATCCAGGAAACAAGCTCGCCTTCGGAATTCGTCTGGCGGAAATCACACGTCCAACCGTTGGATTTGCAATGTGATGCACACTCCGCCTCGATATCCTTGAGCGTCGTCGCGCCATAGATTTCCGGCTCGCGGGTTCCCAGAAGGTTGAGGTTCGGGCCGTTCAGAATGAAGATTGTCTGGCTCATCACCGTAGGGCCTTTGGCATACTGAATTGTCGGCGTTTCCGCGCGCCGAGTGCGTCTGCGAACCTAACCCGCACGGCAAATTTGTCAAAGGCCGGGCGCCGGTCAGAGCGCTTGTTTGTGGATACTGACGAATGCGAAAAAGCGGGCGCCGCGGACCGGGAGCCTCAGCAGGCGACGCAATTGCCGCTGTCGCGCACCTCGCTGATCTGCTGGCGTAGGCCCTCAACGCCCAGCGCGCCGGGGATGAGCCGGTCGTCGATGAAGAATGCCGGCGTGCCCTGAATGCCCATCATCTCCGCCAGCATGTAGTTTTGCTGGATCGTCTGTTCGACTTCAGGAGCGTTCATGTCGCTGGCAAGTTGCTCGATGTCGAGACCGACATCTGCGGCAATCGCCATAACCTGTTCTTCGGAATTCGTGCCACGGGCCTGCATCATTGCGAGGTGGAATTCCCAGTACTTGCCCTGCTTCATCGAGGCGATGGCCGCACGCGACGCAATGAGGGACCCGGGGCCGAGGATCGGAAACTCCTTTAGCACGAGACGCAGATCCGGGTCTGTCTCAACCAGGGTCAGAACGTCTTCGAGCGAGCGTTTGCAATAGCCGCAATTGTAGTCGAAGAACTCAACCATGGTGACGCCGCCGTTCGGGTTACCGAAGACGAAATCGGATTGCGAACGGAACAGCTGTTGCGCGTTGTTACGGACGTTGTCGCGCAGTGCGACAAGTTCCAGTTCTTCCTGCTGGCGCTGCAGCGCTTCCAGGGCTTCGCGAATTATTTCCGGGTTTTCAATCAGATAGTCTCGGATGATCTGGTGCAGCTGCTCCCTCTGCACGTCACTGAACGACGTCTCCTCCGCTAGGCCGCTGCCCGTTGTAATCGTGACGGCGAGTGCAATTCCTGCAAGTGCGGTGCAGATCTTCTTCAGCATGTGCATTTCTCCTGAGCGACCGTCTCTGCCTTTTGAGGCAAAGCCGGAACGAGCTTAACTGTCTGGAGGGTTCAACCGCAAGATGTCGTTGGCACGAACATATTGAGGCGTTCCGCGTTCGAGCTTGCCTTTGGCGCGTGTTGCGAACTGCTTGGCCAGGGCCAGGTCACCGCCCCTGATGGCTGCCTCGGCGGATTCCAGTTCGGCCATACCGATATTGCCCTGTCGGCCGTAGGCAATTGCGAGATGACGGTGCAAGGCGACCGAGCTGCCTTCCATGCGCCGTGCAGCGCGCAGGTGTTCGATCGCAGGCTGGATATAGCCGTCGCGGTTGGTTCCCAGAAGCGCCTGCGCCAGCATGATGCGGATTAGAGGCGCGCGCGGTTCCAGGTCGGCAGCCTTGCGCAGCGGTGCGATGGCATCGGAGGCGCGTCCCGATTCAAACAGCGCCTGACCTTTCACCTCCCAGAAGTAGCCGTTGTTTGGCTGTGCTGCGATCAGCGCCTCGATTTCCGGTAGTGCGTTGCCGATTTCGCCCGATCGGTAGTAGGCGATAGCGCGCGCATAGCGTGCCGGCAGGGACGTGTCGGTGCGCGGGTAGCGTCTCAGTGTTTCGCGCGGGTCGAGTAGATACCCATGCAACTTGCCCTGCATCAGGCGGTGCCTCTTGAGCAGGTCGGCGGTATCGGTCTTGCTGAAAAAAGGACTGCCGTGAGCCAGACGTTCAAGCAGCGCGATGCGCTGGCGCGGCATCGGGTGCGAAAGCACATAAGGATCGGCGAACTGCAGCGAAACGAGCGATTGGTCGGCAAGTGTCTGGAACAGCTCCAGCATGCCGCGCGACGACTGGCCTGAGCGTTCCAGGTATGACACGGCCGCCTGGTCCGCGGCAGCTTCCTGGGCGCGCTGGTAGGAGAGTACGGAGCGGCGCACCACTTCCGAGCCGCCGAGAAGCACGCCCTGGCCGGCCTGCGCCGCGCCGGAAGCACCGCTGGCCGCGCCGCCCACAACGGCAGCCGCGCCCACCAGCATGCCGACGATGGCAGCGGTTGATGCCTTGTCGAGCTGGCGCCGCAAGCGGGCAAGGTGGCCGCCGGCAATATGGCCAGCTTCATGCGCAAGCACCCCGATGACGACATTCGGCGTCTCCGCCTGCAGCAGCAGGCCGGTATGAATGAAAACCCGCTGGCCGCCGGCAACGAACGCATTGATGCTGTTCTCGCCAACGAGATGGACGCGGACGTCGGTCGGGTTGAGGCCCGCGGCGCGGAACACCGGGTTGGCGTATTCGCGCATCAGCGCTTCGACCTCTGAATCGCGGATTAGCGAAATACCGCGTGCCTGGGCCACTTGCGGAAGCACCGCGGAAAGGAACACGGCAGCGGCTGCGACGACGCTCAGAATGCGATTTAGGGGGCGCCGTGTCGGCCGCACCGCTTCGTCCGTTGGGGCAAACTGTTCAGCACAACTGCGATTGCAACTCGTCATCGTCAGTACTCTTTCAATCTCTCCGCCACCGGAACTCTTCTCGCAAAACTCTCCGCAGCCCCTGGTGTTGCATGTTCGGGGTTGCGTTGCAGATACGCGAAAGACGGCGGCGCGATTACCCTGCCCAACACTGAACCCATCGCTTTCAATTGCGGCGAGACTGGGGCAGGTTGCCAATTGGCCGGGTCAGGCGGCACCATCGCAAGATCCCGTATGTTCCTAAAGCCCCAAAGCGGCTACTCCAAGTCCTAAATCGCATCGCGAAATTGAAGTTTATGTGAAAGTTCGACCCCATGAGCCCCAGACAAGTCTCGACCCGCAGTGCGGTTGCGCCATTTCTCGCCATGGACATGCTCAGTGCGGCAAACGAAATCGAGGGAAGCGGCGGCGATGTCGTGCACCTGGAAGTGGGGCAACCTTCAGGCCCGCCGCCGGCGCGTGTACTCGAAACCGCGCGTGCGGCACTTGACGGGCGCACCATTGGCTATACCGAGGCGCTTGGCCTGCCGCAGTTGCGCGAGCGCATTGCCCGCCATTACCGCGACGCCTACGCCATTGATGTGCTCGTCCACCGCGTGGTTGTGACGACGGGATCGTCTGGCGCATTTATTCTGGCGTTCCTGGCGGCATTCGAAGCCGGCGCACGTGTCGCCCTGCCATCGCCCGGCTATCCCGCCTACCGCAACATTCTAAGCGCTCTCGGCATTGATGTCGTCGATGTGCCGCTATCGGCTGCCGACCGGTGGGTGCCAACCGGCGAGCGCATCGCCGAGCTTGCCGGCTCGACAAAACTCGACGGACTGCTGATGGCAAGCCCCGCCAACCCGACCGGAACGATGATCGAACCGGACGCGCTTCGTGACCTCGCCGCAGCCTGTTCGCGTCATGGATTGTGGTTCATCTCCGATGAAATCTATCACCGGCTGACCTATGGTCGTGAAGCGGCCTGCGCCTTGAGCTTCGATGCCAATGCCATCGTCATCAACAGTTTCTCGAAATATTACTGCATGACGGGCTGGCGCATCGGTTGGATGATCGTCCCGGAAGTTCTTGTGCGCCCCATTGAGTGTCTGGCGCAGAGCCTGTTCATTTCCGCACCCATGGTTTCCCAACTCGCCGCCATCGCCGCCTTCGACGCGGAAGAAGAACTCGATGCCCGCCGCGATGGTTATGCTCGAAACCGGGACCTGTTGCTGGAAGAGCTGCCGCGTATCGGGTTTTCCGAGTTCACCCCGGTCGACGGCGCGTTTTACCTATATGCCAATGTCAGCCGCTTCACCAATGACAGCTTGGATTTTGCCCAGAAGATGCTGAACGAAGCAGGTGTCGCGGCAACCCCGGGAGCCGATTTCGACACCCGCAATGGCGCGCACTATCTGCGCCTGTCCTTTGCCGGATCGCACGAGACGATGGTGGACGGTGTGCGACGCCTGCGCGGTTGGCTTCAGGGACGGTGACCTAGACGCGTTTTTGCCACCATCCCCGCCGTGCAGGTTGCGCGGGAGCCGGCGGGCAGGGTGCCTCCAACTCGTCGCCATCCGCTGCTTCCGCTTCGCCGTCGGCTTCAACGGCCTCAGCTTCGGCGTTATCGGCTTCTGCCGCCTCGGGCTCGGCTTCCGGTTCCGCCTGGCCGGCGCCGTTTTCAGCCGCGCCATTGGCTTTTTCGTCGGCCTCCTCAACTGCTTCAGGCTGCTGCGCTTCCTTTTCGCTTCCAGCTTTTGCAGTATCGTCGTCCGCGGCCTTGCGTCGGCTGCGGCTCCGGCGTGGCTTGCGCGGCTTTTCTTCTTCCGCGGTTGCCGCCTCGGCATCGATTTCGCTGGTCACCGGAGCCTGGACATCCTCTGCATCGGGCGCATCTGAGGCTTCAGGATCGTCGGTCGCCGCGCCGTTCTCTTCGCCGGCTGCTTCGCCATCGTCTGCGGTCGCCGCGCTGGAGCGCGAACGTCTGCGCCCACCGCGCCGTCCACGGCGCGGGCGGTCGTCCTTCCGGGCCGAACGCTTCTCGGTATCTTCACCGTCTTCACCGCCCTCATCAGGCGCCGCAGCGGCTTCTTCATCTGGCGTATCGTCGTCCGATGCCTCCGCACCTTGCGACTGGCGCGAGCCTCTGCGGCCGCGCCGGCGCCGTCGGCGGCCTCGCTTTGAGCCGTCTTCGCTCGCGGTATCGCTTTCCGTTTCGTCGTCGGACAGGAACGGCGAATCGACCTGAACAACGGGCGCGGCCTTCATGCCGCCCTCCGGACGGTCCGACATGCGATCGATAGCAAATTCCGAATCGCCGAGTTCGTCGTTGGCTTCCGCATAGATCGAAACACCGTAGCTCGACTCAAGGGCGAGCAGGTGATCGCGTTTCTGGTTAAGAACGTAGAGGATCACCCCAGGAGGCGCTTGAACGATCAGATTGTCCTTGGTGCTGCGCTGCAGATATTCCTCAATCGCCCGCAACACCTGAAGCGAGGCGGACGGCACGGACCGCACGATGCCTTGACCGTTGCACGCCGGACAGGTCCGCGTGCTCGATTCCAGCACACCTGAACGCATTCTCTGGCGCGACATTTCCAGAAGCCCGAAATGACTGATGCGCCCAACCTGAATGCGCGCCCTGTCGCTCTTCAGGCGTTCCTTCAACCGCCGTTCGACGGAGCGGTTGTTGCGGCGCTCTTCCATGTCTATGAAGTCAATCACGAGCAGTCCGGCAAGGTCGCGCAACCGCATCTGGCGGGCCACTTCGTCGGCAGCCTCAAGGTTGGTGCGCAGTGCTGTGTCTTCGATATTGTGCTCGCGCGTCGACTTGCCGGAGTTGACGTCGACCGCAACCAGCGCTTCTGCCTGGTTGATGACGATGTAGCCGCCGGAAGGAAGCGTGACCTGCGGGCTGTAGAGAACGTCGAGCTGGTTCTCGATCTTCTGCTGCATGAACAGCGGCTGACCTTCGCTGTGCAGCTTGACATGGCGCGCGTGGCTCGGTGTGAGCATACGCATGAAGTCTTTGGCTTCCTTGTAGCCCGCTTCACCCTCGACAAGGATTTCGTCCATGTCCTTTGAGTAAAGGTCGCGGATGGCGCGCTTGATCAGGCTGCCTTCCTCGTACACGAGGCAGGGGGCGGTTGACTTAAGAGTAAGGTCTCGGACATTTTCCCAAAGCCTTATGAGATAGTCGAAATCCCGCTTGATCTCCGCCTTGGTACGGCTTGCGCCGGCCGTGCGGACAATCAGGCCCATGCCGTCCGGAACGCTGATCGATTTGGTGACATCCTTGAGCCGCTTGCGGTCCTGAACATCAGTAATTTTGCGCGAGATACCGCCGCCGCGTGCCGTATTCGGCATGAGAACGCAGTAGCGTCCGGCAAGCGACAGGTAGGTCGTGAGTGCCGCGCCCTTGTTGCCGCGTTCTTCCTTGACGACCTGAACCAGGATGATCTGGCGCCGTTTGATGACTTCCTGAATCTTGTAGCTGCGCTTGCGGCTGTGAGAGCGTTGCGGAACCTCTTCCAGTGCATCCTCGGACCCGACGGATTCGACGTTATCGTCGTCGCCGTTTTCGTCGTCGCCGTTTTCATCTTCATCGTCGCCGGCGTCGTTGTCACCAGCATCCTCGTCACCGGTGCCTTCATCATCCAGCGCTTCATCGCCGACGGCTTCGGGTTCTTCCGCTGCCGATTCGGGTTCTTCGGCGGTTTTGGCATCCTCCGCGGCTTCGACCTCTTCGACAACGGTTTCCGTCTCGGCTTTGGCCGCGGCGGCGGCTTTTCTCGAACGGCGCCGGCGTTTCGGCCGTTCCGCACCTTTGGCGTCGTCTTCTTCAGCGTCGCGGTGCTGCTCCTCGGCTTCCTGCTCAAGCAGGGCCTGTCGGTCGGCAACCGGGATCTGGTCATAGTCCGGGTGGATTTCGTTGAAGGCGAGGAAGCCGTGGCGATTGCCGCCGTAGTCGATGAACGCTGCCTGCAACGACGGCTCAACGCGCGTCACTTTTGCCAGGTAAATGTTCCCGCGAAGTCTCTTTCGCGACGCCGACTCGTAGTCTAGTTCCTCAATCCTGTTGTTTCCACGAACGACGACAACCCGGGTCTCTTCCGGGTGCGCCGCGTCAATAAGCATCTTGCTGCCCATGGCAAATAATCTCCGGCACAAAGCGATGCTGGAGCGGGCGGGGCGGAATATAACGCGCCGCCGGCCGCATCGGACATCGGTCTGTGCAAATACAATTGAGAAGCGTGAGCGCCGGTCAGGCGTGCCGCTGGGCCACGAGGAGATCGGCACAATTTCCGCACGCGCCTGCGTGCGTGGCCGTCTCCTGGCTGGGAGCTGACAAACATGTCCATGGTCCGCTTCACATCGTTTCCTCTACCGCCGCTGCGTGAACACTGGCGTGCGGTAACTCGTTATGCGTCCGGTATCAAAACCAACTGTCCGGATCGCGCGGTGGCGCCGGTATTTGACCGGGCCGGTATCGTGTATGGAATCGGCTGATTCGTTCATTCGTGTTTGAACATTGCCGTTCCGATACAAAACAATTCCATGCCAATTCGGTTTGCTCTTGCAGATCAAGGTCGGCGTTTTGGCCTTCCAGATGCATTGCGGCGATTATTTTTGGGGCCGCCCGGCATTCCGACTATCGAGCGTCAATCGAAACTTGCCATTCTGCAGAAGTTGCAGTGGCTCTGATTGCCGCTGGCACGGACTGTAAACTGTCACGGTTCCTTCTTACGAACAGAAGCACATCATTGCAAGCACGGATCTTTCGCGATCGCACTTGTGATATGGTAATTCTCGCAACATGTTACGAGTGGCGGGTTGACCTTAACGTGTGAAGCGGTCAAACCGGCGCCAAATGGCAACCAATGGTTAACCGCCGTTAAGCTATCAAAAGAAAGTGCTCCCGCGGTCGCAAACTGGGTCGAACGGTTGAACAGCCACCTGCAGATGATCCGCCGACATGGCTGGTTCAGGATTCTGGCAATTGCCACCCTGACGGCGATGTTGACGGGCGCGGTTTCGCTCGATGTGACGGGCGGCAGAGCGTCTGCGGACCAGATCCCGACGGCCACAGCCGCGCGCCTTGGCGGCGACATCGAACGCACCAGATTTGTTATTGACCTGACCAGTCCGGTGGGGTTCAGCGTATATGTGCTGCCCGACCCGTTTCGCGTCATCATTGATCTGCCGGAGGTCAACTTCCAGTTGCCGCCGGGCCTTGGGTCTCAGGGCAGGGGTCTCGTCACCGCCTACCGCTACGGGCTCTTCGAGGCGGGCAAGTCCCGCATCGTGCTGGATGTCCCCGAACCGGTTCTCATCCAGGAATCTTTCGTCCTGAAACCGGAGAACGGTCAGCCCGCACGGCTCGTCGTCGATCTGGTGCGCACCGACCGGGAAACCTACAACCGTATCCATGAACTTGTGGACAGGAGCGATGCCGACCGCGAACAGGCCGGCGAGACCGAAGTGCCGCCTGAGGTCGGGGAGCAGCACTATCTGGCAAACGCACCGCTGCCCCAGCCCAACCCATTGCGCAGCGGTGAGTTGACACCGGAGCGTCTGGCGGAAGAACGCGCGCAGTTTCGCAGCGAGGGCCAACGCCCGGCCCGCCGTACTATCGTTTTGGACCCGGGGCATGGCGGTGTCGATCCGGGTGCGGTTGGCCGTCGCGGCACAGCTGAAAAACGGGTGGTGTTCGAGTTTGCCAAGGCCTTGCGCGACCGTCTTGAGGCAACCGGGCGGTACGATGTAGTTTTGACCAGGGAGACCGACACCTTCGTGCGTCTCGGCGACCGGGTAACCGTCGCGCGCGAAAACAACGCCGATCTGTTCCTGGCGATCCATGCGGATGCGCTTCGCACCCGCTCGGTGCGCGGCGCCACCGCCTACACCCTGTCCGAGCGCGCTTCCGACCGGGAAGCCGAGGCGCTCGCGCAACGCGAGAACAAGGCGGACCTGATCGCCGGCGTCGATCTGGTGGAGGAGAGCAGCGAGGTGGCGGGCATACTGATCGATCTTGCGCAACGCGAAACCAACAATCTTTCGGTCGATTTTGCCAAAAAGATAGTCGCCGCGCTTGACGGCGTCACCCGGCTGACGCGACGTCCGCATCGCGTTGCCGGTTTCCGCGTCCTGAAAGCGCCGGACGTTCCGTCCGTGCTTTTGGAACTGGGGTATATTTCCAACCGTCAGGATGAATCGCTACTCATGCAGGCAGAATGGCGCAACAAAACGACCGCCGCCGTCGTGCGGGCTATCGACCGGTATTTCAGCTCGCAGGTTGCAGGTGGGGCCGCGCAGTGAAATTCGCGGAATTTTTCTGTACTCAGGAGCGGGCGTCGCCTAGTTTGCGGCCACCGTTGCGCGGCGGCAAACTCAAACGGTTGCCACATTTATCCAATAGCCAAGTATAAGCATTGCGGATTGACGCGGTCGCGAACCGCGAACCGGGACTGAAAAGGACGACTGCAGGCATGTTCAGATTTCTGGGATTTCTGTTCGCCATAGGATTCGTCGCTTTCATCGGCGTGGCAGGCGCAGTCGGATTTATCGTTTGGGAAACCGAAAAAACCCTGCCGGAATACACCCAGTTGGCGCAGTACGAGCCTCGGGTAATGTCGCGCGTCCATGCCGCGGATGGGCAGTTGCTCGCCGAATATGCAAACGAGCGCCGGCTGTTCGTGCCGGTTGATACAATTCCCGATCTCGTCGTGAACGCGTTCATTTCAGCTGAAGACAAGAACTTCTTCACGCACAATGGCATCGACTGGCGCGGCGTCATGCGCGCGGTTTACAGCAACGTCATCGGGTTGATGAAAGGCGGCCGCCGCCTTGTCGGCGCTTCCACCATTACCCAGCAGGTTGCGAAGAATTTTCTGCTGACGAGCGAACGCACGCTCGACCGCAAACTCAAGGAGGCGCTTCTTGCCCAGCGCATTGAGCAGGCATTTTCCAAGCCGAAAATCCTTGAGCTTTACCTCAATGAAATTTATCTCGGGCTGCGCTCTTATGGTGTGGCCGCCGCGTCCTTGAACTATTTCGGCAAGTCGTTGCACGAACTGACACTTGCGGAAGCGGCCTATCTGGCAGCGCTTCCCAAAGCGCCCAACAACTACGACCCCTTCAAGTACCACGACCGCGCCATAGAGCGGCGCAACTGGGTCATCGGGCGCATGCTCGAGAACGGCTACATTACCGAGGAAGAAGCACGGGCAGCGCAAGCCGAACCGCTGGTCGTCGAGCCACGGCCCTTTGGCACGACGGTGATCGAACAGGCCGAAGCCTTCGCCGAGGAGGTGCGCCGGCGCGTGTTGCAGCTTTACGGCGAGCGCGGCGAGGAACAGCTCTACGAAGGTGGTTTGTCGATCCGCACCACCCTCGATCCGCAGATGCAACTGTGGGCGCGCCATGCCTTGACGCAGGGGCTGCAGCGCTTCGATCGTGATCGCGGATGGCGCGGCGCCGTCGCCACTATCGCCACGGACAGCGATTGGGGCGCGCTTCTGGCGGAAATAGAAGTGCCGAGCGACTTTACCGTCTGGCGCCTGGCCGTGGTTCTGGGTGTCGAGGACGATCATGCAAGTGTCGGACTGCGCCCGAACAGGGTGCCCGGCGGCGCGATCGAGACGGAGCGGCAAACGGGGCAGGTGCCTCTGGGGCTCATGAAATGGGCACGCCTTGCAGGCGAAGGACGCTCGCTCGGTCCTGAAGTGAAGAAAGTCGGCGATGTCCTGAATGTGGGCGATGTCGTCTACGTCGCGCCCGCCCAGGAGCAGGGCGTCTGGCATCTGGTGCAGATCCCCGAAATCGAGGGAGCACTGGTTGCGCTCGATCCGCATACGGGCCGTGTACATGCACTGGTCGGCGGCTTCAGTTACGGACGTTCCCAGTTCAATCGCGCCGTCCAGGCGCGGCGCCAGCCGGGCTCCGCCTTCAAGCCTTTCGTATATGCCGCCGCGCTTGAGAGCGGATACACGCCCGCCAGCGTCATCATGGACGACGTGATCGAAATCGAGTTGCCCGGAGGCCAGGGGATCTGGCGGCCGCAGAACTACGGCGGCAAGTTTTATGGCCCCTCAACGCTGCGTATCGGCATCGAGAAGTCGCGCAATGCCATGACCGTGCGGCTTGCCCAAGACATGGGCATCGAACGCGTCGTGGAGTTTGCCGAACGCTTCGGGATCTACAACAGCCCGCCACCGCTCCTTTCGATGTCTCTGGGCGCGGAGGAAACTTCGCTTCTCGACCTGACGGCAGCTTTCGGTATGCTCGTGAATGGCGGGCGCCGCGTTGTTCCAACGGTGCTTGACCGGGTCCAGGACCGTTTCGGTCGCACTGTCTGGCGCCACGATCAGCGCACCTGCGAGGAGTGCGCTGCCGAGGAATGGGCCGGTCAGGAAGAGCCCGCGTTTCCCGACGAGCGCGAGCAGATCATCAATACACGTACGGCGTACCAGGTTGTTTCAATGCTTGAGGGAGTGGTGCAGCGCGGCACAGGATCCGCCGTGCGCGCGGTCGGCAGAACGCTCGGCGGCAAGACCGGCACCACCAATGATGAACGCGATGCCTGGTTCGTGGGTTTTTCGCCGGATCTGGCTGTTGGAGTGTTTGTTGGCTACGACCGGCCAAGGCCCATGGGCCACGGCGCAACGGGTGGCGCGATTGCAGCGCCGATCTTCCGGGATTTCATGAAACTTGCGCTGGCCAGCCAGAACAATATTCCTTTCCGCGTTCCCTCGGGCATGCAGTTCATTCCGATCAATCCGGCGACCGGCCAGCGCTCCGCACTTGGCGATGAGGAGTACATTCTTGAAGCCTTCAAACCCGGTGAGGGCCCGAATGACGAGTTCTTCGTTATCGGCGCGGACGGCACGATTATCGAGCTTCCCGCGGCAACGACGGCGCCCGGCCAAACGGAAGCTTTGACAACCGGAACCGGCGGGCTCTATTAACGCCTTTCCGGTGTAATTCCCATTCCCCACTTTGCGAGTCCTTTCAGCCCATGCGTGCCGAAGTCCAGAATATTGTCGATGAAATAAAGCGGTCACTTGCACTGCTGAGGAGGCATCTTTGACTGGGATAGCGCCCAGGAACGCCTTGCTGAACTGAACGCCAGGGCCGAAGATCCCAATCTCTGGGACAAACCCGACCGCGCCCAATCGGTAATGCGCGCGCGCCAGGAACTCGACGACCAGATCAACCGCTATCTGCAACTGGAGACGACGCTCACCGATAATGTCGAGCTGATCGAACTGGGCGAGGCGGAAAACGATCAGGATATCGTCACGGAAGCGGAAAACGTGATTTCCGGTCTTGGCAAAGACGTCGCCAAGGCGCAACTGCAGGCTCTGCTGTCGGGCGAGGCGGATGCCAACGACTCCTATGTGGAGATACATTCGGGCGCGGGCGGCACGGAGAGCCAGGACTGGGCACACATGCTGACGCGGATGTATATCCGCTGGGCTGAATCCAAAGGCCACAAGGTCGAAGTCATCGGCATCACGCCGGGTGATGAGGCAGGCTACAAATCGGCGACGATCCTGGTTAAGGGGCACAACGCCTATGGCTGGCTGAAAAGCGAGTCGGGTGTGCATCGGCTGGTGCGCATTTCGCCGTTCGACTCCAACGCCCGCCGCCACACATCCTTTGCATCGGTCTGGATTTATCCGGTGGTCGATGATTCCATCGAAATCGAAATCAATGAAAGCGATGTGCGCGTCGACACTTACCGGGCCTCGGGCGCCGGCGGCCAGCACGTCAACACGACCGACAGCGCCGTGCGCCTGACCCATATCCCGTCAGGCATTGTCGCGCAGTGCCAGAACGAACGTTCCCAGCACAAGAACCGCGCCACCGCATGGTCGATGTTGCGCGCCCGTCTCTATGAGGCGGAGTTGCAGCGGCGTGAGGAAGAGGCGCAAGCCGAAGCGGCAAAGAAAACCGACATAGGCTGGGGTCACCAGATCCGCTCCTATGTGCTGCAGCCCTATCAGATGGTGAAGGATCTGCGTACAGCCGTTGAATCGAGTAATCCCTCAGCGGTGCTCGACGGCGATATCGATCTATTTCTCGAAGCCTCGCTTGCCCACAAGCTTGACGGCCCGGGAGAGGCGCAGGTCGAAGATCTCGATTAAACGCGGAAGTGTTACTCGGCGGTGCGTGAGCGCAGCATGATCGGCCGTCGCGCCGGGCGCCGTCCGTCTTCCTCATCGCCCGCAGCCGCTGCGGCATCGCCTTCGTGTTCGGGCGCTTGTGCATCCGGCGGCAAGATCGCCCGTCCCGGTTGCGACAGCGGTTCTTCCGAGCGGCGAATGTTGCCCTGACAAAAGGCGCCGGTTTCGACCGCTAGCGAATCGTGCACGATGTCGCCGTCTACATGTGCGCTGGAAAATACCTGAACGCGCACACCGCGGATCGGTCCGATAACGCGCCCGCGCACGATGATTTCTTCCGCAACCACCTCGCCATGAATTGCGCCCTGCGGTCCAATAACCATGGCGGCGGCGCGCACATCGCCTTGGATAGTGCCATCGACCTGCAACTCGCCGCCGGTCACCAGGTTGCCCTGAATGACAACGTCCGAACCGATGATTGAAGGGCCAACCCGTCCGCCACGTCCGGAAGGATCGGATCCCTGTCTACTGTTCTGCTTCTTCCCGAAGAACATCTTGCGCCACTCTCAGGAACTGATAGGGGTCAATGGGCCTGCCCTCGACATGTGTCTCATAGTGCAGGTGTGCGCCAGTGCTGCGCCCGGTCGAACCAACAAGACCGATAATCTGGTCAATGCTTACGCGATCTCCCACCGCCACATTGATCTGATTCAGGTGAGCATACCGGCTCGTAATGCCGTTGTCATGTTTGACGTCGATGACCTTGCCGTAGGCGTCGGCATGCTCGGCACGCACGACCCGGCCTTCCGCGGTTGCGCGCACCGGCGTTCCAAGCTCCGCACGCAGGTCGACGCCGGCATGCATTGCGACAACATTCTTGAACGGATCTCGCCGAAACCCGAATCCGCTCGACAACCGATAGCCGCGCGCCAGCGGCAGGCGGATCGGCATGCGCGAAAACGCGTAAAGCAGTTTTTCGGCTTCGGAAAACCGGCGATGCGCTTCAAGAATTCGCTCATCGAGTGCGTCGCCGGCCTCACCGCTTTCCTGCACCGGCAGCAACGGACCGCCAAGCGCGCCCGGCACACTTTCAATCCCGGCCACAACAGTTGCGGGATCTAGCCCAAGCCGCCGGGTTGCCGTGCGCAGCTCCTCGGCCTTGCGTTCGCTCATTTCGATGATCTGATCAAGCAGAGAATGTTGTTGCGCAATCAGGTCGGAGAACAGGATGCTGACCTCATGGAGCGGCCGCCGCGCTTCATCGACCGTTGCAAAACGCGGTGTTTCAGGCCGCCGGACCGCACCTTCGCGCTGCGGTTCCGGAGTGCGGTCACCGTCCACGGCAGGTTCCGCCTCTGGGTCTTCCTCGCTTTGCACGGGCAGCCAGCCCTGTTCAAAGAAAACGACGAGCCTGTGGTGGCGGCGCAGCAGTTCGGCAAACTCGCCTCTCAGCGTGTGCACGCCTCCCATGTAGCCGTCCTGGTCGAGCATCAACTGGTCGGAGGCGCGGTCGATCGTCTCCTGCATGGACGCAATTCGATCCTCATAAGCGGCCCGCACCGACTGGGTCTGCTCGTTGGCGGCCCAGATCGCGCTTTTCTTGTAGAGATAGTTTGACGTCGCGAAGGCCGTCCAGCCGATTGCGATGGTAGCAATGACGGCTGCGCTGACGGAGACCCAGGAGCGAATGGTGATGTAGCGCAAACCCGTGTCGGAGCGGATATACAGTTCGCGCTCGCGGAACGCATGCCGCAGGGCCTCACCGAACGATCTTCCGGAACTGTCGTTGCCAAGCATCATGGTGGAAAGTTCGCTTTGCCCCCTGTCGGCGCCCGATTGCAGCCGCACACGTCATCTCAACCGATCGGCGCCGCCGCGCTTTACATTATCGTCCGATCAGTATTCTCGCGGCATATTCTGCCACGTGTGCCGTCACAAAAAGTTAATCGAAACCGCCGACCCCAACAAGAGGTTTGTAAAAACCCGGGGATAATCCGGCCTGAGAACGCGCCTTGTCGTTAAACGGCGGCTTGATTTGACCGCGAAAATGCTTCCGGACAAGCTCGTGAAACCGAGCTTCCGCAGGCGTCCCATCACGGGCGCAGAGGTATCGGAACCATTTGGCGCCGCAGGCGACGTGGCCGATTTCATCGCGGTAGACCGTGTTGAGGATTTCCGCGGTTTCGCGATCGCCGGCGGCCGCCGTTTTTTCGATCATCGGCGGCGTCACATCGAGGCCGCGCGCTTCGAGCACCAGCGGCACGATGGCAACGCGTGCGGTCAGGTCATGGCCCGTGTCCTGGGCCGCCTGCCACAAGCCGTCATGCGCCGGCAAATCGCCGTAGGCGACGCCCAGATCGCAAAGCCGTCCATCGAGCAATGTAAAGTGCCTGGCTTCTTCCTGCCCCACCTTGACCCAGTCATCGAGAAAGCTTCGGGGCATCGGTTCATTGAAGAACCGGCCGACCAAATCCCAAGTCAGATCAATGGCATTGAGCTCAATGTGCGCAATTGCGTGTAACAGCGCGATGCGGCCTTTCAGCCCCGATGTCGTGCGCCTGGGCATGTCTCGCGGCATGAGAAGTTGAGGGCGCGGAGGGCGCCCCGGACGAGCCGGCATCGCCGGCGCTGCCGCCCGATGTCCGCGTGCCAGACTGCGCGATTGCCACAGTTGTGCGGCTTCATGCGCGAGCGCCACTTTGCGCTGTGGATCGGCCGCGCGCACGATTGCCTGCGCGTAGCCGGCCAGGCTGTCGGGCTGTGCGTCACCACTCATCCGGAGAGCTGCCGGACCGCATCCAGGACCTCTTCGTCATGCTCTTTCACCTTGACCTTGCGCCAGACCCTGGCAATCCGCCCAGCGCGGTCGATCAGAAAGGTTGACCGCTCGATGCCCATGAATTTCCGGCCGTACATGCTTTTTTCCTTCCAGACGCCGTAGGCTGACAGAACGTCATGCGTCTCATCGGAGGCAAGTACCATTGATAGTCCGTGTTTGGCTTTGAATTTGTCGTGTTTTTTGGGCGAATCAGCGGATATATCGACGATCTCTGTCTCAAGATCGAACAACGTCTGGTGGAGTCCGGTAAACGCCAGGGCCTCCTGAGTGCAGCCCGGCGTATCGTCCTTTGGATAGAAGAACACGATGACGTTTCGCCCGGCAAACTGCGCCAGCGACACCTCGCCGCCGCCATCGCTCGGCAGAGTGAACCCCGGTGCGTCGGATCCTGCCTCGCAACTTTTGCACATATGGCCATCCTTTCGACGTTTTTGCTTGTTCTATCCAATGCCATGGCGGATTGTTAAATGGAATATTAAAACGGCTGCATTCATAATGGCCCGGATCGATTTGGGATCGGGGCGGAAGGGCTATCGGCCTCCGCTCCGGTTTTTGTGTGGTGATCCGAAATTTCCGAACCGCCATGTGTGCGTCGGTAACAGCCAGGATTGAGCCAATTACGGCGCCAGGGCGCAAGCTTGCGGTGCCAGGGACGCGGGAACCGGACTTTTGAGGGCAAAAGCCAGAAAAGGACTTCTGTTCGGCCTACTTGGCATCGTCGGCATATTTGTCGTCGCCGCCGGGTTTGGATACTGGCGCCTCTCGCAGGGTCCAGTTACCATCGGCTTTCTGAGCGGGCCGCTTGAGAACATCATCAATGCCAGCCTTAGCGACATGCGCATTCGCGTCCGCGACGCAGTCATTGAGCGCGATCCCGAAACAAATACGGTCCATTTGCGCCTGCGCGAGGCTCAACTTGAAGACCTCGATGGCCAGCTCATCGCAAGGGCGCCGCGCGCCGCCGTCGAACTCAGCGGATCGGCGCTTTTGTCGGGCGAGTTCGAACCGGAAAGCCTTGAATTTATAGGCCCGCGCATTCTGGTGCGCCGGACCATCGATGGAGGCCTTCAACTCGGGTTCGGCGAAACGACGCCGGGCGGCGAAGTCGCGGTTCCCGAGGAAACCAATCTCGAACTGCGCGGCGGACAGGATCAGAACCTCGGTGAAACCGGCGAACAGACGGCCCGGGAGGCGCCAGGAAGCATCCTGGAAGCGGTGTTCAGGCGCGTTGCCGAAATTGCCGACCGTCCAACAACCGCATCGTCGCTGCAGTCGATTTCGATCACCGACGCCGCCGTTTCGATCTACGACGAGGTCAACGACGCCATCTGGTATGCGCCGAAGACAAGCCTCGTTCTGCGGCGTGTTCCTTACGGAATTTCCCTGCTTGCACATGGGCAGGTGGCGAGCGGCAAAACGCCATGGACGGTACAATTGGCCGCCCAGTATGTGAGCGACACCCAGCATTTCAACTCGACCGTCAAGGTTGAGGATTTCATCCCCGCCGACATCGCGGACGAAATCTTCGTGCTCTCCGATCTCGCACAAGTTGACGTGCCCCTGACCGGGCAGGTGGAGCTTGAATTCGATGGCACAGGCAAGATGCTGCGTGCCGAAGGAACCTTTACGGCCGGAGCCGGTCATGTCGGCTTCCCCAGATACATCTCCCAGTCGCTTCTGATTGACGAGGGTGAATTCAACCTCTCGTTCATACCCGAGACGGGCGAACTGGTATTGGAAGATTCCGCACTGCATGTGGGAGGTTCGCGTGCAACCATTACCGGCGGCGTGTCTCCGGTCCGCGACGAACGCGGTCGCATGGTATCGCTGCGCTACGAACTTCTGGCTCAAAACGTCAGTCTCGATACCGAAGGCACACTGCGCGACCAGCTATCCATCGACAGGTTTGAGTTGCGCGGTCTGGCGGCGCTGGAAGAAGGCCGCCTCGATGTCGACAACCTGAGTCTGCGCGCTGGCGCCGCGTCCATTCAGATGCGCGGCACTTTCCTCGAAGGGCCCGACGTGCCTGCCGTTTTCCTGCGTGGCCGGATGGAAGACATTCCCGCGCACATCCTGATGAAACTGTGGCCGCCGGACGCCGCACCCGGCGCGCGGGAGTGGATTGTCGAACACGTTGAAGGCGGCACGGTCGCGGAAGCCAACCTGAGCGTCAATCTGACGTCACAGGCGCTTGCCGGAGCACTTCAGGCTCAACCAATCCCGCAGGACCAGCTACACGTCTCGTTCCGCCTCCAAGATGTACGCACGCGTTACTTCCGCGATCTGCCGCCTCTTCAAAACGCACGGGGCAGCGGCACATTGCGCGGCAATGATTTTGAAGTCCTCCTTGATAGCGCCCAGGTGCAACTCGATAACGGCCAGACCATTAATGTCGGGAACGGCCGCTTTTTTGTCGACGATCTCGCGGCGGTAGGCTCGCCGGGCGTTCTGTCAGGGCAGTTCGCCGCGGACGCATCTGCGATCCTGCGTCTTATCGATCATGACCCGCTCAGCTACGCGAGCGCTGCCGGCATCTCCCCGGACAGCCTTGGCGGCCAGGCGAATGTGCAAATTGAACTGCACCTGCCGCTGCTTGAAGAAATAGCTTTTGATCAGGTCGAGATCACCACCAAGGCGGAACTCTCCGATGTACAGCTCGCCTCGGTCTTCAACGGTGTCGATGTGCAGGGCGGCAATGTTGTTCTGGATGTCGACAAGCAGGGTCTGACCGGCAACGGACGCGTTGTGCTCAATGGCGTGTCCGCCAATGTTCAATGGAATGAAAGTTTCGTCGCCGACGCCGGATCATCGCGCAGCATCTCGGCGGCTGCGACGCTGTCTGAAAAAGACCGGCGCCAGCTCAACATAGATCTGTCGAGCTTCCTCCGGGGAAGCCTTCCGGTGCGCGTTACCGCCGTCGAGCGCGGCGGTACCATGGGGCACCTTCACTTCGAGGCGGATCTCTCTAAAGCTGAAGTATTTCTCGATGAAATCAACTGGCGCCGCGCGGCGGGCCAGGGAGCAAAGGCGTCCTTCGATCTGGTCATTAATGACGGTGGCGGTTTCCGTGTCGCAAATCTCGATATAGAAGGTCCCGACCATCTCTCCGTGAAGGGCGAAGTCACGGTTGCCGATGACGGGCGGATTGCCGTGATCAATTTGCCCCTGCTGGCGCTTGGGCCCGGCAACCGGGTGGCTCTGGCCGGGCAACGTTCCGCACAAGGCGGCCTGGATCTGCGTATTGCCGGCGATTCATTCGATGCCCGCCCGGTTCTCGGCTCCTTCTTTGGAGATGACGAAGAAGACGGCGGCTCAGGCGGCGGCAGCGGCGGTGATGGCGCGAGGCCAGCGGTGACGTTGCAGGGGCAGATTAAAACGGTCTTCCTCAACAATCATGAACACCTCTCGAATGTGGATTTTGCGCTTCTGAGCGCGAACGGCGCGATCCAGCAAATGCGCCTGTCCGGTTTGTTCGCTGACAGCCGGCCGCTCGATCTGACGATCACTCCGTCGAGTACCGGCGAGCGTGTTCTCGGAGTGACGTCGGGCAATGCCGGCGCCTTATTCCGCGCTGTCGATCTTTACTCGAGGGTGCAGGGCGGGCAACTGAAGGTCGAGGCGATCCTCGGGGCGCCGGGAAGCGGGGAAATCCGCAACGGCCGTCTGCGGGTCCGGCAATTCGACGTGGTCAATGAACCTGCGCTCGCCAGTTTGAGCGGCTCGGTGCAACGGCAAAATCAGAGCGGCACGACGGCCTCAAGCCCGATAAGCGTGACACGCTTTGACCGTTTGAACATGTCGTTCATAGTCAACGAGCATCAATTCCAGATCGTCGATGAAGTGGTCCTGCACGGGCCGACGATCGGAGCAACGGCGCGCGGAACCATCGGGCGTGGAAACGGTGCGCTTAATCTGGCCGGTACGCTGACGCCGGCCTATGCGCTGAATGCGGCTCTCGGCAACGTTCCGATACTCGGCCAGGCGCTGCTTGGCGGTCAGGGGCAGGGGCTCATCGGCGTGACCTTCGCGGTCACCGGCTCGTTCGATCAGCCGCGCGTCACCATCAATCCGGTCTCGGCGCTGGCGCCGGGCTTCCTGAAACGGATATTTGAATTTGGCAACGCACCGACACAGCGTGGCGCCGATCTGCCGGCACTGCCCACCGAACGCCGCAGCCGCCGGCCCCAGGCGCTCGAGCGCTGAGACTACCGGTTACTCCGGCCGCAGCAGAACGTGACGCTTCTTTCCCACTGAAAGCTTTATGGCGCCGTCTTCATTGATATCGGCGCCCCTGATCTGTGCCTGTATGTCATCGACGCGAATGTCGTTGACCCGCACGGCGCCGCCTTCAATGTGGCGCCGTGCCTCGCCTTTCGAAGCGGCGAGTCCCGCGGTTTGCAGAGCCTTGGGCAGGGCAATCCCCTGCTCGACGTCGGCTCGGGCAAGCGTTATCGTCGGCAATCCTTCCGCCGCGTCACCGAGCTCGAAGGTCCGCCGCGCGGTTTCTTCCGCCACCAGGGCCTCCTCGCGCCCATGAGCAAGCGCTGTTGCTTCCGTCGCAAGGCGCTTCTTGGCATCGTTCAGTTCCTGGCCCTGAAGATTTTCAAGGGCTGCGATATCGCTGAGCGGCAGATCCGTGAACAGCCTCAGGAAACGGCCGACATCGCCATCTTCCGTATTGCGCCAGAACTGCCAGTAATCGTAGGCGCTGAGCATGTCCGCGTTGAGCCACACGGCGCCCTCCGCAGTTTTGCCCATTTTGGCGCCCGATGCCGTCGTCAGCAGCGGTGTTGTCAGGCCGAACAGTGTGTGTCCGCCGACGCGGCGCCCAAGCTCGATGCCATTGACGATATTGCCCCACTGGTCGGAGCCGCCCATTTGCAGCGAACAGCCGTGGCGCTTGTACAGCTCGACGAAATCGTAGGCCTGCAGGATCATGTAGTTGAATTCGAGGAAGGACAGTGGCTGCTCGCGGTCAAGCCGCAGTTTGACCGAATCGAAACTGAGCATGCGGTTGACGGAAAAGTGGCGCCCGAAATCGCGCAGAAAATCGATATAATTGAGACCCTCAAGCCAGTCTGAATTGTTGACCATTATGGCGTCGGTCGGGCCGTCGCCGAAGGTCAGAAACTTGTCGAACACGGTGCGGATCGTAGCGATATTCCGGTCAATCTGGTCTGCACCGAGAAGCTTGCGTGCGTCGTCCTTGCCCGAGGGGTCGCCAACCTTCGTCGTGCCGCCGCCGATCAGGACGATCGGGCGGTGGCCGGCCTGTTGCAGGCGGCGCAGCATCATTATGCCGATGAGGTTGCCGACATGGAGGCTCGGCGCCGTGCAGTCGAAACCGATATAGGCCGTGACGGGGCCCGCGCTCGCGGCTGCATCCAGGGCATCTGCGTCCGAGCACTGGTGAATATAGCCCCGCTCGCCGAGAACGGTCAGAAAGTCGGATTGATAAGTCGTCATGCGGTTTGCGGTCCAGCTGTTGCGGGAGTATCACTGCCCATACGGCGGTTCGCGCGATCAATAACGCGACGCCGCGGTAATGTAAAATTCGGACGGTCGCAAGCGGACAGGTCGAACAGGTGAGCACACTTTCAAGGGCCATCGGACTGATGAGCGGCACCTCCATGGACGGCATGGACGCCGCTCTCGTTGAGACCGACGGCGATTCGGTGGTGCGGTTCATATCGGCGCTGACACGACCTTATGATGCGGCCACGCAGGCGCTGTTGTGGGAGGCGATAGAGGCCGCGAAATCCTTCGATTCCGCCGAGGAAGCGCATGACGCGCTTTCGGAGGCGGAAGCCGCCGTCACCGGATGTCACGCAGCCGTTGTATCCGAGCTGCTGGATAGCACAGGCACGTCCTCGTCGGACATTGATGCAATAGGGTTCCACGGACAGACCGTCCTGCACCGGCCTGAGGCGGGGTTTACGGTGCAGCTGGGTAACGGGGCCGCGCTCGCGCAAGCATGTGGCTGCACGGTTGTGAACGATTTTCGCTCCAACGACATGGCAAACGGGGGCGAGGGCGCGCCCTTCGCGCCCGTCTACCATGTAGCGCTTGCGCAATCGCTTGCCGAGCGCCCGGTTGTTTTTGTGAATGTCGGCGGTGTTGCAAACGTCACCTGTATCCCGGCGCGCGGCGCGCCCCTCGCATTCGACACAGGACCCGGCAACGGCATGATCGATGAATGGATGATGCGCCATACCAGCCAGCATTACGATGCTGCAGGTGCCTGTGCGGCACGCGGCCGCGTCGACGACGGCGTCCTGGCGCAGTTGCTCGACAATGCCTACTTCCGCCGCCCACCGCCCAAATCGCTCGACCGCTTCGCGTTCTCCGCCGCGGTGCTTGAGGGGATGAGCCTGGAAGACGGGGCGGCGACACTCACCGCGTTTTCCGCCGGCGCACTTGCCGCCGCCTGTTCGCAGTTGCCCAACACTCCGGAGCTCTGGGTCATCTGCGGCGGCGGCCGCCACAATGAAACGCTCATGCGGGCGTTGGAGGAGCGGTTGCCGGGCCCCGTCGTGGGCGCCGAAGAGGCCGGGTTTCGTGGCGACAGTCTGGAGGCGGAAGCCTTCGCATATCTTGCCGTGCGGTCTCTGCGCGGGCTGCCGCTGAGCTATCCGACCACCACCGGCGTTTCAGCTCCGGTGAGCGGCGGCGTCGTCTACGCCGCCTGATCTTCCTTGAGGCGTTTGTCCAGATAGGATTCGACGTAAGCTAAAAGCTCTTCCTGATTCTTTTCAAAGAAGTGGTTCGCGCCTGCGAGTACCCGGTGATCGATGACAATCCCCTTCTGGGTCTTCAAACGTTCGACAAGTTTGACTACGTCCTCGTTGGGAGTGACGGCGTCGTTGTCGCCATTGATCATGAGGCCCGATGAGGGGCAGGGTGCGAGAAACGAAAAATCATAGAGATTGGCCGGGGGCGCGATCGAAATGAAGCCATCGATCTCGGGCCTGCGCATCAACAGTTGCATGGAGATCCACGAACCGAAGGACAGGCCGGCGATCCAGCAAGTGCGGGCATCCCGGTTGAACGTCTGCAGCCAGTCAAGCGCCGCCGCGGCATCTGAAAGCTCACCCAGGCCGCTGTCGAACAGACCCTGGCTGCGGCCGACACCGCGAAAATTAAACCGCAAAACCGAAAAATCCCGCTCCACGAACATGTAATACAGCGCATGCACGATAGGATTGTTCATCGTGCCGCCGAATTGCGGGTGCGGATGCAATATGATTGCAACCGGTGCATTGGGCTGTTTGTTCTGGTGATAGCGGCCCTCAAGGCGGCCCGCAGGCCCATTGAAAATGACTTCCGGCATTACAATTGCGATCCTGTTGGTTTTTCAGCGGTGGTAGAGAGGCCGTTCAGAAAGGGTGTCCGGCACTGTCCGGCAGCGTTTCGGGTTGTCTGTATCAGCCCCTTGGTTCGGTTAACAACCAACCACTGCGTGTCGGCCGAGGTGTCTCGTAATTGCCTGATTTTTCGAGATAATACGTTTCGGCTGCTGATTACTTGACTCCCGTAGTCGGGTACTCTATATCCCACCTTAGAACAATTCAAGAATGTCCGTGAGGCGACAAAAACGGGGCTCTCTGAGGCACATTTCGGTCCGGCTCAACGGTCGTTGTGTGGCATTCAGTGCGTTCATAGCACGAACGTAGGGTCGTTTTGCAAGTGTTTGAAATCTCAAGCGGTATCGAGATGCGCGGTGGCGGGTCCGCCGGTTCGGGGAAGGACGGAACATGAAGCTCAGCACGCGAGGACGCTACGCGGTTATGGCGATGGCAGACATCGCCGCCCATTCCTCCGGCGAACCGGTTTCGCTGAGCGATATTGCCGTGCGGCAGAACATCTCACTGGCCTATCTTGAGCAGCTGTTCGCCAAGTTGCGCAAGGGCGAACTTGTCGACAGCACACGTGGCCCGGGTGGCGGTTATACGTTGTCGCGCGATCCCGAAGAAATGCGCATATCCGACATCGTCGTGGCCGTCGAAGAAAACCTGACGGTAACCCGGTGCGAAGAACACTCGCCATTGGGCTGTGTTGGTGGCGCGCGGTGCCTGACACACGATCTGTGGGAAGAGCTTGGTCGCCAGATTCAAGTGTTCCTCGCCGCTGTCACCCTTGGTGACGTCGTCAACAAGCGCGTCCTCGGCATGGCATCGCCTGTGGTGACGCAACGTTCGGACGAGACGGCCGAGCCCCTGTTGGCCGGTCGGGTTCAGTAATTCAGGACGCGATGCAATGACCGCTCCGCGCATCTATCTCGACTACAACGCCACCGCGCCGATCCGGCCTGCGGTGATTGAGCGTGTGGCCGATGTCATGGCGCGGTGCGGTAACGCTTCATCGGTTCACAACGAGGGCAGGGCTGCCCGTGCCGCTATCGAGGATGCGCGCGGCATTGTTGCCGACACCCTCAATGCGCCACGCGAAGGGGTGATCTTCACCGGCGGTGGCACGGAAGCGAACAACCTCGCCATCAAGGGGCTTCTCGCGCAGGGCACAGTCGACAGGGTGCTGCTCTCCGGTCTGGAGCATCCAAGTATTGGTCAGGCAGCACTCGATGCGGGCGCGGCTGTAATATCTATAGATGCCAGTCGCGATGGAATCATCGATCTCGCGGCACTCGACGCGGCACTTGCAGAAGGCGATGGCCGTGATCTCGTGTGCGTGATGCTCGCGAATAATGAAACAGGTGCTTTGCAACCCGTCGCGGGGGCTGCCGAAACGGTTCATCGTCACGGCGCTCTAATCCATTGCGATGCGGTTCAGGCGGTCGGCAAGATCCCCGTGGACTTCGCCGCTCTTGGCGTCGATCTGCTGTCGCTGTCCGCGCACAAGCTTGGCGGCCCGCAAGGTGTCGGCGCGCTAATTCTGCGCGAAGGTTTGCCGGTCGGTGCGCAAATCTCCGGTGGCGGTCAGGAACTGCGCCGACGCGGCGGTACCGAAAATGTTGCCGGAATTGCCGGGCTCGCAACCGCGATCGAATGCGCCCGTGACGGGCTCGATGCCTTTGGCGCCCTGGCGGAACGCCGCGACCGGATTGAAAACCGCCTGAAGGCGTCAGGTGCGGACGTCGAAGTATTTGCCGAAAGTGTCGAACGCCTGCCGAACACGAGCTGTTTTGCCGTTCTCGGTGTGCCGGCCGAGCTTGCGTTGATTACGCTGGATCTGGACGGCATTGCGGTCAGTTCCGGTTCTGCCTGTTCTTCGGGCAAGGTGGCGCGTTCGCCGGTGCTGGATGCCATGGGAATTGACGCCCGGCGGGCGGAATGTGCGCTGCGTCTCAGCCTTGGGTGGGGCAGCGAAGCGGGCGATGAAGAAAAGTTTCTGGACGCGTTTGAGCGTCTTGTCGCACGGCAGGTGCCGGCAGGTGCCGCGGCGTGAATGAGATAACCGGTGCGCGCTGGAACTGTGTGCACCAGGGTTGAGTGGAGGTTGAAGGAAAAACATGGCGGCAGTTGAAGAAACCGTCAAACAGGTCACCGACCTTGGCGTGGAGCAGTATAAATACGGCTTCTACACCGATATTGAATCCGACAAGGCGCCCAAGGGCCTGAACGAAGACATCGTCCGCTTCATTTCAGCCAAGAAGAATGAGCCGAAATGGATGCTCGACTGGCGTCTTGAAGCCTATCGCCGCTGGCTCATAATGGAAGAGCCGGACTGGGCGAAGGTCGAGTATCCGCGCATCGACTTCAACGATCTCTATTACTACTCCGCCCCCAAGAAGGCGGACGGTCCGAAGAGCCTGGACGAGGTCGATCCGGAACTCCTGCGCACATATGAAAAGCTCGGTATTCCGCTTAAAGAACAGGCGGTCCTGGCCGGAGTTCAAGGAGCGAAAATCGCAGTCGACGCGGTGTTCGACAGTGTGTCGGTGGTGACCACCTTCAAGGAAGAACTGGCCAAGGCCGGCGTTATCTTCTGCCCCATATCCGAGGCAGTGCATTCGCATCCCGAGTTGGTCAAGAAGTATCTGGGTACCGTGGTGCCGGTGACGGACAACTATTATGCAACCCTGAACTCCGCGGTGTTCAGCGACGGATCCTTCGTCTACGTGCCGGAGGGCGTGCGCTGCCCCATGGAGCTGTCGACTTATTTCCGCATCAACGAGCAGCAGACCGGGCAATTCGAACGCACGTTGATCATCGCCGAAAAAGGCGCCTATGTGAGTTACCTCGAAGGCTGTACCGCGCCGATGCGCGACGAAAACCAGCTGCACGCCGCGGTCGTCGAACTCGTTTGCATGGACGATGCGGAGATCAAGTACTCTACCGTCCAGAACTGGTATCCCGGCAATGCGGAAGGCATTGGCGGCATCTATAATTTCGTCACCAAGCGCGGCGATTGCCGGGGCGCCAATTCCAAGATCTCGTGGACGCAGGTTGAAACCGGCTCGGCCATCACCTGGAAATACCCAAGCTGCATTTTGCGCGGCGACAACTCGCGCGGCGAGTTCTATTCCATCGCCATTTCAAACGGCCGCCAGCAGATCGACTCCGGCACGAAGATGCTGCATCTGGGGCGCAACACGTCCTCGCGTATCATCTCCAAGGGGATATCGGCGGGCAAGTCGTCCAACACCTACCGCGGCCTTGTCAACGCCCACCGCAAGGCCGGTGGCGCGCGTAACTACACGCAGTGCGACTCACTGTTGATCGGCGACAAGTGCAGTGCTCATACGGTGCCTTACATTGAATCGAAAAACGCCAGCGCCGTTTTCGAGCACGAGGCAACCACATCGAAGATTTCGGACGATCAGATGTTTTATTGCCGCCAGCGCGGGCTCGACGAAGAAGAAGCGGTGGCGCTGATCGTCAACGGGTTCTGCCGCGAAGTGCTGCAACAACTGCCCATGGAATTCGCCGTCGAGGCGCAAAAGCTCGTCGGCATATCACTTGAAGGCTCCGTCGGCTGACGCGGGACAGACAGATTGCGTGCGCGAGCGCGCTCGAACAGGGATGAGTGAGACGTTTAATGCTTGAGATCAAAAACCTTCATGTCGAGATTGAGGGAAAGCCGATCCTGCGAGGTATCGACCTTGAGATCGGCGCGGGCGAAGTGCACGCGATAATGGGGCCGAACGGGTCGGGCAAGAGTACGCTGTCGCATGTGATCGCGGGCCGTGGCGGATACGAGGTGACCGAAGGGTCAATCCTCTTCAATGGCGAAGACCTCTTCGACATGGAACCGGAGGAGCGCGCGGCGGCCGGCGTCTTCTTGGCGTTTCAATATCCAATCGAAATTCCAGGCGTCGCCACCATGACATTCCTCAAAACGGCGCTCAACGCCCAACGCCGGACGCGCGGTGAGGGGGAGCTGTCGACACCGGAATTCATGAAACTTGTGCGCGAGAAGTCCGATGCGCTCAAGATATCGCAGGACATGCTGCGCCGCTCCGTCAATGTCGGCTTTTCCGGCGGCGAGAAGAAGCGCGCCGAAGTCCTGCAGATGGCGGTGCTCGGCCCATCGCTGTGTGTCCTCGACGAAACCGATTCAGGGCTTGATATCGATGCCCTGCGCGTCGTCGCCGATGGCGTTAACGCACTGCGCGGGCCGGAACGCGGGATGATCGTCATCACGCATTACCAGCGTCTCCTGAACTACATCGTGCCCGACAAGGTGCACGTGCTGTCGGGCGGGCGCATCGTGCGCTCGGGCGGCAAGGAACTTGCGCTTGAGCTCGAAGAGAGCGGTTACGCGGCATACGAGGCTGACGCTGCTTGAGCGCGTCACTGGGGTTTGAACGGATATGACAACCGAAATTCGGCACACACCGGCTGAAACTGCCTATATCGAAGCGCTGGCCGCCGGGCCCCGTTCCGCCGGCGATGCGTGGTTCGGCGCCGAGCGCGCCGCGGCGCGGGCACAAATCGCCGATGGCGGCCTGCCACACCGGCGCATGGAAGCCTGGCGGTGGACCGATCTGCGCTCCCTCATCGACGATCGCTTTCCACCCTCCGAGCCGGCCGGTGCGCAGCAAGACATCACCTCCGATGATGTCTTCAAGTCAGTCGAGCGATGGGTTGTCGCCTTTGTCGATGGCGCTTACCGAAAAGATCTGTCTGACCTTCCCGATGGCTCTGGGGGGATCGAATTGCACAGCCTTGAAGATGTGCTCGATGCGCCTCCCGGCTGGTTGCGTGACGGTCTTGGGCAGGCCTACGCCCAGGAAGGCGAGCCGATCGTTGCCCTCAATACCGCATTTGTGACGCAGGGTTTGGCCCTGCGCATCGGCGCGGGCGAAACTCCCGCCAAGCCGATTGAGCTGCGTTTTTTCAATTCCGGATCGCAGCCGCAGACCAGCCTGACGCGCTTTGCCGTCGTTCTGGAGGAGGGTGCCGCGCTCACGCTTCTGGAGAGCCACACCGGCGCGGCCGACCGGCGCTATGTGGCCAACACCGTGACCGAGATACATGTGCACCGCAATGCGCGGCTGCAACATGTCCGCCTGCAAGATGAAAGCATGGCGGCGGTGCATTTGTCGAACGTCCATGTCACGATAGAAGGCGAAGCGGACTACCGCGGCTTCACCCTGTCTGCCGGGGCACGGGTCGCGCGCAACCAGGTCTTCGCCTGTCTCGCGGGCGAGGGCGGCAATGTCGATGTTTCCGGCGCCTATCTGCTCGGCGGCCGCCAGCATTGCGATACCGCTCTCCTGATCGATCACGCGGTGGCGGAATGCACAAGCGATGAGCTTTTCAAATGCGTCATGGACGATGACGCACGCGGCATTTTTCAGGGCAAGATCATCGTACGGCCCGATGCGCAGAAAACCGAGGGCATGCAGATGTCGCAAGGGTTATTGCTGTCGGAACGGGCCGAGTTCGACTCCAAGCCCGAGCTTGAAATCTTTGCCGATGACGTGCGTTGCACGCATGGCGCAACGTCCGGCGATCTCGATGAAGACATGATGTTCTACCTGCGTAGCCGCGGCATTCCCGAGAACGAGGCCAAAGGTCTTCTGATCGCGGCGTTTGTCGGCGAAGCGATAGAAAAAGTGTCCAACGCGGGCGTCCGCGAAATCTTGAATGCCTATGCCGTGAATCGGCTGAACAGTTAGGGACAGGTATCAGTGATGTCTGAGGCAGATTTGGAACAACGGCCACAAAGCAGCGCGCGCCGCGGTTCGTTCGATGTACAGGAAATCCGCAAGGATTTTCCGATACTTGCACGCGAAGTGTACGGCAAGCCGCTGGTTTATCTCGACAACGCCGCCTCGGCTCAGAAGCCGCAGCGTGTGATTGACGCGGTGCGCGACGCCTATGAGTTCGAGTACGCCAATGTGCACCGTGGTCTGCACTACCTCAGCAACACGGCGACCGGGCGGTTTGAAGATGCGCGCGAATCTGTCCGCAAGTTTCTCAATGCACCCTCCGCTGAGTCCATTATCTTCACCAAGAACAGTACCGAGGCGATAAATCTCGTCGCCTCAAGCTGGGGCCTCGACAACATCGAGGAGGGCGATGAGATCGTCATCTCGATCCTTGAGCATCACTCCAACATCATTCCCTGGCATTTCCACCGCGAACGCAATGGCGCCGTGCTGAAATGGGCACCGTGTGCCGACGATGGCGATTTCCTGATTGAAGAGTTCGAAAAGCTGCTGACGCCGAAAACGAAGATCGTTGCCATTACGCATATGTCGAATGCGCTGGGAACCATCGTTCCTCTCAAGGAAGTCATTGCGCTGGCCCATTCGCGTGGCATTCCGGTACTTGTCGACGGCAGCCAGAGTGCTGTTCATCTTGACGTTGACGTACAGGACCTAGATTGCGATTTTTTCGTTTTCACCGGCCACAAGGTCTATGGGCCTTCCGGTATCGGCGTGCTGTACGGCAAACCAGAACTGCTCAACGCCATGTCGCCCTATCAGGGCGGTGGCGAGATGATCGGCTACGTAACCCAGGACGACATCACGTATGCCGAAGCGCCTCACCGCTTCGAAGCCGGCACGCCGCCAATAGTCCAGGCAATCGGCCTCGGCGCTGCGGTCGAGTACATGATGGAAATCGGGGCCGAAAACATTTCCGCGCACGAAAAGAAGCTGGTCGACTATGCCACCGAGCGGCTGACCGCGATGAATTCGCTGCGTGTCTTTGGAACCACCGCCAACAAAGGTGCCATCGTGTCATTTGAAATGGAGGGCGTCCATGCGCACGATATCTCAACGATAATCGATCGCTCCGGCGTTGCCGTGCGCGCCGGCACCCACTGCGCGGAACCGCTTCTGGCGCGCTTCGGTGTGACCTCAACATGCCGCGCCTCGTTTGGCATGTACAACACGATTGAAGAAGTCGATGCGCTGGCTGAAGCGCTCAACGATGCTGCAAAGTTCTTTGCGTGAGGGACTGTGAGATGGATGAACGCGATATCATTGACCTGAACAGCGCGGAGAAGACGGCGCCGGAAGCGGAAGAGGTGGCGGTTCCCGATGCCGCGGCGCAAAGCGCAATTCCGCAGGATGAACTTGACCGCATGACCGACGATATGATCGCCGCGATCAAGACGGTCTATGATCCGGAAATTCCGGTGGACATTTACGAACTGGGTCTTATCTACACCATAGACGTTGACGACGACCGCAACGTTGTCGTTGATATGACGCTGACGGCACCGGGGTGTCCGGTGGCGGGCGAAATGCCGATCTGGGTTGAGGATGCCGTGTCAACGGTGGCCGGCGTTAACCGGGTCAAAGTCAATCTGGTGTTTGATCCGCCATGGGATATCAGCCGCATGTCCGATGAGGCGCGTGTCGCGCTCAACATGTGGTAGAGTTCAAGAGATCGAAGAAGGCGAAGCAATGTCTGAAAGAGTGCGCCCGAGGCCCAAACTTGTCACGCTGAGCGATGCCGCGGCCGAGCGCGTGCGCCATATCATGGCCGGTTCGGAAGGCAACGTCATCGGTATTCGTGTCGGCGTTAAGAACGGCGGATGCGCCGGCATGAGCTACACGATGGAGTATGCCGAAGAGGCCAATCCGCTTGACGAAGTCGTGGAAGACAAGGGCGTGACGGTACTCATCGACCCGGCCGCCGTTCTGTTTTTGCTGGGGACGGAAATGGACTATGCGGTGGATAAGCTTTCTTCCGGCTTCGTCTTTAACAATCCGAACCAGACAAGTGCATGCGGGTGTGGCGAATCAGTTGCGATTACGCCGGCTGCTATGCCCGCTGAAACGGTGGACGGATCGGCACTCTCCGGCAAGGCCTGAATGTGACGTCGGCCTCACAGTTCCAGGATTATCTGAAAGAGCAGTTGCAGGGGCTTGGCGGCGTATCGATCCGCCGCATGTTCGGCGGCGCTGGAATTTTCCGCAATGGGTTGATGTTCGCTCTCGTCGCCGACGAGACGCTATATTTCAAAGTCGACGATACGACCCGTGCCCGCTTCGAAGCCGAAGGCGCCACACCGTTTCAGTACACTAAAAAGGGCAAGCAGATGTCGCTCGCCTACTGGCGCGCTCCCGAGCACCTTTATGACGAACCCGATGAGATGATCGAGTGGGCCCGCGAAGCTTTCGAGGTGGCCATGCGGGCCGATGCCGCCAAACCCGCCTCGGCCCGAAAACACACAGCTGAATAGAGAAGGGCCACGTCGGTGGACGCGGCCCTGGAAATCTGCATTCAGGGTTCCAGTGTCCTGGAAGCCGATTGCCTATAATATCTATGCTGCCTTGATCGACATGTTCACGTTGGCATCGTCTTCGCACTTTACCTGGTTTCTGCCGGCATGTTTGGCGGCGTAAAGGCAGGCATCGGCACGGTGGATCAAGGCGGCGGCATCCTCGCCGGGCCGTAACTTTGCGGCACCGAAAGACATCGTTACGACGCCCAGGTCCTCGCCCGTCGACTTCTTGATGAGTTTTTTCGACATAACGGTCTTGCGGACATGGTTGCCCACGGTATTGGCGGCCTGGAGGTTCGTTTCCGGCAGCAGGATCGCGAATTCTTCTCCACCGTAACGGGCGGCGAAATCGCGTCCCTTGAGAACCGATGTCATGCAGGCTGAAACCAGCCGCAGCACCTGATCGCCGGTCTGGTGTCCGTAGGTGTCGTTGAACTTCTTGAAGTGGTCGATGTCACCCATGATGAGGCACAGATCAAGGTTTTCCGCGGCGGCTTCTTCCATCATGCTCTTGATGGTTTCATCGAATGCCTTGCGGTTGGAGATGCCCGTCAGCTGATCGGTGCGTGACTCGTTGCGGGCGTTTTCCAGGTTGCTGTTCAGGTCCGCGATCTGCTCGCGAGACGCATGGAGTTTGTCTTCAAGCAACCGGTTGTTTTCTTCCATATCCCGGGTCGAGGACATGAGACGCTCGACGATAAGTTTCAGGCTGCCCTGGTCCGATGCACCATCGAGTTCCTGGGTAACGGAGCCAAGCGACTTGCCGTACTCGGTTGTCTGCCCAAGTGCCGACTCAATGCTTGAAAGAACCTGCTCCATTTCACCGTTCATCTGGCTCGACAGTTGCGCGACCTCTTCCTGATTGCGCGTGGGAGACAGATTGTCGTCGTAAATTTTGTTCGCCAGGGTTTGCGGCAGCACTCCCTCATTGCCGACGGCCTTGTCGACTTCGGCATTCAGCGCGTGGTTGTGCCCCACCGCGTAGTTGTACCAGAGTTCGAAATTTTGAGGTGTCGCCGGGCATCGGCGTTCGACCATGAGGCTCATTGCCCGGTGAGCCTGTGCGATCGATAGATTATAGTCTTCTGGATTGTTCACGGCGGGGATCCCATTTCCTTGGGTTCTTGACTCAACTACCAGCTCCCCGTTCTGGAGAAGCTGGAACAAATATCGTTGTTTCGGATTACGTTTTGGTAAATTAATTCAACCGCGCGCAAACAAATATCGAATGCACACAAATACACTTTAAGTGGAATTGTCTGGTTTTAACTGGAAGGGTTGCAATGCCGGCCGCCACCGGTCCGGGACTCAGGGCCTGACGGAGCGCTGCAGAAATGCCGGAATGTGTCCGCCGTTCCAGGTCGCATCGGACCCGCGGGCAGGTTTTTGTTCCTGAGTGGCCGCCGCTGACGATTTTCTCGAGCGTTCGCGGGGTGCGCGCGCGGATTTTGTTTCGCTGGCCGCTTCCGCGTCGGCAGCTTCTGCGATTGTAACGTTTTCTTCCGCCACAGCCGCATCGCTGTCGTCTGATTTCTTTGGTCCGTCGCGTTTGCCGGCAGACTGTTTTTGCCGGCTGGCGGCATCGCGCCTGCCACTGCCTCTTGAGGGCCGCCGCCTGTCCCCATCGTCGTCCTTGGACGGCGCAGTGCCGAACCAGTCGAGCTCTTGTCCGATCAGTTTCTCGATATCTTTCGCCCGGCCGCGGTCTTCGCGTGTTACCAGGCTGAATGCATGACCTTCGCGCCCCGCGCGCCCGGTGCGCCCGATACGATGGACGTAGTCTTCCGGCGCAGAAGGGATGTCGTAATTGATGACATGGCTGACTTCGGGAATATCGAGACCGCGTGCTGCGACATCGCTTGCAACCAGGAACGTAATCTCCCCGTCGCGAAACCTTTGCAGGGTTTCCAGCCGCGCATGCTGGTTCATGTCGCCATGCAACGCGCCTCCAGAGAGTTTGTGACGCTGAAACGAATGTTCAAGTACGGCGACATCGCGCTTGCGGTTACAGAACACGATGGCGTTCTTGATCGGTTGTGAGGCGATGAGATCGCGCAAGGCGGCGCGTTTTTCTTTCGGCACGCTCGGCGCTTTTACCCAGTGCTGCCGGATCGTTGACACGACGGAGCTGCGGGCGGCGACCTCGATACGCACTGGATTGTGGAGGAACGTTGAGGTGATGCGCTGAATTTCCGATGGCATGGTGGCGGAGAAAAACAGCGTTTGCCGTGTAAAGGGCAGGAGTTTGCAGATTCGCTCGATATCGGGGATGAACCCCATGTCGAGCATGCGGTCCGCTTCATCGACGACGAGGACTTCAACGCCGTTCATCATAAGTTTGCCGCGCTCGAAGTGGTCCAGCAGCCGGCCTGGCGTTGCGATGAGAACGTCGGCACCCTTGCTGAGCTTGCGGTCCTGGTCGGCAAAAGACACACCGCCGATAAGCAGGGCAATGGTCAGCTTGTAGTTCGCGCCCAGCAGTTCGAAACTTTCGTGCACCTGTGCGGCAAGTTCGCGGGTCGGCTCAAGGATCAAAATGCGCGGCATGCGCGCACGGGCACGGCCGGTTTCAAGGCGCGTCAGGATCGGCAGGGTGAAGGATGCGGTCTTGCCGGTGCCGGTCTGCGCCAGGCCGAGGACATCGCGTCCCGCCAGAACTTCAGGAATGGCTTGGGCCTGAATGGGGGTAGGGATTTCGAATCCGGCCGCGGTAACGGCTGCGAGCGCCCTGGCGCTTAGTCCGAGGTCGTCAAAGCTCATGAGTGGAGTATCGTTTCTTTATCGTTCAACCCATTCAGGGTGCGGCGCTGACGGCGATCCAGTAAGGCCTCAGCGATTGCGGATCGGGATTCGGCTTCGTGCGCGCCCGATTTCATGCGCGGGAACATGTGGGAGCGCGTGGTTTTTGTCAATAGCTGCCGGTTTTCCGGGCCGTATGCCGCAGGGTGCGCTACTTGCGAATTTGTGCCGAGATCAGGTCGAATGACGCCGTCCAGGCAGACAGGGCGCCGGCGTCTCTCAACTTCTCAAGGCCATCGCCCGTAACACTGTTGGGGATTGCCAGTTCATCTGTGAGTTCTGCCAGAGTGACGTCATCGCGCCCCTCGCACGTCTCCGCAACGGCACGGGTCATGAGTACCGCAAGTCGCCGTGCGGTAGGCGCGTCGAATCCCGCCGCTTCGTTCCAGCCTCGTACCGTGTCCACGAGTGCAACCATCCAGCTTGAGTAACAGGCATTGATAGTCGCATTGTCGACGTCTATTTCCCGTTCGACCGCGATCACCGGACCGCACGATGCCAGCAGACTTTCGGTTGCCGCATGGGCGGGGTGAATGCATGTCGGGCTGTGGCCGAACTTGGCAGCAATTACGGGCATGGCACGCACCACGCTGGCGCCGTTGAGATGGGAGGATAGGTCCGCGATGGTTACGCCGGCACACAGCGATACCAGCGTGTGATCGCTCCGCCACGGCAGGCCCTCGACGGCTTGCAGTGCCTGAAACGGCCTGACACCGAGGAGAACGGTCGCGCAGCGGTCGACGACTTCTTCATTTGATGCCGCAATTTCAACGTCATAAGCGCGTTCCAGTTGCGCTACATGCTCGCGGCCCCGAGGCGAAAGCACGATGTTCGGCGCCGGGTCCGCCCGTAACAGCCCGGGCACCATGTGCGCAGTGAGATGCCCGACCCCGACTATGCCGATTGTGTGTTCGCGTTTGCCGCTCATGATGTGTCTGGCCCTTTCTTTTCGGCCGCCGCTTTCAGGAGCGCGGGTACGAGTTCTTCCGCATGCACGCAGACAATGGCGCCGGCCTCGCGCAATTCGCGCGTAACATCGACCGGCAAACTGGTGTTTGAGCCTGCGGGTATCTGGTTCAACCGCCCGCCGACCATAACCGGAATGTCGAGTTTCCGTTGCGCCATTTCGACAAAGACGTCTTCGACGAATGCAAGCGCGACGCCGTTGTAAGTGCTGATGGCAATGGCGTCGACCCCGCTGGTTCCCGCAAGGTTCACGAGTGCGTCGGGGTCGACCGAAACACCCCCGTCTCTTGCCGTGATGCCTGCTTCGCCGAGAATCCGTTCTACGACCATCTTGCCGTGCTCGTGAACATCCGTCGTTGCAACAAGCACGCTAAACCCGGCCGCCACTGCTGCGGCGCGTTCCCGCGGTGCCAGATGCTCAAGCCTTGCGCGCGCCACGTCTTCAATTTCTTCAAGAACGGGCGAGGCGACAACCGGCTCGCGCACGCCTGAAGCATCGCTGGAGATTCGGCCCGCACCGAATTCCCGTTCGAGCCGGCGGCCACCAATCCGGCGCAGCGCCAGCAGCATTTCAAACGGATCATTTGTGTCGATGCCCGCCTGCGCAAGGCCGTCGAGCGTTGCGGAGAAGAACGCCCGCCCACCGCTGACAATCTCGCTCGCAAGTTCCCGCGGCGCGGACATATCGATCAGTGCGCCGTAGCGTGCCGCGTGCTCGGTAAGCCTGGCGGCAAACAGCTGAGCGTTGACGATCTCGTCGATGTCGGGAATGCGGCTGTTCTCGCGCACCGGCACGGGGTTCACGGCATGGCCGGTCGGCTCTTGAATCTGTGTATGAATGTCGCTCAGCAAATATGAGGAAAGACTCGCATAATTCTGCGCGTCACCGCCGATGTAGCTTGTCGTGTTGCCATAGATCATGGTGCCGGGTGTGTCGGTAGCCTGCGCCAGCGCAAGCTGAAACGCCATGCGCCGCAGTGGATCTGAAAAATGATGTCCGTAACAATGGCTGATAGAGCCGCCGATCAATTTTTCGACGATATGTTTTTCCAGAAGAACCGCACCAAGACTTGAGGCAAGGTCCGTAAACTGCGCCGCATAACCGTCATCGAGATTGGAGTGCACGAGCACTTCGACGGGCTGCGCCGCAAGCAGGGCAAGCGCCGTGAGGGTGGCTCGCGTCGTTGCGACGTCGTCGTCCCAGCCGGGCAGGCGGAAGGTGAAATACTGACCGAGATTGCCGATAGACGTGGAACCTGCCGCAAGCGCCGCCTGCGCGGTTTCAATCGAACCTGGGAAACCGAGCACGAAATCGCCGAAATGCGGAGCAACCGGCGCCTCTTGCGTGAGCGTCACGAACTCCTCGATGTCCTCAAGGATAAGACCCGTCCCGCGCATTTTGTCGGTCCGGCTGTCACGCGGATATCCCATAGACCAGTCGAGGCAGATGCCGTAACGGTCGACGCCAACGCCTTCTTTGTCACATTTTTCGTATATTTCGGCCCAGGCGCGGCGTGATTTCTCAGGGTCGCGAAACCCGACCTGGGCGTGCTGCATGATTTCCCCGCGGGCCATTTGCGCGCGCTTGAATTCGGCCTCGCAACGAACGTCGAACTCGGTGAGAAAGCTACACGAGCCAACGTTCCAGTCGCGCGCAAGTGCCCGCCCGGCCTGTATCGTTTCGTCGGCGTCCGGCAGTTGTGTCTCTGGCAGGATCGTCTTGCGCTCAAGCGTCATTGCCTGTCTCATCGGGTTCAGTCGGCCGGCAGAAGATAGAAGAAAGAAGCGGTGCGTGAAACCGTTAACAAAGTCTCGCTGTCGCGTGCGCGGCCTCCGCCGGCCCTCCCAATAATGCCTCGCGTGACGTTCAATCCCGAGGCATTGGGTTACCGCAACGAAAAGCGGCGCTCCAGGTTGCCCTGGAACGCCGCTCCTGATTTCTGTTCACCCGGATTTGGATAGAGGTTGTTCTATCTCGGCTCCCCGGCGAAGGCCTCCGTGCAAAGGTCAGGCAAGGTCGAAGCGGTCGAGATTCATGACCTTGCCCCAAGCGGCCACGAAGTCGCGTACGAACGCTTCTTGCGAATCGCCGCACGCATAAACTTCCGCAATGGCCCGGAGCTGGGAATTAGAGCCGAACACCAGATCGACCCGGGTACCGGTCCACTTGACATCGCCGCTCGTTCGATCGCGTCCTTCGAACACGTCTTCGTCGTCGGAAACCGCCTTCCACTCGGTGCCCATGTCGAGCAGGTTCACGAAGAAGTCTGTAGTGAGCGTCTCCGGCCGCGTTGTGAAGGCGCCGTGTTGGGACTGGCCGTGGTTTGCACCGAGGACGCGCATGCCGCCGACGAGCGCCGTCATCTCTGGCGCGGTCAACGTCAGCAATTGCGCCCGGTCAACCAACAGTTCCTCTGCCGATACGGCGTATTTGGTTTTCTGGTAGTTGCGGAACCCGTCCGCCGCCGGTTCGAGTACGGCAAAGGAATCCACATCGGTCTGCGACTGAGACGCGTCCGTGCGCCCCGGTGCGAAGGCAACCTCCACATCGTGTCCGGCGTCCTTCGCGGCCTTCTCCACGGCGGCACACCCGCCGAGAACAACCACGTCGGCAAGCGATACTTTCTTGCTGCCGGACTGGGCGTCGTTGAATGCTTTCTGCACGCCTTCCAGGGTTTCGAGTGCGCTCGCCAGTTGAGCAGGCTGGTTCACCTCCCAGTCCTTCTGTGGCTCGAGACGGATGCGCGCGCCGTTCGCCCCGCCGCGTTTGTCGGAGCCGCGGAATGTCGATGCAGATGCCCAGGCGCTCGAGACCAACTGGGAGACAGACAGACCAGAAGCGAGAATCTTGCCCTTGAGGTCCGCAATGTCTGACGCGTCGATCAGGTCGTGGTCGACGGCCGGAACGGGGTCCTGCCAGATCAGTTCCTCCGCCGGGACTTCCGCGCCGAGATAGCGCGAGCGCGGACCCATGTCGCGGTGGGTGAGCTTGAACCATGCCCGCGCGAACGCGTCAGCGAACTCGTCCGGGTTCTCGTGGAAGCGCCGTGAAATCGGCTCGTAGATCGGATCCATCCGCATTGCCATGTCCGCGGTGGTCATCATGGTCTTCACTTTTTTCGACGGATCGAACGCATCCGGCGCGAGATCCTTCTCGGCCGGATTGACGGGTACCCACTGCCAGGCGCCGGCGGGGCTCTTCTCCACATCCCAGTCGTAGCCGAACAGCAGGTCGAAATAGCCGTTGTCCCACTGTGTCGGGTTCGCGGTCCAGGCTCCTTCGATACCGCTGGTGATCGCATCGCCGGCTTTGCCGCTGCCATAGCTGCTGAGCCAGCCGAGGCCCTGATCTTCGATGCTGGCGCCCTCCGGTTCGGGACCGACATGGTCTGCATCGCCGGCTCCATGGGCTTTGCCGAAGGTGTGTCCGCCGGCGGTAAGCGCCACGGTCTCTTCGTCGTTCATTGCCATGCGCGCGAAGGTTTCGCGAATGTCGCGGCCTGAAGCGACCGCACTCGGTTCACCGTTCGGGCCTTCCGGGTTGACGTAGATGAGGCCCATCTGAACCGCGCCAAGAGGGTTCTCAAGCTCCCGGTCACCGCTGTATCGCTCGTCGCCAAGCCACTCGGTCTCAGTCCCCCAGTAGATGTCCTCCTCAGGCTCCCAAATATCTTCGCGCCCGCCGGCGAAACCAAAGGTTTTGCCTCCCATCGATTCAATCGCGCAGTTGCCGGCGAGGATCAAGAGATCGGCCCAGGAAATTTTGTTGCCGTATTTCTGTTTGATCGGCCACAAAAGCCGGCGCGCCTTGTCGAGGTTGCCGTTGTCGGGCCAGCTGTTGAGAGGCGCAAAGCGCTGGTTGCCCGTGCCCCCACCGCCACGGCCATCGGCAATGCGGTAGGTGCCCGCGGCGTGCCACGTCATGCGAATGAACAGCCCGCCATAGTGTCCATAGTCGGCCGGCCACCAGTCCTGGCTGTCGGTCATCAGCGCATAGAGGTCCTTCTTCAGGGCCGCCAGGTCGAGTTTCTTGAACTCCTCGGCGTAGTTGAAACCTCCGCCCATGGGATCTGACAGGGAAGAGTGCTGATGCAGAATTCTGAGATTGAGCTGATTTGGCCACCAGTCCCGGTTCGATGTAACGCCCATCGACGTGTGTGTGTGCATTGGGCACCCGCTATCTGCTTTCTGGTCCATATCCGCTCTCCGATCGCGTTCTGCATTTGTCCACCTTGCACCGTGTACAAGGTTCGATGTTCTCTGGATAAGTAATCCAGCTTCAGGGCCTGCGCAATGGCAAAGCGCGGGTCAATAGCGCACCGCGCGTGCGGCCAATTCTCCGCCTTGCGCCAGGGGTGAGATTGGAAATCACAGACGTGGCGGATGGATGGCGGCGAATGATTCCAGAAGCGCCCATCGCATTATGCGGTGTGGCGGTACATTGAGTGGTTGGATGACACATTCTCCGCGCCTCGCGATTAGCTTGCGAGGGGCCAAAACTGGTAATTTTCTGGACATTGTCAGAGCCGTCCGCGCCTCGATAACCGACGAACGGATTCGTTCAGAACTCGCAGCCATTGCACCATCCGTCCGGCCTTGCCATTGTGTCGGCCATGAATGATATCGCAAAATTGGAGGCACTTCTTCAGGTGCTGATCGACACGGTGTGGACCGCGCACAAGCTGCGCGCGGTGGGTGGTTCGAGTGGCGCGGTGAACGCGTCCGGCGGCGGCACGTGGGGTGTCCTGCACACGCTTGTGCGCGAAGGGCCGTGCACTGTGCCGCAGATCGCGCGAATGCGCCCCGTGGCGCGCCAGCACATTCAGGTGCTTGCCAACGAACTGGCGGGCGAGGGGTTGATCACCTTCGAGGACAACCCCGCCCACAAGCGCTCAAAGCTCCTCGTCCTCACCGGCAAGGGCGCGGAGCGCCATGCGGAAATCAAGCAGAACATGCTGGCCTCGCTCGGCAGCATTGCCGACGGCGCCGAGCCCGGCGATGTGGCCGCCGCCGAACGGCTTCTCGCTCATGTCATGGCCGAGCTCGACCGGCGCATCGAGGTATAGTGACGTGCGGGCCGGAGAGGCCAGCCGAGATGCCTGCAGGGTGGTTGGTGCCGAGCAGACATTTTTTTCGGCTTCCTGATATTGACAATCTATTTGTCAATCTTATATGACAATACAATTGTCATTATGGAGGACGCTATGAACTGGACTCAGATAATCCTGTCGTCTCTCGCAACCCTCGCCGTGGTCGTGGGCCTGGCCACTGCCGGTGGCATTTACGTTTGGAATACCTATGCCGTTGAGGCCCGGGCCGGTGGCTGGGCCTCGCACGCCATGTCGCGCGAAGGCGCAAGAGGCGGCGAAGGCCGCTATAGCACCTGGTGCGCCGACGGTTCGCACGCCTTGAGTGTTGCGGCATTCGCTCCGTTCATCGAAGCCGAACTTGAATTGGATGAGGAACAGGGCATGCGTTTCCGTTCTCTGGCGGAGAAATTCGAGACGACGCTTGAAGAACTGCGCTCACCGCTTTGCTCAATGCAGGACGAGGCGCCATTGACCGCGCGCGTTGAGCAGATGCGTGTGGCGCTCGATGCCGGCGCTTCGGTCCTGCGGCACATTGAGCCTGAACTTGAAGCGTTCTATGGTGCGCTGAGTTCTGAACAGAAAGCCCGGATCGATGGCGCTCTGGCGCAGCATCGAACAAATGGGCAAAGAAACTGGCAATGACGCATAACAAAGACAACGCAGGAGTGGCGGTTCATCCGCCACTCCTGTTTCTCGGCGGCCTTGCGATTGCATGCGCCGTTGAAGGCGTGGCGCCGCTCTGGGGCGGGCTGCTCAACGCGCCGACGCAGGCGCTCATCATCGGTGCGGCTGCCGTATTGTGCGCCATCGCGCTCCTTGCCGCGTGTTTTGTGAGCTTTACACGTGCTGGAACCAACGTGCCGACCAACCGGCCCAGCACCGCGATCGTCTCATCCGGCCCCTACAGCTTCAGCCGCAACCCCATCTATATCGCCCTCATGGCGTTCTATGGCGGCCTGTGCCTGCTGCTTAACGCGCCGTGGGGCCTGATCGTGCTGCCGGTCCTCTTTGCCGTCCTGCTGTTCGGCGTTGTGCAGCGCGAGGAAGTGTATCTCGCGGCCAAGTTCCCGAGGGAATATGCCGACTATTGCGCACGTGTCAGACGCTGGCTTTGAGCTGTCGAGTCCGGGCCTCGTGACAAGGTTCGATTTACGGGCTATCTAGCGCCCATGGCACAAATTGAAACCCGCATTAACCCCCGTTCCGCCGAGTTCAAGGCCAATGCCGAGGCAATGGATGCACTCGTCGCCGATCTGAACGAGAAACGTGCGCATGCTGCACTGGGCGGCAGCGAAAAATCTCGCGAGCGGCATTTGAGCCGCGGCAAGCTTCTGCCGCGCGATCGTGTCATGCAGCTCATCGATCCCGGTTCGCCGTTCCTTGAGCTTTCCCAGCTTGCCGCCCTCGATATGTATACCGGTGATATCCAGTCCGCTGGCGTGATTACCGGCGTCGGGCGGATAGAAGGCCGCGAGTGCGTCATCGTCTGCAACGATGCCACCATCAAGGGCGGCACTTACTATCCGATGACGGTGAAGAAGCACCTTCGCGCCCAGGAGGTTGCTCGCGAGAACCGGCTGCCATGCATCTACCTGGTCGACTCCGGCGGCGCCAATCTGCCGAACCACACGGAAGTCTTTCCCGACCGCGAGCATTTCGGGCGCATTTTCTACAATCAGGCAACGCTCTCGTCGGAAGGCATTCCCCAGATCGCCTGCGTCATGGGCTCGTGCACCGCGGGCGGCGCCTATGTGCCGGCCATGTCGGACGATACCGTCATTGTGCGCCAGCAGGGCACGATCTTTCTCGGCGGGCCGCCGCTCGTGAAGGCGGCAACGGGCGAGGAGGTCACGGCCGAAGAGCTTGGCGGTGCCGACGTGCACGCCCGCGAGAGCGGCGTTGCCGACCACTACGCCATGGACGACACCCATGCGCTGGCCATCGTGCGCTCCATCGTGCGTGGGCTCAATACGAAGAAGGTCGTCGATATCCCGTTGCGCGAGCCGATCGCGCCGCGTTATGCGCCCGAGGAACTCAACGGCGTCATCCCGCCCGCCGTTTCCGTGCAGTACGATGCGCGCGAAGTGATCGCACGCCTTGTCGATGCTTCCGATTTCGATGAATGGAAGAAGCTCTATGCGACGACGGTCGTGACCGGCTTTGCCCACATCATGGGCTACCCCATCGGCATCATCGCCAATAACGGTATCCTCTATTCGGAATCCGCCCAGAAGGCCGCCCACTTCATAGAGCTTTGCTGCCAGCGGCGCGTTCCGCTGCTCTTCCTGCAGAACATTTCAGGCTTCATGGTCGGCAAGAAATACGAAGCACAGGGCATCGCCCGCAACGGCGCCAAGATGGTCACCGCGGTCGCCTGCGCCAGAGTGCCGAAATTCACCGTTATTACGGGCGGCTCCTTCGGCGCCGGCAATTACGGAATGTGCGGCCGCGCCTATTCGCCCCGCTTTCTTTACATGTGGCCGAACGCGCGCATCTCCGTCATGGGCGGGCCGCAGGCGGCTTCCGTCCTCGCCACCGTCAAGCGCGACAATATCGAGGCCTCCGGCGCCACCTGGTCGGCGGAAGAAGAAGAAGATTTCAAGCGCCCGACGCTTGAGCAGTTCGAACGCGAAGGCCATCCCTATTTCGCCACCGCGCGCGTCTGGGACGACGGCATCATCGCCCCCGCCGAAACCCGCATGGTGCTCGGCCTGTCGCTTTCGGCAGCCCTCAACGCCCCGATCCCGGAAACCAAGTTCGGCGTCTTCCGGATGTGAGCGGGGTAATTTCCAGATCGTCATCACCGGGCGTTAGACCCGGTGATCTCATGCATCGCTGCCGAGAGGTCTCGAGAAGCAAGCCTTTGAGAACGCAAGGAGATGCGCGGATCAGGTCCGCGCATGACGGTGGTGGGGGCGGCGTTCTCACTTCGTACGGTAGTGAGCTGCGTCTTGTAAGGTGGTGAGCTACCGTCGAACTCCAGGAGCGCCGTCCGACACTGATCTGCGCTAAAATCGTGCACATGACTGATTCTCCGCTCGAGCGGCCCGCCTCATGAACCGGAGCGATCTGAGGCGAAACATCGTCCTCGTCGTGGCGATCTACGGCTTGTGGGTGATCGTTGGCGTGGCCTCGTTCCTGCTCGACAACCGGCTGGGGCTTGATGAGCAGATCGTGCCAACCGCGCAGGGCCACATCCACGCCTATCAGTTGTTTGAGCTCTATAAGGAAATCTCGCCCGTCATCGTGCTGCTGCCGGTGGCCTGGGTGGGGTTCTGCTTCCAGCGCCGCATTGCCTTCGTCAACGATCTTCGCGTGTTCTGGCCGGGGCTGGTCGATGCGGTGCAGCGCGCCATCGAGTACACCCGCCGCGACAGCGGCGACCGAGCCGAGTTCGAACGCACGCTCACCGCGCTCAGGTCTCGCATCGACGATGCCCGCGCCCTGTTTCGCCGCCGCCGACCCATCGAGGAGGGCACCGGCAAGTACCCATACGAAGGCATCACGCGGATGCACGATCACTTCCGCGACTTCGGCTATTGCGAAACCGTCGACCGCGACACCGCATCCGCCGTGCGCAAGGAGATCGTTTCCCAGTGGCAGATCGTGCGCGGCCAATTGTTGCGTGAGTTCGACCGCGCCGATGTCGATTGACGCTCCGGCAGGCCGCAGTAGAGTGAGCGACGCTATCGTGTAAGCGATCAGGGAGAGGGTAGATGCCGGATGCGGGCGGACTTGAGATAAAGGCCTACTTTCACGAACCGACCAACACGGTGAGCTATCTGATCTGGGACCGGGCGACCCTGTCCGGGGCGATTGTCGATCCCGTCCTCGATTTCGAACACACATCAGGCAAGGCGGCGACGGCGTCGGTCGATGCCGTTCTCGCCGACGCGGAGGCGGCGGGCGTCACTGTCGAATGGGTGCTGGAATCGCATATTCACGCCGACCACCTGACGAGTTCCAAATACATCAAGGGAAAGACCGGTGCGAAAGTCGGCATCGGCAGCGGCGTGCGCGACGTGCAACGCATCTTCAGGCCGGTGTTCAATCTTGACGATGTGTCCGACGATGGCCGCGAATTCGACCGCCTGTTTGACGATGGGGAAACTTTCAATATCGGTGAGCTGGAGGTGAGGGTTCTGCACACGCCGGGTCACACGCCGGCCTGTGTCACCTATCTGGTCGATGGCGCGGGCTTCGTCGGCGACACGCTGTTCATGCCCGACTTCGGTACCGCGCGGGCCGACTTTCCAGGCGGCGATGCCCACGAGCTCTACCGCTCTATCCACAAGTTGCTGGCGCTGGCGCCGGAAACCCGGCTTTTCATGTGCCACGACTACAAGGCGCCGGGCCGGGACGAATATGCCTGGGAAACAACAGTGGCGGAGGAGCGCGAAAACGTTCATCTGCGCGGCGGCGTAAGCGCGGACGATTACGCCAAGATGCGCAACGAACGCGATGCGCAGTTGTCCGTCCCGCTGCTGCTCCTGCCCTCGATCCAGGTCAATATTCGGGCCGGCGATCTGCCGCCGGCGGAAGAAAACGGTGTGCGCTACCTGAAAATCCCCCTCGATTTCGGCTGAGCCCTTATGATCATTGCTCCGCGCTCCCGACAGTGACATAACTCGCGCCATGTTCCGTTCCGTCCTCATAGCCAACCGTGGCGAAATCGCCTGCCGGGTCATTCGCACCGCCCGCCGCATGGGGCTTCGCACCATCGCGGTTTACTCCGAGGCGGACGCCCATGCCTTGCATGTGGAAGAAGCAGACGAGGCGCATCTCATCGGACCGGCACCGGCGACGCGCAGCTACCTCGATGCTGAAAAAGTGCTCGACGTGGCCCGGCTTGCCTGGGCGGACTGCATTCACCCGGGTTACGGATTTCTCTCCGAGAACGCCGAATTCGCCGAGGCCTGCGAGAAAGCCGGAATTCCGTTTGTCGGCCCGCCGGCCGGCGCCATCCGCGCCATGGGGTTGAAGGATGCCGCCAAGGCGCTGATGCAAAAGGCCGATGTGCCGGTGGTGCCGGGCTATCACGGCGCCAGTCAGGACGATGCGGTGCTTGCCGAAGAAGCGGACAAGACCGGCTATCCGCTGCTCATCAAGGCCGTTGCGGGCGGTGGCGGCAAAGGCATGCGCCGGGTCGAGAAGAAATCCGAATTCGAAGCTGCGCTCGCCTCCTGCCGGCGCGAGGCAAAGAGTGCGTTTGGCGATGAGCGTGTTCTGATCGAGCGTTTCGTCACCGCGCCGCGTCATGTGGAAATTCAGGTCTTCGCCGACGGCCACGGCAATTGCGTGCACCTGTTCGAGCGCGACTGTTCACTGCAGCGCCGCCATCAGAAGGTCATCGAGGAAGCGCCTGCGCCCGGCATGTCGCCTGAAATGCGCGCCCACATGGGCGCCGCTGCCGTCGCGGCGGCGCAGGCGGTCGGTTACCAGGGAGCCGGCACGGTCGAATTCATTGCGGACTCAAGCCAGGGCCTGCGCGAAGACGCCTTCTTCTTCATGGAAATGAACACGCGCCTGCAGGTCGAACATCCGGTGACGGAAATGATCACCGGCCTTGATCTCGTCGAGTGGCAGTTGCGCGTCGCGGCGGGCGAAAAACTGCCCCTTAAGCAGGAGGAGATCGGCGAGGCGCAAGGCCATGCGGTGGAGGCGCGGCTTTACGCCGAAGACCCGGCCAATGGTTTTCTGCCCCAGACCGGTCATCTGCACGCCATCCGGTTTCCCGACGATGAGAACGGCATTCGCATCGATACGGGCGTTGCCACCGGCAAGGACGTGACACCTTATTACGACCCGATGATCGCCAAGCTGGTGGCTTGGGGCGAGACCCGCGAGAGCGCTCTTGCACGCCTGCACAAGGCGCTGTCGCAGACCGCCGTTCTGGGCCTCAAGACCAATATCGGTTTTCTTGCCAATGCGGTAAGTCACCCCGATTTTGTAGCCGGCTCATTCGATACCGGTTTCATTGACGAAAAGCTTGAAAGCCTGGTGCCGCAGGACGGCCCGTCCGAGTTGCTCGCCCTTGCCGGCCATGCCTGGCTGGCGGCCGGAAACGGCAAGAGCGCTGGGGTTTCCAACGAACCGGCGTCTCCCTTCGGGCTGACCGATGGCTGGTCTCTCGGCACGGACCGGACCGATCGCTTGCATCTTGTTGCCAACGGCCAGGATGTGACGGTTGATATCGCCCGTGGCGCCCGGGCAGACACGGTGAGCGTGACGGGCGAGGACATGAGCATCAGCGCCGATGTCTCCGACTTTCGCATGCAAGGTGAACAGGTTGCCGCAAGCATCGGCTCCGACGCGGTCTTTTGCCCGGTAGCGATTGCGCCAAACGCGCTCTATCTGGCCCGCGGCAGCGAGCATTTCGAGCTGCGCGTCCAGGATCTCCTCGCCCGCGATGCCGATGAGGCGGGCGGCGGCGCCACGGTGCGAGCGCCGATGTCCGGAAAGCTCATCAAGTTGCACGCCGAGCCCGGCGCCAAGGTCAAGAAGGGCGATCCGCTTGCCGTCCTCGAGGCGATGAAGATGGAGCACACGCTCGTTGCCGGCGCCGATGGAACGGTTGCCGACATTACAGTTGCCGCCGGCGACCAGGTGGAAGAGGGTCAGACCCTCATTTCGCTTGAAGTTGCGGAATAGTTTGAACTGACGCCGCCACTCTCCCTCCTGTCATACGCGGGCTTGATCCGAATACCTTCCGAGCGCCGCCTCTCCACGCCTTTCATCTACGTCATGCGCGGGCTTGACCCGCGTATCTCGGGGCAGGCACGGCGAGATCACCGGGTCGAGCCCGGTGATGACGATAGAGAGGAGCGGTGATGACGGTGGATGTGCGCGCGAGCTGTGGAAAAGCGCCACTGTTCCCCTTCATTTACGTCATGCGCGGACTTGATCCGCGCATCTCCGGCCGCCGCCGGTAGATGCCCGTATCAAGCACGGGCATGACGCTGGAGGTGGCGTTTCGGCGTTATTCGGTCAGTCCCGCTCTCATTCGCAAGTTGGCACGTGAGCTGTGGAGAAGCGCCGGCGAACCCTGCGCCCCTCTTTTGTCCCGCGGCCCGGGCCGCTACACTCCACGCATGGCCCTCAACATGATCAAACTCTGCGTCGGTGCAGAGGACATTGAAGACCAGCGTGCATGGCAGGATCGCCGTCTGGCGCAGGAAGGCGAGGTCTATCATGTGACGCGCATGTTCCCGCGCCGCGCCGGCGAACTGCTCGACGGCGGTTCGCTCTACTGGGTGATCAAGGGCGTGATCCAAGTGCGCCAGCGGTTTACGGACATCGTGCCCATCACCGATGCCGAAGGCATCAGGCGCTGCAAGCTGGTGTTCGACCCCGAGCTCGTCGCCACCCGTCCTCAGCCGCGCCGCGCCTTCCAGGGATGGCGCTACTTTCTTCACGAAGACGTGCCCCCGGACCTCGCCAAAGGCGCCGAAAGCGACGGCCTGCCGCCGAAAATGCGGGCGGACCTTGTTGAGTTGGGGTTGATCTAAACAGCCATATTATCAATCAGCCGCGTTTTGCCGAGATAGGCGCCGGCGAACAGGCGGGCTGGGGTCTGCGGCGCCGTGGTGATCGGTTCCAGCGTCACCGCGTCTCTGAGCTCCAGATAATCGACATCGAACCCGGCGGTGGCGAGCACCGACGTGCCGTCGCCAAGCGCCTTTTCAACTTCGCCGGCGACGCGAATGGCATCCGCCACCGTGCACAGCGTGGCGTAGAGATGCGGCGCCATCTGGCGCTGCTGGTCATCGAGATACTGATTGCGCGATGACATGGCGAGGCCGTCGTCTTCGCGGATGATCGGCGCGCCGAGGATTTTCGTCGGGATATCGAGGTCGCGCGCCATGCGGCGGATGACGAGAAGTTGCTGGAAGTCTTTTTCGCCGAAGATCGCATAGTCGCATTGCGCCTGGATCAGGAGCTTGGCAACCACGGTTGCAACGCCGCCGAAAAAGTGCGGGCGAGAGGCGCTGCACAGGCCCTCCGTTACGTCGCCGACTTCAACGGCGGTGGAAAAGTCGGGCGGATACATTTCCTCAACCGGGGGAATGAACACGAGATCGGTTCCGCGTTCGCCGAGCATGGCGACATCGCCGTCTTCGTCGCGCGGATATGTGCCCAGATCCTCATGTTCTGCAAACTGGCGCGGGTTGACGAAAATGCTGGCAACCGAGCGTTTTGCATGTTTGTGCACCTCGTCGACGAGCGACAGGTGGCCGGCATGCAACGCTCCCATAGTCGGGACAAGTGCACTTGCCTCGCCATCTGCCCGCCACCGCGAGGTAACCTCGCGAAGTGCCGTTATGGTTCGCACGATCTGAGGGGTTTTGCTCATTGTTGCCTGTCAGGTCCACTCGGCCAGTTCGACGTGAATGTATAGCATCCAGCGCACCTCGCGGCGATACCGAAGGCCGATTTCCGCCCTTCAAACAGCTACGGCTACTGGCCATATATAGGGGGATGCGCCACAATGGGTGTGGAAGGCCTTGTCCGAGAAATTGGTGTGAACCCGGGAGCTGCTGGTTATATGGCAGGTGACGACAAAAAGGCGCCGGTAAAGGCGGAAGAAACGACGGTTCCGGCGTCGAGCCAGTCGGAAGTCGATGCGTTTCTGGCCGAGCTCAAGGCGACGCCCGCGGAAGACCCGGGCGCTGGCCGCGGCCGTCTGGTTTTCGCCATGGACGCTACTATGAGCCGCCAACCGACCTGGGATCATGCCCTGCAAATCCAGGGCGAGATGTTTTCTGAAACCGCGCGCATCGGCGGGCTCGATGTGCAGCTCGTCTATTTCCGTGGATTTCGTGAATGCCTCGCCAGCAAATGGGTGAGCGATGCGAACGAGCTTGCCCGGCTGATGACCCAGGTCGATTGCCGCGGTGGTCACACGCAGATCGGCAAGGTGCTGAAGCATGTGCGCAAGGAAGCGGCAAAGCAGAAGGTCAACGCGGTTGTTTATGTCGGCGACTGCATGGAAGAGAATGTCGACACGCTCTGCGACCTTGCCGGCAAAGTCGCCTTGCAGGGCACGCCCATGTTCATGTTTCACGAGGGGAATGAACCGGTGGCCGCTGCGGCATTCCGTGAGATCGCGCGGCTCACGGGCGGTGCCTATTGTCCCTTCGACATGGGCTCGGCGAAACAGTTGCGCGAGCTGTTGTCCGCCGTCGCCGTTTATGCCGCGGGCGGCCGCCGGGCGCTGCTCGAGCACGGCCGCGGGCAGGGCGCACGGGCGCTCCTGGAACAGCTCGATTAGGTCATATTGATGCATTACGTAATCCTCGCTTTCGCCCTTGCAATCGGCGTGATGTTCGCCGCGCGCTGGTTCGTTCGCCTCGATGCGACCCGCGTCGCGAATGTGCTGTCGAAGCTGTGGCAATGGGGAATGATTGCGATTGGCCTCGTTCTCCTGATGCGCGGATCGATGCTGATCGGGTTGCCGCTCATAGCGTTCGGCATTGCCGGCCTGCTTGGCATCGCCAATCCGCTTTCGCGTATGGGTGGCCAGCGCAGTTCGGGGCACCGCTCGCAGGTACGTTCGCGCAAACTGGAAATGGAACTCGACCACGACAGCGGCGAAGTGGACGGCACAGTGCGTTCCGGCCCCTTTGAGCAGCGCCGGCTTTCCGAACTTGCACTCGATGAACTTCTCGAACTCTACGAGGAATGCCTCAACGAAACCGATCAGAGCGCCGCCCTGCTCGAGGCGTTTCTGGACCGCGGCCATGCGGGCTGGCGCGAGGCGGACGGCGCCTCTGAAAAGGCGCGGACGGGCGGGCGTCCCGATACGGCCGACACGATGACCCGGGAGGAGGCTTACGAGATCCTCGGCCTCGACCGCAATGCCAAGCCCGCCGAGATTTCGAAAGCGCACCGGCGCCTGATGAAAAAGTTCCATCCTGACCTCGGCGGCTCCGACCATCTGGCGACCAAGATCAATCGCGCCAAGGAAATCCTCCTTGACGAATAGTCCGCCCCCGCCGTGCCCGGTGTGCACTGCACCGTCACCTCGGCATCTCGCCCATGCCGACGCGCGCGACTACTGGCGTTGCGGGGTCTGTCAGGCACGGTTCCTCGATCCGGCCGACAGGCTCGCACCGGGCGATGAGCGTGACCAGTATCTGCACCACGAAAACGATCCCGGTGATCCGGCCTACCGCCGCTTCCTTGCCCGGCTCTCAGAACCGCTGATGGAAAAGCTCACACCGGGCATGAGCAGTCTCGACTATGGCTGCGGTCCAGGACCCGCCCTTGCCGCTATGTTGCGGGAAGCGGGAATGGAAGTCGCGCTGTACGATCCCTATTTCGCTCCCGACGAGACGCCTCTGTCGAAGGTCTATGATTTTATCGTGTGCACGGAAACGGCCGAACACTTTTATGCGCCTGCCCGCGAATTCGCCCGCTTCGACGCCATGCTGAGGCCCGGCGGCTGGCTTGGGATCATGACCTGTTTTCAGACCGACGATGACCGCTTCGCCAACTGGCATTACCGCAAGGACCCGACCCATGTCGTGTTCTATCGCGAGGCGACGTTGCGGTGGATTGCAGTGCGGCACGGCTGGTCGTGCGAGATTCCGTGTAAGGATGTAGCGTTGATGCAAAAGCCAGGTGCGAATTGATCTGGCTCAAGACTGCGTCCTGGTTTATCAATCCTGCCGAAGCACGTGGTGAGAGACCGGCACCTCAATCGGGGCGACTGCGGAAGTGGGGAATTTTATGACAGGTGAGGCGGAAACTCGCACGCTGGTCATCCGCAACTGGAATGCCGGGCTGTTTTCGAACTTCAATGGTGTGCTGAACAATCTGCACTTCAGACTTGGACAGGATGGCATCGAAGCCGCAATAGTCGATTGGGCCATCGATCCCAAACTCGCGCATTTCAGTTATGGCGCCCCCGAAGACGGAAACATTTGGCTGCACCTGTTTGAGCCGCTCGCGTTTGATGAATTCCCGGAATCACAGATCGAGACCATGTCATTCGCCGATCTCGGCATGACGGGCGGCAACGCTTACGGCATGTACAAGCGCAATCGCAACTGGCGGGGCATTTATCACTCGCTCTATCGCAAGTTCATCCGGGTCAGGCCTGAAATTCTTACACGTGTAGAGACGATTTGCGGTGCCGCCACTTCGAGCCGTTGCTGCGTCGGCGTGCATTACCGTCACCCGGCCCATTCAATCGAAGTCCCCGATCTGTTGCCTTCGGTCGAAGCATATATACGTAATGTCCGCCCGATACTGCCTCGGAACCAGCCATGGACCGTGGTTCTTGCCACGGACGTTGAGCCTGCGGTGGGTGCGTTTCAGCAGGCATTCGGTAGTGACAGGGTGATCGTACAGCCCGGTGTTACGCGTGCCGCGGCGGAGGCATCTGAGCAGGTTCATATTAAAAGCGTAGTGCCACAGCTAGCGCTTGCCGAACAGGTTCTGATAGATTGCCTGATGCTCGCCAGATGCGGCGCGCTGGTTCACGCCACCAGCAACCTTGCGACCGCTGTCGGGCTCATCAATCCGAACCTCAAAATGGTGTATTGCGAAACCTGGGCGCAAGCCGTCCGAAACCGCTTCCGGCTGCTTTCATCCAAACCGCGCCTGCACTGGCGTTCAGCCCCTTAGGACATGGCGAGCGCTTGCCGGGGCGAATTTCGCAGCAGCAACACCAGTGCGCCGGCCAGCACGGCAAGCCACAGCGATGACCACCATACCCAGTCATAATGAGCATAAAGGTCGAACAGTAAGCCGCCAAAGTAGGCTCCTGCGGCACCGCCAACCTGATGTCCTGCGGATATGAGGCCAAACGCCAGCCCCATCACGCGAACGCCGATGTGGCTCGCAACCAGGCTCGCCGTTACCGGGCTGGTTGAGTAGTCGACAAGCCCGAATATTATGGCGAAGACAAAGAGAGTTTCGAGATCCGCGCCGACGTTGACAAGAACGATGAAGGTCAAGCCTCGTATAATGTAGATGCCGCCGAGCAACAGGGGACGGTTGACGCGGTCTGTCAGCCAGCCAACCCCTATCATTCCAGCAAGGTTGATTGCCGACAGCAGGCCGTAGGCCGTGGCGGATGACACCGGGCCAAATCCGCAGAACGATGCGTATGGCAGGAAGTGTGTTTCTATAACACCGGACGTTGTGTATCCGCAGAGAAAGAAGCTCCAGAACAGAATCTGAAACGCCGGCAATTTGGCGATTGTCCAGATGTCGTGTGCGAAGCTCGTGGCCGAGCCGTGCGTGCTTTCCGTTTGCCGGTGCAACCGCGAGCCTCGTGGAAACCACCGCATGACAAAGAACATCATAAGCACCGTCGACATTCCAAGTGCCACGAACGCCATCCGCCAGCTGTAGGCGGCGAGCAGTATGGCAAGCAACGGTACGATGACAAATTGCCCCGCGGTCGAGCCGGACGTCGCGATGCCGGTGGCGAGACCCTGATTGGAGTCGAATTCTTGCTCGACCGCCGTCGAGATCACATGAATTGCCACCAGTCCAAATCCTGTCGCCGCGACACCACCGAACGCTAGAAGGAAGGCAAGCGGATGGCTTGTAAGCGCCACGAGGAAGCACCCTGACGCCAGGAAACCCATGCCCATAAGAGTAACCGCCCGCGCACCCTGCTTGTCGACGAGCCTGCCTCCGAGCGGTGCCAGAATTGCCGTCATCAAGAGAGCGGTTGCCGCGATAGAAGACGTGAAACTGCGCGACCATCCAAGGTCTTGTTCAAGAAGCGGCATGACGAGACCGAACACGGCGCGCGTTGAATAGGCGAGCGCGAGCGCAAGAAACGAAAGGCCAACCAGCATCCAGGGCCGCCATTTTGCCGATGCGTCGTTGCTCATTTGCGTCCCGTCCATCAAACATGGTCAACAGAGCAGCCGGTTTACCTTTTTGTCGAGATGGCATAAATGACAATATGCATTCAAAATCTGCCAAACACACAAACGCGAGTACGACACGACGCAAACGCGTGGTGATTGTCGTCTATCCAGGCGTGACACTTCTGGATGCCGCCGGTCCGGCGCAGGTATTTTCAAGCGCGAACGCAACGCTCGCGTCGGACGGCAAGCCGGCGGCATACGAACTACTTCTGGCATCACCGGTCGGCGGTGACATTGAAACCGATACCGGCATTTGTGTTCGTACAGCCTCGCTGTGCGCCGCGTCGAAACATCCGATAGACACGGTGATCATATCGGGCGGTGCAGGTGTGTTCGATCTTCTGTCGGAAGACAGGTCCCTCAAGTGGGTTGCCGCCCGGCACCGCGAGTGCCGGCGCATGGCGACCACATGTATGGGTGCGTTTGTGACGGCCAGGGCCGGGCTCCTCGATGGTAAGAGCGTCGCAACCCATTGGAGGTATGCGGAAGAGTTGCAGAAGCTTTATCCCGACGTCCACGTTGAAAAAGACCCGCTTTTTGTGCGGGACGGCGAGATGTGGTCTGCTGCCGGCGTGACTTCGGGGATCGACCTTGCACTCGCCATGGTCGAGGAAGATCATGATCACCAAATTGCCATGCAGGTGGCACAGTCGCTCGTTGTGTTCTTCAAACGCCCCGGCGGACAGTCCCAGTTCAGCAACGTGCTTCATGCACAAAAGCGGGATGAGGCCGGCAGATTTTCGGAGCTGCATGCGTGGATCGCCGAAAACCTGCAAGCCAACCTCGGCGTGGAAGCTTTGGCACAGCGGTCTGGAATGAGCCCGCGTTCGTTTGCGCGACGTTACAAGGAGCGCACAGGGGTCACGCCCGCAAAATCTGTTGAAATGATCCGCGTCGATTCGGCCAAGCGCATGCTTGAATTGGAGTCCGTTATTGCGCTCAAGAGAATTGCCAAAGAAACGGGCCTGGCAAGTGAGCAGCGTTTGCGTCGGGCATTTGTGCGTCACACCGGCGTATCGCCGCAAGATTACCGCAGAAAGTTTGGAGCAAACGCCGAATGACGGAAGGTGATGTGGGCGCGGCCGCGTGTTCAGGGCCTGCGGCGGCGTGCCGGGTTTTTACTGCCCGTTGGGCGCCAGCGCGAAGCAGTTGATCGCCTTGCGCACCAGAAGCTTGCAGGCGTTTTCCGCGCCTTCGCGGTCGAACCCGCCGAAACGTGCCCGGTAGACGACCCGCTCCTCGACGAAATGCGCCACCGTGAACGGACTTCTTCCATTGAGCGCGGAGAGACCGAGGTCCTGTGCGACGTCGAGGCGGCGTATCGCATCGTTCTCAGATGAAAACGCACCGATCTGGATGGCCCAGGAGTTTGGGTCGTGTTGTGGCGGCTCGGCGGCCGGGGCGTTGAAGGGATTGCCTGCATTGGCCGCAACGGGTTGCGGGATAATGATTTCCGGCGCCGGTGTGCTTTCGGGAACTGCCGTGCTTTCGGGATTCGGTGCGATTTCGGGCTGTGCTGGGGCCGCGGGCGCCGGCTCGATTGCCGGGGGTGTCGCCACCACGCCTGCCATCACGACCGGAGCATCGGCGTTTTCCGTGCCGGGCTTATCGAGGGGCAGGGGATAGCTGTCACGGATCTCGGCCACCTGCCTGAAACCGGGCGGTGTGCCGGCCATGCGGGCGACAGTGTCACTGCTCGACTGCGGCGCGCGCCCGAACTGACGCGTCAGCATGGTGCGCATATATGCGTTGCGCGAGCGCCCGGACCGTCCGCCCATGACGACACCGACAAGGTGCCGCCTGCCGCGCACCACCGAGGCGGTGAGATTGTAGCCGGAAGCGCGCGTGTAGCCTGTCTTGATACCGTTGGTGCCTTCATAGCGTCCGAGCAGCCGGTTATGCGTGCGATATGTGCGACCGCGGAAGGTGAAGCTGCGCAGGCTGAAATAGTGATAGAACTGCGGAAAGTCGCGCTGCACGCGAAGTCCAAGCGTCGCCATGTCCCGCGCCGTCGTCACCTGCTGGCTGTTGGGCAACCCTGAAGCATTGCGAAACTGAGACCGGGTCATGCCGATGCGCCGCGCCGTCTGGGTCATGCGCCGGGCAAACGCCGACTCAGTGCCCGAAACGCCTTCCGCAACCACAACCGCGATGTCATTCGCCGACTTCGTCACAAGCGCCTTGATCGCGTTTTCAACGGAGATCGTGGCGCCTGCCGGCAGGCCGATCTTGGAGGGTTGCATACTGGCCGCGTGCCGCGACACGGTGAACTTGCTCTGCAACGTCAGACGGCCGGCCTTGAGTTCCTCGAACAGAACGTAAAGGGTCATGATCTTGGTGAGCGAAGCCGGGTAACGCCGTGCGTCCGCATTGCGTGAAAACAAAATGGTTCCGGTGTGTGCATCGACCGTGACCGCGGCGAAACGTTCGCGCGCCTCGGCGGGTGCAGGTGCAGCAATTGGAATGGCTGCGAGAGCGATGAATAAAATCGCGAAAATAGATAGCAATTGACGGATACGCGTCGATCCCACCATGAAACCTGTCCCACCTGATGCCCCTTCTGGGGCGTTTGCCTTTATCCCTGCTGCCTCGCCCCGGCCTCTAAACCGTTGCATTTGAGGGATTTTAGAGCCCCGCCATCCAGCGGTTGACGCGCATCGTGCGGCGCACGCCTGTCCCTTGGCGTATTCTTGCCGGTCAGCCTTACCAAACTGTAAAAACCACCGGATTCCTTGCTTTAACTGGTTAATAGGGAAAATTGTGCGATGCACAAAAATACCTCTTGACTTCCATTGTGCAGTGCACATATAAGGACCACAGAACAACCCCGCGCAAGCGAATTTGGAGTTTCACTATGATCAAGAATTTTGAAGAAATTCAGACCGCAGGCAAAGAAAACCTCGAAGCCGCCGTTGCTAGCGCATCCGCGCTGACCAAGGGCTTCCAGGAAATCGCCACCGAAGTTGCCGACTATTCGCGCAAATCCTTCGAAGATGGCTCCGCCGTTTTCGAAAAGGCCGCTGCCGCCCAGTCGATCGACAAGGCTTTTGAAGTCCAGTCCGAATTCGCCAAGACCGCCTACGAGGCCTATGTCGGCCGCGTTACCAAGATTGGCGAACTGTACATGAACGCCGCGAAGGAAGCCTACAAGCCCTTCGAAGGCCAGCTCGGACAGTTCGCCGGTAAGGATACTCCCAAGAAGTAAGCCTAACCGCACCGCTCAGGCGGTAGAGTGCAAGGCCCGGCGTGGGAACACGCCGGGCCTTTTGCATTGGGGCGTGGATTGTCCTATGAATTTTGCAAGTAGAGTGTAGGGAATCTGCCGTGAACCCCTATATTGTGATTGGGTCAACCGGTAGCCTTGTGTTCGTGTTCCGAAGGACGTTGTTTCAGATGGCAGTCACCCGCATCATCACCGCGATGGCAACGCAGCCGCCGCCGCCCGGTGGCGATGATGATAACGATGTCGGTGTCGCCACGCGCACAAAGCAGAAGACGAAGAAGCCGAGCCTCTATAAGGTTCTGCTTCTGAACGACGATTACACACCGATGGAATTCGTCATCCACGTTTTGGAGCGATTCTTCGGCAAGAGCAGGGACGAGGCAACGCGCATCATGCTGCATGTGCACCAAAAAGGTGTCGGCGTGTGCGGTGTGTACACATTTGAGGTGGCAGAAACCAAAGTGACACAGGTAATGGACTTTGCGCGTCAGCATCAGCACCCATTGCAGTGCACGATGGAAAAGGAGTAGCACGTACCGTGCCGACATTTTCCCGCAGTCTTGAAAACGCGCTGCACCGCGCGCTCGCGCTGGCCAACGAACGCCAGCACGAATACGCAACCCTTGAGCATCTGCTGCTCGCGCTCATCGACGACAGCGATGCGGCCGCCGTTATGCGCGCGTGCAATGTCGATCTGTCCTTGCTGCGGCGAAATCTCGAAAATTACGTCGATACTGAGCTGGCAAGCCTGATCGTCGACGATGGCGAGGACTCCAAGCCGACCGCGGGCTTCCAGCGTGTTATCCAGCGCGCCGTCATTCATGTGCAGTCTTCGGGCCGCGAAGAAGTTACCGGCGCCAACGTGCTGGTGGCGATATTCGCCGAGCGCGAAAGCCATGCCGCCTACTTCCTGCAGGAGCAGGAAATGACGCGCTATGACGCGGTGAATTACATCAGTCATGGCATTGCCAAACGCGCCGGTCTGTCCGAGGCCCGCCCGGTGCGCGGCGGCGACGAGGAGACGCCGGCGGAAGAGGGCGACAGTGAGGCGAAAGAGGGCACGGACGCGCTTGAAGCCTACTGTGTGAACCTCAACAAGAAGGCCGAGGACGGCCGCATCGACCCGCTGATCGGGCGCGATCTTGAGATCAACCGCACCATCCAGGTGCTGTGCCGCCGCCAGAAGAACAACCCGTTATTCGTTGGCGACCCGGGCGTCGGCAAGACCGCGATTGCCGAAGGGCTGGCGCGCAAGATCATTCACAACGAAGTGCCCGATGTGCTGAGCGACTGCACGATCTTTCAGCTCGACATGGGAACGCTTCTGGCTGGAACGCGCTACCGCGGCGACTTTGAAGAGCGCATCAAGGCGGTGATGAAGGAAATCGAGCGGTATCCGGGCGCCATCATGTTTATCGATGAAATCCATACCGTGATCGGCGCCGGCGCGACGAGCGGCGGCGCTATGGATGCGTCCAACCTCCTGAAACCCGCGCTGCAAAGCGGGACGCTGCGTTGCATCGGCTCGACGACCTACAAGGAATATCGCCAGCATTTTGAAAAGGATCGCGCCCTGGTGCGCCGGTTCCAGAAGATCGACATCAAGGAGCCGACGGTTCCCGACGCCATCAAGATCCTGAAAGGCCTCAAGCCTTACTTTGAGGACTTTCACGACATCAAGTACACAAACGACGCCATCAAGACGGCGGTTGAACTGTCGGCGAAATACATCGGCGACCGCAAACTTCCCGACAAGGCGATCGACGTTATCGACGAGACCGGCGCTTCGCAGATGCTGCTGCCCGAATCGCGGCGCAAACGCACCATCGGTGTGAAGGAAATCGAGGCGACCGTTGCCACAATGGCGCGCATCCCGCCCAAATCCGTCTCCAAGGACGACACATCGCTGCTCAAGGATCTTGCGACCGACCTCAAACGCGTCGTGTTTGGGCAGGACGAAGCCATTGATGCGCTGTCTTCTGCCATCAAGCTTGCGCGCGCGGGTTTGCGCGAACCTGAAAAACCGATCGGAAGTTACCTGTTCTCCGGACCGACCGGCGTTGGCAAGACGGAGGTTGCGCGCCAGCTCGCCGAGCTCATGGGCGTGGAACTCCTGCGTTTCGACATGTCGGAATACATGGAGCGCCATACGGTTTCGCGCCTCATCGGCGCGCCTCCAGGCTATGTCGGTTTCGACCAGGGCGGCCTTCTGACCGACGGCATCGACCAGCATCCCCATTGCGTTCTGCTGCTCGACGAGATCGAGAAAGCCCATCCCGACCTGTTCAATATCCTGCTGCAGGTCATGGACCACGGCAAGCTGACGGATCACAACGGCAAGTCCGTGGATTTCCGCAATGTCATCTTGATCATGACCACAAATGCGGGCGCGTCCGACATGGCGAAGCCGCCGATCGGCTTCAACCGGACCAAGCGCGAGGGCGATGACGAGGAAGCCATCAACCGCATGTTCACGCCGGAATTCCGCAACAGGCTCGATGCGGTTATCGGTTTTGCCGGGCTGCCGCCGGAAGTCGTGGCTCTGGTTGTCGAGAAATTCGTCCTGCAGCTTGAGGCGCAACTTGCCGATCGCGACATTACGTTTGAACTGACGCCCGACGCCAACGAGTGGATTGCGCTTAAAGGCTACGATGAAAGATTCGGTGCCCGCCCGCTGTCGCGCGTCATTCAGGAATACATCAAGAAGCCTCTGGCCGATGAAGTTCTGTTTGGCGATCTCGTCAAGGGCGGCACGGTTCGCGTGATCGTTGTGAAGGGCGAGGAGGGAGAGGACAAGCTCGACTTCGAGCTTGTGCCGCGCGCGCCGCTCAAGCTTCCCAAACCGCCGCGCAAGGCGACCGCCAAGAAGCCCGCCAAGGCGAAGCGCAAGCCGGCGCCGAAGAAAAATGGCGGCCGCGGCGGCGGCGGTAAGAAAGGCGGCGGAGGAGGCAGCGTTCCGCGCGTTCCGCTTCTCGCGGACTGACCGGTCCATCCAGAGCACGGGGTAAGGCATGGGGCATTGCCGGCCCGTTTCACGGGGTCATCGACGTTTATCGGCAGCGCTGCTTGCCGCCGCGGCCGTAAGTATGGCCTGGGGGGTGGCACAAGCGCAGAGCGAGCCCGAGATCGATGGCATGCCGCTCAGCCGCTATGTGTCTTCGCCGCAGTATCTGGAACGTCTGCACACCTATGTCATTGGCTATGAGACCTGGATTGGTCCGTGCCCCGACCCTGAGCCCGTTACCCGCGAGCAGACTTTGCTCCCGCAACGCTCCATTGCCCTGCCGGGCGATCCCGACCCCGGCGCTCCGCAGTGGATCGAGATCGTCAGCGTGGCCGGTTGCCGGAATGCTTATCAGCGGCCCGTATTCGTGTCGGTTAAAGGCAAGAAACCTTTGTTCCATGCGGTTTTGATGGGATCGACCAAAACCTCGCCCGCCGTGCAGGCCGAGGCGGTGGCGGCCCTTGTCGAACAAGAGCGTGAAAGCGCCATGAAGCGCGGCTGTCAGGCAACCGCGCCGGTCCGTGTGCTGACGACGGCGTTTCAGTCCTCGTTTCAGTCCGAGTACGGCACCGGGTGGCGGGAGACCTGGACGATTGTCGATTGCGCCGGTGTCCGGAACGTGCCGGTGCGCTTCGCCCCGGATCACACCGGAGGCACCGCATACACATTTTCACCCTCCGTGGCCGCGCCATGAGCAGGGCGGTCGGCTTGCGGGCAATTACAATTGCGACAGCGCTTACTTTGATTGTTGCCGGTGCGCACGCCGCGGCACCCACCGATGGAGCCCCGCAGGAGCAAAGCCTTCCAGGCTCCATAACGCCGAACTATCCGCCTGTCCCCCAGCCGCCTGAAATCGATGGAAAGCCCTTTCAGGACTACCTCAATTCCAGTGACTATCTGGAGCGGCTGATCACCTATCTTGTGGGCTACGAGACATGGATTGGCATCTGTACGGACGCCGAGCCTGTCAACCGCGTGCGCACGTGGATGGCGACCGAGCCCGTGCCGCTTCCCGGAGCCGAGCGCATCGACGGTCCGCAATGGATCGAGATTGTCGAGATCGAGGGCTGCCAGCGCACTTATCAGCGCATGGTTTATGCAACGGTCTCGGACGGCAATCCGGTGTTTCATGCAAGACTGCCGGGCGACAGCAAGGCGGAACCGCTGCTCCAGCATCGCGCCGTCACCGAGCTGCGCGAGCAGCAATCAGAATGGTCCTGGACCCAGGGCTGCGACAGGGTCGACCGGGCACGCATTCTCGCCGGCGAAGTTGACAAGAGCTGGCCCGGTACGACCGATACCTCATGGCGCGAAGAGTGGGTGGTGCACACCTGCAAAGGCGTGAAGCGGGTACCGGTCATTTTTACGCCGGGCGCCGATGGCGAGATCATTTATAGCTGGGACACTGAGTAAGCGGTGCGGGCAGGGGATACAGCAGCCTACGACTGGTCGGCGCTGCCGCAGGGCGCGCGCTCGGCAGTTGGTGTTGCAGGCCTCGTCATGGCGGCCTCTTTCCTGGGCTTTGGCGCGCTTGTCCGCGACTTCGGCGTAGGTCTGCATTCCGGCATCGCGACAACGGTCACCGTTTGGGCGTTGCCGGGCCAGGTGGTGACGCTCGATATGCTGGCGCGCGGCACGGGCGTTGCCGCCGCCGCACTTGCGGTCACGCTGACCGCCGTGCGGCTGTTGCCGATGGTGGTGCTGGTCATGTCGAAGGTGCGGGTCGAAGGTGCCAACCGTTGGCCGCTCTATTTCCTGTGCCACTTTGTGGCGGTGACGATCTGGCGTATCGCCGAGGATGAAATCGAAGCCGTTGAGAGAGCGAAGCGTCTGCCCTGGCTTACCGGCCTTGGGCTCGCACTCATGAGCACCATGATTGTGATGACGGCAGTTGGATATCACCTCGCCCAGCTGGCGCCGCCGCTGCTTGCCGCCTGTCTGGTGTTTCTCACACCCTCGTTTTTCTTCATCTCGCTGTTCGCCAACGCCCGAATTTCGATGGATTATTTGGCGATTGCCGCCGGTGTGGTCATTGGCCCGCTCTGCCACCGCTATTATCCGCAACTTGATCTGCTCGCGGCGGGTCTTGGTGGGGGAACCATCGCCTACGTCATTGGGCGAATTGCACGGAACCGCGGGCGATGAGCGGCGATCTAGGTTCGATAGGGTTCATTGTCGTGGCGGGAGCGCTCACGACTTACGTCTGGCGAGTGCTCGGTGTCATGCTGGCGGAGCGCATCGACCCTGAAGGCGAGCTGTTGCTGTGGGTGCGTTGTGTCGCCACCTCGATCGTTGCCGCCCTTTGCGCCGGAATCGTGTTGTCGCCCAACAGAATTCTGGCTGTTACCAGCCTTGACGCACGCATCATCGCCATGGCCGCGGGTGTGGCATGCTTCTACATTTTTCGGTGCAACACGGGTGCCGGCGTCGCCGCCTCGGTCGTCGCGCTGTTTGCTGCTGCGTGGTTCGTTGCGTGAGCCTTCGCCCTCACGGCGAATTGATCTCCCGTTATTTACCTTCACCGTATCCTCTGGCGGTCGCGGCGTTCGACGTCTTCTCGCTGGCTCTCTGTGAGAGCAAATGCAAGGCGATTGTAGTTTGTGTCTCCTGCGTTCACAGTTCCTCGAGTTCGAGTGATCGATGGGGATGAAAACCGAACATCGTCAATCAGGAAAATGCATGCGAATGCGAGAAAGAATTGTGCAAACGGTTCCACCGGGCGAACTTGTTCTTACTACTTCGCGTAGTTTTGACGGTGGTCGCATGGGTCATATTCATCATTTATGCTCACCACTTGAGTCATACATATCTCGGCGAGCTCAGGTCGGCACTGGGATCAAAAGCGGCTCAAGTGATCGCCCAGGTCGTGGTCCTGAGTGCCCTTGTTTACTTCATCATGTTGAGCTTGCCATTTCTGCCGAACCTCGGCGTTCGCGGGGTCTGCGTTCTCGCTATCTGGTCCATCATATTGGTCTTGGGCCATCAGCTTTCCCATGAAGGTTTTCATCAATTGCGGGACGTTTTAGCGCCCGCGAGCGGTGAAATTGGCATTTACGGTCTTTGGCTCGCAGCCTTTGTCTATGTTCTGATGCTTGCACTTCCTTTCGTCCCAGGTGTGGAACTAGGATTGTTGCTCATGATTCTTTTTGGACGTGAAGGTGTGATCGTCGCGTATGTGGCGACTATCGTCGGGTTAAGCTTTGCATATGTAGTAGCGCAGACCGTGCCAAATAGGCTTTCGTTACAATGGATGAACAAGTGGGGGTTGTCCGACGCGGCAAACAATCCCAAAGACGCTATCGATGCCATGGTTTTTGGCGGAAATGCCACCCAAAGTGTCGGTGCTCGACTCGGGAATTTTCTCCTTTCGCACCGTTACCTCACCGTGGCGGTGTGTTTGAACCTGCCGGGGAATTCGGTGCTTGGCGGCGGTGGCGGTATCGCGGCACTCTGCGGTTTAAGCAGGCAGTTTCACTTGTGGCGTTTCCTCCTCACATTAATTGTAGCGACAGCACCGATACCAGAGGTGGACCCCATTCATGAGACAGCTTGGCGGCTTTGCTAAGGTGGATTGGGGTTTCGTCTATGCCGCCAGCTTCTCGTTGATTGATTGCATCATGTATGCCTCACCGGGTGTTGCGCCGTCGAGGGCGGAATGCGGCC
>JAJFHE010000024.1 GCA_021775755.1 Hyphomicrobiales bacterium | reverse complement strand
TACCCATATGAGGGCGGTGCCAATTGTATCGGTGTTGCCAGCGTGGCAGGTCGACCTTGCGTTGCTGCGAAGTTTCGAAAGCGGTGGCATAGGCCCATTCGCGAATGGCGGTCTGGATGAACCGCTCAGCCTTTCCATTGGTTTGCGGCGTGTAAGGTTTTGTGCGGATGTGCTTGATCCCGAGCGCTTTGCAGGCGGCGGCAAACGCGTGCGATCGATAACACGAGCCATTGTCGGTCATCACGCGGATGACGGTGACGCCCAGGGATCTGTAATACGCCACTGCTGCGTGAAGATGTGCAATCGCACTCGCCTTCTTTTCGTTTGGGAATATATCGCTGTAAGAGACACGCGAATGATCGTCGACGGCGACATGGACATACTCCCACCCTGGCGCAGTTCCATTCGCGCGCTGGTTGCTTTGGCCCGTGCGATCGCCGGTGATACGATGGCCTGTGCGGTTGAACCGGCCCAGTTTCTTGATGTCGATGTGAATGATTTCACCTGGAGTTTCACGCTCATAGCGCGGGCGGACCTGCTTGGGCTCCAGGGCGCTCAACAGGCTTAGCCCCCGGTGTTTCAGGATGCGGCTGACGGTTGATCGCGACACGCCCAGTTCCAGGGCGATCTGGTCTTGAGTGTAGCGGTCCCTGCGTAACGCTTCGATGGCGTTGCGTGTGGCAAGCGGGGTTTGGCTTGGCAATGAATGAGGCCTGGACGAGCGATCCTGCAAACCACCGACACCGTGTGCCCGGAACCGCTTCACCCACTTGTCGACAGTCTTTGGCGTTGTGTGATGGCGCAAGGCAGCTTGTGCTTTGCTCAGGCCGTAATCCGTGACATCGCGCACCATGGCCTCTCGACCTTTGGGTGTCAGACGGGCATTATTGTGGATGTTCATTCGGTCCTCTCGGGAATCATTGACGTTCGGCAACATCAGTGTCTCTCGGTTGGGCTGAATGGACAACGTCCTGATAGTTCACACCTAGAGCATCAGCGGCCTTTGGATTTCTTCTGTGAGGATCGATGCGTTAAGGGTGGCTCGCGTGAGTCTGCGAGCACGCTCAGACCCCGCTGAAGCATGTCCGATGCGTCCTTCTTTTCATCTGATGTCATAGCATCGAGATCGAGGTCGAGCGTGAAATTGGGATGGATTTCCTTGAATTTCCGGTGCTGACGACCAAGGTTCTCGTAGGTATCAACGACCACATAAGTCGTGACAGAGTAGGCGAGGCCTTTGACCTCGATCGTGCCATGTTCTTCGCACAACACCTCTGTTTTCACCTGGGCGAATGTTTCATAGGAGATCAAAATCTCCCCCGGTGTTGCAGCCGATTCTAGCCGTGATGCCGTGTTCGCTCCGCTGCCGATGATCGTATAGTCCATGCGGCTTTCGCTGCCGATATTGCCGACAGTGCAAAACCCTGTGTGGATGCCCATCCGTACCTTCAAGGGTTTTTCAATTCCAAAGCTTCTCCAGGTATCAGCGAGGAAACGCATCCTTTCGCGCATATCGATCGCCATCTTCACGCAACTCAACGCATCCTGTTTCGTGTCCTTGGTCTCTGGATCGCCGAAAAAGATCATAATGCCGTCGCCCATGTATTTGTCGATGGTACCGCCATGCGCCATGGCAATGTTGGACATCTCAGTGAGGTAGCGGTTGATGAGACCCGTCAGTTCCTCCGATTCAAGCCGATCCGCCGTCTCGGTAAAGCCTGCGATATCGGAGAAGAACACAGTCAACTTCTTGCGTGAGCTCGCAACCTTGACCTCCTGTCCGCCCTTGAAGATCGAATCGTAAACCTGAGGTGGGAGATACTTCGCCAGCTGGGCCGACAGTTGCGAGAGCGCGTTCGACTTTTCCCTAAGCTCGCTCGTGCGATCCTCCACTCGAGCCTCAAGCTCATTGTGGGCGCGTTCCAACTGGGCCTCGTAGGCTTGTTGACGTATCTGCATCTCGTTGAATGCGGCCACCACCTCGCCGATCTCGTCTTTGCTCCCCCAGTCGACCGCAATCCGTTCACCGCTGTCTCGCGAGCGGTTTATTGAATCGAGAAGGAGATGCATGGGGATGCCGATCGTACGTCGGTTGCCGATGAGCACGATGACTATGATGCTCACCAGGAGAAGGCCTGCTAGTCCGGCAAGCATGAGAAGTCTGGCGCCGGTTTCGGAGCGCAGCCGTGCATCTGTCAATGCCACTTCCAGTCGCCCGATGATTTGCGGCTCGCGACCGCTTGCATAGGAGATGTCGCGGGCGGCGATGAAATCAGAGCCTTCAAGCGAGCCAACGGCAGCAACGATCTCTCCCGTTTCATCAAAGACACGCGCACCTTGCACATCTGGGTCTATCGAGACCGCTGCCAGGATCAGTTCAATCTGCTGTTCGGCAATATTCCAAAGAGGTTCTGAAAGCACGGCGCTCTGAATTTCGACTAGCTTGTTGAGCTTGTCCACAAGATCATCTGCAGCGTCGGAACGCTCTGTGTACTCGGATATTCCGAATACGACAGCGGTGGACAGCACCAGTAGCGGCATGATGAGCGCCAGAAATTTGGCCCGCAAACTGCGCAGTCGAAGGAACGCGTAAATCCGGCTTTCGCGATCGCGTGTCATTTCTTCAAGGTCGCGTCGCATATTCACCGGCATAACCGGCCGCCACAATCTCGTCATGGCGCCCGCTCTGCTTGAGTAGATCGAGACCGCGATTGAAACGCTCGATCAGGCTCTGTCCGTCCGCGCGGTGCTTGCCGATCAGCAGGTGCAGCGGCTGTACATGGATCGGCAGTTCATGGTGGGTGATTTGCACTGCCTCCGCCCATGACAGCTCGTCGCGAATCTGGGCGTAGGTCACCAGGAGTTCCCCTGGGAAAAGGTCGATGCGTCCGTTCAGAAGATTGCGCAAGTTGATTGTGTCGCTTTGGGCACGAAAGACCTGAATTTCAGCCGCGCGCTCAGCACGTTCGAACGTCTCCCCGTAGTAGTAGCTTGTCGTGCCGCCAATTCGCAGGAGCGACAGGTCGGCAACGCCAGTCCAGTCGAAGTCATACGTGGTCAGGTGGAAGAATACCCAGTTGGAGGGGGCGACAGGTTCGGAGAGCAGGAAGTGCTCGCGCCTCTCCTCGCTCTCAAGCCATACCGCGGAACCGTCCCACTGGCCATCCTGCGCCAGTTTCATGGAACGCGCCCAGGGAAAGAAACCCCATTCGACATCGACGCCGACTTGCGCGAACGCCTCCGCGATCAGGTGTGCAGCAAAACCGTAATGCGGTGCGTGTTCGGAAATGTAGGGCTGCCATTCACCGCCACTAATGCGGATCTGGTCGGCGCGCGCAGAGAGCACCGCAAAGGACACGAAGGCTACGCACAGCATGCCTGTCAACGTGTTGCGCTGCATGATCGCGTTCATCCGTATGTGCCTCTCCAATCCGTTCGGTCACAATCCGAAAGACTTTTGGTAGACTCATCGGCAGGTGAGTGTCGCCCGGTACAGCCTGAGCACCACCGAGAAGTCATCCACGAAGTCTGCTGAAACCATCTCCATGCTGGCTATGATTTAAGGACTGTCGTCCTTGCTCGCCGGTTAGGGGGACACCTCCACCTGCCCGGAAAGCCCAAGGCCACGGATCAGCGTGACGCCGTTCAAGTGCCGCAACCACATAGTCGAGCCTGCGGTTCGACCCGCGGCCGCATCTGGCCTTGTTTGCCAGCTTAGCCTGGTCCTCGAAGTGCGTTACTTGACCCACATCAAGGCCCGCTGAACCGCGCAAATTTACATCGGAAAATTAGGCGAGACTACGCGAAGTCGAGCATAGCTGGGGCAACGGTGTAACGTCCGCAACGGGTCAATTTGGCCCGTGTCGATGCCGGCTGCACGACTTCCGTATCGACTCTGGTACCCGACGTACCGCGTTCATTTTGAGCACGGTGTTTAAAAGTCCGCCTACCGCCGTGCCGAAAGCTAACCGACGGAGAAAACGCCCTCGACTTCCGCCGCCACATTGTAGGGCAGGGCGGCAACGCCGACCGCCATGCGCGTGTGCCGTCCTGCTTCGCCGAAGAGTTCGACAAAGAGATCCGAAGCTCCGTTAGCTGCTTGTGAATGACCATGGAAGTCAGGGTCCGAGTTCACGTAGACGGCGATACGCACGCAGCGCGTCACCCGGTCGAGGTCGCCGAACAGCGCCTCGCGCAGCTGAGCAACGACGTTAAGCGCGGCGAGCCGCACGGCTTCGCGACCCTCATCGGCGTCGAACTCGCGCCCCACTTTGCCGATAAACCGCCGCTCGCCGTTCCATTGCGACAGCTGCCCGGTGATGAACAGGAGATGGCCTTCTCGTATGAACGGCACGTAGTTGGCGCCGGGAGCGCTTGGCTCCGGCAGTTCGATGCCGAGCTCCGCCAGCCGCGCCTCGATGGTTCCGGTCATGATCGTTGCCTCCTCGCCCATGCCGTCCACGGTCAACTATACGCGAAGTCCGCCGCGCGGCCAAAACCGTGCCGGGGCAAGCCGTCTGCGGCTCACTCGTATGGTTTCAGCAGGGCGCGCGAGAGGACGACATTCTGAATTTCCGTCGTGCCGTCGATGTATTGCGCCATCTTTGCGCAAGCGAGGTGACGCGCCAGCGGGTAATCATGCGAGAAGCCGTCGGCTCCCATCGCCTGCATGCACTGGGCAATGCCGGCAAGGGCGGCGCGGGTGGCGAATTTCTTGGCGTGTGCCGCCGCCTCAACGGCGCTCTGGCCGGCGTCGATCGCGGCTGCTGCGTCATAAGCCATGAGACGCGATGCATGCAGGTCGGTTGCCACATCGGCAAGTTGCCACTGCAGACCCTGAAAGTCGCCAAGGCGCTGTCCGAAGGCCTTGCGGCCGCAGACGTAAGCCAGCGCGGTATCGAGGCTCGACCGCATCATGCCGCAGCACATGGCCGCCACATTGGCGCGCGCGATATCGATCCCCGCCATGGCGGCCTTGAAGCCATCGCCCGGCGCCATCAGCATCGTCGCGGCGCCGATACGGCAGTCCTCAAAGCGAAATCCGCCCGTGCCCATGACATGAGCGCCAAGCGTCTCGTAAGGCGTCTCGCGCACAATGCCGGGTGTATCGGCGTCCACCAGAAACGTCGCGATGCCTCGCCAGCCCAGAGACGGATCGGTTTGCGCATAGACACTTAAAAGATCGGCTTGTGCCGCCGATGTGATCCAGGCCTTCGCGCCGTTGAGCACCCAGCCATCGCCATCGCGCTCGGCCCGTGTGGTGATGGCGGCCGCGTCCGACCCGCCCGCCGGCTCGGTGAGAAGAAACGCTCCCAGCGTTTCGCCGGTCTTCATGGGGCCGAGGTAGCGCTCGACCTGAGCGGCGCTGCCGGCACGCGAAATCGCGCCCATCAGGTTGTTGTGCACCACCAGCACAAACGCATATCCCATGTCGGCCTTGGAGAGTTCCTCCATGACGCGGGCCATCGCCGTCATCGACACCGCGTGGCCGCCATGCTCGCGCGATACGAGAAGCCCCGTCAATCCGGCCTCGGCGGCGCGACGAATACGGTCTTCAGGCATCACACGGCGGTGCTCCCAGCCCGGTGCATCGGGCGCGATCGTGTCGCGTGCAAATGCGGAGGCCGCTGCAATCAGCACTTGCTCGGCGCCGTTTAATGTCTCGTCCATGCGCAACTCTCTCCTGTTCCCGGCGACCCTAATTCCGGCGGCAAGTGTCTTCCAGTGTCCGCCCCGGGGCAAGGCCTGCATATCTCGCGAGGATGTGACGCGGCAATTGCGTCGGTATCATGCGATACAGGCCCCCATGATACGAGTGATCTTGGCGCTGTTGCTGCTGGTGTGTGGTGTTCAACACCCGCATGCGGAAAATTCCGGCGAGGGTCGTCAGGTTCTCTCCGGCCGGATCATCCGCGCGCTCGCCGTGAACGCGCGCGACTCGGACCACATACTCGCCGGGCAAAAGGCCGCCGCGGCGGGTTCCGCCCTGGTGTTTCAAAGCCTCGATGCCGGGCGGACCTGGCGCACGCTCAACGGCAATCGCCCGCTTGCGCCCGAGGCAACCGACGTGCAGGCGGTGGCAGTGCTTTCAAAGGACGTTCTGCTGGCCGGGACCTGGAAGCATGGCCTCTTTGTGTCGCGTGACGGTGGTGCGCAATTTGAGCGGATTGCGGACTTTCCATCGAACGACATTCGCGATTTGCAAATCGCGCGCGGCAAGATCTTCGCCGCAACCGCGCGCCACGGCATCTTCGAAAGCCGCGATGCGGGAGCAAGCTGGCAGGTATTAGGGCCGAACAGCGAATTCTTCTGGTCGGTTACGGTGGCGTCCGGACGGCTCTTTGCCGGGTCGCTTGAGAGCGGCGTGCATATGCGTGATTACGGAAAGTGGACGCATCACTTCAGCGAAGACAACATCTACGCGATCGCCGCCGCCCGGCGCCCGTCCGCCTTTCGTGTGCTGGCCGGCGAGCAGGGGCTTTATTTTTCCGCCGGGCCGGATTGGCGCCAGGTGCTGGCTGGTGAAAAATTTGCCGATGCCGCCATCGCTGGCCGCGATCTGGTCCTCGCCGCGTCCTGGACCGACGGTGTCGTGGTATTGAATCGTGATGGCGTGGTTCAAGAGCGGCTGCTTCCGGGCGTTCCCGTTGTTCACCTTCAAAGCGCAGGCGGGACTCTCTTCGCCGGCACTTGGGGGCAGGGTTTGCACATCATCCCAATGGGCATGGCCTCGGAATGATGTCGCGTTTACGCCTTGCCGGTGTCGTGTTGTCCGTCCTTGCGATCCTATTTCTGGGCGTTGAAAGAAATGCTCTGGCCGAAACGGCTGCAAATGTTCCTCTGATCGCCGCAACGCTTGCAGGCGATGCCGCGGAGGTTCGGCGGACACTCGCTGCGGGCGCCGACCCCAATGCCACAGACGACAACCGCAATACCGCGCTGATCTTCGCCGCGCGGGACGGTCATGCCGATATTGCTGCCATACTCATCGCCGGTGGCGCCGATCCTGGTTGGGTAGATGGAGAGCAGGTGACACCATTGATTCTTGCAAGCTTCCAGAACCGTGTTGAAATTGTAAGGCTGCTTCTGGCTGAAGGCGTGGACCGGGATCACAAAGACCAGTGGGGCCGTACGGCGTTTGATTATGCCAGGCGCAGAGGCATCAACGACGCGATTTACAGGCTTCTGACGCAACCGTGAACTGGCGGCTCCAGAATCACTGACCGAAATGAAAGCGGGAGCCCTGAGTCTCCCGCAATCAAACCCTGATGAGGCGATGTTTCTACTTCGCAAGCCAGGCGTTGAAGCGCTCCGTCATCTCGGTAGTGTGATCGGCCCAGTAGGAAATGTCATACTGGATCGCATTACCGAAGTTGTCCGGCGCGGTTGGAAGATGCGGCAGGATGTCGGGCGCCACGAATTGCGCTGCAGACAAACGCATCGGGCCGTAGGAGATGTAGTTCGTGCTGTCGGCGAGCACCTCTGACGACGTGGCGAACTTCAGGAAGTCCATGATTGCCGGCATATTCGGCGACCCGGCCACTACGGCAAAGGCGTCGAGATCCCAGATCTGCGTGTCCCACATGATGACGATCGGCTGGTTCTCTTCAACGATGGCGTTGTAGAGGCGACCGTTCCATGCAGAAGCCATTACGACTTCCTTGTCGGCAAGGAGCTGCGGCGGCTGCGCGCCGGCTTCCCACCAGATCGTTTCGGACTTGATCTTGTCGAGGCTCTCGAAAGCCATATCGAGGCCGTCGTCGGTCGCCAGTGTTTCGTAGATATCGCCACGCGCGACACCCATGGCTTCAAGACCCCATTCGAGATTGATACCGGCGTCCTTGCGCAGGCCACGCTTGCCGGGGAACTGCTCGAGATTCCAGAAATCGTCGACGGATGTCGGACTGCCGTCGACGGCTTCGGAGTTGTACGCCATCACCGTCGTGTAAACTATGTTGCCGACGAAACATTCGCCATAGCCGCCTTCCACAAAGTCGTCGGCAGCCGGTGTGCCATCGGCGCCGTCGGGGAAACTGCTGACGTCGAGCTCTTCGAAGAGGCCTTCATCGCAGCCTGGAATGGCGTTCTGCGGCGTGAGATCCACGATGTTCCATTCGATGTTGTTTGCCTCGACCTGGGCGCGGATCTGCGCAAGGCCTCCGGTGTAGTCGATGACATTGATCGTTACATTTGGATTGGCCTGCTGATACGGCTCGATCATCGACTTTAGCTGGCTCTCCGTATAGGCGCCGCCCCACGATACGAAGTTGATGGTGACATCCTCGGCGAGTGCCAGCGTGGCAGATGCACCCGCAATGGCAGTCCCAAGTAGAAGTGTTGAAAGCAGTCGTTTCGTCATCGGGATATATCCCTCCGTTGAGTTCCCCAATACGCAGACGCTGCATGGTCCGTCAGGACGCTACCTGATAACCATAGCTGCGCCGCAGTATGGCGATTGGGTGGCGCATTACTTGTCGGAGATTGCGCTATTGCCAGATGCCGGATGGCTTTTTTGTATTGATCGCCGGTCGAGCCTTGATAGGGTCGGTTTGTCGAAATCACGCGGGCCGGTACGGATGACACACCAAGCGGACATCGCCGCTCATTACACAAGCGGCTCGCTGATGGCGCGGTTGCGTGCCGCCTTGCTTGAAGACGGCTGCGATCCCGATCACCCGGCACTCGACGAACTCACGCCCTACGACCAGTTTCATGGTCGGGGTTTTGAGGCGACGAAGGAGATTGCCGATGCTCTAGAGGTGTCGTCGCAAGATCATTTGCTCGATATCGGCAGTGGCATCGGTGGTCCGGCGCGCTACATGACCACGCGGTTTGGATGCCAGGTGACAGGCATCGACCTGACTGAAGAGTTCTGCGCTGTCGCAAAGGAGTTGACCGCGGCACTGGATCTTTCAGGCCGCGTCGGTTTTGAGCAGGGTGATGCGCTGGCCATGCCGTTTGGTGACGCGACATTTGATGGCGCCTATTCCATGAACGTGTCGATGAACATCTCTGATAAAACGACGTTCTACGGCGAAATCAGGCGCGTGCTTAAACCCGGTGGTTGGCTGATGCTGTCGGAAGTCGCGCAAGGACCGAACGGCATGGTCGAGTTCCCGACGCCGTGGGCCGAGACCGCGCAGTCGAGCTTTCTTGTAACACCTGACAAAACGCGTGCCGGGCTGGAGGCGTGCGGGTTTGAGGTCGTGTCGCTGCACGACACGCTGAGCCAATCGAAGGACTATGGCGCGCGTTCGCGCGCTGCTGTCGAGCATGGAGAGAGACCGCTGCATCGGGCGGTCCAGTTGATTCACGGCGATATTGCCGGTGAAGCGATGGCCAACTCCTCAAGCGGCACGGCGGAGGGGCGAACAATACCCATTGAGGTGTTGTGCAAAGTGCCGGGCTAACAGCGGCAGGCAAACTTATTTGGAAAGAGACCCGTATCATGAAAGCAGCAGTATTTCGCGAACCGCACAAGCCCCTCACCATTGAGGATGTCGAAATCGACAATCCGAAATCCCATGAGGTGCTGGTGCGAACGGCGGCCGTCGGTGTGTGTCACTCCGATCTTCACTATATCGATGGCTTTTACCCGACCCCGGTACCTGCTGTGCTCGGTCATGAGTCCGCCGGCATTGTTGAAAAGGTCGGTTCTGAAGTCACCTACGTAAAGCCCGGCGATCATGTGATCACCTGTCTCTCCGTGTTCTGCGGGCACTGCGAGTTCTGCACGACGGGCCGGCCCTATAGCTGCGGCAACCCGGAGACCGCACGCTCCGACGAAGAGCCGTCGCGCCTCATGCAGAACGGCGCTGAAATGCACCAGTTCTATGATCTGTCCTCGCTTGCTGAGCAGATGCTGATCCACGAGCACGCCCTCGTAAAGATCCGCGAGGACATGCCGCTTGACCGTGCAGCCCTCATCGGCTGCGCGGTGACCACCGGCTTTGGCGCCGTCATCAACACGGCCAGCATCGAGGTGGGATCGACCGTCTGCGTCATCGGCTGCGGAGGGGTCGGTCTGTCAGCGGTCAACGGTGCGGCGATTGCCGGCGCCGGCCGCATCATCGCGGTCGACATCAACGGCACGAAGCTCAATATCGCAAAGCATTTCGGTGCCACCGACGTTGTTGACGCGAGCCAGTGCGATCCCGTGGAGGCGGTGAAAGAGCTGACCGGTGGCGGGGTTGAATATTCGTTCGAGGCGCTCGGTCTCAAGAAAACCAGCGAGCAGGCCTTCCAGATGCTGCGCCGCTCAGGCGTTGCCACGATCATCGGCATGGTGCCGGTGGGCGAAATGCTTGAGATCCACGGCGCGGACCTCCTCGGCGACAAGCGTCTGCAGGGGTCGGACATGGGCTCCAACCGCTTTCGTGTCGACATGCCCCGGTACGTGGACTTCTATCTGAACGGCAAGCTCAAGCTCGACGACATGATTTCCCGGCGCATCGCGCTTGAGGACATCAACGAGGCATTCGATGAAATGAAGCGCGGCGAGATCGCCCGCTCCGTGGTGGTGTTCGAATAGTCGGGTAGGCCCATGCTAACTGCGTTTGCGCGCGATCATCTCAACGGGAGCAATGCGGCCGGCACCAATATTTTCAACCATGTTCTGCACTTTTTGCGCGCGGTCTTCGCCCATCAGAACATGCACGCCAAGCGGCGGCGGGCCCTCAGCCTCCGTGCGGGCTTTCAACTGCGCGAAAAACTCGATTGCGAATTCGCAGCGGTTGAATTCAACCGTTACTTCGAACCCGTTTGCGTTCAGCGCATCGCGATAGTCGGCGGGAGTTCCAACGGCACTCGTTTGCGGGGTCGCCGCCCATGGAACCGGATAGGCAAGAGCGCCCTCGCTTGTGCGCATGACGTCGTAGACTCCAAAAGTCGCACCGTCTTTCAGTACCCGAGCCACTTCGCCGAACAACGCGCCCTTGTCGGCAATGTTCATGCCGACATGCATCATGTACGCGGCATCGAACTGAGCCGCCTCGAACGGCATTTCAAGAGCGCTGCCCTGGATCAGTGTGATGCGGTCTGCAAGTCCGACCCAACCACTGAGCGCATTGCCGGTTTCGACAAATTCCGCCGTGAGGTCTATGCCACTGATGTGAGCGCCATAGCGGTTCGCAGCAAAGCGCGCGCCGCCGCCAAGGCCGCAACCGACATCAAGCACATGGTTATCGCGCGCCGGCGCTATCTGGTCGAGAAAATGAACTGACGCCTGACGGCCGCCAATATGAAACTCGTCGACTGGGCCAAGATCGTCGATGGTAACGGTATCCGGCGACTTGCCGATCTTGCTCACCCCTTCCGCGATCGCGGCTAGCAGGTTGCCGTGCGTGTAGTGATCGGCGACGGCGTTCGGTTTCGACATGTTTATGTTTCCCTTTTGCGGAACAGCACAGCGCGCACGGGTTGTTCAAACAACATGCCGCCATCGGCTGGCCTGCCGAGATTGTCGAATGCATCTTTAAGGGCTGAGGCATTTTTCCGCCAGGCCGTTTCGCGCGCCGGATCGACCTCGAGGAACTCGTCGACCAGACAAGTGACATTCGCGTAGGTGTAGGCCGTCAGGTAGTCGCGCGCCTGAACGCCGCCGACGCCGGTGGCCGCCAGCTGCGCGATTGCCGCCTGAGCTTGCGCCCTTACCGGTTTCTCATCGACGACAAAGCGCTCAACATCGTACATCGGCCCTTCGGCGACCGGCTCGACCACATAAAGGGCGCCGCCGGGCACGATGACCCGTTGGGCTTCGCCGAGCGCGACTGCCATATGCTGTTGCGGAATGTGATGCAGGGAGAAGAAAAAGGTCGCCGCATCGAAACTTGCGTCCTCAAAGGGCAAATCTTCGCCGCGCCCTTCGATGTAACTTTCCGCATTCTCCGGGTCTGCCGTGCGGGCCCGCGAAAGTTGTCCCGGCGACACCTCGATACCGGTCGGGATAGCCCCCGCATCGCGCATGAACCGCATCATTGCGCCGCCCCCGCAGCCGACATCGAGAACACGCTTGCCGGCAAGCTCCAGCGTCTGCGTCAGTTCGATTTGATCTGTTGTGTATGCGGACATGGCGGACCGTTTCTTGCGGTGAGTGCGACGCGACAATCGATCAGTTTCTTTGACCTTGGTCAATGCTCAACCATGCGCATGGCTTAGCGTTGAGGCATTCACAATTACGCGCTGGTTTTGCGCGATCAATGAGGTGGGACGATGAGCCGGCTGGCGTTTCGCGACGACTTCAAACATTTCGACGGACACTGCGTTCGCTTCCACGGGTTCGATGGCAATGATGAGGTGCTGTGCGGTGTGACGACCTTTGCGCTCAAGCATCATATGGAGGAGCTGCCGGAGGACGGATTGTTGCCGGCCGACGCCTTCATGGCGGCATATGACCGTCTCATGCCCGCGATCCGTGAAGTTGCCGCTGAGAAATACGCGACCAGACGCTTTGAGCGCTCCGGCGACGTGCGCGTCATGGTGCACGATCACGACTGGAAGGCGTGACGTGGGTGCAGTTCAGCTTCCCTGCACGGATATGCTGTCGATATAGAAAAACAGATCGTCGATCTGGCGCGTTGACAGCAGCCACCGCGGCATCGGGTCATGCCCGGCGACGAGACCTTCGGACAGTTCGTCGTCGAGACCTTCCGCGGTCAGCCGGCCCATGATGGTGCGGAACGGCGGCGCGCCTTCGCGCGGGCTTTGCGGTTCGTCGGCCACGGCATGGCATCTCGCGCACATCAAGGTCGCAAGATCGTGCCCGCGCTGCACGGCCGCCTCGTACTCGGCATCTGGATCGTCTGACAGCCAGCCGGCGGCGAGGAAGCCCGCGACGACACCGACACTGAGAAAGACTACAGCGATAAGCAGTGAACGGGCGCTGAGTGGCATGGCGGCTCCAAACGTTGCTGGTATGTGCAGTTTATTAGGGGTGTCGTCGTGAGTCTTGAGGTATGTCAATATATTCCAGCTCAAGATTGTCCGACGACGTTCTCTGTTGCAGAGAGGCTGTCGCAAACAGGGAGGTAGAGATTGTGTGTGTCGCCGTTCACGCCGGTTTGTGAAATTCGATAACGTTGAGATCGGGATCGCGGATGAAGCAGAACATCCGGCCGTCGGATAGTTCAACCGTTTCGGTGATCTTCATGCCGAGTTCGGCCAGATTTGCCACGACGGCGTCCATGTCATCGACTTCAAGTGCCACATGCGTGAAGCCCGCATGCTTCTCCGGGACATCCATCAAGATGTTTGGCCCGGAAGAATTTGCAGAAGCATTGAGGATGAAGTTGATGTTGATGCCGCAAGGGTGCTCCATCACGGCCACCGGCTCCGGCCCGACCGGACCGATGATGAACTCGAATCCGAGCTTCTCGTAAAACGCCCGCGAGGCGTCGAGATCGCGGACCCTCAGGCCGACATGGTTGATGCGGGTGATCTGTTTCATGGTTGTGTCCCGGTAAAACGATCACTCACGTAATCGCCGTTGTTTCAGCCAGTGGGCCGGGACACAAGCTCGCCCTTTTCATCGATCAGCGCAAGGTCGTCGTAACCGCCGATATGCTCGTCATCGATAAAGATCTGCGGCAGCGCCCTGACGCGTGGCAGGCGCGCGATGAGGTCCTCGCGGTGGGCGTCATCGGCGCTCAGGTCGTATTCGGTGAACTCCAGACCGTGCTCCTTGAGGAGCGCCTTGGCGCGGTCGCAATAGCTGCATCCGGGGCTTGAGAAGATTTCTATCGTCATCGCAGGTTCCAGACGGGGTGTTGGAGTGAAGGGCGCGGGGTTCCGCACAGCAGAACCCCGCAGTGTTGATGTCGCCTAGTGGTTGATCGGCAGAATGGGCTGTATCTCGGAGAACACCGGCTCCAGCTCCACACCGAGTGCATCGCCGAATTTCGACACGGCGATGTAGATGGTGATGGTGAACACCGCCTCGACGATCTGCGGTTCGGTGAAATGCTGGTGCAGCCGGTCCCACAACTCCTTGGGCACACGGTTTGCGTCGACACCGATTTGCACGGTGAGATCCATCAGGGCCTTCTCCGCGTCCGTGAAATGCGGGCTCGACTTGTAGCGGTCATCGCCGATGTCGTTGATTTTCTCTTCGGAGATGCCGAGACGCTTCGACAGGGTCTCGTGCTGCACGACGCAGTACTGGCATTCATTGCGGTGCGTCGCTTTGAGGATAATCAGTTCCTTGGTGAGCCAGTCAATCTCGCCGTCTTTCAGGATCGCCATAATCAGATCGGTGAAGACCGTGCCAAGTTCCGGCGTGTGGCCGAACACCTTGAAGATGTTCAAGAGCATCTCGAATCGGTCGGTTGCCTTGTCGTAAAAGGCAACTGTTTCCGCATTGGCGCCTTCACGCTCGACGTAGGAAACACTCATTATATTCCTCCCTTTATTTTGACCAATCGTTCCAAATGAGCCCAAAAAATTTTCAGCGCAGGAGGGCTTGTGCCTGCGCGGCAATGGCGTTGAGTAGCTGCGGTTCCGGGCGGCTGCGGGCCAGCACGCGAAGTCCGATGAAGAGAGAGAGCAGGGCGCCGGCAGTGGCGCTTGCGTCGATGTGGCCGGGCACCGTGCCGCCAGCCTTTCCGCGCTCGATCATGTGCTCGAAAAAGTCTTCCATTTCGCTGAGCGCATTGCTCACAAAGTTTTGAATTTCCTTGTCATGAGGCGAGAGTTCGAGTGCGGTGTTAACCAGCAGACAGCCATCGCGCGAGCCCTTCTCGACAGCCGCCGCAACGGCATCTTCGAAAATGCGCGCGATCGCGTCGACAGGTGTCGCATCGGCGGCGATACCCGCCACCCAGGCGCGGCGGTGCTGCCTGTCGTAGCGTTCAAGCGCTTTCAGAAACAAGGCACGTTTGTCGCCATAGGTCCCGTAGAGGCTGCCGCGGTTGATGCCCATGCAGTCCAGCAGGTCCTGCAGCGAGGTCGCTTCATAGCCGCGCGCCCAGAACGCGTGCATGGCGCGGTCCAGCGTTGCGTCGACATCGAAACTTTTTTGCCACGGCATGTGCGTGTTCTCCAGTCGAGCGCACGTTAGGGAGTTTGGAACGATCGGTCAACAAACGTGGGACACCGGCCTGGCGTTGCGATTTTCAACCCGGGTAATCAAACCGGAAAGCATCGCCGCGTTCCTCAACGCGGCCCACTGAGGGCAGAGGGAAGTGAGCGGTAAACACCTGCCGCCCGCTGCCGCAGCAGTCCTCCAGAAACTTGCGGCGTGTGACGCGCGATTGCTCGCGGTCGACGTCGAACTTGAAGCTCCAGTCGGGGAAAACGCACTGGATGGGGCTGTGTATCAGGTCGCCGCACATTACACCGTCGTGGCCGCGGGAGGTGAGATGCACCGCGACATGTCCCGGCGTGTGCCCCGGCGTTGGTTCAAGCCACACGGTGTCGTCGAGCGTGTGATCCATGGCGACGAGCAATGCCTGCCCGGCCTCGGCGATCGGCTGCACATTTTCCTCAAACGTGCGGCCAGAGCCAGAACCGGCATTGGCTTCGGTGAACTTGAACTCCGTTTCGGACATGACGTAGCGCGCGTTCGGGAAGGTCGGCACCCAGCGACCGTCGACAAGTTTCGTATTCCAGCCGCAGTGATCGACATGGAGATGCGTGCAGAACACAAAATCGATATCGTCCGGGCTGACGCCCGCGGCCGCCAGATTGCGCAGGAAAGTTTCGTCGCGCCGCTGGTTCCAGTTCTCGTTCCACGGGAAGGTCTTGTCGTTGCCGACGCAGGAATCAATGAGCACCGTGTGCTGCGCGGTCTGAACCAGATAGCTCTGGATTGGCAGGATGATCCTGTTCGTGTCCGGACATAACGCATGAGGGACCATCCACGCGCGATGTTCTGAGAGCGCTTCTTCCGTCGCATCGGGGAACATTTCGAGCGGTTCCATGAAGTGCTCGATAAGTTCCAGTATCCGCGTGACCTTGATGTCGCCGACCTGCCAGCTATCCACCGTTTCCATATGCGTTTCGTCTCTCGAAGCTATGCGGCCTCGCCGCCTTCCGGGCCCCAGAATACCACCCAGGTTTGGAAGTCGGAGCTGAAATTTTCAAACCGGTGTTCCACCCCTGCCTTGACGAATATGATGTCACCGGGGGCAAAGGACTTGCGCTCGCCGTCATTGATGAACTCGCCCGTTCCGGCTGCCACGATATAGATCTCGTCTTGTGTGTGCGGCTTCTGCGGGTCGTGCTCACGCAGAGCATACAATCCGACCCGCATGGTGCCATGGGTCAGAAGGTCTTCGTATCGTCTGTTCTGCGGGTCTTTCTCGAACGCCTCGCGCGCCGCCTGTCCCGATACCAACCACTCCATTCGATCCTCCGGTTTCAATTGATGCACAAGCCATCATGGTGTTGAGTATGCCCATGCTGGCGCCAAGCGGCAGCGCCCGGCAAGGTCCAATGCCGTAACGTGGAGAGTGGCCAGTCGGTCACAGACTCGGTTATCGTCATAGCGGATGTTGCAATTTGTGAGGGGGTATCGTGAAAAAAGCCTTCACCGAAGTTCCCGTCATCGACATCGGGCCGTTCCGCTCCGGCATCGTGTCGGCGAAGCGCGAAGTTGCGCGCCGCGTTGCCCACGCCTGTGAAGACGTCGGCTTTCTCTATATTTCAGGGCATGGCCTTGACCCGCGGTACCTTGCGGACGCGAGCCATGCTGCACGGCAGTTCTATGCCTTGCCCGAGGCGGAAAAGCGCAAGGTGGAGATGGACCGCCAGCCCAATCACCGCGGCTATGTCGCAACTCCCGTGGGGACACGGAGGGAAGATCAGGGAGGCGAGCAGTTCGAGAGTTTCAAGGTCGGATTCGACACCGCCGAAGACGACCCGGAGTTTCTCGCCGGCGTCAGGTTTTACGGGCCCAACGCATGGCCGGAGCAGCCGGTTGAATTCCGCACCGCCGTCGGCGCCTATTATGGCGAAATGCTCAGGCTGTCGCGAACTGTCTTCCAGCTCTTTGCCGCGGCGCTGGACCTCGATGAAGACTACTTTCTGCCGTGGACGCACAAGCCCGCCAGCATAATGAACGTCAATTTCTATCGTGGTGGCGCAGGTTCGAGCGGCATTCGCGAACACTCGGACTTTGAGTGTTTCACGATCCTCTGGCAGGACGACAGCGGCGGTCTTGAACTCAAGAATCAGGCCGGAGAGTGGATTGCGGCACCGCCCATTCCAGACACCTTCGTCATCAATATCGGGGACATCATGGCGCGCTGGACGAACGATCGCTTCGCCTGCACGCCGCACCGGGTAATCCACAAGGGCGCGGGCGACCGGTTGTCGATCGCCTTCTTCGCCAATTGCGATTATTCAACGCCGGTCGAATGCCTGCCTGTTTGTCACGGGCCCGGCAATCCGCCTAAATATCCCGCAACAACCGTCGGCGAGCACCTCTTGGCATCCGTCCGCCAGGCCTATGGTCACGTCGCCGCCTACAAGGATTGAAAAAGCCATGTCCGAACTGAGCCTCGACGATTGCGTCAATGAAACCTGCCCGTGGTCGGGCAAGCCCGTACAGGCGGATTCGCTCACACACTACCGCGGTCAGGTTGTCGGGTTCTGCAATCCCGGCTGCAAGGAAAAGTTCGAGCGCGCCGTATCGCATTTCGACGGTGCGCTCGGCAGTTCGAAAACCTGATTGCCGTTACCCGCGTCCGGTTCGGCGCAGGACGGCTTCCAGCAGATCTTCCGCCGCGTTTCCCGTGCCGCCGCCGCCGCTGCGCCGGCGCGGTGTGCGCTCGCGCGTCGACGGTTCCGCTGTCGTCGAGCCGCCGGGCATGCCGCCGCCGAGGATGTCACCGAAGATATCTTCAAGGCCGGGCTGACGTTGCGGGCTGCGCTGTGTGCGTCTGCCGCCACTTGATCGCCGCCCGCCACCCATGGCACCGCCGAGTATGCTGCCGAGGATCGATCCGAGGATACCTCCGCCGCCGCCGCCACTGCGTCCGGACGAGCCGCCGATAGCGCCACCGAGCACGTCGCCGATAATGTCCTGCAGGCCCGGCTCGCGTGAACGGTTCGACAGGGAGCCCATGATGATAGAGGCGATGATGGGCAGCATCTGTTTCAGAATGCTGGCGCCGATGCCCGTCTCGCCGGCGGCATGGTTGGCGACCTCGCGGCTAACTTCCCGGTCGCCGAATATATGCCCCAGAATGCCGTTGCCTTCTGCCGTTGCGTCATCGATTGCGTTCGCATCGTCGTAGTACCGGCCATGGTCGCCGCTCTGCAATGCGGAAAGCAGGTCGCCGAGACCCTGTTCGGAACCGGCATTCCGTTTGAGGCCGGCCGCCACAACGGGCGCCAGCTGCTCTACCGCGGCCCGTGTCTGTGCCTCGTCGAGGCCGAACCGCTGTCCCAGATTGCCCATCGCATTGCCGCTCTGTGCGCGCATCAAGATATCAACAAGGTCCATGCTACTTCCTGTCGTGAAAAGGGAGGTTGCCGAGCATAGTTGCAGACTAAGTCGGGGTCGTGAAGGGTATTTATGAGTTCATGATCTGGGCCGGAGCGCTCTCGGCCTTCCTTGCAAGCCGCGCCAGGTGAACGTACCCAAGGACGCCCGCGATAACGCCGAACACCAGCGATCCAAGCCCCATGCCGATGAGCGCGCCGGCGGCACCGTGCCACAAGGCGCCGTAGTAGACGAAGGGAACCGTGCCAAGCGTTGCCTTGGCCCAGTTAGAGAGCGTCGACCAGTGCGGCTTGCCGAGATTGTTGAAGCTGGCATTGGCAACATACTGCGCGCCCGCGAATGCCCAGGTGATGGCGACCCAGGTGCAGAATATGCCGACGAGAAGTGCCGCACCGGGGGAGGCGTTGAACACCGCCGATATCAAATCCTGCACCAGATAGAGAACGATCGAGACGGCCAGCACATAGACGCCGGCAAACTTCATGGCGTCGAGATAGGCGCGCCGCACCCGCGCCATGTTCAGGGCGCCGTAGTTCTGACCGATGATCGGTCCGATGGCGCCCGACAGCGAGAACACGACGCCGAACGACAATGGCACAAGCCGGTTGATGATGGCGGTTGCGGCCACCGCATCGTCGCCGAACGGTGCGATCGTATAGGTCAGGTAGGCCGTCGAGAACGGCGTCGCCACGTTGGTCAGCATGGCGGGAAAGGCGATTTTGGATATGGTGCCGATATCGCGGCGCAGGCCCATCCAGCGGGGCATCTCAAGGAACCTGTGTACGCTAACGGTGCCCCACAACCCCACCGCAACAACGGCAAACCGGGCGCACACGGAGGCCCAGGCCGCGCCATCGACGCCAAGATCCAGCCCGAATATGAAAATCGGATCGAGCACGGCATTGACGATACCGCCGGCAAGCGTCGTGTACATGGCCCGTTTGGCATCGCCCAGCGCCCGCAATATGCCGTTGCAGCACATGCCGAAACCGAGCACCGGCAAGGAGATTATGGTGATGCGCGCGAACCGGCCGGCGATTTCGAATGCCTCGCCTTCCGCGCCCAGCAGCACGAGAAAATAGTCAATCGACAGGAACAGAAGAAACGACACCGCGCTCGTGAACAGAACCGTGAACAAGATCGTGCTTGCCGCGATGCGCCGCGCATCTTCCTCGCGCCGGGCTCCGATGGCGCGTGACACCAGCGCCGAGATCGCGATGGTCATGCCGATGCAGATCGAAACGTTGAAGTAGATTACCGCACCGGCGTAACCGATGGCGCCGGCGACTTCCGTTTCACCCAGCAGGCTCAGAAAGTAGAGATCGGTAAAATCGACCAGGAAAAGCGCTGTCAGGCCGATCGATCCCGTCGCGGTCATGACCACGACGTGGCGCATGGTCGACCCGGTTACGAACTTTGCGTTCGTGGAGCGGGGCGCACTGGGTTGCGTTTCTGACATGAAGGCCTTGCGCTGGAGGATCGCCCACGCCTAACGGTCGCAGCCTTTGAGGTCAACCGGCATGATGCTGTCTGGTTTACCTCAGGTCCTCCACCCGCACGGCATGGCGCCTGGTGTCCCTGCCGGCATCTCGCCGGGCGCGCAGGGATTGTACGGTTTCGTTCTGTTGGCGTCTGCGGCGTGCCGTGTTCCGGGCCGCGGTAATCACCGGTGCGGATTCGGCAAATCCCGCCGGGATCAGGGCCGAGGGTACGAGGTGCACTATTTTGAACCCCTCCGCCTGAAGGGCTGCCAGAAGCTGCGGCAGCATGCGCGCGGTTGTTCGCTTGATGTCGTGCAACAAAATGACGCCCTTGCCGTCATGCCTGAGCCGGCGCATGACCCGTTTCAGGATTTCGCTTCCGGAGATACGCATCCAGTCATCGCCGGCGATCACCGGGGCGCTGAAAACGGAGAACCGCTGTTGTGCGAGGTATCGGCGCAGCCTTCCCGATTCCGCGAGATAGGGAAACCGGAAAAACGGCGCGGCTCTGTAAGGCGCGATCGCGTTTTCCACCGCACGGTAGCCTCCCAGTATCTGGCGTATGGCCCGGCGTCGCGAAACATTGGACAGATTGGCGTGCGAGAAGGTGTGAACGCCGACCGTGTGACCGAGTTCGGCAATCCGTCGCACCATGTCCGGGTTTGCCCGCGCCATGGAGCCGACAATGAAGAACGTCGCGCGGAGGCAATGCTCATCGAGAGTTCTCAGGACATCGCCGGTGGGTCCGGGCAGGGGGCCGTCATCGAAGGTGAGAACCACCTCGCGGTCATTCAGTATATCACTCGACAGAAATACACCGGAACGCGGGTGCATGCCATTGGAAGGCCCCACCGCGATGGTACGGGTAACAGCCGTCTGGCATGCCGCAATTGCCGCAGCCTGGGCCCCGAGGAATACGAACATGGCACACGCCATCGTCGCAAGAAAACGCATTTGTCATCTCCCTGCGGCCCCTCGTTCCGCGCACATGTCATCATATGAAGCGGGTGCGTTTCATCTAAGCTGTTGTTCTGAATAGGGTTAATTTGGGATGGGGCTCACCACCGCCCGTTTCCGCCCTGTATTGCAGAATTTTCGTCAGGGCGAAGAAGCGTACCGTCGGTGTTGTGTTCCCGACAGGGTTGAGTGTTTACCGGTACTGGATGTATCAAGGCTCTCGACTCGAACACCTAGCCAGGCCTTGAACAAGAGCCAGCAACGGAGAAAAACATGCCGGTTATCCGCATAGACGTGCCCGAGGGAACGGGACGAGAAATAAAAAGCCGCATCCGCGACGGGGTCAAGCAGGCGGTGCTGGACACCCTGGCTCCCAAGGAAACCAAGTACGACTACGTCGCCGTCCGCGAAGCTTTCGCCGAATTGGGTGATGGCGTGCCACTGGTCACCGTGGATTTGCGCCCGGGACGCGAGGCTGAGCGCAAGAAGGCACTGGTCGACGCCATCGCAGAAATCCTGCAGGCCGAGTTGGGATCGGAGCCGGTCGACCTTTATGTGCTCTTCCGGGAAAACCCGGCGGAAAACCATTACACGGGCGGAACACCGCTACCGGCATGGGTCCCCGCGGACCGGTAGCCGATACACCGTTTTCGCGCGTTTTCTCAAGCAAGCCGCCGTGCGAGGTAGACGATGAAATCGTGGATTTCCCGCTCGAACTGATGCAGCGGTCCGGACTGTGTCAGGGTGCCGCCGGCGCCTTGATAAACGCCTTCCACCAGATGGCGATCCTCCCCGTTTACGCGTTCAAGCAGCCCGCAGAGTTTTGTCGCCTCGTCATCCGCGTTTTCCCACGAGGCATGCACTTCCGGCGGAACCGCGACGCCGTAGCGGATGTGCGTGCGGCCGGCACCGTCAGGGCGCAGCGAGAGATAACGCAGGTAGTCCGGCGTCAGCACGATCATGTGGGCGGGAAAGATCGTCGGCAGCACCGACGTGCGGCGCCATTCGCCTTCAAGCTTTTTGTTGTCGGGGTGCGCCCGGCCGAATGCGTTCGCCTCGCCCAGGGTAAATGTTGAATAGGTGAAGCCGTCGTGGCGCTTTTGCGGAAACTCCGTTCGGTCGACCGGATAGTCGCGTCCCAGCGTCTCGCCGTGCGCATAGCGCAGGTGATAGCTTTCCATGAAGTTGTCAGAAACGATCTTCCAGTTGGTCTCCCAGACCTTGTCTTCCGTGAGCAGGGGGACGTAGTTCGCCATATCATAGCGGCCGACAACGGCCTGCAGCTCTGCGAGTGTTTCGCTCGGAAGTGGTGCGTCCGCATCGGCGCTGACATATATCCAGCCTTCCCAGATTTCGGTGCGCAGTTCGGGAAGGCCGAGACTGGATTTGTCGAGCCCGGCGAACCCGTCTGCTAGCGGCACGCCGACGAGCCGGCCATCGAGATCGTACGTCCAGCTGTGATACGGACAGACGATCCGTTTGCACGAGCCGCTGCCCTCCAGCAGCCGCATCATGCGATGGCGGCAGACATTGGCAAAGGTGCGAATTCCGCCCTGCGCATCGCGGATGGTGAAGATCGGCTGTCCGCCGACCGAGAACGTCAGATAGTCGCCTGCATCGGGGATGTCGGCGCCGCGTCCCGGACAGACCCAGCCGGCACGGAACAGGTGTTTTTCTTCAAGGGATAGCAGCGCGTCTGAACGATAGGCCTGCGGCGGCAGGCTCTCAGCGTCTTCAAAGGCTGCGGCGCCGGCCCGCTTCAGTTCCGCCAGAAGGGCATCGATCCCGATCTCCCCGCACTGGCTTGCCTCAGGCGTCGAAGTCGGCATGAACGGCTCCTGTTTGGAGGGTGTGGGTGTTCGGCGCGAGGCGTACGCGCGAGGGGCCGCGCTTACTGCGCCGCGGTACCGCCAACCGTCAGCCCGTTGAGGCGCAGGGTCGGCTGGCCAACGCCTACCGGCACGCTTTGTCCGGCCTTGCCGCAGGTGCCGATGCCGGGATCGAGCGCCATATCGTTGCCGATCATGGTTACGCGCGTGAGTGAGTCCGGGCCGTTGCCGATCAGCGTTGCCCCTTTGACCGGCGCGCCGATCTTGCCGTTCTCGATTTTGTAGGCTTCCGTGCACGAAAAGACGAACTTGCCGTTGGTGATGTCGACCTGCCCGCCGCCGAACGACACGGCATAAAGGCCCTGTTTCACCGAGGAGATAATCTCGTCGTGCTCATGCTCGCCCGACAGCATGTAGGTGTTGGTCATGCGCGGCATTGGCACATGGGCGTAGGATTGGCGCCTGCCGTTGCCGGTCGCTTCCGTCCCCATGAGCCTTGCATTAAGGCGGTCCTGCATGAAGCCGACGAGAATGCCGTCCTCGATCAGCGTCGTGCTCGATGTCGGTGTGCCTTCATCGTCGATCGTCAGGGAGCCGCGCCTTTGGTCCAGCGTGCCGTCATCGACCACGGTGATGCCGGGCGAGGCGACGCGCTCGCCCATGAGGCCGGCAAAGGCGGAAGTTTTCTTGCGGTTGAAGTCGCCCTCCAGGCCATGCCCGATGGCCTCGTGCAGCAAAATGCCGGGCCAGCCGGGGCCGAGCACCACGTCCATTTCGCCGGCCGGTGCATCAACCGAGTCGAGATTGACCAGTGCCTGGCGTAGCGCTTCGTCGGCGCAGTCCTGCCATGTCTGGGGCATCAAGATGGTGTCGTATCCCGTGCGCCCGCCGGTACCGTAGGTCCCGGTCTCCTGCCTGTCGCCGTCGGCGGCAACGACGGATATGTTGAGGCGCACAAGCGGCCGCACGTCCTGGTGCGCCGAGCCGTCGGCGCGGATCAGCATGACGGTCTGCCATTCGCCCGCAAGTGACACCGAGACCTGACGCACTTTCGCGTCGCGGCCGCGCGTGTAGGCGTCAATGTCCTGCAGCAGTGCCACCTTGCTTTCAAACGGATTGCCCGACAGCGGATTATCGGCACCGTAAAGGCTGCGGTTGGTGCCAGGAGGAGATGCGACGGCCACCGCGCCGCTATGGCCGGACTTTACCGCCTGAATGGAAGCTGCCGCCCGCTCAATCGCGGGCTGCGACAGCTCCGATGCATGCGCATAGCCGGTGGCATCGCCCGCGACGGCGCGCAAGCCGAAGCCTTGCGAGGTGTCGAAGCTTGCCGATTTGAGGCGTGCATCGTCAAAAACGAGTGCCTCGCTCTGGCGGTACTCCAGAAACAGCTCGCCATCGTCGCATCCCGACAGGGCCTCGCCCAGCGTGCGCTCCGCCGCGGCGCGGTCGAGTTCTGAATGGGTGAAGAATAATCCTTCAGCCTGTTCCTTCACGGGCGTCCCTCAAATGGTGCACCGCAGCCGCGGTGCGCTTCAGGTGTTTCAGTTGACAAGGCTCTCAAATGCTGCGGTGAACCCTGACAGCGAAAGTCCGAACACGCCATCCTGGCCGCGCACGTCCTTCAGGTAGAGGTTGACCGTGGCACCGCGCTTCAGTTTGGCCTCAAGTTCCTCGTCCACAAACACCGTGGCGACGCAGACGCCCTGGGGCGAGCACACTTCATAAGGCAGCCGCGCCACTGCAACACCGTCCACTTCGAACCCGACGCCTGCGGGGAGGAACACGGTGATCGGTGTGGTAATGCGCATTTGGCTGACCACCCGGCCTTCCACAGCCTGGCGCACGACAATAATGCTGAGACCGATATTTTCCTGTTCGCTGTGGCGTGCAATCTGAACCATGACACATTGCGGCGGCTGGGCGTTGGCGGCCGGCTGCTGGCCGGAAGAGTCCGCCGACTCGAGGTTTCCACGCCCGTCGTCGCTTTCGCTCGACTGGCCTGTCGTCGCGCCCGCGCCAGGTTCCGGGCCGGTGCACCGGATGGTCCAGTCGCCGTGCGTTCCCCGTACGTGGGACTGATCGGTCGGCGCCTGGGGCTGCTGTTGCGCAAAGGCCGGTGCGCTTACCATGAGGGAAAGCGCGATCAGCGCAAAGCGCCAAAGACCGCGATGGATCTGGGTTTTCTCGATTGTCATTTTCGGCATTGTCTCGACTAGAGCCTCGTTATGTCTGCGGTGTTGTTCTCATTTGGCCTCCGCCATGCTGTAGCACAAGCACGGCGCAAGGTGTTCTGTCGGATTCTCGTCACTGTTAACGCGCGAAAACGGCGTCAGGGTCAACACCCGGTTACAAAATTGCGTCACGGGCCGATCCGATTCGGTGCGAATTCGAAGTGCTGTGGTGCCATTGTGTCAATCTGTCGCAAGAATTCGCGGGTTTTTAGCCTCACCCTGCCGGGGGGTGTGGAAACCCTAAACCTTCGGGTGCTTCGAAAGGCGATAAAGGCTAAAGAAATAAGGCGAAAATGGGAATTGACGGAGAATTGACCGCACCGGCGGGAACGGATTCATCGCTTGCCGGACGGCGCCGCGAAAAAATGCCGCGCTGAACGATGATTGCGGGTGCGGGTTGTTTGTGGTTCTTCTCGTTATCTCAAGAGGCTGACGGGAATCCGTCGGCGGTTGTCGCGTGCACTTCGGGCGGGGAGCTCAGAGCAGTGTGCGGCAAACTGTTCGGTTTAAGGGAGCTGGCCGAAGATGCGAATCGCGACGGGCCTTTTGGTCTTTATGGGCGTAGTTTTGGGCGCCATCGATATGTTTGTGCTGGGTGGCAACGCTGCAATGGCGGCCGCCGGTATTTCGGAAAATTATCAACTCGGATTTCAGGATGCCGTCACGCCGGTGATGCGCGAAATCACTGACTTCCACAATTTCCTCCTGATCCTCATCACCGTGATTGCGGTGTTTGTGCTCGTATTGCTGCTGATCGTCATGTTCCGCTTCAACGAGAAGGCCAATCCGACGCCTTCGCGCACAACGCACAACACGATGATCGAGGTTGCCTGGACCGTGATCCCGATCCTTATTCTGCTGGTTATCGCGATCCCGTCGTTCCGCCTGCTTTACCTCCAGCGCGAGATCCCGCCGGCCGATCTGACGATCAAGGCGATCGGCAACCAGTGGTACTGGTCGTACGAATACCCCGATCACGATGATCTGACGTTCGATGCCGTGATGCTGGAAGACGATGAACTTGAACCCGGGCAGCCGCGCCTCCTGGCGACAGATAATGCGGTTGTCGTGCCGGTGAACGCGACGGTTCGGGTCATCGTAACGGCGACCGATGTGATCCATAACTGGGCGATGCCCTCGTTCGGTCTCAAGATGGATGCGGTGCCGGGGCGTTTGAACGAAACCTGGTTCCGTGCCGAGCAGACCGGCATTTTCTACGGCCAGTGCTCCGAACTCTGCGGCATCCGCCATGCGTTCATGCCGATTACCGTCCGTGTGGTCTCGGAGAGCGAGTTCGCCAGCTGGCTGGAGACAGCGAAGGAGGAGTTCGCCTCCGTTCCCTCCGACGAGCAAATTACAACGGCCGCCAACGAGTGACCGTAACAACATAAGCGGCACCAATGCCGCACAAAACAAACATGCATAACTGACGTCAGAGACAAGACAAGGAACAGCCGTTATGGCATCGGAAGCTGCTCACGCTGATCACGACCACCATCCGACCGGATGGCGGCGGTTCGTCTATTCGACGAACCACAAGGATATCGGCACGATGTACCTGATATTCGCCATCATCGCCGGTATCATCGGTCTCGCGATGTCGATTCTGATGCGCATGGAGCTGCAGGATCCCGGCATGCAGATCTTTGCCAATCCGCATACCTTCAACGTGCTGGTGACCGGTCACGGGCTCATCATGATCTTCTTCATGGTCATGCCGGCTCTCATCGGCGGCTTCGGCAACTGGTTTGTTCCGATCATGATCGGTGCGCCCGATATGGCGTTCCCGCGCATGAACAACCTGTCATTCTGGCTGTTGCCTCCGTCCTTCGCGCTGCTCTTGATCTCCGTATTCGTGGAAGGGCCTCCGGGCAGCACCGGCGTCGGCGGCGGCTGGACCATCTATCCGCCTCTTTCGAGCACGGCGCAGCCGGGGCCGGCGATGGACTTTGCAATTCTGTCCCTGCACCTTGCCGGTGCGTCGTCGATCCTTGGCGCGGTCAACTTCATCACCACAATCTTCAACATGCGCGCGCCAGGCATGACGCTTCACAAGATGCCGCTGTTCGTGTGGTCAATTCTGGTCACGGTCTTCTTGCTGCTGCTGTCCTTGCCCGTGCTGGCCGGCGCCATCACCATGCTGCTGACGGACCGCAATTTCGGCACCACCTTTTTCGACGCATCGGGCGGCGGCGACCCGATCCTGTTCCAGCATCTGTTCTGGTTCTTCGGCCATCCGGAGGTCTACATTCTGATCCTGCCGGGCTTCGGCATTGTCAGCCACATTGTGTCGACCTTCTCGCGCAAGCCGGTGTTCGGCTATCTCGGCATGGCCTATGCCATGATTGCGATCGGCGTGGTCGGCTTTATCGTGTGGGCGCACCACATGTACACGGTCGGCCTTGATGTCGACACGCAGGCCTATTTCATCGCCGCGACAATGGTCATTGCAGTGCCCACCGGCGTGAAGATTTTCTCGTGGATCGCCACCATGTGGGGCGGATCGATCCAACTTCGCACGCCAATGATGTGGGCGATCGGCTTCATCTTCTTGTTCACCGTCGGCGGTGTGACCGGCGTGGTGCTGGCGAATGCCGGCGTCGACCGTTCCCTGCATGACACCTACTACGTCGTTGCGCACTTCCACTACGTGCTGTCGCTTGGCGCGGTGTTTGCGATCTTCGCGGGCTGGTACTACTGGTTCCCGAAAATGACCGGCTACATGTACAGCCCGCTGCTCGCACGGCTGCACTTCTGGACGACATTTATCGGCGTCAACCTGGTGTTCTTCCCGCAGCACTTCCTTGGGCTCGCGGGCATGCCCCGGCGCTACATCGACTATCCCGATGCCTATGCCGGCTGGAACTACGTTTCCTCGCTTGGGTCGTATCTGTCGGCGCTTGGCGTGGTGATCTTCCTCTACGCCATGGTGCAGGCCTTCATGCGCAAGGAGAAGGCTGGCGACAATCCGTGGGGCGAAGGCGCAACCACGTTGGAGTGGACGCTGTCCTCGCCGCCGCCGTTCCATCAGTTCAACGAACTGCCGAGGATCAAGTAATCGCATCGGCGCCGGATGTATGTCCGGCGCCGGCGCACTGAAAAACGATTGAAACGGGCAACGCCGAGACATGTCGGATACAAGTTTGGAATACGGAAAACCGGGAGATGCCGCCGCCACTGGTGCGCTGGGGCATACCGGATCTGTGTCCGACTATTTCGAACTGCTGAAGCCCCGCGTTATGTCGCTGGTGATTTTCACCGCACTTGTCGGGCTTGTTGCCGCGCCGGGCTCATTGCATCCGTTCCTGGCGTTTGCCGCGCTGCTGTGCATCGCGGTCGGCGCGGGTTCCGCGGGCGCCCTGAACATGTGGTACGACGCGGATATCGACAGCGAAATGCAGCGCACCGCGAAACGGCCAATTCCGACAGGACGCATCACGCCGGGCGAAGCGCTGGGCTTTGGCGCGACACTTGCGCTCGGATCCATCGCGACGCTTGGACTGGCCGCCAACTGGACGGCGGCGCTGTTGCTCGCAATCACAATCGGATTTTATCTGTTCGTTTACACCATGTGGCTCAAGCGCCGCACGCCGCAGAATATTGTCATCGGCGGCGCGGCCGGTGCGTTTCCGCCAATGATCGGCTGGGCTGCGGTGACCGGAACGGTATCGCTTGAAAGCATCGTCTTGTTTTTGATCATTTTCATGTGGACGCCACCGCATTTCTGGGCGCTCGCGCTCTATCGCAGCCGTGACTATGAGCGCGTTGGCGTGCCGATGCTGCCGGTGGTTGCCGGTGCCGATGAAACACGCCGTCAGATCCTGATTTATTCGCTGGCGCTGTTCCCCGTCACGCTTTTGCCGGCAATGCTTGGAACCGCTGGAGAGGTTTATGGCGGTGTGGCGGTACTTCTCGGGCTGGCGTTTATCGTGCTGGCGTGGCGCGTGTTCCGCGTGCGCACCGGCGGCGAGGCCGACCGTGTAGCACGCCAGCTGTTCGGGTTTTCGATATTTTACCTGTTTTCCCTGTTCGCGGTTCTTCTCATGGAGCAGGGAGCGGGACTGTTTGTGGCATTGCCGTGGAACGGAGCGGCTGCACTGTGAACGAGTTGAACGAGGATGAACTGCGCCGCCGCCGCACACGATCGATTGCGATTGCGCTGATCCTCGCAGGCCTGGTGGTCCTGTTTTATGTCACCACCATTGTACGGCTTGGCGGCAATGTCGCAGACCGTGCTTTATAGAGGTTGGGAACGATGACAACGCCGGCAGGCAGGCAAGACAGTAACAGGCGCAACCGTATGGTTGCGGCGGTGTGCGCTGTGTTTGTCGCGGGAATGGTCGGCATGGCTTATGCGGCGGTGCCGCTCTACACGCTGTTTTGCCAGGTCACCGGGTTCGGCGGCACGACGCAGGTCGCAGAGGTCAATGACGGCCGCGTGCTCGACCGGCAGATGACCATTCGGTTCGATGCCAACACGGCGCGCGATCTCGCCTGGTCGTTCGCACCGGTTGAACGCTCGATTGTCGTGCGCGTTGGAGAAACGTCGCTGGCCTTCTACCGTGCGGAGAATACATCGTCGCAGCCGGCCACGGGCACCGCGAGCTTCAATGTGACGCCGCTCGCGGCAGGCGCTTATTTCAACAAGATCGACTGTTTCTGTTTCACCGAACAGACACTGGCGCCGGGTGCCGGTGCCGATATGCCGGTCAGTTTTTTCGTCGATCCGGCGATCAACGACGATCCGGATCTGGAGCATGTTGACACGATTACCCTGTCCTACACCTTCTTCCCACTGGAAGACGGCGATGGAGAGACTGAGGAAACGGCGTCCGTTGAGCAAACGGGCGATGCGAATTTAAATTAGGCTAGGGACGCAGTCGGCAAATGCCGGCGCGTCATCAGACTGGAGTGGGGAAATGGCAGACGCCCATGCAAAACATCACGACTATCACCTCGTAGATCCGAGCCCGTGGCCGGCGATCGGCGGTGCTTCCGGCTTTGTGACGGCTGTCGGCGCGATCATATATTTCCATTCGGGCAATCCGTGGATCCTCGCCATCGGTCTGCTCGCGGTGGTTTACACCATGATCATGTGGTGGCGCGATGTCGTAAACGAAGCCCAGCACGGCGGACATCACACGCCGGTGGTGCAGTTGCACCTGCGCTACGGGATGATCCTGTTCATTGCTTCTGAGGTGATGTTTTTCGTCGCCTGGTTCTGGGCTTTTTTCGATGCGAGCCTGTTCTCGGACGAAGTCATTCAGGCCGCGCGGGTCGAGCACACCGGCGGTCACTGGCCGCCGCAAGGCATCGCAACGTTTGACCCCTGGCATCTGCCGCTGGTCAACACGCTGATCCTCCTGACGTCGGGCACAACGGTTACATGGGCGCACCATGCGCTTGTGCACAATGACCGCGAAGGGTTGAAATGGGGCCTCATCTGCACGGTGATTTTGGGAGCTCTGTTCACGTGCGTGCAGGCCTATGAATATGCCCATGCCGCGTTCAGTTTTTCCGGCAGCATTTACGGCTCGACCTTCTTCATGGCCACCGGCTTCCACGGCTTCCATGTGCTGATCGGAACGATCTTCCTGACCGTATGCCTGTTCCGCGCGCTTGCGGGACACTTCAAACCGGAGCAGCACTTCGGCTTTGAGGCAGCAGCATGGTACTGGCACTTCGTCGACGTGGTGTGGCTGTTCCTGTTCGCCTGCATATATGTCTGGGGCGCGGGCACACCGGCAGCCCACTGACCCGAACACGCCAACGGCCGCCGTCAGGCGGCCGTTGCATGTCGGCTGATCCTTTATGAGTTGAGGGGAGGTGCGGTTGGACCGCGAGCCTTACCATCCACGCATTTCGCCGATGTCGGCGGGACTGAGGGGACGTTGTCCCCGCTGCGGCCTTGGCAAGTTATTCAAGGGTTATTTGTTGCCGAGGCAGGCTTGCGACAGCTGCGGTCTCGACTACTCGTTTGCCGATGCGGGCGACGGGCCGGCGATCTTCATCATTCTCATCGTCGGTTTCATTGTCGTTGGCCTCGCACTCGCCGTTGAAGTCACCTATCGGCCCTCTTACTGGGTGCATGCCGCCTTGTGGCTGCCGCTGGGAATTGCCCTGCCACTGCTGCTGTTGCGTCCCGCCAAGGGCATCCTCATGTGCCAGCAGTACGCCCACGATGCCCACCAGGGCTTCATCGACCGCTCATGACACCCTCGCACCCGCCCGCACCCGCCCGGCCTCGTCCGCAGAAATTAATCTGGCTAACCGTCGCCACCGTGGCCGCATTGTGCGTGCTTGTGGGGCTTGGCGGCTGGCAGCTGCAGCGTAAGGACTGGAAGGACGATCTTCTGGCGCGTTTCGAAGAACGCGTCGATGAGGCGCCTGTGGCTCTTGAGGTGCTTCTGGCGAGGCAGGCCGGGGGCGAAGACATTCGCTACGCTCGTGTTGAATTGACCGGGCACTATCTCAGCGTTCCGGCGCGCCGCCTCTATGACCTGCACGACGCCAAACCGGTGTGGCGCATCATGGTGCCTTTTGCCGAGAGCGGCGGCCGGATCGTGCTTGTCGACCGGGGCGTCGTCGCCTTCGAGGCGCGCTACGACGATGGCGATCACGCACCGCCGGACGGCGGCGACATTTCATTGACCGGCCGCTTGCGGCAAGGCGATACGCCCGGCCTGTTCACGCCCGACAACAATCCCAGCGCCAACGAATGGTACTGGCGCGAAATCGACGCGATGCTGGCGGACGCGACCAGCTACGATGCGCCGGTCATCTCCACGTTTCTCATCGAGCACGAGCCGCCCGCCGCAACGCCGCTCTCGCCGCAGCCGGCGCCGGCTGATCTGAGCGCGGTCTCCAATCGCCATTTTGAGTATGCATTGACGTGGTTCGGACTGGCGGCGGCCCTGCTCGGCGTTTACGCCGCCTTCGTGCGTACGCGCTCCAGGCCTTGATGCCGGGCAGTGATATGTTTAGGTTGCGCGCGCTTTGCGCAAGGTGGAAGGAACAATTGATTGCGTTACATCTCAACCAGAGGGAGCGCCCCGGAGCTTGGCTTTTGCGATGTGTTGCTTGCCGGGCTGGCAAATGACGGCGGGCTCTATGTGCCTGAGACCTGGCCACAATTCGCCGCTGCCGACATCGCGCTGCTTGCCGGCAAATCCTACGAAGATCATGCCTTTGAGGTAATCAGACCGTTTGTCGGGGGCGAGATCCCCGATGCCGATCTAGAGAGCATGATCGCTCAAGCCTACGCGACGTTCGGCCATCGCGCCGTCGCGCCCCTGGTGCAGCTTGGTTCGGACCACTGGCTGCTGGAGCTGTTTCACGGGCCGACGCTGGCGTTCAAGGACATCGCCATGCAGCTCCTCGCCCGCTTTATTGACTATGAGCTTGCGCGGCGCGGAGAACGCGCAACCATCGTTGGTGCCACTTCGGGAGATACGGGCGCGGCAGCGGTCGGAGCGTTTCGCGGCAGGACGGCGAGCGACCTTTTTATTCTGCACCCCAAGGGCCGTGTCAGCGATGTGCAGCGCCGTCAGATGACAACCGCGCTCGATGACAATGTGCACAATATCGCCATTGAAGGCACCTTTGACGATTGTCAGTCCATCGTAAAGGCACTGTTCAACGATGGCGAATTCCGCCAGCGCTTTCGCATGAGCGGCGTCAACTCGATCAACTGGGCAAGGGTCATGGCCCAGATGGTGTACTACTTCTCCGCTGCGGTTTCGCTGGGGGCGCCCCTGCGGCCGGTTTCGTTTTGTGTTCCGACCGGAAATTTCGGCGATATTTTCGCAGGCTACGGTGCCAAGCGCATGGGCCTGCCGGTCGATCGGCTCATCGTGGCCACAAACGTCAACGACATCCTGGCGCGGTTTATCGAAACCGGGCGCTATGAAATGGGCGACGTCGTCGCGACCATGAGCCCCAGCATGGACATCCAGGTGTCGAGCAATTTCGAGCGTGTGCTTTTCGACGCCCATGATCGCGACGGCGCGAAAATACACGCTCTGATGGCGGACCTCACGGAGACGGGCCGTTTCGAGGCGGCGTCGAATGCCGCCCTCTCGCACGTCCGTGGCGATTTTGACGCGGATCGTACAGACGAAGAGGCGACCTTGCGCGAAATTGCAACGACACTCCGCGAAACCGGACAACTCGTCGACCCCCACACCGCCGTCGGTCTCGCCGTGGCACGCTCGCACAAAGGCCGCGTCGGCTCTCCGATCGTGACGCTTTCGACGGCGCACCCGGCGAAGTTCCCCGATGCGGTTGAACGTGCGACGGGCCGCATTCCCGAATTGCCGCCACGGCTTGCCGACATCGGCGAACGCGAAGAGCGCTATGAGGTCCTGCCCGCATCGGTCGATGCGGTGAGGGACTTCATCGCCGCTGCATCTCCCATGAAGGATTAGGCGATGAGCGTACAGGAAACACAGCTCGACAACGGACTGCGCGTCGTATCGCATGAGATGCCGCACCTCCACACCGTGTCGCTCGGTGTGTGGGTCAATGCGGGAGCGCGCTGCGAGACGCCGGACCAGCATGGTATTTCGCACCTTTTGGAACATCTTGCATTCAAGGGCACGCGGCGGCGCAGTGCCCAGGCCATCGCCGAAGAAATCGAGGCCGCGGGCGGTGACATCAATGCCGCAACCAGCATGGAGAACACGGCCTATTTCGCCCGCGTGCTGAAGGATGATCTCGCCCTGGCGGTCGATATGCTGGCCGACATCCTGCTCGAGCCTGTCTTCGATGCCGGCGAACTGGAGCGCGAGCGTCACGTTATCGTGCAGGAAATCGGCGCGGCACTCGACGCACCCGATGATCTCGTCTTTGAGTTGTCGCAGGCCTGCGCGTTTCCCGGTCAGGCGCTGGGCCGGACAATACTCGGGACGACGGAATCGGTATGCGGGTTTACCCCGGCATCGGTGTTCGATTACAGGGACACCCACTACGGTGGTCCGGCGATGGTGCTTTCCGCCGCCGGCGCCCTCTCGCATGACGAACTGGTCGGTCTTGCACGCGACGCCTTTTCCGCCCTTGTCTCGTCCAGCGGGCCGCAATGGCAGCCGGGCTCTTATCGCGGCGGCAGCGAGTTTGCCGAAAAGCCCCTCGAACAGACCCATCTTGTACTGGGTTTTGAAACAACCGGTTATGCCGATGAGGAGTTCTACGCTCTTCAGGTGCTTGCCAATGCCATGGGTGGCGGTATGTCGTCCCGGCTGTTTCAGGAAGTGCGCGAAAAAAGGGGGCTTTGCTACTCGGTCGGCAGTTTCTCCTCAAGCTTTGTAGACACCGGGTTGTTCGGGGTTTACGCAGCGACGAGCCCGGATCTGGCGCCGGAACTCACCACGGTACTGACCGATGAGATGATGCGTTTCTGCGACGATGTCGGCGACGACGAAGTGGCGCGCGCAAGGGCGCAGCTGAAAGCCGGGTTAATGATGAGCCTGGAGAGTTCGGCAATGCGTGCCGACCAGATGGCACGCCAGCTTCTGGCATTCGGCCGCATTTTGCCGATTGAAGAAATCATACAGAAGGTCGATGCCATCGATCGGGTTGAGGTTGCGGAGCTTGCGCAGCGCGTTCTGCTCGGAAGCAATCCGGTGTATTCCGCCGTTGGCGACATCAACACGGTTGCATCTTATGACAAGATCGCGGCAAGATTTACCTGACCTCGAGTAACAGGGAGCGCCCGCGCGTACGGCCACGGGGATGGTTTTCTTAAGAAGCGTACCAACGCCTGACACGGCGGTCATGCTTTATGGCGCCGATGTCATGTTGCGCGTACCCCAGCAGTCGGACTTCCGCAGCTGGTATGAGCTTCGCGAGGCGAGCCGCGACTTTCTCGTGCCGTGGGAGCCGACCTGGCCGCGCGACGATTTGACGAAAGGCGCATTCCGCCGGCGCATCCGGCGCTACCACCAGGACATTCGCGAAGACCGGGCATACCCCTTCTTCGTCTTCGACGCGCAGAGCGATGCACTTGTCGGAGGCTTAACGCTCTCCAACATCCGCCGCGGCGTCGCGCAGGCCTGTTCGCTTGGATACTGGATCGGACAACCCTTTGCGCGGCGCGGGTTTATGAGCGACGCGGTTGCCACCGTATTGCCCTTCGTTTTTGACCAGTTGGGGTTACACCGTCTTGAGGCGGCGTGCTTGCCCTCCAACCAAGCTTCGATTGGCCTCTTGAACAAGTGCAGTTTCAGTGAAGAAGGTTACGCCCGGCGCTATCTCAAGATCAACGGGCGTTGGCAAGATCACGTCCTGTTTGCGGCGCTTGCCGACGACGTATCGCCGTAGGTCATGAACTCAAAAAAAGCATGCAATCTGCGCCGCCGGATTTTCCTTGTGCGCAGGCACATAGGTGCAGGAAACCTTGCGGTTTTCAAGCCTCTGCAACGCACGCACAAGGAATATCCAGCGCGCCCGAAGGGTTAGGCCAGGAGGGCCCGCCAAACGCCAAACAACACTCGATGAGGCAGAAAGCCTTATCTTGCGCTCGTTTTCCGACATTCGAAGCCCCCCTGATCTAACAGAATGAATGCTATTTATGAGTTCATGACCTATACCATCAACAACCGAAACGCGGTCCGGCACCTGCCAAAAACATGCCCGGGTCTTGTATTCGGCGGCACCCGGCTGTACCAAGTATTTCAGAGGGTGGATTGTGAGGTCTTTTTGTTGGTTGCGGTTCTAGCACGAGAGCAATTCGGGAATGCTTTGAACCACTTGACCGGGATGACTGCGCGCTTGAAGCAATCGTGGCCGCTGACGCGGATCCCAAGCAAGGACGCGTCGCCGTGCGATCGCATCGGGCGAGGTCTCCAGGCAGGTGCCGAAGCTGCCCGCATAGTTGTGCTCGCCGCAGTGTTCGCAGTGTTGACATGCCTGGTCGCCACCGCACCTCAAGCCCTTGCCAGGGACATTGTCAACGCACCTTTCGAAGCCGTCAGCATCAACATTCTCGATGTATCCGAGCGCGTGCAAAGCAGCGCCAATGAAACCGACGTCGAAGCGGCTCCGGACGTTTCGGGCAACGTATCGGCCATGCGGCTTTCGGCGCGTTCGCAAGGTCCTATCTACCGCTGGCTGGTGTTTTCCATCCGCAACTCGAGCCCCATTCCGCTTGAATATGTAGTCGTTTCACAGCGCTCGAGTTTTGTCGAATCGGGTGTGATCTGGCCGGAGTTCGCGGTGCGCCAGTTGCTCGATGGTCAGGCGTCTCCCGGTTTGCCGCCAACGCCGGAAGTCCTGAACACGGCGGACGGTTTCTCGTTCCGTATCGATTCCAACCAGACCGTAACCTATGCGCTCGAGGTTGCCGGAGCCTGGCCGGACAATCTGCAGCTCTGGCAGCGCTCGGCGTTTGAAAAGCAGCGCCAGCAGGTTGCGTTTTTCTCCGGGCTGCTGCTTGGCATCGCCGCGCTTGTCGCGATCTACATTTCCAGCCTGTTCATCATCCGCCGTAAACTCGTCTTTCCCTCCGCCGCGCTGTTCGCCTGGAGCGGCGTTGCGTTTCTCGGCATAGAGTTCGGGTATCTGGGCGCGATTGTCGATTTATCGCCGATCGTTCAGTTCAAGGTTCGGGCAGCTGTTGAGACCGCCATGGCGGTCTCCTTGTTCGCTTCGCTCTATACGTTTGTCGAACTGCGCAAGCGCATGCCGGTACTTGGATATCTGACGCTTTTGGCGATCCTTGGAGCCATTGCCACATTTGTCTATGGCTTCACCGAACCCTGGATGGCGGCCGGTATCGCGCGTATGTCGATCCTGGCCGGCGCGTTGTTCGGGCTTTTTGTGATTCTGGTCCTGTCGCGGCGCGGTGTCATCCGCGCCCAGGTCGCCGTATCCGGTTGGGTACTGATCGCCGTGTGGACAGTCGTTGCCGGTTTGGCGGCTCTAGGAATTTTGAGCCAGGATGTCGTTGGGCCGGGGCTTGCGGCGGGCCTGGTGCTCGTCAATCTGATGATCGCCTTTACGGTCACCCAGTATGCATTCGACAGTGGCGTCATTTCCAGCCGGTTCTTCGAAGACAGCGGCCGGCGCGCACTCGCCCTTGCCGGGTCAGAGCAGTGTGTCTGGGACTGGCGCGAGGATCAGGGCTGGCTGTTTATCGGACAGGAGCTGGAAAAACTGCTTGGCGTACAACCCGGCACGTTGACCACCGGAGGCTTAAAGGCCTGGCTTGAACTCATGCATCCAGGCGACCGCCCGGCTTATGTGGCGGCCGTGGAAGCGGCGATCCAGCGAGGCCGTGGCACATTCTCGCAGGAGTTCCGGCTGCGCCGCAAAGACGGCACCTACCGCTGGTTCCAGTTGCGGGCAAGGGCCATTCCTGGCGAACAGGGCCGTGCCAGCCGGTGCATCGGTACGCTGGTCGACATCACGACCTTCAAGCGTTCCGAAGAGCGCCTGCTGTATGACGCGGTTCAGGACCGTCTCACCGGACTGCCGAACAGAGCGCTGTTCATCGACCGGCTGGACCGCGCCATGCGCCGCGCCGGCGCCGACGATGCGGTGAAGCTCTATGTCGGTGTTATCGACATCGACCGCTTCAAGAACGTGAACGACGGTCTCGGTCATTCCATCGGCGACAGCCTGCTCCTGACGATGGCGCGTCGGCTGGAAAAGAGCATGCGGGCGGAAGACACGCTGTCGCGATTGTCGGGCGATCAGTTCGGTATCATTGTCAATGCGGCGCGGCCCGAACGCGATATACGGGAGATGGCCGACACCCTGCGCGAAGCGATCGCCCAGCCCGTCAATCTCAATCCGCGCGAAGTGTTCCTGACGGCGAGCCTGGGTTTTTCGGAAATTTCAGGTGACATGGCAAAGGCCGAAGATGTTCTGAAAGACGCAGAGATCGCGCTCTACGAAGCGAAACGGCGTGGCAAGAACAAGATCGAGTTCTTCCGCCCGGACATGCGCGACGACAGGTCCAAGCTGATCGAGATCGAATCAGACCTGCGGCGCGCGCTGGAACGCAACGAAATCGAGGTCGTTTATCAGCCGATTTATGATCTTGAATCAGCCGAGCTTGCTGGCTTTGAAGCGCTTGTGCGATGGCGCCACCGCCGCCATGGCCTGCTGGAACCTGAGGAGTTTATCGGCGTTGCGGAGGAAACCGGCATTATCGTCGATGTCGGCCGTCACGTCGCGGGCGAGGCGGCCCGGCAACTTGGCATATGGCAGCGCGTGCTGCGTCCGGCGCATCCCATATTTGTCAGTGTCAATCTCTCGGGCCGGCAGGTGCTCGATCAGAACCTGATCGATGACATCAAGACGATCATCGCCCGCGAAGATGTGACGCCCGGCTCCCTGAAGCTTGAGCTCACCGAAACCATGGTGATGGAAAATGTCGAGCTCTCCGCTCAGGTTCTGCAACGGCTGAAGGACCTTGGCGTATCCATTTTGTGTGACGATTTCGGCACCGGCTATTCGTCGCTCGCAATTCTTCAGCGGCTGCCCTTCGACACCCTCAAGCTGGACCGCAGTTTCGTTCATTCCGAACAGGAAAACGAAACCGCATCAGTCATTCTGGAAACGATTATTCTGCTTGCGCATGATCTCGGCATGAAGGTTGTCGCGGAGGGGATTGAAGAGAAGCACCAGCTTGACCGCCTGCGCGAATTCGAATGCGATTTCGGTCAGGGATTTTATTTCGGCGAACCATTGTCCGCACGCGCGGTCATCGAGGCGCTTGGCGGCAAGCCTAGCATGCTCGACACCAAGCGCGGCAAGGGCAAGGGGTTGTTCGGCCGCCTGCTTCGCTCCTCCACGCAAGATGACGAAAGGGCTCCGCGGGCGCCCGCCGAAGAGCCCTCGGTACTCAAGACTGACAAGGAACGTCCCGTGGTGCGCGATGCCGTCGTTTCGGCTGGCAACGATGATCAGTTCAAGCACGAAGCCGAGGCCCGGCGCCTGGAGAGACTGCGACAGCCGACGATCAGCGCGATTGCCTCCGACGGCGAGGCGGAGCCGGCGAAGCCGGAGGAGGGTGAAACTCCCGAGGCCGGCGATGCAACGAGCGACCCGGTAATCGAGGAAGAAACGCTCGATACGTTGTTCCGCTCACGCGTTCAGAACCTGCAAACCTCGGTGTCCGGACTTGAAGACGCAGGTGATGCCTCCGCCGGTCAAGCACTTGCCGGCGATGCGGAGACGCAAGACGAGGCGTCCGTCGACTTGGATGCAACGCAGGAGAAACAGGTTGAAGCTGACGGGCCGGCCGACGGCAACTCGCCTGACGGTGAGGCGCGCTCCAGTGAGACGCTCGACCCGCCTGGTAAAGACGATGGCGCGGTCGCGGGCCCTGTGCCGGGAATGAACGCCTCTGGCGAGCCGGACGCCGGTGCTGAGGAAGCTGCAGGTGCGGGAGAAACCGAAGCGATGGTTACAGCGCAAACGGAAGTTTCCATGTCGCCGCCTGTTGTCGAGCCGTCCGGGGCGGGCGATGACAAGGAGAAATCCGGCGATGACGAAGAGGGCGGCGAGCCGCCCGTCGACGGCGGCAGTGTTGAAGGCGCAACCGATGGCGCAACCGGGGACGAGGACACTGGCGGCGAAGGCGATGACCCGGAGCAGAAGCTCGAAGAACTGGCGAGCGGCAAGCACAAAACGTCCAAGCTCTCAAAGCTCCTGCGTCGTGGCCGCAGGCGGCACCCGGTTCTGGAAAGCTGAACGTCTGCGGAGGCTCAACGTGTGAGGGGCCCAAGCGTGAGAGGCTCAGGCGTGAGAGGCTCAGGCGTGACCGGCTTCGCTTGAAAGCGCGCTCGTCGAAACTCCAAGTTTGGCCAACGCCGAGTCGTACTTTTGATCGAGCTCGCCGCCGAAAATCAGGACCTCGTCGGCTTCGCAATGCAGCCAGCCATTGCTGCAGATTTCGCGTTCGAGCTGCCCGGGTCCCCAACCGGAATACCCAAGCGCCAGCAGGGCGTGACGCGGGCCCGCACCTGAGGCAATGGCGCGCAGGACATCGAGCGTTGCCGTCAGACCTATGGCTTCGTCAATCGGCAGAGTGGCGTCCGATGCAAAATAATCCGACGTATGCAGCACAAATCCGCGCCCCATTTCTACGGGCCCGCCAAAATGTACCTGAACATCGTCGGCGCGTGGCGGCAGGGTAATCGGTTCCGACGGGACGGCAATTTCAAGGCGGTCCAGAAGCTCGGCAAATTCGATGTTTTCCGCACGCTTGTTGACCACGATGCCCATGGCCCCCTCGTCGGAATGGGCGCACAGGTAGATAACCGTGCGTTCAAAGCGCGGGTCGGAAATGCCGGGCATCGCAATTAGCAATTGCCCGTCGAGATAGGAAATCTCCTCAGCGGTTGTCATTTCACACCCAACGAAGTTGTGTCTCCTGCGCCAGCCTTCGAGCGCTAGCCTAACCGCTATCGGGGCTTCGGGCAAAGGCGGAAACCCTTGAAACCGCAATCCGGTTATGCTGAAGGGTACTCTAACGAAAGTTTGACTGTTGTTGAGTGCCGCTGACCGGACATGGCGCGGCATCTGGTCTATTTTGGCTCACGAACGGATTGCGTGCAGAATTGCAATTTGGAGCGGTGATGAATTTCAAACTTCCGATCCTGACGGCGCTGGCGCTTCTGACGTTTGTCTGGAGCGATGCGGGGCATGCCGGTGCGCCGGTTCAGGCTACTGCCTGGTCGGAGCTGTCACATAGCCGGGCACGTCTGGTGCGCGGTGCCGCCCGCTCGGAGGGCGCTTATGAGGTCGGTGTGCAAATTCAGCTTGATCCGGGCTGGAAAACCTACTGGCGCGTACCGGGCGACTCTGGTGTGCCACCGGAGTTCGACTGGAGCCGCTCCGTCAACATCGGATCCGTTGATGTCCTGTGGCCAACGCCTGAACGCTTCCGCGATGAGTACGGAGACAATATCGGCTATCACGATGAGGTCGTGTTCCCGCTTGTCGTCACACCCGGTGACGGAGCTTCGCCGGCGCGGCTCGACATGACGGTTTACTTCGCCGTGTGCGATGACATCTGCATACCGGCAAAGGTCGAATTGGACCTGGAGCTTACGGAGTTGAATGCGTCTCCGCGCTACGCCTGGCTGTTGTCTCAATACCTCTCGCAGGTCCCCCGGCCCCCCGGAGAAGTGCCGGGACTGAGAGTTGCCGCCGTTGCATCGGTCGAAGGCTCCGATGGCCTGAAGCTTGTCGTCGACGTGTTGTGCGAAGATCCCGAGCGGGATATGGCCATTTTCGCGGAAGGTCCCGATGCGCTCTTTTTCGGCGTACCTCAAGAGCTCACCGGCGCACCTCGAAACCACAAACGGTTTGAAATCTCGGTCAGCGGCTCCAATGCCGCGGACGTGCTCCAAGGCGCCGGCCTGCGCTTTGTCGTTGTCGACGGTGCCAAGCGGCTTGCGCAGGATTGGCGTCTTCCCTGAAGTGCATTGACACCACGGTGCCGGAATGCTTTGCATCGATCTTTGTTGCTGAGGGACGGTCGCTACACGCTGTCCAATGCAATTTATGTTCGTCGAATGAGGAGACCAGTCATGGCAATCGCAGCCGGACAGAAACTGCCGGAAGTATCCGTTACAACGATGACGGCCGAAGGGCCGCAACCGGCCAGCACATCAGAACTGTTTGCCGGCCGCATGGTTGTCCTGTTCGCGGTGCCGGGTGCCTTTACGCCAACCTGTCACGCCAATCATCTGCCGGGCTTTATCGAACATGCAGCGGCAATTCGCGCCAAAGGCGTTGACTCAATTATCTGCCTGTCCGTCAACGACGTCTTTGTCATGGATGCATGGGCGAAAGCGTCGGGTGGAGATCAGACGATAACTTTTGCCGCCGACGGCAATGGCGATCTCACCAAGGCGCTTGGCCTTGAGCTCGATGCCAGCGGCTTCGGCATGGGCCTGCGCTCGCAGCGCTATTCGATGATTGTCGATGATGGTGTGGTGCAGGCAGTCAACCTCGAGCCACAGGCCGGACAGGCCGATGTCAGTAGCGCTGCAGCTATTCTGGAGCAGCTTTGATCTACCTGTAAGGTTCAAGAGCGGCGCGGGCAAGTTCGTCCGCGCGTTCGTTCTCAAGGTGTCCGGCGTGGCCCTTGACCCAGTGCCATGACATGTCGTGGCGTGTGATCGCCTCGTCAAGCCTTTGCCAGAGCTCGGCATTCTTGACCGGTTTTTTGGCAGAAGTGCGCCATCCGTTCTGCTTCCAGCGTGTGATCCACTGGGTGATGCCGTCCTTCACATAGGTGGAATCCGTGTAGAGCGCCACTCGGCACGGCCGTTTCAGCGCGTTCAGAGCTTCAATAGCGGCGAGCAGTTCCATGCGGTTGTTCGTCGTTTCCGCGGCACCGCCGCTGAGCTCCTTTTCAACGCCGCCATAACGCAAGATCACGCCCCATCCGCCGGGCCCCGGATTGCCCGAGCATGCGCCGTCCGTATAGGCCTCGACCCGGCCCGGCTGCACCTCAGACATCATCGGTTTTTTCCTGTCGCTGCTGCGAGCTTCACGGATCGAGCCCGTATTCCTGTGCCCCCGAAACCGTGCGGTGGAAACGCAGTTTTCGCACATACTCCATCGGGTCCTTTGGTTTCACGAGCGCGCCTTCTGGCGTGTTCAACCAGTCATAGAGCCGCGTCAGAAGAAACCGAAGCGAGGCCCCGCGCGACAGGACCGGTAGTGCGGCATACTCCTCTGTGCTCAAAGTGCGCACATCGCGATAGGCCGACAAGAGACCGCGTGCCTTGGTGACATTGAACGAGCCGTCCGGTTCAAAGCACCAGGCATTGAGGCAGATTGCAATGTCATAGGCATATGCATCGGTACAGGCGAAATAGAAATCGATAAAACCCGAAAGTCTGTCCGCCAGAAAGAACACATTGTCGGGAAACAGGTCCGCATGGATGACACCGCGCGGCAGGTCACGCGGCCACACGGCCTCCAGAGCTTCCACCTCCACGAACAGGTCCTCATAGAGGCCCGCATGCACGGTGTTGGCGGCGTGCCCGCAGTCTTCCACAAGGCCACGCCAGGACGCACGGTCAAGCGCGTTCGGCCGCTCCATCTGAAAGTCCATTGTCGCAATATGCATCTGTGCCAATGCGGCTCCGAGTGCCTGGCAATGGCGTGTGTCCGGTCGCCTGATCCACATGCCCTCCAGAAACGACATGAGCGCAGCCGGCCTGCCGGCGAGCGTCTGCAACGCGATCCCGTTGCGGTCCTTGACCGGCAAGGGGCATACGAAGTCCTTTGCGGCCAGATGTTCCAGAAGGTTGAGGAAGAAGGGCAGATCCGCGGGGTCTACCCGCTTTTCGTAGAGGGTGAGAATAAACGCGTCGGTTTCGGTGTGGACGAGGTAGTTGGAATTCTCCACGCCTTCAGCGATGCCCTTGCACGAAGTCAGACCGCCAATGTCATATCGGTCAATGAACTCTTTGAGTTCGATGTCGGAGACTTCGGTGTAAACGGCCATTTATGAGGTCATGACCCGCAATTGCGATTACTCTGCGGCCGCCTGGCGAAGCTCGCGCGGAATCTTGAAAGAAACGTGCTCTTCCTTCGTGGTCACCATCTCAAACGTCACGTCATAGCGTTCGCGCAGGGCATCGATAACTTCTTCCACGAGAATTTCAGGTGCCGACGCACCGGCTGATATGCCAAGCACTCTCATCGATCCAAGCGTCGTCCAGTCGATGTCCTTGGCGCGCTGCACAAGAAAGGCGTTCGGGCAACCGGCTTTCATCGCGACTTCCACGAGGCGACGCGAATTGGAACTGTTCGGCGCACCGACGACAAGCAGAGTGTCGCATGATCCGGCGATCTCCTTCACCGCTTCCTGCCGGTTTGTCGTAGCGTAGCAGATGTCTTCCTTGTGCGGCGCTGCGATCGCAGGAAAGCGCTCGCGAAGTGCGCTGACGATCTCCTTGGTATCGTCGACCGAAAGTGTCGTCTGCGTGATATATGCAAGCCGGTCCGGCGAAGCGGGCTGGAACGAATTCACGTCCTCAACCGTTTCAATGAGTGTTATCGCGCCGTCCGGCAACTGCCCCATTGTGCCGACCACTTCCGGGTGGCCGCTATGGCCGATCAGGATAATTTCATTGCCGTCCGCGTAATGGCGTTCCGCCTCGACATGCACCTTTGACACTAGTGGGCAGGTGGCATCGAGATAGAAAAGATTACGACTCTTTGCATCCGCTGGCACGGCTTTGGGAACGCCATGCGCGGAGAAAATTACTGGGCGGTCCGAATGCTCTTCGGGGATTTCGTCGAGCTCTTCGACGAACACGGCGCCTTTTTGCTCCAGGTCCTCAACCACATAGCGGTTGTGCACGATCTCGTGGCGCACATAGACCGGTGCGCCGTATTTCTGCAGCGCAATTTCAACGATTTCGATGGCTCTCACAACACCGGCGCAAAAGCCGCGTGGGCTCGACATCAGTATCTTGAGGGGTTTTTTCTGGAAGCTCGCCATGGTCCGCGCCTTTTCCACCGGGGCTCTGACTTTCTCGCGGTAATAGAGGGAGCGAACTCTCAATTGTCAAGCGGTCGTCGCCGCACCGGGTGCCCGGCCGCTGCCATGCCGGGCCAGCCCTCACTACATCGTGTCGGGCAGGGTATTGCACTTTGCTTGACACTGCGGCCGGGCGGTGTATGTATCCGCTTCAGCTACCGTTTGAAAGAACGGTGGACTTAGGTGTCCAACCCGTGCGGGAGAGATCGGGCTACAAGCCCGGCGCCGAAGGAGCAACTGCCCCGGAAACTCTCAGGCAAAAGGACCGCAAGGGTTTGCCGCTCTGGAAAGTAGCCGTGTGCCTCGCATGCGGCTCACCGAAGGTGTAAGCCTTTGCCCGATCCGGGCGAGGGTCAAATCTCTCAGGTTTTCCGACAGAGGGGGCACAGCTGGGATTTTCCCGGTTCGTGTCACGTTGGAGAGCTGCAAGATGTCAAAGCAAACTGAAACAGGCGCCGCCGCCCCGGAAACTCTGAGGACGCCCTTGTACGACCTGCATGTGGCGCAGGGCGGACGCATGGTGCCGTTTGCCGGCTACCACATGCCGGTTCAGTTTCCCGCCGGCATCATCGCCGAACACACGCACACGCGCACACGCGCAGGGCTGTTCGATGTGTCGCACATGGGCCAGGCCTGGCTATCGTCGCCGGACGATATCTCGGTGCTCATGGAACGTCTGGTTCCAGGCGAGATCCAGGCACTTAAACCCGGGCGTATCCGTTACACGCAATTACTCAACGACGATGGCGGCATCATCGACGATCTGATGTTGACGAAATTCGAGGCTCCCTCCGGTGGCGAGCGGCTTTTCTGTGTTGTCAATGCAGCCTGCAAGGACGGCGATTTCGCGCATATGAGCGAACGGCTCGGCAGTGGCATTACCATTGACCGGCTGGAAGACCGCGCCCTGATCGCGGTGCAGGGGCCAGGTGCCGCCGCCGCGCTCAGCCGTTTGCTGGAAGGCATTGAAACCATGCCCTTCATGTCGGCGCGGCCGATGACGCATGACGGCGCCGACATAATGGTGAGCCGATGCGGTTATACCGGCGAAGACGGGTACGAGCTGTCCGTGCCGGCGGATCGGGCGGCGGCGTTCACGGAAAACATCGTGGCTCTGGAGGAGGTTATGCCGATTGGTCTTGGCGCGCGCGATACGCTGCGGCTTGAGGCCGGCCTTTGCCTTTACGGCCATGATATAGATGAAACCACATCGCCCATCGAAGGGGCACTCGAATTTTCAATCGGCAAGCGCCGACGCGAAGAGGGCGGGTTTCCCGGCGCGAAACGGGTGCAGGGCGAACTTGCAAACGGACCGTCGCGCCGCCGTGTCGGCATCAGGCCCGAAGGCCGTGCGCCGGCACGCGAAGGGGCTGAAATCATAAACGTGGCCGGCGAAGCCGTCGGTACCGTGACGTCGGGCGGATTCGGGCCGACCGTTGAGGGGCCGGTCGCCATGGGCTATGTGCGTGCCGATCACGCCCAGACCGGCACGAAGGTTCAACTCAGCGTCCGCGGGCGGGAAATGCCGGCGGAGATTGCCGACATGCCCTTTGTCCCGCAGCGCTATTATCGGCCAGCCAAGGGCTGACGATCGTCTCAACGTGTTCAATCAGGGGAGGAAACCATGAGCACAGTGAAATACTCAGAAGACCACGAATGGATCCGTATCGACGGCGATGTTGCAACTGTCGGTATTACCGATCACGCCCAGGAACAGCTAGGCGACGTCGTATTTGTCGACCTGCCGGCCGTCGGCACGCAGGTCGAAAAGGGCGGTGACGCCGCCGTTGTCGAATCTGTCAAAGCGGCAAGCGAAGTCTACGCTCCGATCACCGGGGAGATCGTCGAGGTCAACTCCGATCTCGAAGGCGAGCCCAGCAAGGTCAATGCCGAGGCGGAAAGCGGCGGCTGGTTCATGAAAATCAAGATCGCCGACACGTCCGAGCTCGAATCCCTGATGGACGAGGCCGCCTATAAGGAACTTGTCGCCCAAGAAGACTGAACAGGGAAAGTTGAGCCTGAAAGCCGCAATCACATCACCTCGGAGAGAGAGCCATGTCGCAACAAAGACCAAGCCTGTCTGAGCTTGAGCCCGGTGCAAATTTCATCAGACGTCACATTGGGCCGGGCGAGCCTCAAATCCATGAGATGCTCACCGATCTTGGCCTCTCGTCTCTTGATGACCTGATCGACAAGGCGGTGCCCGGGTCAATCCGGTTTGAAGGCGATCTCGACCTCGCACCGGCAAAAAGCGAACGTGAGGCCTTGTCCTACCTGCGCAAGATGGCGGGCCGCAATCTTGCCTACACCTCGATGATCGGCATGGGCTACTACGGTTGCGTCACGCCGAAGGTCATCCTGCGCAATGTGCTGGAAAATCCGGGTTGGTACACCGCCTACACGCCCTATCAGGCCGAGGTGAGCCAGGGCCGGCTCGAGGCAGTGCTTAACTACCAGCAAATGGTATCCGACCTGACCGGGCTGGAACTGGCCAACGCGTCGCTTCTCGACGAGGCAACCGCGGCGGCCGAGGCCATGGCGATGGCGCACCGCGTCGCCAAGAAGAAATCCGATGTGTTCTTCGTGGACGCCGACACGCACCCGCAAACGATCGCCGTGGTCCGCACCCGGGCGACGTATTTCGGCTTTGAAATCGTTGTCGGCGATCCGGTGGATGATCTCGATCCGGACCAGGTGTTTGCAGCACTTCTGTCTTATCCCGGCTCAAGCGGTGCAGTGCGCGACTATGGCGCGATCATTGAAAAGCTTCACGGCGCCAAGGCCATATCCATCATGGCTACGGATCTTTTGAGCCTTGCCGTCCTGACGCCACCGGGCGAACTTGGCGCGGATATCGCGGTAGGCAGCGCCCAGCGTTTCGGCGTGCCGATGGGATATGGCGGCCCGCACGCCGCCTTCTTCGCCACCAGGGAGGCTCACAAGCGCGCCATGCCGGGCCGCGTTATCGGCGTGTCGGTGGACCGGGCCGGCAAGCAGGCGCTGCGCATGGCTTTGCAAACCCGCGAACAGCACATCCGCCGCGAAAAGGCGACGAGCAACATCTGTACCGCACAGGTCCTGCTCGCCGTAATCGCCGGCTTCTTCGCCGTCTATCACGGTCCTGAAGGCATTCGCAAAATCGCCAACCGGGTGCACCGGCTGACACAGATTTTCGCCAATGGCGTGCGCGAGCTCGGGTTCGAGGTGGAAAACGATCACTACTTCGACACCGTCACCATCCACGTTCCAGGCCAGGCAGCGCGCATTGCCGCGCGTGCGCGTGAGCAGCGCATCAACCTGCGCTTCATCGATGCGGACACGCTCGGCGTGTCTTTCGACGAGACGACGCGGCGTGTTGAAGTCGAGCGTTTGTGGAATTGTTTCACCACGAACGCGACGGCGAAAATTTCACTCAGCGACATCGACGATGCCGTCGGTGAGAATATTCCGAAGTCTCTGCAGCGCACCAGCGAGTATCTCACTCATCCGATTTTCGAGCTCTATCACGGCGAAACGGAAATGCTGCGTTATCTGCGCTGGCTGCAGTCCAAGGACATTGCTCTCGACCGCTCCATGATCCCGCTGGGCTCATGCACCATGAAGCTCAACGCAACCACGGAGATGATCCCGATCACGTGGCGTGAGTTCGCTCATGTGCATCCCTTTGCGCCGCTTGAGCAGACCATGGGCTATCAGCAGCTGTTTGAAGAGCTTGAGGATATGCTGTGCGCCTGCACCGGGTTCGATGCGATTTCCATGCAGCCCAATGCCGGCAGCCAGGGTGAATATTCAGGCCTGTTGGCAATCCGCAACTATCTTTCCGAGCAGGGGCAGGGCGACCGCGACGTCTGCCTGATCCCGGCATCTTCGCACGGCACGAACCCGGCGAGCGCGGTAATGGCTGGGCTGCGTGTCGTGGTCGTGAAATGCGACGACGACGGAAATGTCGATGTCGCGGACCTCAAGGCCAAAGCGGCAGAACATGCGGACAGCCTGGCGGCCCTGATGATCACTTATCCCTCAACGCACGGTGTGTTTGAGGAAGCGATCCGCGAAATCTGCGACATCGTGCATGACCACGGCGGGCAGGTTTATTTCGACGGCGCCAATCTGAACGCCCTTCTGGGTGTTGCGCGGCCCGCCGACATCGGCGCCGACGTTTGTCATATCAACCTGCACAAGACGTTCTGCATCCCCCATGGCGGCGGCGGTCCGGGCATGGGCCCGATCGGCGTGCGCGCGCATCTGGCACCTTACCTGCCCGACCACCGGGTCGTCGAAGGCGTCAATCCGGCCGCGGGCAACCGCGAAACGCTCGGTCAGGTGTCAGCGGCGCCTTGGGGCTCGGCATCCATCCTGCCGATCTCATGGGCTTATATCGCCATGATGGGCTCGCAGGGCCTGACGCGCGCCACGCAGGTTGCCATCCTCAGTGCCAACTACGTCGCCAAGCGCCTCAATCCGCACTATCCGGTGCTTTACACCGGCCAGAACGGCTTTGTCGCGCATGAGTGCATCATCGACATTCGCGACATCAAGGAAGCCTGTGGCATCTCCGCGGAGGACATCGCCAAACGTCTGGTGGACTACGGCTTTCATGCGCCCACCATGTCGTTCCCGGTGGTGGAAACCATGATGGTCGAGCCGACGGAGAGCGAAGCGAAACGCGAGCTCGACAGGTTCTGCGATGCGATGATCGCGATCCGCGGTGAAATTGCCGAAATCGAAGCGGGCACGTCGGATGCGGAGAACAACGTCGTGCGCAACTCGCCACACACCCATGATCTCCTGCTTGAAGACTGGGACCTGCCCTACACGAGGGAGCAGGCCTACTTCCCGCTGCACTCCTTGCGCGAGTTCAAATACTGGCCGCCCGTTGCGCGCATCGACAACGTCTACGGCGACCGTAATCTCGTGTGCACCTGCCCGCCCATGGAGGCCTATCAGGAGGCTGCGGAGTAGGCACACACAACCCGCAAAGCAAAAAGCCCCGGCCCAATGGGCCGGGGCTTATTTCATTCTGGAATTTGCGCGGTTCGGCTCAGTTGAGCTTGTCCTTGACGGCCGAGATGCTCTCCGTGACGAGGGCGTCTGCCTTGGTGTCTTTAACTTCGGTGGCGATGATCCGCTCCGCCGCGGCGATCGCGAGGTCTACGGCTGCGGCCCGCACGTCCTTGACGGCCTGGGCCTCTGCCTGTTCGATTTTCTGCTCCGCAAGCCGCGTGCGCCGCTCAAGCGAATCCTCAAGCTTCTGCCGGGTTTCTTCGGCGAAACGCTCCGCTTCCGCACCCGCCTGCTCAACGATGCCACGTGCTTCGTCTTCGGCATCGCGTTGGCGGCGCTGGTAGTCGGCGAGCAGCGCCTGCGCTTCCTCACGCAGTTTCTGCGCCTCTTCAAGTTCCTTGCGGATGCCGTCGGCCCGGTCGTCGAGCGCCTTGCCGATCATCGCGGGCACCTTGAAGTAGCCCAGCACACCGAGGAAAAGAATGAAACTTACCAGGACCCAGGTTTCGGGTTTTGCCAGCCATTCCGACATTGTCTTCGTCTGCTCCCGAAATGCGCTCAGTTCTTGAGGGCGTCGTTGAGGGCTTTGGTTACGCTCGCCTTGGTGATGCGTCCACCGATCAGTTGCTGCACGATCTCGCCAGCGGTCTCGGACGCAACGTCCTTGACCTTGGCCATCGCCGCATCGCGGCTCTTGGCGATGCGTGCTTCGGCGTCGGCCATTTTTTCCGCAAGCTTGGCCTCGACCTCGGCCCGCTGGCGATTGGTTTCGGCGTTGAGCTTGTCGCGGGTTTCCTGGGCGATTGCATGTGCCCGGGCACGCGCCTCGGCAAGCGCTGTCTCGTAGGCCACGAGCGCCTTTTCGGACTCTTCCCTGAGGCGCGCCGCTTCATCCAGATCGCTTGCGATGCGATCGCGTCGCTGTTCGATCACGCCGCCAATGCGCGGCAGCGCAAACCGCGACAGAACGAAATACAGGGCGACGAAAACAATCGCCAGCCAGATCAGCTGTGGCGGATAAGTGCTGAAATCCAATTGAGGCATTGGACGAACACCCTTCTTCTCATCGTATGCGCCAGGTCACGGCACCGGCATGCCGGTCCATGGCCTTTGCGCACCTGGCGGGATGCACGCACTGCGCATCCCGGCGGCTTTGTTCAAACGTGTACGTGGTCTGCTTAGAACACGAACAGAATGATGAAGGCCATCACCAGGCCGAACAGGCCTGTTGCTTCTGCGAGTGCAAAGCCGAGCAGCAGGTTAGCGAACTGGCCGCCCGCCGCTGCCGGATTGCGCAGCGCGCCGGCAAGATAATTACCAAAGATGGTGCCGATACCGACACCGGCACCGGCGAGAGCGATACAGGCAAGGCCAGCACCGATCAGTTTTGCAGCTTCCGGACCCATAATCGAGACTCCCTTTAGGCTAACGTTGACAGAGAAATCAGTGATGCATGTTCAATGCATCGTTGAGGTAAATGCATGTCAGCACCGCAAACACGTAGGCTTGCAGGAATGCGACAAGAAATTCCAGGCCGGTAAACGCGACCATGAATGCCAGCGGCATCCAGCCGCCGAGAAACCCGAGACCGACGACGAACCCGGCAAACACCTTCAGCATGGTGTGTCCGGCCATCATGTTGGCGAACAAACGCACCGAGAGGCTGACCGGGCGTGTGAGGTAGGAAATGACCTCGATCACCACAAGCAGCGGCATCATGACCAGCGGAATGCCCGAAGGCACGAACAGCTTGAGGAAACCGACACCGTGCTTCATGAAGCCGAGAACCGTCACACCGATGAATACGGACATGGCGAGTGCGAAGGTTACGATGATATGGCTCGTGACCGTAAAGGAATAAGGCACCATGCCGAGCATGTTGCAGGCGAGCACAAACAAAAACAGGGTGAATATCAGCGGGAAGAACGGCCGGCCTTTTTCACCGATAACGTCACGCATCAGGTTCGAGATGAACTCGTAAGCCAGTTCGCCGATTGACTGCAGCCGGCCCGGCACGAGCTTCGATGAACCAAGCAGCAGTACCAGGCTCACGACGAGCGCCGCGATTACCATCCACAGGCTGGCATTGGTGAAGGAGGCGTCGAGGCCGCCAATCTTGATCGGAATGAGCGCCGTAACTTCGAACTGGTGCATCGGATCGACGCCGAGTGCGCCGCCACCGCCACCACCGTGTCCCTGCTCTGTCGACACTTGAACCCTCTTTCAGTTTCCCTCGGCGCCGGCGTCAGCCTACGCCCGATATCTAAGCTCAGTACCCGTTTTCAGCCCGTTCGCTCGCCTGCCGCTTTGCCTCTTGCTCATGCGCGGCGCGCACCACGTTGAGTATGCCTGCGGCGATGCCCAACGGCGTAAACAGTAACAAAAACCAGGGAGTTGTTCCCAGCCACCAATCGAGAAAATAGCCTATTCCGAAGCCGACCGCTACGGCGCAGACCAGATCGATCGCGATTCGAAAGCCGAATCCCATCGCCGAACCTCGATTTGTGGGTTGCTGATCCCCTTTTTGATCCGGTTTTCGCGCCTTCTTCAAGCGCTTGTCCAGTTCCCCCAAATCGGAAGACGAGTGTCCGTTGCGTCCATCGTCCATCTACAATCCCCGATCTTTGGAAAGCTCAAATCAGAGCCCCCAAAAGTCGCGCGAACAATAGTGCGCGCCCCGAGAGGTGTCAAGGCTCCGAAATGGCATCTAACTGTTTGAAATGTATAGATTTAATGGCCGGCACCAAGGATGCGTCAATTGGTCGTGCCGCATGATCTGCACCAGGCTGCACTGCGGGTGTTTGGTCTAACCCGTTTCGCGGAACCTTTCTGCGGTTTCCAGATCGACCGAGACGAGTTGACTGACGCCTTTCTCCGACATCGTCACGCCGAACAGCCGGTTCATGCGCGACATGGTATAGGCGTGGTGGGTGATGATCAGGAAGCGCGTTTCGGTGCGCTTGAGCATTTCATCGAGCATATTGCAGAAACGCTCGACATTTGCATCGTCGAGCGGTGCATCGCACTCGTCGAGAACGCAGATCGGCGAGGGATTCGTCAAAAACACGGCAAAGATCAGCGCAAGTGCCGTGAGCGCCTGCTCGCCTCCGGACAGGAGAGACAGCACCTGCGTGCGCTTGCCCGGTGGCCGTGCGACGATTTCCAGCCCGGCTTCCAGCGGATCGTCCGATTCAACAAACTCAAGCTCCGCCTTGCCGCCGCCGAAGAGCGCGGTGAACAGCGTCTCGAAACTCGCATTGACCTTTTCGAACGCCGCCACGAGCCGCTCGCGGCCCTCTTTGTTCAGGCTCGAGATGCCCTGGCGCAGTCTGTGGATGGCCTGCACAAGGTCCTCGCGTTCATTCACCAGCCCGTCGAGCTGTTCGCCGACCTCGCGTGCTTCCTCGTCGGCGCGAAGGTTGACGCCGCCAAGCCGCTCGCGCTCCGCTCTCAGCCGCACCAGCCGCTTTTCGACGGCTTCGCGCTCCGGCAGATCGGCCTCGGGCGCAATGCCGGCGAGTTCGCGCGCGGCCTCGGGGCCGCACTCAAGCCGCTCGTTCATGCGGTGTGTGATGTCGTCAAGCCGCTCGCGCGCCGCCGCGACACGCTCTTCGATGCGCACATGCGTTTCGCGGCATTCGCCAAGCGTGCGCTCGGCGGCTTTGGCGCGCGTGTCGCGCTCGGCAAGCCGGGTTTCCGCCTCCGCCAGCGCATCGGCCGCCGCCTTGCGCTCCGTTTCGGCCTGTTCGAGCGACGCGAAGAGTTTGGTGCGGCGCTCCTGCCACTGCTGCGGCAGGCCGGCAATGGCAGCCAGCGCCTGATCCGTCTCGGTGCGGCGTTCGCGCAAGGTTTCCACCTGCGCGGCGGCACGTTCGGCGCGCTCACTCCAGGCCTGTTTTTCAGTGGTGATAGCCTGCAGCCGCTGCGCCCGCACCTGCGCTTCGCGCACGATACCATCGCAATGCGCCTTGGCCTCCGTATAGGCCGCACGGTGCTCGGTGACGTTCACGCGCGCCGCCTCAAGACTCGCGGCAAGCGGTGCATCCTCGCCAAGGCTTGAGAGTTCCTCGCCCGCTGCCCGGTTCGCGGCTGCGGCCTGCTCGATGTCGCCGGCAAGTCGGGTGCACGTCTCTTCAAGTACTGCAAGGCGCGAGGTGGTTTCGCTTTCCGATTTCTCTTCGCGCGACAGCCGCGCGCGCGCTTCGGACATGGCGGTCATCGCATCGCGTGAAGCCTTGCGGCGTTCGGCGACCTGTTCGCCGGCTGTTCGCATCGCCCCATTGGCGTTCTCAAAGGCGGCTTCGGCCTCCGCCGTCGCGCGGTTGGCCTGCTCGGCCTCCTGCCGCAGGCCCACCAGCCTGTTGCGCTCCGCCAGCCGCTGTGCGGCTGCGGTCGGAGCATCGGCGCCGGCGGAATACCCATCCCATCGCCACAGATCGCCTTGTGTCGAGACCAGACGTTGTCCGGGCTGTAGCGCGTGCTGCAACGCGGCGCCGTCCGAGGGCTCCACGATGCCGACCTGGCGCAGCCGGCGCGTCAGAGCAGGCGGCGCTTTCGTTACGTCCGCAAGGGATTTGACACCGGCGGGCAGCGGGTGGTTTTCGTCATAGGGTGGCAGGGTGCGCCAGTGCACGGGCGCGGCCTCGTCGGCCGGCACATCGAGATCGTCGCCGAGCGCGGCGCCGAGCGCCACTTCATAGCCTTCCTGTACGCTGACGGCATCGACAAGCGGCGGCCACAGGTCGCCGTCATTAACGCTCAGCAGTTTCTCCAGCGTGCGCACCTCGGTGTCGAGCTCGCCGGCCTTGCGGCGCAGTCCTTCGAGCAGCTGACGGGCCACCGCTTCCGCATCGCGAACGGTTTCCAGATCGGCTTCGGCCTGCTCCACGGCACCTTGCGCGGCCTCGCCGCGCTCTTGCGCGCCTTCCAGCGCCGCTGTTGCTTCGGCCACGCCGGCACTTTCGGAGCGCTTCGCCTGCAACGTGGACTGCTCGGCCTTGGCGTGCTCGAGCGCGGTGGTCAGGCTCTCAAGGCGCTGTTCAAGCTCGCGCTGGCGGTTTGCGAGGGCATTTCGGTGCGCCGTCTGTTCCGACAGCTTCGCGGCAATGGCATCGGCGGAGGTTTCAGTTTCTTCGAGCGCGCCGCGGGCCTGGGTAACGGCTTCTTCCGCGCTTGTACGGGCTCCGGCATCGGCATGGCCGGCATCGCCCAACTCGTGTTCTTCGGCGGCCAGCCGCCCGATCGCACCTTGCGCATCGCCGCTCATTTCCTGTTCGCGGGCGATGTCCTGATCTATCTGCGCAAGCCGGGTTTTCAACTCGTCCTGGCGCGCCTGCGCGCGTTGTTCTTCAGCATCGAGGTTTTCGCGTTCAACCGTCAGGCGCTGCAGCACGGCACCGCGCACCGCTTCCTGCTCGCGCAGCGGCGGCAGTTCTTCTGAAACTTCGGCCTGTCCACGCGAGGCTTCGGCTGCCGCCCGCGTTGCTTCGCCAAGCGTACGCTCGGCCTCGCGCAGAGCCGTTTGCTCCGCCTCCAGTGTCGTGGAGGTTTCGTGCCAGTCTACATAATGTTGCGCGGCTTCCGCCTTGCGGATGTCCGACGAAATATTCTTGTAACGGCTCGCCTGGCGCGCCTGGCGCTTGAGGCTTGCAAGTTGGATTTCGAGCTGGCCGACCACATCTTCCAGCCGGGTCAGGTTGGTTTCCGCCGCGTTGAGCCGAAGCTCCGCCTCATGACGGCGCGTATAAAGGCCGGTAATGCCCGCGGCCTCTTCAAGGATGCGGCGGCGGGCCTGCGGTTTGGAATTCACGATTTCGCCGATCTGGCCCTGCCGTACCAGCGCCGGCGACCGCGCACCGGTCGAGGCATCGGCAAACAGCAACTGAACGTCCTTGGCGCGGACGTCCTTTGAGTTTATGCGGTAGGCCGACCCCGCCTCGCGCTCGATGCGTCGAGCGATTTCAAGCGTGTCCGTATCGTTGAACGCGGCCGGTGCGGTGCGCTCGGAGTTCTCCAGCGTCACCATCACTTCCGCCATATTGCGCGCTGGGCGCGTGGCGGAGCCGGAGAAGATCACATCGTCCATGCCCGACGCGCGCATGCGCTTGTAGGAGCTTTCGCCCATCACCCAGCGCAACGCTTCGAGCAGGTTGGATTTGCCGCAGCCGTTCGGCCCGACAACGCCGGTAAGACCGGGCTCGATCGTCAGCTCGGTCGGTTCAACGAAGGACTTGAAGCCGGAAAGGCGTATCCGCTTGAAATGCATTGCTGCCTTTATTCCTTAACGTCCCGGCGCCAACGTCCTAGCCGACGATATTGCCGATGATCTCGTCGAATTTGGCGATCGGCAGATTGCCCTCAACCCGTTCGCCATTGATGAAAAAGGTTGGTGTGGAGCGCACGCCGAACTCCAGCGATGCGCGGTCTTTTACGGCCCGCACGCCGCGTGCGATATCTTCGTTGCGGATGCACTCTTGAAAAGAGTCCTGCGAGAAGCCGGCAAGCCGGGCAATCTTGAAAAGTTCATCGAGAATGTTGCGGCTGCGGTCGAGCCAGACTTGCTGCTGTTCAAACAGCACGTCGACCATGCCGAAATACTTCTTGTCGCCGGCGCAGCGCGCCACCATGAACGCCACAAGGGCGGCATCGTCGAACGGGAATTCCCGGAAAATGAACCGCACGACCCCTGTTTCGACGTATTTTTCCTTGATCGCCGGCCAGGTCATGATGTGGAACGCTGCACAGTGCGGACAGGTCATCGATGCATATTCGATCATCCGCACAGGCGCATCTTCCGCGCCCAGTGCCATTTCGCCGAGAGGCCCGGCCTGCATCAGTTCGTCTTCGTCCAGCGCTGCAAATGCCGGACGCGAAGCACCCGCAATGCCGCCCGAGAGGGCAGCCGCGGCTGCTGCACCGAAAGTGAAATTGCGTCGATCTAGTTCCATCTTGCACCTTTACCTACTAGATATTGACATATCGGGACAAGGGCGAAGTCAATCCAGTTTGTGCCCTGCCCACAGGTTTTCAAGCCGTTTGGCATGTATTCCGTACGGTATCCACAGTTCAACCCGCAACGGCGGCGCATCTTGGCCCGTGCACGCAAAACTGTCAGTGACCGCAATCACGAGATCGTATCGCCTGAGTTTACCGCCTAGCCGCCGGCTGCGGCGATTGCAGCGTCAAAGTCTTCAAGACCATTGCCCTGTAGTGGCACACCGTTGACGAAGAAGCTCGGTGTGCCGCGTACCTCGAATTGCGATGCGGCGCGTTCCTTCGTGTCGCGGATGCCGGCGGCCACTTCCTCGTTTTCGCGGCATTGGTTGAATTGGGCTTCGGTAAACCCGGCAGAGCGCGCAATTGCGAACAGCTCGTCCACCGGTTTGGCATCGCGCGAGGCCCAGGTGCGTTGGCGCTCAAACAGCACGTCGAGGAGCGGAAAGAACTTGGCCTCCGGTGCGCAGCGCGCGAGCATCGCCGCAAACAGCGCGAGATCGTCGAGCGGAAATTCCCGGAAGATGAAGCGGGCACGGCCGGTGTCGATGTATTTCTCTTTCAGCGCCGGATAGACGTGCTCGTGAAAGCTCGCGCAGTGCGGACAGGTCATCGAGGCATATTCGACGATGGTAACAGGCGCGTCCGCTGCTCCGAGCGCCATATCCGGCAGTGCGCCGGGGGCCATCAGCCCTGACGCGTCGCCGCCGCCGCTTCCGCCGCCTTGTGGGAAGAACGTTTTCCATCCGAAAAAGAGCGCGAGCGCCGCGCCCGCCGATACGACAGCGGCGCCAGTTGTGAATGCGCGTCGGCTGAGTGCCATATATCTATTCCTCTGTACTGTCTGAGTGCGGGGTTTCAGGTCTGCTTTGCGAACTTCCGGTGGCCCGCGCGCGCGGCAGCGCTCCGCGTCCAAGTTTTACGAGCGCTGCCTTCAGCGCCTCATCGTCAATGTCCCGCACATCTTCGGCAATAATGCGCTCCTGCTCCGCGCTTGGCTGCGGCGGTGGCGCGGCCGGACCGTCACGGCTGGGCAGGGTTCCCTGAATGATCTTGATCTCCGTGATCGCCTGGTATCCGTAATAGGTGTTCACACGGTCCATGATGTAGGGCGTGTCGTGCTGTAATTCTATGGCGCGGCCGTCGGCAACGCGGATGATCAGGACGCCGCCGGACTTGCGGCGGCCGCGGACACCTCTACCTTCACCGTCACCATACGGATCCGATGGCCACCTGATACGCTCCGGCGCGCAGTAACCGGCAAGGTCCGCGCCCACTATCGCCGTCCATTGCGACAGGATTTCGGCATAGGCGAACCCGTAACGCTCGCGCGCTTTCTGGGTGACGGACCTGATGGACCTGGAGATGTGCTTTGCCATGTCGTCCCGGTAGCGGCCAGGGTATCCACAGATGCGGTTGCACGGGCGTATGTGCACCCGGTATCAACACGATACCCTATAGAGATTGGCCGATTGGGGAAACTGCATGAATGACGCGCCGGCAGAAGCAAGACAAAGCCGGGAAATGGCGGCGGCGTTGCTGTCCTGGTACGACCGGCACCGCCGCGCGCTGCCGTGGCGGGCAGCAGCGGGGCACCGTGCCGATCCTTATCACGTCTGGCTCAGCGAAATCATGCTGCAGCAGACGACGGTTGTGACGGTGGGCCCTTATTTTCAGAAGTTTCTGGCGGCCTGGCCAACCGTGGCCACGCTCGCCGGCGCGCCACTCGACGACATATTGAAAGCCTGGGCAGGCCTTGGCTATTACGCGCGTGCCCGCAATCTCCACAAGTGCGCAAAGGCCGTGGTGACCGATCACCATGGCGTATTCCCCGATACGGAGGAGGCGCTTCTCAAGTTGCCGGGGATCGGCCCCTACACGGCCGCGGCCATTGCAGCGATTGCCTTTGACCGGCCGGCGGCCGCCATTGACGGCAATGTGGAGCGGGTCGTTTCGCGCGCCTTTGCGCTGCGCGAGCCGCTGCCTGAAACCAAACCGCAGATCAGGGATTTGACGCGGGCGATGGTTCCCGAGACGCGCGCGGGCGATTTTGCCCAGGCGCTAATGGATCTGGGCGCTACGGTGTGCACCCCGCGCCGCGCCAACTGTCTTATCTGCCCATGGAGCGGCTCTTGCCTTGGCCAGGCGCAGGGTATTGCCGAAGACCTGCCGCGCAAGCGACCGAAGGCACCGAAGCCGACGCGCCATGGCACGGTCTTCTGGATTGCCCGCTCAGACGGTGCGGTGCTGGTGCGCGCGCGCCCGGAAAAGGGGTTGCTTGGCGGCATGACCGAGTTTCCCTCAACGCAATGGACCGAAGGCGCAGAACCGGCAAACCCCCTGTCTCAGGCGCCGCTTGGAACCGGATGGCGGAAGCTCGCGGGCGCGGTGCGCCACACCTTTACGCATTTCCATCTGGAGCTTGATGTGTGGGCGAGTGAGCCTGTGCCGCGCGACGGGTGCGACCTACCGGGCTGCCGGTGGGTCGACCCGGTAGACCTCCCTGCCGAAGCGCTTCCAACGCTTATGCGCAAGGTGTCCGCCCATGCGCAGGCGGCAGGTGATGACTGACGCGTCAGCCCGAAGCTATCGGGGGTAGAACGCCTTTCACGCCGGGCGGCATGATGCCGACGACGGCACGGCGAATGGGCGTCCAGGCAAGTCCAAGGACAAGCAGCAAGGCGCCCAGAATAAAGGCGGTGACGGCGAACTGCTGGTCGGCCAGGAACTCGGTTGAGGAAACGATGCGCGACACCGCGGCCCCCATATAAACGAGGCCCGATACGAGCAGGGCACGCCGGTCTATGAGAAGAGCAACAAGACCCATCGCCCCCATGACCGACAGCACCAGAACCGGATCCGTTCCGTCTTCTCCGTCAAGCTCCAGCAGCGAGTGAATGATCATCGGGGCGGCCATCAGATGCAGCCAGAAGGCGCATTCCGAAAAGCGCTGTACGCGCAGGCGGTCCTTCCAGTCATAGGCCATTGCGGTGATGAACACACAGACGCCGAGAATGCCGATGACCGTGCGCGCGAATTCGTCGCTCCAGGTTGCGGCGAAAACTTCCTTCGCGACCATGTAGACGAGGGCGACGACAACACCGGCAAGCGGCATGAGGGCGAAAGGCAGCCGGTAGCGCACGTAATACAGCAAAAGCCCCAAAACGGCGCCGCCGAGGCCCGTCCAAAGGGCCGCATCCGGTCCGGTCAACACATTGGTGAAGCGTTCTGGTGCGATGTTGACGGCGATGGCCGTGAGAAAGAAGCCGGACCAGAAGGCAATTGCCACGGAAAGCACAAGGCTCGCCAGTGGCAGCCGTTGCAGCCGGGTGATCCATTCCGCAAGTCCGATGCCCGCGCAGACCAGAACTCCCGTCGTCACGAGAAGGTTGATGCGGTCGGCCAGTTGCCCGCCGAACATGCCCGCCAGAAATTCAACGTCGCCGAGATAGGCTTGTGCCATGGCGGACAGCCCGACGGCAAAAATGACAATGCCGATGGCGATGAAGATATCGCGGAAACCGCGCAGCAGACGAAACGGTTCGTCCCGGGTGTCCTGGGAGAAGTCGATACCTTGCGCCTGCGCGCCGGTTGTGCGGCCGGCGAGGTCGCGCAGCTGCAGCGCCTGATCGCGCGAAATGATGCCTTCGGCCACCGCCGTGTCGAGATCGGAAAAACTGATCATGGGTCCGTGTCGCGATTATGCTGAGCCGCGACCATGGCAGAAGCTGGGAGCGGGCGCCAGTATGGGACGCCGCGACATTCCGCAGCGCAGCCCGCAAGCCGCCGTCAGGCCATCTCCGCGCGCACCTGCTGGCGCAGCACATCGATCGGTTTGAGGGCGCCACGCTTCTTGAAATGCCAGAAGGTCCAGCCGTTGCACGCATCGAGCCCCTGCACATGGGCGCCGATCTTGTGGATCGAGCCGGTGGCGTCGTGACACACCAGCGTGCCGTCGGCGCGCACCTTGGCCGACCAGCGTTCCGCCGGATCGAACAGCACAGTGCCCGGTTCTAGCAAGCCGCGCTCGACAATGGAGCCGAACGGTACGCGCGGCTCGGCGCGTTTCGACTTCGAGACATCGAGGGCCTCGGGGTCCGCTGTGCTGATCTTCTTCAGCCGCTTCTTGGCCACCTCGATATAGGCCTTTTCGCGTTCGATGCCGATGAAGTTACGGCCGAGCTTCTTGGCGACGGCACCTGTCGTGCCGGTGCCGAAGAAGGGATCGAGCACGACATCGCCCGGTTTGGACGAGGCGAGGATGACGCGGTGCAATAGCGCCTCTGGCTTTTGCGTCGGATGCGCCTTGGTGCCTTCGTCGTTCTTCAGGCGCTCGCCGCCGCTACAGATCGGCAAAAGCCAGTCGGAGCGCATCTGAAGATCGTCGTTCATCGCCTTCATGGCCTCGTAGTTGAACGTATAGCGCTTCTGGTCCTGATCGCGTCCTGCCCAGATCATCGTCTCATGTGCGTTGGTGAACCGGCGGCCGCGGAAATTCGGCATGGGATTGGTTTTGCGCCAGATGACATCGTTCAGCACCCAGAAACCGAGATCCTGCAGCACCGTGCCGACGCGGAAGATGTTGTGATAGCTGCCGATTACCCAGATCGTGCCGTTGTCTTTTAGAATGCGGCGGCACGAGCCGAGCCAGGCACGGGTGAAATCGTCATAGGCTTCGAAGCTTGAGAACTTGTCCCAGGCGTTTTCAACACCGTCCACGCGGCTGTTGTTGGGGCGGCGCAGTTCACCCTCGAGCTGCAGATTATAAGGCGGATCGGCGAAGATCAGATCGACCGATCCTGATGGCAGACGATCGAGCTCCTCGATCGAATCCCCCTCCAGGATCCGGTTGCAATAGGAATTGATATCGTTCTGCAGGGAAATTCCCATGACGCCCTCGTTACGCAACTCACTCGACGGCACATGGTCTGATACGAGCGTAAAGGTTCAATTAATTGAAATTATTGACATTTTAGGGATTTGGTAAGGTTAATTACGGGTTAAGGCCGGGTTCACCCTAAAGCTGAAGATGAAGCTGAGACACGGGTTTGAAACTGCGCCGGTGGTGCGGTGTCGGTCCATGGCGAGCGAGTGCTTCGAGGTGTTCGCGTGTGCCGTATCCCATATTGCGTTCCCAGCCGTAGGCGGGGTGTTTGTCGGCAAGACCGTGCATGATCTGGTCGCGCGTCACCTTGGCGATGATCGAGGCCGCCGCGATAGAGAGACAGCGCGCATCGCCCTTGACGACGGTGCGCACGGAACAGGCAAGAGCGGGCGCCCGGTTGCCGTCTATGAGCACATGATCGGGCGCGACCTCAAGCCCGCGCACCGCCTCGGCCATGCTCCACATCGTGGCGTTCAGTATGTTGTCCTCGTCGATGCGCGCGACATCGCCGACAGCAAAAGAGACAGCGACCGCCTGTGCCGTAATTTCATCGTACAGGGCGGCGCGTCTTGCAGCGCTCAGTTTTTTGGAGTCGTTGAGGCCATCGGGAATTGCGCCTGCGTCGAAAATAACGGCGACGGACACGACCGGCCCGGCCAGTGGTCCGCGCCCGGCCTCGTCAACGCCGGCGATGCAGGTGAAGCCCTTCGCGTGTGCGGCCTCTTCGAGGGAATAGTCGGGTCCGGGGGGTGAGTCGGCCATCGCCGGCAAGTCTGGCGAAACGGACCCATCCACGCAAGCCCGTGGAGGCAAGCTACAGCAGGCTCAGTTGTTCGCCGGTGACGCTGACACGCGTAAAGTGCTCCGCCGTCAATTTCGTCTTCATTTCGTTGAGGCCAAGACGCTTGGCCGCGATTTCAAAGCGCCGCCCGATCGACCACGCATAAGGCCCTGTGCCGCGCATGCGCCGGCCCCACGTTGCATCATAGTCCTTGCCGTCACGCATCGAGCGGATGAGGGAAAGCACATGTGCCGCCCGGTCGGGCTGCTCGGTCATGAGCCATTCGCGGAAGATGTCGCGGACTTCCTGAGTGAGCCGCAAGAGCACATAGCCGGCCTCGCTGGCGCCCGCGGAAGCGGCGGCCTGGAGCACCTTTTCCATTTCCGCATCGTTGAGAGCGGGGATCACCGGTGCGAACATGACCGCTGTCGGCACGCCCGCGGCACTGAGCGTTTCCATTGCCTGAAGCCGCCGCTTCGGTGTCGCGGCGCGCGGCTCCATGGAACGCGCAAGCTTCGCATCGAGCGTCGTCACCGACATCGCCACTTTGACGAGCCCTTTCTCGGCCATCGGTTTGAGAATATCGAGGTCGCGTGTGACGAGTGCCGATTTGGTGACGATTCCGACCGGATGGTTGAAACGCTCCAGCACTTCAAGGATCTGACGCATGATGCGAAACCGCCGCTCGATCGGCTGATAGGGGTCGGTGTTGGTACCAAGCGCGATGGTGCGGGGGCTGTAGGAGGGGTCGGACAGTTCGCGTTCAAGCAAGGCCGCCGCATTGGTTTTTACGAACAGCTTGCTTTCGAAATCAAGCCCCGGCGACAGACCCATGTAAGCGTGTGTAGGACGCGCAAAGCAATAGCTGCAGCCGTGTTCGCAGCCGCGATAAGGATTGATCGAGCGGTCGAAGGAAATGTCGGGCGATGAGTTGCGGGTGATGGCCTTCTTGGCCGCCTCTTCGGTGATTGTGGTTTTGATGCGCGGCAGGTCTTCAAGGCTTTGCCAACCGTCGTCAAAGGGAGCGTGCGAGAATTTCTCATAACGCCCCGACGCATTGCTGCGCGCGCCGCGACCGCGCCGCACATCCGCCGGCAGGCCCTGCTCGCCCGTCGAAAAGTCGACCCGCGTCGGCCCTTGGAACTGCGCCATGTCCATTGCCTGTTTCATCAGGGTATATTAAGAGATTCGAGAGAACAAAACAAGAACAATTAGTCGGAACAAGCCCGCACAATTTACGCGGTATGAGATGCCCATGCGGAATATGCTGCGTTGCAAAGAGAATAAACTTGGGGATTTGCAAGGGATCGCAAACAGTTTATGCTGCGCTGCAATGTTGACAATCGTCATTCCAACACTGAATGCGGAGCGCACTTTGGGCGCGACGCTGGCCGCGCTTGTGCCGGGCGCGGTGTCCGGACTGGTAAAAGACGTCGTCATTGTCGATGGCGGATCGGGCGACGATACGGTGTTGATTGCCGAAGGAGCGGGCTGCGACGTCATTCACGCCCGCAAGGGCCGCGGCAACCAGATGGCGGCGGGCGCCGAGCGCGGACGCGGCGAATGGCTTTTGTTTCTGCACGCCGACACGGTTCTGGAGCCTGGCTGGGAAGGCGAGGTCCGTTCCGTCATTGAAGAGGTTGAACTGTCGGGCGATCCCCGGCGCGCGGCCTATTTCGCATTCCAGCTTAACGCGAGCGACGCACGGGCGCGCTGGATTGAACGCGGCGTCGCCGTGCGATGCGCATTTCTCGGCCTGCCATACGGCGATCAGGGGCTGGTAATATCACGCAGGTTCTACCTGGAACTTGGCGGGTTTCTGGACCTGCCGCTGATGGAAGACGTCGATCTTGTCCGGCGCATTGGCCGGCGCCGTCTGAAGGCGCTGCGCAGCGCCGCCGCCACTGGCGCCGACCGCTACATGCGCGACGGCTTCGTGCGCCGTTCGACGCGCAATGTTGTCTGCATTGCATTGTACTTCCTGCATGTGCCGACGCGGTTCATCGCCAGGTTCTACGGCGCATGAGTTTTGCGGCTTACCGTCCGCGCCTGATCGTCATGGCCAAGGCCGCGCAGGCCGGGCGCGTCAAGACCCGGCTTTCACGCGGCATCGGCGTGGCACGTGCAACCGGCTTTTACCGCCACGCGCTGGAAGCAACCGTTCGCCGGCTGCGCGACGCGCGGCGCTGGCAGATGATCGTGGCGGTGAACCCGGATACCGCCATGCACGATCCGGTCTGGCCCGCAGGGATAGCGGTCATGGGGCAGGGGCCGGGCAATCTTGGCGACCGCATGGGCCGCGTCTTCGAAACCGTTCCTCCCGGTCCCGCAGTCATAATCGGCAGCGATGTTCCAGACATCGCAACATCCGATATCGCCGAAGCTTTTGCGAAACTTCGTGGTCACGATGCCGTCATCGGCCCATCGCCAGATGGCGGCTATTGGCTTGTCGGTGCGGCGCGCACGCGGCCACAGCGCGGCATGTTCGATCATGTGAGGTGGAGTTCCGCCGAAACGCTCGCCGACACGATGGCCAACCTCGACACGCAAAGGGTAGCGATCCTGCGCGAGCGCGACGACATCGATACTGCCGACGACTACCGGGCCTGGCTTGGAGGTGCGTGAGCCGCAACGCATCAGCCGTAACGATGTTTAATTGGACGGCTTCGCGTTCTGCTGGCAGGCTTGCAGCCGGAATTTCTCAATCCACGGAAGGATAAAGGCTCATGCGCCTGCTTTGCCGCGTTCTCGCCATCGTGATCGCCGCCGGCATTTTTTCCAATGCACGCGCGCAGGAAGCAGAACCCTGGCAATTGCCGGACGGGCCGGGGTGCATCGAGCAGTGGATTTCTTACTTTTCTCAAGTCGTCAATGCCCATAACGGTTCGGCGGAGTTCAACTCGCGCAAACCCTGGAGCATCAACCGCTATGGTCTCTTCGTAGGGCAGGGGATTTCATCCAACTACGAGCCCGATAACTGGGTGCAGTTTTCCGCCAGCAAGTATCACTGGATGTGGGGTGAGTACCGTTCGGAGGAACAGTATCCGTACTGGAGGAACGCGAACTTTCGCGCCGCCGGCCTCAAAGGCCTGCGCTGGTTTGTGCGCAACTGTGTCGGTGGCGGCGGGTCGTCGTCTGGAGCCGGTGGGTCGCCAAGTGGAACCGGCACGCCGTCAGGTGGAACCGGCGCGCCGTCAGGCGGTGGGGGAGCCTGCCTGCCCGGTTGCAACGCCGCGGGACTGGCGCCCGACCCGAGTGCGGCATGTCCGTCGAGCTTCGGTATGCACAGCGGGTCAACACTGACGCTGATCTGCTACTGCGCGCCGGGCACGCTAACCGCGCAGGTCTGGGGAACCGGGATCTACACCTACGATTCTTCGTTGTGCAACGCCGCCCGTCATGCGGGAGCGATCAGTAGCGCCGGAGGCATGATTCAGGTGCAGGGCGCGCCCGGGCGGTCCACGTATCAGGGCACCGCGAGCAATGGCATCACGTCGGGCAGTTACGGTCCCTACGCATGGAGCTTTCTGTTTCCGGGGAACGCGCCGGGATCCGCTGGCACAACTTCCGCCTCGGCTACGTCGTGTCCCAGAACCATGGCTGAACACCGCGGAACGGACGACATCGTGACATGCCATTGCGAGCCGGGCGTCGTTCCCGGTGTCGTATGGGGAACCGATGTCTACACCGATGACTCACATCTGTGCGCTGCCGCGCTTCATGCAGGTGTTGTCGGCACTGCGGGCGGAACGATCCGCGCTGCCGCATCGCCGGGGCGCACCGCTTACACGGGCTCGAGCCGACACGGCGTGACGTCCGCTTCGTATCATCAGTGGCACGGCAGCTTCTATTTTCCCCGGTGAAGTGATCCCGCTCTAAAGCAGCCAGAGGCCGGCCTCTTTCAGGGCCCGCACCTTGGCGTCCATGCCCAGTATCCAGTTGGCATGGACGATATAGGCGTCCGACCAGTCAAACTCGCGCGGTTCAATATTTTTTCTGGCGAGAAATTCCTCTCGAAAAACCAGAGAGCCATTGGGAAAGAGGTCCTGCCGCAAGAGCATGATCGATCTTGAGTATTCCCGGCTCAAGGCGTTGAAGGCGTCCTGATCGCACATGACTTCGGTTTGAGCGAGCTGCATCCGGATGACCTCGCGCGCCAGATTCCAATGGTGCGCAACGGGCTGCCACGCGGTGAAGCCACTGCAGACGACGCTGTTACCCGGCCGTTTGCCAGGAGTGTACTGGCGGCCCCACTCATCGCTTTGGTGATCGGCACGCCGGTCGTTTTGCGTCAGCACGTGTTTCCGAAAAGCGGGCTGAAGGCTGCAGAGATATTCAGCCGGATTACGCAGGAACACGATATCGCCGTCGGCGCAGACGACCGGGCGCCTACGGTTCTTGAGAATGTCCTCGATGACGACATAGCGCGACAGGCAAATCTTCCGGAACGATTGCGTGCCGAACTCCCTGTATTCCCGATCCACGTCGAGGGCGAGTTCGCGCCAACCGGCGAAATCCGGCAACAGGACTATTTCGATATCGCCGACGAGCCGGCCGATGACGTCGGCGGTGGCTTCGTCGAGCACTGCGACGATTATGTGTTCAGGTCCGCTGACGCCGGCTCGCTGCAATGAGAGGATGGAATTGGCCGTTATTTCCGCCGCCCCCTCATTGGTCACCCAGAGAAATACATAGTCTTCCGGGCTGCGGGCGGTGCCCGAAAACAAGTCAAACACACCCATGCAAAAAAGCCGTTTCCTAAGCGTAAGGCGTTGAAGTGCCCTGGGCCTCGCGAATGGCCCGCCAGACGCCTTCGGACGTTACCGGAATATCGATCTCGCTTACCCCGTAAACCGACAAGGCGTCCAGTACCGCGTTGGCGACAACAGCCTGGATGACCATCGTACCCATCTCCCCGACACCCTTTACGCCCAAGGGATTGGCGTCGCTGAACTGGGGTTCGAGCCGCGTTGTGATATCGGGCAGGTCGTCGGCGCGCGGGAGTGTGAAGTCGAGGAAGCTGCCGCTTAGAAGCTGCGCGCTGTCCGCATCATAAACGACGCGCTCGTGCATTGCCTCGCCGATGCCCTGGACCACGCCGCCGTGCAGCTGGCCTTCAACCAGCATGGGATTGATAACCCGGCCAGGGTCGACGACGGACACCACGTTCACCAGGGTCACAGTGCCCGTGTCGGGATCGATTTCCACTTCAACGGCGTGGGCCCCGTTGGGAAAGCCCGGACCGGAGGCTTCGTAGGTATCGCTGACGGTAAGGGGCGTGCCGGCTACTTCGGCCTTTGCCGCGACATCGGCGAGCGAAATCCGCCGGTCCGTTCCCTCGACCGTAAATTCTCCCGACCTGTAAACGAGATCGCGCGGCGAAACTTCGAGTGCGTCGCCTGCAAGGTCGCGGGCTTTCGCAATCAGTGTTTCGCAGGCTTTGGCGATTGTGCTGCCGCCGATGCGCATGCAGCGCGACCCGTGGCCGCCTTGGCCATAGGGGACTTTGTCGGTATCGCCGAACACCACACGGATGTTTCCAGGGTCGGTGCCCAGAAGTTCGCCGGCAACCTGCGCGAATACCGTCTCGTGACCCATACCGAAGTCCTGGGTGCCGGTATGAACGACAACCCCGCCGGCACCGTCCATTTCAACTGCCGCGAACTCGTCGGGTACCCCCCCTGAAGTGATGATGTAGGGAGAGACGGCAAAGCCCCGTAGCAGATTGTTCGCTTTTGCGTGGGCCTGTCGACCGGCAAAGTTTTCAGCGTCCGCGGCGTCAAGGGCGATGTCCAGATTGTCCTCGAAGAACGCCCGTTCATACTCCAGCCCCGCGGCGGATGCATAGGGCATGTCGCCAGGCGCTATGAGGTTCTGCCGCCTCAGCCCGGTCGCATCGACACCAAGCTTATGTGCTGCCGCCTCCACGAGACGCTCCAGCACATAACCGGCCTCCGAGCGCCCGACACCTCTGAATGAAGCAATGGGCGTGGTGTTGGAGAAGACCCCTTCAAGTAAGAAATGCTGCGCCTTGAACCGATAGGGTCCGCAGATCATCGGCGGCATTGCGGCGAGGACAACAAACACCGAGCGCGGCGCAATGTAGCCGCCGTGGCACCACGTGACTTCCGCACGGATTGCCATAAAGTTGCCGGCACCATCGAGCGCCAGTTGGGCGCGGGTGCGCTGCGAGCGGGCATGCGCATCGGACACGAAACTCTCCGAGCGCTCCGCCGTCCAGCGCACGGGCCGACCCAGTGTGCGGGCGGCGAAGAGGGCGCAGACAAACTCCGGATAGACGATGGCACGGGTTCCAAATCCGCCGCCGGTGTCGGGTACAATGACCCGAACGCTGTCCTTGGCAACGTTAAGCACCAGCGCCAGCCCGTCTTGCATCCAGTGGGCGCACTGGCAGCCGGCCTGCAGCGTGTAGCGGCCGCCCTCCGCGTCATAGCGTGCAACGGCGGCGCGCGGTTCCATGAACGCGATGATGCGGCGCGGGAACGAAACCGTTGTTTCAACAACATGCGCCGCGCCCTCGAACAAGGCGGCAACGGCACCTTCGTCACCGGTCTCCCAATGACACGAGCGGTTGCCGCCAAGTTCCGGCCAGATTATCTCCGCATCGTCTGAAAGTGCCGTGTCGATCGATGGCACGGCCGGCAGCACGCGATACTCAACGCTGACAAGATCGGCCGCATCGCGGGCTGCCGCAGGTGTTTCCGCGACCACAACCGCGACGGATTCGCCGCTATAGCGGACCCGTTCGCGCGCCAGCGGATATTGCGATGCATCGGGCATCTCCGAGCCGTCCGCATTGAACATCTGATAGGGCGGCGTGCGCGTAAACGAAGAGATCTCGCAGATACCCGCCGCGAGAAGGTCGGCGCTGGTGTATACACCGAGCACACCGGTGGCGCTTCGCGCCGCATCCGTTTCAATTGCGACAATTTCGGCATGTGCGTGCGGCGAGCGGACCATCACTGCGGTTGCCTGCTCGCCGTGGACAATGTCGTCGGTGAAATTGCCGGCGCCGGTGATGAAGCGCTCGTCTTCGAAGCGCGGCAGCGGTTGACCGATGAATTCACCCATATCGCTCAGCTCTTCGTGCGCCGCAGGTGCTCGTCGAGCCTGGGCATGATTTCAACGAAGTTGCAGGGCCGGTAGCGATAATCGAGCTGATGCACGAGTATCCCGTCCCAGGCATCCTTGCAGGCGCCCGGAGATCCGGGGACACAGAAAATATAGGTAGCCCCCGCGACGCCCGCGGTGGCGCGTGACTGGATCGTCGAGGTGCCTATTTTCGGAAACGAAATCATGTGGAAGAGCGTCGAGAAGCCTTCCATACGCTTTTCAAATAGCGGTTCCACCGCCTCCGGCGTTACATCGCGGCCGGTAAACCCGGTACCGCCCGTGGTCAGGACGACATCGATTGCGTCGTCGCCTATCCAGTCTTGCACCTGCGCCCGGATCGTTTCCACATCGTCCTTGACGATGGTGCGTGCGGCAAGGCTGTGGCCGGCATCTTCGAGCCGTCCGGCGAGCACGTTTCCGGACCTGTCATCTTCGATGCTTCGCGTATCCGAAACCGTCATGACGGCAATGCGCAAGGGAACGAATTCAAGCTCTTCGTTGATGCCTGGCATGGTGTTCAGCTTTCCGGTTTGCCGGTCGTGTCGAGGGCGCTCTTGAGTTCCAGAAGGTCCCGCCACGCGAGTTTTTTCTGGCCCGGCTGGCGCAGGAGATATGCCGGATGAAGCGTCGGCAGAACCGGCACTTCGCGTTCCGCGACCGTGCACTTACGCCATTTCCCCCGCAGTTTCAAAATGCCGTCTGTGGTACCGAGCAGTTCGCGCGCCGGCACCGCGCCGAGCGGCACGATGATGTCGGGAGCTGCAAGCTCGATCTGGCGCCGGCTGAACGGCCTGCAGGCGGCCATCTCCAGCGGTGTCGGATTGCGGTTCCCCGGTGGGCGCCAGAAGATCACATTCGCCACATAGGCGTTTTCCCGGTCAAGCCCGATGGCCTTGAGCATGACATCGAGAAGGCGCCCGCTGCGCCCGATAAAGGGCACGCCCTGAAGGTCCTCGTCCCGGCCCGGCGCCTCGCCGATAAAGAGCACGCGGCCCTCGGCATTGCCATCGCCGAACACCAGGTTCTTTGCGGTGCGCTTGAGGGGGCAGCCTTCAAATTGCGCCAGCGCCTCGCGCAGCTCTTCAAGCGTCGAGCAAGCCGCGGCAACGGCGGCTGCATCGCTGGCGACTTCTTCCGGCGACACCGCTCCCTGCGGAGTGGCGGCAGGTCGAGCACTGGCAGGTGCGGCTGCCGGGCGTGCCAATGGCGCCCGTTTTCGGGGCCTATCGTCCGCCGCCGAAGCCTGTTCGATTGCACTTGCCTGGGCGAAGGCCTGATAGCGGTCGATGGCCGTGTCGCCGATCGCCTCATCGGCGCCGAGCTCCACATACCACTTAAGCAGGGCCACTTCTTCGGCCCGTGATAGCGCTGGCGTTGAACGGTCGCGATCCATGCAGAAAGGTCTACACCAGCACTGCCGGGAGCGAAAGCGGCACACATCGCCGCGCCGGCGTCCGTGGCACCGGTGCCGATTGCACTTGCACAACCCTTGCCAGCCGGATTATGACCCCACAACGGCAAGCCCCGGGGCGCACGCATGGGCGTACCGGGACGCTGGCGCGCGGTTAATGTGCGAAGCGGGAAGGAGGGCCAGATGTCCGAACGCGAAATGATGGAGTTCGATGTTGTAATTGTCGGTGGAGGACCGTCCGGCCTTGCAGCGTCGATCAGGCTCAAACAGCTCGCCGAAGCCGCGGGCACCGAGGTTTCCGTTTGCGTCCTGGAAAAGGGCTCAGAAATCGGCGCGCACATACTTTCTGGCGCCGTCGTCGACCCGATCGGCCTCAATGAACTCATTCCCGACTGGAAGGAAAAAGGCGCTCCGCTCAACACACCGGTAACGGAAGACCGCTTTTTCATGCTTGGCCCTGCCGGTGGCCTGCGCATTCCGAACTTCCTGATGCCTCCGCTTATGGACAACCATGGTGCCTATGCCGTCTCTCTGGGCAATGTCTGCCGCTGGCTCGGCGAGCAGGCGGAAGCCATGGGCGTTGAAATCTACCCGGGCTTTGCCGCTTCCGAGCTGGTCTACCGTGACGATGGTTCCGTCAAGGGCGTGGTCACCGGCATTTTCGGCGTGGCGCGCGACGGCACGGAGAAGCCCGACTACCAGCCGGGCATGGAACTGCACGGCAAGTATGTGTTCTTTGCCGAGGGCGTACGCGGATCTCTCGCCAAGTCGCTGATTTCGAAGTTTGAACTCGACAAGGGCAGGGAACCGCAGAAGTTTGGCATCGGCATCAAGGAACTCTGGGAAGTTAAGCCGGAAAACCACAAGCAGGGACAGGTCACGCACACCATGGGCTGGCCGCTCGGGTCACGCGCCGGCGGCGGCAGTTTCATGTATCACCTGGAGGACCATTTGGTATCCATCGGGTTCGTGGTGCATTTGAACTACAAAAACCCGCATCTCTTTCCCTACATGGAATTTCAGCGCTTCAAGCACCATCCGATGATCGAGGGCGTGCTGAGCGGTGGCCGCCGTATTGCTTATGGCGCCCGCGCCCTCACCGAGGGTGGCTTTCAGTCCATCCCGAAGCTGTCCTTTCCGGGCGGCGTGCTCATCGGCTGTTCCGCCGGCTTCGTCAACGTGCCGCGCATCAAGGGCAGCCACAACGCAATGAAGTCCGGCATGCTGGCTGCCGAATCAGCTTTCGCTGCGCTTGCCGGCGGGCGCGAGGGCGACGAACTCGCTGACTACGAGACGTCCGTTCAGAACTCCTGGGTCTATGAAGACCTCAAGCGCGTCCGCAACGTCAAACCGCTGTGGTCAAAACTTGGACTCATCGGCGGGCTGACGCTTGGCGGCCTGGACATGTGGACCAATCAGCTCATGGGCTTCTCGCTGTTTGGAACGCTGAAACACGGCAAACCCGATCACGCTTGCATGGAGCCGGCAAGCCGCCATGCGCCGATCGACTATCCCCGTCCCGATGGCGAGATCAGTTTCGACCGGCTGACCAGTGTGTCGTTTTCAGCGACAAATCATGAGGAAGATCAACCGGTTCACCTGCAGCTTGCTGATCCCTCGGTGCCGATTGCCCGGAACCTGCCGGAGTTCGCTGAACCGGCGCAGCGATATTGTCCCGCCGGCGTTTACGAAGTTCTCACCGAAGACGGCGACAGTGAACCGCGCTTTGTTATCAACGCGCAGAATTGTGTGCACTGCAAGACTTGTGACATCAAGGATCCGGCACAGAACATCAATTGGGTGGTGCCGGAAGGCGGCGGCGGGCCGAATTACCCGAACATGTGATCGCCGGCGCGCTTCTGCCCGGTGACCATATTGTGGTAGGAATTATGTATGCAGATGCCGAAACGGCAAACCCTGCCGGCGCTTGGATGGATCGCGAGGATCCGCGGCGCTTGCACATTTGGAAAAGACCTTATGGCGGATAATGTGGCGCGGCGGACGCGCACTTGGCTTAAGAATTTGCGAAACGCGGCGGCGCTTGCTGCCGCTCTCGCTGTTTCCGCACTTGCATGGCCGGTCGGCGATGCGCAAGCGGCGGCAACATCCGGTTTAAGATCGCTGTCGGGCAATTACCTTGCCGGCCGCTATGCATCGAAGCAGCGCGACAACCGTGCCGCGGCGGAGTTTTACAGCCGCGCGCTGCAGGCGGATCCGAACAACCATGAAATCCTCGAGCGCGCGTTCCTTCTGGAACTGAGCGCCTCGAACATCGTCAAGGCGGAGTATCTCGCGCGGCGCATGATCGGCATCGATCCGCGCAACCGGCTGGCCCGCATTGTGGCAGGCCTGCGTGAGTTCAAATCGGGCGATTACCGCCAGGCCCGCGTTCACTGGACGCATGCCTCGCACGGCGCCATCGGCCAGCTCACAGGAGCGCTGCTCATCGCCTGGGCGCATGTGGCCGAAGAGAACTATCAGGAGGCGCTCGCGGCGCTGGAAGTTCTTTCCGGTAACGAGACCTTTGAGATCTACCGAGCTTACCACGCCGCCCTTGTCAGCGATCTTTCCGGCGACGAGGACCTTGCCCGCGCCAACTATGAGCGCGCCTACGAAGTGTCGGGCACGGCTTTGCGCACGGTTGAGACTTACGGCAACTTTCTTGCACGTCACGGCGAGTTGGACGAAGCGCGCGCGGTCTATGATGCCTACCAGACCCGATCCCAGCGTCATCCCTCGATCCAGTCGGCGGTCGATGCGATTGACGCAAATACCGCCATCGAACCGCTCGTTCCCGATGCCCGCATTGGTGCCGCCGAAGCGCTTTACGGTATCGCCAGTGCGCTCGCCGATGAAACCGGCCTCGACTTTTCCATCATGTATGCGCAGCTGACGTTGTCCCTGCGCAGTGATTTTCCGATCGCGCGCACACTGCTGGCGAGCGTTTATGAAAACGTTCGCCGGTATGAAGAGGCAATAGACGTCTACGGCGGTATCGGCCAGACATCGCCGCTGTGGCCTAACGCGCAGGTGCAGACCGCCGTCGACCTGAACCTCCTCGACCGGTTCGATGAGGCGCGCGAACGCCTTGAGCAACTTATCGAGCACGATGGGACCGCCTACCAGCCGAACCTCACACTGGCCAACATTCTGCGCAATCACTCGCAGTTCGATGAAGCGGCAAAGCACTATACCCGCGCACTTGAACTCATCGACGACGTCGATCAGCGTCACTGGACCGTGTTCTATTTCAGAGGCATCAGTTTCGAGCGCACCAGAAACTGGCAGAAAGCCGAAGCCGATTTTCTGTATGCGCTTGAACTGCAGCCCGATCAGCCGCTCGTGCTCAACTACCTTGGCTATTCGTGGATCGAAAAGCGCCATAATCTGGTTGAGGCGATGCGCATGATCCGCAAGGCGGTGGAGTTGCGGCCGACCGATGGTTACATCGTCGACAGCCTTGGCTGGGCGCACTATCAGCTCAAGGAGTTCGAAGACGCGGTGCGCGAGCTTGAGCGTGCCGTCGAACTGCGGCCCGACGATCCGATCATCAACGATCATCTGGGCGATGCCTATTGGCGGGTTGGGCGCGAACTCGAAGCGCGCTTCCAGTGGCGCCACTCCCTTGATCTTGAGCCTGACCCTGAAGACATCGACGAGATAGAGCGCAAGCTGGAAAACGGCCTTGTCGACGACGCCGCGGCACTGGCTGAATCGCAGAGCAACCGCTCCTGATATTTCCGGAATCTGCCTGTTGCCCTGTCACCGAAAGCCCGATCAGGCAAGCCGGGAAGCGTTCACGATATGACTGCGACAGCTGAACACGCTTACGCCCCCGCATACGCCAAGGTCAATCTCAGCCTGCATGTCCAAGGCCGGCGTGACGACGGGTATCACCTGCTTCAAAGCATTGTTGCCTTTGCAGATGTTGCCGACCGGCTGACCTTCGAAAAATCGCCGGTATTTACCTTGCGAATGTCCGGTCCGTTTGCGCGCGATCTCCCAAAAGGCAAGGACAACATTGTTGTTGCCGCGGCCGAGGCACTGGCGGACCGGTTCGCGGAAGTTCCCCGCGGTGCCTTGATCGTGCTCGAAAAGAACCTGCCGGTCGCCTCGGGCATCGGTGGCGGGTCTGCCAATGCCGCCGCCTGCCTGCGCGGCCTTGAGCGCCTTGCCGGCGCAGCGTTGCCGGAAACGGCGGTTCTTGAGCTGGCGCTTTCGCTCGGAGCCGATGTGCCGGTATGCATGCGCTCGAAAATCTCGCTCATGTCGGGCATCGGCGATGTGGTTGAGCCGTTGCCCGATCTGCCGCCGGTGCATTGCGTACTCGTCAATCCACGGGTTGGCGTACCGACAGGACCGGTGTTTCAGGCTCTCGGCCTGTTGCAGGGCGTTGTGGTCAACGCAGAGCCGCCCGCCCCGCCGGTCGCACCGTTCGCGGACGCACAAGAACTTGCCGCCTATCTCGCAACCTGCCGCAACGACCTGGAGGCGCCGGCCATGCAGATCGTGCGCGAAATCGGCGATGTCCAGGAAGCGCTGTTTGCCACCGAGGGCTGTCTCCTGGCCCGCATGTCGGGAAGCGGCGCAACCTGTTTCGGCCTCTATGCATCCGCAGATGAGGCATCCGCCGCCGCCGCCCGGCTTGAAGACGCGCATTCCAGTTGGTGGACGGGGTCCGGACGCCTCTTTTAGAACCTTAAGATCCGCAGCCAGCGCGCGACATTCAGCAGGCTGATGAGAGCGCCCGCGACATAGGTGAAGGCGGCGGCCCACAGGATCCGGCGCGCCGCCGGCATATCGCGCTCGTCGAGATAGCGTCCCATCTCCAGCACTTTCAGCGCCCGGTTGAAGCTTGCGTCGAACTCGACCGGCAAGGTGATCAGGTGGATGATGACGGTCGAGCCGAGGATCGCGAGGCCGGCGGCGAGTTCGAACATGAAAGCTGCCGGCGAGCGTGTCAGCAGTGCAATCAGCGGTGCCCCCAGCATGACGACCCCGCCGACCTTGTCGATGACATTTCCCAAACGCGCCAGACGTGTGCGCGTCTTCAGGGGCCGGTAACCGGTCGCATCCTGCATGGCATGGCCAACCTCGTGCGCGGCGATGGCCACGGCGGCGATTGAGCGTCCGTTGTGGTTCTGCTCCGTGAGCCGCACGGTGCGGCTTTGGGGATCGTAGTGATCGCCGGCCGGCGTGGTTTCGACACCGACATCGGTGAGCTTCATCTCATCGAGCAGATGGCGCGCGAGTTCGCCGCCGGTTCCAGGAAAGTCCGGGCGCTCGGTGCTGTGCCGCCGGATAGCGTACCGCACCCAGAATTGCGGTCCGAAGACGAGACCGAGTATTGCTGCCAGTCCGATTATGCCGATCAAGGTACTTCACCTGCCCGATGATTATGGTCAACCGTATTCTCAATATAGGTGGCGGGTATCTCAGGTCCATGCCCGCAGTGGGAGAATACTTAAACTTGTCGTGTCCGGAGTGTATGCTCCTGATCGCGAACCGCTCGCAGGGGAGGCAGGCCGATGCCGTTCATGGGCATACTGGAAGCGCTCAGCTATATCGTCACAATACTCGGCCTGCCGACGGCTATTGGCGTGTTCGTGCTGCAACAGCGCGAGCAGCGACAGAACGAGGAAAACGAGCTCCACCGCACACTGTCGGAGGAATACGACAACTTTCTCAAGCTGGCCCTGGAGCACGCTGACCTCGGCCTCATTCACGGGCGCGGCGACGGCGTTCAGAGCGGCGAACAGCTTGAGCGCCAGCTCATCTTGTTCAACATCCTGATCTCGCTGTTTGAGAAGGCCTATATCATCGTCTATTCGGACCACATGACGCGCGACACGCAGCGCATGTGGATGTCGTGGGAAGATGACATGCGCGATTGGTGCGGCCGGAAAGACTTTCGTGCCGCCCTGCCGGAACTTCTTCAGGGCGAAGACACCGCGTTCGCCGATCGCATCCGCCAGATTGCCGGAGAAACGGCGCCCGAAGATTAACTGAGGCTTGTGCCTTAATTCCCCTCTTGTGAGGCAGTATCGTAGCTGACTGGTCCAGATCACGGGCCATACGCAACTGCAACATACGGGGGTATGTCATGAGTGAAAAACTTCTCATTGTCGGGATTCACGGTCTCGCCAACAAGCCGCCTGAGGAAACTCTGAAAAAGTGGTGGCACGACGCGATTGTCGAAGGTCTGTCGAAGACCGCCGGGATTGCCAATCCTGATTTCGACTTCGAGTTGGTCTACTGGGCGGATCTGCTCTATCTCCATCCCTTGCACCGAAATTCGGCATTCAAGTTCGACAAGCTTTACAACAATGAGCCATACCGCAAGGCCCCCGACGGAGCGCTCAAGCTCTACAAGGACGGCTGGAAAGACGAAGCGCGTCGTGTCCTGTTAGGCACCGGCGGTAAAGCGCTTGATCTGGTAAAGTCCAATCTCAGCGTCAATTTCGTTGCCAACTGGGTGCTCGAAAAGACCCTGAAGGATCTCGATTTCTACTATGACGAAAAACGCAAGCTCAAAGATCCTGTCAGTGGCGAGATGGAAGTTGCGCGCCAGGTGCTGATGAACGACCTGGAGCGCAAACTTGAGATGGCACGCGGACGCAACACATTGCTGATCAGTCACTCAATGGGCTCGATCATTGCCTACGACGTGTTGCGTAACATCGGCATGCGGCCGGACAAGTTCGACATCGCGCATTTCGTCACCATCGGCGCGCCGCTCGGACTGCCGCATGTCAAGCTCAACATCGAGGAGGAACGCAAGAAGCGTCCGGGTGCTGCATTGCGCACACCGACAGTCGTCTCCGGCTCGTGGACGAACTTTGCCGACCGCGCCGATCCGGTGGCACTCGATCTGCATCTCAGCGATGACTTCGAAGCCAATGCACGCGGCGTTGTGGTGCACGACGATCTGGTGTCGAACGACTACGTGAGGCCTGGTGCCGGAAAGCACCGCAATCACCACAAGTCCTACGGCTATTTGCGTACGCCTGAGCTGACGGCACACATTGCGGCACTGCTCTGAACGCGATCTGTCACGCCTGCGCCACGCCCCAGATTTCCACCGTGCCGTATTTGGTGTGCATTCCAGGCTTGGGCACAAGCGTTGTTGGCGGCAGCGCCCCGCCGATCATCTCCGACACGGTGTCGAGGAACAGCTTTGTGGTTTCCAGACCGTCGGGGCAGGTGAAATAGCAGACCATCAGTTTTAGGTCGGCGGTAGAGCGGTCGTAGCCGCGCAGGAGGTCTTCCAGATAGGACATGACCAGACGTGTCTGGGCCACGAGGTCTTCCGGGTACATTGGTGCCGACGTGTTGGAATACGGTTCTGAGGGTACCTGGCCGCCGAGCCAGATCATGTCGCGAAGACAGATCGCCTGGCGGTAGGGCAGAGGGATCTGCCAGTCCCAGACCCGTTTCGGCCACCAGTCGATGCGCGGTATGTATTTGTCGAAACCGTTCCATTCCTCGCGCATCGCCATAACTTCAATCTTGGTCGCGGCGTTTTGCGGGTTGAGCCGGTGGCAGGGAACCACGGTGGCGACGGGGCCGGGCTCTGCGAAATGGCTCGCCCGTGCCTTGGCGAGCGGCGCCCACTCTTCGCGCGTCGTGCCGAAATAATAGCCTTCCATTTTGACTGCGTCTTGAAATCCGGCGCCAAGTTCGGCAAGCGTATCGCGGTGCATATGCATGATGGCGTGGCTTTGGGCGACGTCGTCATAGGGCGATTCGATAGCGCCGCCTGCGGTTTCGGCTGTTCGGTTGGAGACGGCGATAAACTCGCCGGCCCGCAGGCCGCCGGTCACCGGCCTGCCGCCGAATCGTTCCTGCCAGTCCGGCGGCACCGGACGCCGGCTGACACGGATATCTTCAAGGTCGCGCCATCCGCGTTGCGCAATCGCCTGGATCTGCACCAGCTGGCTGTCGAACGGCTGCAACGGGTCGGGGACGGTAGAGATGGCCGGCATCGGCTCGTCGGGGAACAGCGCGGCAAGCCTTGAAATGACGTGCCAGTCATCGACGTCTGCGGTGAAATGCGCCTTGATCCGGACGACGTCCGACAACGCAGCGCTTTCGCCGGCAAGCGCGATGGCGACGTTTTCAACCGCGCCTATGATCTGGGCGTCGAGATCGCCAGGATGGCGGATGTTGCCCGCCGCGTCGAAATCACCCGCGCCGCCAACGAAGGTGAGGGGACCTGCCGTACCACTCAATTGCTGCACACCGCCGAGCGGCCAGCGCCAGTATTGCGTCATGCCTCATGCCCTTCACGTGATTCCATCCAGCCAAGTCTAACGGCGATCCGGCGGTACCGGAACAGCGGAATGTCCGTATGAAAAGCTGGAGCCTGTTTGATGAGTTCGTCGTCAATTACCTCTGCAGTTGTTTCCGACGTGATTGCGCTCCAAACATTGGGAAACTGTTCGGCTGATACTATGTTGTGGTGCTTGCCGACCTGCAGATCGACCCCGTAGAGAACAGTGCCTAAACTGCCCCTATTTTGCTCTTTGACATTGTTAAACTCCGATTTGTAGCAAGGACCGAGTACGGCCCATAATGGACTTCGCCGAGATTGTTTCGAATGACCGAATACGGCTACCGGTCGATGACTAGATTCCATGCCATTCATTACGAAGGAGCCCGTAGACAACTTCATCATGCAGCTCTCCGCACTCGAAGCTGTCTTGGCGTAACTGCCCCTCAAGGCTCATGCCGAGCTTTTCCATCACTCTGCGCGACCCAAGGTTCTCGGCGTTGGCGCGCGCCCGCACACGCACTAACTGCGTGTAGCAATCGAATGCGGAACTGATGATCGCGTTCACCGCTTCGACCATGATCCCTCGCCCCCAATAGGATCGAGACAGCCCGTAGCCGATCTCTGCAATACGATGGTCGGCAAAGAACCTCATATTTACATCGCCGACAACTTGAGGGCCGATACAAACCGCCCGTGTTGGATGCTGCTCTCGGTCCCTACTCAGGATTTTCTCGACGTGCTCAACTGCGTGCTCTTGCAGGTAAGGCTCAGGGACTGGCAGGAACTTGCCCCATTCCGGGTCCGAAGCATACGCATATATGTCGTCCGCATCTCCATCCGTGTGGGGGCGCAAGTTAAGACGTGGCGTCTCGATGGTTTCGGCGACCGACATACCAGGATTCTAGTACTTCGTCGTTGCGCAACGCAACGTCTGTTCTGGCTTGAAAGCGGACCCTGTTTGACGGCTCAAGCAAAGTCAACAATTGGCGAAAATAGGAAAGTTCAGGAGACAACAAAATTTGACTTCTAAGATGCTATTAGAGAACGGGCGAATCTACCGGCGATCCGGCACCGCTCCGAATTCATCAAATGGGCTCCAAAAGGTCAGTAATCGCGCGTAATCGTAAACGTTACGGCATCCATCAGCGCGCTCTTGTGATCGCTGTCGGGGAAGATTTCCAGCGCGTCGCGGGCGATTGCGCCGTAGTGATGGGCGCGTTCGATTGTGTCCTTGAGGGCCGCATGCTGCTCCATGTAGCCGATGGCCGTTTCAAGGTCCGCGTCCCTCTGCTCGCCCTCTTCCAGTGTGCGCTTCCAGAAGGCGCGTTCGTCTTCCGGGCCACGGCGGTAGGCGAGCACGACAGGCAGTGTGATCTTGCCCTCGCGGAAATCATCGCCCACGGATTTTCCGAGCAGCGACTGCTTGCCGGAATAGTCGAGCGCATCGTCGACCAACTGAAATGCGAGGCCGAGATTGCGGCCAAAGGATTCAAGCGCGGCCTGCACATCGTTTGGGCGGTCCGCGATCACCGCGCCCACTTCCGCCGCGGCGGAGAACAGGGCCGCTGTCTTGGCATTGATGACCGCGAGATAGGCATCTTCCGTCGTCGTTGTGTCCTTGGCGGCGGCAAGCTGCATGACCTCGCCTTCGGCAATGATCGCCGCCGCACTCGACAGAATGCGCAGGCTCTCAAGTGACTTCGTCTCGACCATCATCTTGAAAGCCTGGCCGAGCAGATAATCGCCGACCAGAACGCTTGCCTGGTTACCCCAGAGAATGCGCGCCGCCGTCTTGCCGCGCCGCAGGTCGCTTTCATCGACCACGTCGTCGTGCAACAGCGTTGCCGTGTGCATGAATTCAACGGCGGATGCGAGTTTGATGTGATGATCGCCCTCATACCCGCACATCTGCGCGGCAGCGATCGTCAGAACCGGCCGCAGCCGTTTGCCGCCGGAATTGATAAGGTGGCGCGCAAGCTCGGGAATGAGGTCCACATCGGAGCGCACCATGGACATGATGACGTCGTTGACCCGTGCCATGTCGTCGGCAACGAGATCCAGTAATGGCTCAAGCCCGGCATCCTTTCGGGAGCCATCGAGAGGAACAACTACACCCACGAGTTTTCTCGCTTTTTCGGTTCCGGTCAGCCCTGAACATAGGCAGCCACGGAGGGAGCCGCAAGTAAGATCACTGAGACACTGGCGCACATCCGGGCAGGCAACATACAGCAATGCACTTGGCGCCGCCCGCGACATCGCCTATTGACGGTCGAGCGAAGCCGCCGGCACCGCATGGTGCTCGCACAAGAAAGCCGTGACCGCCATGAAAGAGCTGTTCCGTTCAAACGATCCGGTGCTGATATCCTTCGTTGCCTCGCTGCTGACGGAAGCGGGTATCGGCCACGCGATTTTCGATACCAACATGAGCGTCGTCGAGGGTAGCCTCGGTGTTTTGCCACGCCGTTTGATGGTGGAGGAGGACGCGTTGACCCAGGCAAGGCGGATCATGAAGGACGCAGATGTCGAGCCGTGAACCAGGGCGCCGGCAATGAGCGAGGCCGCCACCACCGACGACGGGTTTCTCGGAGGTGCTTTGAGCATCGTGCAGCCGGCCAAGGGTTATCGGGCCGGCATCGACGCCGTGTTTTTGGCCGCGTGCGTTCCCGCTAAAGCCGGCGAGAGCGTGTTCGAGGCGGGCTGCGGCGTCGGCGTCGCGGCGCTTTGCCTGGCGCACCGGGCCGTCGGGGTTGAGATAACCGCCTTTGAGATCGAGCCTGAAATGGTGGAACTGGCACGCCGGAATGCCGAGCGCAACGGCCTTTCAACGCGCTGCACGGTGCTGGAAGGCGATGTACGCCAGGGCGCGGCTGCTGCCGGACTGAGTGCGGAGGGCTTCGACCATGCCATGGCCAATCCACCCTTCCACGCGGCGGGCCGGGCACGCGCTTCCGATGACGCCCACAAAGCCCGCGCCCATGTTTTCAAGGAGGGCGATCTTGACGTCTGGGTCCGGTTCCTTGTCGGAGTGCTGCGCCCCGGCGGCACGCTGTCGCTGGTTTATCCGGCCTCGGAACTGACGCCCGTTCTGAACGCACTTGTGCGGCGTGTCGGCGGTGCGATGATTTATCCGCTGTTTCCGCGCGCCGGTGAGCCCGCGAGCCGCATCCTCGTGCAGGGCCGCAAGGGCAGCCGCGCCGCATCGCAACTACTTCCCGGCATGGTGTTGCACGGCGAAGGGCACGGATTCACGGCGCAAGCGGAAGACATCCTGCGCCACGGTGCGGCGCTCAATCTTGAGTGAGTGCACTTGCACGCGCTACCCCGCCAACCTACGTTGATGCTGCCCCTTTGAACGAGATACGGAAACACCATGCTGCGCAAACTCCTGCCGAAGCGGTTTCGCAAAGACCACCCCGTGGTGGCTGTTCTGCGTCTTGCGGGCACGATCGGTGTCGGCGCGCCGCTTCGTACCGCCTTGACGCTGGACGCCTGCGCACCGTCGATCGAGCGGGCGTTCTCACTGCGCGGGGTCTCGGCCGTGGCGCTTGCGATCAATTCGCCCGGAGGCTCGCCGGTACAGTCGCGACTGATATTCAGGCGCATCCGTGATCTTGCGGAAGAAAAGTCGATCCCCGTATTTGCCTTCGCGGAAGACGTTGCCGCATCCGGCGGCTACATGCTCGCCTGTGCGGGGGATGAAATCTACGCTGATCCAAGTTCCATCATCGGCTCCATCGGCGTCGTTTCGTCGGGTTTCGGATTTGTCGAGGCGATCGAAAAACTGGGAGTCGAACGGCGCGTCCACACCGCCGGCAAGCGCAAGGCGCTGCTCGATCCCTTCCAGCCCGAACGCAAGGCCGATGTTGTGCACCTGAAGTCGATCCAGGGCGACATCCACAAATCCTTCAAGGATCTCGTTCGGGATCGCCGCGAGGGCAGATTCCACGCAGACGAGGATGAGCTTTTCAGCGGTGAGTTCTGGGCCGGCGAAAAAGCGCTCGAAATGGGACTTATCGACGGCATTGGTGATCTGCGCGCCGTGATTCGCTCGAAATATGGCGAAAACGTGCAGTTGCGGGCGGTTTCACAGCAGAAAAGCTGGCTCAAGCGGCGTCTGAGCCTGGGTGGAAGCGCGCCCGGCGAAAGGGCATTTTTGCCTGCGATTACAAGCGGTTTGGCCGAAGATGCCCTCGCCGCAATCGAGGCGCGCGCGCTGTGGTCAAGATTTGGCCTATAAGTTCGCCATAATGGCGGACATGGCTATCGAAAACACAGTCCTCATTACCGCTGTCGCCGTAGCTTTCGGCAGTCTCTGGCTGTTCGACCGCTTTTTGGCCTCTCGCAATGAGGCGTGTGCCAACCGCTCGCCGCGTCGCCGGCGCGCAACACGGCCCACCTTGAGGTTCGATTCCCGCACAGGCCTTTACATGCCCGACGTGCCGAAGCGGGACTGAGTTTCAACTCTTCATCAAACAGATTTTCCAAAGGCTGATCGTGCCCTATTGTGATTCTGCATCACCCAATGCAGGATCCGGGCATGACCGAGTGCGATTTCCTCATTATCGGTGCCGGTATCGGTGGCACTTCCTGTGCCAACTGGCTGTCTGAGCGCCACTCCGTTGTCGTGCTGGAGATGGAAGACCAGCCCGGTTATCACACCACGGGGCGTTCCATTGCCGTTTACACGGAGGCCTACGGGCCGAAGACGGTGCGGGCGCTGGCGATATCGGGCTTTGAGTTTTTCACTGAAACGCCGGAGAGCTTTTCCGAAGTTCCCCTGTCGCGGCCGCAAGGCCTGTTCATTGTCGCGCGCGATGACCAGATGCACCATCTTCAGGCCGCACTTGCCGCCGCTCGGGAGCTTTCGCCGGGCATTCATCTGATCTCCGGCAAGGAAGCGGTGGAGCGGATACCAGTGCTGCGGCCCGATTATGTCGAGGCGGCATTCCTTGATCCGACAGCTTTGGCCCTCGATGTCAGCGCCATCCACCAGGGCTACATCCGGGGTCTGCGCCGCAACGGCGGTCAGTTGATCGTGAGCGGCGAAGCCACGGCATTTGAACGCAAGAACGGCAAATGGCACGTCACGACACCGGCGGGCACTTTTGCAGCACCCGTCGTCATCAACGCCGCTGGCGCCTGGGCCGATGTGGTCGCGGAGCGAATTGGCGCGCGCAAAATCGACATACAGCCAATGCGCCGCACCGCCATTGCCTTCGTGCCGCCCAATGTCGCCGTTGACGATGCCTGGCCGGTGGTCATCGACACGGAAGAAGACTGGTACTTCAAGGTCGACGCCGGCACGGTATTGGGTTCGCTCGCCGACGAAACGCCGAGCGAGCCCCAGGATGCGCAGCCCGAGGAACTCGATATCGCGCTCACCATTGATCGCATCGAGCGCGGCACCACCATGAAGATCGAACGCCTGCAGCGCTCATGGGCGGGCCTGCGCAGCTTCGTTGCCGACCGGGTGCCGGTCGTCGGTTACGACCCGGACGTCGAGGGGTTCTTCTGGTGCGCCGCGCAGGGCGGCTACGGCATCGAGACGTCCATGGGCATGGGACGCGTCAGTGCGGCGCTCGCCTCAGGCAATGCGATACCGGAAGATATTGCGGCACTTGGGGTCAGCGAAGCCGATCTCGGCCCGGCGCGCATTCCCGGCCTCGAAGGCAAGGGCATAATCTCCGCACACTAACGCCCGAAATCCGCGTTGCCGTCAGCCGACGCGCGGCAGACCGGCAATGTCATCCGCCCATGCCAGTTCCGACCCGCAGTAATACTGTTTCTTCGGCGCAAGCTCCGCGCGTTGGCGCACCGTGCCAATCCGAACGCCATAACGTTTCGGGCCATCGCCGACATCTGCCGAATAGAATGGCGAGCCGCAGTCGGCGCAGAAGGACTGTTCGCGCTTGTTGCCGCTGTCGGCGGTCTTCACGTAAATCTTCGGCGTGCCGATAAGGAACTCAAAACCGTCTTCCGCCGTAAAGGCAACGACACGGAAGGCGCTGCCGGAAAGTGCCTGACAGTCCGTGCAATGGCACACCAGAACATCGTCGGGATCGACTTCGGCGCGAAATGTAATGGCGCCGCAATGGCATCCGCCGTCTATCTGCATGGTTTGTTCCTCCCGCGATTGCTGTGTCGATTGTCCGGCCCATTGCGTTGTCACGCAACAGAATTGCGCTTGTTTCCCTAACGCGCCCGTCGCAAGCTGCACGCCATGACGGCACCTCCCGAAACCGGCGCGTCCGATGGCTTCCGCAGGCTCTGGCCGACGCTGATGCTCGACCGCGAACTTCCCGGTCACGAGCAAGCCAATGAGGTCCTGTCGGAGTTTATACTCGATCTCGACGCCAAGCGCGGAGATATGACGACCGACTACCTTGGCGGCAACATCCTCACGCAGAAGCATCCAGCGATAGAGTGGCTGCGCGAATGCATCAACAAGACCGTGATCGACTATTTCGCACATCTCGGCATGGACTATGAGTTGAAGTGGTCGCTGCAGGGCTGGGCCAACATCAACCGGCTCGGCGACTATCACGACACCCACAATCACCCGCATTCATATCTGAGCGGCACGTACTATGTGAGCAATCCGGACACACCGCCAAGTGCAGGGCGGCGCAATGATCTGAGGCCCGGCTGCATCACGTTCTACGATCCGCGCGGTGCCGTGAACATGGCCGCAATCAAGGGCGATCCCTACATCGAACCGGAACACACGGTGCGCCCGAAATCCGGTCAGATCCTGCTGTGGCCTTCGTTTCTGCACCACTTCGTGCACCCGAACCTCAGCCGCGAGCCGCGCATCTCGGTTTCCTACAATGTTGTGCTGAACTGGTCGGACGACTATCTGCCGGAACAGTGAGTTCCGCCAGACGCGCCAGACAGATTGAGAAGCGAATAGATTTTGCCGTCGTCGGTGAAACCGGAGCGCTTGTTCTCGGGTGTGAACCCTGCGTTGTGTCCGCAAACTGAAGGGTTCAGCTTGTGACCCAAGTCAATCATTCAGCTGATGACTTCATCTCGCTCTGATTATCGGCACGAGTCTCAGAACTTGCCATTATCGTTTTTCCACTCGCTGCGCGGTGCGATCTTTTCGGTCGTGTCCCAATGTTCCACCACTTTGCCATTGGCGAGCCGGAAAAGGTCGTAGAAGGCGGAATGGACGCCGCCGTAGTTGCCCTCACTGACGCAAAGTACGAAGTTCCCTTCGGCCAGAACACGATGGACGCGAAGATAGTCTATGCGTCTGCGGCTCCCGTCTTTTGCAGCCAAAGCGGATCGGAGAAGAGACACGCCATCACCCAGATGCGGATTGTGTTCAGTGTACGCCTCCGCGTCGACGAAGTCCCTCAGGCAGTCAAGCTGGCCATTGACTAGTACGGCTTCAACGAAGGATTGAACAATAGTGCGGTTGCTTTCGGTCAGTTCGTGATCGGTGGCCTCGGTCGGTCCGTCTACCATGCTGCGGCCTGATCGGTTAGGCCCCAGCCTTTCCTGAATGTTGTCCCAATGCTCTACCGCCCGGTGATCTTCGAATCGAAAAACTTCGAAACAAATTTTCCGGCTGGAGAAATCGTACTCCATGTGGGCGAACACAAAATCACCGTCCTCGAAAGCCCGAACCATGTTTACCCGGGGTTCGGTTCTGGACAGCCGTTTGAAGAGGGTAGCCAATCCCTCGCTGCCCTCATGGGTCTGCGGGTTGTGCTGAATGTACTTCGCCTCGTTGACCACGGCGACAGGTCCGGGATCGCCCGTCTCGATGCTTTTCAGCAATGCCCGAATTTGGTCTTTCTTCGTCGTAGTCATGGGTTTCAGCGCCTAACGGGATGTGTCGTCTACCGTGCGTCCGCGATCCATGGAACCGGCCCCATCCAGAGATCGGTCATCAGCCGCGCGGTATTCATTTCCAGCCACTGATCATAGCCCGGCCATAATTCGAGCCCGCGATCACCCGCCCTCCAAGTAAGGCAGGAGATAGACCTCGCTGTCTTCTGTCACCGGCTGGAACCAATCGTCCACATAGATCTGGCCATCGATGGAGACCGTTACGCCCTCGTCGTAGCGGTCCTTGAAGCCCGGGTGCAGTTCGCCGATCCGATCGAGGATCTGGCGCACGTTCTTCGCCTCGACCTCAACCGTCTCCGCGCCTCCAGCGGCCGCGCGTACCGACCCCCACAGGACGACCTTGACCATTTAGGCACTCCCGTTTGCCTTCTTCGCGTTGATGGCTTTGAGGAGTTTTGGTGGCGACATCGGCAGCTCCGTCATGCGCACGCCCGCCGCTGCCGAGACAGCGTTGGCAATTGCCGCCATCGGCGGCACGATGCCGGTTTCGCCAACGCCGCGCACGCCATAGGGGTGGCCGGGGTTCGGCACCTCGACGATCACCGTGTCGAGCATCGGCAGGTCGGAACAGACAGGGATGCGGTAGTCCAGGAAACCCGGATTTTCCAGCCTGCCGTCGTCGTTGTAGATGTACTCTTCATTGAGCGCCCAGCCGACGCCCTGCGCCGCGCCGCCCTGGAACTGGCCCTCGACGTAAGACGGGTGGATCGCCTTGCCGGCATCCTGCACGGCGGTATAGCGCACGACATGCGCCCGGCCGGTTTCGGGATCGACTTCCACATCGACCATGTGCGTGGCGAAGCTTGCGCCCGCGCCCGACGCATTGTGTTCCTGATGGCCGGAGATCGGACCGCCCGTCTGCTCGGCCACCTTGGCGATATCGGCAAGCGACATCGGCTCGAAGTCGCCGGCATTGGCGCCGGCGGGGCGGGCGTGGCCGTCAACCCACTCAACGGCTTCTTCCGGGATCTCCCACATTTTCGCGGCGCGCGCGCAAAGTATCTTCTTTGCATTGCGCGCCGCCTCGATGGTGGCAAGGCCTGAGGCAAAGGTCACGCGGCTGCCGTGGCTCACCTCGTTGTAGCCAAGCGAAGCCGTGTCGGCGACGATGGCCTTGACCTTCTCATACGCGATGCCGAGTTCCTCCGCCGCCATCAGGCTCATGGAGGCGCGCGACCCGCCGATATCCGGCGTGCCGACGGCGAGCGCCACGGTTCCATCGGGCTGGATGTTGAGAGAGACCGACGTTGCGCCGCCGAAGTTGAACCAGTAGCCGCTGGCGATGCCGCGGCCCTGATTGGGTCCGAGCGGCGCGGAAAAATGTTCATGCGCCTTGGTGGCTTCCAGCGTTTCGACCAAACCAATGCGCGGAAACGTCGGGCCGAAGGACGACTGGTCGCCCTCTTCGGCGGCATTGATAAGGCGCAGTTCCACCGGATCGATGCTGAGTTCCACGGCAAGTTCTTCGATCACGCTTTCCACCGCGAATGCCGCCATCGGCGCACCGGGCGCGCGGTAGGCGGCCTGCTTCGGCCGGTTGGTCACGACGTCATAGCCCACCGTCTTGACGTTCTCCAGCGCATAGCAGGCAAAGGCGCACATGGCGCCGAACTGCACTGGCGAGCCCTTGAAGGCGCCGCCCTGATAACGGAACTCCGCCTCGCCGGCGGTAATCTTGCCGTCTTTCGTGGCACCGACCTTGACCCGCGAACTGGTGCTTGCGGTCGGGCCGGAAGCGCGGAAAACCTCTTCCCGGCTCATCACCATCTTCACAGGACGTCCGGTCTTGCGCGATAGCGCCAGCGCCAATGGTTCCAGAAACACCGTTGTCTTGCCGCCGAAGCCGCCGCCGATTTCCGACGCCGTCACGCGCAGTTTTGAAATGTCCATACCAAGCAAGTCAGCGCAAAACCCGCGGATTGCGTAGTGACCCTGGGTGCAGCACCAAAGTTCGCCCTGGCCATCCGGCGTGAAGCTGGCAAGGCAGGCGTGGGGCTCGATATAGCCCTGGTGCGCGGCCGCGGTCTTGAAATCCCGCTCGACGACAACGTCGGCTTCCGCGAAGCCTTTCTCGACATCGCCATGTCCGAACTCATAGCGCTGGGCGATGTTGGACGCGGTTTCCGGTTCCGGGTCGACGCCCTTGGTGATCATGTCGTCGTGCAGCAGCGGTGCGCCGGGTTTCATCGCCTCGTCGACGTCGATGACATGCGGCAGCACGTCGTACTCAACCTCGATGAGCTTCAAAGCCTTGCGTGCGACCGTAGCACTCGTGGCGGCGACGGCGGCCACGGCATGGCCGTCATAGAGCACTTTTTCGCGCGCCATGATGTTGCGCAGCACATCGCACTGCTTCTTGTTTTCGGCGAAATCGTCACGCGTCACCACGGCCTTGACGCCCGGCAGCGCAAGCGCCTTTTCGGTGTCGATCGAGACAAGTTTCGCATGCGCGTGCGGAGACCGTTTGACCTTTCCGACAAGCATGCCCGGCGCGGAAATGTCGGCGCCAAAGCGCGCCCGGCCCGTTACCTTGTCGACACCGTCGGGGCGCACCGGCCTTGTACCGACGACCTTGAAGTCGCGCTCGGCAACCGGATCTTTCGTCTTGTCCAGCATGGTTCAGGCTCCCCTCATTTCCTGTGCGGCGTCCATCACCGCGCGTACGATCTTATCATAACCGGTACACCGGCACAGATTGCCGGCGAGCCAGTAGCGCACTTCCGTTTCGCTCGGATCCGGGTTACGTTCAAGCAACGCCTTGGCCGCGACGATGAAGCCGGGCGTACAGACGCCGCATTGCAGCGCCGCGTGGTCGAGAATCTTCTGCTGCAGCGGATGCAGGTTTTCGCCCTGGGCAACGCCTTCAATGGTTTCGATTTCCCGGTCCTGCGCTTCGGCGCCAAGAACCAGACACGAACACACAAGCCGGCCGTCGACGGTGACGGAACAGGCGCCGCAGTCGCCCGACCCGCAACCTTCCTTGGAACCGGTCAGTCCCAAACGGTCGCGCAGCACATCGAGCAGCGTTTCGTCCGGCTCGCAAAGATATTCGACCGGATCGCCGTTGAGGGTGGTGGAAACGTGAATCTGTGACATGGGTCAGCCTTTCGCGCGTTCAAATGCCGTCTGAGCGGCACGCCTGGCGAGAACGCCGGCAACATCTGTGCGGAACTCGATGGTGCCGCGTTTGTCGTTTATCGGGCTGCACGCCGCCGATGCGGCCGCCGCAAGCGCCTGCAGGGCATCATCGTCGAGCTTTGTACCGATCAATACCCGGGCTCCTTCGTCTACCAGCAGCACCCGTGCGGCGACCGCACCGAGGGATACGCGCGCCGCAACGCAGGTTCCCTCATCGTCAAGCGAGACGCTGACCGCTGCGCCAACCACGGCGATATCCATTTCGGTGCGCGGGATGAACCGCAGATAGGCATCGCCTGAGCGGGCGGGACGAGCGGGCAGGAAAATCGATACGACAATTTCGCCGCGGCCAAGTGACGTCTGCCCCGGGCCGGTCGCCACGTCGCGCACCGATGTATCGCGCACGCCGTCGGGCCCAACGATGCGCGCGGTGGCGTCCGCGGCAACCATTGCCGGAACGCTGTCGGCGGCGGGCGATGCGTTGCACAGATTGCCCGCCATGGTGGCGCGGCCCTGAACCTGCGTCGAGCCGATCAGCTCCGTCGCTTCGACGACGCCCGGCCACAGCGCGCGGACGCCTTCATGTTCGCCGAGTTCCGCGCCCGACACCGCCGCGCCGATGCGGTATCCGCCATCTTCGGCGGTAATCTTCTTCAATTCGTCGATGCGTTTGATATCGACGACGAGATCGGGCTCGATGGCGCCTGAGCGCAATTGTACGAGCAGATCGGTGCCGCCGGCGAGGACGCGAGCGGCGCCCCGCGCATCGGCAAGCAAAGCCACGGCCGCGTCGAGCGTCTGAGGGGCCTCATATTGCATGAAACACTCCGGTTTTCAGGGTATCGCGAAATAACGGACCCCCGCACTGCGCACCCGCCGACGTGAATCGGTAAGGCGCATATCCGGGGGGTTGCGCAAAGTCTAATCACGGTTTGGGCGGTTTGTCACCCGCCGACGTCTGATACTTCGTTCTCGTGTAGCGGCGTGGCGCCGTACACCGCAATCAACGTTCTTGCGATGCGCCGGGTTGTCTTGAAGACATCGTCCAGGGTTTCGACCAGTTCGATCTCGCGCGCATAGGTTATCAGACGCTTCGGCTCATCAGCCTGAAGCCGCACAATTTCATGGCGGGCGATCTCGTCAATCGTTTGGGAGAGGTCCTGCTTCATGGCGCGAACACGTGACGCACGCTCGACGTCTTCATCGTGGAGCGCCTCCATCGTTTCGCCAAGTGCATTGACGACTTTGCCGTGCAGGCCCGCAATTGCGTGCACCGTAGCTTGAGAAATGATCACGCGTTCCTCAATGCGCTTCCTTGATGATGTGACGAGATCACGGGCGATATGATCGCCTATATGTTCCAGATCGTTGGCCATCTTGATCAGCCCGATCAGGACATCGGACTGCTCGGAAGACAGGCTGCCCAGACTCAGCATGCGGAGATATCCGATTATGTCGCGATGCAGCGCATCCACCGGCCGGTCCATCGCATTCAGTTCGTTGAGCTGCAACCGCGTGCCGGACGTGACGCAGGGCACCGATTGGTCAAGCATATCGCTGACTATCGCACCCAGCCGCACAATTTCGCGCCGTGCGGCATCGAGCGCAATGGATGGCGTTGAGAGCAGCTGTTCGTCGATGAACATTGGCGCAAGTCGATCTGCTTCCGACAACGGCCGGTCAGGGACGAGCCATTCGACGATGCGCGTAATCTGGGTGGTAAAGCCGATGAACAACGCTGCGTTCACGACATTGAAGAATGTATGCACATTTGCGATCTGGCGCGGAATTTCGGCCGATGTGCGGGCGATGCCGCTCAAGTGTTGATGGGATGGAGACATGAACCGGGCAAGTTCGGCGAGTTCGCTGACAAATCCAATCCAGATCAGTACGCCCGCGACATTGAACAGCGTGTGCACAAGAGCCGTGCGCACCGCTTCGCGCGGTTTGCCCATGCACGCCAGCAGCGCCGTAACGCAGGTGCCGACATTGGCACCAAGCGCCAGCGCGATTGCCGCCTCCAGTCCGATCAGCCCTTGTCCCGCCATCACGATCAAGATGCCGGTGGTGGCGGACGATGATTGTATCACCGCGGTAAATACTGCACCGGTCAGTGCCGCCAGGAGGACATGGTCGAGTGAAATCATGAACCTGAGAAACGGATCGTAGTTCCGCAGCGGCGACATCGCCTCGCTCATGATGCTCATGCCGAAGAATACAAGACCGAGTCCGAGCACGATGAGACCGTACTGACGCCATTCTTCACGCCTCGCCAGGAATGAGACGAAAAATCCGGCGGCGAGGATCGGCAGGGCGATTTTCGTGACCTTGAAGGCGAGCACTTGTGCCGTGATCGTGGTGCCGATATTCGCTCCCAAAATGACGGCGACACTCTGTGAGGTCGACATCAGGCCTGCCGATATGAAGCCGACGAGCAACACGGTGGTGATTGAAGACGATTGAATAATTGCCGTCACGCCGGCTCCGGTGGCCGCTCCAAGCAACCGGTTGTTGGTCATCCGCGCCAGCATGGTTTTCATATAGTCGCCGGCAACGTTTTTCAGCGCCCGTGTCATGATGTCCATGCCGAACAGGAACAATGCCAGCCCGCCGATCAGGCCTGTCGACAAAGCGAAGGCGTCAAGATCGGAACTCATTCGCCCGTATCCGACTGGTGCGCCTTTACAACCACCACCGGCACAGTTGAGATCTGTGCAACGCGCTCCGCCACCGAGCCCAGCAAGATAGCCTGCAGCCCTGTACGGCCACGGCTTCCAACAACGATGAGCCTGGCACCGGCTTCTTCTGAAATTTCGATGATGCGGCCCGCCGGCAGGCCTGCCACGAACCTGATCTCAGCCGATGCAAGCCCTGGCAGTTCCGCATGATCGCTCCTCACTACGGCGAGAAAGTTCTCCATCATGTCATTTGCCGCGTCGATCATCGGGCGCAGCCAGCTTTCATCGGGTTTGCGATAAAAGCCCGGACTTGCCGCGGGGTCGTGCACAACGTGAAGGACAACGAGTTCCGCGCCTTCAAGTTCCGCCTGCCGCGCCGCCCATGCCAGTGCGCGTTCTGAATCGGCGGAAAAGTCGACCGCCGCGAGGATCGGACCGCTGGCGTCATGGGTGTTCACGGCAGCATGATTCCCCTCATCATGAAGAAGAACATTGCGGCGAGGACGCCGGCGAGGGGTACGGTGATCAGCCACGCGGCGGCGATGCGAAGCAGCAATGAGCGCTTGACGAGTTCCAGCCGATGGATTTTACCGAGTCCTTTGCGCTCTCCCTTGAGCAGGAGCTGGGAACCGTTTTTCTGTTTCAGTTCGCGCAGCATGATGCCCTTCGTCGTAACGTTGGCGGCAGCGAAACGTTCCAAAAATACCTCCACCGCTTCTGGACTGTCGTCGCTGTGGTGATCGCGAATTTCGTCGACCATCCGTGCGTAATTCACTTTGAGATACTCGCGCAAAAACCCGACCCCGAAAACACCGCCAACGGCGATGTGGGTGGAGCTGACAGGCAGACCGAGTTGCGAGGCGAATATGACCGTAATGGCGGCTGCCATGGCGATGCAGAAGGCGCGCGTCTTGTCGAGTTCGGTGATCTCCGAACCCACCGTGCGGATGAGCTTCGGCCCGTAAAGTGCAAGCCCGATGGCAATGCCGATGGCGCCGACAAGCAGCACCCAGGTGGGAATAGCCGCCCTGGCGGTAACAGCACCCCCGACGATCGCTTCGTTGATTCCGGCGAGCGGTCCGACCGCGTTGGCGACATCGTTGGCGCCGTGCGCAAAGCTCAAAAGGGCCGCCGCGAATATCAGGGGGACAGTGAAGAGTTCGTTGACATTCTGTTTGTGATTTTCAAGCCGGCCCGCCAGCCGCATGACGTATGGCCGGACGATCAGATAGACCATGCCGCCCACGCCCAATCCAATGAGCGATGCCACGAGGAACGAGACCTCCCAGATATGCTTGACGCCTTTGAGCATGAGGTAAGTACCGAATGCCCAGGCCATGGCGGCGACAAGCAGCGGGACGATGCGTTTTGCCGCCGCCATGACGTCGTCCTGATACGTAACCGTGCGTTTGATGAGATAGAGGAACGCGGCGGCGACCAGACCGCCGAGCACCGGCGAAATGACCCAGCTCACCGCGATCTTGCCGACTTGCCCCCAGTCAGCGATGCCCCAGCCCCCAGCCGCGATACCTGCACCAAGCACACCGCCGACGATGGCATGAGTTGTTGAAACCGGCGCGCCGAGCGCGGTGGCAAGATTGAGCCACAAGGCTGCTGCCAGAAGCGCTGCGATCATCAGCCAGATGAATGTGTCGCGGTTGGCGATCAATTCAGGATCGATGATACCCTTTTTTATCGTTCCGACGACATCGCCGCCGGCAATCAACGCGCCGCCCGCCTCGAACAGCGCGGCGATGATTATTGCGCCAACAAGCGTAATCGCATGCGAGCCGACCGCCGGACCCACGTTGTTGGCGACATCGTTGGCGCCGATGTTCATCGCCATGTAGCCGCCGATCATGGCGGCAATGACCAGAAGAACCCCATCCGTGCCGCTCTCCACCCGCACGATGGTGAACAGCATTATGCCGACAATGAACAAGAGCGCGGTACCGAAGCGAAACAGTTCGTCGCGGTTGACCTGGGCAGCGTTCTCAATTTTGTTGATGCTGAGCATGATGGTTTCGGATGCCTCCCTCGCAGAGTGGAGAAATCACATCTGCAATCTCCAAAATCAGCGTCCTCAAATTTGTGCGACTGTGTCATGATCTAAATCAAGAAACCGGGGGTCACATCGGCTTTCATGTGATCGGCAGCGGCTTGGGCGCAGCTTCGCGAACGTTCAAGGCGGGTCGGCGGACTGGCGGCTTAGGTGTTGTCCTGGAGAATTCGGTTTCCAGCGTGCTCGATGGGAGGGATCTATGAAGATCGATTTTGCAGGCAAACGCGTGCTCGTAACCGGCGGCAGCCGGGGCATTGGCCGGGCTGCGGTCGAGGCGTTCCTGGAAAACGGTGCACGGGTTGCCCTGAACGGGCGGACCGCGCAGTCGACGGCGGCGGCGCTTGCAGAACTCGGCAACAATGAAAGTCTTTTGTCCGCTCCGGGCGACGTCGCCACGGCGGCGGGTTGTGAGGCCATGGTCGCGGCGGCGGTAAAAGGGCTCGGCGGCCTCGACATCCTCGTCAACTGCGCCGGGGTCGACCGGCACGGGCGGCTTGGAAACATCGACGAGGAAACCTGGGACTACATCATCGACATCAATCTGAAGGGGACATTCTTCTGTATCCAGGCAAGCCTTTCAGCCCTGCGCGAATCGGGAGGCAACGTCGTCAACATCGGCTCCGACGCCGGCCTCATGGGCTCTGAGGACCTTATCGTCTACTGCGCCTCGAAGGGCGGCGTCGTCAACATGACCCGCGCCATGGCGCTTGAGCTCGCCCCCGGGATCCGCGTCAATTGCGTGTGTCCGGGCTATGTCGACACCGACATGGTGCGGCGCGACGGTATTGAACAGGCCGACGACCCGGCCGCGGCGGAACAGAAGGTTATCGACTATGCTCCCTTGAGGCGTATGGGCGAGCCAGCGGAAATCGCCTCCGCCATCCTCTATCTCGCCTCCGACGACGCCCGCTTCGTAACCGGCGCCGCCCTCCAGATCGACGGCGGCTCGACAGCGGGGCAGTGACCGCACGGTGCTGGTTCGCGGCATCCACGACTGACGTAGCGATGTTTGCTCGAACTCCCTTGCGCTCCCATGGACGCATGCCGGCATCTTGAGCACTGAATATCTGAAATTTCGCGTCGAACCACCGCCGTGGGTGCACGTATGTTCATTGTTGTGGCGGTGGGCTCGAAATAGATACGACGATCCGGCCTGTTCCGTCCGGCTCCGCCGGCACCGCGAACTCGTAAAGTAAGGTCATATCCGTAAGGACCGTATAGGCCTCTGCCATACCATCTAACGCCAATACTGTATTCAATATGGCCGTTTGGAAGTAGTCGTGTTCCTTCACACGCATGGCCACCCTGTTCCCCTCCAGTGCGACAAATTCCAGTGGTGCGAAGTCTCTAAGAATCTCTCTGACGTGTGTTGCAATCCACTCCGGACGAAACAGCCTGGGTCTAAGGTTTACCCAGACTGACTCTGGGGCATCGGCAAACAACAGGAACTCCAGTATCAGGCCGGAGGTGATTTCCTCAGGCAGCATCCAGGCATTTCGGTGCCAATTGCCGGGGAAGCTCGCGTCGAGCATTTTTTCGATTATCGAAACGTCCTGAGCCAGTGTTTGCGAGCCTCGCAGGCTGACCGTCATAAACTGCTCTTCCAGGCGAAAACCGTGATACTTGATACGGGCGGTTCGCAGCGCAGATCTAACGTCGTGCCGCAACCCTTCAAGTCGCGCTTTCACGTCTGGAACCGGCGCATTTTCGACGTTGCCTGTATCATGCGAAATGTGTTCGCAGGTCATTATCGCGATCAGCATCGACAGGTCATGCTCTGACAAAAAGGCCTCCATGTCGGATCTCGTGCCCGAGAGTTTGATCATCGGATCGTTGCCGAATCCCGAGTCGACAGGATTCGATTGGAGACCGTGATTGGCGGCCATGCCTTCCAGGATAGGGCCGTGGCTCATGAGGTTCGGCAGCATTCCGATCATCCTGCCGGGAGACTGCAGATAGAAGTAGGCGTAGAGATAAGGAGCCGAGCCCGGCCGCCGCCGTTCGGGGGAGAGTTCGATCTGCACAAGGAAGAGATTGTCATTCAGCCGGCGGAACAGGTGCAATCCGTCTGAGCCGCGGTAGCCATAGGACTTGGAGAGTAGCCAGCCGTCCACTTCTTCGCTGAACATCATAGTTTGGCGTTCACCGGAGATTTCGTTGCGGCATTCATGGACGCCTGCGATCGGCATGGCTTCGCCGGAGTTGAGCACCGGCGCGTCCGTCACGTAACAGCCAGCCAGCAGCATGACAGCGGCCATGGCAAGGCAGGAGGCCGCAAACCGTACAATCATTCGCATGAGCTCACTTTGTTCATGACCGCTCGCGCAAAGTTTAAACTCCGACCACGGACGATACAATCGCACGTGGCAGTGCGCCGCAACTCACGTAATGCAAGGGGCACCGACGCCATCGCTTGACCGCGCGGTGTGGCAAAAGTAGGTTGCGCGCACTTTCCCGAAGCCAATTTCTTCGAGTCGTTTGCATGTCTCCGTCTCCGTCCGCCGACACGGTCGATGTTCTGTCGCCGAAACGCTCGTTTCAGGGCCTGATCCTGACGCTGCAGCGCTATTGGGCGGAGTATGGCTGCGTCATCCTCCAGCCCTATGACATGGAAGTGGGGGCGGGCACGTTTCACCCGGCAACAACCTTGCGCGCGATCGGGCCGAGACCCTGGAAGTCGGCCTATGTGCAGCCCTCGCGCCGCCCTTCCGACGGGCGCTACGGCGAGAACCCCAACCGGGTGCAGCACTATTATCAGTTTCAGGTAATCATCAAGCCGTCACCGCCGGACCTGCAGGAGCTTTATCTGAAAAGCCTTCAGGCCATCGGCGTCGATACCGCCAACCACGATATCCGCTTTGTCGAGGACGACTGGGAGAGCCCGACGCTCGGCGCCTGGGGGCTCGGGTGGGAGGTCTGGTGCGATGGTATGGAAGTGTCGCAGTTCACCTACTTTCAGCAGGTCGGCGGCATCGACTGCGCGCCGGTCTCGGGCGAGCTGACCTACGGGCTTGAGCGGCTGGCGATGTATGTGCAGGGCGTCGACAATATTTTCGATCTCAATTTCAACGGCCGCGACGGCGCCGACAAGGTGACCTATCGCGATGTCTTCCTGCAGGCCGAGCAGGAATATTCGCGCTACAACTTCGAGCATGCCGACACGAACGCCCTGCTGCGCCATTTCGAGGATGCGGAGAATGAGTGCCGCGCGCTGATCGAGGCGGGCGACCGGCAGGACCGCCACGACATGGCACTGCCGGCCTACGACCAGTGCATCAAGGCGAGCCATCTCTTCAATCTGCTGGATGCCCGCGGCGTCATTTCCGTGACCGAGCGGCAGTCCTACATCCTGCGCGTGCGTGAGCTTTCAAAAGCCTGTGCGGAAGCCTGGCTCAAGACCGACGCCGGCGGTGCCGGTGAGGGGGGTGGCAATGGCTGACCTCCTGCTTGAACTGTTCTCTGAGGAGATCCCGGCGCGCATGCAGGCACGCGCCGCCGACGATCTCAAGAAACGCATCACCGACGGTCTCGTCGATGCGGGCCTTGTTTATGAAGCCGCCACAGCGCATGCGACACCGAGGCGCCTGGCGCTTGCGGTCTCCGGACTTCCGGTGACGCAGCCCGATACCAGGGAAGAGCGCAAGGGCCCGCGCGTCGGCGCGCCGGAAAAGGCGGTTGAGGGATTTTTGCGATCCGCCGGACTTTCGAGCCTTGATGATTGTCAGATTCTGGAAGACAAGAAGGGCGAATATTACGCCGCCGTCATCGAGCGCAAGGGCGGCGCGGCGGCAGATGTCATTGCCGCACTTGTGCCCGACGTGATCGCCGGCTTCGCGTGGCCGAAATCCATGCGCTGGGGCGCTGGAACGCTGCGCTGGGTACGCCCGCTGCACGGCATTTTGTGCGTGTTCGACGGCGAGACAGTCCCGTTTGAAGTCGCCGGCATTGCCTCGGGCGACAGCACGCTCGGTCACCGTTTCATGGCGCCCGATGCAATTGCCGCACGCCACTTCGATGATTACGAGGCAAGTCTCCGGGCTGCCCATGTTATGCTCGATGCGCACGAGCGCGCCGAGGTGATCGTGAACGAGGCCCGCACGCTGGCCTTCGCTCAAGGCCTGGAGCTTGTCGAAGACGATGCGCTTCTGCGCGAGACGGCGGGCCTGGTTGAATGGCCGGTCGTGCTCATGGGGCAATTCGATGAGAGCTTCCTTGAGGTGCCGCCGGAAGTGCTGACGACCTCTATGAAGTCGCACCAGAAGTGTTTCTCGCTGCGCGACCCGAAGACGGACCATCTCGCAAACCGCTTCATTCTGGTGTCGAACCTCGTTGCCGGGGATGGTGGCGCGGCGATCACCGCCGGCAATGAACGGGTCATCGCGGCACGGTTGTCGGACGCCCGCTTCTTCTGGGAGCAGGATCGCAAGACGCCGCTCGAGGCCAGAAGTGCCGAACTTGAAAACATTACCTTTCACGCAAAGCTTGGAACCCAGGCCGAACGCATCAAGCGGATCGAGCTTCTGGCCGGCGAAATCGCCGATGCGATCGGTGCGAACCGCGAAAAGGCGATGCAGGCGGCACGCCTTGCAAAATGCGACCTCGTGACCGAGATGGTCGGCGAGTTTCCCGAACTGCAGGGCCTCATGGGCTACTATTACGCAAAAGCCGAAGGCCTCGACCCGCAGGTGTGCGACGCGCTCGCGCGGCATTATCAGCCGCAGGGCCCCGCTGACGATGTGCCCGCCGGTCCTGTCGCCCAGGCGGTGGCGCTTGCCGACAAGATCGACACGCTGGTCGGCTTCTGGACGATCGGCGAAAAGCCGACCGGCTCGAAAGACCCCTATGCCCTGCGCCGCGCCGCCCTGGGCGTCATCCGTATTCTTCTGGAAAATGAGCTCAGGCTGAAGCTCTCGCCGACGATGCAGTTTGCGTTGTCGAAACTCGGGCCGACGCTCGACCGGCTGTTCGAGGGCGACGACCGCTACACGCTGGTGCGCGAGGCGCATAGCAATCTGCTGCGTGGCGAAGGCCACCTGCTGGCGTTTTTCGCGGACCGCCTCAAGGTGCATCTGCGCGACGAAGGCGCCCGCCACGACCTGATCGATGCGGTGTTCGCGCTCGGTGGTCAGGACGACCTCGTGCTCATCGTGCGCCGGGTCGAGGCGCTTGGGCGGTTCCTCGAAACCGAAGACGGCGCCAATCTGCTCGCCGGCACCAAACGGGCCCAGAACATCCTGCGCATCGAGGAAAAGAAAGACGGGCGCGCCTATGACGAAGCCCCGGACAGTGCGCGCCTTGACGAGCCGGAAGAAATAGCGCTGGCGCAGGCGATCGATACGGCGGAAACCAATGCCGGCGCCGCCGTTCGCGACAAGAACTACGAGGCCGCAATGGCGGCTCTTGCGGGCCTGCGCGGGCCGGTCGATGCTTTTTTCGATGCCGTAACCGTCAATGCGGACGATGCGGGCTTGCGCGAAAACCGCCTCAACCTGCTGGCCCGCATCCGCGCCGCGACGCTGCAGGTAGCGGACTTTTCGAAGATCGAGGGATGAGGGCGGTGCGCCTGCGGCAGTCGGTGATCTTGACCGTCGCGGCGCATTGTGGCTTTTGAGCGCAACTGAACGCCCAAAGCCCCTGAGTCGTGCGCACGGGGCGGAACGCACCACGAAAACGGGATCCTGAAATGTCTGAGACGGCTGCGAAACTGGTTTACCGGTTTGGAGACGGCATTGCCGACGGCACCGCGGAGATGCGCGATCTGCTGGGCGGCAAGGGAGCCAATCTCGCCGAAATGTGCAATCTCGGCCTGCCGGTTCCCCCGGGCTTTACGGTGACGACCGAAGTCTGCACGGACTACTACGAAAACCAGCAGCAATATCCAGCAACACTGGGCGCCGATGTCGAGGCGGCGCTTGAACATGTCGGTAAACTCGTCGGCTCGGGCTTCGGCGAAAAGGAATGCCCACTCCTGGTTTCCGTCCGCTCCGGCAGCCGCGCCTCGTTGCCGGGCATGATGGATTCGGTCCTGAACCTTGGCCTCAACGACGAAACCGTCGAAGGTCTGGCGCTACGCTCCGGCGACCGCCGTTTCGCCTATGACAGCTACCGGCGTTTCATTCAGATGTACTCCGATGTCGTGCTTGGCGTCGATCACTTCGAGTTCGAGGACATTCTGGAAAGTTTCAAGGAAGACAACGACTTCTCGATGGATACCGACCTCTCCGCCGACGACTGGGCGGAGGTCATCACACGCTATAAGGCGTGCGTCGAGCAGGCGCTCGAGACCTCGTTCCCGCAGGACGTCAACGAACAGCTGTGGGGCGCGATCGGCGCGGTGTTTTCCTCCTGGCACAACCAGCGCGCCATTACCTATCGCCGACTGCATGCGATCCCCGACGACTGGGGCACGGCGGTGAACATTCAGGCCATGGTGTTCGGAAACATGGGCGATGGCTCGGCGACCGGCGTCGCCTTCACGCGCAACCCCTCCGACGGCACCAAGGAGCTTTTCGGCGAATTCCTTGTGAACGCCCAGGGCGAGGATGTCGTGGCGGGCATCCGCACGCCGCAGAACATTACCGAACGTGCCCGCGAGGCGGCCGGCTCCAATGCACCCTCGCTTGAGCGCCTGATGCCGGAAGTCTTCACACAGTTCAAGGCGATCTACGAAAAGCTCGAAGGCCATTATCGCGACATGCAGGATGTCGAGTTCACCATCCAGGAAGGCAAGCTCTGGATGTTGCAGACACGCGCCGGCAAGCGCACCGCGAAGGCTGCCCTGAAGATCGCTGTCGACATGGCCAGCGAGGGGCTTATCGATGAGCGCGATGCGGTGGTCCGTGTTGATCCGGCCTCGCTAGACCAGTTGCTCCACCCGACGCTTGATCCCGACGCCGAGCGCGAAATTCTTGCAAGCGGCCTGCCCGCGTCGCCGGGCGCAGCGTGCGGTGAGGTGGTGTTCGATTCCGATGAAGCGGAAAAGCTCTCCGGCCAGGGCCATCAGGTGGTTCTGGTGCGCGTTGAAACAAGCCCCGAAGACATACACGGGATGCATGCCGCGCAAGGCATTCTAACGACGCGCGGCGGCATGACGAGCCACGCAGCGGTCGTCGCGCGTGGCATGGGGCGGCCCTGCGTATCCGGCGCCGGGGGCATCGACATCGACTATTCGGCTGAAACGTTGCGCGCCGCGGGGGTTGAGATCAAGAAAGGCGATCTTGTCACCATCGATGGCTCGACCGGGCAGGTGATGAAGGGCCGTGTCGCCACTATTCAGCCGGAGCTTTCAGGCGACTTCGGCATTCTCATGGGCTGGGCCGACAAGGTTCGCCGTCTCGGCGTGCGCGCCAATGCCGACACGCCCGCCGATGCCGCTGCCGCGCGCGAGTTCGGTGCGGAAGGCATCGGGCTTTGCCGTACCGAGCACATGTTCTTCGACGCCGACCGTATCCTCGCGGTGCGTCAGATGATTCTCGCCGAAAACGAGGCCGGACGGCGCGATGCGCTTGAGAAGATCCTGCCCATGCAGCGCAAGGATTTCACCGAGCTGTTTGAGATCATGCACGGGCTTCCGGTGACCATCCGACTGCTTGATCCGCCGCTGCACGAATTCCTGCCACATGGCGACGACGAAATCGAGCATGTGGCGAACGCCATCGGCGTGGAGCCGGCGCGGCTGAAGCGCCGCGTTTCGGAGCTTCAGGAGTTCAATCCGATGCTCGGCCACCGCGGTTGCCGGCTGGCGATCACCTATCCGGAAATCTACGAAATGCAGGCGCGCGCCATTCTCGAAGCGGCAATCGACGCCGGCGTCTCGACGGGCAAACCCGTCATGCCGGAGATCATGGTGCCGCTGATCGCCACAAAGGCGGAATTCGACATGATTGCCGCGCGCATTGATGCGATGGCTGAAAAGGTGCGCAAGGAGCGCTCCGCCGATGTCGGGTACATTACCGGCACGATGATCGAACTGCCGCGCGCCGTGCTCAAGGCGGGCGAGATTGCCAATTCCGCGGAATTCTTCAGCTTTGGCACGAACGACCTGACACAGACCGCTTTCGGTATCAGCCGCGACGACAGTGCCAAATTTCTCGCCGAGTACACCGCCAAAGGCATCTTGGAGGTCGACCCGTTCATTTCGCTCGATATCGAGGGTGTCGGCGAACTGGTGCGTATCGGTGTGGAGCGCGGCCGCGAGACACGGCCCGACATCAAGCTTGGCATCTGCGGTGAACATGGCGGCGACCCGGCGTCGATCGCGTTTTGCGAGGAGGTCGAACTGGATTATGTGTCGTGCTCGCCGTTCCGCGTGCCGATTGCGAGGCTGGCGGCGGCACAGTCTTCAATTGCCCGGAACGAGCGGGAAAATGCTGCCGAATGAAGGCGCGGCGGACTAACCGCCCGGCCGGTTAACCAACGAAGCTTTAAGTCCGCTTGACCGCGGTCAAAAAATGGCCGCGTTGTTGCGGCTATGGTTAACCTATGTTAAACCGGACCCACCTACACTGACCGCGTTTGTGAGTATTATTGCGGGTAAAATGATGGTCGGGTCGGTACGCAGGAAGCGTCAAAGGAGAGGGGAAATCCACACTTCACTTCCCGACTATTACGGGCGTGAACATCAGCCGCGCAAGCGCTCGAGCGGGCGCGTCACTTATGCGTGTGTTGTTGGAACCCTCGTTGCCGCCGCGGCTTTCATCGGGCATTACGCCGGACAGAACGCCGCCGCGCGCGGTGTGCCCGGAGCCGAATGGTCCGACGTCATGGACAGCTCGCGCTCAATAGTCGTCAAATCCTCCGACCTTCGCGGTACTCTCGATTCAGATATCGACCAACCGCCGACCCAGAGTTTCGATGACGACGTCTACGGCTATTCCCTGCCGCCCGAGCAGCAGGTCGTAACCGACGGCAAGGGCGATTTCCTCGCCAGCCTTCCCGCCAGCCCGGTCCCCCGCGTGGAAGACCGCATTGAACCGGTCGAAACACTGATCGGTACTCCGCCGGTTGCACAGATTGAGCGCATGGCGCTGCACGGCCAGACGGAAAAGGCCCGGCGCGCCGAAACCCGCCGCCGCCGGGTGGCCGAATTGAAGTGCATGGGTCGCGCCATCTATTTCGAGGCGCGCGGCGAATCCACCCTTGGCCAGCTCGCGGTCGCCAATGTGATTTTGAACCGCGTCGCCAACGACGCCTATCCCAACACGGTATGCGGCGTCGTTTATCAAAACGAGCAGCGGCGCAATGCGTGTCAGTTCTCGTTTGCCTGCGACGGTAAAACCGATGTGCCCCGCCAGGGCCGCTACTGGGATCAGGCGATGCGAGTCGCGCGTCAGTCGATGAACGGCAACCGCCGTATTCTCGCGGTCGAAGGCGCGACCCACTATCACGCCGATTATGTGCGTCCGCGCTGGGCGAGCTCCATGGAGTTCCTGAAGAAGATCGGCAGCCACATTTTCTACCGCGATCCTACGATCACCGGCCCGGGCTGACCGGACTCACGGCCATTGCCAAACTGTTTGAGCGCATCGGCGCCTGTCATTGACCTGTGTCGTGACAGCTCCGGATATTCGCGATAGGTTCGCTCCCGAAACATCGCCAAACGGCGAGGCGTAATAGGGAGTGAGACCATGGCGGCCTGGCATTTCTTTCAAGATAAGTGGCAGGAAGGCAATCCCGGCATCATGGGGCCGATGACACACGGCTCGTGGCTTGCCTCGACGGTGTTCGACGGCGCGCGTGCATTCGAAGGTGTGACACCCGATCTTGATCTGCACTGCCGGCGCATGGTCGCGTCAGCACGCACCATGGGCCTCGCCCCCAAGCAGAGCGAGGGCGAACTCATGGAGATTGCGGCCGATGGCATTGCAAAATTTCCCAAAGGCACGGCCCTCTACATCAAGCCCATGTACTGGGCAGACGATGGCTGGGTCGACGTCGATCCGGAGACCACGAACTTCTGCTTCTCGGTGTTTGAAAGCGAGCTTCCCGACGCCCAGGGCTTCACGGCAACGCTCTCGCCGTTCCGGCGCCCGAGCATCGAGACCGCGCCGACCGACGCCAAAGCCGCGTGTCACTACCCAAACTCCGCCCGCGCGCTGCGCGATGCCCGCGCCCGCGGGTTCGACAACGCGGTTATGCTCGATCCGCTCGGCAACATGGCAGAACTTGCCACCGCCAACCTGTTTCTTGCAAAGGACGGTGTCGTTCACACGCCGGTTCCCAACGGCTGTTTCCTCAATGGCATCACACGGCAGCGCTGCATTCAGCTTCTCCTGGATACCGGCGTTACCGTTTACGAGCGCTCCCTGAGCTATCAGGACTTCCTCGATGCCGACGAGATCTTCAGCACCGGCAACTATGGCAAGGTGCTGCCGGTGACGCGGCTCGATAGTCAGGACTATCAGCCTGGCCCGTTCTACGCCAAATGCCGTGAACTTTACTGGTCATGGGCGCACGGTGCCCTTTAAGACAAGAGCATTGCGGACGCACGGGCCCGACATTGTTCGGTCTCTATGCGAACGCAGATATCAGCCGGCAAGTTCGAAGGATTGCGGAATCAGATACCCGTTTTCCTGAATGTCGAACCGTAAAATCACCGCGGCCTCTTCGTCGCCATCGCCGATGCAGGCAACGGTGAGTTCCACAACGCCATAGGATTCGATGATTTCCTCGGTGTAACTGAGGGGCTGTCCGCACGGCTCAACCAGCGATACGGCCGTCGCAATGGCGGACAGCGTGGCGGAAGAAGCGGCGTATTTCGCAAAGTCGAAGGGTTCAGTGTCCTGCGCGGCAAGCGACGAAACGGAAAGCGCGGTTGCGGTCATGAACAAGGCGGCGAGAGCTCCCTTGATACGGGTCATGATGTTTCCTGTTCCTAACTGTGGCCAGCCACCGTACGGCGGCGGTCGGAGATTTCTGCGGCCAAGATGGCCGACCACTATGTCGGCAAAATGGCGTGTCTGAACATCCGTGCAACCGGAGACAATGTCGCAGGCCGGCATCGCTTCCCAGGCGCTTTATGTCGCCACCGCACCTTGTGTGCGCTGCGGCAACGTGGTATCCCTCCACAATAAGCCATATTGCAACGCACAATGAATGCGGATCTCTCCGGCGATGACATCATCGATGGGGCGAGACGGCGTTGCGGTGCTGAAATTTCAGGAGGATCAATGCTGACGATCACGAACACAGACGGCATCGGCTCGCGCATCTGCGATGCGCGCGAAGCGAAGGGCATGAGCCGCCAGAATCTCGCCGACCACATCGGCGTTCGTGTGTCGACGGTTGAGAAGTGGGAGCGCGGCACGATGACCCCGCGCGCCAATCGCCTGGCAACGATCGCAGGCGTTCTGGATCTCTCGGTCCTCTGGCTCATTGAGGGCTCGGACGACATGGAGCCGGCGGCCCGCCGCACCCGCGTCGAGGTGGTCGCCCAGAAGCTTGAGCGCGTGCTTCAGATGCAAGAGGAAATGAGCCGTATCGTGGCGGAAATTTCCATTGAAGTGGCGGAAATTCAACGAATCGAAGAAGAACTCGAAGAGCTCGCGGCGTAGAATCAATCGCGGTTCTTTGACAGTTCAGCAATCTCCTCATCGCTCATGGGCTCGCCACGCGTGCTGCCCGTGCGGTAGCGATTGTGGCTGTCTTTCGTGTCGAACCAGGGTATCCGTTCGGCATAGTGAACATGCGCGGTCGCCGGAAAGTCCTGCGGCCGGTCGTAGGTGGCGACATAGACATGCACCTCATCGGCGCATCTGTCCGCCCCATAGGTCAAAGGCGTTCCGCAGGTTGCGCAGAAGCTGCGGTAGACGCCCGGCGATGAGACGTAACGTTGCGGCGTTCCTGATGTGTAGCGGAAATTGTCGCGCTGCCAGCCGACAAAAGTCGTGACCGGGCAGCCGGTGTTACTTCGGCAGCTCTCGCAATGGCAATGCGCCACCCATTTCGGCGTGCCGTTCGTTTCATACCGCACTGCGCCACACAGGCAGCCGCCTTCATGCCGGTCACTCATTGCCGACCCTTCTTACTAGTCTGGTGATATTCGCAGGCTGAACACATTGCCTTCCCAAGCATCGGCGCCGCGGCCGATCGCCTCGATCGCGGAGCTCATGCGGCCCTCGCGCTTTAAAAGCCGGTCCGCATTGGCCACGATCAGCGGATTGGGCGTGGCGGACGGGGAGGCATCGCGCAGGCCGCGTGCCAGGTCCATTTCATCGCGGTCGGGATAGAAGATGCATTGTGTGGTGAATGCGGCAGCCGTCGAGCGCGAGATGCCGGCCCAGCAGTGAATGACCATCGGGCGCTCACGGTCCCAGCCGGAAATGAACTCTACCAGTTGCGCGACATGCGATTCGCCTGGCGGTGTATAGCCATCCATGGGCATGGCAATATCGTGCATGGAAAGCCGCAGGTGATTGGCACGGTCAATCGGCGAGGGCGTGTCGATCATGTGCTCCGGCCCGAGTAGCGATATCAGATGGCTCGCGCTGTGGTGCTCAATCTGCGTTTCGACGGCATTCAGGGGGCACACAACAATCATCTGAGATACTCTCTCCGCAACAGTGACAGCCCCGAGGGCAGGCGCACTCTCGCACGGTTCGCCCGGAAGCGCCTATACTAGAGCCCATTTGATGAATTCGGAATCACTTTGATGGACCAAATCAGTTCGACCGGTAAGGCGCGGCGCGTCTTATGAGATGTCCCACATCGCATTGCGAAGCGCGCCTGACCACGCGCGAAGACAACCCGGTCAAAGTGGCTCCGAATTCATCAAATGGGCTTTAGCCGGTTAAATTTTTGAAGGTAGAGGGCTTCCGCATCCTGGACGCCTTTGGGTTCAAGCTTGAAAAACTTCGCCGAACCACGACCGGACAGGCCGCGCGGACGCGAGAAGATCTGTGCCGCCTCGCGGTCTTCGAAACCCGCAAGCTGCGTTGCCTCAAGAAATGCCGATGCTCGGTCGGCGCGTTTTATGAGCTTCGCAACATGATCCGGTATTGCTGCAGGCAACCCGAAGCGGATATGCACCGCATCCAGCAGGCGGTTCTCGAATGCCTTGTAATTGAGGCCGATCGCCGCCTTGAACGGGCTGATCAGGTCGCCGATCACGTATTCCGCCGCATCGTGCAGCAGGCTTGCAAGCTGCCAGCGCTGATCGAGAGTGCTGTTGAAGTGAACGCACAGATCGCACACCAGAAGGCAGTGCTGGGCGACTGAAAACGCGTGCTCGCCTTTTGTTTGACCGTTCCAGCGGGCCACGCGCGCAAGCCCATGCGCGATATCCTCGATCTCGATGTCGAGCGGCGAAGGATTGAGCAGGTCAAGGCGCCGCCCGCTCAACATGCGCTGCCAGGCTCTGGCCCCGCCTTTTTTAATGTCTGCAGTGCTCATTCCGGACGCTTTGCCAGTGCCGCACAGGCGTCATGGCGGTGGCAGTCGATCAGATGATCGTTGACCATGCCGACAGCTTGCATGAAGGCATAGACGATAGTCGGTCCGCAGAAGCGGAAGCCCCGCGCCTTCAGGTCCTTCGATAGTGCCTTGGACAGCGGTGTCTCCGGTGGCACATCCGCAGATGTGCGGCACCTGTTTTGCAGCGCTTCGCCGTCGACGAATCCCCAGAGATAGTTGGAGAAACCGCCGTCCTCCATAATCTCCAGATAACCGCGCGCGTTGCCGATCGTCGCTTCGATCTTGGAGCGGTTGCGCACGATGCCCGCATCCGTCATCAGCGCTTCGATCTTGTCGGGGCCATAGCGCACGATGCGCCCGGGCTCAAACCCGTCGAACACCTCGCGGAAACGGTCGCGCTTGCGCAAGATGGTGATCCACGACAGGCCGGCCTGGAAGCCATCAAGGATCAGTTTCTCAAACAACGCCCGGTCATCCCAGTCCGGCACGCCCCATTCCGTATCGTGATAGGTGACGTAGAGCGGGTCCTCGCCGGGCCAGGTGCATCGTTTGAGCCCGTCGTTGTGTTCTGAGGCGCTCATGGCCGCGCCACCGCACCCGGCACCTCGTATTGCGCCCACGGTGGCTGGTGTAAGACAAGTGTATGTCCCGACGCCTCCAGCGGCGCGCCAGCCTCAAGCGCGCTCGCGGCGCGGTCGAGCCTGACAAGCGCCAGTGCGTGCGCGCCGGTGCCCGAGAGAACCGTGCCGATGACCTTGCCGTTGGCTGAAATGTCGGCGCCCGAGGCAGCCGCGTCATCATCGAAAGAGACCGGGATAATCCGTTTGCGTGCCGTGCTGCGGTGCTCGGTGCGCGATACGACCTCCTGACCCACATAACACCCTTTCTTGAAGTCAACGCCGCCGATCTGGTCGAGGTTGCATTCATGCGGGAAAAGTTCGCCCGAGCCGATGTCGGCACCGCTGTCGGCAAGTCCAAGCGCGATGCGGCGGAAGTGGTAATCGTCGAAAGTGGCGGTTTCCAGTTCGTGAGCTTGCGCAAAGCCTTCTACATTGCCCGCCGGCAGAACAGCGCGCAGTCCGATGGATATGGTTCTTGGATCGGCGTAAACCACGCCGCCGTCCGCAGATGCGGCCGATCCTGGATCCGAACCGAGGCCAAATACGTTTCCAACGCCCCACAGAGCGGCAACGCTCCAGTTCCCGGACACATCGTCAACATCCACGGCCGCGCGTAGCTTGTAGAAGGTCAGGCGCTTGCGCAGGTCGGCTGCCTGATCCGCCGCACAATCGACGAGATAAGCGCTGCCATGCGCAACGATGAAAAAATCGAACAGGATCTTGCCCTGCGGCGTCAGCAGCGCGGCGTAAAGGGCGCGGGCCTCCGACAGTTTATCCACATCGTTGGTGATCAGGCCCTGCAGGAACGGCGCCGCATCATCGCCCGAGATGGACAGGACGGCGCGGTCGGGCAGGGTGGTGATGAAGCTGCTTGGCATGAAAGTAATCCAGATTGCGATTTTTCTGCGCGACTGCGATCTCTACGACATTAAGGCGGTGCGGGCCACCGCTTCAAGGCTGAACGGGAATGCTTCATCGAGTAGAATACATGCTAATTATGTGTTCGCGACCCAGTCAGGTGACAGGATATGTCAGCAGAACACCTCAAAATCCAGGACCTCAAAGCCCGCACCGTCATGGTGCCGACCAAGCGCCCGCTGCGCACCGCGTCCGGCTCCATTCCCGCAGTGCCTCTGCTGCTTCTCGATGTCGAGACCGACGCGGGCGTAACCGGCAGTGCCTATGTTTTCGGTTACGCGCCGATAACGCTTGCCCCCATGGCCGCGATTTCAAAAAGCCTGCGGGAGATGATCGTCGGCAAACCGGTAGCGCCGGCGGAGCGGGCGCGCGAATTGGAAGCCAAGTTCCGTCTGCTTGGACGCCAGGGCCTGCTCGGCATGGTGCTGTCAGGGCTCGACATGGCATTGTGGGATGCATTGGCGCGTGCTCACGATGTGCCCGTCGTGCAATTGCTCGGCGGCGAAAAGCGGCCCGTTCCCGCCTATGACAGTTACGGGATTGTCGATCCGAAGGAGAACCGGGTCGAACTTGAGGCATCGCTGGCGCAGGGTTTCAAGGCCATCAAGATCAAGGTCGGCGATGGCGATCTGGCACATGATGTGAAAACCATCGCGGGCGTGCGGGAAATCATCGGCGACGATGTCGCTCTCATGATCGATTACAATCAGTCGCTCACCGTACCCGAAGCAATCCGGCGCGCCGAGCGGCTGGCGGAGTTCGATCTGCACTGGATTGAAGAGCCAGTGGCGGCGGAAGACCTTGCCGGCCATGCGGAAATCCGCGCGGCAAGCCCGATCCCCATCCAGACCGGTGAAAACTGGTGGTTCCCGCAGGACATGGCGCATGCGATCGAGGCGGGTGCCTGCGACATGGCGATGCCCGACCTCATGAAGATCGGCGGCATCACCGCGTGGCAGCGCGCCGCCGGTCAGGCGGAAGCCGCCTCAATCCCCATGTCGAGCCATCTCTTCATCGAGGCGAGCGCTCACGTGCTGCCGGTGACGCCCACGTGCCACTGGCTTGAATATCTCGATGCGGCGGGCGCCATTCTCGCCGACCCGCCGGTCGTGCAGGACGGTATGGTCGCCGCCTGTGGCCCAGGTCTTGGCATCAACTGGGATGAGAGCGCCGTCGAGCGCCACGCCGTGTGATGCGGGGCAAATGGTCCGTTCAATCGCCGGCGACGAAGAACACAAGCTCGCCGGTAGGCCGGATTGCGGCGCGGAAGCCGATATAGCCGCCCGCCGCCTCCATATCCTTGCGGTACTGGGCGGGAAGCAGGAGATACAACTCCACTTCCTGTTCCGGTGTGAGCTCCTCGATCGGATAGACGAAGTGATAGGGCCAGATGAACATTTCATCGGCCGTATCCTCGTGCATCCGCACGAACCCCGATGAAAACACCTTGATCATGTCAGCGAGAATGTCGCGGCCGGTTCCATCGAGCGACACCTGCGTCCAAAATGCTATCGGGTCCTCATCGCCGCCGAAACTGTAGATGAGATTGGGCGCGATGGCGGCGAGGATCGGCCGCAGCGTTTCGAGATCGCCCGTTCTGGCGGCGTGCAGCAGCGCGTTTCGGGTGCGTACGACAGACTCCGGCAACGGTTCGTCTGAGTACTGGATCGCTGGAAGGGCGTCTTCGTCACCGCCTTCGCGCGCGGCAGCCGGCTCATCGCCCGGTGTGTCGGCCTGCGCGACCCGAACCGGCTCAGGTGTAACCGGCGTCGCACCGGCATCCGGCAAAACGAGGACAAGACCTGCAAAAATCGCAAGCAGAGGCGCGCACCACTTCAGCAGTGCGGGATCAATGCAACGTGTAAGTGCACTCCGCAACGCAAACCTCTGCGGGAACAATATTGTCGGACGTTGCAATTCTGACCGAATGCAGCGGCCCGTCAAGCTCGCGCCGCCAGAAGTCCAGAAAACGTGTCAGCACCGGATAGCTGGGCGCGCGGTCGTAACCCTGCCAGACATAGGTCTGAAGGATCGAGGGATGATCGGGCAGGTGATAGAAAATTTCCGCCGTGGTCAATGTCAGACCTTCAAACGGTCCGGGTTCTGCTGCATGCACTGAACTCATCGAACAACCTCCTTAAAGGTTGTGACGCAGGTCCACCGATGAACACCTCCCGAAAGGGCTTTTTCAGCCCAAGTAAAAAGCCTAAAACGAAGGGGTTAACAAGATCTTGCGGCTGGCCTTCGGGCTTGCACCGCGCCGTTTCGCAACAATAATGCGGATGTCTTGAGGAGGGCGGCCGCGTGGTTGACTGGCAGTTGTTGATATCCGGCGTCGTTATCGGGTTGGCGGTTGCCGCGCCGATCGGCCCGATCAACCTGATGGCCATCCGCAACACCTTGCGCGGCGGGTTCTGGGACGGCGTGTTCACGGGACTTGGCGCGGTACTCGGCGACGGAACCTTCGCCGTCGTCGCCGCTTTCGGTCTAACGGCGGTGTCCGGGCTGGTGATGGCTCAGGCGCATTGGATCCAGGGCATCGGCGGTGCGGTTCTGATTGCCGTCGGCGTGCATACCATACTCACGGCATCGCAGACGCCACGTGCCGCGCAGGACACGGGTGCTCGGCGGTCCCTGGCGCTCGTTGCCACGACCTATCTGCTCACGATCACCAATCCTGCGACCATGATGGGTTTCATCGCGATCTTCTCCGGGCTTGGCGGATTTGTGAGTGCGCCGGGCAACTACGCGGCTGCGGCACTGCTCGTTGGTGCCGTCATGCTGGGGAGCTTGCTGTGGTGGATCATCGTTTCCTGGCTAGCGTCGCTTCTTGAGGCGCGCATGGGCGAGGGGTGGATGAAATATATCAACTGGAGCGCCGGCGCGGTGATCGCAATCTTTGGCGCAGGCGTGCTGGCAGGGGTGGTGTTTTTGTAGACGCTACTGCCAGGTGCTACTGGGTCGTGCGGTTGAGCGTGAACTCGCCGTGGCGAATGCGTTCGCCGAGGCCGTCTGCAAGGTTCGCCACCGGGTCCTCGCCGTAAGCTGCGACCATGTCGGAGATGGCCGCAAACATCGCAGCGCGGGCGAGAAGGTCGGGATCGATGCCGTCATGCACGGCTTCTTCCCAGGCGTCGAGGATGTATCTGAGGGCAATCTGCTTCTGCTCGCTCACCCACTTGTCGAAGGAAGCGTCGGTCTCGGTCTCAAGCATGGTGTATCTCGCTGCTGGGCGCCGCGTGGATGGCGGTGCGCACGTCCCTGTTCATCGATCTTTTACCACAGGGCCCAGCGATGCCACGCGTGTCTTGCATTAACGGTTAATTCACCCGCCATCGGCCGGCGAACCACCTCATAAGGAGCTCTCCGCGCGCCTGCAGGTGTGCGATTTTGAAACGCGTGGGCTCCGAACAATGGTTGTGCCAGACGCGCATGCCGCGGAAGCCCTGATTGAACCGGTAGACAAGAGCTGCTCGCCGCTCGCCGACGGCGTCCTCGGCCTGCAGAAGTTCAATCATCCGCTCGCGCCACAAGCGGTCGTCATAGGCTACGCACAAACGGTCGAGATAATGCAAAGTGCCAAGGACTTCAGATAGTTCCAAGAGATTTTGCTCGTATCTGTAGTCGTATTCAAGCGGTGTAGCACGTGCCGGAGTAGCCGCGCTGGACAGAAATGCTCCGAGCATCAGCGCGCCGAAAGCGATGCGGAAGAACGGCAGGTATGGGCGCTTGCGAGCCATGGTTTCTGAGCCTCCAATATGCCGCTCGGCCAGCGTTCCGGATCGGGAAACGCATGCCGAAACGGCGTGTCTGGTTCAGGGATACAAGTGCCGTGCCACCTGGCTCAGGCGGCCTGCCAGAAGGCTACTCCTGCTGGATGCGCAGGTCGGGATGAAACACGTTGAAAACGAACGCGAAGGTCACGTCATAAACGATGTCGCGCAGGGCGCCGTCCACGCTTTCCTGAGCGACGATGTTGCCGACATCGCGGCCAGCCGTGATGTCGCTCGCATCGAGCGCCGAGTTCTGTCCCTTGGTCCATGTGAGGACGATGCCGCCAACCTCGACACTGCCCTTGTCGCGCAGCAGGTTCATCGCGACCGCATGCGGCTCGCCGTCGACATCGAACGTGACGACACGTGCCATCGGCTCGATATAGTCGGGCAGATCGCCAGTGAACAGTGGTGCATAGGGGCCGTTGCGGCCGTCATAGTGTGCGTAAGGATTGGCACCATAGCGCCGCATGTTGGGATTGTTGGGCACCAGGACGCGGCCTTGCGGATGGCGTTCCAGAAACAGCGAAAACGCCTCGACCCGCGACGGAACGGCATCAAGCCGCGTGCCCGTCATCTCCCCCACGATGGCTTCGCCCAGGAATTGTTGCCACCAGCTCTGGGTCTGGCGGTCGTACATGACGAGATCGGAGTTTCTGAGTTTGCCTGTCGTGCCGAAGTCGAGCACCTGTCCATTGACGTTGCGCAGGTAAACGATCGAAGAGTTGCACAAGGGGCAGTAGGTCACCGTGATCGGTGTGTCGCCGATCTGGTCGTTGACGATTTCGTGCCACATCAAAATCCGAAGAGGATAAGCGCGCGCCTGACCGTCGATTTCGATGGAAATGACGGGTTCCATGGCGCCCAGATTGGACACATCGCCGGCATCGATGAATTGCGGATCGTCGATGGACGGGATGCCGTCTTTGGGCGGGCCCCCGGACATGATCTCGGAGAACTCCACCGAGTGTTTGCCGAAGTCGGTATTTCCCCAGCCGCCCATGACCCAGACTTCAGGGTTGGCGGTAGCCTGGTTTCCAACAACCGACCAGAGAAAGGCAGCACCCACCACAAGGCAAGCCAGCACGACATATCTTAGTCTGAACATCATGCGTGCAAACATGCGTTACATCTGGACGCCAGGGCCAATCAAAGGGCTGTGAGCACCTTGTGTGCATTTTGAATGACATCGGCGGCTCCAGGTGTCATGGCAAGCCCGTCAAGGCCGCCCGGCGCGCGCCACTGAACATCTGCTGCGTCGTCACCGGCCTTCGCAATACCGCCCGTCCAGCGGGCAGCGAACGTCACGATGACATAGTGGTGTTCCGGCGTACCTTCTTCGCCGCCCAAATGAACGTCGATACAGTCCGCGATGCCCAACAGGTCGGCCTTAACCCCGGTCTCCTCGGCGAGCTCGCGCAGGGCGGCATCGCGGATCGCCTCGCCATAGTGCACATGTCCCCCCGGCAGGCTCCACAGGCCTTCATAGCGCCCTGCCTTGCCGCGCTTGACGAGCAGCACGTCACCGCCTTTCCAGACGCAGGTGCTCACGCCGAGTATGGGTTTCAGCTCAGACATGCAACGAGTATACGGGAATCGAACTTCAGGTCCCGAACAGACAATCGATCGTTGCCTGGGTTTCCTCTAGGCTCTCCGCATCGAGCGCCTGTTTGGACGAGATGCCTTCGTGGTGGCCGTGAATGATGGCGCTCAGCTCGTCGATATAGGTGCGGGCATCCGCGGCAAGGTCACGGCAGCTCGTGTGAAAGGCGCCATGCCGGGCATCGTGAAGTGCGGCTCCAGCCTTGCGCAGGCCGTCGACCAGATGATCTTCGAGCTCTCGCGTCGTCCCGTCGAAGCGCGTGCGCACATCTTCCGGGCTTTGTTCATAGGCCTCGATCGCAAGATCCTTGTCGCCAAGGTTTGATTGCGCGAAATGATCGCCATATGCCATGGGATGCCAGTCTTCGGTGAACTCGAAGGACTCCGGCATGTCCGCCGCCATTTCGATCATCATGACGATTTCATTGAAATGATTGAGGTAGTCGGTGGCGAGCAGCGTGTCGCCGTTGATGTTCGAGCCCCGGTGCCTGATCTCTTCGCGGATATCGTCGCGCGAGCGCGCGCCGTCATCCCCGCCCGTTTTGGCGACCGTTTCTGTCTGCATTGCCTCGCCCTCAACCCCATAGTCAACCGACATTGCGGTTACTATGGGGGGCAATCCGTTTAGATTTTGTTAGCGATGTTTAGGCGGGCATCCAGCCATCATGCGGAGCCCGGCCGCTTCGACGGATCGATCCAGCGCGTCATGACAATGCGGTCTTCAACTTCGTAGCCGAGCCGCTCGTAGAAGCCGCGAACCTTTTCGTTTTCAGCGCGCATCATGAGGTTGAGCTTCCACACGCCGCGCGACCTGAGCCATTCCTCCGCCTCCTCCATGACGTATCTGCCAAGGCCGCCGTTCTGGTGTGCCGGGTCGACCGCGACGTAGTAGACCGTGCCGCGGTGACCATCGTGACCGACCATGACGGCGGCGGCGATTTCACCCGCCGCTTTTCCGACGAGAACAGCCGACGCTGGCTTGTCGCGCGCAAAGGCTAGGTCGGCGGCGGGATTGTTATGCGGCCGGGTAAGCCCGCACGCGTCCCACAGCGAAATCACGGCCTCGACGTCTGCGTCCTCAAGCGGCGAAAACTCAAGCTCACCCGTTGTGGTCATTCCGCAGCGTTGGCGGTCGGCAGCACGTAGCCCTCAAACTGCTGGCGCAGATGCAGTTTGGAGATTTTGCCGGTGGCGGTGTGCGGGATTTCGTCGACAAAGGCGACATCGTCGGGCATCCACCATTTGGCGATTTTGCCGTCCATGAATTTCAGAACGTCTTCGCCGCTCACTTCAGAGCCTTCGCGCCGCACGATGACGAGCAGGGGCCGCTCATCCCATTTGGGGTGCGCAATGCCGACAACGGCGGCTTCGGTGACATCGGGATGCCCGACCGCGATGTTTTCCAGATCGATCGAGGAGATCCACTCGCCGCCGGACTTGATGACGTCTTTCGAGCGGTCGGTGATCTGCATATAGCCATGCTCGTCCATGGTCGAGACATCGCCGGTGGAGAAGAAGCCGTCGCGGTCCAGAATGTCTCCGCCTTCACTTTTGAAGTAGCCCTTGGCGACGCCCGGGCCCTTAATTTTGAGATGACCGAAAGCCTTGCCGTCCCAGGCGAGCGCGTTGCCGTCATCGTCTTCGATCCTGAGGTCGACGGTGTAGGGCACACGGCCCTGCTTGAGCTTGATCTGCCAGGCCGCGTCCGCATCGAGATCCTCAAGGCCGCCCTTGGTAACGCACAGGGTACCCAGCGGGCTTGTCTCGGTCATGCCCCAGGCGTGGATCACCTGCGCATCGTAGTTTCTCTCGAACGTCTCGATCATCGCCGGCGGACAGGCCGAACCGCCGATCACGACCCGTTCAAGCGCGGGGAGTTTCTCGCCGGTTTGCTCAAGGTGCTGGAGCAGCATCAGCCAGATGGTCGGGACGGCGGCGGTGAAGGTCACTTTTTCGGTGTCGAGAAGCTCGTAAATGCTGGCGCCGTCCATCTGCGCGCCCGGCAGCACGAACTTCGCGCCGGACATCGGCGTCGAAAACACTAACGACCAGGCGTTTGCATGAAACATCGGCACGACGGGCATGATGGTGTCCGTGCTCTTCAGTGCCAGCGCATCGCCGGCGCAGACCGCCATCGCATGCAGGACGTTTGAGCGGTGCGAGTAGAGCACGCCCTTGGGGTTGCCGGTCGTTCCGGACGTGTAGCACATGGTGCTGGCTGTATTTTCGTCGAACGATGGCCACTGGAAATCGCCGTCGCCTTCCGCCAGCAGGGTTTCGTAGCAGACTGCTTCTCGCAGGCTCGTGTCCGGCATGTGCTCTTCGTCGGTCATGATGATGAACGATTTCACCTTCGGAATGGTGTCCTGAATTTTTTCCAGCACCGGCACGAAGGTCAGGTCGAGGAAAAAGAGCTCGTCCTCGCCGTGATTGATGATGTAGTCGAGCTGGTCGGCGAAGAGCCGCGGGTTGACGGTGTGAACGACAGCGCCGAGGCCCATGACCGCGTACCACGTCTCCATATGCCGGTAGCCGTTCCATGCCATGGTGCCGAGAATATCGCCGAGCTCGACGCCGCGTTTCGACAGCGCGCTTGCCAGTTTGCGCGAACGCCGGTCGATATCGCGGTATGTGCAGCGGTGGATCGGGCCCTCAACCGAGCGCGACACGACCTCCCGGTCGCCGTGATATTTTGCTGCGTGATCGAGGATTGTGTGAACCAGCAGTGGCCAGTCCTGCATCAAGCCTTCCATTTTGTCCCTCACCTTAGATTTCTTGCGCCTTGGGCGGCGATCGTGTTTCTTCGTTGGCGCAAGTCTACTCAGATGGCCGCGCGCCAACAACGGTGATGTGATACGCCGCTCGAACCAATTGGGAAAGGCCCGAAGAATGCCTGAACTGAGTTTTTTGTCCGCCAGTACATTGGCACGGATGATCGCGGCGCGAGAGGTCTCGGTGGCCGAAACGCTGCAGCATTTTGCCGGGCGCATCGAAGCCCACAACGCCTCGCTCAATGCAATCGTTGCCATGGACATGGACCGGGCGCAGCGCGAGGCCGCAAAGGCCGACGACATGCTGGCGCGCGGAGAAACCATGGGACCACTGCACGGCGTGCCGATGACCATCAAGGATGCATTTGAATGCGAGGGTCTGGTGTCGACCGGCGGCGCCCTGGCGCTGAAAGACCATGTGCCCTCCGGTGACGCGCTTGCCGTTCAACGCCTGCGCGCGGCCGGCGCCATTGTTATCGGCAAGACCAACGTGCCGGAATACAGCGGCGACTGGCAGACCTATAACGACGTCTATGGCACGACGAACAACCCGTGGAACCTTGCCCACACGCCGGGCGGTTCGTCCGGGGGCGCCGCCGCGGCGGTATCCGCCGGGCTGGCGGCGGCTGAAATCGGATCCGACATCGGCGGGTCGATACGCCTGCCGTCACACTTCTGCGGTCTCTTCGGTCTGAAGACGAGCTTCGGCGTGGTGCCAACGCGCGGCCATATTCCACCGGCGCCCCATGCGGTTGCCGCCGCGGACCTGAACGTGGCGGGCCCGATTGCCCGCTCGGCGGAGGATCTCGCCCTGTTGTTCGCGGTGTTGTCCGGCGATGCCGGCGATCCCGAGCATCCCCATCCGCCGATTTCGCCGGCGCGTGCAACGGACATTTCGCAGATGCGGATTGCGGTGTGGCGTGAAGAGCCCGACGCGCGTGTCAGTGCTGAAGCCGCCGCCGCGGTACACATGGCCGCGGATGCGTTGGAACAGGCGGGCGCGCGCGTCGAGCGCGACCGCGCGCCGGAGTTTGATTTTGACGCTGCCTACAGCCTCTACCGCACGATCCTCAACGCCATCATCTCAACGGACTGGCCAAAGAAGCTGCGGGAACGTCTCGCTGAGGCGGCCCGCGACCTCTCGCCGGACGACCGTTCCTATAGTGCCGATCAGGCGCGCGGCGTGGCGTTGAGCTATGGCGGCATGCTCTCCATCGAAGCAAAACGCCAGAAGACCAAGGACGCCTGGCGCACCTTCTTTACCGGTTATGACGCCATTCTCTGTCCCGTAGTGCCGGTCGCCGCCATCACCCATGATACGCAGGCCGGGCCGCCCAAGCGCCGTCTCACGGTCAATGGCGAGGAACGCTCCTATTTCGATCTCATGCAGTGGGCGTTTCCGGCAACGTTCGCGCATCTGCCCGCGAGTGTGGCCCCGGTCACGCTGAACGATGATGGTCTGCCGCTTGGCGTCCAGATTATCGGCCCCTATCTCGGTGAGAGTACGGTGATCGAGGTGGCAAAGGCTCTGGAGACCCATTGCCGGGCCTTCACGCCGCCGCCTGATTTTGTCTGACCTTCCCGATTTCACCTGACCCAATCGTGTTTTGACGAAGCGGGAGGTTCGCGCTCCAATACCGGCTCCTCAGGTCCGATGCGGGGAGAGGGCGATGAGCCTGAATTACACTGAAAATATCGATGTGCTGATGGCGCTCGTCACGCATCTTGCACTGACGCGGCGCAAGTCGCGCACGCCCGCCAATCTTGCATCGGATCTCGGCTTCGGCGGCAGTGACGTCGAGCGCGTTCTCAACGGGTTTCCAAGCCTGTTTCGCCGGTCGAAAAACACCAGCAAGGAAACCGGAGAGCACTTTTACACATTGCATCACCGGTTCGCCCTGAGAACCCAGGAGGGCGGCGACGACCCGGCACGCGAGCCCCTGTCTGACGCGCAGCTCGGCACGCTGGTGAGCTTCATAACGGCAATGGAAAACTCCGAGCGTCAGTGGCGCGCCCTGAGAGTTCCCGTAATTTGTGCGGCGATTGCGGCAGCTGCCGCGCTTTTTGTCGCCGTATTAAATTTAGGGGCGTGGCAATGAAAGGCAGTTTGAAAGGTCTGACACGACGCCGCATTCTTGTCGGTGGAGGTGTGGCCTTGGCAGGCGTTTATGCGCGAATGCTGCCGGCTTTTGCCCCAGCTTTTGCTTACGACACGCCCATCCTCACCCGCACCATTCCTTCGACCGGCGAGCAAGTGCCGGCCGTCGGCATGGGCTCGTGGATAACCTTCAATGTCGGCGCCAACGAAACCCTGCGCGCCGCCCGTGCCGAAGTGTTGCGCGCGTTCTTCGAGGCGGGGGGGGCGCTTGTCGATTCCTCGCCGATGTATGGCTCTTCGGAGGAGGTTATCGGCTGGTGCCTGGAGCATCTCGGTCATCCCCCGCGCCTGTTTTCCGCAACCAAGGTCTGGACGCTCACCCAGTTTATGGGCCGGCGCCAGATGACGGCGTCTGAGGAGCAGTGGCGCAGCGGCGGGCTCGACCTCATTCAAATCCACAATCTTGTCGACTGGGAGGCGCATCTTGAAACCCTGCGCGAGTGGAAGGGGGAAGGCCGCATCCGCTATCTTGGTGCCACCACGTCACACGGGCGGCGACACAGCGAGATGATCGAAGTGATGCGCGGCAACGATCTCGACACCGTGCAATTCACCTACAACATTCTCGACCGGGAAGCGGAGAGCCGCCTTCTGCCGCTTGCCGCCGACCGCGGCATGGCCGTCATCGTCAACCGCCCGTTCCGGCGCGGCAAGCTTTTCGAACACGTCGCCGGCCATCCGTTGCCGGAATGGGCCTATGAAATTGATTGCGCGAACTGGGCGCAGTTTTTTCTCAAGTTCATCCTTTCGCACCCCACGGTCACCTGTGCCATTCCCGCGACGTCGAAGGTTGCACACATGCGCGAGAACATGGGCGCCGCTTATGGCCGGATGCCGGACCGCGATCTGCGCGCGCGGATGGTCAACTGTGTGGAAGGCCTCTAAGCCGTGCTGCCATATACGCGCGACGTCTATTTTGCGCTTTTTGAAACCTACAATGCCGCCATTTGGCCGGCACAGATCGCGGCCATTGCGCTCGCCGTTTTGGCCGTCTTGCTGGTCTTGCGCACTCGTCCGTACGGGGGCCGCGTCGCAGCAGCCGTGATCGCCGCCGCCTGGGGCTGGACCGGCATCGCGTTTCATTGGCTGACCTTTTCGACCGTCAATTATCTCGCGCCGGCTTTCGCGGTGCTGTTTGTTGTGGCGGCATTGCTGTTTGCCTGGACGGGCATGATCCGGGGGAAGCTCGATCTCCGCTTTGAGCGAAGCGTGCGGGGTTGGAGCGGGTTGGGACTGGTGGCTGCGGGCCTGTTCGGTTACGTGCTGTTTGGCTGGCTGGCCGGCAGTGAATGGCCGCAAATGGCCTTTTTTGGCGTTGCCCCGGGGCCAACGGTGGTTTTCACACTCGGCATTCTTGCGCTCGCCCACCCCCGTGTGCCCTGGCACCTGGCGGTCATTCCGCTCGTATGGGCGCTCACGGGCGCCCTCATCGGTTGGACCCTAGATATCCTGCAGGATGTGGTTTTGCTGGGCGGCGGTGTAGTGTTGTTTGTTCTGGCGCTCGCACGGCGGCGCAATTGAAACCGTAACCAATTGGGCCGGAGAGCCATCCACGGTTTCCAATCCAAGGAAAGTGGAACCGATGGCACATCCCTACGACATTATCATTATTGGTGGCGGCAACGCCGGTTTTGGCGTTTCCGCCGTTGCAAGCGAGGCAGGAAAGAAGATCGCCTTCGTCGAAGAATGGGACTTCGGCGGCACCTGCCCAAACCGTGGTTGCACGCCCAAGAAAGTACTTGTTGCAGCGGCCCATGCGCTGCACGAAATCGAGCTTGCCGGTGCCCACTGCATCGATGTTGGCAAACCGAAACTCGACTGGTCGAAGCTCATCTCCCGCGAAAAGGAGATGATCGGGGGAATCCCCGGCGCCATGGCCGGTGTGGCGGAGAAGCGCGGCGATGTGTTCCGGGGCACTGGAAAATTCGCCGGGCCGAACTCCGTTCTCGTGAATGGGACCGTTCTGGAAGCAGACAACATTGTCATTGCGACCGGTTCAAGACCGCGGCCCCTGCCGATACCGGGCGCTGAGCACATGATCACGTCAGATGAGGTGTTGTCCGAGACTGAACAGCCCGAAGAAGTTGTCTTTATCGGCGGCGGCGTCATCGCGATGGAGTTCAGCCATGTCTACGCCAGAGCTGGGACAAAAGTGACCATTCTTGAAGTCATGCCTCAACTTCTCCCGCGCATGGAAACGGACGCCGTGGCGGCCATCCGGGGCGAAAGCGAGCGTCTCGGCATTACGGTCAAGACCAGCGTTTCCGTCAACTCGGTAGAGCCGGCCGACGGGCGCCTTCGGGTTGTCTACGAACACGACGGCAAAGACCAGAGCGTAACCGCGGACCGGGTTGTCAATGGCGCCGGACGGATCGCCAATGTCGACGCTCTCGATCTCGAAGCGGGCAATGTCGAGCATGACAGAATAGCCATCAAGACCGATGACCATCTCCGCTCAACCTCGAACCCGGCGGTCTGGGTGTGTGGCGACAGCCTCGTGACATCGCCGCAACTCTCACCAATTGCCACCTATGAAGGGCGTCTCGTCGGGCAGAACATCGTCAACGGTCCGAAACTAAAAGTCGACTATTCCGTCATCCCAAGTTGTGTCTACACGGTTCCAGCACTGGCGACCGTGGGTCTGACAGAGGCGGAGGCCAATGAGCGCGGCATGAAGGTCAAGGCGTCGACAAGCGATATGCGCGAGTGGTTTTCCGGTAAGAGCTACGCGGAAACCGTTGCCTGGGCCAAGGTTCTTGTCGACGAGGCTCACGATCGCATTGTCGGTGCCCACATTGTCGGTCATCAGGGCGAGGAACTTATCCACCTGTTCGCCATGGCGATGCGGCATGGCATTCCCGCCAGCGCGCTTAAGAACGACATGTTCGCGTTTCCGACGTTTTCTTCCGACGTGAAAAATCTGTTCTAGAAATTATTGCCGCCCTTGGTATAAGACCCGGCCCCAAGAAGGGGCCGGGCCTCGGGAGACGCTTAACCTCAGGATGTTAAGCGTTTTTGTACTTCTTGATCTCGCCGCTCGCGATGCGGGCCAGATAAGATTCCAGCTCGCGCTTGACGATCGGTGCGAGGAAGTAGAGCCCCAGGATATTCGGGACGCAGATCAGGAAGACCAGCGCATCTGAAATATCCAGGATCGGCCCAAGCTGAACGACGCAGCCAAGAGCGACAAAGGCGCAGAAGATCAGCTTGTAGATTGTCTGTCCCCGCGTGCTCTCGCCGAACATATAGGTCCAGCCTTTCAGACCGTAGTACGACCACGAGATCATCGTGGAGAACGCGAACAGGACACCGGCGATCGCCAGCGGGATCGGGAACCAGGAAATCTGGTGCTCGAACGCAGCTGACGTCATCGCGATGCCTCTTGCATCGCCCGCGAAGTTCGGATCGGCAACGGCCGATGTGCCGATGACGAGCGCGGTGATGGTGCAGATCACGATGGTATCGATGAACGGCTCAAGCAAAGACACCATGCCTTCGGTGACCGGTTCGTTGGTGCGCACCGCCGAGTGAGCGATCGACGCGGAGCCGATGCCTGCTTCGTTGGAGAACACCGCACGCTGGAAACCGATGATCAGCGCACCGAGCGCACCGCCCGCAACGCCTTCGCCGGTCAGTGCACCGGAAAAGATATTGCCAATGGCTTCGGGGATCGCCGGCGCGTTCATGAAGATGACGATCAAAGCGAACACGCAGTAGAAGATGGCCATGAATGGCACGATCTTTTCGGTCACCCGGGCAATCGACTTGATGCCGCCGATGATAACCGAGAACACGACGGCGGCCATGATGAGGCCGACGAGCCACCCCAGGCCGTCGAGACCGCCGCCGGCAACGTGATTGAGCTGCACGTACGCCTGGTTCGACTGGAACATGTTGCCGATACCGAGAGCGCCGATGAAGATGCCGATGGCATAGAAGATGCCCATGAACTTGCCGAAGCCGTCCATGCCGCGCTCGGAAAAACCCTTGCGCAGGTAGTACATCGGGCCGCCCGAAACGGAACCGTCGGGATTCTCGTTGCGGTATTTGACGCCGAGGGTACATTCCACGAACTTGGTCGACATACCGAGGAAACCGGCCATGATCAGCCAGAATGTGGCACCCGGCCCGCCAACCGTCACGGCGACGGCGACGCCACCGATGTTACCGATACCGACCGTACCGGAGACAGCGGTTGCCAGTGCCTGAAAGTGCGAGACCTCGCCTGCATCATTCGGGTTGGCGTAGTCGCCGCGCACCAGTTCGATGGCGTGTTTGAAGCCACGGATGTTGATGAAGCGCATGTAGATGGTGAAGAACACTGCGCCCGCTACAAGCCAGAGTACGACAAGCGGCAGTTGCGCACCGAACAGAGGAATTTTGAAGAAGACTATCTTGCCGATCAGCTCCGCGATTGGCGCTGTCGCCGTATTGATGGTTTCGTCAATGCCGGCGGCACCCGCCGCGGCTGTCGTTAACAGAAGAGCGAATATCGAAGCGACGATGCGTTTCATGGCTCCCCCCTTTTTTTCAAATTTTCCGGAATGATTTGCTGTCAGGGCACGACGGTGACGGGAATCGGGGACGTCTGGACCAACGCTCCCGCCACACTTCCGAACAGCAGTGAGGCGACGCGGGATTCACCTTTGCGCCCGATAAAGATCTGCGTTGCGGAGTGATTTTCGGCGAGTTCAACAAGCGTTTGTGCCGGGTGTCCGTGGCGCACTACGACTTCCACGTCTCCGCCCTGGTCCTTTACCGATTTTATCATCGGCTCGAGAACCGTCGATTGCGCGCGCTCAATTTCCTCTTCTCGACGTTTGTGCCGCTCGGCCAGTTCATCTGGCGTGTGAAAACTGTAGGGCGACCACTCGATGACATACGCAAACACGAGCTTTGCGTTGCTCGCAAGCGCGCGCTCCGTAGCGAATTTCGCTGCCCGACGGCTGCCATCGCTGCCGTCTACGGCGACTAGGTAAGTATTCGTCATGCGCTCCTCATTGAAAGTTGGTTGAAATTTCTTCGGCGAGTTGGGCATACATCTCCGTCAGCCGCGAACATGTTCACGTCCAAAGAGAATAATGGCTTGGGGCAGTGTTTTTGTTGATGCCGAACTGTCGCAGAAGGGCACCGGCAGGGGAAGCGCCAATGTCGACTAACGGATGAGTCCAGAATTGAAAATCCAAGGTTTCTGGCACCATTGTTTCTCGTCGCGCAGGTACAGCGGTGCGGCACGTCGATGCAAACGTTTGGGTGCGGCGAAACTCACTACGAACCGGATGCCGGCCTCAAACCTTACGATAAACACTGATCCAGTGCCGCAGGTCCGCATATTGTTCGGAGAACGGATAGGTGCGGAAGGGCTCGGTCTGTTCGACGAGCGTCCAGGCGCCGGCCTGCTCAAGCGCATCCATCTTGGCGCCGAAGCCGCCGCCTTCCACGGCGATCTTGGAGATCGAAAAAACAATCGGCGCGCCGGGCTTTGCGATTGCGAGTAATCCGTCTAGCGATTCAGGTGGCGCGTGACCGTGCGTCAGAACGCCCGCTGCGGTAATGGCATCGAAACTTTCCGCCGGCAGGTCGATCTCCGCGCCGAGCAGAAGCTCATGCAGTTCGGCATAGCATTCCTTGCTTCGTGCAGCCTGAAGCATGCCTGCCGAAGCATCGATGCCGACAATGTCGCGATACCCCATGAAGTGGAGGATCTGTGCCATGTTTCCGGTGCCGCAGCCGCCATCGAGGATGCGCGCGCGGGTGTCTGGAACATACCGCCCCACCATCCCCGCCATGATCGTGATGTAGGGGTTTCCCGAGGCGGCAAGCTGCTCATCGTAGTTGCGTGCCCAGTCGTTGTAGAGCCGGTCGAGTTTGTCCCTGTCGCCATCGGTTTCATAGACCGCGTCAAGCCAGCTCTCCAGATCTTGCGGCATCGGTTTTCCTCATCGGTTGCGTATCGCATCATTAGATGACCCGAGCGACGGACGTGCAAGCGCTCTTATCGTCCGCCGGCAACGGAGGCGAACATGCGGCGCGCAACGCCGTCCTTGTCGATCAACGCATGTTTCGCCGTTCCAAGCAGGTGAAGCGCAAGCAAGGGAATGAACAGGTGCCCCGATACGTCGTGTACCTCCTCCATGAACTCGTGCGTGCCGCGGTGAAAGCTCATGGGGGAGGGGATGGAAAACCATCCGAAAACATCCAGAGGCCGGCCAAGCGACCAGGGCAGGAAATATCCCGATAAGACGACGGCAACGATAGTTGCGAGAAAGCCCCAGAGAACAATACTTGATGCGGCATTTAGCAGAGCCGCCTGTGCGGGCCGTTCCGCCAGCCCGTGGCGAACGCGGTGCGCGACGCGCCACAGAAGCAAGATACCCGCCAACGCACCGCCGCTGAGGTGAAACGCATACTGGGCGCTGCCGCGCTCGCCTTCGTGCGTGAAAAACAGGGCAATCACGCTGATTGCAGCCAACCAGTGCAATAAAACTGACAGTCGCGAATATCCATCTGGGCGCGAATATCCACCTGCTCGCGAAGTGTCCGCCATGCCGTTTCTCCGTGCAATTTGAGAATGAAACAGATCCAAACTGTATTAAACGAAGAGCGCACCGCAAACCCGTCGAATATCTTCCGGTCAGTGAACGGCTACACAGGTGCAGTTGACCGAGCGGCACACCTCCTGGGAAACACTGCCGAAGGTGATCATGTCGATCTGGCGCAATCCGCGCATTCCCATGACGATTGTGTCGGCGCTAACGGTTTCTGCAGCCGCAGTAATCGCCGGTGCCGCCGGTCCATCGGAAATCGGCAGCGTCTCGGCACCGATGCCGCGCTGGCGTGCGCATGCCCGGGCGCGCTCGAGAACGCGCGCGCCGATCTCCTGCAGCAAAGCATCCGGCGTGGGCCGGTCCGGCAGGCCGGGCGCGTTCATGACCTCTGCAATCGGTCGTTCCGTTTTGGGGGCCGCCAGCAGTTTCGCCAGTTCGCCGGCGATATGTTCATCGGCTGCAAGTTCGGGGAGCCGCAACAACTCGTCGGGCTCCTTGTCGTGCAGCAGAACATGCATGAGTTTGACGTCTGCATTGTGTTTTTCGGCCAGGTCCAGCGCCAGGTCGAGGGCCTTTTCCGCAGTGATCGAGCCGTCTGTAGGCACGAGGATTGTCTTCATGATATCACTCCGCATTGCACGCCACGTGTCTTGGAAATGTTGCGGCTGACGGCGCGTGGGTGCATTGATAAGTATCAAGCCGTTCAATACTCGAGGTTCCAGGCCATGCGCACCTACGTTCCCTTCGAGGGCCGCTGGTCCATGCGGATCGACGTGCCGTATTCGCTTCTCCTGCGCGATGGCGATGATGCGTGGAGCTCGGGCCAGGCGCCGCTCGACACCAATGCGGAAGTGGTGGCACCTGGCGACCTTGCCGCGCAGACGCGCATTTCCTGCGGCCATATCGCCAATATCCTCAGCGATGGCGGCTTTGGCCGCGAGGCCCTGGGCAAGCTTGTGCTCTACCACACCGCGCGAAACGCCAGCGACACTGACAGCATGCTCGACATTGCACGCGAGACCTTCGGACCTCAGCCGTTGCTGGTGCCCGTCGCCGTGCCGCATTTTTTCTATGAGGGCATGGTGATCGAAGTGGATGCATTTGCCACGGCGCGGCGCGGCGCCACGCTTGACTACAGCGACAACGATGGAAGGGTGAAAGTCCGACTTGTCAATGGCGGTTCATTTGTCTGGGCGGCCCTGGAATTACAGGCTGAACCATCGGCGGAAGACCTGGAGCTTGCCAACACCCAGCTCGAAAAGGCGCTTCGTGTTCTCAGTCTGTCGCCCCGGCACAAGCTTTCAGAACACTGGTTTGCGCCGGGCTCGTCATATGAGGTCCCGTCCGGGGTCCCTGCGGGCATGGTGGTGACGAGCGAGCCGGTGGTGCCGGCAGTTCTGGGCGAGCTTACGTTCATCAAGGCAGGACCAGTGCACGAAGAACGGCACACTCAGGCGGGATCGGTGCAAATTGTCACGAGAAAATCCGGCGCCCATCTATGGCTGGCGGGCTGGTGCACCGACGAAAACGCGGGTCTCGTTGAGCAAACCGAGCGCATCGTGGATGCACTTGCAGATGCCCTCGCACGCAATGGCGCGGCATTTTCCGACGTAGCAAAGTCAACGACCCACTATGTCGGCGGCGCGAGCGAAGAAAATCTTCACGACAACATGGCTGTGCGCAATGCGCGCTACGAAAAGCCCGGCCCCGCATCGACCGGGATTGCCGTGTCGGGGCTTAATGCGAAAGGCGCGCGCATTGCGATCGATCTTTGTGTCGTGACCCCTGATTAGGATCCCGGCCGCGGATCGATCGGCGTAATCGCTCCAAGCCCGAGCATGTCCTCAAACTGCCGTGCGCCGGCCAGAACCGCAGCCTCGCCGCGCGGCGGGCCAACGACCTGCAAGCCGACCGGCAAACCCTCATCGGTGAAGCCACAAGGCATCGACAGCGCCGGACAGCACACAAGCGTGATCGCATAGACGATTGCCAGCCATTCGACATAATTGTCGAACTCGTGTCCGTCGCACCGCTCCACATAACGCTGTTCGACCGGGTAAGGCGGCACGATGGTCGCCGGGCAGAGAAGAAGATCGTAGTTTTCGAAGAAGTCCACGGTCGATGCGAACATCTGCGCGCGCGCCGTTTCGGCCCGGATGATGTCGTCCGCCGTCAGGGCCATGCCTTTTTCGAAGTTCCAGATAATTTCAGGCTTGAAGAGGTCGCGGTGGCGCGCCATGAGCGCGGCCTTGGATATCGCGAAGCTGCGCGCCCGCAGCACCTGAAACGCGTCATGTGCGGCACTGAAGTCAGGGCATGCTTCTTCAACGGTAACGCCCGCGTCGTCGAAACGCCGTGCCGCCGCCTCGCAGATCGCCGCGACCTGGGGATCGACGGGTGTAATGCCGAGATCGCGGCTGAAGGCGACTTTCCCGACCGGCTTCGGATTGCGGACGGCATCGAGATAGCCGGTGCCGTCTGCCGGCAGCGAGCGCGGATCGGCGCGATGCTCGCCGACCATGGCATCGAGCATCAAGGCGAGGTCTTCTATATTGCGCGCCATCGGGCCTTCGGCGGACAGCGAATCGTCGAGATTGTTGAGGCGGGTGGTGGCAACGCGGCCCGGGGTCGGCCGCAGTCCGCACACGCCGCAAAAGCTTGCCGGATTGCGCAACGAGCCGCCCATGTCCGAGCCGTGAGCGAGCCACGCGGTGCCGCTCGCCAGCGCCGCCGCCGAGCCGCCGGATGATCCCGCACTTGAACGCGCCAGGTTCCAGGGGTTTCGCGTCGCACCGAACACCTCGTTGAACGTGTTTGCGCCGGCACCGAACTCCGGCGTGTTGGATTTGGCGTAAATCACCGCGCCGTTACGCTCCAGTGTTTCGACGACAATGTCGGATGTTTGAGGAACATGGTTTTTGAAGATGGGAGATCCGAAGGTCGTGAGCACGCCGTCAACCTCTGTCAGATCCTTGATGGCGACAGGCAGGCCTTCAAGCGGAGTACCGGCACTGTCGCCGCCCGCGGCATGTTCGCGTGCCCGCTCAAAGCAAAGCGTCGGGAGCGCGTTGGTGTCGCCATCGACCTGTTCAATTCGTGCTTCAAGTGCATTGAGTAGGTCACCCGTCGTGATCTCGCCATTACGCAGAAGATCGCGGATTTCGCAGGCTGTTTTTTTGATGAGATTGTCTTGCGGGTTCATTTTGGTCCAGGCTGATTTCGAGGTGCGCACATCACAAAGCTTGATCGCCGCCGTCATCTGCGCGATATGCATCGCAGCAACGGCCGAAGAGCACCGCAATATAGGTCGAGGCCCGACAGAGAGGAACACGCAAATGAAACCCTTGAGCAATGTTGCCGTCCGTGACATCGAGACGGTTATCCACCCTTACACGAACCTCGCGGCGCACCGCGACACGGGGCCCTTGGTGCTTGAGCGTGGCGAAGGCGTGCGTGTTTGGGATTCGGAAGGCCGCGATTACATTGAAGGGCTGGCGGGTCTGTGGTGCACTTCGCTCGGCTACAGCAACAAGGAACTGGTCGAAGCGGCTACCAAGCAGCTCGAAAAGCTTCCCTACACCCATCTCTTCGGATCGAAGAGCCATGACCCGGCGATCGAGCTTTCCGAGAAGCTGAAAGAACTGGCACCGTGCGAGGCCTCCAAGGTGTTGTTCACATGCTCGGGCTCGGAAGCCAACGACACTCAGGTCAAGTTACTTTGGTACTACAACAATGCCATCGGCCGGCCGAAGAAGAAGAAAATCATCTCCCGCATCAAGGGCTATCACGGTGTTACGGTTGCGTCCGGCAGCCTCACTGGCCTGCCGCCGGTGCACATGGATTTCGATCTGCCGATCGCCAACATCAGGCACACCGAGTGCCCGCACTACTATCGCTTTGGCGAGGCGGGAGAATCCGAAGAAGATTTTGCCACCAGAATGGCGAATTCTCTCGAGCAGATGATTCTCGACGAGGGCCCCGATACCGTCGCCGCCTTCATCGCGGAGCCTATCATGGGTGCAGGTGGTGTCATCGTGCCGCCTGAAACCTATTTCGAGAAGGTCAATGCGATCCTGCAGAAGTACGACATCTACTTTATCGCCGATGAGGTGATTTGCGGCTTCGGACGGACCGGCAACTACTGGGGTACGGAAACGCTTGGCATGCAGCCGGACTCAATCTCGGTCGCCAAAGCAATTACGTCAGCCTATATCCCCCTGGGCGCGGTAACGATCCCCGAGGATGTTTATCAGGCAATGCTCGACGAGAGCAAAAAGATAGGCACATTCGGGCATGGCTACACCTACACCGGACACCCGGTCGGTGCGGCGGTTGCGCTGAAAGTGCTCGAGATCTATGAGCGCGACAACATCGTTGGGCATGTGCAAAACATTGCTGAGACCTTCCAGAAGCGTCTGCACAAGCTTGGCGATCACCCCCTGGTTGGCGAAACCCGCGGCAAGGGTCTGATTGGCGCTGCTGAAATGGTTGCCGACAAGCAAACCAAACGCGCATTTGATCCAAAGCATGGCGTCGGCGCCAAGTTGAACTCGCTCTGCCAGGCGAACGGCGTGGTCTTGCGCAATCTCGTCGATGCCATTGCGTTCTGCCCGCCGCTCATCATCACCGAAGACGAGGTCAACGAAATGTTCGACCGCGCCGAGCGCGCCATTCAACAGACCGAAGAGTGGGTCACCAAGGAAGGCCTTCGCGCCGCGTAATCCGCCATGACAGATCCGTTGCAACCGGTTTCCCTTTGGGATGCCACTGCACAGCCGCTCGATCCACTTCCCGCACTTGAGGGCGATGTGGATGCGGAGGTTTGCATTGTCGGTGGCGGCTATACGGGGCTCTCGACCGCGCTGCATCTCGCCGAACTCGGTATTGAATCTGTCGTGCTTGAGGCGGAAAAAGTGGGTTACGGCGGGTCTGGCCGCAACGCCGGGCTGGTCAATCCGGGGGTTTGGCTGTCGCCCGACGAAGTTGTCGGGATTTTAGGAGAAGATGCAGGTGAGCGCCTCAACGAGGGGTTCCGGGTCGGGCCGAACCTCGTCTTCGACCTGATCAGGCGCCATGGCATCGAGTGCGAGGCGGTGCAGAACGGCACCATCTATCTGGCGTCTTCGGACAAGTACCTGAAGAAGGTCAAGGATCGCGCCGAGCAGATGAACCGGCGCGGATCCAAGGTCGTTCTGTTGAATCGTGAAGAAACGGCTACCAAGCTTGGCATTGACGATTTTCTCGGTGGCAGCCTCGACACTGAAGCGGGCACCATCAACCCGATGGGATATGCGCGCGGCCTGGCACGCGCCGCACTGAAGCACGGTGCGCGGATCTTCGGCGAAAGCCCGGCCACGGCTCTTGAGCAGACAGGCGACAGCTGGCGTATGGGGACACCCCATGGCACGGTACGGGCAAAGCGCGTCCTGCTCGCGACTAACGGCTACACGGACAACCTTTGGCCGGGTCTTAGGCAGGAAATATTCCCGTTTTACTTCTTCTTCGCCGCGACCAAACCGCTTGGCGAAAACCTGCGCAACACCATCCTGCCCGGCCTCGAAGGCTCGTGGGACGCCGAGGAACCGACCATCGCGTTCCGCAAGGACGCCGCGGGCCGCCTCATAACCGGCTCGATCGGCAGCCTGCCCGAACACGGACAGTCATTCCGTCACCGTTGGGCCGATATGCGCCTGCGGGCACACTTCCCGCATCTGGGTGAGCTTGAATGGGAATCCTCGTGGATGGGCAAGATCGCCTTCACAACGGATCACCTGCCGCGCCTGAATGAACTGGCGCCGGGGCTGATGACCGTTATCGGCTATAACGGCCGCGGAATTGCGCCTGGAACCGTCATGGGGCGCGCCATGGCGCATTATTTTGCGGGCAGCTCGGAGGTTGAGATGCCATTGCCGGTCACAGCCCAGTCAAAGGCATTTTTGGGCCCCCTGCGCAGCATTTACTACGACCTTGGCGCCGGTTTCCTGCAACGATGGCAGCTGCTGCGAGGGTGAGGGGCTGTTTTGCTGCTACTCGCGCCCTAGATACCTTGATGTTGAAATCAACCGTCAGCGAAACCATCACAAGGCTGACCGGGTGGCTCCTGGCCGAGGCCCGGCTCATCGACGATACTGGCGGCCTCGATCTGGCAATCATCGACCGGCTGCGCGACGCAGGCCTGCCACTCACCCGCTACACGACCGGCGTGCCGAGCCTTCATCCCCATGTCGACAGCTTTTCAGCGCTGTGGGAGGAGGAAAACGGGCTGACATTCCGTCAGTTCCGCAATTTCGATACACCCGTCAATCCGCTATTAAACAGCCCCATTTTTGTTGCCTATGAGGGACGGCCCTGCCGCTGTCGGCTCGAGGAACCGCCGCAAGAAGGCGAGTTTGAAATTCTCGCTGAACTGCGCGAGACCGGACTTACCGATTACATAGTGCTGGCGCTGCCTTTTGCCGATGGCTCATTCAAGGCGATGAGCTTTGCGACCAACAGGCCGGGTGGTTTTGCCTCAGACGAGATTGCTGTGATGGAGGCGCTGGCGCATCCGTTGGCGGTGGCCGTCGAGGTACGTTATCTGCGCCATCTCGCGGGCACGCTCATGGACACCTATGTCGGGCCGGTAGCCGGACGCAAGGTCCTTGACGGAGCCATCCGGCGCGGCTCCGGCGAAACCATCCGCGCCGCCATCTGGTACTGCGACCTCAAAGGTTTCACGGAGTTGTCGGGCCGCCTTCCCGGAGAAACGCTGATTGAAACGCTCAATGCCTATTTTGACGTCGTGACACGGGCCATCGAAGCGCAGGGCGGGGAAGTGCTGAAATTTATCGGCGATGCGGTGCTGGCGATATTTCAGCCGGGCGAAGGTGGTGACTGCGGCGCCTGCCGAAGCGCGCTGTGTGCCGCGCAGGACGCTGTGGCGGAATTCACCGCGGTCAATGCGTCCCGTCGCGACGAGGGTTTTGTCGAGATCGAGTGCGGAATTGCGTTGCATTTCGGGGACGTTCTCTATGGCAATGTCGGTGGCGAAAACCGCCTCGATTTCACCGTTATCGGCCCCGCAGTAAATCTCGCGAGCCGCATCGAGAGCCTGACGCGCGATCTCGACCAGCCGGTTCTGGTGTCTGAGCGGTTTGCCGCGCTGCATGCCGGCAGTTTCGAGGACCTCGGATCCTTCGCCCTGAAGGGAATTGAGACGCCGTGTATGGTGTGTGCGGCGCGATAGGGCTACTGCGCGAGCCAATGTTCGGCACACTGGTCGAGAAGCGCCAGCGCTTCCTCCAGGCCAGCCAGTTCAAAGTCTGCTTCCGACCACTCGTTCTGCATGGTGAGCCATGCACCGGAGGTCAGCTGCCGGTAGAGTTGCGGGGTCGGCACCAGGTCGGTCCGCAACTCCGAGCGCGAGAGTGCTATGGCCTCTCCCTCACCGACGGCAACACCGTTGATCGAAAGCTGCATGGCGATCCGGTCACCTTCGGTGGCATTGAAGCGGCCGCTTGTGACGACGACCTGAAAGCCGCCGTCGATCGGCCTGACGAACTGCAGGCGGTAACCGCCGGGATAACCGGCCAGCAGCTGACAGCCCGTGGCCTCTCCCGCGTCCGCGCGAATCGTTTTGCCGTACCAAATGCCGCTCTTGAACCGATCCCAGTCCGCCCGCGCTGCGTCCGCGATCGTCAGTGTCAGCGCACCGATGGAGAGCGCCAGTGAAAAACGTCTCACGATCATACGCATAAACACATTTTCCTCTGTGTTGCGGGCCTGGAGCGTAGGCGCATGGCCGGTACCAGGCAAGCCTCCGTGGCGCCTCGGGACGGGTGATCTATAATGCCCTTGCGGTCGTGATGCCGCAGGGTGCCCGGGAAGCCGTGACAATGCGCGGACCCGTCCACTAAACTGTACCGAGACGCAAACACGCTGGGAATTCGGCAGCGAGGGAGCAATCCGCGCATGGCGCAACTTCTCGAACTCACCTTGAACGGGCGGCCGCGCGTTGATGCGGTGCCCGACAACATGCTGCTGCTCGATTATCTGCGCGAGTCGGTTGGTCTTACCGGCACCAAGACAGGTTGCGATGGCGGCGAGTGCGGTGCGTGCACCGTGCTCATCGACGACGTGCCGCTTCTGTCGTGCCTGACGCTTGCCGCGTCGGTGAACGGCCGCCGCGTCGATACGGTTGAATCGCTTGGAGAAAACGGTGAGCTCTCCGCCGTGCAGCGCGGGTTCCATGAAAAACTCGGATCCCAGTGCGGCTATTGCACACCGGGATTCATCATGGCGTCGGTCGGACTGTTGCGGCGCAATCCGGCCCCGAGCGACGATGAAATACAAGAGGCGCTGGGGAGCAATATCTGCCGGTGTACCGGTTATGTGAAAATCATCGAGGCGGTGAAATTCGCAGCGCAACTGAACGCTGAAGGAACCGCGCCATGAACGAGAGCGCTCCCATCCGCAATATTGGCGATTATGTGCCGATGGTCGACGGGCCGGAAAAGGTTTCCGGTCGGGCGCTATATACAGCTGATATCCTGGAACCCGGCATGCTGGCCGGCCGCATTTACCGCAGCCCCTATGCGCATGCTGAGATCCTTGAAGTTGATACTTCAAAAGCGCTGGCGCTGCCCGGCGTCAAGGCCGTTGTTACCGGTGCCGATTGCGACAAGACGTTCGGCGTGCTGCCGATCTCGCGTTCCGAGCACCCGATAGCGCGCGAGCGCGTGCGCTATCGCGGCGAGCCGGTCGCGGCTGTTGCCGCCATTGACGATGCCACGGCCCAAAAGGCGCTCGGCCTGATCACCATGAAGGTGAGGGAACTGCCGGCATACTTCACGTCAAAGGCAGCGTTGGCGCTGGATGCCGTCGACCTGCACGAACACAAGCCGGGCAATCTGGAGCGCGATGTGTTCTTTGAACTCGGCGACGTGGAAGAGGCGTTTTCGAAAGCCGATCTGGTGCGCCAGTCCACCTACAACTGCGCCGAAGTCTGTCAGAACCAGATGGAGATGCATGCCGCCGTGGCGCAGTATGACGCCGTGCGCGGCCGCATGACCGTACATGCCTCGACGCAGGTGCCCTATTACGTGCATCTCATGCTGTCGCAGATCCTCGACATGGAAATGTCGCAGATCCGGGTAGTGAAGCCTTATGTTGGCGGCGGGTTCGGTGCACGCACGGAGACGCTCAACATCGAGCTGATTTCCGCCCTGCTGGCACGCAAGGCGGGCGGCACCGTGCGAACGGTGGTGAGCCGCGAAGAAACCTTCATCACGCACCGCGGCCGCCCCGAGACCGACATCACGCTCAAGCTCGGCATGACCAAAACCGGCCGCATCACCGGCGTTGAATGCGAGTGCCATCAAAGAGGCGGCGCTCATAGCGGCTATGGCGTGGTAACGATCCTCTATGCGGGCTCGATGCTCTATGCGATTTACGATCTGAAAAACGTCAAGTATATCGGCAAGCGCGTGCTCACCAACACGCCGCCCTGCGGCGCCTTCCGCGGCCACGGCACCGTAGACGTGCGCTTCGCATTCGAAAGTCTGCTCGATCAGATGGCGGGCGAGCTTGGGCTCGACCCGGTCGATGTGCGCCGTACCAACTATCTCAACGCGCCGACGTTTACCGACAACGACCTGATGATCAATTCCTACGGTCTGCCCGAATGCGTCGACTGGGTCGAACGCGAAAGCGCATGGCGCGAGAGACGCGGCAATCTGCCGAAGGGCAAGGGTTTGGGGATGGCCTGCTCGCACTATATCTCGGGCGCCTCAAAGCCCGTGAACTGGACCGGCGAACCGCATGCCACCGTCAAGATCAAGCTCGACTTCGACGGTTCCGTGGTCGTGTTGTCGGGTGCCGCCGAGATCGGCCAGGGTTCGTCTACCATTCTCGTGCAGAGCGTGGCGGAAGTCCTCGGGCTCGACATGTCGCGTATCCGCATCATCACCGGCGACAGCGATGTGGTGCCGAAGGACAACGGTTCCTATTCGTCGCGCGTCACATTCATGGTCGGCAATGCCGCGATCGATGCCGCGCAGAACCTCAAGCAGGTTCTGGTGCAGGCGGCAGCCCGCCGGCTTGAGGCGCGGCCCGAGGATATCGAATGCCTCGGCGAGGTTTACCGTGCCGGCACTCAGGACACCGGCGCAAGCTTCAACGAAGTGGTCGAAGAGGCCCTCAAAGACACGGGCACGATCACCGTTACCGGCAACTACTCCACCATTCCCGAATCCCACGGCGGCCGGAAATACCGCGGCTCCGCCATTGGCGGCACCATGGGTTACAGCTATTCCGCACAGGTCGTGGAAGTGACCGTGGACGAGGAGACCGGTGTCGTCACCGTCGACAAAGTCTGGGTCGCGCATGACTGCGGCAAGGCCCTGAACCGCCTTACGGTCGAAGGCCAGGTCCAGGGATCGGTGTGGATGGGCATGGGGCAGGCAATGAGCGAGGAAACCGGCTACCACGATGGCCTGCTGCTCACCGCCAACATGCTCGACTACCGCGTGCCGACCATTCAGGATTCGCCGCCGATTGAAACCGGTATCGTTGAAAGCAACGACCCGCACGGTCCCTTCGGCGCCAAGGAAGCGGGCGAAGGATCGCTTGCAGGCTTCCTGCCTGCCCTCACCAACGCCATCGAAGATGCCATCGGTGTCCGCTTCGACGATCTGCCGGTGACGCCGGATCGTGTGTTCGCGGCGATCGAGAAGCGGGAACGGGCGCTCGCCAGGGCCGCGGCCAGAAAGAAGAGCGCCTGATGGAAGCCCTGCACGACTTTGAACTGGTGCGCGCGGCAACGCTCGACGACGTGTTGAAAGCCCGCGCCGCGCACCCGCAAAGCGCACTTGTCGGCGGCGGTACCGATCTCATGGTCAACATCCGCCGCGGCATCGTTACCCCGCCGGTGCTGATCGACGTGACGCAGGTCGGCGAACTGCAGGCCGTAAACGCGGACGAAGGTGCGCTTGAAATCGGCGCGTCGGTAACGCTCAACACTCTCGCACAAGATGACGCGATGCGGCGGCATTACCCGGTTGTGGCCGAGGCGGCGCACGCGATTGCCGGCCCGACGCAACGCAATATGGGTACGGTCGGCGGCAATCTTTGTCTCGATACGCGCTGTATCTTTTATAACCAGAGCGAATGGTGGCGCAGCGCCAACAATCACTGCCTCAAGACCACCGGCGACACGTGCCACGTGGCACCGAAAAGCCACGGCGTGTGTTTTGCGACATACAGCGGAGATCTCGCCCCGGCGCTTCTCGTGCTTGGTGCGGAGGTTGACATTGCGAGCCCCTCGGGCACCCGCACCATCCCACTGAACGATCTCTATATCGGTTATGCACGCCATGACGATGCGGTCGAAGGCGACGGCAAGAACTTTCTCTCGCTGGAAGCGGGCGAGATTGTTACGGCTGTGCGAGCGGCGAATACGAGCGGCTTGACGTCTGCCTACGACAAAATCCGCATCCGCCGCTCGATCGAGTATCCCGTGGCGGGCGTCGCGGTGGCGCTTCTGCGCGACGGCGATGCGCTGGTTGATCTGCGCGTGGCGGTAACGGGTACCAATCCACGCCCCGTACTGCTGGAAGGTACGGCGGAGCTTTGCGGCGGCCCGCTCAACGACGATGTGTTGCAGGGGCTCGACGCGCTGGCGCGCGACCAGATCATGCCGATGAAGACAACCTTCACGCCCGGCCACTACCGCCGACGCGTCGCGAGCGTTCTGGCGCAGCGCCTCGTCACGCGGCTTTACGCGGAATAACGACGTTACCCCGTCGTTTGCCCGTCTTCCTCGCGCAGCTTGAAGCGCTGGATCTTGCCGGTCGGCGTGCGCGGCAGATCGGGACGCACCTCGATCCAGCGCGGATACTTCCAGAGGCCGGCATTGTCCTTCACATGCTGGCGCAGTTCGCCCATGAGAGCGTCATCGCCCCCAGAACGGTCTTTCAGGACAATGAAGGCCTTCGGCTTGATCAGCCCGTCATCGTCTTCGCGCCCGATCACCGCCGCTTCAAGTACGGCGTCGTGGGTTACCAGTGCGGCTTCCACATCGAACGGTGAGACCCACATTCCGTTGACCTTGAACATGTCGTCGGCGCGGCCACAGAAATGATAAAAGCCATCCGAGTCACGGTAGTATTTGTCGCCGGTGTGCGTCCACTCGCCGGCAAACGTCGCCCGCGTTTTGGCACGCTGGTTCCAGTAGCCATCGCCCGCCGAGGGCCCGCGGACCATTAGCTCTCCAATCTCGTCATCGCCGAGACTGCGGCCGTCGTCTCCGATGATCTTGAGGTCATAGCCCGGCACAGGCTTGCCCGTCGAGCCGTAGCGGATGTCGCCTGGCCGGTTCGACAGGAACGTCTGCAGCATCTCCGTCGAACCGATGCCATCGAGGACATCGACACCGGTAACGTCGCGCCAGCGCTCACCGAGATGGGCAGGTAGTGCTTCGCCCGCGGAAACGCAGATCCTGAGCCGCTCGAAGCCTTCAAGCGACGCGATACGCTTGTCGGCGAGAAGCGCTGCATAAAGCGCGGGAACGGCGGAGAACACGGTGGGACAGCGGCGCGCGATCGTGTCGAAGACCGCATCGGGTGTTGCGCGCTCCGGCCACAGGATCGCCGTTGCTCCTGCGGACAGGGGAAATGACAGAGCATTGCCAAGGCCATAGGCGAAACAGAGCTTCGGCGCGGAAAAAACCACGTCGTCTTCCGCAATTCCAAGCACGCCCTGGCCCATCAGCTGGGCGGTTGCCATCAGGCTCGTGTGTACGTGCTTCACGCCCTTTGGATGGCCCGTGGAGCCTGAGGTGTAGAACCAGAAACCGACCTCGTTTGAAAGTGTCGGTGCGTGGAACGGTGACGTCGCCTGGGACTCTAGGACGTCCTCAAGGCACAGCACGCCGCAGTTTTCGAAACGGGGCAGGTCGCCCTCTACCGTGCCGGCGACGACGATGTTGCGAAGCCAGTGCGCTTCATCGACCAGCGGCGCAATGGTGCTCAATAGCGGGGCGCTCACAATCAATGCCCTGGCGCGGCTGTCTGCGAGCATATAGGCGTACTGCGCCCTGGTCAGCATGGTGTTGAAGGTCACCGCAATAATGCCGGCGCGCAGGGCGCCAAGAAAGGCAACGGGAAAGTCGACCGTGTCCTGCAGCAGTAAGGCGATGCGGTCTTCCGGACGCAATCCAAGACCCTTGAGCGCCGCCGCAAACTGGCAGCTTCGTGCCTGAAGGCCGCCGTAGGTCAGCGTGCGGTCAGGGTCGATAAACGCCGGCTTGCCGCCAAGGCCGCGCTCGACATTGGCGTCGACGAGTTCGGCGGCCGCGTTGTACGGCCTGCGCTGTGAAAATTCATCGTGCACGTAAACGGTCTCTCCGCCTTGTTCGGTGGGCCTGATCAAGCAGAGCGAAAGGCTATGGCACCGGCTCTTTCCTGTCGAGTTGACATCCCGCCCCATGGCTGTGGCGGCGGGAGAGGGGCACGCCGTCAATACTTCATTAACCATGTTGGTTAACTTTTCGATGTGGAGAGGCTAGAGCCCATTTGATTCATCAAAGTGGCTCTGAATTCATCAACTGGGCTCTAACCCATGGGCATTGGCGAATCACGGTCCTACTACACTTCCGGGTCGATCAGCCGGCGGTTTCAGCAGTCGCCCGTCTACAAATACTCCGCCGCCTACAAGCGTTCCTCCGATTACAAGAACTCGGCCGCCTACCGCAAGTCCTATGCCTATAAGGTGAAGCAGGAAGCGCTCGAAACACAACGGTCTCAGTTCAGAACCGGGGCGAGTTCCATCATATCCCAGTCAAACGCCGTTGCGCAGCAGACGTCGGTTCTCGCTCTTGAACAGCTTCAGACCAGAGTGGCCGACGCCACCGAAGCGGCAAAGTCAAGAACCGTGACAACAGGTCTGGTTCTGGATCTTTCAGCTTGATAGACGCGCTGATATATATCGCATTGTTGTAGCTGCTATCGATCTGCCTTGCGTCAGGGAATGCCTGGATCATGTCTGTGGGAACGAAGCCCGGCAGGGTGCTGAAGACGCTCCATTTCTTCAATGCTGCATTCTACGCCCAAGGCTGGACCCCAAAATTCAACATACCAAACCATGAAGTCACCACCGACAAGCGTCGGCTCTTGGAGTGTGACTGTGTCGTCCTCCATGCACCGAGCCTGACCGCGGACGAAATAGCGCGCTTGCCCGAGCTGCGCCGCATTGCGCCAAAACGGCAGATCTGGGTGCTGGAATCGGAGGAGAGTTCGGATGCGTTTTCCGTTCTCGGCAATCGGGAAGTTCTGGAGCTGGTCGATTATGAGATGTCGTACCGCCAAACGGCCGATATCTGGACGCCCTATATACCACGCGATTTCGAGGAGACTTATCGGACCGTAACATGCTCGCGCCGGCCGAGGCAGTGCTGTGCGTTCATTTCCAGCCAATGGAACTTCAGCCGCCGCCACGACTATCTTACCGAGCTTATGGAACATGTTCGCATCGACTCATTCGGCCGTGCCCTGCGTAACAAGCGGTTGTGGTTCGACCGGGGCATCTCGACCAAAATGCGCCTGCTGCGGAAGTACGGTTTCGCGCTTGCGTTCGAGAACAGCATCACGCCCGACTATGTGACCGAGAAATTCTATCAGCCGCTGGCCACCGGAACCGTGCCGGTCTATCTCGGGGCGCCCAATATCAGCGCGTTTGCACCAGGCGAAGGGTGCTTTGTGAACGTCTCTGATTTCAGGGACCCGGCGGATCTTGGGAAATTTCTCAGCGAAGTTGATCCGATGGATTTCCAAACCTGGCGGTCAGAGCCCTTGCGCGATGAGTTTCGTGCCATGCTCGACAGGGTTCGCGAAAACAAGCTGAAGCGGCTTTCGGACCTTCTGTCACAGAGATTCTGACATCCCGGGCTTAAACGTGCTGGCCGCCATTGATGTGAAGTTCGGCGCCGTTCACGTAGCTCGACTGGTCGGAGCACAGGAAATAGATCGATTTGGCGACCTCTTCCGGTGTGCCGAGGCGGCGCATCGGAATTTCCGCAACGATTTTCTCCGTGCCTGGCGACAGGATGGAGGTGTCGATTTCGCCGGGCGATATGGCGTTGACGCGCACACCGAACGGTCCGAAATCGGAAGCCATTTCCCGGGTCAGTGACGACAGCGCCGCTTTTGAAGTTGCATAGGCGGCGCCGGCGAAGGGATGTACGCGGCCGCCGACGATGGACGTGACATTAACGACCGAGCCTTCCGCCGTCTTGAGTTCCGCGATGAGGCCCCGCCCCAGCATGATCGGTGCGAAGAAATTCACCTGAAATACGGTGACCCAGTCGTCCCGGTTCATATCGATTGCGCCGATACGCTCGCCCTCGAGGCCTTTCGGCGAAATGGCCGCGTTGTTGACGAGGGCATCGAGACGGCTGCCATTGGATTTGAGGCGTTCTCGCATTTCGCCAATCGCCCGGCGCACGTCGTCGGGGTCGGACAGGTCAACCTGGATGTGGTCTTCGGGGCCCATCTCCCACGGGCAGTCTTCCGGGAATGGCTGGCGCGAACAGGTAAGCACGCGCCATCCAGCGCTTGAAAACCGCTTCACCGTTGCATGGCCGATGCCCCGGCTCGCGCCGGTGAGGATGAGTGTGCGCTGTTCCTGTGGGTTGCTCGAACTCATTGCCGATCCATCTGTGATGAGCATGACATGGCATTATTGGCGACGCGGTTCAAGCGCCGCCCCGGATTATGGATAAAGCTGCTCGCGCGTCCATTCTGCGTTAGCTTCTGCGCGCCGAAACACCGTTCGGTCGTGCAGGCGGAAGGCACGCTCATGCCAGAACTCCACATAAAGCGGTGCGATCCGGAAACCGGACCAGTACGGCGGGCGCGGCACGGTGCCGATGGCGTGTTTCGCCGCGTATTTGGCAACCGCCTTTTCAAGCGCGAAGCGTGACTCCAGCGGGCGGGACTGTTGCGACGCCCACGCGCCGATGCGGCTGTCGCGGGCGCGCGACTGAAAATAGGTATCTGCTTCTTCGTCGCTGACCACACTGACCGGTCCGCGCAGCCGAACCTGACGCCTGAGGCTCTTCCAGTGAAAACACATGGCGGCCTTTTTGCCGGAGAGAATCTCGCGGCCCTTCTGGCTTTCGAAATTCGTGTAGAACACGAAACCCTGCGGATCGAAATCCTTCAACAGAACCATGCGCACGTTGGGCAGACCGTCTTCGTCAACGGTGGCGACCGCGACCGCATTCGGGTCGTTCGGCTCGGATGCCTTCGCATCGGCAAACCATTCAGCAAACAGCGAGAACGGGTTGTCCCGGCTGGAGAAATCCGCAGTGTTCCAGAGATCTTCGCGCGTTGTCGTCGTTGTGTCGTTCATAAGGCAGATCTTTGCGCCACAATGGGGTCAGACTGTGGACGGTCACAGAAATGCCACGAGTTCACCGCAATTCAGTCCCGGTCCCGCCCAAGGATCCGTTCATATACACCAATGCGTTTGAAAGGCGGCAAGATTATTGCCGATTGTGTCGGAAAGAGGCTGCTTCGTGGGGACGGTGAGTAGGTCTGGTTCGATTTCTCAGGCGTTGGAGTTTGAGGGGAAATCAAGATGCGTATCAAGATTGCGGCGGCGGTCGCGGGCGCGCTTTTATGCGGGGCCTGCGCCGGAAATGTTTCAAGCCTGAGCCCGGGCAATTTGGGCGGCAACGTGCACACATCTGGCTGGTCAACAGATCAGGGACTGCCACAGGGAACGTCAGGCGCGACGAGCGTCAACGAAGACGTGCTCCAGGAGAATTGTCAGGGCGGTTCGCATACGGTCTCCGTGGAGGGCAACACGGAGGTAGTGACAGGCACCGCGTGCGGCATCTCGGCGGGTGTTTATTGAGGTTACTCAAACAACACCTCCAATACCCATGCGCACTCGATTGTAGATCCATCCCGGGCGACTGACGGCTTTCTGATTGCGGCAGCTACTCGCCACGCAAGTCGACAATGTCATACCCGCCTTCGGTGGCGACTGGCGCAGGCCCGTCCCACTCAACGTTGCTCTTTCGGATCAGATGCGTAATGCCGTAGCGTTCGGCCAGTTTTTGCCAGTGCGCGATCCCTTGAGAATTGTAGCGCTCATCCCAGTTGATCCGATGTAGCGCGGTAATCTGCTGCGGTGTAAAGGTTTCGCAGGGCTCATCGACAATGGCGCACAGACGCTCAAGCCATTCAGAGCCGTGCGTGCCCTGGAAGGGGAACCGTTTGACATCGGCAAAAACGCCACGTTTGGCATGCAGAGTGAAGACCGCGAACTGGCCATAGCGAGGCGGCACGGCAAATACCGCGTCGGCAGGCGATACCCGCATGGCGGCACTTTCAAGTGGCGTTGGAGCGCGCCGCACAAGGCCGTGACCATCTCTTGTCGCGCCCGCTGCCAGGACGAGCGCAAGTCCCAAGACTGTTAACGGAAGCGCGGCGGGGCGCCATCGGCCCGTTATCTGGAGGGTTTCGAAGCGGGGGCGAAGTTTGTTCCATCCCAATTGAATTGCCCGTGCGAGGTGTCCGCCGAGATAGATGGCAATGACGATCTTGATCAGGACTGTGACGCGGCTCAACTGCGTCTTCGCGGCGAAATCGATCGGGATGAGTTCGACGAAGATCCAGGCGCCGGCAAACAGCACGAATGACACGATGACCAGTGTCAGGAGAGCATGGTCTATCGGCTTCTTCGGGAATTTGAGCGCATAGGCGATGGCGCCAACCACCCAGAAAATACCGGCCCGAAGATAAGCCTCCCAGGCCCATGTCGACGGGATGAGATGATGGGGGTGCCGGAACCAGCCTGAGCTTTCGATGTAACTGAAAGTCGGCTCCTGACCCAAAGTTGCGATCAGGTCGGCAAGCGCCAGGCCGACATAGGGCAGAGATACCACCAGCGCAATCGCGATGAACCCGGCAATGTGCTTTAGCCGGATGCCGGCGGCCAGGGCCGCAATGGGCCAGATCAGAAGTGCATGCTGCCCGGTATTGAGATGGAAAAGTGTCGCCGCGCCAACGAGGAGGCCGGCCCATATCCAGCGGTTCTGGATGAGAAGCAGAAATCCGAACAGGGCAAATGCAAGGGCCTCGACCTGGGCCTGCGCAAAATTAGTAAGGAGGGCGTTGTCGCCGAGAGTAAAGGCGCCAAAGCGGCCCCACCGGTATGTTGCGAGCATGAATGCAAGAACGATGGGTGCTGCAATCATCGCGGTATGCCGGTCGAAGACCCGGTCGATCGCACAATAGATGAACCAGCCGATTGCGACGGTTACGACGATCCACACTGTGAAATAAACCAGCGGCAGCGTGTCCATTGGAACCAGCGCCAACAGGTGCGCGTAGACGAAATAACCGTTGAGATCGATACTGACGTTTACGTAGTAGTCGCCGAGAAGCGCGTTCGGGTCTTGAATTCGCGCGATCAGGCTCTCGTAGATCATGTAGTTGAAACCGCGCACCTGGAACGACTGCAGCCAGACGGTGAGACCTGCAAACACCGCCGAGAGCGGCAGAAACAATACAGGTGGGATCGTCATCAGATAAATTGCCGCAACCGCAATCGCGGACGCGATTGCAAGGCCGGACAGGGCCACGCCCGTTTCGCCGGCGAATGTCATGCCGCCGACGGCAAATGCGGCGGCAATCAGCACTGTCGCCAGACGTATCATTGCAAGCTTTGGTCCCCCGGCGTTTGCAGCTTCGCTCCCCTGTATGTGGAGAGGTGATTTGCCCGTCGCAAAATGGCGTATCGACGGACCGTGCGTCAATCGCCTTCTCGATTGCGGTTGACGCCGCTGTGTGCTGCTTTGATATACAACAGCCACAACAACGATCAACCGTTGCCCAAGGAACCGGCTGCATGCGCGATCCCTATCAGGTACTGGGCGTCTCGAAGGGCGCTTCGGATGCCGAGATCAAGAAAGCCTACCGGGCGCTCGCCAAGAAATATCACCCCGACGCGAACTCGGGCGATGATACGGCCGCGCGGCGGTTCTCCGATGCGTCCGCGGCTTATGAACTGCTGGGTGACAAGACCAAGCGTGCGCAGTTCGACCGCGGCGAAATCGATGCGGAGGGCAAGCCCGCGTTTTCAGGCTTCAATCCGTTTGGCGGCGGAGGCGGCGGCGGTGGACCGTTCGGCGGGTTCGGGGGCGCCGGTGGCGGCCGCGGGCGCGCCGGTCAGGGCGGCATCAGACCGGAGGATATATTCTCCGAGGTCTTCGGCAGCTTTGGAGAGCGGCCGCAGGCGCGCGCGGCGGCGCGGGGCAAGGATGTCCATCACACGGTGAAGGTCAGTTTTGTCGACGCGGCGCGCGGCACCAAAAGCCGCGTGACGCTTGCCTCCGGCAAAACGCTTGAAGTGACCGTTCCCCCCGGCGTTGCAAGCGGGCAGCAGATCCGGCTGCGCGGCCAGGGCGGCAGTGCCGCGGCGGCGCAACCCGGCGATGCGCTGATCACCGTCGACGTGGCGAACCACCCATTGTTTTCGCGCGACGGCGACAACATTCGCCTCGATCTGCCGGTTACCATTTATGAGGCCGTGCTGGGTGCAAAAATCCGTGTGCCGACCCTCGACGGATCGGTTGAGCTGAAAATAGCGCCGGACACCAACAGCGGCCGTGTCCTGCGGCTGAAGGGCAAGGGCATCAAGCCGAAGGGAACTTCGAAGGCCGGGGATCAACTGATCACGATCCGTGTGCAACTGCCGCCCGATGCCGGCGGCGACCTTCGTGCACTGGCCGAACGCATGCGCGACGAGGCCCCTTATGAGGTGCGTGGCGACGCATTCGGTAACAAACCGTAACGAAGCTCAATTCATTCGCTTGCAGCCGGGTTTCCCTAGACCGGATGGGTCGAATGTGTAGGATGGCCCGGGGGTTTGGGCGATCACAGGGGAGGCTCCAATGAGTGAACCGGGGAGTGTTCCGGGGCCGCTTATGGCAGGCAAACGCGGCCTGATCATGGGCGTCGCGAACAATCGTTCCATCGGTTGGGGCATTGCCAGCGCGTGTGCGCGCCATGGTGCCGAACTGGCGTTTACCTATCAGGGCGAGGCGCTCGCAAAACGCGTGCAGCCGCTTGCGGAATCGGTCGGATCGTCGGTCCTTCTGCAGTGCGACGTGTCCGACATGGCAAGCCTTGATGCGACTTTCGAAAAGCTGGGCAAGTCATGGGACAGCCTGGATTTCGTCGTCCACGCCATTGCATTCTCCGATAAGGACGAACTAACCGGGCGTTATGTGGATACGTCGCCTGAGAACTTCACTCAATCGCTCCTGATCTCGTGTTACTCCTTCACCGCCATCGCCCAGCGCGCTGAAAAGATGATGCCGGACGGCGGATCCCTGCTGACCTTGTCCTACTATGGCGCGGAAAAGGTCATGCCGCACTACAACGTCATGGGTGTTGCCAAGGCGGCGCTTGAAGCCAGCGTGCGCTATCTCGCCGCCGATCTCGGCAAGCACGCGATCCGCGTGAACGCGATCTCGGCGGGGCCCATCAAGACGCTCGCGGCATCGGGCATCGGCGATTTCCGCTACATACTGAAATGGAATGAGTACAACTCGCCCATGCGCCGCACCGTGACGACGGAAGAAGTCGGCGATGCGTCACTCGGTCTCCTGAGCGATCTTGGCCGCTCCATTACCGGTGAAGTAATGCATGTCGATGCGGGCTATCACGTGGTCGGCATGAAAAATGAAGAAGCCCCGGACATCGCCACCGTTTAGGCCGCACCATGATGCGTTAAGCGTTTGCTCAGCGTCCGTTTGACCTGAACGGCCCGCGGAGCCTACAAAAGCCTGCGAGCAATGCTGCAGGATTGCGCTCAATGTCACATAACAGTTTTGGACATCTGTTTCGGATCACGACCTTTGGCGAGTCCCATGGGCCGGCCATCGGCTGTGTGGTCGATGGCTGTCCGCCGGGCATTGCGCTCAAGGAAACCGATATCCAGGGGTTTCTCGACAAGCGCCGGCCGGGCCAGTCGCGCTTCACGACACAGCGCCGCGAGCCCGACACCGTAAGGATCCTCTCCGGGGTGTTTGAGGACGGTGACACCGATGGCCAGATTACGACCGGCACGCCGATCTGCCTGATGATCGAGAATATCGATCAACGGTCAAAGGACTACTCCGATATCAAGAACACATTCCGCCCCGGCCACGCGGATTTTACCTACATGGAAAAATACGGCGTGCGCGACTATCGCGGCGGCGGGCGGTCATCGGCGCGTGAAACCGCCTCGCGGGTTGCCGCCGGGGCAATCGCGCGCAAAGTGATCGGCGATATGACCGTGCGCGGCGCGCTGGTGCAGGTCGGCCCCCACGGTATTGACCGGGAGAACTGGGACTGGGACGAGACTGACCGCAATCCCTTCTTCTGCCCCGACGCAAAGGCCGCGGCGGAATGGGAAGGCTATCTCGACGGCGTGCGCAAGGAGGGTTCATCCTGCGGTGCGGTGATCGAGGTCGTGGCCAGCGGCGTGCCGGCAGGTCTCGGCGCTCCTATCTACGGCAAGCTCGATCAGGACTTCGCCTCGGCGATGATGAGCATCAATGCGGTGAAAGGCGTTGAAGTCGGAGCGGGCTTTGCGTCCGCCGCTCTTTCCGGCGAAGAAAACGCCGATGAAATCCGCATGGAAGGCGACAGCCCGAAGTTCCTCTCCAACAATGCCGGTGGCGTTCTGGGCGGCCTGTCGACCGGCCAGGATGTCGTCGTGCGATTTGCGGTCAAACCAACGTCGTCAATCCTCACCCCGCGCCGGACGATTACCGGTGATGGTGAGGAAACCGACATTATCACCAAAGGCCGTCACGACCCTTGCGTCGGCATTCGCGCCGTGCCGGTCGGCGAAGCGATGATGGCCATCGTGCTCGCCGACCACCTGCTGAGGCACCGCGGCCAGGTCGGATAACCTGAAGCCTCGCAACGCCGTTTAAGCAGGTTCTTCCATTTCGGTAATCCGCTTGCGTACATGCATTGTCGCCTCGGCCGTGCCGTCATGGAACGAGCCGAACCAGCGGTCCCAAGGCATGTCCGACGTGCCGTAGTTGCATTCGAAATAGCGGTGATGCAGCTGATGGAAAAAGTCGCCCAGCGAAAGCCGGGATTTGTCTCTTATCAGCAGAGTTTCAAATCCCGAATGAGACGGTGCAGGCCCCAGGCCCTGGAACAACATGTGGAACAGCACATGCACCGGGTGCGATGCCACGACGAAGTGAATGGCGATGTTCGTGAAGTAGATCAGATGCTCAACCGGGTGCATGGAGATACCGGACCACGGGCCGATGTTGATGTTTCGGTGATGCAGCCGGTGCGCGGTGCGGTAGAGCGGCGGCCAGTGCAACAAGCGGTGGACCCAGTAGAAATGAAGCGATGACCACAACATCACAATGGGAAACATCAAGATGAACCAGACCGGGTTGTCGGCGAAGGTCAGGCCCGGCGCATAACCGTTGGCAAGGGCCCAGAAATAGATGATCTCGTAGGCGCTCCAGAAACCCACACCGCTCACCAGCGACCAGAACATGTTGTCCTTCACCTGATCTGAAAACGTGAACATGCGGTTGTTGCGCGCCATGTCGCGGCGTTCGAACTTACGCCGGGTGCCCTGTTTGCGGGCACCGTAAAAGTAGATGTGCAGCCCGCCAGCCACGAGGCACAGGAGAACGAAGTTCTTCGCATAGATCTGCGCCATCCAGCCGAACTCGAATTGCTTCATGGCGCTTGATTCCGGCAGGAACCAGGCCCACAGGGCAAATGCCAGGGCGAGCCAGATCACGTTTGGTGTAAAGCCCAGCCATCTTAGAAACAGCCACTGAAAGATCGCGCCGAATGAGGGCGGCCAGTCAAACAGCGTTGGACGCACGAGGGGCAGATCCGGATGCCAGTTCCAGTCGCGGCTGACCGGGCCATCGCCGCCGTCCGCGACGGGCGCGTTCGTCTTTGAATTCGCCATGGTTTGGGTCTCCCGCTGTGGCGAAGCATTCTGATTGCGGGAACTTTGTCCGTGGAGCGGTGTGGCCGCAAATGCAATTTTTTCAAGGAACGTTCGCACCCTGCGTTGTCACGGGCATCGAACGGTACGCGTCTGATTGCGCTGGCGAACCTTGCTCAGACGAGGATTTGTTCCATGCCGCCGGCAATGGCCCCGATTATCTTCAACGCATCGATGGCGCCGTCGGCATCGCCTTTTTCGAAATCGCCTTCCGAAACCGCCATCGTGTTGGTCACATGCGCGAAGCAGACGATCGGCAGCACCCGCGCTGCTGCAAGCGCATAGAGGGCGGCGCATTCCATCTCGATGGCGGCCAGCCCGAGGCGATTGCCCTCGTCGATGACCTGCTGCGTCTCGCGGTAGGGCGCATCGGTCGTCCAGGTCGCACCTGGCACGATGGTAACATCGAGACCGGCGACGGCTTCTTGCACCGAACCGATCAGCCGCGCGTCCGCGTGGGCACGCTCGGCGGGCGGGGCGTAGTGATAACTCGTGCCTTCATCGCGCAGCGCCTCCTCGACGAGCACGAAATAGGGCGCGTCTGCGAGCGGCTTCAACTGCCCCGACGACGTAATGGAGACAAGCAGCCGGCAGCCGGAGACGAACATCTGCTCCGCCAGCAAAACCGCATAGGGTGCACCAACCGCGCAACCGACAATGCCCGCGCGCACGCCCGCGGCGTTGAATTCAAAGAGGTCGGAGTGATAACACGCCCAGACATCGCTCCTGCGCGCCTGATCCGTTGCTTTCAGGTGGCGCAGGATGTCGCCATCGGGGTCAAGCACGCAGATTTCAGGGATTGCTCCATCTGAAAGACCGCGCTGCCGGCGCGCTTCGCGCATCAGGTTCTCCGGCTTGAACACGGCGGGCGTTCGCGGCGACTTGTTTGCGAGGATGGGTGGGGGAGCGCTTTTCATGAAGTGCGGTCCGCATCAAATTCGCGTTCCTCCCACCAGGGATAATGATCCGGCATGCCGTTGCTGGGAGACAACGGGAACCGTGCGGCGCGTTTTTCCAAAAACGCATCAATGCCTTCTTTGGCATCGGCGCTGGAGCCCGTCTGTTTCATGAGTGTCGAGTCAAGCCGGTGCGCTTCCATGGGATGGTCGGCGCCCAGCATGCGCCACATCATTTGCCGCGCCAGGGCAACGGACACGGCAGATGTTCCGGTTGCGAAACCTTCCGCGATTTCGCGCGCCCGTGCCAGGAGCCGGTCGCCCGGCACGACTTCCTTGACGAGGCCGCCTTCATGCGCCTCCGAAGCTGGAAAAACGCGGCCCGAGCAGGCCCATTCAAGCGCTTGCGAAATTCCCACCACACGCGGCAGGAACCAGCTCGAGCACGCTTCGGGCACGACACCGCGCCGGGCGAAGACGAAGCCGAAGCGAGCCCCATCCGAGGCGATGCGCACGTCCATTGGCAAGGTCATGGTCGCACCGACGCCCACCGCCGCGCCGTTGATTGCACCTATAATCGGCTTCTTGCTCTCAAACGTGCGCAGCGCCACAAGCCCGCCACCGTCACGGTGGGCTTTGCTGGCAAGCGCGTTGTCGCGTTTGTCGTAGTCGAAGGTCGCGCCACGCTGCGAAAGATCGGCGCCGGCACAAAATGCCCGCCCCGCCCCGGTCACGATCACGGCGCGAACGGTGTCGTCTTCGTCCGCGCGACCATAGGCGTCAATAAGTTCGCTCTGCATGGTGCGCGTAAAGGCGTTCAGCGCGTCCGGTCGATTCAGAGTGATCGTGGCGACAGGGCCATCCACGTCATAGAGAATATGTTCGAAATTCATGCTGGGAGGCCTTCTGTCCGTTTCGTTGTGCCGGACACGCCACCGGCACCCATTGTAACCTGACCACAGGGTGAACCGGGCGGCCTATTGGCGCAAGGCCGGGAAGCCTGCGGGCGAGGGCGCTGTTACCTTTCATGAATGTAATCCGACAGGCGGCGAAAGTGGTTTAGGTTTGCGGAATGGGAACCGTCATTTATGCAGGCTCGCAGAGGTGCCCCCGTGAATAATGCCCTGTCCCATCTGGCCGCGTTTTCATCGATCACCCTTGCGGCAGGCGTATACGCGACTGCAGCCCACGCAGTCGTATGCACCGTCGGAGCCTATGAGACCTACGTCTATGCGACCACGCAAGCCCGTCCGCCGTACGACCGCACGCTGTACTTCACCTGCGCCTCCGGTGCCTGGGAACACATGAAGGCTGAGGTCGAGGCCGACCCTGAGCGGGGATTGATCTGCACCGGCGCGACGTCTGAACGCGACAATGAAGAAACCACCTATCGGATGGAACTGTTCGCAACACCAGGGGCCTCGATCAACACTCGGAACGGTTGGCGTATTACCGATTACGATGTCGGTGGCGGCGAGATTACGCGAGCGCACCGGCGGGACTCGCTGATACTGTTCGATTTCGACATTTTGGGGCAGGGAACGGCGTTCACCCGAGAACTTCGCTCGATAACACTGTCAAAAGACGAGGGCCATTGCGGCAACGTTCTTTCCGAAGCTTTAGATTGGACGCGGTAAGCACGGCGATTGCCGGAACAGATGCGATGCTCATGATCCACCAACGATTTGAGAACTCAGATGTTGAGGCTGTGTTTGCAGCTTATCCGGAAGTGCTCAGGCCTGGTCTGCTGCAATTGCGCCAATTGATTTTTGCAACCGCTCAGGTAACCGATGGCGCTGGCGACCTTGTGGAGACGCTGAAATGGGGGCAGCCGGCCTACCTGACGAAAACGCCGAAAACCGGCAGTACCATAAGAGTTGGTCTGGCAAAGGGCGAACCGTCCAGCTACGCGATGTTCTTCCACTGCCGGACAACGCTCGTCGACACGTTCCGGGAGTTCTATTCAGAGCAGTTCAGATTTCAGGGCAACAGGGCAATATTGTTTAGCGCGGGCGAGCCCCTCGCGGTGAAGGCTCTTGAGCACTGCGTTGCGCTTGCGTTGACCTATCATGTCAAAGCCGGATAGCGCTCTCCGTCCAATTTGGCACCGGTGGCTGGCAAAGGAAGCTGTTCAGTGAAAAGTGTTGACTTTGAAATAGCCGGACGCCCTTTCCACGCCCTGACGGCAGGTGATCCCGCGCGTCCACTTCTTCTTTTTTTGCACGGCTTTCCGGAGTATTCGGGCGCTTGGGGTGACATGCTCACGCGGTTCGCGGGCGACTGGTACTGCGTTGCGCCGGATCAGCGCGGCTATGGTGGGTCGTGGCGCCCACCGGAAGTCGAGCACTATGCAATCGCCGAACTTGCCGGCGATGCGCTGGCCATGATCGACCGCTTCGGCGGCGGCCGGGCTGCTGCGGTGATCGGCCATGACTGGGGCGCCTCCGTGGCCTATGTCCTGGCGATGAGGGCCGCTGATAAGGTCGACCGCCTGGTTGTGCTGAACGGCGTCCATCCGGTGCCGTTTCAGACAGCGCTGGCGAAAGGCGGCGCGCAGTCCAGGGCGAGCCAGTACATTCTCAAACTGCGCGCGGAAGGCTCCGAAGACCGCCTTGCCGCGGATGGTTTCGCGTTGATGCTGAAGCTTTTCAGCGCCGACATGGACTTGTCCTGGATGATACCGGAAAAGCGTGTTCAGTACGAAGCCGCATGGCGCGATGCGGCGGGCGTCTGCGCCATGGTCAACTGGTACCGCGCTTCGCCGATTGCGGTGGCGGCGCCCGGTGAGCCGATCTCCAACGATGATCTGCCACAATGGAAACCGGAATACCTGCGCATCGCCATGCCGCATCTCCTGATCTGGGGCCTCAACGATACGGCGTTGTTGCCTGAATGCCGCGATGGCCTCGAAGACTTTTGCGATCATCTGGAAGTTGAAGAAGTGGCCGGGGCGGACCACTGGATCGTACACCAGAGGCCAGACGAGGTTGCGGCACGGATACGAGCCTTCCTCGCAGCTACCTAGCGGGTTGCTCCTGAGCGGTGCCGGCCAGTGTTTCACGGGTGCTGGTGGGACGCCACAAAAGCGCCAGCAGATCGCCGGCGCGGGTGAGCTGGCGCCGCGCTATGACACCGCTGGTGATGGCCCACGCGCACTCGCAAACGACCACCGCCGCCGCTGCACCCGTCAGCCCGAAGCGCGGTATGAGGAACGCCGCGCTTGCAACAAACATCGCAAGGGATGCGGCACAGGCCATGGCGCTTCGCACCTGCTGGCCGCCAAGCGAGAGAAGCTGCGCATTCATGGCACTTGCGGCACGCACGACCTGGCCGGCGATGAGGAGAGTAAGCGCGCCGGCGCCCACAACATACTGGGCTCCGAATAAGCCAAGCGCCGTTTCCCCGGCAACCGCCGTTCCGGCGAGCGCCAGTGCGGCGATCGACAGCGGAACCAGGTTCGACCGCAACAGGGCGGGCCGTACTTCGTTTTCATCTCCCGATACCATGGCGTCCGCCAAGTCCGGCAGGATGAACTGCGTACAGGCCTGGGTGACAAAGCCGACAAGCACCGCAAGCCGCATGCAGATGCCGAATATGCCGAGCTGATCGGCGGGCAGATAAAGGCTTGCAACGAGTACCGCGACATCCGCAAAGACGATTGTGATCAGGGCGACGACCATGAGCGAAGCGGCGCGCTTGCGCCACGCCATAACGTGTTTGCCGGGCTTGGCGGAGCCCTGATGAAGCGCTCCGTCGGGATGCAGGAGCCACGCCTGCAGAGCTACGATGACATAGGCCAGTACAAGATAGGCAATGAGCACGGGGGCGATCGAGAGCTTCGTGCTCGCGGCCGCAAAGGCGGCAACGGCTGCCAGAAACACGACCGGCCGCACCAGGAAATCGGGTACGAACGAAATCGGGAAACGCCGGGTGGCATTGGCAAGTGCGCTCTGAAACCGGATGAACGCGGCGGCGGGCGCGGCGGCAAGACCGATGAGCGCGGCAAGCCGCATCTCGCTGGAAATAGGCGCGAAATAAATGATCAGGCCGCCGAAAGTCATCAGCGTGCCTGCGACCAGCACCATGTCGCGCCGCGCCGATGCAACGAACGTGTCGAACAATGTGCCGCGCCGCAGCGCCCGGTAGCGCGCCAGTGTCGTAAACCCGAGCGTCTGATAGCCAGCGGTAATGACGATACCCAGAAGCGATGCGCAACTGACGGCAAAAAAATAGGCACCCATTTCGGCCGCGAGCAGGGCGCGCGCCAGAATGAGCTGCGCCAGCAGGGCCGCCGCCGCCCCGGCCACCCGAGCTCCAACCACGCCGCCGATCAGCGGCAATAGAGTGTTCAGCCTCACGACAGCGCCTCCGTCCCGATGATGGCGGTGGGTTTTGAGGGTGAAATCTCCAGCTGACTGGGCGCGCCATCCCTGGTGCCGAAGAACGGCCACGCACGCCAGAGTTCCGGCCGCGCCCGAACCAGGGGCTCGAGGCGCTGCAGAAAGTCCGCGGTGGCTTCAAGGATCGCCGCATCCTTGTTCGCATGAGTCATGGCGAGCGGTGCGCCGACCGTTACCTTGAACGCCGGTGGTGCTGGTGCCGGCGAAACAAAGACCGGCAGAACTACCGAATCTTGCTTGAAGGCGAGCCGCGGCGCGCCCCCGGCTATGCGCAGCTTGCCGCCGAGAAAGTCCGCCTCGATCAGTGCCTTGCCCTCATAGGCGCATGCAAGGATCGATACCAGGCGGTTCTCGCGCAGCCGCTGGCCCATCAGGTCAACCGCCTCGCGCGGGCGCTCACGGTAGTGAACGATGCGCTCGCGTAGGTAACGCAGCTCGAAATTCTGCCGCAGCGGGTTGAGATATTTGAGGCCGAACCGGGTATCGGAAAACCCGTGCTCCGGCCGGCTCAGATGCGATACGAGGTGGCCGTGCTGGAACAGCGCGATCTTGCTGATGTCGTTTGCATAAACCAGGTCGGCAACCCACAGAACCGCACCGCGTCCACGTCTCAGGCTGGCGCTGATGTGTTCTGAGCCTTCAAGGGTAATGTCGAATTGCGGTCCAAGGTGACGGGCGCGCAGAAACGCCAGGGTTGAGATGAGCCGCGCTGCAAGCGTCTCCTGCATGACGCGGGCTGCTGCCGTATCGGAAATCTCCAGTGCCATGGCGACCTGATCGGGGGCGGACAGGCTGTAGAACCGCTGCGGCAACACGGCCGCTGCCGTTCTGCACAGCGACACGCTTGCCTCAGGCGGGAGCAGAACCGCCAGAGGCGTACCGGCGCCGATCATGGCGAGCGATACCAGATCCTGTGCGCCAAACGATCGCCGCTCAATGGCATTGTGTTCGCGACCTATGATCCTGTTTTCACTCATTCGTGCCTCGTTGCGGCGCCCTGTTCGCCGCCCGCCCCGCTTAGATTTCGCCAGCGCCGGTTCAAATCGGGAAGCGGTATCGCGAAAAGGCGTCCCGCTGTTTCAAAATGAACCATATCGGACGCAATTCCCCCGTTTGTGCGCCGCGTAGACGTATGGCCATCTAAACGCAGCAAACGCCGGGCCAAATCACGATGGGATCGGTTGCATTTCCGGTGACATTGCGATGATTTCGCGCGGTGTCCCGAGTTCGGTTGTGGAGGCCGCCGATATCGTGTGAAATGGATTCCAGACAATCTAGGGAAACGACTCATGTTCAAGGGAGATTCAGGCGCACTTTCGTTCGTGGCACTGGTGATCGCTGTTTTAACGGCTGTCCCCGCGCAGGCTGACGACAGCAGGCTGCGTCTGGATGTCCAGATTATCCCTTCCGCCGGCCCGATTCCTCAGTATCGGCCGGGGCGCCGAGTGATTGCGTCGGGTGGAGAAATAGAGATCTGCAGTCACGACATTATCTGGCACAAGCCGTTTATCTTGCTGCAAGGTGTGACCGGCGTAAGCTACTGGGATCCCGACATTGCCCCCAAATCCTGCGTCACCTACCGTGCGCCAGAAGTCCAGCGGCGCACCAGGATGACAATCGCATGCGAAATCCACAAGGATGAACACGTAAGGATAATGGTCCTTCCGCGCATCAGCCAGCCGAGTATTGCGAAAACGCCTTTTGTAAAGAAATGTGTGGCGGGCGAACTGGGCGGCGAGCCGCAGAGCGCGATTGCCTGCGGGTGTCTCTACGACAAACTCGTCACCGAAGCCTCAGAGCATGCCCGCGAGGCAATGTTCATCGCGGCGACAGAGGGACTTGCAGCGCAGCAGGCCTATGCCAACGAGCATGCCGTCGGCACCGAGCTGATGCAGGAAGTCTACGGCTACATGCTTCAGTGCGGCATGGATGAGTAGTTCAGCCATTTGCCTTCAGTACCGCCAATAGCCTCCATCGATCATGATGCATTGGCCGGTGTGATAGGCCGAAGCGTCGCTCATGAGGTAAACCGCAATGCCGCCGAAGTCGTCGGGCGCGCCCCAGCGGCGCGCCGGAATGCGGGATTGAACCGCGCCCGCAAACCTCTCGTTTGCGAACAGGTTTTCGGTCATGTCCGTTTCTATCCAGCCGGGCAGCACGGCATTGGCGGTGACGCCGTAACGCGCGTATTCCACCGAAAGAGCATAGGTCATGGCGTTGAGCGCTCCCTTGGTGGCGGCATAGTGTTCGTTGCAGGCCGCGCCGGACTTGGAGGCGAGGCTTGAGATGCCGACAAGGCGGCCGCCGGGGTCGCCGTGTGCCGCACGCTCCACCACATGGCGCAGCATTGCCTGATAGGTGAAGAAAACCCCGTCGAGATTGACCGACAGTACGCGCCGCCATTCTTCCGCGGAGATGTCGAGAAACGACTTCGACCAGCCCGAGACGCCTGCGTTGGCGATGCAGCCATCGACACGGCCAAACGCTTCGAGCGTCGCACCAAAGGCATCGGCGATGGCACTCTCGTTGGCAACATTGCAGATGAACGAGGCGGCCTTTGCGCCATGACCCTTCAGTGTCTCGATGGCCGCCGCGTTCTTCTCCGGGTTGGTGCCCCAGATGGCGACATCCGCGCCGGCCTTCGCCAACGCTTCAGCCATGCCAAGGCCGATGCCGCCATTGCCGCCGGTTACAAGGGCGACCTTACCTGTCAGGTCGAACTGGTTGTCTGTCATGGGTCGCAGGTTCCTCTAAAGCGGCAGCGCGGTGGTCTTTTTGACCGTCCGGAGCGCAAGTGTCGAGTTGATGCGGAAGACGCCGGGCAATTGTGTCAGGATTTCCGTGTGAATGCGTTCCAGATCCGCCGCATCGGAGTAGACCACACGCATGAGATAGTCCGAACCGCCGGCGATCAGGTGGCATTCCATGATCTCCGGGATTGCATCGATGGCGCTTTCGAATTCGTCGAGTGCGGCGCGGCCCTGCTGGTTGAGCGTGATGGAAACGAACGCATTGCCCGGCATGCCGCAGGCACGCTGATCGAGCAGCATTGCGTAGTGGCTGATGAGGCCCGATTGCTCCAATATGCGGATGCGGCGAAGGCAGGCGGAGGGCGACAAGTTGACCCGCTCCGCCAGCTCGACATTGCTCAACCGGCCATCGGCCTGGAGATCGCGCAGAATTGCACGGTCTTTTGCGTCGAGATTAGTGGTCTGCATTTTCTACCTATTTAGAAGGCAATTTTCGAATTATATGCGATAGTATTGGTAGAATAGCATAATCTTTCGCCGGAAATTGCATCCATTCTCCTGCATAATTCTCATGCTGTTATGCATGTTTCAGGAGGAGACGGCCATGCTTATCGGTGTGCCCAAGGAAATTAAAAACCACGAGTACCGTGTCGGGCTCGTGCCATCGAGCGTCCGTGAGTTCGTAGCCCACGGCCACGACGTCATTGTCGAACAAAGTGCCGGCACCGGGATTGGCTTTGCCGATGCCGATTATGAGGCGGCAGGTGCGGCGATTATCCAGACGGCCGAGGAGGTGTTCGCCAGGGCGGACATGATCGTCAAGGTGAAGGAACCGCAGGCGGGAGAGCGCAAGATGCTGCGCCCCGACCAGATTCTCTACACCTACCTGCATCTCGCTCCCGATCCCGAACAGACGAAGGATCTGGTGGAGAGCGGCGCCGTGTGCATCGCCTATGAAACCGTGACCGACCGGGCCGGCCGCCTGCCGCTGCTGGCGCCGATGTCGGAAGTGGCCGGGCGCATGTCGATCCAGGTCGGCGCGCTGTGCCTGCAGAAGTCGGAAGGCGGACGCGGTGTGCTGCTCGGCGGCGTGCCGGGCGTGCCGCCGGCAGACGTCGTCGTGCTCGGAGGCGGCATGGTCGGCGCCAACGCGACGCGCATGGCGCTTGGACTTGGCGCCAATGTCTGCGTGCTCGACCGCAACGTCGATGTGATGCGCAATCTGGTTGCCGAATTCGGGTCTTCGATCAAGACCGTCTATTCGACGCGAGAAACCGTTGAGTCGCTGGTGCTGCGTGCCGATCTCGTTATCGGCGGCGTGCTGATCCCCGGTGCCGCGGCGCCCAAGCTCGTCACTGCCGACATGATCAAGCGCATGAAGCCGGGCTCCGTTGTTGTCGATGTCGCCATCGATCAGGGCGGCTGCTTTGAGACGAGCCACGCGACCACTCATGCCGACCCGACTTTTATTGTCGACGATGTGGTGCACTACTGCGTTGCCAATATGCCGGGCGGTGTGGCACGCACCTCGACCTTCGCGCTCAACAACGTGACGCTGCCGTTCGGGCTGCAGCTCGCCAACAAGGGCTACAAACAGGCGCTCGCCGACGATGAGCACCTGCGCGCCGGCCTCAACGTCTACAAGGGCGAGGTCACCTACGATGCCGTGGCCGAAGCGCTCGGCTACTCGTTCAAGGATCCCATTCAGGTGCTCGCTGCCTGATCGCGGTTCGCTATTTGACGAAACGCTCCGGTCAGAGATGGTCGGGGCGTTTTGCGTTTACGCTGCGGGATTTTGTGCGGCGATGAGGAATTCCCTGTTTCCGTCGCTGCCCTCGATAGGTGAGGGTGTGAGGCCGGTGATCTCCCAGCCTATATCGTCGCGAAGCCATGTGCGGATTGCGTCGCAGACGTCGCGGTGCCGTTGCGGGTCGCGCACGATCCCGCCCTTGCCCAAACCCTTCCGGCCCACCTCGAACTGCGGCTTGATGAGTGCAATGAGTTGCGCGCCGGGCTGTGCAAGCGCCAGTGCCGGAGGCAGGGCGAGCTTCAGGCTGATGAAGCTGACGTCGCAGACGATGATGCCCGGGGGCTCCGCTATATGCTTGGCGCTCAGGCTTCGCGCATTGAGTTTCTCCAGAACAGTGACGCGGGGGTCCTTCGCGATCTCCACATCAAGCTGGCCGTGACCGACGTCGACCGCGTAGATGTGGCCCGCGCCGCGTTCCAGAAGCACTTGCGTGAAACCGCCCGTAGACGCTCCGATGTCGAGGGCGGTTCGCCCCGCGGGATCGATCCGGAAATGGTTGAGGGCGTGCACCAGTTTCATCGCCGCCCGCGACACGTAAGGCATGGGCTCGCCGAGCAGAACAATGGAAGAGGTATCGGATACCGTTTGGGCGGGCTTGCGGGCGGCGGAGCCGTCGACCTCGATGAGGCCATCGAGAACGGCACTTCGGGCTTTGGCGCGGGATGCAAACAGCCCGCGTTCGACGAGCGCCTGATCCAGCCGCGTCATTTCGGGCAATCAGCCGACGTCGAGCGGTTCCGTGCCCTGCACCGATCCGTCGGGCTTCAGAGTGATCTTTTCGATCCGCGCCTCGGCCTCGCGCAATAGCGCTTCGCACCGCGCTTTCAGCTTTTCGCCGCGCTCATAGATGGAAATCGATTCCTCAAGGCTGACCTGTCCTGCTTCGAGCTTGTTGACGATGGTCTCTAGTTGTTCAAGCGCGGCCTCGAAACTCAGCGCTTCGATGTCGGAGGTGTCGATGATGTCGGTGGTGTCGTCACTCATGCCGCATTAGTCCTCAAGATAGCCGCCGTGCATCAGCACCTGAATGTGTGTGCCGCACGATGCCGAAAGTCCCTGCAGGTCATACCCGCCTTCGAGCATGGAGACAATGCGGCCCTCGCAGTGGGTTGACGCAACGTCCATCAGCTTGAGCGTAACCCAGGCAAAATCCTCTTCCGTCAGATTGAGGCTCGCCAGGGGATCGCGTTGATGGGCATCGAACCCGGCCGATATAATGAGAAGCTGCGGAGAGAATGCGTCGAGCGACGGCACGATGACACTGTCTACGGCTTCGCGAAACTGCTCGCCGCCATCGCCCGCCGACAAAGGCGCGTTGAAGATATTTCCTTCGCCGGTTTCCGACTTGTTGCCGGTGCCGGGAAACAGCGGCATCTGGTGGGTTGAGCCGTAGTAAAGGTCGGGATCGCTCCAGAAGATATCCTGCGTGCCATTGCCGTGGTGTACGTCGAAATCGACGACGGCGACACGCTCAAGGCCGTATTCGTCGCGCGCATGGTGGGCCGCGACCGCGACGGAGTTGAACAGGCAAAACCCCATGGCGCGGTTGGCCTCGGCATGGTGGCCGGGCGGGCGGATGGAGCAGAAGGCATTGTCAACATCGCCTTCGAGCACGGCTTCGGTGGCGCGAATGCCGGCGCCGACAGCACGCAGCGCCGCATCGAGGCTTTTGGGCGACATCCAGGTATCGGGATCGAGCGCTTCGATGCCTTCATCCGGTCGCCGGCCCTCGATCATCGAGATGTAATCCCTCGGGTGCGCCTTGGCGATGCTATCGATGCTGCCGAGCGGCGCTTCTTCTGCGATCAGGCTGTTGAAATGATCGGACTGGAAGATCTGGTTGAGGGCGCGCAGGCGGTCCGGCCGCTCCGGATGGCCCTCCGGCGTTTCGTGCTCGATACAATCCGCATGTGTGAGGAGAAGCGTTGCCATCTAATATCCTTTTGCCGGCTCGGCCTAGACCGCCAGCACACGCGCCGACGTTTCGGCCAGGGCCTCCGATCCGCCGCGCACGATTTTGGACAATCCGCGGGTTTCGGGAAGCAGGTTTTCCGCCATGTAACGTGTCAGGGCGATGTGGCCGCCCGCGTCCTCGCCGCCGGCGCTCTCAGCGGCCGCTAGGGCGGCGCCGGCAAGATTGGCGGCGCCGGCCGTCAGACCGAACTGGCGCAGATATGGTGCCGCGGACCCGAGCACATGGTCCGGATTGTCATGCAGGGTCTGCAACATCCAGCCGGTTGTTTCCTCAAGGTCTTCAATCGCTTCCGTCAGCCGGTAGCCGGTGCTGCCGAATTCCGGATTGTTCGAAGCGAGCACGTCTTCCGCGACGTCTTTCAGGCCGGCCAGATAGCCCTGCACCACCTCGCCGCCGGCCATGGTGATCTTGCGGGTTGCAAGGTCGATGGCCTGGATGCCGTTGGTGCCTTCATAGATCGGCGTGATGCGGGCATCGCGGTAATGCTGTGCCGCGCCGGTTTCTTCAATGAACCCCATGCCGCCGTGAACCTGTACGCCGATCGATGCAACCTCGCAGCCGGTATCGGTGCCGAACGCCTTGGCAACCGGTGTCATGAGGCCCGCGAGCGCGTTCTGCCGGGCACGCTCGTCTTCGTCCGCGGCATGGTGCGACAGATCGATGGCGCGCGCGGTTGCAAAACAGATCGAGCGCGAGGCCGCCGTCAGTGCCTTCATGGTCATGAGCATGCGGCGCACATCGGGGTGCTCGATGATCGCGGCCATGCCGTCGGCATCGGGCCGCCGTCCCTGTTTGCGCTCCTTAGCGAAGGCAACCGCCTGCTGCGTGGCGCGCTCGGCGATTGCCACTCCCTGCATTCCGACATGCAGGCGGGCGTTGTTCATCATCGTGAACATGCAGGCAAGCCCGCGGTTTTCCTCACCGACGAGCCAGCCCGTCGCACCGCCGTCGTCGCCGAAGGTCAGCGTGCAGGTCGGGCTGCCGTGAATGCCGAGTTTTTCTTCAAGGCCGGTGCACTTCACGTCGTTTCGGTCACCTACCGTGCCGTCGTCATTGACGAAATATTTGGGCACCAGAAACAGCGATATGCCGCGCGTTCCCGCCGGTGCATCGGGTAGGCGCGCCAGAACCAGATGAATGATGTTCCCGGTGAGGTCGTGTTCGCCATAGGTGATGAAGATTTTGGTGCCGGTGATCAGATAGGAGCCGTCGGCCTGCGGTTCGGCCTTGGCGCGCAGGGCATTGAGATCGGAACCGGCCTGCGGCTCGGTCAGGTTCATGGTGCCAGTCCAAGCGCCCGTCACCATGTTCTCAAGATACGTCGCCTGAAGGTCTTCCGATCCGTGCGCAACGAGCGCTTCCACGGCGCCCTGCGTCAGGAGCGTGCCGATACCGAAGGCCGAATTGGCGGTGTTCCAGAGTTCCTGCACGGCCAGGCTGACGGTTATCGGCAGGCCCTGGCCGCCGTGCTTTTCCTCGCACGGAAGGGCGCCCCAGCCGCCGTCAACCCACTGGCTGTAGGCGTCCTTCCATCCAGGCGCCGTCGTCACGTCGTGGCCCTCAAGCGTGCTGCCGTGGCGGTCGCCGACCGCATTGAGCGGGGCGAGCACTTCGCCTGCAAACCTGCCGGCTTCGTTGAGGATGGCCTCGACGAGATCGCTTGAAAGATCGGGATACAGACCCTCCTCAAGCAGGCCTTCGAAGCCCGCGACCTTGTTCATGGCATGGGTGATGTCGTTGACATGGGGCGTGAAGGACATCGTGCGGCATTACTCCAGCTTGGCTTGACGTTGTGCGTGCGCACCCCTATTGGGCACTGGGGATATGTCTTAAGGATTTTCCGGCCGAACCTCCACAACTCTATCGGCCACACAGGTCACGTCAATGCACATGGAGACGCAAGCGACGCCGGATCTACTCAAGGGCCGGGCGCGCGACATTGAAGACGCCGCGCGGGTGCTCACCGGTGGCGGTCTTGTCGCGTTTCCGACCGAGACGGTCTATGGCCTCGGCGCCGATGCCCGCAACGACAAGGCGGTGGCGCGGGTGTTCGAGGCAAAAGGGCGGCCCCAGTTCAACCCGCTGATTGTGCATGTGCTGGATCTCACCGCCGCCGGGGTGCTCGGAATGTTCAGCGATACGGCGCTCACCCTCGCGCGGAAGTTCTGGCCGGGTGCGCTGACGCTTGTGGTATCTCGGACTCCCGATTGCGCGGCATCGCGGCTTGTCTCGGCGGGGCTCGACAGCATCGCGCTGCGCGTGCCCGCACACCCGCTGGCGCGCGCGCTTCTTGAAGCAGCCGGCTGCCCGGTCGCGGCGCCGAGCGCCAACCGTTCCGGTCAGATCTCTCCCACCACGCCCGAGCACGTCCGGGCAAGCCTCGCCGGCCGGGTCGACTACCTCCTTGAAGGTGGGGCCTGCGGTATCGGGCTTGAATCGACCATCGTCTCGTGTCTCGGCCCGCAGCTCCAAATTCTGCGGCCGGGCGGTATTGCGCGCGAAGACATCGAAACGGTTGCCGGACCGGTCGAACTGCGTAGCGATGCGGGCGCGGCTCCCGTCGCGCCCGGTCAATCGCAAAGCCACTATGCGCCGCGGGCCCGATTGCGGCTGAATGCAAGGGATGTGCAACCGGGCGAAGCGCTTCTGGCCTTCGGTTCGCAAGTGCCGGAGTGTGAAGGCATTTGCCTCAATCTTTCCCGGGACGGCGATCCGGTCGAGGCTGCCGCCAACCTCTTCGCCCATCTTCATGAGCTTGATAATTGCGGGGCGGAAATTATTGCGGTGATGACGGTGCCAGAAGAGGGGCTGGGGGCGGCGATCAACGACAGATTAAAACGCGCAGCCGCGCCCCGGTCCTGAACACTGTCACAACGCTCGACGGCTCCGTCATCGCCGACTATATCTGCGGGCATGAACGAGATGCCCTCCAACCTCACCGCGCCGGACGCTGCAACCCTGCAGCGGCTCTCGGACGTAACCGGTGTCCGCTACGCGCTCACCGAGCCCGCCGATATGGCGTCCTATATGGTGGAGTGGCGCGACCGCTATGTGGGCAAGGCGGCCATGGTGCTGCGGCCGGGCACGGTGGAGGAAATCTCCCGAATTCTGGAAATCGCCAATGAAACCTGCACGGCGATCGTGCCCCAGGGCGGCAATACCGGGCTTGTCGGGGCGCAGATCCCGTTTGAAACCGGCACCGAAGTCGTGCTGTCGCTTGGCCGCCTGAACAAGGTGCGCAACGTTGACCCGGTCGACAACACGATGACCGTCGATGCGGGATGCATCCTTGCCAGCGTTCAGGCCGCGGCCGACGATGCAGACCGGCTTTTTCCCCTGAGCCTTGGCGCGGAAGGCTCCTGCCAGATCGGCGGCAACATATCGTCGAATGCCGGCGGCACGGCGGTGCTCGCCTATGGCAACACCCGCGATCTGGTGCTGGGGCTTGAGGTGGTGTTGGCCGACGGGCGCGTGTGGAACGGCCTCAAACGGCTGCGCAAGGACAATACCGGCTACGACCTGAAGAACCTGTTCATCGGCGCGGAGGGCACGCTCGGCATCGTCGCCGGCGCGGTGCTGAAGCTGTTCCCGAAACCGAGCGACCGTTCAACCGCCATGATCGGCATTGCCGCACCGTCAGCCGCGGTCGAGCTTCTGTCGCTCGCCAATGACCTGTCGGGCCTCTCGGTCATGGGGTTTGAGATCATCCCGCGCATCGGCTTTGAGTTCCTTTTCAAACACGGCGAGGGCGTGCGCGACCCGATGGCCGGGCATCACCCCTGGTACATTCTCATGGAATTGTCGGGCGGCGGCGAACGCGGTCGGCTCGATCTAGTGGCCGAAAACATTCTCGCCGAAGGCATGGAACGCGGCCTCGTCGCCGATGCGGTGATTGCCGCCTCCGAAGCGCAGGCGCAAGAACTGTGGGCCATGCGCACCGAACTTTCCGGCATTCAGAAGCACGAGGGCGGTAGCATAAAGTTCGACGTTTCCGTGCCGGTCTCGGCGATCCCGGAATTTCTCGAACGCGCCGCCGCCGCCGCCACGGCGATGATACCGAACTGCAGGCCGGTCTATTTCGGCCATATCGGCGATGGCAATATTCACTGCAACATATCGCAACCCGAGGGCGCCAGCCGCGAGGCGTTCCTCGCACGCTGGTCCGATATGGAGGCGGCGGTGTTCAACGTCGTGCATGCCTTCAACGGCTCGATCAGCGCCGAGCACGGCATCGGCCGCATGAAGGTTGGCCACATGACGTCAATCAAGCAGCCGGTCGAGCTTGACCTCATGCGCAGGCTGAAGCGGGTGTTCGACCCCAAGGGCATTCTCAATCCGGGCAAGCTCTTGCCACCCGAGATCTGAGTCCGCTCAGCCCTTGATCCGGTAATCCGAGAGCAGTGTCGGCGCGCCGTCCGTCTCGGCTTTCTCAAGCTCGATCAGGTGCTCCATATGGGCCAGCACCGACATGCCGGCCGCCGGCCACAGGGTCGGGCTTATGTCGGCGTAGAGTTTCTGGACGATCGCGGGTATCGAGCGAACGCCGGCCTGCAGCTGCTGCACGATGGCCGCCTCGCGCATGCGCCGGTGGCCGATATAGGCGCGCACGAACTGGCGCGGCCGTTTCACCTGCGGCCCGTGTGTCGGCCAGTAGACATTGTCCTCGCGCTCCATCACCAGCTGCAGCGACGCCATATAGTCCTTCATGTTGCCGTCGGGCGGCGCGATGACGCTGGTCGACCACGCCATCACATGGTCGCCGCACAAAAGAGCGTGTTCCTCGCGCAGCGCAAAGCTCATGTGGTTCGCCATGTGGCCCGGCGTAAACACCGCCTCCAGCGTCCAGCCCTTGCCGGGCACGATATCGCCATGCTCAAGCGCCACGTCGGGCACAAAGCCGGTATCGCCGCTGGCGTCGAGCTGAACGTCGCCGCTGGCGCGCGCCAGGCTTTCGCGGCCCGAACCGTGCGGCCCGTAGGCATAGATCTGCGCGCCAGTGGCGTCCTTGAGGCCGGCGGCAAGGGGCGAGTGGTCGCGGTGCGTATGGGTGACGAAAATATGCGTGACGGTCTCGCCATCGAGTTCGGCCAGGAGCGCGTCGAGGTGCTGCCGGTCGTCCGGCCCCGGGTCCACCACCGCCACATGCCCGTGGCCGATAATATAGGTTCCGGTGCCGCGAAAGGTGAAAGCGCTCGGATTGTTGGCGACCACACGGCGCAACAGCGGCGTCACCTGCTGCGCCTCGCCATACTCGAACTCGATATCGCGATCGAAAGTAATTGATCCGCTCATGAGGGATGCCGTGTCCCGCGCTCGTTTCCGGAGGCACTCTCCTAGCACTTAAGGGGGCGGCTTGTCGCCGCTGCATTGCGGGGTGCCCGGACCGGGCTACTCCGCCGCTTCGAACAGCGGTGCAATATAGTCGAAGTCCTCACCCGACTTCGGATTGAACAGCAAATGTTCAGGTCCCGGGATGCCCAGTTCCTGATAGTCGAAGGCGTCCGCGAAATCGTCCAGCAGCGTCTCCTGTCGAAGTCGGGTACGCCACTTTGGTGGTTCAACAAAGGCGTAGTCCGGGACCTGTGTTGCAAAGTCGCCGTTGACGCGCATTTGAATGCGGCGTGCGAGTTCGGCCATGCTTTCACCCGTTGCCGCACCGGCATCCAGCCGTATCGGCACGATCCCACCGGGATCAAGGACCACGACCTGCACGCGCCCGCTGCCGTCATTCGCCGGCACAAAGGCAAAATTGTCCCACTTATTGTCGAGCCACACCAAACCCTGTCTGTTGAGGTCGCGCAGCGCGCCTTCATAAGCCATCATCTGCGCAATCGACATGCGGCCGCCTTGTCGTGCGATCGTCCGTTGCGCCGTTTCCGGAACCCGTTCAACCACACTGACGCGTGTTACCGCCTGGCCCTGGAACTCCACCCCTGAGACAACATGGCTGCTTTCAATGCGTACAGGGCGAATGTGCTCCGAGCGCACGCGTGTGCGAAGCGAGGTATCCCCGACTTGATCGAGTACGGCAGCTGGAGCATTTTCCCTGTAGAAGGTAATGCGAATAGCAAGGTTATCCGCATCGTCGGCATGGGCGAACACCTCACTTGTGTATCCGGCACCGAGATGATCACCCAAAGGCAGATCTACTTCCGAACCGGAACTGTCCGTAAACCTCACCGAAGTCTCAGGCGGCACCCGCGTTTCAAACGCGTTCGGGACATCACCGGAAGTGCGCGGTGTTTCGATCCTCCCGCCAGGAGGGGGTCTGGCGGTCGCCAGTCCGGACTGTGCGTCGGGGTCAAACCGGACCGGGGCAGTTGGCACAGAAGAGTCGATGACATTCAATGGCGGCACGTCAGGTTCGGGCACGATCTTCGCAGCCGTGTTGAGCGTTTTATATTCCTCGACCAGGGCAAGAGCTCGCCGCTCGACCGCGGTGAGGCCTTCCAGCCCTGCCTCCTGCGCCCGCATCCACGAGCTCATCGCGAATGCGCCAAAATCCTGCAGGTCGACCGGGCGCAGCGAAGCGAGCTCACCGGCGCCCTCCATGGTGCGCGCCAACTGACGCCCGCGCGCCACGCGTCGCAGCACTGCAAGCTTCGGTAAAGCGTCGACGCCGCCCATTACCGCGCCGAAAGCCGAAGTGCCTATGCCGAAGGCGGTGCTCGCCCAGCCCTTGGCGTTTTCAAGAGCGCTCTGGTGCCGTTTCTCGCCAATTGTAATCGCCGCCCCCGATGCGAAGGCCAATTCCGCTTCGCTGGCGAAGTACTGGCTCAACTCGTGCACCGTGGTGACGGCGAGGTCGACGAGATCGATCGCGAAGGTAACGAGCGCCACCGCGGTACCTTCCGCGAGTATGAAAGGCAGGGTGAGGAAGGCGACCGCAGCAAGGGTCAGATCAGTATCGACATTGGCATGGATTTGCTGTTGCCGCACCGCTTCGGCGAGCGGCGCCACCTGATCGACCCAAAAGCGCGCCGCCATATCGGGCTGCCACAGGAGCGCGCGCGCGCCACCACTCGATGCCACTTCGGCAAGTGTCACGAATTCCGCCTTGAGCAGTCGTGAGATCGGCGAGAAACTGAAGCCGGTCAGACGTATCAGGTCCTCGATTTCGCAGTCTTCGGCGTCGCGCGCCTGCTCGACGGCTTCCCCGGCCGCCTCGATCAGTTTGCCGAGCGCAGCGACGGTTTCGCGTTCCCTCCACGCCTCGATTGCCTCTTCACTCGTGTTGTTTTCTTCGGCGAGCCACGCGGTGTCATTGAGGATGATGTAGCGATATTCGGTTTCAAGTCCGCTGAAATCATTCGCCGGGATGCGAAGCAACGGCAGGTCATCGTCCCAGGCCCGCGGCTTCATATAGGCCATCAGGCCGAGCAGGGCCTGCCGGTTGCTACGGATCCACTCAAGCTTGCGGATCTGTTTTTCCATGACGAAGGCGAACATGTCGCGCAGGAGAACCGCTGCCGCGTGGTGACCGAAAGTGACTGACTGCCCAGGGAAGTGATCGCTTGTCGTCAGGATGATCAGGTTCCAGATTTCGTCCGATTCCGCCTGGGTGAGCTTGCCCCAATCATCAATCACAACATCGTCGTGGCAGGCTGCGGCGCGGCTCAGGCCGTCACGCCAGAGCCAGCTGTAATCGCCTGCTGCCGGGGTCACGCCGACCGCAACCGATGCGACAACAGGATCGAGTGGCAGGTGAAAGGTTTTGAGGATGAAGCTCTCGTCAATGCGCGCCTGCAGAAGGCCCGGATCATTTCGCTCGACCGAGGTCGCAATTGCGGTGCCGCCGGATAAAGAGGGAGTGCGGCCCCGTCTGTGCAGGTCGAGCGGGCCGGCGAGGTAGATGCGGCCGTTGCCGAGTTCGCTGCGCCGCGCGATGAGCTCGATTTCACCCTGCTGACCACCGGCGAGGTTCTCTGCGTTTATGAAAACCGGGATTTCTTCGAGCGGCAACGCGATGTTGGTTTCGACCGCAAGATAGATTCGCTCCGGGATGTAGGCATTCCTGAGGAGGTCAATGCCGCCGCCTTCGAGCCGCCTGACGAACGACAGACGTGCAGACAAGTCGCCGAACTCAAGGCCCCAGCGGTCCTCCGCGTCGGACACGGTGATGGTGCGCTGACCCGGCATGATGCCGGGTTTGAGATCGGCGCGCACGAGCACCGCGTCATAGCCATCCTCTTCGGCGCGTGCGCGTGCGGCGGCGGCGTCTTCCATGTCGTAGAAGCGCTGCCAGCCCTTGTCGAACCATTCCTGATAGAACTGCGAATTGCTGTCCGGAAAGGCCAGGAAACTGTAGTGGATCGTATCTGTGTCCGTGAGCGTCAGGTTTTGCGCCGGGCGTTGCGGCAGGTTGTGACCGACGACAAGCAGATACCGCGTATCGCCACCATGAGCATTGGGACCGTAGGGGTAGGCATATAGTGGCAGCTCGTGTTCAACGCGGGTCTGGTCATGGATGACGACCACGTCCATGATGCGTGGTGGTCCACGCGCACCGAGCAACCCGCCAAGCTCGACGGGGCCGCCGAGATCGCCGGCGCTGGCAAGGTCTGCGGCCCAAATCACAGCACCGGTCATCGGCGTTTCCGCGGTGAAGACGAGATCGCTGACCTCGCCTGGCTTCATGTCTCCGAGATTGCATCGGAAGCGGCCGTCGTCGAGGGGCGAGCAGAAATCGCCGATGATTTCGAGATCTTTGGGCGGTCGTTCGATGCGGGGATCGGCGAGCGTCAGATCCAAACTCACCCGAGCCGCTGGCAACTGACTTACATTCTCCACCCTGAACGCCATGGTGACCGGCAAACCGGGGACCGGCTCGCGCGGAAAGCTTGCCGCCTCCAGCGCCAGGAACGGCGGTGACTGGTAGCCGCCCACAGATTCCGGTTCTGGTTCCGGTTCGCGGGCCGGCAGGCCCGGCGACCCGTTGCGCTCGAAGCGCCAGCCGAAGCGTGAGCGATGGTGCTCGACGACACTCTGGCGGGGATCTGTCCCGGGCACCAACTTGTCCGTTCGACGCAGGGACAGGCCACCGGACAGGGAACCGTCCGTGGTCCGGCCGGTGATGACAAATTGGCTGCCCCATAAGGGGTGATGGCTCACATAGGTGTAACTGGCGTTCCGCTCGCCGCCACCCTCGAACCGGTACTGGACGTCGGCAAGGTCAGTCTCCAGATGCAAACCAGCGTTACGGAAACCTGGTACGCCAGGATGCGCCCCGGAATAGTCACCGAAATAAGTGGAGAGATTGTTTTTGTCATGGTTGGTAAAGGTGAAGGTATTCGACCCGTAATAGTCGGTGTGCTCACCTGATCCGTCAACCGGGAAGGGCCATCCGTCATGGAGACCGTTTTCGACACGAAGGAGCAGGCCGTCCGGCAACGCGGGCAGGCGAAGCTGTCCGTCCGGGAACACCGGCTGTTCGGAGCGTATCGAAAGTTCGCCCACTCCCTCGTTGGACGAGGCGAACCGCCAGGCAACGCCGACGGCCGACACCGCCGCCTCGCGGATTGTCTCAGACAAGCGTTCCATCTGGATGCGGAGAAAGTCATCGCCGACGGACTGACCGACCGTAAGGACCGGAAGATCGGCCACCAGCGCTGAGAGAAGCCGGAGTTCCTCCACGTCGATGTGGATGGTGCTCAGCCTGGGGCACCTATTGTCATAGATCCACCCAAACTGTGTCGTCAGGTCCGGGGAAGTCCAGCCCGGCGCCTCGTACCGGCGGAAGTCCACCCTTCCGGCGCTGTTGACATGGCGCGACTCGCCATCCATGCCGCCGAAGCGCGCCAGCACCGGTGGAGTCAGATCCTCGTCACATAGATATTTCCGGTAGCTGCGCCGGAAGGCGATGAGGTGGCGGAAGTCTTCCTCCGCCCCGGCGATCGCCCCCAGCGCCGCCTCGAAGATCGGGATCTCGGATTCGGTCAGCTGGAGATCGGATAGAATCTGCGCTATCTCGGCCTCAATCCCCGAACCGACCTCGTAGTCGGGCGGAAGCCTCGCCAGAAAATCCTCCCACTCGCTGAGACGGGTCCGCATTTCTTTGCGGAAAAGCTCGTACCTGCCCATTTCGTGTTCCACTATGGCGACGGCCTCATTCCACTGATCGAGATAGCGTTGCGGGTCGTCGTCATAGCCTGGTTCCTGCGGCACCAGGCGGAACTGAATCTCGAAGGGCCGCCAGGTTCTCCAATGGTCTGCGGTGGCGCCCGGGCTGCCATCGAAGCGGGGATGCTCCGAGCTGCGCCCCTCCATGCTCCATTCCCTCGACATGGTGGAGAGGTAGTAATCGTCGATGTCGAGCACGGCGAAATGCCGTGTGTTGGGCTGGTGTCCAGGCGCTGCGGGATTGGTGTCGAGTGTGAGTCCCGCCAGGGACGTTGAGGACAAAGAAAACCAGAGGTAGCTGCTGTCCGGCACCTCGGCCTGCGGTATGCTGATCGAGGTTTCCAGTACTGATGTGCGCTCGGCATACGGATTGTCCGGGTCGGTGAAGGTGTCCCAGATCGCCCCTGCGTCCTCTTTCGTTTCCAACAGGTAGGTGTCGTAAGGCGCATGAAAGCCGGCCGTAACTGCAGCCCGGCTGGTTGCCACCAGGGTTGAGAACCAGATCGAGAGCTTCAGGTCGTAAGCCCCGTTGGAGGCCTTAGCTTCGCTACGGATGTTGCCTTGAGTATCGTAAACCACTGTGTCTCCCGATGTGACGCGAACACGCGACACATGGGGGGGTGGAGGGTTGACGTGACCGACACCGATTGCCGTATCGCTTTGAGCCTGTCGCTGCGCCGGCGCCGCCTCCACAGCGGCCGCCGGCATCTCAATGCTTGTCCCGGTCCGCCCGGTTGAAGCCGACAGCCCGAGGATACAAAGCGTAAGGAGACAGCACGCCGCAACAGGGAAAAGCTTGTAAGTTGCTCTCGCCGTTTTGTGCTGTACTTCGGTCATCACATGGAGCCTGTGTCTCGAAAACGGCTCGGAGCCATCATCCGGCTGCTGAAGCTAGCGTAAGACTTGCAGGCCTGAAACGCCGCTTCACTCTTGCGTGAGCCGGTAAGTCCCCTCTTTCGTTGCCGTAAGCACGTAGCGCTGTGCATCGCTGCCGTGCACAGGCGTCGCGGTAATCGATACGGTGAGTTTGTCAAATATCGAGAAGTCGCTTGCGAGCTCCAGCGTGACGCCATGGCCTTCGCCGAACTCTTCGACGTTGACGGTGCGGACAAGCCGGTAGTCCTGGGTTTCGCTGGACACCGCGATCCACTGGATAAACAGGCGGTGTCCGACCCGTTCGGCGCCGGCTGCGAGCATCACGGTGCGGAAAAAGCCCTCCGCGCCATCATGCGACCAGTAGCCGCCCGCTTCCGCGCTATCGACGTTTGGCGGAACGCTCATGGCGTCCGCCATGGCCTGATCCTGTGCGGGCGAGGGCGATGGCGCCAGACACAGCGCAACCGTCACCACGATGCAACGGACCAGCGATTGAACGGTGCACATATCGGGGGCCTCCCTGTCTGTGTCACGCAATTATACACGCTCGCCGGGAATGCGATGCGGACAAATTGCCCCGCGCGTTGAAGTCCACCGGCGATTGCTATCCCCGCTGCTTTGCGCTGAACTCGGGTGCATGAGCATTCTGATTCACGACGCCACCGTCATTACCGTCGACGACGCCTTCTCAATCCACGACCCGGGCGCAATATTTATCGAAGGTGCGCGCATCGTTGCCGTTGGACCGAACGACGAAGTGATGCGCGACCACCCCACCGCCGACCGCGTGATCGACGGTACAAACAAGGTGATCGCGCCCGGTTTCGTCTCGACCCATAACCATGTCGGATACACGCTGTTTCGCGGCCGGGCGGAAGATGCGGGGCTTGCCTGCGTGACCGGCATGTATCTGCCGATGAACACGGTGGCAACGCGTGAGGAGCGCCGGCTTGTCGGCTCGCTCACCTATGCGGAGCTTCTCAAAAGCGGCGTCACCACAACCTTGGAAATGGAAGAGGAAGCGGACGTTTATGCCGAATTCGTCGAAACGCTTGGCTGCCGCTCGGCCATGGGCATCATGCTGCACGACGCCGATTTCGACGCCATGGCGAAAGGCGAGTTTCGCTTTGATGCGGATGTGCGTGAGCGCGAGTTGAAGCGCGCCGTCGAGTTTGCCGAAACCTGGCATGGCCGCGCCGATGGTCGGATCCAAGCCATGATAACGCCGAACCTCACTATCTCATCATCGCCGGAGCTATTGCGCGCGTGCCGTAAGGAAGCCGACCGGCTGAGCCTGCGTCTCAGCATGCATGTTGGCTGGGGCGAGGAGGAATTCGAGATCATCGAGCGACTGCACGGTGTGTCGCCTTACGCCTACGCGCGCGATCACGGGCTGCTCGCCGACGATACCGTGATGGCGCATTGCTATGTGACAAGCGATGCGGACACCGGCCTGCTCGCCCATTCGGGCGCTTGCGTGGCGCACTGTCCGTTGATGAATTCGGTGCGCGGCCATATCGCGCCGGCAATGGACTATCTGGAGCGCGGCATTCCCGTCAGCCTTGGCATTGACAACATGTTCTCCGATCACTTCGAAGTTGTGCGCGCCGCCGTGACCATGGCGCGCATCAAGACGCAGGACGCGGTTGCGCTGAAAGCCCCCGATGCGTTGCGGCTGGCGACCATGGGAGGCGCTCGGGCGCTCGGGCTGGAGAAAGAGATCGGCTCTCTGGAGGCCGGCAAGCGGGCCGACCTGATGATCCTGGACTATGAGGCGTTCGGGCTCAGGCCAACGCTCGATCCGGTGCAGAACCTCGTCTATCACGGTCACGCCAAGGACGTTGAAACGGTGCTTGTGGACGGCGTGCCCGTGGTCGATGGCGGTGTTCTGACACGCGCCGATGCCGCAAGACTACTCCGCGATGCCGAGCTGGCCGCGCAGTCGGCGTGGGATCGTTTTGCGGCCAAATATGGCGGTATCATCGCGCGCTGAGTTCCAAACTTAGGACGGGAGTGACGAGGGCGTCATCTTGTCCGCTACCTCGAGGCATTTCGTGGCGAAGGCGCGCAGCCGCTCCGCGCCGTCGATGCGGAACGAGCCGCTGCCGAGCGGTGCCTGAGGGTCGCGGCGGCCGACGATCTGGATGAGCGCCGCGCTTGCCGTTTCATTGAGGTTGATCTGTACGCCTTCGGCGATCATCGCCGCGTCGAGATGAGGGGTCCGGAGTGCGGACCCGTGCGCGGTCTGGCGCTCATGGAGCTCATTGGTGAGCGACAGCAACGCCTGGGAAAGCCACACCGCCTGGTCGAAGGGCAGCGTCAGGGTGTGCTCTTCGCCATCGCTCGTGCCCACGACGATGTCGAGCGTGCTGCCGTCGCCGGCGATGTCGCCGCCCTTGAGGCGAGCCGCCACCAGATGTGCCATATGCCGTCTCCGTGAAACTGTGCCGTACCTGCCAGACGCCGAACATCCGGCGCGCTTCGGGTCACAGGGATAGCAGAAAGGGAACGGTCGGATGTGGAATTCTGTGAGGTGGCCAGGGGTAACCGGCCGGTGGGTCACACATACTCCGCGTCGTCGGTGACGCGGCGTTCGAAGCCGGCGAAATTTGGATCAATGGCGCGTCGCCGGTCCGGCCCGAAATACCCGCTCTCCGTACGGATATACCGGAGCGGCCGCTTGACAAGCCGTACCACGCGGTCATAGACGCTGCGCGGCGCAACGGGCTTGACCAGAAACTCGTCGGCGCCGGCCTTGATGGCACCTTGCACGTACTCCTTTTCCGCATAGGCGGAAACGACCACGAAGCGGATCTTTCGGTTGTTGCACTCCGGATTGGAGCGCACCACCTGAATGAAACTGAGACCGCTTTCCCTGCCGAGGTTCAGGTCTATGAACGCAATATCGAAATGGCGCTGGGTGATCGCCTCATAGGCGGCGGGCAGATTGTCGAAGCGCGACACGTCGCGCACGCCGAATGCGCGCAGCATCTCGGAAAGAATGGCGATGAAATGACGGTTGTCGTCGATCACCATGACCTTCAGTTTCGCGAAATCAACACCATCGTCACGCAGCATGAACGGGCCTCACAAATTCGTTTGAATGCCAATTAACTGGAGACGAGTTAACGGTGTGTTACACGCAGCGAGTCGCTCACATGCTTGTGATCGAGATTTGTATGCAAACGATCTTGCCGCTTAAAAAAGCAACCGGAAGGTTGCAAACGGTGAGCAAACAGTCCCGCTCGTCAAACCGCGGGGACACTTGCCGTCGCCCGCGCGCACGAGTTAGCCTTGTCCTTGTTGACATAGAGGTTTCCATGACCAAAGCGCCGTTTGATCCCGCAGATCTTGTTTCCGACGCGAAGGCGCTTGCCGCTGAACACCATGCCGGTCAGACCGACAAGCTCGGCATTGAGTACATCGCACACGTTACGGACGTGGCTGACCGTGTGCGCGGCGAAGGCCCCGCGATCGAGGCCATCGCCTGGTTGCACGACGTGGTCGAGGACACCGAGGTCACGCTTGCCGAGATCGAGGAAAGCTTCGGGAAGGCAATTCGTGACGGCGTCGATGCCATGACCCACCGCGAGGACGAGGACTACTTTGAAGATTACCTGCCGCGCCTCGCCGCAAACCCGAACGCGGTTTTGGTCAAGATTGCCGATGCTTCCCACAATTGGGGCAAGGTGCATCTGCTGAAAGGCGCCGATCCTGATCGCGCCGCGGGGCTCGACCGGAAATATCGCCGTGTGCTTGAGTTCCTTGGTCAGGGCACTGCCGTTTGCAGGCGCATTGTCTTTAAAGATGAGATCTGGGTGCCCTGCGGCTGATTTGCGGCAACCGCGGCCCAAAGGTCAAATGACGAGCAGTCAACCGTCGCGGCTGAGACGGACCCCAGCAAAGCAAGCCGCCGAGCGCGTATGATGTTTTCAAGCCGGGAACCGCTATCCGCCCGACATATCAAATCAATTTTCCGATTTCTTGAAGAATTGGGAAAGCTCAGTCGCAGGACATCCGAATTTCAAATTCCAATGTTGGATCTATGTGGATGTCTGTGCGGCAGATCAGCCAAGGGTCAGATTGCGCGATCATAAGCGATTGAAAATACATCAGAAAAATTGGTCGGAGTGGCAGGATTTGAACCTGCGACCCCCTCGTCCCGAACGAGGTGCGCTACCAGGCTGCGCTACACTCCGACGCCCTGGAAGGTCCGTCTTATAGACCCCGCACGCCGCCGCCGCAAGCATAACGGCGCACGAGATTTCGGGGCATCGCAAGCGTTGCGCGGCGCTCTGGTAAGAGCTATGTTCGCGACCGATTTTGCGGCCCATTGCGCCGCCGTCAGTTGGGGCGTGGCCAAGCGGTTAAGGCACCGGTTTTTGGTACCGGCATTCGGAGGTTCGAATCCTCCCGCCCCAGCCACACAGTCTTCGGTCCGTTCTGGACACATAGGTTACGTTTCATACTGGAGACATAGGTAACACTTTTGGTCCGAATGGATTTTCAAGTGGTTCCAGTCTGCATGTTTGGTCGTCAAAGTATCCCAGATCATAGTCCATAAAGCTGACGAG